>NZ_FWXR01000001.1 GCF_900176465.1 Fulvimarina manganoxydans
GGCTGCGTCCACCGGCTGCACAATCCCGGCAAGATCGACCTGAAGCTCATCGAGGTCCAGGTCGGCAGCTATACGGGCGAGGACGACATCGTGCGGATCGAGGATGTCTACGCGCGGAGTTAAAGTGCGTCGGAGATAGCTAGGAGCAGCTGCTAGAGCCTGCCATGGACCGGCGGCGAGTAGAGTGGTCTGTTTTAGCATGATTCAAACAAATGCGACCATGTGTAAACCTGTAAGTGTGCTTGCATAGCGTTCGTAATCCTTGACGAGGCGGCGAAAACGGGTCGCCCATGCGAAGGATCGCTCTACCACCCAGCGGCGGGGTAGGACGACGAAGCCCCGCTTGGCCTCCGGCAGACGGACAACCTAGAGTTCGACGCCGTTCTGGCTTGCTGCCGCGGTGGCCTTCTTTCCGGTGTAGCCCTGATCGACGAACGCCTTCTCGACGCGAGCTATGGCCGAAATTGGGTGATGGAGCCGATCAGGCGACGCGTTGATTTGCATCGGGAATGATCGCGACACCGTCGGCGAATTTGACGCCTGCGATGACCATCGGCAAGCGATTTTCGCCTTTCAGCCTTCGCCAGGTCTTCGAAGCCGCCATGACGAGCTTGAAGACCATGAGCTTGGCGGTCTTGTGCGACAGGGCGCCTTTCGTTCGCACGGTTCGGTGCCGGACAGTGGCGAAGACGCTCTCGATCGGGTTGGCCGTGCGCAAATGATCCCAATGTTCCGCCGGGAAGTCGAAGAAGGCGAGGAGCGCCTCGCGATCTTTCGTCAGGCAGTGGACGGCCTTCGGATATTTGACGCTGTTCGGCGGGAGAACAGTCCACTGGACTGTTCTCGTTCACCGCCTCACTCTCCTCGAACATCGCGATGGCAGCCTCGGCGCTGGCACGATCCGGCGCATCACGGACCTCTCGCAGATCGGCCTTCATATTCGGCTGCACCGACTTTGGGACCTTGTTCAGGACGTTCGTGACCTTGTGAACCCAACACCTCTGGTGCTTCGTTCCTGGAAAAATCTCATCGAGCGCCTTCCAAAAGCCCATGGCGCCATCACCGACTGCGACTTCAGGCGCGATGGCAAGTCCGCGAGCCTTCAGATCGACGAGGAGTTCGCGCCAGCTTTGAGTGCTCTCGCGCACGCCCATCTGGAAGCCGACGAGTTCTTTCTTTCCCTCCGGCGTCGCGCCGATGATCACCAGCATGCAGGCGGCGGCGTCTTCCATGCGTGCCTGGCGGTAGACGCCGTCAGCCCAGACGTAGACGTAATGGCGGGCGGAGAGATCGCGTCGCTGCCAGCGGTCGTAATCGCCCTGCCAGTCGTCCTTCAGCCGAGAGATCACCGACGGCGAAAGGTTCGGCGCGTCCTTGCCGAGCAAGGCTGTGAGCGCCTCTTGGAAGTCTCCCGTCGAAGGCCCCGCAGGTAAAGGACCGGCAGCAAGGCATCGAGGCTCGTCGTGCGGCGCACCCGTGAGGAGCGTTCGCGAAGCGAACGGATCGCACGTCGATCCGAGCGAGGAACGCATCGAGCGACATCGCGAGAGGCCGGCAGGACCGCAGAGGTGAAGGTGACGCGTTCGCTGCCGACGCCATCGCCGGCGCCACGATCGCGAACCTTCGCCCGCTTGACCGGAACCGGGCCGATGCCGGTCTGGATCGCTCGCTTCGGGCCGTGGCCATGGCGAACGAAACGAGCGCCACCATCGGAAAGTCGCTTCTCCTGCATCGCGGCGAGGAAGGCAGCGGCTTCCGCCTCGATCGCCTCGGCAAGAAGACGCCGGGCGCCGTCGCGCAGGACTGTGGTCAGGGGATCATCAATCGTGTCGGGATGTCGAAAGGCGGAAACGGTGCTATCCGCCGTCATGGGCGTATCGCTCCTACGGGAGGTTCTAGCAGGCTTGATCACCCGCCTCGATACGCCGCCTCTCTCAGACCGTCATCACCCAGCTTCCGCCATAGCTCTCTCGACGCTGCCGTCGGTCTCTGTCTTGATCGCTGGCGTTAATCGCGCGACCACATCCCGATTCCCCACATTGGCCGGCGTTGTCTCCAAGCCGATCGGATATCCGATCGTATCGGTGCCAAGATGGATCTTCGAGCCGTTCTTGCGTTTGGCACCGTCGTATCCGGCCCGCTCGCCGCTTTCGGGGAGGAGCGGAGCGTGCGACTGTCCAGAACCGCCGCCGACGGACCGGGTTCGCGTTCCGCGGTCATGCGCAGGACCGCGCGAAGATCGTCGGCGATGTCGACAAAGCAGTCCGCCGCGAGCCAGCGCTGCATCTGCTGATAGACAGCCGCCCAAAGCGGCAGGTCATGCGGCAAGAAGCGCCATGGGATGCCCGTCTTCACCACGTATCGCAACCCGTTGAAGACCTCGCGAAGGTCATGGTCGCGCTGACCGGCTTCTTCGTCGAGAAGCCGAAGATAGGACGCGACTAAAGCCCACTCTTCATCGGAAACGTCGGTCGGATCGGAGAAGCGACGGTCTGACATGATCAATCAACGCAAAACCATCAAAACCGATTCATAACAGGCTCTATGACAACGCTCTCGCTGAGACGATCAATGGCCTCTACAAGGCTGAGGTCATTCACCGACGCGGACCATGGCGCAGCTTCGAAGCGGTCGAATTCGCTACCTTGTCCTGGGTCGACTGGTTCAACAATCGCCGGCTGCTGGAGCCCATCGGCAACATCCCGCCGGCGGAAGCCTAGGAACGCTACTACGCCATGCTGGAGCAGCAAAACATAGCAGCGTAACTTAAACCAAACGGCCTCCGGCAAACCCGGGGCGGTTCAACCCATCTGGCGATCGCCATCGCCCGAGCCCGCATCCGCTCAGGCGCCTGGGGCCGCTTCTTCAACGTCGTCGACCTCGTCAACAAGCTCGAGGCGAAAGGACGGGCGGGCCGGCAGGGACGCATGGCGGACTACCTCACACGGTGGACTTCATCGTCCTCGACGAACTCGGCTATCTGCCGTTCGCCCAGTCCGGCGGCCAGCTCCTGTTCCACCTGATCAGCTGGCTCTACGAGCAGACGTCGGTGATCGTCACCACCAATCTCGCCTTCGGCGAATGGCCCTCGGTCTTTGGTGACGCCAAGATGACGACGGCACTCCTCGATCGGCTGACCCACCACTGCGACATCATCGAGACCGGCAACGAGAGTTGGCGCTTCAAGAACCGCCTCTGATCGACTGCCCTAGCGCCGTACGCAACGGCCTCGTCATCGCTTCGCCTATGGCTTCGCGATCACGAGGCCGTTGCGCATCCGACACCCGCGGAGGGGTCCCGTTTGAACGCCGATGAGGGGTCCCATTTCAAAGCCGTTTGCCAGCCCGCGTCCGTATGGCGGAAAGGGCGCCCGATCGACCCCGGCTTCCCAAGGTCGGAAACACGGCTGCGGCACTGGCCGCACTCGATCGCATCGGGAAGCGATCACACACATCCCGCTAATTAGCCCATCGGGATTGGCCGAGGGCATAGCGGAGAAGACCGCTAATACCGAGAAAACGTGAGCCCGCCCGCCTGTGGCTCGACGCTACACGCCGCAATCAGGATGGATCTATCCGCCAGGCCGCCCGCTGGGTCATCAAGGACGGTAAGAAGGCCGTTACGACGGGCTTCCTGGAAGCCGAGCGGGAGAGGCCGAAGAGGCCCTATCCGCATACCTCTACGACAGGCAGCGGGCGGCGCCCGAGAAGAACCGTATGGCGGAGGACGTCGGCTGCGCCGAGGTGATCCTGTCCTATGTCGAAGCCGCACTGCGTCGCGTCGCCGTTCCTGACGATCTTCGGATGCGGGCGAAGAAGCTGATCGAGTTCTGGGGCGACAAGCAGCTTTCGGATATTGGCGTGGACACCTGTGAGGCTTATGTCGAATGGCGGGGTAAGCTACCCTTTGCCCGCCGAGAGCTGGACGAGTTCCGAGCGGCGATCGCCAGGGCGCATGCACGCAAGCTCTGTCGCGACAAGCCGACCGTCACGATCCCGCAGAAGGGCAAGAGCCGTCGCGACTATCTGACGAGGGATCAGGCAGCCGCGCTTTTCTGGCATCTCTACAAGACCCGCAAGGTGCAGCACGAACACACGACGAAGCGCTTCCCAATGCGGCATATCGTGCCCTTCGTCCTGGCACCTCTCTACACTGGAACGCGCTCGCGTCGGATCTGGCAGGCCAGTCTGGTTCGCCAGGAAGGCCGGCCCTTTCTCGATCCGGAGTCCGGCGTCTTCTACTGCGCCTTTCCGGGCAAAGACGTGTCGGAGACGAAGCAAGCCGGGTCGATCCGCATCCCTGATCGTCTGAGGACTAACGCTCGTCGGTCGGCGAAGACGAAGACATATGTCTGCGAATATCGGGGCAAGCCATCGGACCCGAAGAAGGCTTTGGCCAAGGCATTCGATCAGGTCTTCGGCGAGGGGCATCCCTTCGTCCGACACTCCCTCCGCCACACCCGCGCGACATGGCTGCTCTGGGCCGGCGAGGATGTGGGCGACATCACGGCCTATCTATCAATGACTCGCGAGATGCTGATGAAAGTCTACGGGCACCAGCACCCAGATGCCAACAAAAACGTCGGGAAGGCGCTTTCGACGGGCAGGGCGGGAAGGCGCCGACCATCGATTTAGTTCGTTTCGCTGGCCGAAAAGGTGGTTGGCTTCTCAAGAGCCGATCACCATATCAGAAATAATCCAATGAAATCAGGCCAGTAAATGGTGGGCGCGACAGGGATTGAACCTGTGACCCCCTCGGTGTGAACGAGGTGCTCTCCCGCTGAGCTACGCGCCCGGTGCCTGCTCTGTAGGGGTTTGCGTGTTTCGGCGCAAGTCCCGATTTCACCGTCCGTTCCCGGTGATTTCCGACGTTTCGGTAAACATCGGTGGACGCGATCCCGGTTCGTTCGCCGATGGCGAATGTCACGCACGGCTGCCATAGCGCCACGAAATGTCACCCGTGTGCGACATTCCCCGACACCCGCCTCGCGCCAGCCGCCACCGCTATTCCGGAAGACATGACCGAAGACCGCGACCCCGACATCCGGACTGACGATCCCACGCACTACAGATTCCTGGCGCTCGTGAAACGCCTCGCCGGTGGGATCTATGTCGAGGAGACGATGTACGTCCTGGGCGTCGCGAAGCGCACCGCCGAGAGGTGGCTCGGCGGCAAACCGGTCCCTGATCCCGTGATTGAGCGCATGGAAGAGGCCGCGCCTCTCGTCGAGGACTTCCAGCGCGATCTCCACGCGCTCGTCGGCAGGCACCGGGAAGCGGGTCTGAGCGAACACCTGATGCGCCTCCGGATGCGCCAGTACTCGAAGACGCTCGCAGAGACCCCGGAAAAAGACGACGGGTAAGGACTTCTTAAGAAGTTCGCGCTAGCGTCCGAATTCCTTTGACCTCTCGCAGGGCCGGCTACGTCGGCAGGCGGGGAACCGGAGACCACCGATGGCCAAGAACCTCCGCCTCCTGGGCGGTGGGCGCGACGACGCGCCCGATGCCCTCATCCTCGACGACATCCACGACCTCGCGTCGGACATCCTCCACGCCGACGAAGACGATGACGACGATCCGGATCCCGGTCCCGATCTCCGTCCGTCGCAGCGCGTCGCGCGGATCGTGCTCGAGCGTTCCGGCCTGATGCATGCATTCCGCGACCGGATCGTTCTGGGCGTCCCCGGCGTCTGGCTCGTCGAGTGCGGCGCGGACGGCTGGACTAACACCGTTATCCGGACGATCGGGAAGTCGCTTCACCTCTCGTTCGACCACTACCAGTGGGGGCGCGGCTTCGACCTGTCGCTGCTCGCTCGCGCGGCCGATCTCGGCCGCCATATCATCATGACGCGGGATGACGACGACGATCCGTTCGACGACGAGATCCGGCTCTTCGCGCTCGCGGAATTCGACCTTCGCGACGACCGCCATGAAGACGTCGCACAGATCGTTTCCGATCATTTCGGGCGTCAGATCGACTGGCCGGCCGACCTTCCGGCGCGTCGGATGCCTTACCACGCCCTCGATTACGCTCTCGTCTATGGCGCCGACGAGGCGGCCGCCGAACGCCTGGTCCGCGTCCAGATCGCCGTCGAGGAGCGGAAGCGGGCCGAGTCGGCTATCAGGCGTGTGGAAGAGCAGGAGAAGGAAGCTGCCCGGAACGCCTCGCGGCGCGGCAGCGGCGGCAAGGTCGACATTCTGCGGCCGACTTCACCCCGCGTCGAGGACCTCGCGGGCTACGGTGACGCGGCACGCTGGGCGGCTGATCTCGTTGCGGACATCGCGGCATATCGCGCCGGCGAGATCGCGTGGAGTGAGGTTGACACGGGCGCACTCCTCGTCGGCCCGCCCGGCACGGGGAAGACCTTGTTCGCAAGCGCGTTGGCGGCATCCTGCGACCTGCCCATGATTTCCAGTTCTTTTGCTCAGTGGGCGGCGACGGGCGCGTCATATCAGTCAGACACGATCCGCGCGATGCGTCAGACGTTCGAAGCCGCCGCCGCGAACATCCCGCTTTTGCTCTTCATCGACGAAATCGATTCTCTGCCTCGCCGAGGCGTGTCGCCGAGGCACGACGACTACTGGCGCCCGATCGTCAACACCGCTCTCGAATGTTTTGACGGCACGCTTCGCACGGAAGGCATCGTCGTCATCGCGGCCTGCAACGACGCGTCCGGCCTCGACCCCGCGCTCCTGCGTTCGGGCCGCCTGGACCGTCGATTCGAGATCGCGTTACCGGATGCGGCCGCGCTCGCTCGGATCTTCGCGCACCACGCGCCCGATCTGCCGTCGTCGGCGATCGAACCGGTCGCGACGGCGCTCGCGGGTACGGCGTCGGGCGCAGACGTCGCGAGGTTCGCCAGGGAGGCGAAGAGGATCGCTCGGCGCGAGCGGCGTACCGTGTCTGGGGCCGATATCCTGAAGGTCGCGCTGCCGGCTGAGACGCGGACGCGGGAACTCGTCCTCAGGACTGCGATCCACGAAGCGGGGCATGCGATCGCGCTCATGCTGTCGGGTCATGTCCCGCGCGCCCTCTCGATCGTCGTGGACAGCCTGTCGGCGGGCCATGTCTCGTTCGATGTCGATAGCACCGCCGGCCGCCTCGCGGACGTCTACAGGATCGCTCTGCCCGCGCTCGCCGGCCGGGCGGCGGAAGACGTCCTTCTCGGCGAGCCCACGATCGGCGCGGCCGGCGACCTCGAGACCGCTTCCGGCCTCGTCGCCGGCCTGGACCGCGGAGGCCTCGGCGGGTTCCTTACGCCGGCGCAGCCGGACGGAGATCGCGTCGAGGCGAGGATGAGGAGGCTCTACGCGGAAGCCGTCATGCTCGTCATCCGGAACCGCGGGGCGATCATGGAGCTAGCGCACCTGGCCGTCGAACGCCGGGTTCTCGGAGAGGCTGCACTTCGCGAATTCGCGACGAAGAGGGGGCTGGCATGATCCTCCGTTTCGCCGTCGACTTACCGGACGACATCGAACCCCGCCTTCGCGAGATCGCGGAGCGCCGCGAAGTCCCGATCGAGCGCGTCATCGGCGAGGCGCTTATTCTCTATGTCGTGCACGCGTCACTCGATGAGACGCTGCGTGAGCGCAAGATCAACTGAGGGCATCGTCATGAAGATCACTCATAACGCCGGTGCTCGCGGGCGCCGCCAGGACGCCTTCACGATGGCATGCGAGGAGATCGCGGTCGATCCCGTCGATGCCGCTGCGGCGCTGACCGAACTCTTCGCCGCGCTCACCGAGCCCGGCCGGCGGGCGCTCCTTCACCTCGTCGTCGAAGGACTGCCGACGCGCGTCGACGAGGTCGTCGGAAACGACGTCAGCGCGTCACTACTCCAGATATATGACCGACGGATGGAGGCGCGCGATGCAGATCGAGATTCCTGAGGCCACGCTTGCCCGCCTCGCGGACATCCAGTCGCGCGAGGGCACGTCACCGGAAGAATTCGCGCAGACCGCTGTCGAAGTATGGAGCCAGTTTTCCATTGAAGACCGCAGGTATCTCGGCCTTGTCGGCATGAAGATATTGCTCGCGAAGATGCGGGTCCATTCTTGCTGAATGCCCGCGTATCGTCTCGTCGTCCGACACTCAAATAGGAATCATGTCGTATGACTAAGCTCCATATCCTTTCCGATCTGCACGACGACATCTGTGCTCCGGCCCTCCAGGTGCCCTTCGAGATCGAGGACGCCGGCGCGGACGTGATCGTCGTCGCCGGCGACATCGACGGCCGTCTTTCGACGCGCGGACGTCTCCTCCTGGAGGGCATTCGCCGGCGGCTGCCGAACACGCCCATCGTCGCCGTCGCCGGGAATCACGATTTCTGGCGCGGCTCTATCGACCGCGAGATCGAACGGACCCGCGAACGCCTGCACGACGACGGGATCCACATTCTCGACGGCGACACGGTCGTTCTCGCCGGCGTCAGGTTCGTCGGCGCGACGCTCTGGACGGACTACTGCGTTGCCGGCGACGATTTCGTCGCGAAGCGGCAGGCGGCCGCCGTCATGAACGACTTCCGCTACATCCGGACGGGCTCCGGCGCTGATCGCGGCCGCCTGCGCCCGGACCGGCTCCAGTCGCTGCACGCCCGCCATCGGAGGTACATCGAAGGTGTACTGGCCCAGCCCTTCTACGGCCCGACGGTCGTCGTCACGCACCACGCGCCGCTTGCGACGAGCCTGCAGCACGCCAAGGTCACGGAGCCCGAAGACGGGGCGTATGCGTCCGATCTCGGCGAGACGATCGCGCGCTACAAGCCGGACGTCTGGGTGCATGGGCATGTCCACGTCGCCCGCGATTATGACGTCGGCGAAACGAGGATCGTCGCGAATCCGAGGGGCTACACCTGGCGAGCGGGTGCGAGGTTCGGCGGCGGGCTGCAGTCTGAAGACACGGGTTTCGACCCGCGGAAGACGATCGATCTTCCGACCCCGGCGCCGCGCGAGGACCGAGCCGAGAAGCCCGAGGATCCGATGGCGGCGTTCAAGGCACTCGGAGACGACATCTCCTCCCGGCGATCGTCGCCGTCTTCGAGCGCGTCGCCGGGCTTCAGGCGCTGACGCTTACGCGCACCCTGGCGACGGTTTCGGCCGCCGCCCGGGGCCTTACGCGCACTTTAGCTTCAGCCGTGCCCTCCAGCAGCACCCGGCCGGCCGTACTCGCACTGAACGATCGCGCGAATCCGGACGACGAGATGCTCCGCGATCTCGCGCCTCGCGGCGTCGTAATCCTGTGGGCTGATCTTCGGACGGCCGGCAGAAATCCTTTGCAGGAGGTCAGGCGGGAGTTCGAGGATCGCCATCTGGATGATCGTCCGCATGTGCGTCGAGGTGTTGTCGGCCTTCTCGTCGAGGCGGCCGAGAGGACGGCGTGGGCGGGCGCGGCGTGACATGAAGAAGCCTCCGATTCGGTGAACCGGAGGCTAAACAATGTTCTTGTTTTGATCTAGCGGGTGGCAGCGCGGATGAGGGCGTCGCCGGCGGGCGTGAGGAAGTGCCGGCAGGAGCGAGGGTCGTATTTCGTCAATCCGCGGGCTTCGAGTTCGATCATGACCCGTGTCCGCTGCGCCGGCATAATGAAGTCGCCTAGGAAGCGTCTGAGCATGATGGCGTCTGCCTGTTCGTCGGTCATCGTCACCTCGAATCTTGAGCCATTCACGTTTTCAGCCGCAGATCTCAGAGTATCGGCCAACGTAGCGCCAGCCGGCATTCAGTTCGTTCTCGCGTTCGGCGAAGTCGACGATGTAGACGTCGCCCTGCTCATCCCAGTCCTTCACCGCCGTGTAGCCGGCACGACGTGCGGTCTGGGCGCGGATGCGCTGGAGTGCCCACGACGCCTTGCCGTCCTCGTCGACGAAGGCCTCCTCGTCGCCGCGAAGGATGTCGGTCGGATCGAACTCGCGCCGGACGAAGGCCCTGTCGTCGCCCTCGCACTCCATCTCGCGGCGGTCCTCGGCGGCTTCCCATGCCTGCGAGAAAATCTTCCGTATGTCGCGTTCGGCCTGCTCGTCGAGGTCGAGGCCGCGAGCGGCGATGTAGTCCCACTCGACGTCGAGGACGTGAATATGATCGCCGTCGATCGAGGTGACGTAAGCGCCTTCGCAGATAGCCTCCGCATCGTCGAGATCGGCTTCGACGCCAGTGAAGAAAAGGCAGCAATCGAAGGCCGCGTGAGCGTGGGCTTTCGTGACCTTGAGATCGGCGACCGGGGAGCAGTGGACGAGGTGGAGGGCGGTCATCTTGGGCGGTTTCCGTATTCGCGTCTTGATGTCCCCTTATATAAACGGTATCGTTTATCCGGTCAATAAGCGATATCGTTTATTTGAGGAGAATCGTATGGGAAGACCGGCACTGGACGTCTCGCCGACGGTCGTGCGGCTGACGACCGATCAGCGGGCGCGGATCGAGGCTCTCGTCGGAAAGCGGGGGCTGGCGGGGTTCATTCGTGCGGCGGTAGAGGCCGAACTCGAGCGCCGCGAGACCGGGAAATGAAAAGGCTCCCCGGAGGGAGCCTTCCGACCGCCTGTCCGGCGGCGACCGCTTGTGCAGCGGCTAACCTGTTCGATATGGGGCGGCGCGGGCGAGGTCGCAAGCGCCGCCGGTCTGGATCGTTAACCCGCCAGCCTCGCGTGGCCGAACAGGTCGGGCCAGCGTTCGATCACCTTCGCGAAATACTGCATCCCGGACGGCGTCACGAACGTCTGAAAGCGGGCCTTGTCGTCGACCATCGTGCACTTCACGTCGAAGATGCCCATCTTCTTATAGTGCGCCCGCGGGACCAGTGAGCCACCCTGGTAGAACAGGAAGTCGCGCTTCAGGTACTGGATGAACTTGTTCGGGCTCTGGTCGAGGATGCGAGCGGCGTTCTGCAGACCGTACAGGCCGTCGGCGCCAGCGAAGTCGTCGTAGAACTCGGTCTTCGGCGCGGCGACCTCGATCGCCTTCGCCTGCTGAGACACGGTCGCTTCGAGCGCGATGACTTTTTCGGTGTAGCCGAGAAGCAGGTTCCGGAGCGCGGTCGGATCGGAAAGGTCGGTCGGTCGACAGCGAAGTTCCTCCTCCATGCGGTTGAACGCCTCGATGTAGCCCATCTTCCACCGTAGGGCCTTCTGCCCCGTGAACCCCATGACGAGCAGCGAGAAACCGTCGCGGTTCATGTCGAAGTAGCGGTGGCGCTGGGCACCCGTATTCTCGTTCGCGTAGCACCCCTGCACAAAATGGTGCAGGGCCAGAGAGGGCTCGCTCGCGATCAGCGCGTCGATCGCGCGGAGGACGGTGCGATGCTCGCGATCGAAAACCTCGGCAACGACGCGCGAGTCCGCGAAAACTGCTCCGTCCCGGATGAAAACGACGGGCTCTTGCGATATGGTGAGGGCATCCTTGGTCATGGCTTACTCCATGGTTCGAGGTCAGGCCCGGATCCGGTGTTGACGCACCGCCCGGGCCGTTTCGTTTGCCTCTTCAGGATGCCCGATTCCCCGCACGAATCAAGCGCAACTCCCTGCAAAATATAGGGTTTCGCCGCCCGCTAGTTGCGTGCATGAAAAGCGAACGCTAACGCGATAGCGTTCCGTTGATGTGCTCAGTGAGCTAATCAGGCGGCCAATGCGATGGCGGACGATCCGGTGATCTCAGTCCGATCGCGACCGTTCTCCTTCGCCAGATAGACGGCTTCGTCCGCAGATGCGAAGAGCGCGTCGAAAGAGACGGATGACCCTGCGGCCGTGGCGACGCCGATGCTCACGGTGACCTGGCACGCCTTCCCGCCGATGTCGAAGGACGTCTGCCCGATCGTCCGGCGGATGCGCTCCGCGGCGGCGACCGCTTCCGGAGCATCCGTCTCCGGCAGCGCGACGAGGATCTCTTCGCCGCCGAAGCGGGCTACCAGATCGACGGAACGAACCGAGCGGGCGACGATGTCCGCGACGCCTTGCAGAACCGCGTCTCCGGCCGAATGTCCGTGGCGATCGTTGACGACCTTGAAGTGATCGATATCGAGGAGAAGGACCGACACCGGCGTGCGCGCGACTCGCGCCGTCGCGATCATTTCGGTGATCGTCGAGCGCATCTTCCGGCGGTTGACCAGACCCGTCAGCGGATCGGTGCTGGCCTGTCGCTCGAGGTGTGACGCCCGAGCGACTCTGTAATGCTCTTTCGCCAGGAATGTCCCGAAGATCACGACTCCGAGCGTGTCTATCGCCGCCATCGGCCCGATCGTGCGCATGAATACCGCCACGGCGTCAGGGTTCGGGACGGTAAGGATGAAAAGGAGCGGCACGTTGCTCGCGAGGCCGAGAAGCGCCAGCCGCCGCATGGAATAAGCCCTGCCGTTCCGAAAGACCAGCCAGGCGAACAGGACGCCGACGAGCGCCGTCGCCCAGATGTTGGCGATGCCGGGCCACATGCCCGCGCCGCCGGCGATGGCGCGGACGATCGAGGTCATGACCGAAGAGACGATCGCCGCCATCGTTCCGCCGAACGGTGCCGCGAGGACGAGCATGACGGCTCTAGGGTCGACCCGCAGCCCGGGCGCGAGTTCGACGGCGTTCGCTATGGAAAGAGAGGCGCCCGCACCAAATACCGCCCCGATCGCGAAGCTGCGGACGAGGGGCGTCGGCACGCGCCTGAGAAGCGTCCCGTACGACATCGTCAGGAGCGCGAATATTCCGATCGCGTTCACGACGCCGAGAAGAAAACTGGGAAGCACGTAACCCTCCATCTTATCGGAAGCCACGATACGTCCGGGACTGTTACGAAATCCTCCTCGTCCACTGAATTCGTATTGTAGATCGGCGACTTGATGATCCCGAGATCCGCTCAGCGGAGGTCATAGACCCCGCACATGTGCAGATCGCCGCCGCCCTGACGCAACCTCGGCGGCCGCCGTCGCTTCTCCGCGACTGTCGTCGTCACGACGGTCCGGCCGTCGCAGACGAGGCGATAGCCGTCCACGGTGACCGCGCTCGCGCCCCTCCGGATCCACCTGTGCAGCCTCGGCGGACAGACGAGGTCGCGGGCTTCCCGGACGGAGATCTCCAACGCGGCGCAGACCGCGAGAAGGCGGGCGCGGTCGTCGGCGGCGCCGGGGCAGAGGGCCGAGAAATCGACGTGGTGCACGCGCTCGAAGAAACGGACCGCGGCGTGATCGGTGACGGGGCTCATCGCAGGTCTCCGAGCGGGATGCCGAGGCCTCGATCGGTCGCGACGGCGCCCGGCGGTGGCAGCGGCAGCGGACCGAACGAGGCCACGACTTTCCGCCCCCAGACCCGGTTCCCCGCGTCGTCCAGCGT
Organism: Fulvimarina manganoxydans; assembly: GCF_900176465.1. Classification (GTDB taxonomy): domain Bacteria; phylum Pseudomonadota; class Alphaproteobacteria; order Rhizobiales; family Rhizobiaceae; genus Fulvimarina; species Fulvimarina manganoxydans. The sequence goes on from NZ_FWXR01000001.1 coordinate 13,295, forward strand.
CCAGAGTTGGCAGGGCACGCGGACCGTCCAGGACCCGTCGCCGTCGGCGAGCTTGCTCGGGACAAGAGCGTAGTAGCCACGGATCGGGATCGTGTCGCCGGCCGCGCCCATGGTCTTGCCGGCTTGCGTCCCGTCCGGCCGGAAGAACGGCGAAGGCGGAGGAACGCCGACGTCGTCCGGATCCGAGAAGTCGACCCAGACCGGGCCCCGGCCGCTTTCGAGGTCGCAGGACAGAAGCTTAAGGACGTCGACGTCGACCACGACGCGATCGTGGCCGCTCTCGTCGACGAGGCGGCTGACCGTGTAGCCGGCCGGATCGGCATAGACCTGCGCCGGCGTCTGCGCGACGACGATGCCGGCGATCAGCGCGCCGGCGGCGACCAGGTAGGAGACGGGCGAGATGTGCTTAGCCTTCGCGCGCATCAGCCTTCCCCCCGCATCGCATCGACGAGGACGCGCAGGTGGATCAGTTGCCGCTCGAGTTCCCGCTGGCTCTGGCGGAGTTCGGAGACGTCCTGCCCGGCACGCTGCGCCTCGACGATGCGCGTCTTCATGTCGTCCGACAGACGCTCGGCCGTCGCACGAACTGCCTCGATCTGAGGCACGATCTCCTCGACGATCTTCAGCCGCTGATCGATCGTGTCGATCTGCGCAGACGACTGGCTCCCGGTGTCCCAGGCGTCGGAAATGTTGCTGACGAAGCCCCCGGTCGACGCGACGAGCGCGGCGATCGCCGTCAGAACGGCCGCGACCGTGCCCCACGCGAATGCGCGAGGCGCCGGCGGCGGCTGGTTGTTAGGATCCCCGCTCACTCTTCATATCCCCTCGTCGGGAACCGGACCGCGCCCCCGCGCATTGATCCGACACCCCTCCAGAATTCTCGAAGCCCGGCTTTCCCCTCAGCCGGGCTTCCTCGTTTCAGGCCTCGCGCTGCCAGCGCTGCCAGATGTTCATCGACGGTCGGACAAGCGTCGGCTTCTCGACGACCCCCGCCCGCCGGAGCTTCTCGTCCCGGAGATCATCTTCCGCGTTCCGCAGGTCGCGCTTCGCCCGATCGACGGCGCCGAGATATCCGGCGTCGCGGCCGCCATTGCGTTCGAGCCGCCGGCGGACCTGGCGGGAAGCGCCGGCCGGAGCGACTGCTCCGCGCGAGCGGATCTCGTTGAGCGTGGCCTTGGACGTCGCGGCGGCGGCCTCGAGATCGGCGATCGCGCGAATGGCGCGCCATTCGGGAGCGCCAGCCTCGTCCGTGAAGAGGCCGAACTCCATTCGTGGAAGCGGGCGATTGCTCCAAGACGCATCAACCATCACACGGCCTCCTGGAGCCCGGCTAGGCGACGAGCCTCGGCGTGGAGATCGTCCGCGGTCCGGGCCATCCTCGCCGCGTCCTTGCCGTCTCCGCCGATATCGCGCGACAGCCGATATGCGGCTGCCGCGGTCTCGAGCATCTCGCGGATGCGGGTATGGAGATCGATCGGGTCCTCGGTGGCTTCGGGTTCCGCCTGCTCGCGCTTCACGACCTCTTCGATCCCGCGCACGGTGAAGCGATCGTCGAATTCGAACTCGATGGACGAGACCGGCCGCGGCGGCAGCACGTAGCCCTCGGCGTCCGTGAACCCGACGAGCGGATGCTGCCCGTCGCGGTGTTCGACCGTGAATATCGTCTTCATGCTCACTCTCCTTCTGTCTGACGGCCGTCGCGCTCGACGATCGACCGGATTGCTGAAACCTTGCGCCGACAGTCCTCCCCGGCGGCATCCATCTCCACGACCCACCGCGCGACGTCGCTCTGCCTCGCGAGATCGCCCGCGGCCGGCCGGTCGCGGCACGCGAGAAGCTGAGGCGGGATCCGATCGGCGAGAGACGGCGGCGGCACCAGAACGGTCCGCGTCGTCGTGCAGCCGGAGATCGCGAGCGCGGTCGCGAGGGCGGCTAGGGCGCGGATCATGCTGCTTCCCACGCGTATCGCGCCGTCACCTCCGTCGAGATGAAGCAGTCGTCGGACGCCTGGTCGTAGACTGCCCGACGGACGACGACATCGCCCCCGGTATCCACCGCGACGAGAGTGCCCGGGGGGCTCTCGAACCAGTCTTCGCAATCCTCGGCTCTCGCGTTCCGACGGCATGCATAGTCGTCGGCGATCTCGCTTACGTCCTCGCCGAACGCGACGAGTTCGGGCTCGCTCTCGGTCGACAGGTCGGTGAAGAGCGCGTAGCCCATGATCCCCTCGAACTTCTTCATCGCGTTCCTTTCGATGTCGGCCGCCACGGCGGCATTGCGTGCGCGGAAAGCGAACGATACGGGCGTCTTCGCGTCGTTCATCCAAGAAACCATCCCAATATCAATGAGATAGCCGCCGTTATCGCGTAGCCTCCGATGGCGAGACAGGCGCCGCCGGCGCATAGACGGAGCCAGACGCGGCTCCACTCCGCGAGGTCGGAATCGGGGCGGCAGGTACAGCAGCGGCGGGTCATGCGGACCTCCTCGGGGCCGTCGGTGCGCATGTCAGAGAGACGCGGCCGCGCAGACGCTCTTCGAATTCCGGGCGTCCGAAGATGTCGGCGATCGCGACGTTGACGAGCGCGAGGCAGAGGCTTTCGCTCGGGATCTCGATGACCTTCTCGACGCGGCCTGCGACGACGCTGACGAACGTCCAGACTTCCGTGACGCCTTCGAACGTAGTCCTCGTCAGGCCGCGGATCGTGTCACGGAGCACGGGCGCGGTCGGCGCGTCGCGGTCCGTCCCCGCATCCTTGGCAATCCGGTCGCGAAGGCGGGCGATCTCGTCCTGCGCGGCGTCGGCGGCCGCTCTTTCGTCGGCGAGGATCATCAGCGTCTCGCGATGCGCGGATTCTGCGCCTCGACGGCGGGCTTCGGAGACCACGAGGCCGGCGCGAGCGTCGGCGAGGTCGGCTTCCGTCTCGACGAGGGAGACGCGGAGCGCGGCGGCGGCTGCCTGCTGGTAGACCGCGTAGCCACAGCACGCGAGAGCAGCGGCCGCGAGGGCGGCGATGACGTACTTGCTCACCAGTCGATCCCTTTCGAGGGGGCGCATTTGCGCATGAAGAGGAACCCGGCGACGGCCGGGGCGAGGACGACGAACGCGACGAACTCAGGCAGCATCGTCGGTCTCCCCATTCGCGATCGCGCGGTAGAAGCGGTGCGCCGGGATCCGGGTCGCTGCGGCGTCGGCGATCTCATCGAGGTCGTTCCAGGTGATCAGCGCGTCGTGGTCGACGATGCGGATACCGGATCGACTGTCGATAACGGACAGGTCGCCGTTGCCGAATGAGAGGTCCTCATCGTCTTCGAGACGGCGCGTCACGCGGACACCCCCTCGAACGTCCGGTTCGAGCGGATCCACTGCCAGGCGGCGTACCCCGCGGCCGCGACCCCGATCAGCCCGGCGACGGCGACTAGTCCGGATGCCGCGGTTTCGAAAACCGACGAATAGCCGGCCAAGGCGCCGATCTGGCCGGCGGCCGCCTCGATCGAGTCCTTCAGGCCGCCGATCGTCGCCGCCCCGCCGATCGCGCCGGCGACGGGCTCGACGTGCGGGATGTCCGTGAGCGATGCCTTGCCGACGTTTTCCTCCGGCGAAACCTTCAGCGCGGACAGCGACCGCAAGGTTTCTGGCCCGGCGACGCCGTCGACCGATAGGTTTCGGGACCGCTGGAACGCTCGGACGGCGGACCGGGTCGTCGGGCCGAAATCCCCGTCGACCCGGACGGCGTAACCGGCGCGGGCGAGCAATCCCTGAAGCTCGCGGACGCGGGCGCCCTTCGCTCCCATCCGGAGCATGCCGTCGGCGGACGCGACCTGGCCGCCGTAGCGCCGGGCGGCGGCCGCCATCTTCTCGTCGTAGCGGTTCGCGCGATAGCCGGGGCCGTTGTAGCCGCGGGCGAACGGCGACCACGCGCCGGTCGAGAGTTCATCGAGGAGGCCGAAGACGCGAACGTACCGCATCATGAGACGCGCCTGACCCTCGAGACCCGAGAGCGCTTCGCGGCGAAGAGCGTCCGCGGACGCAAAGCCGAGGCGCTGCCAATGGGCACCCATGACCTGCCCGACGCCCCACGACGTGCTTTCGATCGCGGCGTCGCGGTCGATCGCGATCGCGCGGTCGAGCATCTTGTAGCGGGCGGACATCGAGCGCGGGTTTTTCACCCGACCGGCCTTCGGATGTGCGAGGCCGACGGCCACGGCGCGATCGCGAGCGGCACCGGAGAGAAGCCGGTAGAGATAATGGCCTTCGAAGCGGATCGAACATGGGTCGTAGACGCCGGCGGATTCAACTTCGATGATCGCGGCGACATGGGCGGCCGGGACGCCGTATTCCTGGGCGAGTGCGGACGCGACTTCGTAGACACGGAAGTTCATGCCGCGACCCGCCGATCCGGAAGCGGCGGCCGCCCCACGCTGAGCACGACGGGCACGCCCAGAGTCTGCGAGACGCGCATTGCCGCCTCGACGCCGAGCGCTCGCGTATCGCCGTCGACGAACGCCCTCAAGTCATGCGTCCGCTGCCGCGTCCACCGCAGCCGCCTCGCGACGTCGGCATACGTCATCCCTCGACGGCGAATCTCGTCCCCAAGAGCCACCGACAAAGTCTCCAGAAGCGTCTCGACGGACGCCGGTCGTGCACGCATTCCCCAATTCACCCCTTCGCCGCCGGTCCCCACCGGCGCCGGACGAACCCGAGCGAATCGGAATTTCGTCCTATCGATCATGAGGATGCAGGTCCGCGAGCAAGGCGCAACCGGTTTATGTGCAATTCGATAGATTTTCTTCGTTAATACATGCCAACCGCCCATCGGATGGGGCGTCCGGCGTATTGGAACACGCCGTTGTTGATGTTGACAGCACTCAGAAGCGATGTTGACAAGCGTTTTTCTTGAAGACGGCTATTGCGGCAAGCCGAATCGCGGAGCATCTTGACGATAACGACGACCGGCAAACGGTCGCGCCGAATACAAGCTTCAGTTGTGTACCCCGCGGATCGAGATGTACGACGAACACGACCCCCGATATCTTCTAGGCGACCTCGTTGACCTCGACCCGATGGCCGAGCAGCCCCGTGCACCGCGCAAGCCGAGGTACCGGAGCGAGAGAGAGATTGCCGAAGAGGCCGCCACCGAGGAGGCCGCTCGCGCATATGCTCGCGATGCTCTCTCGATTCTCAAAGCGGCCGCCGGCGACGATTTTCCGGCCGACATCGAGATCGATCCGACGCCCGCAGACCAGGCGACTCCGAAGGAAAGCGCCGCCTCGGCGCCGAAGCCCACGCTGCCCGTCCGCCGCCCGGTCGATCTCGACGACGATGATGACGATTATGACGACGACGACTTCGGCGCTTTCGGCGCCGTCGCCGCGCTCGACGGCGAGGAGATCGTCTCGACGCGCTTCGGCGAAGTCATCTTCGGCTATCTCGGGCCGTTGATCGCGAAGAAGGGTTGGGCGGTCATCCCTCAGGAGCAGGATGGCAGGCGCCCGGCGAAAGTCGACGGCGAACGCCTGTCGTGGAAGAAGTTCCAGAACGAGGCTCCCGACGTCAAAACGGTCCGTCGCTGGGCGCGCCAGGCGATCGGCATGAACGCCGCGGTCGTTCTCGGTCGCGCGAGCGCGTGCACCTTCGTCGTCGATATCGACGTCACGGACGAGATGCTTTCGTGGTCGATCCAGAGTGCGGCCGACGAGCATCTCGGCAGAACGGAGTTCGTACGCGTCGGCAACTATCCTAAAGCCGCGATCTTCTACCGCGTCGCGTCTCCTGACCTCATTCCGCCGAATCGTTCGTTCCGTCTTCTCGAAGATGACGGCGAGACGCTTTCGGAGCATCAGATCGAGATACTCGGGCAGGGGCGCGTTCAGACCGTCAACGGCCGGCATCACAAGACCGAAGACCGCTTCTCATGGATGCGCGGCGCTTCGCCGTCGACGCACGGTCCCGAATCGGCGCCTCTCGTCACACCCGAGCAGATCGAGGCGTTCCTCGCGGCCGTCCAGGAGATCAGGCGGGTCAAAGGTCCGGCGTCCATGAAGCTCGATCCCGGCGTCGAGATCGAGTGGACCGCCGCGGCGGGCGACGTCGCGGTGCCGCGCATGCGGTCGCTGTCCGATGAATGGACGACCGACGCGGACGGGATCGTGGTCGACGGGCGCGAGAAATACCTGTTCGCGCTGGCACAGAGGACGTGCCTCGCGAACGCGCTGCTCTGCCGGACCCCGGAAGGGCGGCAGGCGCTGGTTGTGGCGGTGACGGCCGAAGCGGTTGCGAGGATCAAGACCGATCACAAGCGGCATTCCGGGTGGGTGCGGACCGAGGCGCGCAGGAAGACCTTGGCGGCCGCCGAGTTCGTCACGAACAACGGCATCATGCCGCGTCCGGTCGTTCCGGGACGCATGATCGAAAGGGCGCGGTCCGGGCCGAAGGGAATGACGTGGGCGGCGGAGAAGCGCGAGGTCGTCGAGCCGACGAAGGACGAGCGGAACGAGAAGCGCACGGAGGCGAGCGAGATCGTGTCGTCGACGATCCTCGACTTCCTGCTCGCATCGGCGGCATGGAACGCACTTCCGGAAGACGAGCGGCTCGACCCGATGAAGCTCCCGGCGTGGCTACTCAAGGCGAGCGCGTCGCTCGGTAAGACCACGAATCTTCTGAAGACGGCGCGCCGGAACGAGGTGCTGGAAGCGATCGTCTCGCTCAAGAACGAGCACGGGCGGTATCCGATCCTCATGATCCTTCCGCATCACCGGGTCGCGGCCGAGGTCGCTCAGAAGGCCGAGGACTTGGGCCTCGACGTCATCCACCACTATGGGCGCGCTCACGAACTCGGGGGATGCGCGAAGGATTACCGGGAGCGTGCCGAAGTCCTTCAGAGTGCCGGCATCTCCGCCTCGGGCGGGTGTCATACCGAACTCGTCGACATCCGAGGGGAGAAGCGCGACGTCTGGTGCCGCTTTCACCCAGAGAACCCCGATCGGCCGGCCGACGTACGGTCGTGCGCGTTCATCGAGCGCCTCGAAAAGCTCGACCGCTTCGACCTCATAGTGACCGTGCACGCGTACGGCACGTCGCCCGTACCCGAGAAGATGAAGAACGTCCGCGCGGTGGTCGTCGACGAGAGCATCGCCGGCAACCTCCTCGTCGAGCGGACGTTCGACCGAAAGGTCCTGCTCCGCGATCGCGCGACGCCGAGGCTGACGAAAGCCGAGAGGAAGGCGCTCTGCGGAGACGAGAACGCCGGCGAGAACGCGACGCTGAAGATCACGGCGGGCTGGCGCGACCAGCGCCGGCGGCTGGTGAAATCGGTCATCGAGGCTTGGGACGCACGCCGGGACGCGGCGGAGACGATCGCGTCCTCCCCGGAGCGTCTCGCCGATCTCGAGATCGCGCTCCGGATCTGCTCCCGCGCCCGGCAGTCGCCGGCGAAGGTCACGCCGCAGACGTCGCTTCGCGAAGCCATCGAGATGGCGGCCGCCGAGACCGGCGATATCGCGGAGTCGCTGGCAGAGGAACACCGGATGTGGAAGCTCCTCGACGAGCGCGTCCGGGAGATCCTGCAGCACCGCGGCGGAAACGAGATCGAGGACCTTCGATCCGACAACCGAGTCTGGCCGCTCGCGGACGGGAAGGTCCAGATTTCTTGGATCCGCGACTTCCGCTTCGCGGACAAGCCGGTCCTCTTCCTCGACGCGTCGGGCGACGAGGAGACGATGCGCGTCATACTCGGGGAGGATCGGACGTTGATCTGCAAGGACGCGTCGGTCCAGGCCGACTTCAGGACGACGCTGGTTCCGTCCCTCCGTCCGCTCGACGAGAACGGGCGATCGGCGAGAACGTGCACGTTCACCAAGTCCCGATACGTCGTGAAGGACAAGGATTCAGAATCCGTCCGCAAGGACAAGGCCGCGCTCCTCGCCGACACCCGCCGCGAGATCGTCGGGAAGGCGGCCGCATTCGGCGAAGGGCGGATCCTCGTCGTGACGCCGAAAGCGGTTCGCGAACTTCTGATCGACGGTTGGGCGGCCCCAGCGAACGTGGATTTCCTGCATTTCGGCGCGTTAAGAGGCGAGGACTGGGCCAAGCGCCACGCAGCGTGCCTGATCTTCGGCGTCCAGTATCCCAACCCCGTGTCGATCGACGGTCAGGTAGCGGCACTGGCGCATGCCGCGAGGTGCGATGAGGACCGCATAGATCCGAACGGCACCGGCACGATCGATGGCGAGCCGATCCCGTATCTGACGGAGAGCCGCCGGATTGCCATGCGGGACGGGAGCGACGTTTATCTCCCGACGATGACATATTCCGGAACGATCGGAAGACGTCTTCTCGGAGCGATCGCGGACGAGGAACTGACCCAGGCTGCGGCTCGCCTGCGCCCGATCTGGCGCGACGACCGCCCCTCCCTCTACATCTACGGCGACCGCGTCCCGGAAGGCATCGTTGTCGATGAGATCTCGTCGCTACAAGAGGAACTGGAGAAGGGCGCGGCCGCCACGCTCGAGGTCGCGATCGCCAAGGGCGGCTTGATAGCCGAGGACACCGTCGGCGAGAAGGATTTCTCGGCGTTCGTCCGAAGGATTTCCGGCAATGGGATCGTCAGCGCCGCCTTCTTCCGCCTCGCGGCTTCCGACGGCACGCAGGCATTCGTGCCTGGCTGGATGTCGGACGAGGAAGTCGAGGCCATCGCACGCGCGAGGTCCTCGACGATCGAGCACACCCCGAGGCGCCGGCCGGCCGACAAACCGCCCAAACCTCCGAAGCCACGCGAGCGGTCGAAGATGCTGGACGCGTTCCTCGGCTCGCGAGGATCCGGAGGCGACCCACCGGACGACTTCGACGACGACGAGGACTTCAACATTCACCCGCCGGAACTCGACGAGATCCCGTTCTGAAGTCAGGAGGCGGCGTATACGCCGTCTCCTGACCCCGGATCACGCGTTCTCGAGCGCGGCGATCCGGGTTTCGAGAGCGCGGATGTACGTGCGCAGGTCGACCACCGAGCCGTCGGCCTTCGAATGGAAAAGCAGGTGACTGATTCCCTTGGCCTGGGCGGCGTTGATGCCGACGCCCTGGTAGGGAAATCCGAAGGGCGTCCACACGCCGTTCATGACCGCGTTCCACGACGGGCGAGATGCGGTGTTCGAGGTGTGCGGATAGACGCATACCCAGAGCCCGTCGTTAATGCCGACCTGGTCGCCGCCGACGATGTCGCCGGCGCGATAGTCGACGCCCGTCGCCCATGCATCCCGGTAGGCCTCGTCCCACCAGTGGCCGGCAGCACCGCCGCCGCCGGACGCCTCCGGGTGGACGATCTCTTCCCAGCCCAGACTCTTGCGGCCGTAGACCTTTCCGTCGTCCGGAGCGTCAGGAATTCCGCCCGCGCCGCCCTCGGCATCGTCGCCCGGCTCGCCCTTGGCCGCCGACACCTGCCACCGGCCGGCCGCGAGGTCGTCCGCGAATACGCCGGCGACGTGGTCCGCGGCCGCGACGTAGGACGAGCCTTCGTGCGAAACGAGATCGAGGACGGAATAGTCCGTGCCGACCGTCCACGCACCGGCCAGCCGCAAGGATTTCCCCGGATCGCCGGGGTCTCCGTCGTTGCCGTCCTCGCCTCGACCGGCGAGCAAGACGAGCCTGCCCGCCGCGACGTCCGCAGCGAGATCACCGGCGACGTGAGCCGTCTTGACGACATACGACTCGCCGGCGGCTTGAACGAGATCGCCGGGGACATACGGAAGTCCGGGGGACCACGCTCCCCGGATGGACAGGGGCTTCGTCGGAAGGGTGATCGGCCCGATTTCCGTGCCGTCGGAATAGACGAACGTGACGTCCCCGCTCTCCGGATCCTGCAGGTATCCGCTGGCGTAGACGCCGCCGGCGGCCGCCTCGATCGCTGCCTTCAAGTTCGTAAGGTTCGTGTCCATTTCCGCAAAGGTCAGCGGAGCGCCCTTGGCGGTTCGCGTAAGAACTTCAACCATTTACCTACTCCTTCAGAACTCGTCGCTCGCCTCGAAGCCTTCGACCTCGAACACGCGGTCGAGCATGCTTTTCTCTTCCGGCTCGAGCTTCGTCTCGACCGTTCCGGCCAGCAGGCCGCCGGAGCCCTCGGTCGCTATGCCGGCATAGTCGACGCCGCGCTCGAGGCGGACGATCAGCCCCGTCGTGTCGACGGCGGATCCGATCCAGGCGCCCTCGGCATCGGTGATCCGGCGCAGGTGCTGTCGGGTCGCGGCAGGCAGTGGCGGCGAGATGTCGTAGCGATTCATCTCCGCCGCCGAGCCCTGCGTCTGCGGCGCATCCTCGAGCCCTGCGACAAGTGCTTTCACCGTCCGCGGCCGCGCGATCGATTTCGTTCGCCCCCGCACGGCGCGTTCTTCGGCGATACGGGCGACCAGGCGGCCGAGGCGTTTGCTCGTCGATGCACTCATGTCAGCAATACCCCCTGCGGGCCGCCGGCGAGCGCGCCCACGACATCGATCTCGCGGCGGATGGTATCCGTCGCTTCGAGCGGTTTCATGCGGACGACACCCCAGGTCGGCCGGATCACCGGCGCGTCCCGGATTTCTTTGCCATTGATCGCGAGCAGATTGGCGGCGGCGGTCTGCTCTTCACGCTGGCCGCCCTTTCGGACGGACTGCACGGACCACGTCGTTCTGAGGGCATTGACGGGCACCCGGCTTTCGACGGGGTCCGCATCGACGTACCATTCCATGCCCGATCGCGCCGAGAACCCGGAAGCGCCATAGCCGTCCGCGATGTAGCCGTCGTCCACGAAGGATTCGTCGTCGCCGCGTTCGGAGCCGTCGCCGAAGGACACGCCGACCTCGAGCGTGATCATCGGCGCGGACCGCTCGGGCCACGTCCATATCTTCGAGGTGACCCTGCCGATCATCGCGCGGTCTTCGACTTCGGACCATTTGCCGGGGAAGACGACGCTGTCGGCGCGGGTGACATGTGCCGCGTCCTGCCACCGGAATTGCAGGCTGACCCGCCTCGCGCGGAGACGCCGGAGCCCCTCTTTCCGGAGCCGGCACATCATGTGAGCGACGCACGCCTGGCCGCGGACGGCATCGATGAACGACGACATTGAGGGATAGACCGCCCACTCCTCCTCGATGCGCTCCCAGTAGGTACCGCCGGGCACGATGGCAGTCCGAAAGGATTTCCAGCCCGTGACGGACGCTGCCTTCCGCATGCCGAAGCCCGTCGAATAGTGAGCCTCGCGGCACCGCCAGATCTCGCCGTTGTAGCGGCGGACGGCTCCCTTTTCGTATTCCTGGCCGGGTTCGTATTCGGCGATCGTCGGGTCGCTGAACAAATCTTTCAGGGCGTACTCGACGACCTCGTCCTCGTCGTCCTCGATGCCGGTCTGCTGAATCGGCAGGTCGAGCGCCGCGTAGACGACCTCCTCGCGTTCCTGCGAGAAATCATACGACATGGCAAACGACTGCACTTCGACGCGCCACGCCCTCAGCGTGACGTCGCATTCGTGCTCGATCCGGACGATATCGCCCTCGTTCGCGGAATACGATTTCGACGCGGTCACGCCGGAGCGGTCGAGATGCTCCGATTCGTAGCGGGCGGCAAAGAAAACCCGGGGGCCCGAGATCTCGCGGATGTCGGACCTTACGCCGCCGTCGCCGGTGCTCCAGCCGGCGGCCGGCAACACCTGGATCGCCGACCCGATGTTGTTCGCGAACGAGGGATCGAGCGTGGTGAACGCGCCGATCGCCCAGCCGATGTCGCACGACCCAGACGCAGTCTGCTGCCACGACGCGACCAGCCGGCCCCTGATCGTCTTGCACGGCCGCCCGAACTCGCCGAGCCCGTCGCTGACCCGGCCGCCGGAGACGAGCGCCGTCGAGGTCATGTCGAGCACGCGCTCGCCCTCGACCTCGCCGACCGCGGCGATCGCGTGGGTCGCGGCGTCCACGTGCCAGACCTCGGACCGGCCGAGGAGGTATGCGGCAGGATCTTCAGGGTCCGCGTCCGAGAACAGAAGGTCCGTCTCCGGACCCTGCGATTTCGTGTCCTTGGCGAGCGCAAGGACGCGGTCGTCGATATCCTTCGGCGCGCAGAGAAAGGTCAAGGATTGCCGGGTGCCGAACAGGTCGGACGGCATTTCGGTCATGCGACCGCGAGCGAAAAGCATGGCGTCCGTCGGCAGACCGGTCGGGCTCCAGGAGGCAAGGATGCACTTCGGCGCGGTCGCGGCGAGGATGGAATACCCGGTCTGCCGTCGCTCGATCGTGAGTTCCGCATACTGGCCTTCGACCTCGCGGAGTTCGAGGCTGAAGCCGTCGTTCTGGGTCTCGCAGTGGACGGCCGGGTCGAACACAGTGTCTAGGTCTCGGACGTAGGCGACGAAGAGCCTCATCGGGTCAGCGCTCCGTCAATTCGAGGGTCCACGACTGCCCCGGTGCCGTCGTCTCAGCGCCCATTTCCGTGATGCCGAGGACCATGCAGTCGTAGGCCGGCCGATAGGAAACCGTCGTCCACCCGCCTCGGAACGGGATCGTAGCGATCCGGCCATTGACCGCGCTCTCGACTTCGATCCGGGGATCCATGGCGTCCGTCGCGTGGACGGTTCCCGGGACGGGATCGCGCGCGAGGGTGGCCGCATACTGACCGGGCGGGATGGTGACCGTCCGCCAGACGGACGACCACAGCGTCAGTTGCTGGCCGACGACGAGGTTGTCCGTGCTCGGGGTCCAGACGCGCTCGCCGTCGTTCGAGATGGAGATGTTGACCTTCTCGCCCCACGACGGCGCGAGACTGACCGCGGCGCCGTTCCAGGTGCGGGCGGTTTCGTATTCCCCGTCACGCGAATGCCGTTCGCGGGCGCCGACGAGGGCGCGGCGCGGGATGCGGAGGCCTGGAAAAAGGATGGAGATCTCGGGAAGGGCCTGCATCAGATTCCCCCGATCAGAAGCGACGTCGAGCGTAGAAGCTTGTCGGCCTCATCCTCGGTCGCTTCGAGGTTGACCGAAGCGTCCGGGAGGTTGAGCACGATGGGCGTCTTGTCGGACTTCACGGGCTTGTCGGCGACGGCTTTCGCCGCGTCTTCGACGGCCTGCTCGACCTTTCCGGAGTTGTCGAGCGCGGCGAGGAGGTCGGCGTTGCGCAGCGATTCCGACGACATCGAGTCCCGTTCGAAGCCCTCGCGCCCCATGAACCAGTCCGCGATACCGCGGCCCGCGACGCGAACGGGGTTGCTCTCCCCCTTCGCCTCGGTCAGGTACGATCCGCCGGGGATGTACTCGATCCACCCCCCGAGAGTGTCGCGCCAGTTCTTTACGAAATCGGCAACATATTGAAACTGCGGCAGGATATCCTTCAAGAGGTCGGCGATCCACTGCAGCCCGCTCGCGAGGTTGTCGATCCCCCAGTAGATGGCCGCCACCGCGGCGGCGATGACGAGCATCCATTTGCCGGCCGTCATCAGCGCGCCGCCGATCGCCACGTTTCGGAGGCCGAGCGCCGTCCTGAGCCACCGCCACTGGCGGCGGAACGCACGGATGCCGTCCAGAAGCTTGTTGATGCCCTGGATCATGCCGCCGATGGCGCCGATGACCTTCCTGAGAATGCCGAAGCCGAACAGCGCGAGGAAGAACGCCGCCGCCGCGTTGACGCCCAACCATTCCTTCGCGAGATCGTCCAGTTTCGGGATCGTTTCCTTGACCCACGTGCTGAACAACGCGAGCTTCTGAAGGAGAAAAGTGAACGCCTCGCCGAGTTCGAGGTTGGTGAAGATCGTGCGGATGTCTTCCATCCACTGGAAGCCTTCGGACGGTGCCTTCTCGCCTAGGAAGAAGACCTGCCTGATCGCCTCCGCGAACGCGCCGATCGCCGGCCACGTCTGCGCGAAAAGCATCAGGATTTGGCCCAGCGAGGTCTCCAGATTCGCGAAGCCGGTGCCGTCCGCGAGGCCCTTGTCGACTTCCTTCATGGCTCGATCGATGTACATCGCGACGTTGTAGATCGTGTCGAAAACCTGCTTGAAACGGGCCGCGACGCGGTCCTCGAGGTAAATCAAGAAGTCGTCGAACGTCTGCCGGAGAATTGCGACGCCGCGGCCAGCCGCTTGCCCGAGAGGCGTCTCGAGCGAGGCGGGATCGATGAAGTCCTGCTTGAACAAATTCCGGAAGATCATGCCGAGGTCGCGTGAGAACCCGGCGATATCGTCCGCGCTGCCGCCGGCGAGCCACTGGCTGATCGAGAAGCCAGTGGATTTCCGGATGAACTCGTCGATGATTCGCGAGAGGTCGAGGAGCGCCCAGCCGACCGAGATGAAGAGAAAGGCCAGCCCTTTGCCCACGATCCACGCCTGCCCGAGCCACCATTTTAGCGTGTAAAGCCAGTCGTTGACGACGCGAAGTTTCGTGGCTCCCTGACCAAACAGGGGCCCGTAGATGTCGAAGCCCGTGAAGACCTTGACGAAATCGCGCAGAAGCATCAGCGCCCGGATGAACGGCGACACGAAATACTTCTGGATGACTTTCGCGCGGTTCTGGGGGTTCCGAAAGAAAACCTCAAAGGATTTCATCAACCGTTCGAAGAACGGCGCGAACGTGAGAAAAAGCTCCCTCGCGAAGGCCTTGAAGACGAGAATCAAGTCGCTCATGTTCGAGCGGAATTTCATGATCGCGTCGATCTGCTCGCGGCTCACGAAAAGCTTGTCCCGCTTCCGGGCCTCGAACTCCTTTTGAAGCTTGCCGTAATCCTTACCGACCTTGTCGAAGAGTTCCGTCAGCTTCAGCGCGTCGCCCTCGCCGAAGATCTGGCTGAGCACGAAGAAGCGCTGCCCCTTGGACAGGCCCTGCATGCGCCTCGCGAGGTCGGTCATGACGTGAGAGACGTTGCGCAGCCGGCCGGATCCGTCCTTCGCCGAGACCCCCAATTTTTTGAAGATGGCAGCCATGTCCGACGAGGGATCAAGCGAATCTATCATCGCCTGGCCGAGGCCCTGCATCGAGCCCAAGACGTCGCCGAATGCTAAGCCCACGGTATCGCCCAGGTACTGCCATTCCGACGCGACCGCAGGATCTACGCCGAGCAGGCTCGAGGCCTGCCGAATTTCTTTCGTGTCTTGAAAAGTCAGGACACCGGCCAATCCCGCCGCACCGAGGGCGCCGAACCCCGGCACGAGCGGAAACGCGCCGTATGCCGCGCCGCCGGCAGCACCGAGCGCGGCCGCGATGGCTCCTTTCTTACTGAAAACCTGTCGGCCGACCGCGGCCACGGCTCTGCCGGCACCCCGCATGACGCTAGTGATCTGACGACCTGCGGCGCGGGCTTCCGTGCCTAGGCGGCGCATTCCGCGCGAGGCGGCCTGGAGACCCGTGCGCAACCCGTTGAAGGCGCGGCGGCCCATATTGCGGTCGGTGTCGCGCGAGACGCGGCGAGTCTCGTCCGAGAGGCGGCGCAGAGCGGCACGCACTTCTCCAAGGCCTTCCGCCCTGAATTTCGTGACAATGTCCGCAATGCGCTTTTTCACGGTCTACTCCCGGTCCCGGAAGAATTTCTTCCAGCCTTTCTCGTCGGCCTGCCCGAGCCGGGCCGCGAGGGCCGCGAGATCGAGGTCGCGATCGTCGTCCTCGCCGTCGATCAAGGAGGCGAAGAACACCTCGCCGATCGTCATCTCCGCGACCGGGTGCCCGCGCGCCCGCAGGCGGATCAGCGACTTCGCGAGGACGACTTCCGGCGACTTTCGCGTCAGGCCGCGGCCGGGACTTCCGCGGCTTCCGCCGGCTCTTCCGGCTTCAGCCCGAGTCGCGCCGCGATCCGGGCGAACCGGCCGAAAAAATCCGAGATACCGTTCGGCATCGTGAGCCCGATCACGGCTTCCAGCGCGAGGATGAGATCGTCGTCCGGCAATTCGGCGATCTTCGCGACCACTCGTTCGTCCCTCTCGCCGCCCATCGCCTTGGCGACGAGCACGCTGATCGCTTCCGGCCCCTCGTCGAGAAGCGCGGTGAAGAGAGCGGTCATGAGCTTCGCGTTGTCGTCGCGATCCTCGTCCTCTTCCTCGTCGCCGTCCTCGGTCACCATCATGCCGACCCACGACAGGATCAGGCTGCGAGCCGACGGGAAGCGACGGAGGAGGTTGATGAACTCCATGACCGTGATGCCGCGGACGATGATCGAGCCCCCGGACGAGAGTTTGACTTCCTCGCTCCTGCGGGCGCCGACGGCGGCGGTGAGAGCATCGTACGACGTCTGGAGAGCAGTCTTCTCGGACATGCGGTTTTCCTTCGGAGGGGGCGTGGGAAAGGACGGCGGAGCGGACCCCGCCGAAAGGATCGGGATCAGACGCCGCGCGTGATGCGGTCGATCGCGTAGCCGATCTCGAGGCCGGCCGGCTGGGACGTGTCGGGCAGGCATTTGCCGGTGAACGTGATGCTCGCGTTGTCTTCGCCGTCGGCCGCGAGAGGCACGTCGCCGTCCACGCGGATCTGGACGCGATTGAGCACGATCTCGGACTGCGGGCCGCGGCGCATGTTCTGCAGGAACTCGATGCGCACGACGATCGACGGGTTGGACAGGATCCCGAAGACCGGCGCGTCGGTGATCGCGTCGGCGTCATACGTGATCTGCACCGCAGCGGTCTCGCGGCCGTCCGGCTCGATCGTCACGGTGGCGCCGACCGGATGCGCGAGGATCTCGACGAAACCGCCCTCGCGGTCACACTTGTAGTGCGTGCCTTCGACGTACGTGATCGCGCCGGCGGCGTCCGTGACGAGGCAGTCCGTGATCTTGCGATGGGCGAGCCGGGCGATCTCGTCGACCGCGATCTTCGCGACGTCGACGACCTCGGCAGCGGCGGCCGCCTGCGAGATGGTCAGTCCGGAGGCCGATCCGTACATGAGTTGGCGGATGAGGCGCGGAAGCATGCGCGAGGCGAACGAGACGGAGACGTCGGCCTGGGTGACCTCGGAACCGGTCTTCGTGCGGATGGGATACTCGTTGCTGTAGTCGTCCGTCTCTTCGATCTCGAACGACAGATTCAGGCTTTCGTAGTCGCCGACCTTCTGCCTGATGTCGCTCCCCTCGATCGTGAAGAGCGCCTGGCCCTTGGGCCGGTACCGGAGGCTTTCGGAGAGCGGGCGAAAAGTCGGCGTGCCGGCCATGTGCGGGATCCCTCGTCGCGGTGGGACGGCCGCATCCTGCGACCGACGGACTGCATCGGGCGCACGCTCTCACGCGAGGCGCAGGGATATACCTGACGATCGGGGCTAGCGGACGAGCGCGGTCGCGTCCCCGCGGACGGTCCGGTACGCGACGTCGGCGGTCAGGACCTCGACGACGAGCAGTTCGTCGACGCCTTCGGCGAAGTCGTCGACGTTCGAATCGCCGATGATCGACATCAGGACGGGGATATCCTCGTCCCGGTCCATCGCGTCGATCGCAGACTCGATCTTGGCCGCGAGATCGCCCATGCGATCCTTCAGGTCCTGGGCGGACGTCTGGGCGTCAGCGCGATCCACGAACACGATCTCGACCGTCGTCGACCTGATCTCGCGTTCGTAGTCCGAGCCTCCCTCGGCCGGCTCGATCCGAGTCTGCTTCGGCATGACGAGGCAGACAGGGAAGGATTTCTCGTCCCACCCGAAGACGAAATCGCGGTGGACCGCGCGGAATTCCGGCACGGCCGTCCGGATGCCGGCGCAGACGATGTCGCAGACCTGATCGCGGACGTGCGTCATGCGGGTCGTCTCTCCGTCAGTTCGGCTTGCCAGAGTTCGTGCCGCCGGCGGATCTTCCGGATCCAGTAGCTCTTGCCGTCGACGCGGACCTCGTCGTGCGCGGAGGGCTCGCCGGCGACGTCGGCGACGGGGAACGAGACGCGCAGCGCGGACGACGTGAACGAGATGTCGGAGAGGTCCTTTTCCTGGTCCTCTGGCCCGCCCGTCAGGCCGGTCGGATACTCGACGCCGGCGACGACGACGATCGCGGGCGTCGCGAGGGCGGACGCGGAGACGGTCTGGGCGACCATATCGAAGAGGGGGTTGCGGAGCACGATCACTCCTCCGCAGGCGCTTCGAATGGGCCGGGGTGGAAGGTTCCGTCGGGGTGCCGGTACCAGCCGATCGCGACGCCGTCGAGGTCGCCGGTCTGCTCGACAGCGGCCGGGTTTTCGGAGCCGTAATCGTCGCGACCGACAATGATATTCGAAACGGCCTCGTCTTCGACGAGCAGGAAGAGTTTCATCTTCAGTAGTCCTTCAGGCGGCAGTAGTAGATATCGACGCATCCGTTGCCGCCCGCTCCGGATGGCGCGTTCGCCGTCGCGGTCGTGCTCGCCGATACGGCTCCGGCGGCAGCTCCGCCGCCGCCGCCGGGAAATCCGCCGGCTCCACCGTTTCGAGCGCTATTGTTGCTGTCCATCGAGACGCCGCCTCCGCCGCCTCCGCCGTAGTAGCCGGGATCGCTACTGCTGCCCGCACCACCCGCGGACGCATACCCGAAACCCATGCCGACGGACGGATACCCGCCGTCCTTGGAATAGGGCGAGGTATCGTTCCGGTGATCCTTGTCCTCGCGGCGGTATCCGCGGCCGCCGTACCCGCCGATCCCGTCGTATCTGGAATTGGCGTTCAGCGAGTAGCCGGCACCGCCGCCAGCACCGGGACCTTCGCCCCACGACCCGGACTGACCGACCGCCGGCGTGTTCGTGGCGACCTCCGCGCCCCGGCCGGGGATCGAGCGAGGATACGGACTCGGCATCTGCTGTTCGGAAATCGCGCGCGGGTCAGCACGGACCGTGGTGCCGCCGTAACCGTCGATCGTGTTCGCGTTCGGCGGCGTATTCCGGCCGCCGAGCGCTCGAAGCGTGCCGTAGGCGGGAGACGATACCGTCGTGTCGCCGCCGGCGTTCGAGACGACGCGATCCGAGGTTCCGGACGAGGCGGTCGCGGCCGCACCGCCGGCACCGATCGTCAGCGCGAATTTCGTCTGGGCTGCCGCCACCTCGACAAGAGGGATCATCCTCGACCGCGCGACCCGTCCGGGTGCGCCGCCGGAGGGCTGCCTGCTGCCGGGCGCCGTCGTGCCGATCGTCGCGCAGCCGCTCGCGCCGCCGCTGACTGCTACGAAGTAAACGTGCGTGGCGTTGGCGGGTGCGGCGGGCAGGACATCATAGTTGGTCGCCGACGCGGAGACGCGCACTGCGGAAATGACGGCAGGGGCCAGCGTGACGAGGTCGACCACGTCTTCCTTCAGGAGACGGGTGAAGACGTTCGATTGCAGCGACTCGATGCGCGTCGGGATCGCGCCCGGACCGTCGCCGTTGACCGTCTCGTCGAGCGCCTCGACGTTCGCGGCGAGCGCGGGATCGACCCCGGCGGCCGCTCTCGGCGGAATACCTCTCATCGACCGACTCCCGGCAGCAGGACACGGACAAGCGCGACCGCCGCAAGATCGGGCGTGGCGTCGGTCGGGTCGATCGCGAGCCAGTAGCGCGTGCGCGAGGCCTCCGACACGTCGCGATCCGTCCCCCAGGGCACGGTCCCCGGATCGACGGGGAACGAGGTGTCCATCTGCTCTTCCGTCGCCGGCGTGCCCGCGAGGTCGGCGCCGTCGGATGTCGAGCGGTAGACGACGCGGCGAGCATCGGAAGGCACGCGGACGAGGACGACGTCGTAGCCCTGCGAGTCGAGTTCGACCCAGTTCGCTCCGACCTCGAGGACGAACGCCGCGCCACCGAGCGGGAACACGTCGGCGGCCGCGCCCGCGGAGCCGATCGGCTGGCTGAAGATGCGTCGTCCGGACACTGGTCACCTCGTCGTCGGAAGGATTACTGGAAGGAAAAAGGCGCCGGACCGTAAAGCCCGACGCCCCACACGGCGGCCGTCCCCTCCCGACCGCCGGGCGTCGGCGTCGTCGATCAGGCGACGTTGAGCTTGATGATCGCTTCCGGGCGATCGAAGTAGTGAAGGAAGAACGACCACAGTTCGACCTCGAGGCCCTTGCCGTGAGGCAGTTCGTGTCGGGTCACGTATCGGTCGAGAACGTTGCCGAGATACTCTTTCGAGTCGCTCGGACCGTAGACCGTCTTCATGTGACCGTCGTAGATCGGCACCGCGTAGCAGTCGTCGGCGTCGAAGAATCCGCGGTGATACGGCACGATGTCGACGTTCGAGTTGATGCGGACGCCGGTGCGGCCGTCTTCCTGGGACGTCCAGTTGTTCCGGGCGTCGGAGGTCATGGCCTTGCGGTAGTCGCCGTTCTCGCTGAACGCGTGAGCGACGTCGGAACCGGAGACGATGGCGACGGAGGAGAGTGTGTCCCCGCCGAGCGCCTTCTCCATCGCGAGCTTCAGCTTCTCCAACTGCGGCGCGAGCGGCTTCGAAAGGTCGAGGTCGGCCTGCTGCTGCTGGACCTTCATCATGTCGTAGAGGTCGATCTCGAGTTCGCCGGACGAGTCGACGATCAGGCCTTTCATCGCGTTGGCGAGTTGGTGCTCGACAGTGACGTCCAGGTCGTCGTTACAGCCGGCGAGATACTGGTCGATCAGCGTCTGCGCGGCCATCTGCTGAGCCTGCCCGGTGAGGCCGCCGACGACGTTGAGGACCTCGTTGTAGCTCATGGTGAAACCCTCGGAATAACCGGGGATCTCCACCTTCACGGCCGAGCGCTTGGTGAGCGAACGCTGCGGGGCCGGTGCGCCGCGAGGCGTCGAGGGCAGCACCTTCACGCGCCCGTTGGACGAATTGATCTGAACGTCCGTGGTCGGCGAGCGCAGGGGCGTGCCGGCACGGAACGTCTTCGTCAGGACGTTCGGCTTGAACGGGCGCTTGATGACGGCCGCAGCCATCGTCAGCATGGTGAACGGAGCGAGTTCGAAAACGTCCATCTGAAGATCCCCCTCGGATCGGAATTACGGGCGGACGGCGATCCCCATCGCCGGCTGCGCGGTGTCGTTAGAGAACGATCTCGTTGCCGCCTTCGGGCTCGACGCGGATGTCCTTGGTTTCGAGATCGGCGATCAGGGTCGCGCGAAGAGCGTCCGTCGCGGCGACGTCGCCGGTGACGATCGGGAACGTCAGCAGGTTCTCGTTGACGATCGCCGGCCCACTCTTGATGATCGAGGTCACCTTCGTGCGGCCGCGATTGACTTCGTAGATCGTGACGCCGGCAGCGACGTCCGGATCGTTCGGATCCTGGACGACGGTTCCGGGCTGAACCGGCTTGTCGGCCGGCGCGGTGACCTCGATTTTGCCGCGGGTCCAGCGCGGATCGACTTCCCAGACGATGAACTCGCCGGCGCGCTTGCCTTCGTTGAGCCTGGTGAACATGACGCTCTTCCTTCGTTAGAGTTCGTTGCCGACGATCAGGCGCGAGCCTGCGAGCCGCGGAACGCGGCCGAATCCTCCCAGCGGAGATCCGCCAGGGTCATCTCGCGCGGCGAGCCGAGGTTGTGCCCGGAAGTCTCCGTCGAGTTGGACTTCGCCCGCATGCCGTTCATCGCGATCCCGCGAAGTTCGGCCAGGTCGGCGCCTGCCTTCTCGAACTCGTCGAAGGTGTCCTCGACGCCGTAGCGTTTCGCGGTCGTCCGGAGCCCGGCGATGGTCGCCTTCTCGGCGTCGGACCGTCCCGCCGGCTGACCGGCGACGGGCTGGTTCTGCGGAGCCGGAAGCGGGTTGCCGGCCGGCTTGCCGCGGGTGCCCTCGATGGCCTCGCGAGCGGCCTTGTCCTCAGGCGTCTCCGTCTTCGCGGCTTCGGCGAGAGCGGAACGGACGGACTCGGCGACGAGTGCCTTGATCTGGTCTTCGGTCATGTCGGACCTCTTCTGGTTCGGCTTGGGTTTCGCGGCGCGATGGGCTGCGACGATGTCGTGAGCGGACCGCATGATCTGGCTCGCCCCGTCGGCGGGAACGGGCACGACGGACATCTCCAGGAGTGTCCAGCGGGTGGCGGTGACGGTGAGACGGCCGGCGACTTCGGCGACCGCGTACTCGTCGATCGTGTAGCCGCAGGAGCCGTTAGCGATGACGCCCTCGCGGATGCCCTCGACGATGTCTGCGACGCTCTCGCGGGCGGACAACCCGAAGCGAGCGCGGATCTGCTCGCCCTCGACCTTGAAAGTGTCGGTCAGGCCGATGCCGATGATGGACTTGCAAGACCACCACTGATGAGAGTCGAGGAGATTGACGGTGCGGCCGGATTCCGCCGGCAAACGGCAGTTCGCGACGGGCAGGACCTCGTCGTACTCGACGACCTCGTCCTTGTCCCAGTCGTAGTAGTGGCGGACGACGGCGGTGGAAGTCGCGACGACCATCTCGATCGAGCCGTCGTTTTCGTCGAGCGTGTCGGGCTTGACCTCGGCAGCACGAAGGGCACGCGAGGTCGTCGGGGCGAATTTCTCGCCGCCACGCTTTTCGAGTGCTCTCTTCAGTGCCTTGGACACGCCGATATCCGTCGGAGAATTCCTATTCCGACGAAACGTCCCACGATCGGCGCAGGGATATACCTGACGGCGCTCAGGATCCTGCGAACGCCTTCTTCACGGCTCCGATAACCTCGGACCTCCGGGCGAGAAGAACGAACCCGAAGTTAGTGTGAGCCACCGTTCGAACGGAATTCGTAGTCCGGCAATACGAAACCACCCTCGTTCGAATAGCGCACTTCGTCGAGAAATTGCCCGAGGGAATTGGATAGAAACCAGTGCAACCTTACCGAGCCCACCAGATTACGGATCGCGGAAGGGGAATGAAGCCAATGGTCCGGGGCGTCGAAGTTTAGATTGTCTTTCACACCCAGAAGCCAGAAGGCGAAAGAATTCGGGAAACGATACATCCAGACCGGGTTATTCTCCGGGTCTCTCTCGGAGTTCTCTATGAACTCGTTGAGGCGCGCACCAGCCCATTCGGATGCCGCCTTATGGTCTTCGTTGGTAGGAAGTATCGCGCTCTCGTTCTGAAGGAAACATACGGAAGCGACGGCCGCATCAACGACATCGTCCAGATCACTGTAGGTTTCGTAAAGGGTTTTCGCGAATTCGAAATTATCGAGCGCGTCCTCCCGGGTCATTTCGAGATGCCAACTTTCGAGTTCCGGGCGCGTTCCACGCAAGCATCGATCCAGCAGTCGTTGAGCGATCATCCCATTAGCGCATTTTCGATAGGATTGATCGGTATGGCATGACCAAGCCAGCGCCTCGCAAGAGGATAGGAGAAATTCACGCGCACGATCGAGTTGATCGTCGTCTCTTGTCGGGGGCAGTATCAGGTAAGCTTCGTGCAGGGCGTGCATGTATCGATGTCGCTCATCCTGTTCGGATGGAAAGGATCGCAACAGTCGTTCGAGGAAGACTGATTCGTCTTCTATCTCGATCTCCTGATTCTTTATCGTACCCGACATCTCTGCAATCCTGCGCGAAAGTTCTTCGTTCTGCTCAGCGAGGTCGATATTGCGCATCTTCCGGCGTTGTAGGTCTTTCCGCAGGCTGAAGGCCCAGCGACTCATGCCGATGGCACTGCCTCCGGTCAGCGTGACGATCGCCGCCAGAGCGCTAACCGTCTGATTTTCACCGATCGTGGCAAGGAATTCCGAAGCCCACATAGACCCTCCTAGATTTAACCAAGAGGAACCTTAGATTGCATCAATAGATCAGTCCAGTTCGAGCACCGACGTATCTGCCTTAGCCGCCTCGACGACTTCCCGCTCGTGCTTTTCCTCGTCAGCCGTTTCTTTCGCGATCGACTGCGAGGTCGGAGTGCGGGTGGGATCCCATTTATCATCGGCGTCGAGTAGGCCGTTCTCGCGCCGGCGGCTGTAATCCTTGGCAGACAGTCGCGCGACCTCTTCGGACCGCTTCCCGAAATAGGACTTCGAGACGTAGGACGGCTCGACGATGCCGCGATCGGCGGCGTCCATCATAATCTTGAGTTCCTGCGTCAGGGCGGCGTGCTGGATGACCGGCCAGTCCCAGCCGTGATCGTAGATCTCCCAAGGCTTCGCGCCGGCCGGGGGCGTCCACATGCCCGACGCCATGGCGGCATCCACCCAGGACGCGAACATCGGGCGGAGCACCTGGTGTTCGGTTCCGTCCCGGCCGATCCCGGCCTCGCGCGAGACCGCCGCTGCCGCGATGCGCATGGCGCGTTCGGGCGCGTCCCGCCAGTCGCCGGTGACTTCGTAGACTGGAGCGCCGACCGAAGCCGAGATGGCGAGAAGCTGGAAGCGCAGCGCCTTCTCGAAATTCATCGGCTCGTCCTTGGGCTGGACTGTCTCGACGTCGAAACCGGCCGGCAGTTCGTGTCCGACGCCTGTGCCGAACGTGACGTCGCCGATCATGCGCTCGACGGTCTCCGCGTCCGGGAGCATGTCGTCGTCGAGATTCTCGTCGGAGCGCTTGAAAAAAACGGTCATGATTGACGCGATCTGCTTCCGCCGGCGCTCGGCGTCCTCAAGCGTCGACATCGCGATCGCGCGAAGGAAGGCGCTGGCGAGCATGACCTCGCCCCGAGGGCTGCCGGTCGGGCCGTCGAACAGATGAAAGACCTCGTCCGCCGGCACGACGATCGGCCGGCGCATGCGGAACCCCTCGGAGAGCGGGTGCTCCGTATGCATCGCGTAAGCGACCGGGCGGTCGAGATCGGTCATGATGCCGGCGGCGAACCGCTTGTCGTCGAACGCGAAGGATTCGTGGTCGACCGGTACGTAGTCGGACGTGAGCGTCTGGAACTGGATCGGCACGACCAGGCGTCTGGAGACCTCGGGATAGTCGAACCGGAAGCGCCGGCGGACGAAAGCTTCACCGTCTACGATCTTGTTGCCGTAGATATCGTCGCGGAGCATAGCACCGAACGACTTCGAGCCCGTCGTCGAGAAGCCGCTGCAGGACGCCTGCCAGAGTTCCTCGAGTTCCCGGAATTTCGACACGGGTCTCGGCCCGGTGCCGATATGGAGGCCTTTGAGGACGCGGACGAGCGACCGGATCCAGGCGTCGTTCCGGACGAGGTGCCTGGCGATCGCCTGCTGCTCGCGAAGGTACCGGATGCCGCCTTCGGGCGGGATCCGCGGAACGTTCGGGACGGCTGGATGATTCGCCGAGGCCTCGAACGGCGCGACCCGGCGGCCGCCGCCGAACGAGCGGACGAGGCCGTTCGACGGACGGCGAGACGACGGCTTCATCCCGACGGAGCGGCGAAGGAAATCCATGGCGCTCATTCGTAGTAATCCTTCTCCACGTTGATCCGGAAGGTCTTCATCTTCGTCTGCGGCCGCGCCCGGTCGAGCGTCTGACCGGTCTTCTGCTCATAGGCGCGGTAAAGGCGGTCGAGCGTCCGCATGGCGACGGCCGGCCTTTGCAGAGACACCGAGCCGCCGCCGCCGGGAGCGGAGATCTGGCTCGCTCCGGAGGAGATCTGCTTCTCGATCGCCACGATCGCGCGCTTCAGGTCGTCGGGGGTCCAGAAAACGTACATCACCAAAGTCCTTCCACTCGCGAGGCGGCCGGCCGACGAACGGCACGGACGCTCGAATTCTTCGGTTCGTCGATCAGCCCGGCCCGGCGACGGCGTTCAGCGCGATCGACAATGCGGATCGTCGGACCGGACGACTTCGGTACGCGAGGATCGGGCAGATCATTCGTCTCCACACGCTTGATGATCCGCTCCGCGACGCGCTGGGCGCGATCGACGACGCGGGCAACCCGAGATTCCTCGCGGGGAGGCAATGCCGTGTCCGTCGTATGCTCGGTCGACGGAGGATCGCCGGCTTCCTCCTCGTCGGGCGCAGGATCCTCGACCGCGGCGCGGGCGGCGAGCGCGGCCGCTACGGCGTCGGCCTCGACGCGTCCGATGGACTCGCGGATGCGGCGGTTGTTCTGCATCTCGAACATCGCGGCCGCGAGCGCGTAGACGCTGCAGTCGAGGGCCTCGCCGGTCTCGGTCTCCGAGATGCGCATCCAGCGGCTGAAGCCGGGGCGGACCTCGACTTCGTGCTCGGCGAGGAACGACGGGTAGAAGTCGGCGCCGAGTTTCGCCGAGAACTCCCAGCTTTCCGGCGCCGGCGACGGGATCGAGATCGTGCGGCCGATCGTATCCTTGATGCTCTGGGTGCCCAGGAACAGGAAAGGCCGCTTCTTCCGCAAGGAGATCGACTCCTTCGGCGGCAAGGCCTTCTTGCGGCTCAATCCTTCAGCGGCGCCGCGGACGGCGGTGACCGTCCGGGACCTGGGATGGGACGCGAACTCGAGGGCCTCACTGTTGAGATAACCGCAGTCGATGAACGTCCGTCTGGCCTTCAGGACCTCGCCTGAGGCCATCGTCCATTCGCGATCGAGATACTGCCAGATGATCTCGCAGCACTCCGGCGACATGGGTCGGATTTCGTAGACCCGCGGCCGGCCGGTGTGCTCATCGCGCTCGACGATCTCGGAGATGACCTCGCGGTGCAGCACGGCGATACGGCGGTTCCGGCCCATGCCGATCGTCACGATCTCGACGCGGGGCGGCTTGTCCGGGCGATGCAGATTGCCCTCCTGGACGTCCACGCCGTTGAAGACGTGCTCGACCCAGTCAGGGCCGTCGAACTCGCCGTAGTCGACGGCGCGGGCTTCGAGTTCGGAAGGCTCCGTCGTGCGGTTGACGCGAGGCTCCCACTCCTGCGCGAGCACCAGATTGACGAAATCCTGTTCGTATTTCTCCGGGTCCCGCTCCGCCTTGAGGTGGTCGGCAGCGATCGCCTTCCAGTGGCTCTGCGGATCCGTCGAGTAGGCCGCCCATGCGAAGAAGCCGACGTGCCCCGGTTCGGGCTTCGGGTTCGTCGCCCGGAACCGGCCCTTCTCCATCATGGAGACCTTGTCGATCTCTTCGATGTGGCCGTGGCACTCGCCGCATTCGTACCATGCGTCGTCGATCAGATCGTCTTCGTCGAGCGTGTAGCGGATGCCGGCGCCCCACTGACCCTCGCGGGACATCGCGCGGCGGACGTCCGGTTCGAACGCGATCTCGGTCTCGCAGTGCGGGCACGGCATGACGTAGATCCGCTTGTCCGACCGTTCGAATTCCATCGAGATCGAGCACGCGCCCTTCCGCGTCGGCGTCGAGCCGGCATAGAGAAGCGGCGCGGCATACTGCTGGAGACGCCGGCGCGCGAGCCCGAGTTTGTTGCCCTCGGAGTTCTTGGAGCGGTCGAGCCATTCCTTCGACGAGATCTCGTCCGCGAGGACGACGGAGCCCTTGATCGCGCGGAACGAGCCGTTGTTGCTCGCGGAGCGAAGCTGGATCGAGGCGCCGTTCGTCAGAATGATGTCGGACCACGCGTCCTGGACGCCGGCCTTCGTCCGCGGGCGCATCAGCGCACGGATCTTCGGCGACGCGAGCATGATCGGCATCAGCACCTTGTCGTGCAGGTCCTGCGCCGCGTCGTCCGAGCGTTCGTAGTAGATGACCGACTGTCCGAGATGGACGGCGACGTAGAGGATGATGATCGCCGACATCAGGGACGACCCGAATCTCGGCGGCTTCTTGAACGTGCCCTGCCGGACCATGAGCATGAACAGGGCGAGCAGGATCGCCGCCTGGACCGGCGACCATTCGATCTTTCCGGAGCGCTCGGAGACCTCGGTCGGCAGCACGATCCAGCCGTCCTCGCCGCTCGACCACTCGACGATATCGACCGGCTCGTTCGGGACGAGCGCGACCTCGGCCGCGAACGCCAGCGCGGACAGGAATATCTCGGCGCCGGGAGCGGCGAGGTCCTCGCATGCGCGTCGGTCGTCCGGAGTGATCTCGAATCGGCTCATGGCTGCGGCGGATCGAATCCCGGAAGCGTGTCCTGGATCGCCTTCGCGCCCTCCGCGAGCGCCGTCCGGCACTGCTTCAGAGCCTTCTCGCGCCATTCCAGCCGCTGCTTCTCCGGATAGCCGGCCATGTCGCGCACCAGACGCTCCGGAATGGCCATGATCGTCTGCCGGATCAGGCCGAGCGCGAGTTCGAAGGCGCCCTCGACAACGTAGCGCGGGACAAGGACCTCCGCCTTCTGCCCGACGGCGAGGCGCTTGATCTTGAGGTCCTCGAGTTTCACCAGGTCGGACGGCTTCATCGGTGCGCCGCCGGCAGTCTCGCCGGAAGCGACCTTGGCTGCCTCCTCGTCGCGGACGAACCGCTCACGCCAGCGGAAGACCTCAGCCGGATCGAGAAGCGTCGCCTCTCCGGACGAACCGTGATCCGCGACCGGACAGCCCTTGTCACCGATCCAGTCCGCGATCGTGCCGCGGTCACGACCGATGATCTCAGCGAGACGCGAGATCGAGACCCAATGCTGGGAGCGATCCGCGCCTGCCTCGGCGCGCTCGACGGCTTCCTCCTGCGTGCGGGACGGGCGCTTGAACGGGCGGTGGCGACGGGACACGGGACGGGCTCCGGGCGGACGGATGAATACCGCCGGAGCCTACGGTCGCGGGAGCAGGGATATCCCTGACGATGCAGACCTGCGGGGTCGGGAGCCGTCCGTTCGGGAAGCTAATCCAGCAGGTTCGCGCGCACGCGCACGCGCGAGTATTACCACGTCCCGAGGATTTTCATGCTCCGAACCTGCGGGTGCTGCGGGGTCGTTTGGAAAATTTTCGTAAGCGAAAACGCGTCTTGCCCCGCAAACCCCCCGCGTGGGGGCCTCCCCCCGTGGGGTCCCCCGGCGCTACAGGCGCCTGTTTCCGGGCCTTCCGCGCCCCACGACGCTCGTACGATGCCACGCATGCAGGGTCGGTGGGTCGCACTCATTATATATGCGCGTTCGCGTTCGTAGAATAATTTTGCTTTCGGCTATGCCCCGAAACCCATGCCCGGATGGCCGTCTCCCACGCATCGATGTAGACTTCAGGTTGTGCGGGCGCGGTGCCCCATGCCCGGTTCGACCGGATCCGCTCCCGGTTCTCGTCGTCCGTCAGGCCCGTGTCCCAGACGCCCATGACCTCGACCCTGAGATCGCCCGGCCAGAGTTTCCGGATCCTCTCCCGGGCGACGAGGTGCGACGAGTAGGTCCTGCGGGAATCGCGCCCGGTCGCCAGTACCCGGTGCCGGCATATGGCCTCGTCGCTTCCGAACTTCTTCCAGATGTCCCACCGATCGGTCGCCACACCCGAGGCGTCGTATCGATGCCAGGTCTCTCTCCACCCCGTCGTCATGACCCGCTCCTCGCGGCCGCGCGAGCCGCACGACGGGCCGCCGTCCTCATGGCCCCGATATCGGAGACATTCGCGCCCGACGCCCGCTCGACCATCCTGACCGCTCGGAAGATCCGAGTGCGCACCCTCATCGGCAGATACGATGCAGCATGGGTATGGCCGTCGTTCCAGTGCGGCGTCAGGTAGAGAGAGGGATATCGGCTCTTCTCGGCCGCCCAGACGACCAGTTTCAGGCCGCCTTTCTCCTGCCCCTCGCGGCGAGCCAGACGAAGCCAGAAGCCCGTCTTCTCCGACGATCGACCGTTCGGCTTTCCGAAGAACAAACCGTCGTAGCCCGTCTTGTCGCGCTCGTTCCGCCGTCTCGTCTTCAGACGCTTCTCCAAGGTGTCGGCCTGCTCCGTGGTCTTGCCGGCTTTCTCGTACTCCTCGCGCCGGCGCTTCTCGGTGCGGGCCTGTTTGAAGAGGCGCTTGAGATCGCGCCGCTTGAACGTCCCCTGCGGCGTCAGGCTGAGCCCGAGGCGGCGCATCCCGTCTTCGGTCGGGATGTAGTTGTAGGTCTCCGCGAACCCGACGTCTCCGGGCTCGCGTACGCCGTCGCTCTCGTCGAGCATGTACTTGAGATACGACGACTGGAGCCGCTGAACGGCGGTCGCCGCCTCGGGCTCGCGGCCGGCGCGGAATTTGCGATCGCGGGCGAAGACCGAGGACCGCTTCGATCCGGGGTTGATCTCGGTGAAGCGCGACGGACCTCCTTCGATAGCCGTCTTGAAGCGCCGGCCGGTCTGCCTCTGCGCGTCGATCGCGGTATCGTTGAGCGCGCCCTGCAGGGCCTGACCGAAGACCTTCTCCCCGAGGGCCTCATAAGCGGCCGCCGCCGCCTCGACGCTATCCTCGTCGATCTCGACGATGTTCTCCGTCCGCCTCGCCATCGTCAGCCCCCCGACGAAAAGAAAGCCGGCGCGAGACATGCTCGGCCGGCCGGAATTTGCTTCAGTTGCCAATACTCGCGGAGAGGATTGACGACACGCGGAATATAGGCGTTCGGGCCGCGAAAGTCGAGAGTCCGCAGCATCTTAGGCCGCTTCTTTCGGACGATTTCGGAGGGCCTCGATGCCCGCCCGGATGATCGCGGCTTCCTGTTCGTCCGGCACCGCGCTCCCGCACATGAACGACCCCGCCCACCGGCCGCGCCAGTAGCGTTCCTCGACGTCGAGGCGGGCGCTCTCGGGGACGAGCCACTCCAGGGCCTCGCGGATCCCCTTGAACCGTCCGTCGGCTGCGATCGCGGTCGACAGTTCGTCCCGAAGCGGCTTCCACGACCGGAGCGCTTCGTGCCTCGCATCGACGACCTCGACGAACGCCTCCCGCCACGCGGCCTCGCGATCGGCAGGACCGGAGCCGTCGAGGCGGCGGACGCGGCGTGTCGCGGTCGCGGAATTGATCTGCATGAACATGAGGGTCTCGCCGGCCGCGAGAGGAGGCTCGCCACGGGTCTCGAGGACGCGGACGCTGACCTTCGGGGTGAAGCCCCGGTAGACGAAGAACGGCGGCGAGGAGT
Organism: Fulvimarina manganoxydans; assembly: GCF_900176465.1. Lineage (GTDB taxonomy): Bacteria > Pseudomonadota > Alphaproteobacteria > Rhizobiales > Rhizobiaceae > Fulvimarina > Fulvimarina manganoxydans. The sequence goes on from NZ_FWXR01000001.1 coordinate 43,993, forward strand.
TCCTCTGAACGGTCGGCATCAGCGCCTCCACGATGCCGTGGACGTGCCTCTTCGACGTCAGCGGCTTGCCGTCGGCGCCCTTGGCCTTGACGCGGCGTCCGAGAGCATCGCGAGCGGAATCGTCGCGGAGGGCGACGGTCTCCGTGATCGCCACTTCGTCGCCGGGCAGAAGCCGCAGGCAGTGCTCGTCCGTCCAGACCCGGTCGCGGCGGCTTTCGCCCTGGCTCGACGCTTCAACCCTCTCCGTCATCCTCAGCATCTCCGTTGACCCGCCCTGACAGCCCGAAGGGCCCGATACCCCTTGCAACGCCGAAACCGCCGCAGACCGTCGCCCTACATGCGCACAGCGAGCAAACTGCGAGCGTCGTATATAGTATCTCTTTCTCTTCGCAATTTGCTCAGAGAATAAAGTGAATGCGCGGGCGCAATTATATCGAGGGTCGGAAAAGCGTCAAGCGGATTCTGTCGCGACCCTCGAATAACGCCGCCCGGACCTGTCAGGATGCCCGCCGGAGCCATGTTCGACGCCGCCGCGACCCGAGACGATCCGGCGGCGTCCGTGCCCGTCAGGAGGCTCCCGGCGAGCCATGGGCGAGCGCGGCTCTCCGGTCCGACAGTGCGTCCCAGACCTTCGCTGCCCGCGTCATCGGGCGGCGGCCGCCGGGCTCGAAACCCGTCGCGTCCGCGATCATCCGGAGCCGGTCCCAGTGCCTGACCTCGAATCCTTCGGACCCGAGGTCGAGGTCGATCCCGATGAACTCGACCGCCGCCGCGACCTGCGCCGCCGTCATCGTCTCGACCGTGGCGCCGGCCGCGATCTCCGCCGCCCATTCCGCGGTCCTGTCGTCGGGTACCTCCCTGACCGGCTTCCGGTCGCGCTTCGAGGCCCGCTGCTCGCCGATGCCCTCGGAGCCCCGCAGCAGCCTCAAAGCCCTGGACGCGTCCGCCGCGCCCGCATGGAGGCCCTCGACGCGCCCGCGAGAGAGCGCGTCGTAGATGGCCCGCAGGCGCGTCAGATCGGCGTCCGCGTGCTTCCACGGGCGGCGGCCGGACGAGATCGACCGCAGGGTCTCGCGCGGCCGGCCGAGCAGGCTCGCGGCATCGTCTATGGACATTCCGAGTGTACGGAGGATAGGTCCGAGGTCGCTCACGCCGGGAACCTCCCTTCCACCCGACCGCGCTCCATCGCCTGTCCGGCGAGGGCGATGACGCGAGCGACGGAGGCGAGAGACGTGTCGACAGGCAGACCACCCATTGGCCAGCCGTCGGCGGTCTCGATCAACGAGCAGAGACCGCCGAATTCGAGGATGTGGAGCCTGATATCGGGATGATCGCGATGCGCGATGAACGTTCCCGTGTCGTCGCTAGAAGCGATCGTGAGCACGCCTTCTTCCGCAGCCCCGACGATCAATCGGGCCGCTTCTTCCGTCGCGATCGGCACTCGCTTGCCGATCGCGACGCTATCGTCCCAGTAGAGATCCCTTACAGTCCCGATAACCCGCTCACCCATATCGCTCGTCCTCGTTTCCCGCGATGACCTGTCCACCGCTGACGTACATAATATGTACATCATAAATGTACATATCAAGAGGCCAAGCGAAGAATATTCGACGGCGATCGCGAGGCGGCGTAATGCGGCGCCGACCTCGCGCGGACTCGGCGCCGAGGTCTGGATCGGCGATTCGATATTCCGGACCTGATACGGCGTATGAAGAAGTAACGGGGGCGAACCGCGTGAAGGACGATCACGCCGTATACGAAAAGACCCCGGCTCATTTCTAAGCCGGGGTCAGAACATTCAGTCGAGGAGGGCGTCGCTCAGAGCGAGAGCGGGCAGGCCTTTTCGTAGCGCCGCCGGTCCAGGGCGCCGCGGACCGTGCCGCTGGCGATCCCGGCGGGGGTCGTCAGGTAGCGCAGACGCCTCGCGACTTCTCTCCGTGCCTCGGCCTCGGGGTACTCTTGAAGGACGAGCCCGGCGACGGCGTGATCGACGATCTCTCGCATGAGACCTTCGCTGCCTGGCGTCTGCCTCAGGTGCTCGACGACGGCTTCGACGATGACCCGGTCGCATCTCCGGGTGTCCGGCCGACGCCAGTTAGCTTCCCGCCAGAGGCGGGTCTTTTCGGCTGCGAGAGCGCGTTTCCGGAGCGATGTTGACACGATTTTAACTCCTTCCGTGCTAGTAGAAGTAATTCAGATTTTAAGGAGTCCGCCGATGAGCATGGAAACGAAGATGATCGCCGGCGGCATCGGTCTCGCGTCGGCTCTCCACTCCGCGATGGTCACCGGTCAGGCCAATGCGGCCGCCCGCCGTCTGGCGGAGATCGATCAGAGCGGCGAGGAAGCCGTAGCGATCCTGACCGCCGGCCTCCGTCGCGAGCACGCCCGCCGCCTTCGGACGGAGGCCGCGCTCGCCGAGGCCCATGAGGAGATCGTCATGCTGCGTCAGATGCTGCGCTCGCGCGGCGTGCCTGCGTGATGAAGTCCTCGAGGCTGTAGTTGTCCCTCGCGAGGGACTTCGCCTGCTTATAGATCCGGTCGGGGTCCGGGTCGGAGTTGCCGCGCTCGCGCTCCCACCGCTGGAGCAGCGCGGCCCATTCCGGAACGTCGAGGGGCACCCCACGCTGCGGCTCGTCCATCGCCGGCAGCGTCGGGTGGCGCCGCTCGCCGGTGACATGCATCTGGAGCATGCTCGCGGGCGTCGAGGCGATCATGTCGAGGGCGTCGAGCCTATTCCGGAAGAGCCAATCGAGGATCCGCTTTTCCTCCGGATCCGCCGGGTCCAATAGCCCGGTCCCGACCCGGCGGTCCTGGCGCATCGCGTCTGCGGCCATGCGCACGCGATTGCCGAGAGAGGGCGGCAGGATCGGCATCCGTCGCACCGGCAGGTCGTCCTCTTCCTCCTCGGCCACCTCCTCACGCTCGATCCGCCCGACCTCAGCGGCCGCCCGGTCCGCCATCGGCGCCGGCACATACTCGCCCCCGGTCAGCCACGCGATCAGCATCCTGATCCGCTCCGCGAACGCCTCCACCAGGCTCCGCACCCTGTTCCGCGTCTCCTCGACGACGTCTTTCATTCCCTCGCGCATCCCGATTTCTCCTCGTTCCGACGCCCGATCGGCGCCTCGAAAAAAAAATATCGCGCGGGCCAGCAAGAAACCTCCCGTCCTACCGCAAGGAATCTACACCGCCCTGTTTATGGGGGCGGTAAAGGAATACGGTTTTCTGTCCGCAAGGATTAGAACTCAGGTCTAGATCGCCGTATACGACTTTTACGGGGCGGTATTCGCGATGTTGACAAGAGGCCAGGTACTTGAACGGTGAACACTGAATCTGCATTCTGTTTTCGAGGCCCTGTGAAAGGGGGTCGGAAATACGGTGCATGAGGGTGCGCATATGAAGATGCCAAGGTACACGGAAGCGGAACTGGCGCTGCTTGCTGAGCGGTGGGGTGCTGGCGACAGCGCGGACGAGATCGCTCTTGCGATGGGCCGGACGACCGGCGCCATCGCCTCGGCGGCATCGAAGCGCGGGTTCGTCGGCGCCGCTTCCCTGGGCGAGGCCGCCGTCGAACTCATAGTCGAGCGCGCCGCCGGCGGCTGGTCCCCGACACGTCTCGCACGTCAACACGGCGTCCACGTCGCCGTCATTCTCCGCGTTCTCGCGCTCGACGCGCGGAGGCAGGCCGGCGCGGGTCGGAAGTGGAAGCGCCTGACGAAGTCCGAAATCGAGGAATTCGTCCGTCTATCGCGCGAAGGGCTGGCGCCGGAGGAGATCGCCCGGCTCACGGGTCGCTGCGCGAAGACGGTTCAGATCCATCTGCGGGCGAAAGGCTCGAAAGGCTCAGTTGCTCCCGCGCTTCGTCCGGACATCGCCGCTGTCCAGTCCGGCATCGTCGAGATGCTCGTCCGCTTCCCCGGCGCGTGGACGACGGTCGATCGTATCGCGGCACGCCTCGGCGATCGCGGCCTCGACGGCTACTCCGTGGAGAGCGTCAGGCGCTGCGTGCGCCGGCTCCGCGACGAGGATGCGGCGATTCTGCCGGAAGGGTACGTCGTCGAGTCGAAGAAAAGGCTCGGCACGCGGCTCAGGAGGGCGGCATGACCGAAGCCCGTACGCCCCGGATCGCGAACTTCCGCGGCGTCCTGCCGTGCAACAACTTCCTCTACCCGACCGAATCCTGGAACGCCCAGCATGAGGTTCCGGAGGTCAAGTTCCATGACTGGCGGATGTTCGTGATCCATCTCGAAGACGGCCGCTGGGCGACGAACGGCTTCGTCTGGAACATTGCCGCAGGCGTCGATCAGCACGGCGATCCCTGCGTCTTCCCGAACCGCTCGAAGGCGATCCGTGCGTCTGCCGCCGCCCTCGTCGCTCGCGCCCGTTACCGGATGGGCCTCGAGCCCGGCATGACCTATCACGCGTCGTCCGAGCAGGGCGCGCTCGTCATCGACTGGGCTCGACGCGTCGTCGAGCGCGAGACGAAGGGGCGGACGCGGCAAATGGACCTGTTCGGAGGCGTCGCCGCATGATCCGGACCACCGACCCTCGCCAGATGTCCTTTTCGTTCGACCCGCCGAAGTCGATCCTCGCCGTTCTCGTCGACGCCGGTATCGTGCGCAGCGAGACCGAACTGATGTGGCAAGGCATCCCGAACGAGATCGACGCTCCGGCCCCGTCCCGCGCCTACACCGCGCCGATCCTCGTCTACGCCGGCCGTATGAAGTTATCCTACGGCGGCGACGGGCGCGACCATCTCTATCGCCTCCCTGCCGCTCATGTCGGGGCCACGACCCGGCGGGTGATGGACCTCCTCGGCAGCCGGATCGAGGAGAATCGTTCGGGCGCCGTAGTCGATCACCGACCGTGGTGGCACGCCGTCGACCTGATGTCGGACGAATGGCTTCCGCATCTGCTGACGACGCGGCACATGACCGAGGACCCGTGCATCGAGCGCGCCGTCGTGATCTCGCTCGAGTGCGGACCGAACCGCATCCGAGGCGACATCAGCCTCGCGACCGCGAGGACCGCGCTTGCGGAGATCGGTTCTGAAGAGCCCGATGACCGGTCGGTCGAACTGCTGCTCGATAAGAAGCGCTTCGGCGTCCACTACGCCGACGGATGGGTGATCAATCCGCACCATGCGCCGGGAACGGGCTGGGCCATGGTCCACGGGCTTGAAGACAAATGGATCCAGCGCGGCCGCGACGGGTTCCTGCGGCCGGCGAAGAAGCTCCTCGAGGCTCGCGGCGAGGTGCTGCAATGACGTGGACGCCCCTTACCATCCGCCGCCTCGTCCTCCTCGCGGACTGCGGCTTCAGCATTCGCGAGATCGCTTTCCTCACGGGTCTCCGGCGCACGCAGGTCGCCGGCAAGCTTCACCGAATTCGGAGGTCCTCATGAGCATCCTCGCTGACCGCCTCCGCACCGTCCGCGAAGCGCGCGACCTGACGCAAGCCGACGTCGCCCGCGCCACGAACCTCGATCTCAGGACCGTGCGGGCATACGAAGCCGCCGCGAAGACGCCGTCCGCCGGCACTCTCGTCCGCCTCGCGTCCGTCCTGGGCGTCTCTGTCGATTACCTTCTGGGCCTCGTCGACGAGCATTGCGCGCACGCTTCGGCCGAGCGGTTGGTGCCCGGTTTGTCGAGGCTGGACAGCCGCGATCTGGAGACGGTCGCGGACCTCGTCGGGAGGTTCCTCGCCGCCGCGGAGAGACGCCGCGATCGAGCCGCCTGAGAACATAACGATAGAGCCGGGCAGCCGGCCGAACTGTCCAGAAATGTCAGCAACTTAGAAACGCGCAGGATCGCGCGAACGGAGAGACTATATGAAAATGACACCCGATCAGCAGAGCCGGTACACGCCGTTCGCGGCGCGCGTCGTGCTCTTCTTCTTCAAGCATGCCGATCCGACACGGAGCCACTTTTTCGCTCCGTGCGTGCGCTCCGACGATCCTCATTCGACGACCTACGACGATGCGCTCGCACTCGGGATGACCTATGACGAGCGTAGCGGGGACCTCGGCACGAAGGATTTCGAGATCGCCGCCGCGTTCGCCCGGCGCGACGATGTCTTCGTCACCCAAGCGGCGGCGGAGGCTCTCGCCAAAGCGGGCCATCCAGTCGAATTCGATCTCACGAACGACGAAGGGCTCGAGATCTCGCGGGGAGATCGGGGTCGTATCCGGCGCCTCGCCGTCTCGACCCAGAAGGCGATCGTCGAACTGCGGACCGCGACCGAGGACGAGATCCGGGCCTGCTATCGCGGCTGTTGGGACCTTTCCGTTCTCGATTTCGACTTGGGGAAGACCAGGAACGACGAAGGGTTCTCGCCCGCCCACACGTGGATCGGGCATTTCATCACGTCGGTCGCGGGTCACCGCTATCCCAGGACGCTGAAAACGGACGCGTGGGCCGTTCGCCTCGGGCGGCACTATCGGAATCAGCTTTCCGAGGATCTCCAGTCCCGGATCCTGAGCAATCGTAAGAAAGACCGCGAGGTCAGGGAACGCGAACTGGCGGCCGTCGCCCTCGCGGAGGCTGCCGCATGACCACGTACCGCTACGACCTCTCCGTCGACGGCCGCGAGCACGTCGTCCTCGACCGCTCCTCTTGGCGCCTGACCGCGCCCGGCCTGCTGATCGCCAGCACCATGGAGGACGGCCGCCCGGCCGTCACTCTGGAGATCGATCCGGATCATAAGCACGCCGCCGTCTTCGAGCAGTTCCGCGGCCTGCGCCTGCCGACCGATCTCAGCGACACCAGGTTGCTCGACGGCGTCGTGTCCGTCCTACGCGGGCTTCCGGTCGCGTGGTGGGATCTTACCGCCCGGATCATCGGCGGCCGCGTGCCCGAGGATCCTGACCGCGAATTCCATCTCGACCTGTGGGCGCGGTGCGCGATCGTCGACCGCGTCTACCCGACAAGCGACCTACTGGCTGCCTGAAAATTCCCTCAACTCCCCAGAACAGGAAGAACACCATGAACGCCTCCATGCACGCACACTACGGCAATCGGATCGCTATCTGCGAGACCGCGTCCTCCGGCCGCCTTCGCGCCGTCGTCGTTCCGGCCGAGGACGTAGATCTCATGTCCCAGGTTGCCGAAGCGCTCGGCCACGGTGTCGAGGAATGCTCGTACTGCGCAGCCGGCGACACCGGACTTGTCCTCTTTGTCATTGCTCATGACTATGCCGGGCCCCTCGGCGACGGCTCCGACGAGGAGTTTCGGCAAGCCGCGACCGAATGGCTGATCGCAGGATACGTCCGCCGCGCGAGCGATCGTGCGGCCTGACCGGCCTGAATTTTCTCAAACGCCTGAACTGAAGACCGGCATGCGCCGGCAATCTGAAAGGAAGACCAATGGCAAAGCGCAAACTCATCAGCCTCGATTTCGACGGCGTCCTCCACGCTTACACATCGGGCTGGCAGGGCGCCGGCCTCGCGAACGACGCCCCCGTTCCCGGCGCTCTCGATTTCCTCCGCCGCATCGTCGAGGACGACCGCTTCGACACCGTCATCTCCAGCAGCCGCTGCGACCGCGAAGAGGGGCGCGAGGCAATCCGGACGTTCCTCGATCGGCACCTCGTCGAGGAGTTCGGCGAGGTCGTCGGGCTGACGGTCTCGGCCGGGATCAGGGTCGGCGACGGCACGAAGCCGCCGGCTTACCTGCATGTCGACGACAGGTGCATGCGGTTCGACGGGACGTGGCCGTCGCTGGACGAGATCGACGCCTTCAAGCCTTGGAACAAGCGTGACGACATCGTCGCGGCGGCCGCGGCTGCGGGCTGGAAGGCAAGCCCGGCGCCGCTCCACGCCGTCGTCTGCGGCATTCCGGAGACCACCTCGTCCGACCCGGACCTCGCCGCCCGCGTCCGTGAGGTCCTCGAGCCCTTCGCCGCGGTCGCGGACTACCATGACGGTCAGATGCTCGATGACGACCACGTGGTCCACGGCGTCAAACCCCACGACGGCGTGCCCACCTATATCCGCCTGCGGGACGTCCGGGCTGCGCAAGCGCTCCTTCGCGATCTCGCGCAGGAAGACGACGGCCACTCCGACGACCTCGCGGAGATCTCCTCCCGCGTGATTGAGACCGCCACCGCTCAGACCGTCGCCGACGTCCCTGCCACCCGGCCGATGGCCCTCCACGCCTGCGACTGCGGAAAGCCGTATTTCGCGCCCGAGCCGAGGGAGGCGTGCCCGGAATGCGCGGCGGCGGCTTCTGTTAAGAGGCGCTACGCGTTCGGGACGAATGCCGACGGGAGCGGCCTCGAACTCTTCTTCATCGAGAAGCATACGGACGACGCGTCCGCGAAGAGCGCTGCGCTCTCACTGCTGCAGAACGAGGTCTATCGCGAGGAGGGTCTCCGGTTCTGCGAGATCGAGAGCGACGCGGAGTTCGATCTCGAGGATGTGCCGGCCGGACTGGACGTTCTCGTCGAGGTCGGCCCGGAGGTGATCGACGGCTCCTACCGTCTGCGACCGAACCAGATCGTGCGCGTCGTCGCCGTCTTCGAGGAAGACCAGGAGACAAACGCGGAAGCGGCCGCGTAGGCGTCGTCTCTTTCTACCGCATCCCGCACTGTGAATGAGCGGGTCGCCGTCGGCGGCCCGTCCGCAACCGGACCGGCAAGGAAAACGCCGGCAGCGCAAAGGAATTCCCGATGGCGAAAATCGAAAAGCGGCGGCATCTCGCGGTCTTCGGCGAGGCCTTCTGTCTCATGAAATACCGCGAGCCCGTCGAGGGCGGACGCGTCGAGTGGATCTGGAACTCGCGAGACGGGATCACCCCGTTCTGCGTCCTCGACCCGGAGCAGGCCGGCCGCTCCCCCCGCGAAGGCGAGAAGCCGATCCTCTGGCAGCACATAGACTGGAAGGAGGACGTCTGCGTTCCGAACTGGATCCCGGCGGTCGGGTCACGGGTCTTCGCGAATATTCCCGATTACGATCCACAGAGGGACGGCCCGCATAACGTCGAGACCGTCGTCGTGGACGAGGAGATGCACGATCGGTTCCGGCAGCGGGCCGAATGGTTCCCGATCGTGGTCTCGCGCCGAGCCGGGAGGGTCGCATGACCCATCCCTTCAAGAAGCAGGCCTTCCGGCATGATAGGGCCTCCGGCGTCATGGGCGACTGCTACCGTACCGCTCTGGCCTGCGTCCTCGGCCTCGACCGGGACGAGATCCCGCATCTTTTCCAAGACAACCAGAACTGCGAAGGATTGGAATTCGATGCCCTCTACAACCGCGAACTCGCGAAGCGCGGGCTGACGACCGCGCAGTTCTGTATGGGGACCGACCTCGACCTCGCGCTCGAATGCATGTCGAAGTGGGTCGAGCCCGACACGTGGTGGATCCTGTCGGCGACGTCCGGCAACGACGAGAATCACGCGTTCGTCTGCCGCGGCGATGTCGTCGTGTTCGATCCGAGCCAGAACGACGCCGGCATCAAGGGCCCGACCTCGACCGGGCATTACTGGGCGACCGTCGTGACGGTGCGCGGTCCGGACCTTCCGGCCGACGCCTTCGCCGGCGTCGAGGTCTACCGGCGACGGGAAAGGAGCGCGGCATGAAGACCACCTCAATGTCGATCGCCGAATTTCTCGACCTCGACGACGAGGTCGAACGGTTTCTCGCCACCGATCCGGATCATCATGTGATCAAGCGCGGCATGTGCACCCTGACGATGCCTGGCAGCGACGAGCCGCTCTGGAAGGGCACCGTTCGAAACGTCGTGATCAGCCACGAAGACCCGGATCGCGAGATCCGCAAGGAGAAAGAGGACGGCCTGAAGGTCACGATCTTCAGGAGGATTTCATGACCGGGCCGCGCGACACCACCGGCCGGCCGTCGCCGACGTTCACCGTCCGGAGCGCTCGCCGTGGCGTGGTCGACTTTCCCACGCTCGACGAGGCGGTGGCGTCCGCGAGGCGGGCACTGCTGACAGAGATGCTCTGTGGCCGGCCGTCCGAGGTAACGATCTCGACGACGGGGAGGACGGCATGACCGATCGGAACTACCACGAATTCCACATACGCTTCTTCTGCGACTGCGGATGGAGCGTGGCGCCCTGGAAGGGCGACATCTTCTTCAGCCGGCACGAAGTCTGTCCGAAATGCGGCAGCGACCAAAGCGCATGGAAGAAGAAGGTCGTCCGTTTCGTCTACGTACGCACGGAGGAGCGCGGGTTCCTCGGGATCCCGAAGACGCGGACCATCTTCGAGGAGGCGTCGTCATGACCTTGCCTCCACTCCGCGCTCACCACCTCGTCCTCGACGTCCAGGCCGACGACGCCGAATCCCTCGCGCGGTCTCTGGAAACGATCGCTTTCGAGATCCGCACCGGGCGACTGACGATCGGCATGTCCGGCGGCCACGACTCGGGATGGATGCATTCATACGCGGTCGACGGAACGCGGACGCATGCCGACTGGGCGAGAGAACTCGATCGGTGGCTCGCGGAACGGAATGTCGAAGACGCCTGAAGACGAAACGGCTCCGCGTGGTGCGTCCGGAGCCGTTGCCATTCTTTCGCTATGCAACCGAAATCGCTCAGGTGGATGCACGGTTCGCGCGGGACTCGGTCCTGAAAGCCGTCGGAAGCCCCTGAGCGCCGCGTCCTTTCCCCGTTCCGGGGTGCGGCGCGTGATCGCCGACCATGTCGTGGTACGCTGCGGGGACATCGGCAAGGCGTTCGGGCGCAGGAACAGGAAGCTTCCTCGTCGGCATGAGTCGCAGCGGCGAGCGCGCGGCGTCGCCGAAGATCTGCCTACGGATCTCTCTCGCAAGGATCTCAGCGATTAGGGACGGCACCGCGTTGCCGAGCATCTTCTGCATCTCGGTGCGGCCGAACTCCATATGCAGATCGTCCGGGAACGTCTGCAGCCGGCATAACTCCTGGAACGTCAGTTTCCGGCTGTTCCAGTGAAAGGGGCCGATCGCCGATCCCGGCTGAGCCTGGATCGTCCATGACGGCATCCGCTTCGACAGCTTCAGGAGGAACGACCAGTACCGGGTCCGCCACCCGAAAAGAGGCATCCCTCCGCCTCGCGGGGTGTGATGCAGATAGTTCTCGCCCTCTGGGATGGTCGGAAGGAGATCACCCCACTTGCCGCCGACCTTCAGTCCCGTGAGATCGTTCGGCTCCGGCAGGTCGCCGATCGCGTCCCACGCCGTCATCACCGGCTCGCGCGGCTCGGCGAAGAGGTCTCCCTTGCCGCCGACGCTCGCATGTGTCGGCTCGGGGAATCGGAACTGCCTGCCGTCGCGCGCACCGACAAGGAACACGCGTTCCCGGATCTGCGGAACGCCGTACTCGACGCATTTGATGACGCGCCAGGTGGGCTGGTAATTCGTGCCGACGGCCTCGTTGACCTGTCGGATCCCCTCGAGAAGAAGTTGAAGGCCCTCGTCCTTTCCTTCGTAGGCGAGACCGCCGACGTTCTCGAGCAGGAACGCCTTGGGGCGCGTGTCCCGCAGGACACGAAGGTATTGCGCCAGCGTCTCCGCCCGAGGGTCGTCGAGGCGCAGGGTGTCGCCCCGGACCCAGTAGCTGGATTTCGAGAAAGGCTGGCATGGAGGCCCGCCGATAAGCATGTCCGGTTCGCCCGCCGCCAGACCGGCGTTCGCGAGTATGTCCTCGGACGACATCGTCGCGATATCGCCTTCCATCACGTTCCAGGAAGGGCGATTCGAACGCATCGTCCGGCAGGCGAAGCGGTCAAGTTCGAGTGCGACGCGGGTCTCGAAACCGGCTTCCTCGAAACCGAAGTCCAATCCGCCGATGCCGCTGAATAGACTGATCGTACTGAACACGCCGGACAATCTCCCTCCGGTAGGAATTCCTTAACCATGTCGGAGGAACGTGCCCCTGGACACGGGGGACGATCGACATGCTACGAATCGACAAGAAGGTTGCGGAAAGCATTCTTCGCCAACAAGCAGCCCTATCGGAAAACGATCCGGGAGACGAGGGCTGGGTCGACCGTGTCGAGGAGTTATCCAGACTTTGCGAAGAGGGCGGCGCCCGGACGCACGTCGCCTTCCTCGGGACCGCGCTGCTGGCCAAATCGGTCGATCGGCGCGCCGATCTGAAATGGATCAAGCCGAAGCTCGCCCAGGAGGGCGAGGCGCCCTTCGCATTCTCCGCCCGTACCCTTTCGGAGCGCGTTCTCGTTCCCGTATCGGCGGACCTCGGTATCCATATCGGCATGACGTCTCCGCAGCCGCTGAACAATCAGCCGTACTTCAGAATGTCCTACCTCGGCGACGGCACTCCGATCTCCGCGGCCGGCCGCCCCGCGTTCGATTACATGCTCGGGCTGATCGACGAACTCGGCAACCTCGACGAGAACGCTTCCCGCAACGCCCTGCGTGCCTTCGTTGGTGTCCGCAGGCGATATCAGCCGCGATACACGGAGCGAGAGGGCGAACTGGTCTTGACCCCGCGCGTGCTGTCCGAGACGATCGCCACGTTCGTCGGGCGCAGATCGGAAAACGGAAAGCGGGCTCAAGCGTGCGTGGCCGCGCTGTTCGACGTGGCGTTCGGACCGGAAAACGTCGACTCCGGTCGGATCAACGACCCGTCCCGCGACAAGCCCGGCGACGTGAGCGTCATGGACGGGGACCGGGCATTCAAGGCGATCGAGGTCAAGGACAAGCCGGTCTCGTTCAACGACGTGCAGATCTTCGGAAAGAAGGTTGTCGATATGGGCCTCGTCGACGCGGCCTACGTCATGGTCGCTCAGCGGCAGGAAGTTCTCGACCTTCCCGCCCTGGAGCGGTGGGCGGATGGCTTCGGATTGTCGCTACGTCTGTTCTACGACTGGGACGAACTCGTCGAGGAGGCTTTATACTGGTCGAGGTTGCCTGCCCGCGAGGCCGCGAAGGTCGCGGTCGAAAGGATTCGGATTCGCCTCATCAATGTCGAAGTCGAGCCCGCAAGTCTCGAAGAGTGGTACGACGATCTCGCGGAGCATTCCGCTCCAGAAGAGGCACCCGCCGCTGGCCCCCGGTTCTGAAGGTTTTCCCACACCACGTCTGCCTGGAACTGGGGTGAAATCCTTCCTGCAAGGGGGGAAACCATAAACCATCCGCTCGATGAACGCCTTGCGCGTTGCCGGCCGCAGGCATAGTCTTCGGATGTCGCGTCCTCGACGTGACCTCTAGATCGAGGGCAGTGCCCCACAAACCGGTTCTTCCGGTTACGAAGTCGGCCCCTCCGCAGGATCCTGCGCGAGGGGCTTTCGTTTACCTTCTTTCCGCTCTGCCGTTGAATGCCGCGCCGCTCAAGGAATAGAATCAGAATCAGCGAGGCAAGGGCCGGTTCCGCCGGCATGCCCGTACCGGAGACTCCGCATGACTTATCGCCTGGTCGTCGAGACGATGACGCTCCCCGATCTTTCGAACGCGATGCCTGACGAGCCGTTGCGCCTTTCCGAAGCCGTCTGGCTGCCGTCGCTCGGCAGAAGGATTTCAGAGAAGATTTTTCGGACCGCTATCGCGAACGGTGACCTTCGAGCCGAGAGGCTCGGCCGCACGCTCTACGTGACGCCGGCCGCGATCGCCGAATGGCGCGAGAACGCCGCGGTGACGCCGGCCGAACGTTCCCGAGCGCCGGAACCTCGACGCGACGACGGCAGGGCGGCCGCGTCCCGAGCGAAGGCGCGTTCGGCTCTCGCCGCTCTGAAGGACGCCCGCTGATGCCTCGCCGTAGCGCTCCCGCCCGGCTCTGGCTTTTCCGACCGAAGACCCGCGCCGGCGTCGTCCGCCAGGCGACATGGTACGTCAAGCACGGCGACAAGCGATTCTCCACCGGTTGCCTCGAGGACGATCGGGCGGGCGCCGAGGCGGCGCTGGCGGACTATCTCGTCCGGGCGGCCGCCGAGGAGGACGAGGTCCGCGATCGGCGCGCCGGCGAGGTCCGGATCGACGACGTGATCTCGCACTATGCCGCGGAGAAGGCCTCAGTCGCCAGGCCGCGCGAACTCGGCGCCCGGCTCGGACGTCTGTTGGACTACTGGGGCGAGATGACGCTCGACGAGGTGAACGCGAGAACGTGCAAGGCCTACGCTCGGCAGCGATCGACGGTGCAGGCGGCGAGGCGGGAACTCGAGGACCTCCGGGCGGCGATCCGGCTGTACGCGAGCGAGGGTCTGTGCCGCGAGATCGTCGTCGTCTGGGTACCGGAGAAGGCCCAGGCGCGGGAAGGATACCTGACCCGCGACCAGGCGGCGTCCCTTTTGTGGCACCTGTGGAAGACCCGGGCGAAGCAGGGGAACAAGAAGACGACGACAAGGACGCTCAAGCACGTCGCTCCGTTTGTTCTCATGGGAATCTACACCGGGACGAGGTCGAGCCGGATCTGGAAAGCGTCTTTCGTGCGCCAGCCAGGTCATCCCTGGATCGACGTCGAGAACGGTGTCTACTACCGAGCAGCACCGAGAGAGATCGTCGCCCGGAACAAGCGTGCCGGCGCGATCCGGATCCCGGGCCGGCTGCTCGTTCATCTTCGGCGGTGGGCCCGCGAGCGGGACTATCTGGTGGAATACCGTGGCAAGCCGGCGAACCCGAAAAAAGCGTTGTACCGCGCCTTCGACGACGTTTTCGGCGACGACCACGATTTCGTCGTCCACAGCCTGAGGCACACTTGTGCGACCTGGCTCATGTGGTCCGGAGGGAACGTCGACGACATCGCGAGCTTCCTCTCAATGTCCCGGAAGATCCTTTTGGAGGTCTACGGTCACCACCATCCCGACGCCCATCGGCTCGTCGGCGACCTTTTCATGAAGAAGCCGGGTGATAGAAAAGCAAGCTAGACACGAAGGCCCTAACCTTGCATTCGCTTCTCAAAAAGCTCGTTAAAAATGCGGTCCGCCCCCCAAGCTTGTGCAGAAGTGAAAGCTAGTTGCCGGTTTTCGTCGGGGTTCAATGGTTCAGCACCGGGCTTGTAGCCGAGATCGTGGTTTGCCTCGGACCATGCATGTTGAAATAGCGTCTTGATCTGAAGTTCGAAACATGCAGGGCGCATCGAGTCATCGACGTCCTCACTAACAACATCCATCGGCAACAACAGAATATGGTGTTTTCCGAAATATCCAAACTCCCATTCTTTCTGCGGTACAACGTTGCGCGACTCAATGGGACGAAAATACTTGAGGACAATTTCAGCAATACGTTCTACATCTGAAGTGTAGAACGTAATTATACGCGCTCCAATCTGGTCTTGTATCTGATGCAGCGGCTCATCGTACTTAAGCTTCCCATCTTTCATGATCTCAGCTTTTGCCACGAAGCGATCGATGCTCTTCGGTCTGGTTGAAATGCGGTCGACGCGCTCAACATCCACCAGTAAAGACCGTAGATATTCATCAAGTTTATTTGCTATCGGACCCAGCGCTTCATCGTGGCGTTTCGTGTATTCCGTTCTGACAGACGTCATCTGGTCTTCGCCAATTTCTCAGATACAATTTTCCCGGTCGTCGAGAACCTCGTTTCATCTTCGGATCCATCAACGGGTTCGATCGAAAAGATGTCGTTGAACTTGGCAGACTCCGCTGTCAGGACCGCGCCGCTATCCAACTCGATTGATTTGTAGGGCAAAACGCGGGCAAACTCGTCGCCACTGAAGACGAAAGTCTCTGCGGCTAAGTCGGATCTGCTGAACTGCGATCGCACGACTTCCGCAGTCCGTTCGTCAAAGCCATATCGATCAAAGAACGTTTCAGCGCTGGTGGACTGCCCATTGATTCCGCTTGCCAGTGTGGCGGCAGCGGTGATCTTCTGTTTGACATCGAGGTCCTTGGTACTCTTGACTGCGTCCTTTAATGCCAATGCAAGACGCCTCGTGCCTAAAGCAGGGGTGGTCAAAAGATCTGAAGCCAAGAATTCCTTCACCCAGTAATCCGATGTCTCGGCATCACGGCTGTTAATCTGTTTATCGACAGCAATACCACTCCAAAATCCAGCGGCCAACGAGGCATGTCGATATGCGACAGCCTTGTAGGAATGCGCATTCTTCATGAAGACGCGGTCAATGAATTCCACCGTTAATTCTTCTGCAGCTTCGTCAACGAGAACGCCGTTATTGGCTCGAAACCTCGAGACTACGACCTTATGATCGCTCCCTTCCTTTCCGCGGATAAGAAACATGAGGCCAAGGCCAGACCGCTTCGTAGTCACACCGGCTAGCCTCTCCGCCAGTGACCGGCCCTTCTCAATATCCGGAGCGGTAACGTAATCGACTAAGAGGGTTCGGCAGGGATTCTCCTGCTGACCGTCCTCCGCTTGTCTGAAAGCGATCCCGATGCTGCATTCGGTTTCCGCTCGATCGTAGATCTCATTCAACAGCGAGAACATCTTGCCCTCCTGCGGGACCGCGTTCCCTGTGATCGGGGCTGCGTCCTCTACTCCCTTGTTGGGATAAACAAGATAGGTGTGAATATTCTCGATCGGCATCGTTCCTCCCGAAGCTGTCGGGCACGTTACTAGCAGATCGGCTCGCTTGACCAGCGGTTGAAAGCATTTCGGTTTACATATCGGTGGACACGCCGGCCGCCCGTCGTCCGACATTACAGAAAGTTCATGTTTTTCAAGGGGTTTGGGGCTGAGATCTTGCCGTCGTCCGCGAGACTGTCCCTCGGTGTGAACGAGGTGCTCTCCCGCTGAGCTACGCGCCCATTGGCCGGTGAACGGCCGAATGTCGGCGGCTTATAGGCGTGCTGGGCGCGCCGCGTCAAGCGGCAACGGACCCGTAAAACGGCTTGTCACAGAACGGTGCTGAGTCCAGCCCGATCGTCAGCGCATTCCGGCTTCTTCCATGGACCTATTGAAGGCCCGGCGCAGGCGAAAATCGACCTCGCGTCCTTCGATCGTGTCGAATTCGATCTGTTTGCGCTCGTGTTCGGCGAGATAGCGCGACATCACCGTATTGGCCATCCGCTCCATGGTGGCGCAATCGCGTTCGGGCCTCAGATTGCGCAGGGCGCTTTCCATCCGCTTCTGGAAGTTGATCGCGATCTCGGCATGACGGCGCTCGTGGCGCGTGATGTCTTTCTCCAGCGTCTGCCAGATGAGCGCGGTGCGCGAATCGACGCGCTTGGGTCGGGCCCATTTCGGCAGTGTGATGTCGAGGGCGAGCGAGATCGTCGCGTCCTTGACCGCGCAGCCTTCTGGCACCCGCTTATAAGTCACCTCTCCATCGAATTTGACGGAGGTTGCGCCCGGATGGCGGCGCCCGGTCTGTTCGATGACCGGCCCGGCCCGGCTCAGGCTGTCGTCGAGTTCACTCAAGGTGGAGCCGCGAACGGCGAAATAGCGGGTCGATTGCTCGACCGAGCCGGCCATGGCTGGGCCGAGCCCGGCGATGGCGAGGCTCAGCATCCCGATGCCGCCGAGGGCGATGGCGAGAGGCCTTCCCATCTATGTCTCCTCCTGTCGCTGATCGCCAGATTTTACGCCTGCCGCCAGGATGCTATGCCGCGTACCGAAACTTCACAATGGCCGACGGCTTCTTCTTTTCGTGAAAGCGGAACAGGTTGCGCTTCTCGGCAACGCCCATTCTCGCTAAGCGGTCCGATACGCTATCGGGGCGGTGTCCTGTAAGATCGCGGGCGGCGTGTAAGCGTCTGGAACTCCGATCAAACGGATTCCCCAACAGAAGTCGAAAGAGGAAAGGGCAGTTCCATGACGGAGCTTTCGGGCGAGACGGGACGCTCGCCTTTATCGGTGATCGAGCCGCGCGGCGGGCGCTGGAAGGTCGGCCATGGCCGCTCCGTCGAGCTTGGCGAGACCGCCTGTATCATGGGCATCCTCAATGCGACGCCGGACAGCTTTTCCGATGGGGGGCGCTATGCCAGCGTCGAAGCGGCCGTCTCGCAATCCTTGAAGATGGTCGAGGCCGGCGCGACCATCATCGATATTGGCGGTGAATCGACGCGGCCAGGCGCGACCCCGGTCGATGCGGCCGAGGAGCAGCGGCGCATTCTCCCGGTCATCGAGGAACTGGTGCGCTGCTCCGATTGCCTGATCTCGGTCGATACCTATCGCTCAGAGACCGCGAGGCTCGCCGTTTCGGCCGGGGCGCATATCGTCAACGATATCTGGGGCGCTCAAAAGGACCCGGCGATCGCGAAAGTGGCGGCGGAGACCGGGGCAGGGCTCTGCCTTATGCATAATGGGCGCGAGCGCGAGACGTTGAAGGACGTCATCGAGGACCAGTTCCTCTTCCTCAGCCGGTCGATCGAGATCGCGCAGGAGGCTGGTGTGCCCAAGGCGGCGATCGTCATCGATCCGGGTTTCGGCTTTGCCAAGGACGGCCCGGAAAACATGATCCTGATGGCGCGGCTCCATGAAATCCGGGCGCTCGGCTATCCCATTCTCGTCGGCACCTCGCGCAAGCGCTTCGTGCGCACCGACCCCTCCGGTCGCCTGCCGGACCCGGATTTCGCGACGGCTGCGACGACAGCCTTCTTGCGTGAGCGCGGGGCCGATATCTTCCGGGTCCATGAGATCGCGATCAATCGCGACGCGCTTTTCATCGCCGATGCCATGCGCCGAGCGCTGAAAGGTGAGACATGGTGAGCTTGGCGCGCGCCGCACTTGGCCTCGGCGGCAATGTGGGCGACGTGCCGGCCTCCATGGCGTCGGCTTTGAAGGCGCTCGATGCAAGACCGGACCTGTCCGTCGCCAAAGTTTCACGGCTTTACCGCACACCCCCCTGGGGCAAGCTCGATCAGCCGGATTTCGTCAATGCTTGCGCGCTTATCGAAACCACACTATCGCCCCATGCGCTGCTCGATCTCTGCCTGCAGACGGAGCGCGCCCATTTGCGCGAGCGCGGAGAGCGATGGGGGCCGAGGACGCTCGACATTGATCTTCTCGACTATGACGGCGAGGCGATTTCGGACGAGAGGCTGACGCTTCCCCATCCGCGGGCCGGCGAGCGGGCTTTCGTTCTCGTGCCGCTTGCCGAAATCGCGCCCGATCTGCGGCTCGGTGGGCGCCCTGTCGGCGAAACGGCGCTCGCCATCGAACCTGAGGGTATCGAGCCGATGAGTTCGGACGGAGAATGGTGGCGCGTCGATGCTCGGTCGGTGGGCTAAGTGTTTACTTCAACAGACCGCGATCCCAAACGGCGGAACGCGGTCGCGAAGACGCAGCCGGACGCTTTGGAATCGCTTGCGGTTCTGCGCGATTGCGGTGCATCATCACCCGATTGATCGCGGCCTAACGGCTTTGGCCAAAGCTGCAAACAGCTTCCTGGGCAAGCTTTTGGGTCAAGAGTTTCATAAGGCCGGGGACGTGGCCGGCAGTCGGCGCCTCGCATGATTGTCGAAGACCCTTCCCCTTAGAGAATGGATGGCTGATCGATGGCGGAGAGCTCTTCGGGCACCCTGACGACCCATGTCCTCGATACGGCGACGGGTAAGCCGGCAGCCAAGCTGTCGCTTGCGCTCTATAAGCTGGACGAGGCGGGCAAGCGGCAAAAGATCCTGGAGACGCTCACCAATGACGATGGGCGGTGCGACGGGCCGCTTCTTTCGGGCACCGCGTTCGAAACCGGTGTCTACGAACTCGTCTTCGAAGCTGGCGCTTACTTCGAGACCCTCGGCCTCCAATTGCCGGAGCCGAAATTTCTGGACGAGGTCGTGCTGCGCTTCGGCATGGCCGAGCCGATCCATTATCACGTGCCGCTTCTCATCTCGCCCTTCGGCTATTCGACCTATCGGGGGAGCTGATCATGACGAGCGAAGCCCGGCCGATCCGCTTTCTTCTCAATGGCTCCGAGCGTTCCGTCTCAGGCGTTTCGCCGACGACCACTGTCCTGCAATATCTGCGCGAGAGCGAGCGGCTGACCGGCACCAAGGAAGGCTGCGCGGAAGGTGATTGCGGCGCCTGCACCGTGATGCTTGCAGAACCGGATGGTGTCGGCGGGATCGAGCGGCGCGCGGTCAATGCCTGCATCCAGTTTCTCCCCGCCATGAACGGGCGGGCGATCGAGACGGTGGAAGGTCTTGGCACCCATGGCGGCGCGGAAGGCGCCGAACGGCTCCGACAGGAGATGGTCGAGCGCCATGCGAGCCAATGCGGCTTCTGCACGCCGGGTTTCGTGGTCCAGCTCTTCTCCGGCTGGATGACCGGCGCGATGAAGGATCGGCAGTCGGTCAAGGATCTCGTTTCGGGTAATCTCTGCCGCTGCACCGGTTATGGTCCGATCATCGATGCCGGCGAGGCGCTGGCTGCAAGCGGTGCGCCAAGCGGTCAGACCGGCGATGCGGCGCTTGCCAAGACGCTTTCCGATCTCGAAGGGTCGGGGGTCTTTTCCTATTCAGCGCCCGGCACGGCCGGCGAAATGCGCTGGTTCGCGCCGACCAATGTGGACGATCTCGCCGACACCTATGCGGCCCATCCGGAGGCCGTGCTCGTTGCGGGCGCGACCGATGTCGGGCTTTGGGTCACGAAACAGCATCGCGACCTGCCGATCCTGATCGATGTCTCCAAGGTTCGCGACCTTACAATGGTCGAGGAGCGGCTCGGTAAGGTCTATCTCGGGGCCGGTGTCACCCATCGCAAGGCGAGAGAGGCGCTGGGCGACATCCATCCCGACCTGTCCGAAATGCTGCGCCGCTTCGCCGGATATCAGATCCGCAATGCCGGCACGGTCGGCGGCAATATCGCCAATGGCTCGCCCATCGGCGACCTGCCCCCTTGCCTGATCGCGCTGGGGGCCCGCCTGTTCCTACGCAAGGGCGACGACGTCCGGCTGATCGATCTCGAGAACTTCTTCATCGATTACGGCAAGCAGGACCGCGCGAAGGGCGAATTCGTCGTCGCCGTCGAAGTGCCGCGCCTTGAAGACGATCAGCGCTTCTTCGCCCACAAGATTTCGAAACGCTTCGATTCCGACATTTCCGCCGTCATGGCCGCCTTCCGGCTGACCTTCGATGGCGATGTCGTGCGCGAGGCACGCTTGGCCTTTGGCGGCATGGCGGGCGTGCCAAAACGGTCGAAGGCTGCGGAAGCCGCTCTCGTCGGCCGGCCCTTCGATGCGAGCGCGGTTGCGGATGCTCAGGTAGCGATGGAGAGCGATTTCAGCCCGCTCACCGACATGCGGGCGACGAGTGCCTATCGCCTGACGAGCGCGAAGAACCTCCTGAAACGGTTCCAGCTGGAATCGTCTGGCTCGGTCACCGGGCGTACCGCCGGGCCCGATGCGGCCCTTGATCTGGCGGGAGCGATCTGATGGACGAAACGCGCATTCAGGATCGCGGCCCGGCCGGAGAGCCCACGATTGCCGAGCTTCACGAAGGGGCCCCCGGAGACAAGCGCCCGATAAGGGGCGGGGTTCGTCAGAGACACGCCCATGACAGCGGTTTCAAACATGTCACTGGCTCCGCTCGCTATACGGACGACGAGCCGGACCTGCCGGGCACGCTGCAGGTCTATCTGGCCCCGAGCGAGAGGGCCCATGCGCGCATTCGGGCGATGGATCTGTCGGCGGTCCGCGCCGCGCCGGGCGTCGTTCTCGTCCTGACCGCCGAGGATATTCCCGGCCAGAACGACTATTCGCCGGTCTTCGGCGACGATCCGATCTTTGCCGAGGGTCATGTCTTCTTCGTCGGTCAACCGCTTTTCGCGGTCGCCGCCGAGACGATCGATGCGGCGCGCCGGGCCGCGCGGCTCGCCAAGATCGACTATGAGGACTTGCCCGCCGCGATCGGTTTCGATGCAGCGCTGAACTTTGCGGATGAGGTGGGCAAAGACCTTCTGCCGCCGCACACTATGCGGCTCGGCGATGTGGACGCGGCGCTGGAGACGGCGTCGAGGACCGTTTCGGGCCGGATCGAGGTCGGCGGCCAGGACCATTTCTATCTCGAAGGCCAGATCGCGGTCGCCCATCCCCTGGAGGATGGCGACGTCTTCGTGCGCTCCTCCACCCAGCACCCCTCCGAGGTGCAGCACAATGTGGCCAAGATGCTCGGCGTGCCCGACCATGCGGTGACGGTCGAGCTTCGGCGCATGGGCGGCGGGTTCGGCGGCAAGGAAAGCCAGCCGGCGCTGTTTGCGGCCGCTGCCGCGCTCGTTGCGGTGAAGACCGGACGGCCGGCCAAATGCCGGCTCGACCGGGACGACGACATGATCATGACCGGCAAGCGCCACGAGGTGCGGATCGACTATCGCGCTGGCTTCGACGCGGCCGGTCGGCTTCAGGGCGTTGCCTTCGACCAATTCGTTCGCTGCGGCTATTCCTCCGATCTCTCTGCGGCGATCGCCGACCGGGCGATGTTCCACGCCGACAATGCCTATGATCTGAAGGCGGCCTGCATTCATTCGCGTCGCCTCCAGACCCATACCGTCTCGAACACCGCCTTTCGCGGCTTTGGCGGGCCGCAGGGCATGGTCGGCATTGAACGGCTGATGGATCGCATCGCCTTCGAGACCGGTCTCGATCCCCTCGATGTGCGCAAGGCCAATCTCTATGCCGGCATCGGCGGAGAGCCCGGCGTCACGCCCTATGGCATGAAGGTCGAGGATTCGGTCGCGGGCGAGATCATCGAGGTCCTCGAAGTCTCGTCCGACTATCGCGCCCGGCGCGAGGCAGTGAAGGCGTTCAATGTCAGAAGCCCGATCCTGAAAAAGGGTCTGGCGCTGACGCCCGTCAAATTCGGCATCTCCTTCACCACCTCCCATCTCAATCAGGCGGGCGCGCTGGTCCATGTCTATAAGGACGGCTCGGTTCATCTGAACCATGGCGGCACGGAGATGGGGCAGGGGCTCTTCGTCAAGGTCGCCCAGGTCGTCGCCGAGGAATTCCAGATCGACATCGACAAGGTGAAGATCACCGCGACGACGACGGCCAAGGTGCCGAACACCTCGGCGACGGCCGCCTCCTCGGGCTCGGACCTCAACGGTATGGCGGCCCAGGCGGCGGCCCGCACGATCAAGACGCGGCTGATCGACTATGCCGCCGAGCGCTATCATGTGCCGAAGGACCAGATCGTCTTCGAGGCGAACCGGGTTCGGATCGGCAATGAGGAGAAGCGTTTTTCCGATCTCGTGGGCGAGGCCTATCTCGCACGGGTCTCGCTGTCCTCGACCGGTTTCTACGCAACGCCCGATATCCATTACGACCGGGAGAGCGCGAGCGGCAAACCCTTCTATTATTTCGCCTATGGCGCCGCCTGTTCGGAAGTCGTCATCGATACGCTGACCGGCGAATACAAGCTCACCCGCGTCGATATTCTCCACGACGTGGGCAAGTCGCTCAATCCGGCGATCGATCTTGGTCAAATCGAGGGCGGTTTCATCCAGGGCTTCGGTTGGCTGACCATGGAAGAGCTCTGGTGGGACGACAAGGGCCGGCTGAAGACCCATGCCCCCTCGACCTACAAGATCCCGACCGCCAACGACCGCCCGGACGATATGCGCATCGCGATCTGGGACAAGGGCGAAAACCGCGCCGAGACGATCTATCGCTCGAAAGCAGTCGGCGAGCCACCCTTCATGCTGGCGATCTCGGCCTTCAGCGCTCTGACCGACGCCGTCATCGCGGCGGGCGAGGGCCGGGCGTTTCCCCATCTCGACGCGCCCGCGACGCCCGAACGGGTGTTGCGGGCGGTGGAGGAGGTGCGGGCGAGATCGTGACGAGTGTTGTTGTGTCGATTCTGGTCTTTGCTTTGAAATGGTACTGTTTTATAGTACCAAATAGATGAGGAAGCGCCATCAACGGACCCTTGAGGCGATTTTTGCGCGGCCGGTCAGCGGGACTGTCCGATGGAGCGACATTGAAGCTTTGTTCGTCGAGCTCGGGGCCGTTGTGGAAGAGCGCGCGGGGTCTCGGATCGGCGTGCGCCTTTTCGGCGAAGTTCGCGTCTTTCATCGTCCACATCCTCGGCCGGAAACCGACAAAGGGGCGATCGTAAGCGTCAGACAGTGGCTGGAGTCTCAAGGGGTTAAGCCGTCATGAGCAATGTCATGGACATCGAAGGGCATAAGGCTGTGGTGACATTCGACTCAGAGATCGGAATGTTCAGGGGCGAGTTCATTGGCTTGACCGGCGGCGCTGATTTTTACGCGACGAGTGTCGACGGATTGCGAGAGGAGGGTCGTCTCTCCCTCGAAACTTATCTCGAAATGTGCGCGGAAGAAGGGATCGAGCCATTCCGCCAATTTTCGGGCCGGTTCAATGTTCGAATCGATGCTGGGTTGCATAAAGCCGCGGTCTCGGCGGCGAAGGCCCAAGCGAAGAGCTTGAACGAATGGGTCGGCGATGCCATTCAACGGGCCACCCGTGAGGGGTGAACGGCTTCCATGATAGGCCTCGCAGCCACGGCACAAGGTCTTCTGGAGAGAAGCACGCCGACGATCCTCGTGACCGTCTCGCAGGCGCTCGGCTCGACACCGCGTGAGGTGGGCGCATGGATGCTGGTCGGCGCGGACGACGTCGTCGGCACCATCGGCGGCGGCCGGCTGGAATTCGATGCGATCGATCGGGCGCGAGACATGCTCCAAAGCGGGGAAAGCGAGGCACAGACGGATGTGCCGCTCGGTCCCGAAATCGGGCAATGCTGCGGGGGCCGGGTGTCCTTGTCCTTTCGTCTTGAGGATGCGGCGGGCCTTGCCGCACTCCAGGCGAAGGCCGAGCGGGAAAGGGCCGGCCAACCGGCCGTCTTTATTTTCGGGGCCGGCCATACGGGGCGGGCCTTGGCGAAGGCACTCGCCGCTCTGCCGCTGGCCGTCACGCTGATCGATCAGCGTCCCGAGACGCTCAACGCTCTTCCGCACGCCATTCGATGCGAAGCGGCCGCCATGCCCGAGGCGTTGATTGAGACCGCGCCGCCGTCCTCGGGCTTCATCGTGATGACCCATGATCATGGGCTCGATTTCCTGATCACAGCGGCAGCCCTCGCACGCGAGGACGCCGCCTATGTCGGAATGATCGGTTCCGCGACCAAGAAGGCGCGTTTCGCCTCTTACCTCCGCGATCTCGGCCGCCCGTCCGATATCGAGCGTCTCACCCTGCCGATCGGGGCGAGCGCTCTGCGCGACAAGCGGCCGGAGGTCATCGCGGCACTGACCGCATCGGAGCTCCTCACGTGCCTCCTTTCCGCTCAACAGAAATCGCTGCCTCTTCGCTTGGCATGAGGCTCTTCGCAGTGCCATACTGTCCCTAAGACGGTTTGAGGATGATTCCGAACGCGATGACGCCGCGCCTGCAACTCTCCGGCATTACCAAGCGATTTCCAGGCGTCGTCGCCAACGAAGCCGTATCCTTTTCCGTGGCGCCCGGTGAAATTCACGCTCTTCTCGGCGAGAACGGCGCCGGCAAGTCGACCCTCGTGAAGATCATCTATGGCGTGCAGAAAGCCGATGAGGGGACGATTGCCTTCGACGGCCAACCCGTTTCGATCGGCTCGCCCAAGGAGGCGCGCGCGCTTGGCATCGGCATGGTTTTTCAGCATTTCTCGCTGTTCGAGGCGATGACGGTGCTGGAGAATATCGCTCTTGGCATGGACCATCCGCCGCCGCGGCGGGAGCTGGAAGCCAAGGTCCGCGAGGTTCTGAAGACCTATGATCTTGCGCTCGATCCCCATCGCGACGTCCACACGCTGTCGGTCGGCGAGCGCCAGAGGATCGAGATCGTTCGGGCGCTGATCCAGTCCCCGAAACTTCTGATCATGGACGAACCGACTTCGGTTCTGACGCCCCAGGAGGTGGAAAAGCTCTTCACTATTCTGCGTCAGCTGAAGCGCGAAGGTTGCTCGATCCTCTATATCTCCCACAAGCTGCACGAGATTCAGGCGCTTTGTGACGGCGCAACCATCCTGCGCGGCGGCAAGGTGGTGGGCACTTGCGATCCGACGCGTGAGTCCCCTCGCTCGATGGCCGAGATGATGATCGGCGGCAGTTTGAAGGATCTGTCGGGCAAGGACAATTGCGTCTATGGCGAGGAGCGTTTCGCCGTATCCCATCTCTCGGCGCCAGGCGAACCGCCCTTCGGGACAAGTCTCAAGGACATTTCATTCTCGGTCCGCTCCGGCGAGATCTTCGGCATTGCCGGCGTTGCGGGCAATGGTCAGAACGAGCTTCTCTCGGTTCTGTCGGGTGAGCGCAGCGATGACGTCGACGGTTCGATCCGCATGGACGGCCGCGAATTGACGGAGCTAGGTGTCGGCGCCCGGCGCAGGGCTGGGCTCGCCAGCGTTCCCGAAGAGCGGAACGGCCATGCGGCGGTGCCCACCATGACGCTCACCGACAACGCGATCCTCTCGGCGCGCGGACCGAAGGCTCTCGCCAGTGGCGGTATTCTGCGCACCGGACAGGCCCGCGACTATGCGAAGTCGGTGATCGATGCCTTTTCCGTCAAGGCGGTCGGTCCTCAGGCGCTTGCCGGCAGTCTATCCGGCGGAAACCTGCAAAAATTCATCATGGGCCGCGAGATCATGACCGCGCCGGCCGTCCTTGTCGTCTCCCAGCCCACATGGGGTGTCGATGCGGGCGCGGCCGGTTTCATTCGTCAGGCCATGATCGACCTCGTCGACAAGGGGGCTTCGGTCGTCGTGGTCAGCCAGGATCTCGACGAGCTTCTCGAACTCTGCGACCGTCTTGCGGTCATCAATGAGGGGCGCCTGTCGGAGGCGATGGATGTGGAGGGCATTTCCATCGATCGGATCGGCCTTCTGATGGGTGGTGTCCATGGCGAGACCCGTGGAGATCAGGCTCGGGAGAGCGCGGCATGATGGGATTTGCGCTCGAACCGAGACGGCAGGAAAGCCGGCTTGCTAACATCGCCGCGCCGGTCATCGCGGTGGCCGCGACGCTCATCGTCGGTGCGATCCTCTTCACCCTCTTAGGCCATGACGGCCTCGCGGCGGTCTGGCATATCTTCATCGCGCCGCTCTTCAATCCCTATCGTTGGCAGGATCTTCTGGTGAAGGCCGCGCCGCTCGCCATGATTGCGACCGGGCTTGCCATCGGCTTCAAGGCGAATGTCTGGAATATCGGCGGCGAGGGACAATACATTCTCGGCGGGCTGGCGGGCACCGGCGTCGCCTTGGCGACACTCGACATGTCCGGCGCCTGGATCCTTCCGGCGATGATCCTTGGCGGCATTTTCGGGGGCATGGCCTATGCGGCGATCCCGGCCTTTCTGAAGGTGAAGCTCGGCGTCAACGAGATCCTCTCCTCCTTGATGCTGAACTATGTCGCGATCCAGCTGCTCTATTATTTGATGCGCGGGCCGTGGAAGGACCCGATGGGGTTCAACTTCCCCCAGACGGCGATGTTTTCCGGCGATCAAACGCTGCCCTATGTGGTGCCGGGAACGCTCATCCATCTCGGCGTTCCAATCGCGGCCGCGCTGGCGCTGACGGCCTGGGGCGTCATGACCCGGACCGTTGCCGGGTTCCAGTTCCGCACGGTGGGCGCCGCCCCCAAAGCGGCGCGCTTCGGCGGCTTCTCTGCCTCCTCCACGGTCTGGCTGGCGCTTCTCATCGGCGGCGGCATGGCTGGGCTCGCCGGAATTCTGGAAGCGGCCGGACCCTTCGGACAGATGGTGCCGCAATTTCCGACCGGCTACGGCTATACGGCGATCATCGTCGCCTTTCTCGGCCGGCTCAATCCGCTTGGAATCCTCGTCGCGAGCCTGGTTCTGGCGCTCACCTATGTGGGGGGCGAGAGCGCTCAGACGGTGATCGGTCTGCCCTCGGCGGCGACGGGCGTCTTCCAGGCGCTCATGCTGTTTTTCCTTCTCGGCGTCGACATCCTGGTGCGCTATCGTCTGGTCCGGTTGGAGCCGGCGAAGAAGACGGAGACGGCGGAGGTCTCGGCGCCGAAGACCGGAGTTGCCCGCGCATGAACATCGATCTCTTGGTGGCGATCCTCATGACGATCGCGGGAGCGGCGACGCCGCTTCTCATCGCCGCGCTCGGCGAGCTGGTGGTCGAAAAGTCCGGCGTTCTCAATCTCGGTGTCGAGGGCATGATGCTGATCGGCGCGGTGACGGGCTTTGCCATCGCCGTATCGACGGGCATCCCGGCCCTTGGCGCGCTCGGCGCGATGATTGCCGCCGCGCTCGCCTCGGCGATCTTCGCTTTCCTCACTTTGTCCCTGATGGCCAATCAGGTGGCGACGGGCCTTGCCCTGACGATCTTCGGCACCGGCGTCTCGGCGCTGATCGGCGCGCCTTTCGTCGGCATCACCACCTCGACGCTCGGACCAATCTTTCCCGCCGCATTGGCGAATGATCCGATAGGCCGGCTCATTTTCGGCCATTCGCCGCTCGTCTATATCGGGCTCATCCTCACATTCGCGGTCTGGTGGTTCCTCAAGCACAGCAGGGCCGGGCTGATCCTGCGCGCCGTCGGCGAATCGGATTCGGCCGCCCATGCGATCGGGTATCCGGTCCTGAAGGTGCGCTATCTCGCCGTCCTGTTCGGTGGCGCGATGGCCGGGCTCGCCGGGTCCTATTATTCGCTGGTGCTCACCCCGATGTGGGCCGAGCGCCTGACGGCGGGACGCGGCTGGATCGCGATCGCCCTTGTCGTCTTCGCGTCCTGGCGCCCCGGGCGGGTGCTTCTCGGCGCCTATCTCTTCGGCCTCGTCATCACCATGGAGTTGCAGGCCAAGGCGGCCGGCTTCAACATGTTCGCGCCCGAATTCCTGGCAGCCCTTCCCTATCTCGCGACGATCGCAGTGCTCGCCGTCATCTCGGTCGCCAAGCGCGGCGGTGTCGCCGCGCCCGCCTGTCTCGGCAAGCCGTTTCGTGCGGCAGCCTGAAGGTCCGGGCTGGAAGAATGGGTCTCGGTTCTATGCCTGTCGGCGGCGCTTCACGAAACGATCGAGAGCATCGAGCGATGCGGTCTCGTCGCCAGGTGCTTTCATCCATCAGATCATCCGAATGAAGAGGAGCTCTCCCATGTTCGACATCACCAGACGCCGCCTTCTGTCGGCCAGCGCTGCCATCGCCTTCACGGCTGGTTCGGTCCTGCCGGCCGCCGCACAGAGCGGGACGAATGGCGAGGGCGTCGAGCCGCCGGTCAAGGCCGCCTTCGTCTATGTCGGCCCGGTCGGCGATTTCGGCTGGACCTATGCCCATGACCAGGCGCGCCAGTGCCTGGAAAAGAATCTCGGCGACAAGGTCGAGACGAGCTATGTGGAGAATGTCGCCGAGGGGCCGGACGCCGAGCGCGTGATCCGCCAGCTCGCCCAGGAAGGCAACGACATCGTCTTCACCACCTCGTTCGGCTTCATGAATCCGACCATCAAGGTCGCCAAGCAGTTTCCCGACGTGAAGTTCGAACATGCCACCGGCTACACCACCGGCGGCAATGAGAATATGGGGCTTTACAACTCGAAGTTCTATCAGGGCCGCGCCGTTCTGGGCACGATCGCCGCAATGATGTCGAAGAGCGGTAAGGCCGGCTATATCGCTTCCTTCCCGATCCCCGAAGTCGTCATGGGCATCAACGCCTTCCAGCTCGCGGCCCAGAAGGTGAACCCGGACTTCGAGACCCAGGTCGTCTGGGTCAATTCCTGGTACGATCCCGCCAAGGAGGCCGACGCCACCAACGCGCTCCTGTCCCAGGGCGCCGACGTGATCACCCAGCACACCGATTCCCCGGCGCCGCTCCAGGCCGCCGAAAAGGCTGGCGCCATCGCCTTCGGCCAGGCCTGGGACATGACGAGCTTCGCGCCGAACGCCCATATGACCGCGATCGTCGACCAGTGGTGCCCCTATTACACCAAGCGCGTCCAGGCGCTGCTCGACGGCACCTGGGAAGCCGACAATGTCTGGCTCGGCATGGCCGAAGGCGAAGTCGAAATGGCACCCTTCAACGACAAGATGCCCGCTGAGGTGAAGGAAGCCGCCCAGAAGATCGTCGATGAGACGAAGGCCGGCGAATACGAGATCTTCACCGGCCCGATCAAGGACCAGTCCGGCGAGGTGAAGATCCCGGAGGGTGAGGTGATCCCCGAAGGCGACCTTCTGAAGATGGACTGGTATGTCGAAGGCGTGAAGAGCTAAGACGAAGCTTAGCGTGGGGGCTCCGTCGACCGGAGCCCCTCGCTTCTGGATCGTCCACGGCAACCGTCCATCGTCGTCATCCGACCGATCCCATTCGAGGGGTGAACTCTTACGCCGCCTAGGCTCTTGCGCTCCATGTCCCGAGCTGGAAAGCTTCGACCACATCGTCCACAATGGGTCTTGGATGGAACGGCAACCGTGGCGCATTCACGGGAACAGGCCGGGTCACTGTCACCTGAGATGGAACCGGAGACGCGTGAGATGCTGGCCTTTTGGCTGAAGGCGGGGGAGGGTGTTCGGTTAACGAGCGCCGCAAGGCATTGATCGAGGCCGTCAAGACGGCCGGGCGACATCTGGCTTTGCGCGGGCGTATCCTGTCCTTCGAAGCCGATCCGGCGAGGGAGGGGCGGGGCGCCCTGCGCTATCATTCGGATGGTCTGATCCTGATCCGCGACGGCATTATTCGGGCTGTCGGCCCGGCGGCGGAGCTGTCGAGCCTGCTCGATCCCGAAACGCCGGTCCGCAACCACCATCCGCATCTCATCCTGCCAGGCTTCATCGACCCGCATCTGCATCTGCCCCAGACCCAGGTGATCGCCTCCTATGGGGCCGAACTTCTGGAATGGCTGCAGAAATACACCTTCCCGGAAGAGAGCCGCTACGGCAATCCGCGCATCGCCTCGGATGCGTCTCGCTGGTTGCTCGATACGCTTGCCATGAACGGGACGACCACGGCGGCGGTCTATTGCACCAGCCATCCGGTCAGTCTCGACGCCTTCATGGGCGAGTCCGAGCGGCGCGGCTATCGCATGATCGCCGGCAAGGTGATGATGGATCGCGGCGCGCCGCAAGCGCTCCTCGATACACCCCAGCGGGCCTATGACGAGACCAGGGAGGCCATCGCCCGCTGGCATGGAAAAGGCCGGCTCGAAGTCGCGATCACGCCGCGTTTCGCGCCGACCTCGACGGAAGCGCAATTGGAGGCGGCCGGCAGCCTGGCGGCGGACTATCCTGGCCTGCCGATCCAGACGCATCTGTCTGAAAACCAAGCCGAAATCGCCTATGTTGCCGAGCTCTTTCCCTGGAGCGCGGATTATACGGCCGTCTATGAGCGCTACGGCCTCGTGCGGGAGCGTGCGCTCTTCGGCCATTGCATCCATCTGAGCGAGCGCGAACGCGGCGCATTGGCCGAGGCCAAGGCGACGGCCGTCTTCTGTCCCACCTCGAACCTCTTTCTCGGTTCGGGCCTCTTCGACCGTGCGGGACTTCGGAAGGCCGGCATCCCCATCGGGATCGCGAGCGATATCGGCGGCGGCACCAGCTATTCCATGCTGACGACGGCGGCCGAAGGCTACAAGGTGCTGGCTTTGAGAGGCGAGAGGCTACCGGCTCTCGAAGCCTTCCACATGATGACGCGCGGCAATGCCGAAGCGATGGGGCTCGGTGCCGTCATCGGCCAGATCGCGGAAGGCTTCGAGGCGGATATCACCGTCCTCGACAGTCGCGCCACAGGACCGCTCTGCCGGCGCATGGACCGGGCCGAAACGCTGGAGGAAGAGCTCTTCGCCCTGATGATGCTCGGCGACGAGCGGTCGACGGTCGCCACCTATGTGGCGGGGCGGGCGATTTATCTCCGGCCTGAAACCGAACGGATCGGCACGGGTCTACAGGAGCATCCCTTCCGGCCCTCGAATGCTGGCGGGCTCGGAAGCGATCAGCAATAGGTCGCGAGCAGCGCCGATCGGACGAGCCGATCGACGCTCTTCGTGAGGGCATGATGTGATCGGAAAAGTCATATGACTTTTCCGATCACATCATGCAGCAAAACAAAGGTTAGAAGCGACGTCCTCACGGCGCCGGGCAGTGGGCGCCAGTCGCCGCCCAGGCCTTGTAGAGATCGCCGAAGGCTTCTTGCGTGCCAGGAACCGGCTCGCGGCCTTCGCCCGGGTTCCAGCCCCAGCCGACGAGGTCGTCTTCGGCCATATGCTCGATCAACTCGGCCAGGGTCTTGCCGCCATTGCGGTCGGTGTCTTTGATCTGCTCGCAGATCTCGCCGAGCGAACGACCTTGCCACGCCATCTCGATCGGCGCCAAGTGCCAGTTGGGGTTGCCCGGGATCGACAGGATATCCTCGGTCTGGCCGACGACCTTGACGTTCTCCGGTCCATGGCAGGTGTTGCACATCAGGCCGGGCACGCCGAAATTGGCGTCCCCCCGCACGACCGGCGGTTGATGCGGCGTCATCGCCATGGTCTGAAGCGGGACATTGCCGGCCGGATGGCAGTTCACGCATCGCGGATGGAGGAGCACCTTGCCGGTCTCCTCGAAGATCGCGATCGAGCGTTCCGTCTCGTCCTCGATGGCGTCGAAGTCGGATACGGGTCGCAGCTGAACGGTTTCGGCCTTTTTCTGCACGACGGGTTGTGAGGGCTCGGGCGCGGCGGGTGCCCGGTCCTGGGACCAGCCGGCGACCGGCGCCGCCGAGAGAAGCGCGCAGGCCGAAGCAAGAAGGCAGAAACGGGTGAGGGTCGTCTTGGTCAAGGCGCGAGCTCGCTCATTCGCGTCATGGGATCGGCCGGCACACCGGCGAGGCTGTCGATGCCATGACGCTGACGGTAAGGGAGTGGGCGGATCGGCAATTCCCCGCCCAGACATATTTGTGAGGCATTGGTCGGCCGGTTCCGTGCCGGACCTGAACGTCCAACCCTTGAAAGGTTTTGGTCCGTACCGGCACGTCACCGACCGATCGAGATCACACGCCGGCGGCCGACATGATCGGCAGCCGCGTCACCGGCTGACCGGTCAGGCGGCGCCAGGCATTGGCGACGGCCGGGCCGATCGGCGGCGTGCCCGGCTCGCCGACACCGGTCGGGGCCGCGCTCGATTCGATGATCGCCACCTCGACCTGCGGCATTTCGGAGATGCGCAGCGAGCGATAGTCGTGGAAATTCGACTGAACCACGCGTCCGCCGTCGCCAAGGGTCACCTCGTCATAGAGGATCGCACCAAGGCCGTAGCCGATGCCGCCTTCCATCTGCGCCCGGATGATGTTGGGATTGACGGCGACGCCGCAATCCACCGCGCACCAGACCTTATGGACCTTCGGACCGCCATCCTCGCCGATCGAGACTTCGGCGATTTCGGCCACATAGGTCGAGAAGCTCTTGTGGACGGCGACGCCGCGCCGGCGGCCATCGGGCAAGGGCGAGCCCCAATCGGCCATCTCCGCGACCTTTTCGAGCACGGCGCGTTCGCGCGCGTCGTCGGGCAGAAGCGCGAGCCGGCCTGAAACCGGGTCCTTGCCGGCCTTGTCGAGCAGCTGGTCGATGAAGGTCTCGACAGCAAAGCCGGTATGGGTGTGGCCGACCGAGCGCCACCACAGGATCGGCACGCCGAGCTTGGGCTGATGCGCCGTCACCCGCCGATTGGCGATCCGATAGGGCATGTCGGAGGCGCCCTCGACGCTGGTCGTGTCGAGCTCGTCCTTGTTCATGATCGACTGGCCGACGATCGACTGATCCCAGGCGACGATATTGCCCGCCCCGTCGATCGCGCCGCGCAGGGAGTGGACATAGATCGGACGATAGAAGCCGCCGCGAATGTCGTCCTCACGCGTCCACATATGCTTGACCGGGCGGGTCATGCCGGAGGCTTTGAAGACCTCGGCGGCCTCGCGCATATAGGGCGAGCCGAATTGGGCGCGGCGCCCGAAGGAACCGCCGGCCAGCTGCGTGTTGACGCGCACATTGGCCGGATCGACGCCGCACACCTCGGCGATCGCCGCCTTGTCCTGGCCGGGGAACTGCGCGCCATTATAGCAGTCGATCGAGCCGTCGGCCTGACGCATCAGAACGGCATCGAGCGGCTCCATCGGCGCATGGGCGAGGAAGGGGAAGACAAGATCGACCGACAGCGTGGTGATGCCGTCGCCATTCATCGCGCCGTCCACATCGCCCTCATTGGCCGCTTCCAGCCCTTGGGCGCCGCCGATCATCTGGCGATATTCCTCGTAGATCTCCTCGCTCGAGCGGGTTTCCGCCGCATCGAGATTCCAGTCGATCTTCAGGGCCGCCCGGCCCTTGAGGGCGGCGAAGGTGTTTTCGGCATAGACGGCGACCCCTTGCGGGATCGTCTTAATGTCGACGACGCCCGGCACCTTGCGCGCCTCCGTCTCGTCGACGCTCGCAACCGTCGCGCCGAACCGGTCGGGATGAGCGACAACCGCGATCAGCATGTCGTCGGCCAGGACGTCGAGCGTGAAGACGGCCGTCCCGTCGACCTTCGACGGCGTATCGAGCCTCGGCCGGTCCTTCCCGATCAGGACAAAGTCCTTGGGGTCCTTGAGGGTCGGCTCCGATGGCGCATCCATCGTCGCGGCCTTGTCGGCCAGCGAGCCGAAATCGCTCGAATGGCCGGATGCCTGATGGCTGATCACACCCTTGGAGACGGTGATCTCCTCGGCGGGGACTCCCCATTCGTCGGCTGCGGCGGCGACCAGCATGGCGCGCGCGGTCGCGCCCGCCTTGCGCATCTGATCGTAGGAATTGGCGATCGCCGTCGAGCCGCCGGTGCCCTGCAGACCGAAGGCGAGATTCTTGTAGATTTCGTCATCGGCAGGCGCCGCCTCGACGCGCATCTGGCTCCAGTCGGCGTCGAGTTCCTCGGCGACCAGGGTGGTGAGGCCCGTATAGGGGCCCTGGCCGAATTCGATATGCTTCGACAGCACGGTGACCGACGAGTCGGGCGCGATCCGCACGAAGGCGTTGAACGCCTTGGCCTCAGGGTTCTGCACATCCGCCGGTTCGCCCTGGATGAGATTGGCGGCCATGCCGCGCCCGGCGAGGGTGACGCCGATGACGAGGCCTGCCCCTTGCAGAAAGGCGCGCCGGCTCGGACGCAGGATTTCGTGACGACCCATAATCCTCAACCTTCCAGGCTCGAAGCCGCGTCGTGAATGGCCTGACGGATGCGCTGATAGGTGGCGCATCGACAGATATTGCCGGCCATGGCCGCGTCGATGTCGGCGTCGCTCGGCGCTGGATTCATCTGGAGAAGCGAGACCGCCGACATGATCTGGCCGCTCTGGCAATAGCCGCATTGCGGAACGTCGATTGCTGTCCAGGCGGTCTGCACAGCTTCGGCCTCGCGACCCGATACGGCCTCGATCGTCGTGACGCTCGATCCTTCGAGATCGGCGATCGGCGTGATGCATGAGCGGCGGGTCATGCCGTCCACATGGACGGTACAGGCGCCGCATTGGGCGATGCCGCAGCCATATTTGGTACCGGTAAGACGCTCAGCGTCGCGAATGACCCAGAGAAGCGGCGTCTCCGGATCGCCGTCGAAGCGACGCTCCTCGCCATTGAGTGTGAATGAAACCATGAAGCTGGTCCTCCCGAGCGAATGTCGGCTGTCGAGCCTCGGATAATCGGGCCCGATCAGTTTGGATGGCTTCTAGGGTAAAGATTTGTGGGGCAAGAGCAAGTGAGCCGGGCGAACCGTCGTGGGCGGGCCTTCGCGGTCCAAGTGCCTGTGCCGCAGGGGAGGAATCCCACGGGTCTTCCGGCCTTGCCTCGCTGGCGCCGGGTCAAATCGTTCCCCGACTGGAGGCAGGAAAGCATATCGAAAGCTGAAATATGAGCGAATGCTCAGAAACAAAAAGGGCCGCCCTTTTGGGGGCAGCCCTATCACCGAGCTTCAGAAATCAGTGCGTCTGGTCGTGGACGGCGTCCTTGACTTTGCCGTAATTCTTCTGGGTCTTGCCTTCGGCCTGATCGACGCGGCCTTCGGCTTCAAGGTCATGATTGTTGGTCATCTTGCCAACGGCTTCCTTGACCGAGCCACCCAATTCCTTGGCTGCACCCTTGATCTCGTTTTTATCGACCATGACTTTTAGCCTCCTTCAAAATCCTGCATTCTATCTTCGCAGGACTTGTGATCTTGTTCGGGTACAAAACGGCATTCGTGGCGATTCGTTCCCGACCAAGGAATGTCATTCATGGAATTTTCATACGCGTTTTCTCTGACCCATTGATCATCGTCGAGGCCAATGCCGGTGACGGACCGCGCCCGGCGCTCTATGGGGAAGCCTCACCGTCTTGCTCGGTGCGATCGGCCTCTTTCGAGGGGAATGAGAGGAGTATGCGAATGCCTCCCTCGGCAAGGTCGTGCTTGTCGAGGCTAGCCCCCAGGCTTGTCGTCATCGCATCGATGAGTTGGGAGCCGAAACCGGAGGAGGCCGCAGCGTGTTCGGCCTCGTGTGAAGCTGGCTCGTCATCCTCGCCCGTATTCGGCGACCGTTCGTAAGCCTTCGCGCCGTTGCGCATGGTTTCCGTCCAAACGAGATGGACGACGCCGTCATCGCTCTTCGACCAATCGACCGCCAAGCGCCCACCGTCTTTCGCCAGGGCGCCGTATTTCGCCGCATTGGTCGCCAGTTCGTAAAGGATGAGGCTGAGCGATCCCGCCTCGCCGCGGTCGAGGACAAGAGCCGGCCCGTCGAGCGTGACCTCGACCGAATCGAGATCGGCGAAGGGACGCACGATCGCTTCGACGATATCGCGCAATGGGGCGGTGGTCGGGTTCTTGGAGGTCGAATGAGCCCGCGACAGGGCGGCGATGCGGTCGCAGGCGATGCGTTTCAATTCCCGCGCCGAGCCCGCTTCGCGCGCCGAAAGCGTCACCAAGGCGCTGGTCATCGCGAATAGATTCTTGACCCGGTGGTCGAGTTCCTGGGCCAGAAGCCGCGAGGCTTCATTTGCCTCGGCGAGTTCCGCATTGACCTTGGCGAGTTCGCTCGTGCGTTCGTCCACCCGTCTTTCGAGGGCTTCCCCGGCCTGCCGCAATTCTGAGGTGAGCGCTTCATTGCGCGCCATGAATTCGCGCAGCCAGCGGGTCGCGCGCCGGACGGCGCGTTTGGTCCGTTCCAGCTCGGTGAAATACATCGAGGGAATCGCAACATCCTCGAAGCGGCCATCGGCGATCCGATCGGCCTGGGCGGCGAGCGCCTTGATGGGTCTGGTGACGGCGCGGGCAAAGAGCGCTCCGGCAATCGCCGTTAGGACCAGGACGAGCAGGGAGACGCCGAGGCCGAGATCGCGCACGCGCTTCAAGGGCGCGAGGATTTCGTCCTCTGGCAGATAGGTGACCACCGCCCAGGGAGTGCGTGAGCCTCGCAATCGCTGCACCGCGCCGCGCCACCAGCTGCCGTCGACCTCCACCCGGGCCAAACGGGCCTCGCCGGGTGCAAGGCTTTCGATGCCGCTCGGCAGGCTTTCGAAGACGGCGACGAGGGTCGGATCGCCGATCTCGTCGAAGCGCGCAAAGCGCGGCTCTTCGTCAGCCGTGCCCTCGACGATCACGGACGCATCGCGATGGGCGATGATGTCGCCATCCTCCGAGATGACGGCGGCCGAGCCATTCTCGCCGATTTCCAGGCTGTCCAGAAAATGGGATACCGCGTCGATCTCGATATCGATCCCGACGACACCGGCGAGCTTAGCGCTGGATGGATCGGTCACCGGGGTCGCGACCGTGATGCCGGGCCGTCTGGCGGAGAAAAAAACATAGGGCTTCGTCCAGACGACGGTGCCCGCCTTGACGGCGTCCTCGTACCAGATGCGTTGTCTTGGATCGAAGCTGTCGGCCGGGTCGTCGCGTTTCACGATCGGCTCGAACAAGGCGTTGTAATATGTCAGCTCGACCCTGCGGGTCGGCTGGGTGACGATGCGCTTCGATCGATAGGTGGCGCCGTCGACGCTGTGATCGCGGTTGACGAAGATGAAGGATCCGTCGCTGGCGCCGTAATAAATGCCGGAAAAATCGCTCTTGGAGCGAAGGATTTCATAGAAATAGCGGATCAGGCGATCGGGATCGGTCGCCGTCACGACCGCGCTTTCCGCCAGCCGCTGGGACAGGGCGGCCGCATCGTCGGCCGGGTCCAGAAAGCTCTCGGTGAAAGCCGTCGTATCCTGCGCGAATTTCTGCGTCAGCCGATCGCCATAGGAGAGGAGGACATCCTCGGAGGCGAATGTGGTGAGGCCGAAGATGACGACGATCGCGATAGCCTGCAGCGCAACGAGCATCAAAGGCAGAACGACGCGTAAGGACCGCATCTGTCGCTCTCCTTTCTACCCATCCGTCTGACGCACGCGCGACTCCTACGGCGAATCAGTTGCTCTCGGCAACAGATCAGTTTCCCGGTTTCGCCATTCATTACAGAATCGAAGCGCCGGCTCGCGAGACTTGGGATCATCCGTCATCGGTCTGGCCGCCCAATGAGATGAGGGCGGCCGGACGCGCGGTGCGTTCGGTCACGCCAGAAGCTGGAACACCTGGACGAGACCGAGACCGGTGATCAGCCCGCCGACGAGCCGCAGAAGAACCCGCTCGGGTAGGCGCTTGACGATATAGCCCGCAAAGGGCGCAGCCGCGACGCCGCCGACCACGAGGCCGAGAATGGCGATGCCGTGGGATGCCAGATCGCCGGCTTCATCCCAATGGCCGCTGAGGAGCGCGACGAGGAAAGTCAGTGACACCGAAAGCGTGACGACGAATTCGGCCGTGTTGACCGTTCCGATGACGTAACGTGGCGCACCGCCGGCTCCGAGAAGGCCGGTGGTGACGACCGGCCCCCATCCGCCGCCGCCGACCGAGTCGAGAAAGCCGCCGGCGAGGCCCAGCGGGGGAACGACCGGAGCCGGGACCGGCCGGCTCGGGATTTTCCGAAAAGAGCGGGTGATGAGATAGATCCCGATCAGCGAGAGATAGGCGGCCACATAGGGGCGCATGACCGAGCCGGAAAAGCTGGTCAGCACATAGGTGCCGGCGACCCCGCCCAGCACACCGAAGGGAACGAGCCGCCAGAACAGCTTCCAGTCGATATTGCGGTGAATCGCATGGGCGGTGCCCGAGGCGGCCGTGGTGAAGAGTTCGGCCGTATGAACCGAGGCAGAGGCCGTTGCAGGCGGGACGCCGAAGGACAGAAGGACCGTCGAGGAGACGACGCCATAGGCCATGCCGAGAGCTCCGTCGACGAGCTGGGCCAGACCACCGACGAGGAGAAAGAGAAGGAATTCAGCCATAACGGCCTCCAAGGGACGAAACGGCGCAAGTCAGCCTGAAGACGGTCTGACTTTATAGGAAATTTCGTTCGACCTTCGGGCCATCGGCAACGCGATTATCGCGTTTTTCCGCCGTTTGAGAGTGCGCGGGGGGGAGCCCTTCCTGGCCGGCCTCTGGGCGAAGGGTGATCGATGCGTTTTACCCTTCGAAGCGCTGGACGTCACAACACGATCTCCCGCGCACAAAAAAGGGCGGCCCCGAAGGACCGCCCCGATCGATGTGCTTCTTTGGGGAAGCGGGAGACGGACTTAGAAGTCCATGCCACCCATGCCGCCCATTCCACCCATGCCGCCCGGCATGCCACCGGCACCGGCCGACTCCTTCTTCGGAGCCTCGGAGATCATCGCCTCGGTGGTAACGAGCAGGCCGGCGACCGAAGCCGCGTCCTGGAGAGCCGAACGGACGACCTTCACTGGATCGACGATGCCCATCTGGATCATGTCGCCATACTCGCCCGTCGCGGCGTTGTAGCCGTAGGAGAGGGACTCGTTCTCGAGGATCTTGCCGACGACGATCGAGCCTTCCGCACCGGCGTTCTGTACGATCTGACGGATCGGAGCCTGAAGCGCACGGCGGACGATGGCGATACCGGCGTCCTGATCGGCGTTGTCGCCCTTCAGGTCAACAGCGTTGGAAGCGCGCAGCAGCGCGACGCCACCACCGGCCACGATGCCTTCTTCAACGGCCGCGCGGGTCGCGTTGAGGGCGTCGTCGACGCGGTCCTTCTTCTCCTTCACCTCGACCTCGGTCGCACCGCCGACGCGGATGACGGCAACACCGCCGGCGAGCTTGGCCAAGCGCTCCTGGAGCTTCTCGCGGTCGTAGTCCGAGGTGGTCTCCTCGATCTGCGCCTTGATCTGACCGACGCGGGCCTTGATCTGCTCGCCTTCACCGGCACCATCGACGATGGTGGTGTTCTCCTTGGTGATGGAGACCTTCTTGGCGCGGCCGAGCATGTCGAGGGTGACGTTCTCGAGCTTGATGCCGACGTCCTCGGAGATGACCGTGCCGCCGGTGAGGATCGCGATGTCCTCGAGCATGGCCTTGCGGCGATCGCCGAAGCCCGGAGCCTTGACGGCCGCGATCTTCAGGCCGCCACGCAGCTTGTTGACGACGAGCGTGGCAAGAGCCTCGCCCTCGACGTCCTCGGCGATGATCACCAGCGGCTTGGACGACTGGACGACCGATTCGAGAACCGGCAGCATCGCCTGCAGGTTGGAGAGCTTCTTCTCGTGGAGAAGGATGTAGGCGTCCTCGAGCTCGGCGACCATCTTCTCGGCGTTGGTCACGAAGTAAGGCGACAGGTAGCCGCGGTCGAACTGCATGCCTTCGACGACTTCGAGCTCGGTCTCGGCGGTCTTGGCTTCCTCGACGGTGATGACACCCTCGTTGCCGACCTTCTGCATGGCGCCGGCGATCATCTCGCCGATTTCCTTCTCGCCATTGGCCGAGATGGTGCCGACCTGAGCGACTTCGTCGGAGGTGTCGATGGAGCGAGCGGCGGTGCCGAGCGCGTCGACGACCTTGGCGACGGCCTTGTCGATGCCGCGCTTGACGTCCATCGGGTTCATGCCGGCGGCAACGGCCTTGGCGCCTTCCTTGACGATCGACTGGGCGAGAACGGTTGCCGTGGTCGTGCCGTCACCGGCCTTGTCGTTGGTTTTCGAGGCCACTTCGCGCACCATCTGGGCGCCCATGTTCTCGAACTTGTCCTCGAGCTCGATCTCTTTGGCGACCGAGACACCGTCCTTGGTGATGCGCGGAGCGCCGAAGGACTTGTCGATGACGACGTTACGACCCTTCGGGCCGAGGGTCACCTTCACCGCGTCGGCGAGGATGTCGACGCCGCGCAGCATGCGCTCACGCGCGTCGCGGCCGAACTTTACGTCTTTTGCTGCCATGTTGAATTCTCCCAAGCGCGCCTTTCGAGGCCTGCGCCGTCTAGAGTTTTCGTCTGTGCTGGAATGCGAATTCGACGATCGGGGTGGCGTTAGGCCACGACGCCCATGATGTCGGATTCCTTCATGATCAGAAGGTCTTCGCCATTGAGCTTGACCTCAGTGCCGGACCACTTGCCGAAGAGCACGCGATCGCCAGCCTTGACATCCAGAGGGACGACCTTGCCGGCCTCGTCGCGAGCACCGGAACCGACGGCGATGATCTCGCCTTCCTGCGGCTTTTCCTTCGCGGTGTCCGGGATGATGATGCCGCCAGCGGTCTTCTCCTCGGATTCCACCCGGCGAACAACCACGCGGTCATGCAGGGGACGGAAGTTCACAGCTGCCATATTCGTTGAACCCTTGTTGACGGTTTGGCCGGGTCCGATCTCGGCACCCGGCGGAACAGCTTTTAGCACTCATCTTCGGTGAGTGCTAACGAGCGCTGAGATAGGAGATGGGGAGACGGGCCGTCAAGAAGTCGAGAGCGAAAAATTTCGTGCCCTCTTCCCTTCACGTGGCGACGCGAAGGGGGCTTTGCAATGGGCTTTCGGTAAGCCCTTGATCGGGTTGAATGCAGCGGTATCGAGTCATCGCCCCGCCGCCGAAAAGCCCATCCTTTTCAGCTCATGACCAGCCTCCTCCCCGAAGCCAACATGGCCGGAGATGCCCCACCGAAGGGCAAAGCGGACAGCATTCGATCGGCGGTTTCAGCTTTGCCCGCGCGGCCCACGCTTGACCATGGCGGTCGGCTGCCCCTAATCGCAAGAAGACCAGCGAGTGGGCCGGACGTGACGCGACCGTCTGCTTTAAAGACGAATCGTCGACGGAGCAGACCCTCGGCGCCAAGCAAGGGAAGCGGCCAATGCGCGAAAGCGACACCGGAGCGGACGAGACGCGCGGCACCTGCCGAAAAATCGAGAGGCTCGACGAATTCGTCGGCTCCTACGGAGCTGTCTTCTGCGATGTCTGGGGCGTCGTCCACAACGGCGTCGCGAAGCACCCGGCTGCCGAGACGGCCCTTTCGGCCTTTCGCAAGCAGGGCGGCAAGGTGGTGCTTCTCACCAATTCGCCACGGCCGAGCAGCGGCGTGATCACACAGCTCGATGCGCTCGGCTTCGATCGCGAGGCCTATGACGGCGTGGTCACCTCGGGCGATGCGACCCGTGC
The DNA here is from genome assembly GCF_900176465.1 of Fulvimarina manganoxydans. Taxonomy (GTDB): domain Bacteria; phylum Pseudomonadota; class Alphaproteobacteria; order Rhizobiales; family Rhizobiaceae; genus Fulvimarina; species Fulvimarina manganoxydans. The sequence goes on from NZ_FWXR01000001.1 coordinate 86,249, forward strand.
CTTGATCGCGCGCAGTGAAGGGCCGTTCTATCATATCGGTCCCGAGCGCGACCTCGATCTCTTCGCCGATCTCGACATCAAGCTGACCGGTTCCGACGAGGCGCGCGCCGTGATCGTCACAGGTCTTTTCGACGACACGGTCGAAAGTCCTGACGACTATCGCGACAGTCTTCGCGCGATCCGTGAGCGCGATCTCACCATGATCTGCGCCAATCCCGATATCGTCGTTCATCGGGGCGAGGACCTCATCTATTGCGCCGGAGCGCTCGCCCGCGAATATGCTGCGATCGGCGGTCATGTGGATCTCGCCGGGAAGCCGCATCGGCCGATCTATGAATTGGCCGCCGAGAGCCTTGGCGAAGGCATAGGTCCGATCCTGGCGATCGGCGACGGCATGATGACCGATATCAAGGGCGCCGGTGCCTTCGGGATCGACGCGCTTTTCGTCACCGAGGGCATCCATGGCGACGAGCTTGGCATGGCCGATCCGACGCCCGCCCGCGTCGCCGAACTGCTGGCCGCCAACGGCGTCTCGGCGCGCGCCTTCATCCCGACTCTGCGTTGAGACTACGGCGCGCTCCATGACGGCTTCGAATTTCCTGCGTATCGGCCAGCTTTCGGATCTTCCCGACGAGCTTGTCGGCGGCGTTGTCGCCATCGGCAATTTCGACGGGGTGCATCGCGGCCATCAGGCGGTGCTCGGCAAGGCCGAGGAAATCGCCAATGCGGAAGGCCTGCCGCTTCTGTGCCTGACCTTCGAGCCCCATCCGCGAACGGTCTTTGCGCCCGACAAGCCCGTCGCCCGCCTGACGCCGGCCCCGATGAAGGCGCGGCTCTTGCAGCATCTCGGCTTCGACGGCGTCTTGGAGCAGCCTTTCACCCGTGAATTCGCCGGGCAGGAGCCTGACGCCTTCGTGCGGACCATCATCGTCGATTCGCTGCGCGCCGCCCATGTGGTGGCCGGCTTCGACTTTCATTATGGCGCCAAGCGCGGCGGAACGCCGGTAACGCTTGCCGAAGCGGGCCTCGCCTATGGCTTCGGCGCGACGCTCGTCCCAGCCTTTCACGACGAAGCCGGCACCGTCATATCGTCGAGCCGGATCCGAGCCGCTTTGCGGGAGGGGAAGGTCGAGGAGGCAGCCGGGCTCTTCGGCTACCGGTTCACCATTGCCGGCGAAATCGTCCATGGCCGCAAAGTCGGCCGGACCTTGAACTATCCGACCGCCAATCTCGTCCTTGCCGACGATCTGCTGGCCCATGGCATTTATGCGGTGCGTTTTCGGCGGGCCGATGGCAGTTTCTATGACGGCGTTGCAAGCTATGGCCGTCGCCCGACCTTCGACGACGGGGCGGCTCTCTTCGAGACCTTCCTCTTCGACTTTTCCGGCGACCTCTATGGTGAGATGGTCGATGTTTCGATTGTCTCGCGTCTTCGGGGCGAGGAGAAATTCGACAGTGTCGAGGCCTTGATCGCCCAGATGGATCGCGACGCGGAAGAAGCGAGGGCGGTTCTATCGGCCGCAAAACCGCTTTCCGCGCTCGATCGGGCGGTTGCCTTCGAAGGCTGAGGCTAAATTCTGATCAGGTCCTGCGCTGCGGTGGTCGACGCTCGTCCGGCGTGTCCCAGCCCAGCATCAGGACGATGCCCATCTGCGCCGACGAGAATGTCAGCCCGAGGGCCGCGACGGGCAAAAGATATATTGCCGGGGCAAGGTCGGAGCGGGACAGCAACCCGCCGAAGCCGTTCAGGTCGAGAAGGCAGAGGCCCGCGACGAAAAGGGCGGCGGCGCTGAAGCCGACGATCGAATGGCGTAGAAGAAAGCGCATGAGGTCGGCCATGACGTTTCGTCCCTTCGTCCAACGGATGATGCCTGGACAAGTCTGCCGGTGTTGGCCGGTTCCGGTCGATGTGGTTGGTCGTCACTGGTCGAGCATGCCCCTTGACGCCGCGTTCTTCCCATTAGCGCCGTGACTTGATAAAGGCCGGCCCCATGAGCAAGCTTCGGCGCCTTGGCGCAACGACCATACGAATTAGCCGCCCGGCCTTCCGTCCGCTCGCCTTGAGGGCTTGAGCGGGGAGGGACCGGGCTTGACCGCGCCGCGCGACCCGGCCAGGCGGCCTCGTCGTGCTTTTTCATTTAAAAGCCGCCGAGTTCGGGCGAGAAGCGCCCGCTGCGGCCCATCCGACGGTTGATTGACGATGAGCGAGACCAAGACGCCTGAAACGGGTAGCGTCGACTATTCCAAGACCCTGTTTCTGCCCGAGACGGATTTTCCGATGCGCGCCGGCCTGCCCAAGGCCGAGCCCCAATGGATCGAGACCTGGGACAAGACCGGGCTCTATAAGCGCTTGCGCCAAGAGAGCGCGGGCCGGCCGAAATACGTCCTTCACGACGGCCCGCCTTATGCCAATGGCAATCTCCATATCGGCCATGCGCTCAACAAGATCCTGAAGGACGTCATCACCCGCTCCTTTCAGATGCGCGGCTATGACGCCAATTACGTGCCCGGCTGGGACTGCCACGGCCTGCCGATCGAGTGGAAGATCGAGGAGCAGTATCGCGCCAAGGGGAAGAACAAGGACGAGATCCCGGTCAACGAATTCCGTCAGGAATGCCGCGACTTCGCCGAGCATTGGGTGAAGGTCCAGACGGACGAGTTCCGCCGCCTTGGCGTCGAGGGCGATTTCGAGAAGCCCTATCTCACCATGGCCTATGACGCGGAAGCCGTCATCGCCGGCGAGCTTCTGAAATTCGCCATGAGCGGGCAGCTCTATCGCGGATCCAAGCCGGTGATGTGGTCGGTGGTCGAGCGCACGGCGCTGGCGGAAGCAGAGGTCGAATATCACGACCATGAGTCCGATACGATCTGGGCGGCGTTTCCGGTTCGCTTCGCAGTGCGCGACGGCGCTGAAATGTCGCCGCTCAGCAATGCCTCTGTCGTCATCTGGACCACGACGCCCTGGACGATCCCCGGCAACCGGGCGATCGCCTATTCGCCGCGCATCGCCTATGGCCTTTATGAAGTGACGGCGGCCGAGAACGACTTTGGTCCCCAGGCCGGCGCGAAATATATCCTGGCGGACGCGCTTGCCGCGAGTGTCTTCGAAAAGGCGAAGCTTCAGGCGACCCGCATTTCCGATGTCTCGGTCTCCGATCTGGAAGGCCTTGTCTGCGACCATCCGCTCAAGGGCCTTGGCGGCGGCTACGAATTCGCCGTCCCGCTCATCGCCGGCGACCACGTCACCGACGATGCCGGTACCGGTTTCGTCCACACCGCGCCCGGCCATGGCCGCGAGGATTTCGACGCCTGGATGGACATGCGCCGCGATCTGGAAAAGCGTGGCATCGAGACGGCGATCCCCTTCACCGTCGACGATGACGGCTTCTACACCAAGGACGCGCCGGGCTTCGGGCCGGATGCCGAGGGCGGGCCTGCGCGCGTCATCGACGACAAGGGCAAGAAGGGCGATGCCAACAAGCGCGTCATCGAGGCGCTGATCGCTCGTGACAATCTCGTCGCCCGAGGCCGGCTGAAGCATTCCTATCCCCATTCCTGGCGCTCCAAGAAGCCGGTCATCTTCCGCAATACGCCGCAATGGTTCGTCCATATGGACAAGGACCTTGGCGGATACGGGATGGAAGGCGGCTCGCCGCACCCGGCCGAAGGCCGCGAGCCCGAACGGGCGTCGGCCGGTCAGGCCGCCCCCGCGGAGCGAAGCCGCGCAAGCGGCGACAGCGTGAGCGAAGAAAACTCGGACACGCTGCGCAACCGCGCCTTGAAGGCCATCGACGAGACGCGCTTCGTGCCCGCCTCCGGCCAGAACCGCCTGCGCGGGATGATCGCCGACCGGCCGGATTGGGTCCTCTCGCGTCAGCGCGCCTGGGGCGTGCCGATCTGCGTCTTTGTCGACGAGGATGGCGAGGTCTTGAAGGACGAGGCGGTCAATGATCGCATCCTGGAAGCCTTCCGCGAGGAGGGCGCCGACGCCTGGTTCGCCGACGGGGCCAAGGAGCGCTTCCTCGGCAACGGGCACGATGCGTCGAAATGGACCATGGTCCGGGACATTCTCGACGTCTGGTTCGATTCCGGCTCGACCCATGCCTTCTGCCTGGAAAAGCGGCCCGACCTGAAATGGCCGGCCGATCTCTATCTCGAAGGCTCTGACCAGCATCGCGGCTGGTTCCATTCCTCGCTTCTGGAATCCTGCGGCACGCGCGGTCGGGCGCCGTATGACGCCGTCCTCACCCATGGTTTCGTCATGGACGAGGAAGGGCGCAAGATGTCGAAGTCCCTCGGCAACACGGTGACGCCTCAGGATGTCATCAAGGAATCGGGCGCCGATATCCTTCGTCTCTGGGTCGTCTCGTCCGATTATTCGGAGGATCTGAGGCTCGGCAAGACGATCCTGCAGACCAATGTCGACAGCTATCGCAAGCTGCGCAACACGATCCGCTGGATGCTCGGCACGCTCGCCCATGACGAGGGGGAGAGCGTTCCCTTTGCCGAGATGCCGGAACTCGAACGGCTGATGCTGAACCGGATCGCCGAGCTCGATGAGCTGGTCCGCAAGGGCTACGACGCCTTCGACTTCAAGCGCATCTCGCGGGCGCTGCTCGATTTCGTCGTGGTGGAGCTTTCGGCCTTCTATTTCGACATCCGCAAGGACGCGCTTTATTGCGACGCGCCGTCTTCGATGCGGCGCAAGGCGGCGCTGCAGGTGGTGCGCACGATCTTCGATCATCTGGTGACCTGGTTCGCTCCCATGCTGCCCTTCACCATGGAAGAGGCCTGGCTGTCGCGCTATCCCCAGGCGGAATCTGTCCATCTGGAACAGTTCCGCGACGTGGACCCGGCCTGGAAGGACACCAAACTCGCCGAGCGCTGGCAGGCGCTGCGCCGGGTTCGCCGGGTCGTGATGGGAGCCCTGGAAGAAAAGCGCCGGGAGAAGGTGATCGGCTCCTCGCTGGAAGCCTGGCCGACGATCTATCTCGCCGACGAGAGCGTCGAAGCGCTGGTGCGCGAGCGAGACTTTGCCGAGATCGCCATCACGTCTGGCGTTCGTATCGAGGCGGGCGAAGGGCCGGCCGATGCCTTCCGGCTGCCGGACGTGGCCGGTGTCGCGGTCGTCTTCGACAAGGCGCATGGGGCCAAATGCGCCCGCTCCTGGAAGATCACCGGCGATGTCGGGTCCGATCCGGACTATCCAGAAGTCTCCAAGCGCGATGCGGCCGCCTTGCGTGAGCTGAAGGCGCTCGGTCGGCTCGAAAGCGTCTCCTGATCTTGAGCGTTAACAAAGTTACCGATTTGTTGCCCAGTGGCCGCAAGCGGCTTCTTTGCAACAGGCTTCGAAAGCCTTAAGCCTTCTCCCAATCTCGCCTGATTTCTCTGTCAGGCGAGATTGGAGCCGGGTTCGACGAGGGGTGGCCGGCGTCAAGGATCTGCAGCAGTGGCCAGAATTGGCGGGATGGCCGCCGCGCTGCATCGATACGAAATGACCGGACGGGGCCGATGATCGGCGATACGTCCGGCCCGGGGACCAGGCCGAGGGGGCTTTTCGCGAGATGATCTCGACCACCATTCGCATGGGAGCGGCGATGGCGTTCCTTCTGGGCGCTGCCAGCCTCTCCGGCTGCATGGGGCCGACCTATGGCACCGGCAAGAGCCAGGGCGAGACGCTCTTCGACGATCTCAACAATATGGTCTCTCTAGGCGGATCATCCGACGCGCAGCCGGTCTCCTATTCGCCGCGCTCCGAATTGGTGACCCCCGAGAACACAAAGGTTTTGCCGGCGCCCCAGGCGGCGCGCGCCGATTCCTCCGGCGTCGAATCGCCCGAGCAGCGCTCGGCGCGGATCCAGGCCGAGGCCTATCAGGGTGATGGGCCGATCCCGGCCGACGTGGCGACGAGCCGTAAGGCAAACGTCCCCGACGGCTATCTCGATCGCACGCGCGGCGACGGATCGTCCTTTATGCGCCGCCGAGAGCGCGACATTGAGGAGCCTTTGTCGCCCACCGAGCTGCGCAGCCGCGGCGAACTGATCCGCGAGCGGATCACTCAGCGCTATCAAGGCTCGCCCCAGAACCGTCGCTTCCTGTCCGAGCCGCCGACGACCTATCGCAAGCCGGCCGAGTCGGCTCCGATCGGGGATCCGGGCGTCGACGAGGAGGTGAAGGCGCGCCGTCTGAGAGGCAATTCCTCCTCGCTTGGCTCCAAGATCAGCGATCTTCTGCCCTGGTAAGCGGGGTCGGTGCGCCTGACCCGGCCACTATCGACTTGATCGCCATCGGTCGGTCGAGCCCGTAGGCGGCCGGCGGGCCATCTTTGGGCTTGCTGGGTCACGTGAATGCATAAGAGGTTTGGTCGCAGCCATTGAGACCGGTCGTCATCCTCGGCCCACCAGGGCTTAGGACCCATGCCTCGAACGCGGCTTACATCCACAGACGATTGCGGTCCGCTTCGTGATATCCTTAGGCGGAATGCCGTTCTGACGGTGATGGCATGGGGCCCCGCTCTCTTGCGAGAGCGAGGATGACGAAGCGTCGGAGGAATCGGTCTCACCTTCGAACTCTGCAGGCCCGAACATGACTTCCGAACTGACGCAGCAGGACTAAACGAACCGCTCCACGGACCTCTCCGCCACCGCGTCTCCCCATGGTGAGGTCGGTTCGGCAGCGCCGAAATTGATGTCTGCGCGCCGCATGACCCCGGCCGGGCAAGCGAACGCGTAGGGGAAGGGGAGTCGGGGCACGGCTTTGACCGTATGATCCTTTCCGAGTTCGGCCAGGATATCCGGTCCCAGCGCCTCGTCGGCGATCACTGTCTTTCCGCCGGAGACGTCGATGCGCGGCGCATGGAAGGCCGTGTCGAGGTCGTTATCGAGCGCCAGCATGCGAAAAGCGAGCTGGGCGACGGCCGGAAGGATCTTGCGGCCACCCGAAGCGCCGATGGCAAAGCGGGTCCCGTCCTTCTCGCCGATCGCCGGGCAGACATTCATCAGGCAGCTCTTTCCGGGGCTGAGAGAATTCGGCCGGCCCTGTTCGGGGTCGAACCACATGATGCCGTTGTTGAGGAGAAGCCCGGTCGAGGGCGAGACCACTTTAGAGCCGAAGATCGACAGAAGCGTCTGTGTCATCGCGACCATGTTGCCCTGCCGGTCGACGATGGAAAAATGCGTTGTCGAACCCGGCGCTGCCGGGCTTTCGTGATCGCCCATGGTCGCAAGCCTGTGTTCATAGGCGCCGGACAGCGCCGTGGCCATCGCCGATAGACGCTCGCCCTCGCTTGGTTTCGACCCAAGCGCCTCCAGCCGCGCGAAACTGTCGGCGAGGGTCGGTCCCGCCGTCAGCCTCGGCGTCATATGGCAGCGCCCGCCAAAGGCCTCGATCGAAAGCGGATCACCGAGTTCGGCGCGATAATCCCGCAAATCCTCATAGCGCAGCGAGCCGCCTTTCTCCGTCACGTCCTTGGCAAGTGCCCGCGCGACGTCGCCATCCTGCATTTCGCCAGGCCCATTGGCGGCGATCGTCGCCAGCGTATCGGCCATACGAGCGTTTGGCAGGCGCAGATCGGTGAGGGCGGTCCAGGCGCCGACCGGCGGCCAGGTACCGTCTTCGAGAAAGAGCGCTGCGGCGTCGGGATCCTTTGCGAGGGCGCGCGCTGCCGATGCAATGATCAGGCCGGCATACCAGTCGACGCTCAGCCCCTTGCGCGCCAGATCGGCCGAAGGCGCGACGAGATCGCGCCAGGGCATCCGGCCCCAGCGCCCATGGGCTGTCCCGATCCCCGCCACGACGCCGGGGACGGCTACAGCGCTCGCCCCTTCCAGATTGCGGTCGTCCACCACGCGCTTCCAGGGAAAGAGATCGCCGGCGATCCCTTCGCCGGAGAGGGGAAAGTCGCGGATGTCGAGGCCCTTCGGGGCGCGCATTCCATATGAAAGGGCATAGGGGCGCTCCTCGTCGGCCCGCCAGACCATCATCGCGCCGCCCCCGGCCGGGCCGCTCATCCAGGGTTCGAGAACACCGATCGAGAAACTGACAGCGACGGCCGCGTCGATCGCATCGCCGCCGGCGGCGAGCACCTCAACGCCGATCTCCGAGGCGATGCGATGTTGCGAGGCGACGATCCCGCCTTGCGAGGAAACGGCCGGCTTTCGGACGATCTGAGATTGGGAGAAGTTGTTCATGGTCGTCCTCTGCTTCATCCGATTGCGTTCGCCACATCGCGCAGGCGCGGCATGACGTCCTCCCGCAGCCTTTCGCGGGTCCAGACCGTGCCGCTGACCGAACAGTGAATGGCGCCGCCGGGCTCGCCATTGCGATTGACGGCGACAGCCAGCGCGAGTTCGTTCATCTGCAATTCGTTCTCCGCGATCGAGTAACCGGTCTCGGCCGCCTCCTCGACAAGTCGTTTCACCGCCTCGCGGTCCATGGTCGTTTGCGAAGTGAAGCGTTGCATCGGCCATTCTTCGATGGCGCGCTGGCGCTCGCCGGGCTCGCGCAAGGCCAGCATGACGCGCCCGCTCGACGTGTTGAGCGCTGGCACGCGGCGTCCGATGATCATCGCGGCATAGCTGGTGCGAGAGCTCGGGAGGCGCGCCGTATAGACGATGTCGGTACCATCAAGGCGGGAGAAGTTGATCGTCTCGCCCAGCGCCTGACGCAAATCGATGAGGCGCGGCATCGCGCTCTTCACCAAGTCGTCGGACCAGAGATAGCGGTTAGCGAGCTCGGTCATGCGGATCGAGGGGCTGAAGCGCTTGGTCGTCGCGTCCTTGTCCAGATAGCCCAGCTGATGCAGCGTCGTCGTCAGCCGCTGCACGCTGGAGCGGTCGAGGCCGGTCTCGATCGATAATTCCGTCAGGCCCAGCCGGGCCTGTTCAGGTCCGAAAGCTTCCAGAACGCGCATCGCCTTTTCGAGCGAAGCGACGAAATGGCTGTCTGTTCGCCGCGCTGGTTTCACATCCATTCCGCATTGCACAAAAATTGGTCGGAGAAGGCGGTTGACGTTATCGTAGACATGTTTTTAGGATATCTCAATCCGCAAACGATTATCGCATTGCGCTAATTGTCCCCGCTTCCGCCCACTGGCCGCTTTGGCCATCTCACCTGGAGAAGCCTTGCATGTCGTATCTTCCCACAGCTTCCGCCTTTAAGCCGTCCCGGCTTTTCCGGGCGGCCATGTTGGCATCCTGCGTCGCATTTGCGGGGCTGTCCGCGGCTCCAGTTGACGCGCAGGAGATTCGCGCTGTCATGCATTCGGGAATTCGCGTCCTCGATCCGGTGATCACCACGGCGCATATCACCCGCAATCACGGCTACATGATCTACGACACGCTGCTCGGCATGGACGAGAATCTGAAGCCGCAGCCGCAAATGGCGTCATGGGAGGTGTCCGACGACGGCCTGACCTACACCTTCACCCTGCGCGACGGGCTGAAATGGCATGACGGCGCGCCGGTGACGGCGAAGGACGTGGTCGCCTCGTTGAAGCGCTGGGGCCAGAAGGACGGCGGCGCCCAGATGATGTTCAAGTCGGTCGACAGCCTCGAGGCGACCGACGACAAGACCGCTGTGCTGAAGCTCAAGGAGCCGTTCAACTACGTGCTCGAACTGATGGCCAAGCCTTCAGGGCTGCCGACCTTCATCATGCCGGAACGCGTCGCCAACACCCCGGCGGGCGAGACGATCACGGACTATACGGGCTCGGGCCCCTTCAAATTCGTCGAGGCTGAATACGAGCCGGGCGTGAAGGCGGTCTATGAGAAGAACGAAGACTACGTCCCACGCGACGAGCCGCCGAGCTGGACCTCGGGCGGGAAGGTCGTGAATGTCGACAAGGTCACCTGGGTCACGATGCCCGACGTGCAGACGGCCGTGAACGCGGTCAATGGCGGCGAGATCGACTATCTCGAACAGGTGCCCTTCGATCTTCTTCCGATCCTCCAGTCGAATCCCGAGCTCACTGTCGAAGTGGTGAGCCCGCTCGGCTATCAGACGATGGGGCGGCTGAACTGGTTGAACCCGCCTTTCGACAATGTGAAAATTCGCCAGGCGGCGATGCTCGCCCTGGGCCAGCAGCCGATCCTTGCGGCGCTTGTCGGCAACCCGGAATATATGGACGAATGCGGCTCGATGTATGGCTGCGGCACGCCCTTCGCTACCGATGCGGGCGACGAGATGATCATGGACGGCCCGCAACCGGAAAAGGCCAAGGCTCTGCTCGACGAGGCCGGCTATGACGGAACGCCCATCCTTCTAATGCAGCCGACCGACGTCGCCGCGCTGACGGCCCAGCCCGTTGTCGCCGCGCAACAGCTCCGCGAGGCCGGCTTCACCGTCGATATGCAGCCGATGGACTGGCAGACCCTCGTCACCCGCCGCGCCAGCCAGGCCCCGGTCTCGGAAGGCGGCTGGAACATGTTCTTCACCAACTGGATCATCCCGGAGGTGTGGAGCCCGATCAACAACCCGATGCTGAACGGCGGCGGCAAGGAGGCTGCCTGGTTCGGCTGGCCGGACGATCCCAAGCTCGACGAGTTGCGCACCGAGTTCGCCCAGGCGACGGACGAGGCCGAGCAGAAGAGGATCGCGGCCGAGATCCAGAAACACGCCTATGAGGTCGTGAACTACATCCCCGTCGGCGAATACAAGATTCCGTCCGCCATCAGCACAAAGCTGACGGATATGGTCAAAATGCCCGTCCCGGTGTTCTGGAACGTGAAGAAGGCCGAATAGGCCTGCCTCGAGCCGAAACGCGCATGTCCTCGCCGCCCTGCGGCGGGGACATCGACAAGGGTGCCTGACAAGGGTGCCCCCTAAGCATTTGAGCGGGGCCCTGATAATGCTTGCTTACATCATCCGACGCATCCTCGCCTCGATCCCGGTGATGATCGTCGTCGCGCTCTTCGTCTTCCTCCTGTTGCGGCTGACGCCGGGCGACCCGGCCGCGATCATTGCCGGCGATATGGCAACGCCCGCCCAGCTCGAACAGATCCGCCAAAATCTCGGCCTCAACGAGCCGCTCGTCACCCAATTCATTACCTGGAGCGGTCAGCTTCTATCCGGTGATTTTGGCCGTTCGCTGATCTCCAAGACGCCGGTGCTGACGCTGATCCACCAGCGCCTCGAGCCGACGCTCAGCCTTGCGATCGTCACCATGCTCTTCACGCTTCTTCTGTCGATTCCGATGGGCGTGGTAGCGGCGTGGCGGCATGGGACGCTGACGGACAGCGCGATCATGGCGATTTCGGTTCTCGGCTTCTCCATTCCGGTTTTCGTGACCGGCTATATCCTGATCCAGATTTTCGCGATCGACATGCGCGTCTTCCCGATCCAGGGCTTCCGGAGCATCTTTGACGGCTTCTGGCCCTTCTTCGAGAGGATCGTCCTGCCGGCCCTGACGCTCGCGACGATCTATATTGCGCTGATCGCCCGCATGACCCGCGCGGCCATGCTCGATGTTCTCGGCGAGGACTATATCCGTACCGCCCGCGCCAAGGGATTGTCCGAGCGTATCGTCTTATTCCGCCACGCGCTGCGCAATGCCGCCGTGCCGATCCTGACCGTGGTCGGCACTGGCTTCGCGCTGATGATCTCGGGCGTCGTCGTCACCGAAAGCGTCTTCAACCTGCCCGGCCTCGGCCGCCTCACCGTCGATGCGATTCTTGCCCGCGACTATCCGGTGATCCAGGCGCTCATTCTCCTGACCAGCGGCATCTATGTCGTCATCAACCTCCTGATCGACATCTCCTACGCGTTCATGGACCCGAGGATCCGCTACTGATGGCTGACGAAACGACCACAGCGGCTACGGGACCGGGGGCAAAGCCGGTAGTCCGCCGCAACCTCTTGCCGAGGATCGATCTGGCTTCCCTCAAATTTGCCCCGACGCTTGCCGCCATCATTCTCGGCCTTATCGTTCTCGCTGCCGTTTTCGCGCCGCTGATCGCGCCCTATGATCCGATCAAGATGGACCCGATGGCCCGTCTCGGCGCGGCGAGCTTCGCCCATCCCTTCGGCACCGATGGTTATGGCCGGGACGTCTTGTCGCGAACCCTCTATGGCGCGCAAACCTCGCTGATCGTCGGGCTCGGCGCCGCTTTCGTGGCAGTTCTGGTCGGTCTGCCGCTCGGCCTGTTGTCCGGCTTCTTCCGCGTGCTCGACGCCGTGCTGATGCGCGTCATGGACGGGCTAATGGCGATACCGGCGATCCTGCTTGCGATCGCCATCGTCGCGCTCGTCGGATCGAGCCTCTGGACCGTGCTCGTCGCGATCACGATCCCCGAAATTCCCCGCGTCGTGCGCCTGGTGCGCTCGGTCGTCCTGTCGGCCCGCGAGGAGCCTTATGTGGAGGCCGCGATCGCCGTCGGCTCCAGCCTGCCGAAGATCATGTGGCGGCATCTGACGCCGAACACCATCGCCCCGCTCATCGTTCAGGCGACGTATGTCTGCGCCTCGGCGATCCTGACCGAGGCGATCCTTTCCTTCCTCGGCGCGGGCATCGGCACCGAGACCCCGTCCTGGGGCAACATCATGTCGGAGGGGCGGCTCTATTTCCAATTGAAGCCGGGCCTCATCTTCTGGCCGGGCCTCTTCCTCTCTCTCTGCATCCTCTCGATCAACATTCTCGGCGACACCGCCCGCGATGTCATGGACCCGAAGCTCGGAAAGAAGAGGAAGGCCTGATGACAGGACAGGAGACGAACGATCGGAAGGGCGATGTCCTCGTGGTCGAGAATCTCGTCGTCGAGACGGGAGGACGCAGGCCGGCCCCTATCCTCAACGGCGTGTCGCTTCGGGTCGCGCCCGGCGAGACGGTCTGTCTCGTCGGCGAAAGCGGCTCCGGCAAATCGGTGACGTCGCTGGCCACGATGGGGCTCTTGCCCAAGGGCGCGCTCGCGGTCAGTTCCGGGCGGATTCTCGTCGAAGGCGAGGATGTCGTCTCGGCTTCCCCGTCCCGGCTTCGCCAGTTGCGGGCCACGCGCATGTCGATGATCTTCCAGGAGCCGATGACCGCGCTCAATCCGGTGCTGACCATTGAACGGCAGTTGGAAGAGGTCTTGAGCGCCCATTCGCAAATGAGCGGCGCAGAGCGGCGCAGTCGCATTCGCGACATTCTCTCCCTCGTTCGCCTGCCGGATGTCGAGCGCATGTGCCGCTCCTATCCGCACCAATTGTCGGGCGGCCAGCGCCAGCGCGTGATGATCGCCATGGCGCTCGTCCTCGAGCCGAAGCTTCTGATTGCCGACGAGCCGACGACCGCCCTCGACGTGACGACCCAGAAGGAAATCCTGAAGCTCGTCGCCGACATTCAGAAGCGGCTCGGTACCTCGGTCCTCTTCATCACCCATGACATGGGCGTCGTCGCGGATATCGCGGACCGCGTCTATGTCATGCGCCATGGTAATATCGTCGAGGACGGGCCGATCGGGGACATTCTCAAGGACCCCAAGCGCGATTACACGCGCAATCTCCTCACCGCCGTTCCGGCATTGCATCCGCGCGAGGCAAGGGCCCGGATCTCGAACGAAGTCGTGCTGTCCACCACCGAACTCGGCATGACCTACGGCGCTTCGTCGCTGTTCAGAAAGCGCGCGGGAACGGTCGCGGCGAAGGACGTCAATCTGACCCTGACGCGGGGGCGCACGCTCGGCGTCGTCGGCGAGAGCGGCTCGGGCAAATCCACGGTCGCGCGCTGCGTCATGCGGCTGATCGATCCGACCGAGGGCAGCATCCGCCTGCGCAATCAGGAGATCGCGGGGCTTTCGCGCCGGGCCTTGCGGCCGGCTCGCAAGCGCATTCAGATGATCTTTCAGGACCCCAATCGCTCGCTCAATCCGCGCCTGACCGTGGGGGACAGCATCACCGAGGGGCCGATCAATTATGGCGCCTCGCCGGATGCGGCGCGCACGCGGGCCAAGGAGCTTCTCGAACTGGTCGGGCTGCCGGCCGACGCCATCGACCGGCATCCGCATCAATTTTCCGGCGGCCAGCGCCAGCGCATCGCGATCGCCCGCGCGCTCGCCATGGAGCCGGATGTTCTCGTCGCCGACGAAGCGGTGTCGGCGCTCGACGTCTCGGTCCAGGCCCAGGTGCTCGACCTTCTCGACGACATCCAGGCAAGGCTCGGTGTCGCGCTGCTCTTTATCACCCATGATCTGCGCGTGGCGGCCCAGATCTGCGACGATGTCGTCGTCATGCAGCACGGGCGCATCGTCGAATATGGGCCGACAGCCGAAGTCCTCGGCCATCCACGCGAGGCCTATACGCGCGAACTGATCGAGGCTGCGCCCGGTCGTCACTGGGATTTCCCGAACTTCCGCCCGCTTCCGACGCCAAGCGGCGGGCCCGTCGACGGAGCCACCCTGTGACGGATCGCGAGGATGTCCGTCCGCCGCGCATCGCCGTCGGCGGTTTCATGCACGAGACCAATACCTTCGCGCCGAGCAAGGCGGGGCTTGCCGCTTTCGAACATGGCGGTGGCTGGCCGACCATGGTTGAAGGGGCCGCAGTCTTCGAAGCGCTTCGCGGCGTCAATATGGGCCTTTGCGGCTTCATGGCGGAAGCCGAGCGGTGCGGCTGGTCGCTCGTGCCCACCCTCTGGACGGCCGCTAGCCCCTCGGCCCATGTAACCGAAGAAGCCTTCGAGACAATCGCGGAGACGATCGTTGCGGGGATCAAGGCGGCACTCCCCGTCGATGCCGTCTATCTCGATCTCCATGGGGCGATGGTGACCGAGCATCTCGACGACGGGGAGGGCGAGCTGCTGTCGCGGGTGAGGGCGGTTCTCGGCCCCGACATTCCGCTCGTCGCGAGCCTCGATCTTCATGGCAATGTCACGCCGCAAATGGTCGAGACGGCCGACGCGCTGATCGCCTATCGCACCTATCCCCATGTGGATATGGCCGAGACGGGGCGAAGGACTGCGGTTCATCTCGCACGCCTCCTCAAGGGCGAGCGGCACGAAAAGGCCTTCCGCCAGATCCCCTTCCTCATCCCGATCGCCTGGCAGTCGACGGATATGGAGCCCAACGCCTCGATCTATGGCGGCTTGCCCGGGATCGAGACCGCCGACGTCGCCTCCGTCTCCTTCCTCTGCGGCTTTCCGGCGGCCGATATTCCCGATTGCGGACCGTCGGTGCTGGCCTATGCGTCGACAAGGCAAGCGGCCGAAAGCGCGGCGCAACGGATCGCCAGTCAGGTGGAGGCGAAGCGCTCCGCCTTCGCCGGCACCTCTTTCGAGCCGCTGGAGGCGGTGCGTGAGGCGATGCGGATCGCGAAAGATACCAAACGGCCGGTCGTCATCGCCGACACCCAGGACAATCCTGGCGCCGGTGGGGATTCCAACACGACAGGCATGCTTCGCGCTCTCATGGAAGCCGGCGCGAGCCGCGCGGCGATCGGCGTCCTTTGCGACCCGGCGGCTGCGAAAGCCGCTCATGAGGCTGGTCTCGGCGCGCGGTTGACGCTGTCACTCGGCGGCACGTCGGGCGTTCCGGGCGATGCGCCTTTTTCAGGCACATTCGACGTGACGGCGCTCTCCGATGGGGCGTTCGTCGCGCCCGGCCCCTTTTATGGCGGCGCGCGGATGATGCTCGGACCTTCCGCCTGCCTGTCGATCAGCGGGGTGAGTGTCGTCGTCGCCTCGGCCAAGGCTCAAGCCGCCGATCGCGAGATGTTCCGCTTTGTCGGGGTGGAGCCCGAAGCTCAGGCGATCCTGGTCGTCAAAAGCTCTGTCCATTTCCGCGCCGATTTCGCGCCGATTGCCGAGACCATCCTGACGGCGACGGCACCGGGGCCGATGCCCCTGTCGCCCGCCTCTTTGCCCTTCACCAAATTGCGGCCCGGCGTCGCCCTGACGCCGGACGCTTCGGTCGCCAACGCTGCCGGCTGACGAACACCAAGACAAGGCGGGCCCGCCGTCGATGCAGCTCGCGAGGAGACGAACCATGACCATCATCCCCGAAATCGAAAGCTTCAAGGCCGATCTGACCGCGATCCGTCACGACCTCCACGCCCATCCCGAAATCGGCTTCGAGGAGACGCGCACCGCCGCGATCGTCGCCGAAGCGTTGAAATCCTATGGCCTCGACGAGGTTCATACGGGGCTCGGCGGGACCGGCGTCGTCGGCATCCTGAAGGGCGAGGGCGGAGCGGGGCGGCGCATCGGCCTTCGCGCCGACATGGACGCCTTGCCCATGGACGAACTCACCAATCTTCCCTACCGCTCGACAAATCCCGGCCGGTTCCATGGCTGCGGCCATGATGGACACACGACCATGCTGCTCGGCGCGGCGCGCTATCTTGCCCGCAATCGCGATTTCACCGGTACGGTCGTCTTCGTCTTCCAGCCGGCGGAGGAGGGCCTTGGCGGCGCAAGGGCGATGCTCGCCGACGGGCTCTTCGAGCGCTTTCCCTGCGACGAGATCTATGGGCTTCACAACATGCCCGATCTCGACATCGGCGAGGTCGCGGTGTTTCCGGGCAAGGCGATGGCCGGCGCGAGCTTCTTCGACATTGCGATCAAGGCGCGAGGGAGCCATGCGGCCATGCCGCACAATTCCAAGGACGCCATCGTCATCGCCATGGCGCTCGCCCAGAACCTTCAGACCATCGTCAGCCGCAATGTCGAACCCTTGAAGCCGGCGGTTCTGTCGATCACCAAGATGAATTCGGGCTCCGCCTATAACGTGATCCCGGAGGAAGCCTCGCTCGCCGGCACGATCCGCTTCTTCCACGACGATGTGGGCGAGTTGGTGCGGACCAGGATGCGCGAGATCGCGGCGGGCGTCGCCCAATCCTATGACTGCCAGATCGATGTCGACATTCGCGACGTCTTCACGGTTCTCGAAAACGACGAGGCGGCGACCGAGGCCTTGCGCGAGGCGGCCGCCGAGATCGTCGGCACCGACCACGTCATCACCGAGCCGCGCCCGACCATGGGCAGCGAGGACTTCGCCGACATGCTGAAGGCCGTTCCCGGCTCCTATTGCTGGGTCGGCCATGGCGGCACGGTGCCGCTCCACAATCCCGGCTTCATCCTCGACGACGAGATCCTGCCTATCGGGGCGAGCCTTCTCGCCCGGATCGCTGAGAAGCGGCTTGCGGCTTAATGAGCGGGCGAGGCATCGGCCCGTCCTGCGGCGCGCTCAATGAAGCGCTCGACTTCGAAATCTTTCGAACGGTAGCCGGTGCAGGCTGAATTGATCAAACGAGGACTGACATGACGATCGACGTAAATACCGTGCCCCTCGATCCCGAAGCCATGCTGACGGGGCTGAAGCGCTGGGTCGAACTCGAAAGCCCGACCTATGACAAGCCTTCGGTCGACAGGATGACGGCGATGGCGGCCGAGGACATGGAGGCGATGGGCTTCAATGTCGAGGTCATTCCCGGCCCGGAAGGGCTCGGCGATTGCGCGAAGGCGTCTTTTCCCCATCCGAAAGCGGGCGAGCCCGGCGTCTTGATCATGGGCCATCTCGATACGGTCCATCCGCTTGGCACGCTGGAGAAACTGCCCTTCCGCCGCGAGGGCAACATCTGCTGGGGACCGGGCATCTGCGACATGAAGGGCGGCAACTATGCCGCGATCAGCGCCATCAAGGCGCTGGCGGAGATGGGCGTCGAGACGCCGCTCCCGGTTCATGTGCTTCTGACCTCGGACGAGGAGATCGGCACGCCGGGCACCCGCGCCTTGATCGAGGCGGAAGCGGCCAAGCACAAATATATCCTCGTGCCCGAGCCTGCCTGGGGCCGCAACACGGTGGTGACCGGCCGCTATGCCATTGCCCGCTATCATCTGACCGCCATGGGCCGCCCGAGCCATGCCGGGGCGGCGCTGAAAGCCGGCCAGTCGGCCGTCAAGATGATGGCCCGTCAGCTTCTCGCCATCGAGGACATGACGGACGACGACTGCACCTTCTCCGTTTCGGTCGTCCATGGCGGCCAATGGGTGAACTGCGTGCCGACGATCTGCCGTGCCGAATGCCTGTCCATGGCCAAGCGCCAAAAGGATCTCGATCGCGGCACGGAGCGAATCCTGGCCTTCGACAAGCGCGAGGCCGACGGCACCGGCTTCTTCGTCGAAAAGAGCGTCGTGCGGCCGGTCTGGGAGGCAAGCGCGGGGACGATGGATCTCTTCGAGCGCGCCAAGCGCATTGCCGGAACCATCGGCTTCCCGCTCGCCAATGCTAGCGAAGGTGGCGGCTCGGACGGCAATTTCACCGGGGCGATGGGCCTGCCGACCCTTGACGGGCTCGGCGTCGTCGGCGCCGACGTTCATACGCTGAATGAGCATATCGAGGTGGACAGCCTCGCCTCGCGCGGCCGGCTGATCGCCGGGCTCCTGGCCGAGCTCGGCGCGTGACGCCCTTCGGCGCGGACGGTCGGCTGATCGGCCCTCAGGGCGCGCCCGTCCCGGCGATCTGCGCGATGGATGCCGGCGAACTCGTGCGCCAAATCAAGGCGCGCGCGCTTTCGGTCGAGGAGGTGGTGACTGCCTTTCTCGATCGGATCGAGGCATTGAACCCGACCTATAACGCGATCGTCTCGCTGCGACCGCGCGAGGCGATCCTGGCGGAGGCGCATGAGGCCGACCGGCGCCTTGCTGCCGGCGAGGCCGATGGCGCGCTCTACGGTCTGCCCGTCGCCATCAAGGATCTCTCGCCAACCAAGGGGCTGACGACCACCTTCGGCTCGCCAATCTTTCGCGATTTCGTGCCGGATGAGGATGGGCTTGCCACCGCCCGCATGCGCGCGGCGGGCGCGATCATCATCGGCAAGACCAACACGCCGGAATTCGGCCTCGGCTCACACAGTTTCAACGAGGTGTTCGGCGCGACCGGCAATGCGTTCGATCCCGCCCGCTCGGCCGGCGGGTCGAGCGGCGGCGCGGCCGTCGCGCTCGCCTTGCGCATGCTCCCGATCGCCGATGGCTCGGATATGGGCGGCTCCTTGCGCAACCCGGCCGCCTTCAACAATGTCTATGGCCTGCGACCTTCCTTCGGCCGGGTGCCGAGCCTGCCGGCGGGCGATGTCTTTTCCGCCTCGCTCGCGACCGACGGCCCGATGGCGAGAAGCGCGGACGATCTTGCCCTACTGCTCGACGTCCAGGCTGGGCCCGATGCGCGTCAGCCTTTGTCCTCGGGCCTGTCGCCGATCGATGGCGTTTCGAACTTTGACGCCGGAGTGGTCCGGATCGGCTGGCTTGGCGATCTTCAAGGGCATCTCGCCATGGAGGCGGGCATTCTCGAGACCTGCGAGGCGGCGCTGGGACGTATTCCTCGCAGCACTGTCGAGACGGCCGAACTCGGTCTTGATCCAGAACGCCTTTGGCAGAGCTTTTCCGCCCAGCGCCATGGCGTCATCGCCGCCCGCTATGGCGATCTCTTCGCCGACCCGGATAAGCGGGAGTTACTGAAGCCGGAAATGCAGTGGGAGATCGAGAACGGCCTGAAGATGTCAGCCATGGCGCTGCACCGGGCCTACGACACCCGCACGGCCTGGCATTTGCGGCTGCTGGCTCTCTTCGAGCGCTTCGATGTCCTCGCGCTTCCGGCCGCGCAGGTCTGGCCGTTCCCGATCGAATGGCGCTGGCCTCCGGAGATCGCGGGGCGATCCATGGACAGCTATCATCGCTGGATGGAATGCGTTGCCCCGGGCACCTTGTCGGGATGCCCGGTTCTTGCGCTGCCGGCAGGCTTGCGCGGCGGTCTTTCCACCGGCGTCCAACTGATCGCGCCGTTTGGGCGCGAGGCCGATCTTCTGGCTTTGGCGAAACGCTACGAGAGGCGGGACATGACGGGTTGATCTACCGCCCGTTCACCCGGCGCGAGATATATTGCGCGAAGTCGAAATTCGGGCGCTCCAGATGGGAGAGCGGGCCGGCTTCGGCGAGGCGTCCGAGCAGGCCGCGATAGACGCGTTCGGTGCAGCCACGATCCTCGTCATTGACCTTTTCAAGCATAGCCTTGACGGTTTCGAGCTGGGCCGGCGCGCTCGGATCGGCCATATAATGCGGAGACATGCCGCCGCCCCAGAGGATGCGCACCTGGCCCGGGCCTTCCGGGTGGAGGCTGAGATACCAGAAATAGCCCGGCGTGATGGAGATCATCAGCGAGGGATAGATCGCAAAGAGCCAGGTCGTGCGGCGCTCGTCGCCCTGAAGCCGCGTGTCGTTGGGGTGAGCCAGCGCGAGCGGCACCGCGTCGTTGCGCAGGATCGTGTGCCAATTGAAGGCGTCCTTGCCCTCCGGCAGAACCATCTCGTT
The DNA here is from genome assembly GCF_900176465.1 of Fulvimarina manganoxydans. Lineage (GTDB taxonomy): Bacteria > Pseudomonadota > Alphaproteobacteria > Rhizobiales > Rhizobiaceae > Fulvimarina > Fulvimarina manganoxydans. The sequence goes on from NZ_FWXR01000001.1 coordinate 106,521, forward strand.
GATGTCCGTCGAACCGCCGATCGTGGCGCGGTGGCAGATCGGAAGGTGGTAGCTCTCCATGAAATTCTCGGCGAGCACCTTCCAGTTCGTGTCCCAGAGGTGATGCTCACGGAAGGTCTCCGAATAGCTCGCGAGATCGAGATGTTCGATCATCGCCGCGGCCTCGGCGAGTGTCTCGGAGGGCGGCGGCGTGTCCGGATCGAGCGTCACCATGATGAAGCCGAGCCATTCCTCGCAGCGCACTTCCGGCAGCCTGACGTCCGACTTGCAGAAACTGTCGTTGCGGGTCATGGCCGGGGCGCCGCGCAGCGAGCCGTCGAGATTGTAGGTCCAGGCGTGATAAGGGCAGACGATCGCGCGGGTGTTGCCGCGCCCTTCGAGCAGCACCGACATGCGATGGCGGCAGACATTGGACATGGCGCGCAGGGCGCCGTCCTTGTCGCGCAGGACGATGATCGGCTCGCCAGCAATCTCCAGGGTCAGATAGTCGCCCGGCTCCTTCAAAGCATCGACGCGGCCGGCGCAGATCCAGTCTTTCGAGAAGATGTGTTCGAGCTCGAGCTGCAGGAACTCGTCGGACATATAGACCGAACGCGGCATCGCCCGCGCGCTCTCGAAGGGGACCGAGACATTGGCCGCAAGCTCGTCCGCCGCCGTTCGAACAGGCGCATGGATGTTCATGGCCGAACTCCTTCGACTGGAATAGGTCTATGCATAATGATGCATCGCATGGCTGATTTGCGCAATGGGCGATCAGACATCCAGCGGCGCTCTACCCGACTTCTGAGCGTTCATCGTCTCCGCCATGACGCAGAGGAGCTCGAATATCATCGTCGCCCCCGTCAGCGCCGTCAGGCCGCTCGGATCGAGCGGCGGCGAGACTTCGACGATATCGGCGCCGACGATGTTGACGCCCGACAGCATGCGCACGAGGCTTTGGGCTTCGAAACTCGTAATGCCGCCGATTTCCGGGGTGCCGGTTCCGGGCGCGAAAGCGGGATCGATGACGTCGATGTCGAAGGAGACGTAGGTCTCGTCCGCGCCCGCCAGCGCTTTCGCCTCGGCCATGACATCGGCGAGGCCGCGCTCGCGCAGCTCCTCGATGAAGATGAGGCGGATGCCCACGTCTCGCGCCCAGTCGTAATTGGTGGCGTGCGAAATCGCGCCGCGCAGGCCGATCTGGATCATGCGTTTGGGGTCGAGAAGCCCCTCTTCGACGGCGCGGCGAAAGGGTGTGCCGTGATTGTATTTCGTGCCGAAGATTTCGTCATACGTATCGGTATGGGCGTCGAAATGGATGAGTGCACGTGGGTAGCCCTTATGGAGCCCCCGCAGGATCGGGAGCGTGACCAGATGATCGCCGCCCGCCGTCAAGGGCCGGGCGCCGTTCTTACGAATGTCCTCGAAAAAGAGGGCGATCGAAGCGAGGCTTGCATCCTTGTCCACCGGGTTCACCGGCGCATCGCCGCAATCGGCAACGCGCAACAGGTCGAAAGGCGAGGTCAGGCTGGCATGGTGAACCCGGCGGCAGAGGCTCGACTGGTTGCGGATTTCGCGCGGCCCGTGGCGCGCGCCGGTGCGGTTGGTCGTGCCGCCGTCGAAGGGCACGCCGACCAGCGCGATGTCGACCTCGGCCGGCGTCGCGGCGGGAAGCCGCATGAAGGTCGAGGTGCCGGCAAAGCGGGGAATGGCGCCGGCATCGAGAGGCTGGAAGCGGGAGAGTTCTGACATGGGGCGGGGGCCTCGATGAAGGGAACGGGGCTGAGATCGGGGGCGCGAAGGTGCTTATGAGGCTCAGCGCGGCCAAGGGGACTCATCTTGCAAGAATGCCGGCTTTGCCGTTCAAGTCGATGGTGCGACGCGAAAGCGTCTTGCGCTGCAATTTGTGTGAAAGGGATCGGGCACTCATGGACGAGACGAAGCTGAGCGACCTTCGCAAACGCTATGCGGGCGAGAATGAGCGCGCGATCTACGATCCCGGCTTTGCCGCCGTCGCCGACCGCCTCTTCGACAAGAAGGGCACGCGCGTCGCCCCCTATGCCGGTCTGCCGACGCTGCTCGACGTGCCTTATCGCGCGGTCGATTGGTCGGCCCTGGATCTTCCCGGCCTCGATGTGGCGCTGATCGGCGTGCCAATGGATCTCGGCGTCACCAATCGCAACGGCTCGCGCTTCGGGCCGCGCGCCTTGCGCTCGATCGAGCGCGTCGGACCTTATAATCATGTCCTGAAAACCATGCCGACCCATGAACTCACCGTCGCCGATATTGGCGACGTGCCGTTCCGCTCGCGTTTCGACGTGGCCCTTTCTCATGCCGATATCGAGGACGCGACGAAGAAGATCCTGTCGACGGGCGCCATGCCGCTCTTCGTCGGGGGCGATCATTCCATCTCGCTGCCGATCCTGAAGGCGATCGGCGCCGAGCGGCCGGTGGGCATGATCCATATCGATGCCCATTGCGATACGTCGGGCCCCTATGAAGGCTGCAAGTTCCATCATGGAGGCCCGTTCCGGCAAGCCGTTCTCGACGGGGTTCTCGATCCCGAGCGCACCACCCAGATCGGCATTCGCGGCTCCTCCGAATATCTTTGGGAATTCTCCTATGAGAGCGGGATGACGGTCATCCATGCCGAGGAGATCGCCGCACTCGGCATTCCTGCCATCGTCGAAAAGGCGCGGGCGGTCGTGGGTGACGGCCCGGTCTATCTCTCCTTCGATATCGACAGTCTCGATCCGGCCTTTGCGCCCGGCACCGGCACGCCCGAGATCGGCGGTCTGACGACGCGCGAGGCGCAAGCGATCCTGCGCGGCCTTGCCGGGCTCGACATGGTCGGCGGCGATGTGGTCGAGGTCGCGCCCCAATATGATGCGACGACGAACACCGCTCATGCCGGGGCGCAGATGTTGTTCGAACTCCTGAGCCTCGCGCGGCTGTCCAAGCGGTTCCAAAACAAAAGCTGAACCAACCCGCCCCGATCCGCCGTTCGCCATAGCCTCGCAGGCCATTCCTCAGATTGCCTGCGAGGCAAAACGAGCCGAGACTTCATGATCGGTGCCGGGATAGGTCAGACTGACGGCCGTCACCGGGACGGCATCGATCGTCGTGCGACGGAAAATCGTCAGGCAGGGGTCGCCGGGTTTGATCAAGAGGCGATCGGCGATGTCCTCGTCGGCAGCGATCGCCCGAATGCGATATTCTGCGTCTGACCAGGGAACCTTCGAGACAAGCCACGCACCGGGCGACAAGGTCTCGAAACTCTCGGTTTCAGCTTCCGGCACGGTGCCGAGATTGATCAGCCGATCCTCGAAACAGAAGGGCTGGCGAGCCGCGAAATGACGGCAGATCACGGCGAGGACGCGGGCTTCCGTGCCCAGCCGTTTCGCCTCGAAGGGCTCGGGCAGGCGGACCTCGCGCGAGAGAATCTCGTAGTGATAGGGCAGGCCCAGCGCTTCGACCTCGGAGCGGATGTCGACGATGGTCATGATCGCCGTGTGGGACTGCGGCCGCTTGACGAAGGTGCCGGCCTTGCGCCTCCGTTCCACGAGGCCGGCCGCTGCGAGTTGGGTCATGACCTTGTTGACGGTCATGCGCGAGCAGCCAAAGTCCTTTGCGAGATCCTGTTCGAAGGGCACCTGCGTTCCCGGCGGCCACTCCCCGGACAGGATATGGCCTTTCAGCTCGTCGAGAATCGTCTGATGCAGGGAGCGTCGCAGCGACTTGGGCTCGTCTTGTTCGGGATTCTGGGCTGCAGCCATGGACTGGATTCTATCATCTCCGGCTGCGATTCGTCCTTCCATCTTCATTAGACGAGGGTCGCCGCGCCACGATCGAGATAGGTTTCGAGGAATTGCTGCAGCCGGGGATGGCGCGGGGTTCCGAAAATCTCCGAAGGCGGGCCATCGAGCAGCAGCTTGCCTTCGTCGAGGAAGACGATCTTTTCGCCGACGCTGGCCGCAAAGCCGATTTCATGGGTGACGACGATCATCGTCATGCCGCCACCGGCGAGCTCCCGCATGACGTTGAGGACTTCGCCGGTCAGCTCGGGATCGAGCGAGGAGGTGGGTTCGTCGAAGAGGAGGATGTCCGGCTCCAGCGCCAGCGCGCGAGCGATGGCGACGCGTTGTTGCTGGCCGCCGGAGAGTTCGGACGGGTAGTGATGGCCGCGATCGTCGAGCCCGACGCGGGCGAGCTGCGCCTCGCCGATCGCATTGGCCTCCTTGCGTTTCATGCCGCGCACCGTGACCAGCGCTTCCGTCACATTGCCGAGCGCGGTCATATGCGGCCAGAGATTGAATTGCTGAAACACCATGCCGATGCGCGAGCGCACCTTGCGGATGTCGCTCTGGGGCAGGCGCGTGCGCTTGCCGTCGCCAGTCTCGGCAAAGCCGAGCGGCTGGCCGTTGATCTCGATGGTCCCCGACGTCGTCTCTTCGAGAAAGGCGATGCAGCGCAGAAGCGTCGACTTGCCGGAGCCGGAGGGGCCGAGCAGGCAGGTGGTCGAGCCCTGCGGCACGGAAAGGTCGATCCCCTTCAGAACCTCGGTCTTTCCGAACGATTTGTGGACGTCGCGGACCGTGACGGCGGATCGGGTCATGAATGGGCGAACCTGAATTTGGACAATCTGGCCTCGGCGATCCGCCCGAGAAAGCCGGACAGTTCGACCAGGAACCAGTAGAAGAGCGCGAGCAGAAGCATCGCCTCGACGAAGGCATATTGCTGCGAGCCGATCGCCCCGACAACGAGGGTGAGTTCGGGCACGGTGATGATCGAGAGGATTGCGGTCTCCTTCATCATCAGGATCGCCATGTTCACGCATTGGGGCAGGACGAGCATGGTCATTTCCGGCACGAGAATGCGCCGGATGATCTGGCCGCGCGTCAGCCCGACGCATTCTGCCGCCTCGATATGGCCGACGGGAATGGCGTTATAGCCGGCGCGAAAGATCTCGCTGTAATAGGCGGTGGAATAGACCGTCATGCCGAGAAGACCGGCCGGGATCGGATCAAGCGACAGGCCGATGAAGGGGCCACCGAAGTAGAGAAGAAAGAGCTGCACGAGAAAGGGCGTGCCGCGGATGATCTCGACGAGAAGCCGCAAGAGAAGGTCGAGCCAGAGCGGGCCGTAGCGCCGCAAGGTCGCGACGCCGAAGCCGAGAAAGACGGCGAGGACGTTCGAGACGATCCAGATCCAGACCGTGACCCAGAAGGCGGCGAGGATCTCCGGCATCCGGGCAAAGATGAGGCCGAAATCGATACTCATGCGCGGCCCTCCGTCTTCAGCATGCGCTCGGCGAGCGAGCCGCCCCCTGCGATCGTCCAGCAGATGACGAGATAGATCCCGCCGGCCACCGAATAGAAGAGGAGCGGTCGGAAGGAGGAGGCCGAAAGGTTCTGCGCCATGCGCGTCAGCTCGATGACGCCGACCACGGAGACGAGGGAGGAGGCTTTGAGGATCAGGATCGCTTCATTGACGAGGGCGGGCAGGGTCAGGCGGAAGGCGATCGGGGCGCGGATTCGCGTCAGCTGCTTCCAAGGGCTCATGCCGACCATGTCGGCGGCTTCCAGAAGACCGCGCGGGACGGACTGGAATCCGCCGCGCAAATTCTCCGCCTGATAGGCGGCGGTGCAGAGGGAAAGACCAGCGATCGCCGCAACGACGCTCGGCACCATGATACCAAGGGCCGGCAGCAGATTGTAGATGAGAAGAAGCTGGACCAGCAGAGGCACGCCGCGAAACAGGCTCACATAGAGCCTTCCCGGGATGCTGAGGAGTTTGTTCGGCGAGAGCTTCGCCGCACAGACCATGAGGCCGATCGCAAAACCGATCATGATCGAGACTGCGCTGAGAAGAACGGTCTTGCCTGCCGCCCACAGCATCAGTTCGAAGAGGCGCATCGACATGGGGGATCAGCTCATCCTGTGTGGTGTCGGCCAGGAGCTTGGAGACGGCGGGGCGTCAAGCACATTGGGGCATTCTATGTGCCGAGGCCGTCCAGAATGGACACGAACTCCGGAACTTCGCCAGTATCGGGACGGCGCCCGAGAATGGCGAAGCGGAGAGGCAAGCGCCTGGGATGCCCGCGATTGCGGACGCTGATAACCGGTTAAGATAGAAGTCCAACGAGCTTGTGCGATACAAGCGAGTCTCGTTAGGGAAGCTCAAGGAAGGCGCCTTGTTTCGAATATTCGGCGCCGTCCGGTAGCGCGGGGCAGGAGAGCCCTCGCGCATGGCGAGACGAAGTCCCGCACCTCCTATCCGATCACACGTTTGGATCGGTCACTTCGTCCGGCGTCTCGAAGGACTGGCCGAACCACTTCTCCTGAAGCTTGGCGAGGCGTCCATCTTCCTTGATCTTCATCAGCGCGGCGTTGACGGCGTCGAGGAGGGACTGATCTTCCGGCTTCTTGGTGCCGATATAACCAAAATAGGTCTTGAGGCCGAAGGGCGGCAGGACGGTCGCGAAGACTTCCGGCTGTTGTTGGGCGAGATAGGCGATGTTCGGCAGCGAATTGGCGACGGCGGCGATGCGGCCGGCGGCGAGATCGGCATAGGCCTCGTTATAACCGACATATTCGCGCGTTTCGATGGGCTCGGGCAGTGTCTTGCCGAATTCCTGGACCTGAGCAAGCTGCGCGGTCGCCTTGCCGGCGCCGACGAGTTTGCCGGCAATGTCTTCCGGCTTCTCGATCGAATCGTCTCCGGCCTTCTTCAGGATCGCGACGGTCGCTTCGGCGATCGGGGTCAGGAAACGATAGCGCTCCATGCGCGCCTTGGTGATGGTGGCGGGGCCGGCGACCATGTCGAACTGGCCGGCTTCGAGGCCCGGAAACACGCCTTCCCAGGGCAATTCGACCCATTTGATCTCGACGCCCATCTCCTTGCCGATCTCCTCGAAGAGATCGACATTCAGTCCGGCATGGGTGCCAGTCTCGTCAATGAAATCGAAGGGGGCGAAGGCCGTCTCGGTGCCGACGGACAGGACGCCAGCGGACTTGACCCGCTCCAGCGAATCCTGGGCGAAGGCGGAGACGCTTCCGGCCAGCGAGACGCCGACGGCGAGGGACAGGCCGAGGGCCGCTTTCAGGAACAGGCGCTTTTGCATGGAATCGACCTCTTGGGTTTCAATCTCGGAGCGCCCTCATCGGCCATTCGGTTCGGCGGAAGCGGGCTGGCGATATGCCTAGACATATCGAAACGCGTCTCTTTCAGAATGTCAATTCATGTGCAGCTTGCAAAGAGGCTAGTTTTTCATCAGCCGCAGATTTTTGGGGATCGAGCGAGCAAAGCGCGATCAGATTACAGCCGGTGCGACAGCCGCTCGATGGCTGAGCGGAAACGCACGAAGATCGCGTCACTCGCGAGGTGCCGGCCAGCCTCCACCTGTTTGCGGCCGAGAGCCCAGACCTTGTCGATCGGCGAGCGACTGGCCCCGAAGATGAAGGCGTCGAGAAGCGAGTCGCCTTTGCGCCCGATAAGGGCCGGGTGATTGGCATCGAGCGAGACGAGATCGGCGAGGGCGCCGGGCTGGATGCCCGCTTTGCCTTCGATGCCCGTTGCCCGCGCCGCGCCCTTCAAGGCCGCTTCGAAAAGCGTGCGCCCATTGGAGGCGCCATGGGGAGCGATGATGTTTCGAGCGCGATGGAAGAGCCGCTGGGCATATTCCAGCTGCCGCAATTCGTCGGCGACGCCGATCAGGATGTTGGAATCGCTTCCCGTCCCGAACTGTCCGCCAGCCGCCAGAAAGTCCGGCGCGTTGAAGACCCCGTCGCCGAGATTGGCTTCGGTAACGGGGCAGAGGCCGGCGACGGCTCCGCTTTGCGCCAATGAGACTGTTTCATCCGCCGTCATATGGGTGGCATGGATCAGGCACCAGCGTTGATCGACGGTCTCGTTTTCCAGGAGCCATTCGACGGGCCGCTGGCCGCTCCAGGCGATGCAATCCTCGACCTCTTTCACCTGTTCCGAAATATGCATGTGAAAGGGCGCGTGCGGACGGAGGCTCGCGGCAAAGCTTACCTCTTCAGGCGTTGCCGCGCGCAGGCTGTGAGCCGCGACGCCGAGACACGCGCCTTCGAGCCCGGAAAGCTTGGCTTCGCTGGCGTCGAGAAGATGAGCGAAGCCTTCGCGATCATTGATGAACCGGCGTTGGCCGTCGCTTGGCCGCGCGCCGCCGAAATCGGAATGGGCATAGAGAACCGGAATGAGCGTCAGGCCGAGACCGGCCGTCTGGCTGGCCTCGACGATCGAACCTGCAAGCTCGGCCCGATCGGCATAGGGCGATCCATCCGGCGCGTGGTGGAGATAATGAAATTCGCCGACGCGGGTGAAGCCGCCTTCGAGCATCTCGGCATAAAGCTGGGCAGCCACCGCCGAAACATCGTCTGGATCGAGCGTCAGCGCGACGCGATACATGAGATCGCGCCAGGTCCAGAAGGTGTCGCGCCCCGGCCCGCGCACCTCCGCAAGTCCGGCCATGGCGCGCTGGAAGGCATGGCTGTGAAGATTGGCCATGCCCGGCAGTAGGATATCGACCCTTTCGTCGCCCGGTGCCGGCTGGCAGCCGGTTTCGACGGCCGCGATTGTTGGGCCTGAGAGCATCACCCGCACATTGTCGGCAAAGCCATCCTCCAGGAGGGCCCTTTTCGCGTGGATCGCCGTCGGCTTGCTGCTCATGGATTCTTCGTCCTTCTCCGGTTTCGGCGGCTGACCGACTTGCGCGTCAATCTAATATGTCTATACATAGAAAGAAGAGTGAGCGATCCGCAAGGGAGGCTTCAACATGGCCGATCAGCGAAGCGATCCAAATGGGATTGTTGGGGACGGCGCGGCCGAGACGGTGACCCTTTGGCGCGATCTCAATCTAGCGACCATGGCCGGCCCCGAGGGTGGCATCGGCCGGATCGAAGCGGGGGCGATCGTCACCAAGGGCGGGAGCATCGTCTATGCCGGACCTGAAGCCGATCTCCCGGAAATGGCGGGTGAGGCGATGCGGATCGTCGAAGGTGAGGGGCGTTGGGCAACGCCCGGTCTCGTCGACTGCCATACCCATCTCGTCTTTGCCGGAAATCGGGCGAAAGAATTCGAGCAGCGTCTTGCGGGCGCCTCCTATGAGGAGATCGCGCGGGCAGGCGGCGGTATCGTCTCGTCCGTGCGGGGTGTTCGCGCAGCGAGTGAGGATGACCTCGTCACTGCAACTCTGCCGCGTCTCGATGCCCTGATCGCTGAAGGTGTGACGACGATCGAAGTCAAATCAGGCTATGGGCTCGACACGGCAAGCGAGCTGAAATCCCTGCGCGCCGCCCGCCGCTTGGCGAAGGCACGCGATGTCGAGGTTCTGACGACATTTCTCGGCGCCCACGCCCTGCCGCCGGAGGCGAGAGGCGACAAGGGCGCCTATATCGAGACCGTTTGCCGCGACATGCTTCCGGCGGTCGCTGCCGAAGGTCTGGCGGATGCCGTCGACGGCTTCTGCGAAGGTATCGCCTTTTCGCCCGACGAAATTGCCCGGGTCTTCGCTGCCGCCAAAGCCCATAACCTTCCGATCAAGCTCCACGCCGAACAGCTGTCGGATCTCGGCGGCGCGGCACTCGCCGCCCGTCATGGCGCGCTTTCGGCCGATCACCTTGAATATCTGTCGGAGGAGGGGGCGCGGGAGATGGCGAAGGCCGGAACCATTGCCGTTCTTCTCCCCGGCGCCTTCTACTTCATCCGCGAGACGCGCGTGCCGCCAATCGATCTGATGCGCCGACATGGCGTTGCGATCGCACTCGCCACCGACTGCAATCCCGGCACCTCGCCGCTCACCTCGCTTCTCCTGACCATGAACATGGCGGCGACCTTCTTCCGCATGACGGTGGACGAATGCCTTCTCGCTGTCACCCGAAATGGGGCGAGGGCGCTGGGGCTCCTGGCCGAGATCGGCACATTGGAGGCCGGCAAGCGGGCCGACTTCTGCCTTTGGGACATCGATGACCCGGCCGAGCTGGTCTACCGGATCGGCTTCAATCCGCTTTACCGACGCGTTCGAGGTGGCAAATGAGCGAGGCGATGCAACTGACCCCTGGCCATGTGTCGCTTGCCGACTGGCGCGCGATCTATCGTGGTGCGATCCCGCATCTCGTCCATAGCGCCTGGAGCGTCGTCGAGGCGAGCGAAAGAGCCGTCTCGCGCATCCTGCAAAAGGGCGAGCCGGTCTATGGCATCAATACGGGCTTTGGAAAGCTCGCTTCGGTGCGGATCGGCGACGAGGATCTCGAAGTCCTGCAGCGCAATATCGTGCTCAGCCATGCGGCCGGCGTCGGTGCGCCTGTGCCCCTGCCCATTGCCCGGCTGATGATGGCGCTGAAGCTTGCCAGCCTTGGACGTGGCGCGTCCGGCATCAGCATTCAGACCCTGTCATTGCTCGAGGCGATGCTCGCCCATGATCTCATCCCCGTGATCCCCTGTCAGGGCTCGGTCGGTGCGTCGGGCGATCTCGCGCCGCTCTCCCATCTGGCGGCGGCGATGATCGGCGTCGGCGAGATCGTCGTGAATGGGCGGACGCTGCCGGCTGCGGACGCCTTGCGCGAGGTGGGTTTGGAGCCGGTCGTTCTGAAGGCCAAGGAAGGGCTCGCCCTTTTGAACGGCACCCAGTTTTCCACTGCCAATGCCCTGGCGGGGCTGTTCGACGCCGAGACGCTGTTTCAAGCCGCTCTCGTCACCGGCGCGCTCTCGACCGATGCGGCCAAGGGCTCCGATACCCCTTTCGATCCGCGCATTCATGCCTTGCGCGGCCATCGCGGCCAGGCGGAAACGGCGGTGATCCTTCACGATCTGATGGCCGGATCGGCGATCCGCGCCTCCCACCGCATCGACGATCCGCGCATCCAGGACCCCTATTGCCTGCGCTGCCAGCCCCAGGTGATGGGCGCCGCGCTCGATCTCTTGCGCCAGGCGGCAGTCACGCTTCTCACCGAGGCAAATGGCGTCTCCGACAATCCGCTGATCTTCGCGGAAACCGACGAAGCCTTGTCGGGCGGTAATTTCCACGCCGAGCCCGTCGCCTTTGCCGCCGACATGATCGCTTTGGCGATCTGCGAGATCGGATCGATCTCAGAGCGTCGTGTCGCCATGTTGGTCGATCCCGCTTTGTCGGGCCTGCCGGCCTTCCTGACGCCGAAGCCGGGGCTGAATTCCGGCTTCATGATCCCCCAGGTGACCGCTGCCGCCCTTGTTTCGGAAAACAAGCAGAAGGCCTATCCAGCGAGCGTCGATTCCATCCCGACCTCGGCGAACCAGGAGGATCACGTCTCCATGGCCGCCCATGGCGCAAGGCGCCTGCCGGACATGGCCGAAAACGCCATGAAGGTCATCGCGATCGAGCTTCTGGCAGCGGCCCAAGGCTGCGATCTTCTCGGCGGTCTGGCGTCGAGCGAACCATTGGAACGCGTGCGCGCGCGTCTTCGCAAAGAGGTTCCGACGCTTGTCGAGGATCGGCATTTCTCGCCCGATATCGAGGCAGCTGGCGCGTTGGTGGCGAGCGGTGCGTTGGCGGAAGCGGTCCGCCCGATCGTGCTTCCCGCCCTGGAGGCGGCGTGATGGCGGATTGGCTGACAATCCGGCGGGGGGCGGCGCCGCTTGTTGTGTCGCTGCCGCATACGGGCACCGAAATCCCCGAGGATTGCCAAACTGGGCTGGTCTCCCTGTGGCTCGCCCGGCGGGACGCCGATTGGTGGATCGACACGCTCTACGACTTTGCCGCCGAAATGGACGCCACCGTCGTTCACACGGCGATCTCCCGCACGGTGATCGACGTCAATCGCGACCCTTCCGGCGTCTCGCTCTATCCCGGTCAGGCGACGACCGAGCTTTGCCCGACGACCACCTTCGATGGCGAGCTGCTTTATGAGGAAGGCCGCGAGCCTTCGACCGAAGAGATCGAGCGGCGCAAGGCGCGCTATCATGCGCCCTATCACGAGGCGCTGAAGGTCGAGATCGCCCGGCTGCGCGCGATCCATCCAACGGTCGTGGTCTATGACTGCCACTCGATCCGCTCGCGCATTCCGCGTCTCTTCGAGGGTGAGTTGCCTGTCTTCAATATCGGCACCAATTCGGGGCTCTCATGTGCTCCCGACTTACAAGCGCGGATCGAAGCCATCACGGCGGCGAGCGGTTTTCCCAGCGTCTCGAATGGCCGCTTCAAGGGTGGCTACATCACCCGTTCGCTCGGTGCTCCCGAAGCCGGTATTCATACCGTCCAGATGGAGCTCGCCTGCCGGGCCTATATGCCGGAGCCCGAGAGCATGCCGACGCCGGAGACTTGGCCGACGCCCTACGACGCGGCTTATGCCGACCCTTTGCGAGAGAATCTGAAAGCCATTCTGACCGCATGTCTCGGCTTTGCCGAGGCCTGATTGCGGCGTGCAAAATGCGCTTTGAGCGAGGCGAAGAGGGATCGATCGCCTCGTCATTGACCCGACCTAATGCTGCCATCCGAGGACGCCCGACCCATGACCCGCATCGACAATTCCCGCACGATCCGCAGCCCGCATGGCACCGAGCTTACGGCCAAGAGCTGGCTGACCGAAGCGCCAATGCGCATGCTCATGAACAATCTCGACCCGGATGTGGCGGAAAAGCCCGGCGAACTCGTCGTCTATGGCGGTATCGGCCGGGCGGCACGCGACTGGCAGAGTTTCGATAAGATCGTCGAGAGCCTGAGGGGTCTCGAAGCCGACGAGACGCTTCTCGTCCAATCCGGCAAGCCGGTCGGCGTCTTCAAGACCCACAAGGACGCGCCGCGCGTCCTCATCGCCAATTCCAACCTCGTGCCCCATTGGGCGACATGGGACCATTTCCACGAATTGGACCAGAAGGGCCTTGCGATGTACGGCCAGATGACGGCCGGCTCCTGGATCTATATCGGCAGCCAGGGCATCGTGCAGGGCACCTATGAGACCTTTGTCGAGATGGGGCGCCAGCACTTTTCCGGCGATCTCTCCGGCAAATGGATCCTGACCGCGGGGCTTGGCGGCATGGGCGGGGCGCAGACCCTGGCCGCCACCATGGCCGGCGCCTCTTGCCTCGCCGTCGAATGCCGGCCCTCCTCGATCGAGTTTCGCCTGCGCACCCGCTATGTGGACGTTCAGGCCAAGGATCTCGACGACGCTCTGGCGATCATCGAACAAGCGACCAAGGATAGGAAGCCGGTCTCCGTCGCCCTTCTCGGCAATATGGCGGAGGTGTTGCCCGAACTCGTCCGGCGCGGCGTCAAGCCGGACATCCTGACCGACCAGACTTCGGCCCATGATCCGGTCAATGGCTATCTCCCCGCTGGCTGGAGCCTGGCCGAATGGGAGGAGAAGCGTGAGCGTGACCCCAAGGCCGTCGCAAGGGCAGCCAAGGCCTCGATGGCCCTTCATGTGAAGGCGATGCTCGATCTCTATAAGGCGGGCGTGCCGACGGTCGATTATGGCAACAATATCCGTCAGATGGCGCTGGAGGAGGGGGTTGCCGACGCCTTCGCCTTTCCCGGCTTCGTGCCGGCTTATATCCGCCCGCTTTTCTGCCGCGGCATCGGCCCCTTCCGCTGGGCGGCGCTGTCGGGCGACCCGGAGGACATCTATCGTACCGATGAAAAGGTGAAGGAGCTTCTGCCCGACAACGCCCATCTTCATCGCTGGCTGGACATGGCGAGGGAGCGGATTTCCTTCCAGGGCCTGCCGGCCCGCATCTGCTGGGTCGGTCTCGGCGATCGCCATCGCTTGGGCCTGGCTTTCAACGAGATGGTCGCCAAGGGCGAGTTGAAGGCGCCGATCGTGATCGGCCGCGATCATCTCGATTCCGGCTCGGTCGCTTCGCCGAACCGCGAGACGGAGGCGATGAAGGATGGCTCGGATGCCGTTTCCGACTGGCCGCTCCTCAACGCCCTTCTCAACACGGCCTCCGGCGCGACCTGGGTCTCGCTCCATCATGGCGGCGGCGTAGGAATGGGCTTTTCCCAGCATTCCGGCATGGTTGTCGTCTGCGACGGCAGCGAGGAGGCGGCAGCGCGGGTCGGCCGTGTTCTGTGGAACGACCCTGCCACCGGCGTCATGCGCCATGCCGACGCCGGCTACGAAGAGGCGATCGACTGTGCCCGCGACAAGGGCCTCGACCTGCCGGGAATCTTGGGGTGAGAGCTGGGCGAAAACGCCGAGAATGGCGGGGATTGGTGACGATCCCCGTGTCTGGCTGGTGACACTCGCTATAGGGTCGTCCAGCTGAATACGGGGCCGGGCGTTCCTGAGGTCACTTGTCGCGCCCGGACCAAGCAGCTTTTGGCTGCGTTTCTGGCGCGGGTTCTCATGCTCCCGGAGGAGTGACTTTCGTGCGGCTTCCAGCTCCACCTGTCGATCGGCAGGAAGAGCTTCAAGTCCTTTTATCGGCGCTTGTCGAACCATCGACATGGCGTCGACGGGCAATCCTGAGAAACTTGGCAAGGTCCTTTCGCCCCCCGGCGGCTCGTCTCCACCAAGCGGACCGCGTCATCTGCGAATTGCTCGACAAACCGGCGCTGCCGTCTGCCCGCCAAATGCTCCTCTGTCAGCCTAAAGAGTCTCCATTTTCCTGACCCAACCCCTGTGGCTGAAGGGATTCAACCAGCCTGTGGATTTCCCCGTAGCGCGGAAAACGAACAACTCCGGGTAAAGCAATTTTAATAAAACGAGCTTCAAATATGCGTTACTTATCATAGTTCAAAAACGCCCAGATGGTCTGGTGTGGAATGGGCGATGGCATCCAAGGAAAAATCGATGCGCCTGAAAGATGTTCCTGTCGGCCTGCGCCTTGTCGCGACGCTTCTCATACCGACGGTCCTGCTCGTCCTGGTCGCTCAGGATCAACTTAGAGCGTCCTGGGGCCGCTATACCCATATGTACGAGCTCCGTGACGCGGCCAAGGAGATCGAGATCGTTTCGAACTTCATCCATGCCTTGCAGATCGAGCGCGGCACTACGGCCGGCTTCCTTGGAAGCGGCGGCACGATGATGGCCGACGCCATGCGCAAGGCGCGGATGACAAGCCACGACATCCATGAGGTCTTCGAAAGCGTCGAGGATCGGATCGAACAGGCCGGCGACCAATATGCCACGCCGCTCATGCAGCGCGTCGATCCCATGACGCATGAAGGCTTGGCGAATATTCGCAAAAACGTCGATGCGTTAGCGGCAACGCCGCAAGAGGCCTTCACCTTCTACAGCGAACTCATCGAGGGTCTCTTGGCCATGGCCGTCTCCCTCCATCATGGTGTGGACGACATGGCGATCGCGACGCCGCTTTCCGATTTTACGATGCTGCTGCATGCGAAGGAATTCGCGGGCCAGGAGCGGGGTCTTGGGGCCGGCGCCATTGCAGCCGGGCACTTTTCCTTGGAGCACTATTTCCTGTTCGCCGAGTTGGGTGGCAAGGAAGACGCGCTTATCGATCTTTATTATGAAGGCGTTGAGCCGGTATTCGCCGATGATGCGAGAAAGCGTCTCGCAGCCTCACGCGAGGCGATGGTCGAGATGCGCCACGCCATGATTCGAAATGGCGAAATGACAGACCTGTCCCGATTCGATCCCGGCGAGTGGTTCGAAATCGCGACGACCCGCATCTCGGTCCTGAGGGACCTGGCTCAGGAAACCATCCACCGCATCGAGGACAAAGCCGCCGCTCTTGGCGACGAAGCCTATGCCAACTTCGTGCAACGGGCATTGATCGCTCTTTTCGTGACGATTCTCGTCGGGGGCGTCACATTTGTTCTCGCCAGATCGATATCGAACCCCTTGCGCGCCTTGTCGCAGAGCCTGAAGGCTCTGCTGGAGGAAAGCAGCGAGCTGACGGGCGTCGACGGGACGCGGAAGGACGAGTTCGGCGAGATGGCTCGTACCGTGCAGGACATCATTGCCCAGACCGAGGAGCGTGTCCTGCGCGAGGCCGAGGAAGAGGCCGGGCGCCTTGCCGAACGTGAGCGCGTCCGAGCGGCGACGGATGCCGAACGAGCGGAGACCGCAGCCGCGTCTCTGAAGGCGGTGAACGAGCTCGGAAAGGCGCTTCAGAGCTTGTCGGAGGGCGATCTCAGCTATCGGATAAAGACCCATTTCGCCGAGATGTTCGAGCCTCTCCGCCTGAACTTCAATCGCTCGCTCGATGCGCTTGAGAACGCGATGGGCGGGGTGGCCGAAGTCTCCGGTGCGCTTCGCTCGAATACCGACGAACTGCATGTTGCGGCCGATGATCTTGCCTGGCGTACCGAACAACAGGCCGCTTCCTTGGAAGAGACCGCTGCGGCGCTCGCGGAGATCACACAAACCGTTTCCGAAAGCACGAAACGAGCCGAACATGCCGGGCAACTCATCGCCCAGACCGCTTCGCAGGCTGAGCAGTCCAGCGCGATCGTTCGTGCGACGGTCGAGGCGATCCAGGCCATCGCGGCCTCGTCGGAAGACATTACCCGCTTCGTCGTCGTCATCGACGAAATCGCCTTCCAGACCAATCTTCTGGCGCTGAATGCCGGCGTCGAGGCCGCGCGGGCGGGCGAATCCGGCCGGGGCTTCGCCGTCGTCGCGAGCGAGGTTCGCGAACTGGCTCAACGCTCGGCCGATGCGGCCAAGCAAATCAAGGACCTTACCAGCCGGTCCGTCACCGAAGTCTCGAACGGTGTGTCCTTGTCGGAGAAAACCGGATCGGCGCTTTCCGGCATTTTGGAGCGTGTCGAAACCGTCCACAACGAGATGGAGGCCTTGGTGTCGTCCGCGAGATCACAGGCAACCGCGCTCGTCGAAACCAAGCAAGCCATCTTCCAGATGGATCAGACGACACAACAAAATGCGGCGATGGTCGAACAAACGACTGCGGCAACCACCAATCTCGCCGAACAGACCAGGATGCTCGACGCGAGAGTCGCAGGGTTCAAATTGTCCCGCAGACAGTCCCTCGGCCGCGATATGGCCGCTTGACGGCCTCATCGTATGACCGAGACATCCGGTCCCGAACGTGTCAGGCGCGGTGCCCTGTCAAACAGAGGGCGCCCCGTTCCGGCGCATCGCTGATCCTGTCGACGCGGCGTTAACGAAACTCACGTCGAAGTCATCTTTCAGGGCGCGAAAAGGCCGGTTTTGCTCGGGCTCATATCTTGTTCCATGCGGATTGAAACCGCATATTACACTTGGATCGCTGGGCGTCCCGCCAGCGGCGCCACCGCCACCGAGGGTCCAAGCTTGGAGGGCGGACACCGGACGGGACACTCGAGATAAGGATTTCACGAATATGGCTGACTATCGGAATTCCAGCATGCGCTCGGTGCCTGCTGCCGGTACGAGAGCGGACATCGATCAGGGCCTGCGCAGCTACATGCTGAAGGTCTACAATCTGATGGCAGGTGGTGTCGCTCTGACCGGCGTCGCGGCCTATGCCATGTATATGTTGTCCTTCGTAACCAACGATGCAGGCGATATCGTCGGGCTGACGCAGCTCGGCAATACCCTGTTCAACACGCCGCTGAAGTGGGTCGTCATGCTCGCTCCGCTCGGCATGGTGTTCTTCCTGTCGTTCCGCATCAATAAGATGAGCGTTGCGGCTGCGCAGGCGACCTTCTGGGTCTATGCCGGTTTGGTGGGCGTGTCGCTCGCCTCGATCTTCGCCGTCTATACCGGCGAATCGATCACCCAGGTCTTCTTCATCACGGCGGCCACCTTCGGTGCCCTGTCGCTCTTCGGCTATACGACCAAGCGCGACATTTCGGGCTGGGGCTCGTTCCTCTTCATGGGTGTGATCGGCATCGTGATCGCCATGGTGGTGAACATCTTCCTGGCGTCTCCGGCGCTGCAATTCGCCATTTCGGTCATCGGCGTTCTCGTCTTCGCCGGCCTGACAGCCTATGACACGCAGCAGATCAAGGAAATGTACTATGAGGGCGACGGGTCTGCCGTTGCTGGCCGCAAGGCCGTGATGGGCGCCCTGCGCCTCTATCTCGACTTCCTCAACATGTTCCTCATGCTGCTGCAGCTCTTCGGCAACCGCGAGTAGTCGCGGCTCCCGACAGGGATCGAGAGATGAATGATCGGGGCGGCCTTCGGGTCGCCCTTTTCGTTTGGGCGCCGGTTCCTCGACGTGGCGAATGTCGAAGGGGAACGCAGCGGGATCGGCTCTGGCGATCGGAGCGGCCAATCCGGCTCTTTCGCCCAAGCCATGGCTCGGCTAATCGAAGAGCAACGCCATCGATGAAGGCTGCGAGAAGCGCCCATGAGTTTGACCTTGACCGTCCGTGCGGCAACGCTGACCGATCTCTCGGCGATCACAGCGATCTATGAGGACGAGGTGCTCAATGGCACCGCCACCTACGAGCTGACACCGCCGGACGAGGCGGAAATGACCAAGCGTTTCGAGGGTCTCGTCGCGGCCGGTTATCCCTATCTCGTTGCTGTGGACGAAGGCGGCGCGATCCTAGGCTATGCCTATGCGGGCCCGTTCCGCACCAGGCCGGCTTATAATTGGTTCGTGGAGGATTCGATCTATCTGGCTCGAGAGGCGCGCGGACAGGGAGTGGGCAGCCAGCTCCTTTCCGAGCTTCTCACCCAATCGCAGGCCAAGGGCTTTCGCCAGATGCTCGCCGTCATCGGCGGGGCGGAGAATGCCGGCTCGATCCGTCTCCATGCCAAGGCCGGTTTCGAGATGATCGGCACGATGAAGGCGACGGGGCTGAAATTCGGACGCTGGGTGGACACGGTTCTCATGCAGCGCCCGCTTGGCGACGGCGCGACGACGATCCCCAATCCGGACGTGTTTCCAGGACCCATCGGACGACAGGCCTGATGCGCGGCTCAACCGACGCCTGATCGCGGGCTCACTGGCGATGTCTTGCAAGGCGGATCGGGCATCATGAAAGATGCCCGATCATATCTCGATCGTCTGGACGCGGACGGCCCTAATTCACGCCCAGGGGCGGCGCTCGGCGAGCTTGTCCTCATAGGATGAGATGACGTCGGCGCGCTCCAGCGTCAGGCCGATCTCATCGAGACCGTTCAAAAGGCAATGCTTGCGGAAGGGGTCGATCTCGAAGCTGATCTCGCCGCCATCGGGGCCGCTGATCGTCTGGTTTTCCAGATCGACGGTCAGGCGCGCATTGGCGCCGCGCTCGGCATCGTCCATCAAAAGCGCCAGCTGCTCGGGCGTCACCCGGATCGGCAGAATGCCGTTCTTGAAGCAGTTGTTGTAGAAGATGTCGGCAAAGGAGGTGGAGATCACGCAGCGAATGCCGAAGTCGAGAAGCGCCCAGGGCGCGTGCTCGCGCGAGGAGCCGCAGCCGAAATTGTCTCCGGCGACCAGGATCTCGGCCTGGCGATAGGCCGGCTTGTTAAGCACGAAATCGGTGTTCTCGGACCCGTCCTCATTGTAGCGCAGCTCCGCGAAGAGGCCGGTGCCGAGACCGGTGCGCTTGATGGTCTTCAGATAATCCTTCGGGATGATCATATCCGTGTCGACATTGACGATCGGCAGCGGCGCGGCGATGCCGGTCAGGGTCGTGAACTTCTGCATAGGTCTGGCTCCTCGCGTCCCGTCTCTTTGCCAGAGCGATTAGCATCTCGGCGATCGGAGGCAAAGTCGAAGGCGAGGGGAGGCGTCCGCCCGGATTGTCATCGCCGCATCCTTCAGCCATGAACCGGCCATGCAAAGCACCATTCGACCCCGCCGATCCGTCCTCTTCGTGCCCGCCGCCAATTCCCGCGCGCTGGAGAAATCCGACGGGCTGAGACCCGACGGTTTGATCTATGACCTTGAGGATTCCGTCAGTCCCGAGGAGAAGCCCGCCGCGCGCGAGCGATTGCGCGATCATCTCGAGGGAAGCGCTTTCTCAGGCGAACGGATCGTGCGCATCAACGGTCTCGACACACCCTGGGGTACCGAGGATTTCCTGATGGCGCGGGGCGCCGGCGTCGATGCAATCCTCTTGCCCAAGGTGGAAACGGCGCGTGTGGTGCGCCAGCTCGTCGATGCGCTGAAGGACACCGATGCGCCGGACAGTCTGAAACTCTGGGCGATGATCGAGACGCCGCTCGGCATTCTCGATGCCGGCTCGATCGCCGCCGAGGGCCAGGGACGGCTGGGCGCTCTCGTCGTCGGGCCGAACGATATCAAGCTCGCCACCGGCATCCGGCCGGATGCCGCCCGCAGTGAGATGCTCCCCTGGCTCATGCAGATCGTGCTGGCGGCCAAGGCTCACGGCCTTTCGGTTCTCGATGGCATCTACGGCGATTTCCGCGACACGGACGGCTTTGCCGACGAATGCGCGAGCGCCCGGCGCATGGGCTTCGATGGCAAGACGCTGATCCATCCGTCCCAGATCGAACCTGCGGAAGTAGCCTTTTCTCCCTTGCCCGAAGCGGTGCGCTGGGCCGAAACCGTCATTGCGGCCTTCGAGCGGGAGGAAAATCAGGGCAAGGGCGTGATTGGCCTCGACGGGCGGATGGTGGAGCGCCTTCATCTCGTCGAGGCGACGCGACTGATCGCCTTGCGCGATGCGATCGCCCACCGGGCTTGATCTCGCCTGCTCGCAGGCTTCCCTTCAAACGGATGATACGACCATGAAACTCTATCGCTTTCTCTCAGGGCCGGACGATTCCAGCTTTTGTCATAAGGTCTCGCTCGCCCTGTCCAAGGGCTGGGAGCTTCATGGCTCGCCGACTTATGCCTTCGATGCCGCCGCCGGCGTCATGCGCTGCGGTCAGGCGGTGACCAAGGTGGTCGAGGGCAAGGACTACGATCCTGAGATGAAGCTCGGCGAGCAATAGGCCTGATGATAGGACCACGGGCCCGACCAAGGGCTTACGGGCTGCGAAAGGATCGGCCGTCGCCATTGTCAGCATCCGTTATCTTCGCTAACCGGCAGGCAAAGGCCGGGCAACGGCGAAGGAGAGGACAGAAGCATGGCGAACGAATCGATTTTGCCGGAGACGGGCCAAGGCCATTTCGTGGGGCGCGTCTTTCGGTCCGACATGGCGGGTCCGTCGGTCGTCACGATCCGCGACGGTCGGGTGATCGACGTCACGTCGAAGCAGATCGCGACAACGCGCGACCTTCTGGAACACGCCGACCCGGCTGCGGTTCTGGACGCCGCGAAGGGCGAGGATATCGGTAGCCTGGACGAGATCGCCTCGGCCTCGATCGAGCCCCAGGGCGAAGGCGATCTTCCCCGGCTTCTGGCTCCTTGCGATCTGCAATCGGTGAAGGCCTGCGGCGTCACCTTTGCGCGCTCCATGCTGGAGCGTGTGATCGAGGAGCGTGCGGCCGGCAATGCCGACCTTGCCGCCGAAATCCGCGAAAAGGTCTCCGGCATCATCGGCGAGAGCCTGCGCGACATCAAAGCCGGCTCCGATGAGGCGGGCCGGATCAAGACGATTCTCGTAAAAGAGGGTCTCTGGTCGCAATATCTGGAAGTCGGCATCGGTCCCGATGCCGAGGTCTTCACCAAGGCGCCGGTTCTGGCTTCGGTCGGCTGGGGCGCCTCGGTCGGTCTCAACCGCATCTCGCGCTGGAACAATCCCGAGCCCGAAATCGTCCTTGCCGTCGACAGCCATGGCAAGGTCAAGGGCGCCGCGCTCGGCAACGACGTCAATCTGCGCGACGTGGAAGGCCGCTCGGCGCTTCTTCTCGGCAAGGCCAAGGACAACAACGCCTCTTCGTCCATCGGCCCCTTCATCCGCCTCTTCGACGAGACTTATGAGATCGAAGACGTGCGCTCGGCGGAACTCTCGATGACCGTCAAGGGCGAGGATGGGTTCGTGCTCAAGGGGCGCAGCTCCATGAAGGAGATCAGTCGCGATCCGCTCGATCTCGTCCGCCAGACGATCGGTGGCCACCATCAATATCCCGATGGTTTCCTTCTCTATCTCGGCACGCTCTTTGCCCCGGTCGAGGATCGCGGCGAGACGGGGCAGGGCTTCACCCATCATATCGGCGATGTTGTCACGATCGCCGAGGCCAAGCTCGGCAGTCTGCGCAACACCGTCCGCTATGCCGACGAGTGCCCGCCTTGGACCTTCGGGACCGCGAGCCTGATGCGCAATCTCGCCGCGCGGGCGCTCCTCTAGAGCACGATGCCGAGAAGTCGCATGACTTTTCGCGTCACATCATGCGGCAAAACAAAGACTTAGAGCGAAATCACGATTCCGATTTATCGCATTTCGCTCTAGTCCCTTTGCGCCGTTTCATAGATGAGCGCGGAGTCTTCAGGGCTTAAAAGAAAAAGTGAGGCCCCCGACGCTTCGTCAGTCTCGGCCACCGTGCCTCCGAAAACCTCACATTGTCTCGCGAAAATAAAACAGTCGGGGTGACATAGACGCTCCGACCTATCCCCATGGGGAGACGTGCGGCCCTTATACCTCTTTGGGAGGCGACGAGGGTTTCGCCGCTTTTGGTATCGTGCCGTTTGCGGTGGGACGGGAGCCGATTCCCTCTGGGACGCCAAGCGCTTGAATGAGCAGGCGTCGTCGTTCACCGCTCGGGCAGCCGAAGGGCCCAGGAGACCGATGGTTTCCTGGGCCCGTCCGTTTAAGCATCAACCGTCCAGGCGACCCGAAGCATGGGCAAGCATCGTATAGACCTTGCCCCGTTCCGACAGCAGATAGTTGCGCGTCAGATCCACATTGGGGTCGCGGCGAGCCGTCTCGGCCATCAGGCTCTCGAAATCCGCCACATAGCGATCGACGACCGACTTGAACTCCGGATCGCGCTGATAACGACGACGGACAGTGTCGAAGGTCTGTTGGCCCTGAAGGGTGTAGAGGCGACGGGTGAAGACGTTGCGCTCGCCGCGGCGATAGCGCTGCCAGAGATCGGTGGCCGACGCGGTATCGACGGCGCGAGCCATCTCGACGCTCAGCGAACCGAGCTGTTCCCGGGCGGCCGAGCTGGCTTGGCCTTGGGACCCAGGTGGGCTTGTTTCGGCCGGCGATGCGGCGTTGCGAGCGGCTTCCTCTTCCTCCTGCGAAGCGCGGCGTAAGAGATCGGATACCCAACCGCGTCCCTGAGGCTCGGGCGGGCGATCCGCGGTCTCTTCCGGCGATGTCTGCATCACCGGCCGTTGCGGCGCGCCTTGCGGCTCGCGCAACGGTGCGGCTGGCTGCGCGGCGGGGGCTCGCGTTCCATAGGTCGACGCGGTGCCCGAAGAGCGCGGCGCCGGCGGCGGACCCTGAAGCGGGCGAGACGAGGTGGCGCCGCCTCCGTAAGCTGACGAACCCCGATCGGCCGTCGGCTGCTGGGGCCGCGGCGCCTCCCTGCTAGGTGTCGGCTGCTGGGGCCGGCTCATCGAGGTGTCGCTGCCACGCAGATCCCGGGCAAGATTCCCATCGGTCAGGAAGGAGGCCGCGAGCTGCTCCTCGAAATCGCCTTCGTCGAACTCGCCCTGCGAAGCGACACCCCGATCCGCCGCCGGCCGTTCATCCACAGGCGGCTCGTTTCGCGACGGGGTCCGAGCGGGAGCAGGGCTTTCCATACGCGGTTCCGCCTCACGGCGCGGGGGCTGGCTCGGCCGCTGCGATTGCGGTTGGGCCGGGCGCGAGGCGGCCGGAGCGGACGATGCGCGCGACGGCGCGGGGGCGACGTCGATCGCACTGCCGGTCCGCTGAACGATCTCCGAAAGATCCCGCAGGGCGCGGATCTGATCGGACACGGCGCGGCGCATGGCCTCCGTGCTTTCGCGGGTCTCCTCGGGCAGCTGGAAGACGCCTGAACGAATCTCGGCGCGCGCCGAAGACAGCTCCTCTCGAATGACCTGCGCCGTGCGGCGGACCTCGTCGGTGGCGCCTTCGAAGCGGTTCGCTGCATCCTGGATCGCCGCTTCCACGGCCGAGCGGATATCGGCGGCCGTTGCGCGCGAACGCTCCTCGGTTTCGGCAAGCCGGCGATCGGTTTCGTCGAGCATGCCGCCGACCTCTGAGGAGAGGCGGGCCGCAAGGCTGCGTGAGCGCTCTTCCGTCTTGTCGAAGAGCCCGCCCATGAGGCCCTCGAAGGAGCGCAGCATGCCGCCGATCTCCTCGGACCGGGCGACGAGCCCGCTCGACAGCTCTTCCAGACCGGTGCGGCCGTTGTCCAACGTCTCCCGCAGCCGGCCTTCGCTCGTCTCGATGAGGCGAACCGCCTCGCCGAGGGCCGAGCCATGTTCGGCAAAGCGATCGACGACGGAGGCGACCTTCGAGAAGGCGCCAAGCGAGAGCTGGTCCAGCCGTTCCAGATTGTTCTCCAGCATGCGCGAGGAGAGGGCGATCTGGTTGGAGGCCTGCTCGGCGGCCTGGGTAAAGCGATCGCCTGAAGACTGCAGCGAGGCATCGATCGCCGACAGATTGCCTGCGGCATCGTCGACGAGGCGGCGCACCTGACCGGAGGTCTGGGCAAGGCGGCCGATCAGATCGTTGATCTCGCCGGTCAGCCGGTCGCGCAGATCGGAGACGTCGGCGACGGTTCCGGTCGCACGCTGGTCGAAGGCCGAGAGCACGTCCTCGGCGGCGCGGGTGAGCGCCTCGACGGTCTCTTCGGTGCGTCGGCCGAGCGTTGCGACGATGGCGGTGTTCTCGGTGCGCAGGCGCTCCGACGCATCGCGGCCTGCCGTCTCGATGGCGGAGGCAAACAGACTGCCATCCTGGCCGATGCGATCCAGAAGCGGACGCGCATTGCTGTCGAGATATTCGACGAGCTGGCCGATTTCGGCGCTGCGTGTGCTGAGGAGCTCGGCAAAGCCCTGCATGCGCTGGTCGAGATCGCTTCCGAGCATGCGCGTGCGATCGGCAAATCCGCGTTCGCTTTCGCCCAGACGCTGGGTGAGTTCGGTATCGAGAATATGGCGGATTTCGCCGGAGCTGGCCGAGAGCGCGGCCGACAGGTCGCGCGTGCGATTCTCCAATTCCTGGCTGAGAAGACGCCCGCGAGCGGCAAGCTGGCGTTCGGTCTCGCCAAGGCGGTTGGAAAGCTCTTCGCCCAGCGTGCCGGCGGCCTCGAAGAGCTGGGCACGAGCCCGCTCGGTTTCGCTGCGGATCGTGTCCGAAATGCCGGAGAATTGGCCGGACAGCTCGGCGCTTCGCGCCAGTAGCTCCTCGCGCGCTTGATCCGCATCCTGAACGAAGGACTGGGACAGGCCGACAATGTCGCCGCGCAGCTGGCCCGCCACCGTCGTTGCTTCCAGGCGAAGCGAATCGGAGGCATTGGCGATCTCGGCCCGAACACGCTCGGCTGCCTCGCGCAACTCGCCCGCCACGGCATTGTTCGCGATCATCTCGCCGAGCTGGGCCGAGACGACGCTCAGTTCCTCCGAGAAGCGCTGCGCCCGGTCTTCGAGCGTCTTGGCCGCAGCCTCCGTCTCGTCACGCAGGCGATAGGACGCACCGGACAGACGCCGGGACAGTTGATCCGTCTCCTCGCGAAGCGCGAGCTGGCTCGTCTCGGCGCGCTCGCGCATGCGGGTGGCCGCGGCCTCGATCTCGGCGGCGATCGCTTCGGCCTGTTCGCGCATCGCATCGCGGCCCGACAGGCCACTCTCGGCGATCCGCGTTTCGGCGGCCCGCATCATCTCCTCGAAACGCTGGGCGTTCGTCTCGAATTCCGAGGCGACGGCCAGCGAGACGTTGGAAAGGGTATCGGCGAGCGCCATGCGCTGGCCGGCCAAGCCCTCGCGCACGGTCTCGACCTCGCGGTGCATGTCGCCGGCCAGATTGGCGACGGTGCGCGCGAGCTCCTGCGCCTCGTTCGAGAAGCGGCTGCGCGACTGCTCCGAGAGCTGGCGCAGAACCTCGGTCGCGCCCTTGATGTTCTCGGCGATGCGGTCGCCTTCGCCGACCAGCGAAGTTCCGGCTTCGCCGGCTCGCGCCGAAAGGTCTTCGGCCAATCCGCGCAGACGATCCGACAGACGGTTTGCCTCTTCCTCGATCTGGCGGCGTGCGGCCTCGCCGGAGGCGGCGAAAAGGGTTTCGATCCCTTCGAGATCGGCACCGAGCCGGCTGGTCTGGTTCTCCCAGCCCTCGCGGATCTCGCCGACTCGCTCGGTCATGGTCTGCATCGCCTCGGCGATCGTCTCGCGGATCGTATCGGCGATCGTGCGGGCGCGGGCATTGAGCGTGCGCTCGACATTTTCGAGGCCGCGTTCGAGAGCGGTTGAAATCGCCACGGCCCGATCGTCCAGCGACCGGGCGAGGGCGGTCGAGCCCTCGTTGAGGGCGCTGACGATGTCGCCGCGTCGCTCTTCCAGGGCTGCCGAGACATTCGCGACGCTTTCGTCGATCGCACGGCGGACCTCGTCGCCGCGATCGCCGAGCGTGGCGGCGGCGGCGCGCGAGGCGTCTTCCAGAACGGCTGCCAGATTGTCGCGCCGATCGTCGAGAAGACGGGCGAGTTTCAGATCGGCTTCGATCAGCGCTTCGGATATGGCGCCGACACGCTCCTCGATCGTATGGGCGATCGCCGTGCGCCCGCCCGACAATTCCTCGGAGATCGCTTGGCGACGTTCGTCGAGACCGCCGAGAAGGGTCCCCTCGGACGCTGCGACGAGGGCCGCGAGCGAGCCGAGCCGATCATCGAGCCCATCGACCAGGATCGCACGCGCCTCATCGAGAACTGAGCGCAGCGATTGCGCCTTGCCCTCGAAGCCCTGCTCGATGACGGCGATGCGGCCGGCCACCTGTTCGGCAAGGCTGCGGGCCCGCTGGTCAAGGTCCTCCATGAGGTTGGTTTCGCTCGTCTGCGCAATCTCGCGCAGCTGGCGTGTCCGCTCGTCGAGCCCGCTGACGACCGTTGAAAGCGCGCCTTCGATCGCCTGGATCTGGCGCTCGGCGCTCTCGCCGATCTGGTCGGAGAAGGCGCCGCGACGCTCGTCGATCTCGGAGCGGAACCGATTGGTCTGCTCGTCGAGCCCCGACGTGATCGCCGCTCGCGTCTCCTGCAGCACATTGCCGAGTGCCGAAACGCGCTCGGAGATATCGGCAGCGATCGCGGCCGCGGTTTCATCGAAGCCGCCGCTCAAGGTCGAAATCCGTTCGTCGAGCGCGGAAATCATGCGCTCGCGCACCTCTTCCGTGATCGAGGCGAGGATCTGCGTCCGCTCTTCCAGAGCTGACTGCATCGCGTCCGTGCGGCCTTCCAGGCCTGAGAGGAAGTCGCCGCGCGCGGTTTCAAACGAGCGCTCGCTCGCCGAGAGTCGGTCGGAGAGCTGCGAATCGAAGCTGCCCGCCTGTTCGGAAAAGCGCGACAGGAAGCGGCCCGATTCCTCCTCGAGCCCGGACAGGAAGCGAATGCCTTCGCTCTGAATCGACTGGTTGAGGCGGCTCGTGCGGTCGGCGAACAGCATAGCGATCGCTTCGATCCGCTGGTCGAGACCGTCGGCAAGGCCCTCGCGGCTCTTTTCGACAAGGGTCTCGATCGCACGGCCCCGCTCTTCCAGAAGCGCTGCCAGCTGGTCCTGCTTGTCGTCGAGGCCGCGCGCCATGATGCCATCGGCCGCGCCAAGAAGCGTCTCGATCCGTTTGACGGTCTCTTCGAGCGTCGCGTTCATCTGGCCGGTTTGGGATTCGAGGCCCGACAGAAGCGTCTGGGAGGACAAGGCAAGGCTCGCCTCGATATCCTCGCTGCGCTCCGTGAGGAGCTTCTCGATCGCGCCCGAGCGGCCCTCCAGAACCGAGCGAACCGCGTCGGTGCCGCGCTCCATGGAGGCGTCGATCTCCGACTGGCGTTCAGCCAGAAGTTCCTCGAGCCGGGCTGCGGCGGTGACCAGCGCCGAGGCGATGAGCTGGGTGCGTTCGCGCAAGGCGTCGATCCGGGAGCCGGTCTCCGAATCGAGACGCTGCAGGCCGGCATCGATCGAAGTCGCCAATTCGTCGCGGCGCTGTTCGAGGACGCCGGAGATCGCGCCGAGCCTTTCGTCGAGAAGGCTGCGGATCTCGGAGGCGCGGGCCTCGAAACTCGCCTGGCGGTCGTCGAAGGTGCCGGCGATCTGGCCTGAGCGGGCGTCGAGAAGCGTCGCGAGATCGGTCAGGCGCTCGTCGAGCAGGCCGCGCATGGCCTCGGCCCGTTCCTCGAAACCGGAGCGACCGCGCTCGAAGCTTTCGTCGATGGCGCCGGTGCGCTCGGCGAGCGTGCCGGACAGGGAGGCAAGCCGCTCGTCGAGAAGCCCGCGCAGCTGATCGGCGATCGAATCGAAGGCCGTGCGGCGTTCGTCGATCGTCGCCGCCAAAGCGGCTTCGCGATTGGAAAAGGTCTGGTCGATCCGCGACTGACCTTCGCCCAAAAGCTGGGCGAGGCCGTCGAGCCTTGCATCGATCAGCGAACCGAGCTCGTCGGCCTTTCGGTCGAAACCGGACTGGCGTTCGTCGAAGGCGTTCGCGATCTGGCCGAAGCCGGCATCGAAGACCGACGCGATATCGGTCAGGCGGCGGTCGAGTTCACTCCGGAGGCCTTCGCCTCGGCTCTCGAAGCCGCGCTCATGGGTCTCGAAGGTTTCCTCGATGCGCGATTGGCCGGCATCGAGCACCCTGGCGAGCCCATGGAGGCGCTCCTCGAGGCGCTGACGGAAGCCCTCGGACTGGGTCTCGAAGCGGGACTGGCGATCGTCGAACAGGCCGGCGATCTGACCCGAGCGTGCGTCGAGAAGCGAGGAAATTTGGCCGAGCCGCTCGTCGAGCTCGCCGGCAATCGTCTGAACACGCTCTTCCAACAGGGTTTGGCGGTCGTCGAAGGTGCCAGCGAGGCGTCCCTGACGGTCTGAAAGGAGGGCGTTCAAGCTCTCCAGCCGCTGATCAAGAAGCACGCGCATCTCGCCTGCCTGGCGATCGAAGACCTCCTGGCGCTCCTCGAAGCTCGCGCGGATGGCGGCAACCGCGTCGTCGGCACGGGCCGCGATCAGCCCTTGGCCGCTCTCGAAGGCAGCGACGATCTGGCCCTCATGCTGGTTCAGCATGGTGCCAAAGCCCGACAGGCGCTCGTCGAGAAGGGCGCGGAGCTGGCTGGAGCGCTGGTCGAGAAGGGCATCGGCCGCGCCGACGGCCTCGCCGGTGCGGGCAGCGAGAACCTGATGGCCTGCCTCGAAGGCGGCGACGATCTCCTGGGCCCGTTCGGCCAGAGCGCGGGCGAATTCGCGCGAGCGCATTTCGAGCGATTCGGAGATGCGGCGCGTCGCCTCCTCGATGATGCGGCTGCGCGCGTCGAGGGCTTCGACCAGATTGCCGCCGCGTTCGCCCAGCGCCTTGTCGATGGCTTCGAGGCGCCGGTCGAGATCGCCCAGCGTTCGGGTGTTGGTGTCGGAGAGGAGGGCGGCCGCGCGCTGGGTGCGCTCGTCGAGGCTTTCCTCGATGGTGGTGAGGAAGCGCTGGGAATGGGCATCGAGTTCGCCCCGGCGCGTGTCGATGCTCTCGGTCAGGCGAGTGAGGTAGACCTCGTCGCGCTCGCCGATCTCGACAAGACGCTCGGCAAAGGCGCCGTCGAGCTGGGCGAGGAACTTCTGGGCTTCGCCGGCAAGGCCCTGGAGCCGCTGATCGAAAACCGATGCGAGTCCGGTGAGGAACTGGCCCGTCTCGGCCGAAAGCTGAGCACCGCGTGCCTCGAAAAGGCCGGACATGGACTCGCCCGTCGCCAGCATCCGCCGATCGAAGGCGTCGGTCTGGGCTTCCAGGCGCGACAGGATCGTTTCGGAGCGCTGATCGAGCCCGTCCGAATGGGTCGTCAGGCGATCGTCGATCTGGGTGATGAAGCGATGGGTCTTGCCGTCGAGCTCCTCGCTGCGATGGTCGATGACGCGGTCGAGATCGCCGAGGAAGCCCCCGCTCTTTTCGGCGAGCTGGCGAAGACGGTCCTCGAAGGCCGCTTCGAGCCCGGCGAGGAAGGTCTGGGTCTCGACGCTCATCGAGACCGAGCGCTCGTCCAGCGCCTCGGTGAGATCGGTCAAGAATTGCTGACTTTCGCCGGTCACCTTCGCCGACCGGTTGGCGAGCAGTCCGCTCATCGCTTCGCCGGAGGCGATCAATCGCTGCTCCATCTCGGCGCCGATGGCGCTGAGGCGGGCTGCGAGCTCGTTCGAACTCGCATCGAGCGAGGCCGCGCGCTCTTCGAGAAGCGCGGTGATGCGATCGCCGGAAACGGTGATCCGCTCCTCGACATCGGTGCCGATGCGCGAGAGGCGCTCCATCAGCCGGTCGGAGCGCTCCGACATGGAGGCGAGCCGCTGGTCGAGTTCGCCAGCGACCTGTTCGCTGGTCAGCGCCAGCTGGGCCGTCGCCTCCTCGCCGCTGCGGGTGATCCGCTCGATCAAGGCCTCGCTATTGGCGGCTAGGCGGCCGCCGATCTCGCTCGAGCGCTCGTCGAACAAGGCGGCCATCTGGTCGCTGCGTTCGGAAAAGTCTTCCGCGAGCGCCTTGGAACGGTTGTCGAAGAGCGCGGTAAAGCGCTGGGAGGCTTCCTCGATCCGTTGCAGGATCTGTTCGGAGGCCTGATCCACATCGGTCACGAGGCGTTCGTGAGAGCCGACCACGGAGGAGCGCAGCCGCTCGGCATGGGTTAGCATCGCCTCGCGCTCGGTACCCAGATCCTGGACGAGGCTGCGGATCTTCGCCTCGTTGTCGGCATAGGCCCGCTCGAGGGCGGAGACTTCCGTGTGAACGACGCTTTCGAGTTCGGCCGTGCGGGACAAGGCGCGTTCGACGCTGTCGCCGAGCGAGGCCACTTCGCGACGCACCGCCTGGCCGACGCCTGCGATCCGCTCGGTCGCGACCGTTTCCGGCTCGATCAGCTTGAGCGCAACTTCGGCCAGAGACCGGCTCATCAGACGCAGATCGGCCGAACGGCGGATCATCAGCGCGAAGGCAAAGAAGAGAAGGACCGGAATGAAGGCGCCGGCCACCACGAGGGCGAGATCGATCTGGCGGGTCGGGTCCATCGCCGCCTCGGCGACCGGGAACAGCGAATCGCCGTAAAGCTCGAAGGCGATAAAGCCGGCGAGCCCGACCCAGACGAGGGAGACGGCGAGCGCGATCCAAATCGGCATGCGCGAGGCGCGTCGCGACAGAATGGCATCGGCCATGACGGCCGTGCGGCGTTCCTCGTCATTGGCGGGTCGCTGGCTATAGGCACGGGGCGGGGCGCGCTCGCCCGCATCGCCGGAACGCGGGGTTTCGCCGCGCGCGCCGGCGGGGCGGGCGTCCGGCTTTACGGCATCGGATTGATCGTTGGTCGCAGGAGGGGTGCCGGTGGCGCTTGCGGAAGAATTCTGAGCCGCCCGCCCCATTGCCGGATCGGAGACAGCCTTCGCCGAAGGCGTCTCGCTGCTGGACGTCGAGGAGCGTTTGGAGACGAAATCGCCAGCGGTCGCCGCACGGCTGCCGCTGCTGGCCGGGGCCGGCACATCCGCTTTTTCATCGTCGTCCGCGCGGAATTCGTCTGCGGTCTCGCTGAGCTGGCGCTCGAAATCCTCGAAGGAGAAGTCAACATCCGTCGAGGCGGGATGGCTGGTTTCGTCGAAGGATGCGTCTGCATCCTGGCTGGTTTTCGAAGGCTCGTCCCAATCGGTCTGGCGATCCGAACGCGAAGTCAGGTCGGCTTCGAGCGCGGCTTCCAGCTCGTTCACCGCCTCGTCGCTGAGTTCGTCGTAGGCTTTGGTCTTCGACATCGCCCTTGCGCCTTCATACTCGTTACTCGCGCTCCGGCTCATGAACCTTCCGGCCGGTCGATCCGGCATCGATTCATGGCTTTCGCTGCCTCGGGCGGAAGAGGGATGCTTCGCCGGCCGAAACTCACCCCTACTCTAACCCTTTGATTCGTCGCAATCTCTCTTCACGAGATACCGCGCGCCTTCAGCGGTTTTCCACTTTTAGACGTCACGCATGCCGGCCCGATTAAAGACCAGATACGCCCAGTTTTATCGTAGTAAGCTCTATAGCCGAAAGAAACCGTAAATCGCCGCAATCGGTACAAGTTTAAATATACGGTTAACGGCATGACAGGAATTTACACGAAAGATCCCCGCGAGGGGGCGAGTTCGAATAGCGCCGGACCCGACAGCGTCCTTCCCTGTGTGCGCGCCGGAGCCTTAACGCTTCGCAAAGCCTGTCATCGGAAAATCTCGCTTCAACGGCCCCGAAAGTCCTGGGCTCGATCGTTGTCTTGTCAGCGGAATGGGCGAGCGGAGGAGCGAGGCGTGGCGAAGGCAAGCAAGAAAGCGGTGGTCGAGGCATCGGGCCGATCGGTCGCAGACCGTCCTCATCCGATGGAGCTGCTTTCGATCGATGCTTCGTCTAGCCCGATCGATCTTGCGCATCTGAGAGAACAGACCTGCGGCGATGCCGGGCTCGCGCGGGAAGTCATCGTCATGCTGGCCGACCAGATCGCAATGGCTGAGAGGCAGCTCCCCTCGCTCTCCCCGGAGGGGAGGGTCCGTCTGGCCCATGGGCTCAAGGGCGCAGCACGCAATATCGGCGCGTTTCGGCTTGCCGCCGCCGCCGATTGGATGGAGGCTCGCCCCTTCGAGGCGGATGCCCTGGCAGCCTTCGTCGGCGAGATGGACCTGGCCCGCCAGATGGCCGTCGAGCTTTCCAGATCGTCCTGACATTCGCAGGGTCGACGTTCTTCAGGCGCGCCGGCATGTTGACAGATGCGGCGGGCCCGAAGA
The DNA here is from genome assembly GCF_900176465.1 of Fulvimarina manganoxydans. Lineage (GTDB taxonomy): Bacteria > Pseudomonadota > Alphaproteobacteria > Rhizobiales > Rhizobiaceae > Fulvimarina > Fulvimarina manganoxydans. The sequence goes on from NZ_FWXR01000001.1 coordinate 139,153, forward strand.
TAGCTTCCGCTCGAATGAAGTGCGGGCGCACCCAAAGCCTTCCCTGCCCACAAGGGTTGAGCACGCCGGGTCGTGCCTGGCGGCGTTACAGGCCGGCAAAGTTCAAACGGTCGAGCTATTCTGGAAAGCCGTTTCGCCGATCACTCAAGACAGGGACACTCCGATCGCAATGCCGAAGCTGATCTTCGTCACACCCGAGGGCGAGCGCATGGAAGTCGATGCCCAGAAGGGCACGACCGTGATGGAAAACGCCGTCCGCAACGACGTGCCGGGCATCGAGGCCGAATGCGGCGGCGCCTGTGCCTGCGCGACCTGCCATGTCTATGTGGACGAGGCCTGGCGCGAGACGGTGGGCGAGCCCGAGGCGATGGAAGAGGATATGCTGGACTTCGCCTATGAGCCCCAGCCGAATTCCCGCCTGTCCTGCCAGATCACGGTCACCGACGCGCTGGACGGCCTTGTCGTTACGGTACCCGAGAAGCAAGCCTGACAGATTGAGGTCGCGCAGCAGCTCCGGATGGTTGCAATCGTCTTTTCTAGGCGATTAAGCGCTCTTTCCTATCGATCCTTGAAGAGCTCCATCGCGAGATCAATCGTCAGCTCGTCGTAATGACCGATGACGCAGCTTGCGCCCGCCCGGGCCGCCTCGTCTGGCGCATAGCCGAAATCGACGAGGATCGAGGGGATCGAAAGGGCGCGGGCCGCAGCGACGTCGGTGAGCGTATCGCCGATCATGATGGTCTTTTCGGCGGAACCGCCGGCTCGCTCGATCGTGCCGCCAAGATGCCGTGGGTCCGGCTTCATGGCGGGGAAGGTATCGGCCCCGCAAATCGCCGCGAAACGCGGCACAAGCTTAAGTTCCTCCAAGAGCTTGCGCGCCAGACGTTCGGTCTTGTTCGTACAGACGGCAAGGCGCCATCCGGCCCCCTCCAGACGATCCATCGCCGCGACAACCCCCGGAAAGGGCCGCGAGACGTCGGCGATATGCGCCTCGTAAAACGAGAGGAAAACCGGCAGATGGGCTTCGACGCCCTCCGCGTCGATCGGCCGGCTGAAATGATGATAGGCGGCGCGCAGCATGGCTCTTGCGCCATGGCCGGCATGGGGGCGCACCAGATCGAGCGGCATCGGCGGCAGGCCGTCTTGCGCGAGGCAATGATCGAGGCTCGCCGACAGGTCTGGCGCGGTATCAACGAGGGTCCCGTCGAGATCGAAGACGGCGAGTGGAGGCATGGGAAAGACCGGCGTTCTGGGGTGAGATGAACGGAATAGCGGTTCCTTACCGCGCGGCGCCCGGCACTTCAAACAAGGGGCGATGCGGTCGACAACGGCCCTTCGAGCCGGTAGAGCCGTGACGCGTCCGATCGAACGGACGGCACCGGATATGCGCCTTTTAAGGCCAGGGAGGTTCTCGATGGCGGACGCTGCGGCACTCAAGCGTCAGGCGGCCGAAGCGGCCTTTGCCGATCTCGAAGAGGGGATCAATCTCGGGATCGGGACGGGATCGACGGCCGAGGCCTTCATCCGCGTTCTCGGCGAGCATGTGCGCGCCGGCTTTAAGGTGGCCGGGGTCGCCACCTCGCAGCGCACCGATCGTCTCTGCCGCGAGCTCGGCATTCCCATGCGCACCCTCGACGAACTGCCCATTCTCGACGTCACCGTCGATGGTGCCGACGAGGTTGATGGAAAGCTGCGTCTGATCAAGGGCGGCGGCGGCGCGCTTCTGCGCGAGAAGATCGTCGCCCATGCCTCGGCGAAAATGATCGTCATTGCCGACGAGACGAAGCGGGTGGAGACGCTGGGCGCCTTTCCCCTGCCTATCGAGGTCAACGGGTTCGGCCTGACCGCGACGTTTCTTTCCATCCGGCGCATCGCCGAGACCATGGGCCTGTCTGGCGAAATCATCTTGCGGAAGGTCGGAGACGACCCCTTCATCACCGACAGCGGGCACCTGATCCTCGATGCATCTTTTGGCCGCATTCCGGACCCAGAAGCCATGAGCGCCGCGTTGCACGCCGTACCGGGCATCGTCGAGCACGGCCTGTTCATCGGGATGTGTTCCGAGGCCGTTTTGGCCGGTCCGAACGGCGTGGAGCGGCTGAAGTCCTGACGCGGATCGTGGCGACCGCCCCTTTGGAGAGGGTGGGCGCCGACCCGCCTCAGGTCTCGTAAGGGCGGTTTGGACAATTTTCGCCATGCTTGATACCTCATGGCCCAGCCGGAAACGGCCCGGCATCGGTGTGCCGGGCAAAGACTTCACGGAGATCGAACCTTGTCGATTGTCTCATATTTCCGGGCGGCTCCCGCCCTTGTCGCGACTCTGTCCCTGACGCTGGCGGCACCCGCCTTCGCACAGGATCAGGCGCAGCCGGCCAAGGCCGCCGCGCCGACCGAGGCGCAGCCCGAGATTTCCGAGAGCCATCTCGAAGCGGCCCGCGCGGCGGTCGATGCCATCGGTGCAACCGACGAATTCGACAATATCCTTCTCAACATCGCGACCCAGACCAAGGCCGAGTTCATTCCGAACAATCCGAACCGTCAGGCCGAGATTTCGGAAATGGTCGACGAAAAGGCGCTGGAACTCGCCTCGCGCCGGGCCGATCTCGAGGCCGAGGTCGCGCGGGTCTATGCCCGCGTCTTCTCCGAGGACGAATTGCGTCAGATCGCCGCCTTCTACGGCTCCGAGGCCGGCAAGAAGCTGATCGAAAAGGGACCGGAGGCAACGCGCGAATCCATCGCCGCGGCGCGGGTCTGGTCGAACGGCATCATGCGCGATCTGCGTCAGGCCTCGATCGAAGGCATGAACGAGCTCTTCGGCGAGGCCGACGATGCCGGCACTCCCGGCACGGCCGAGGGTGAGGCCGCAACGGCCAACCAGTAAAGCTTCTATCTGTTTGCGCCCTTTGCGGTCCGGCCGATGCGGTCTGGCGAGGCAGAGGCGCAAACGCCCCATCGGACCGGCGGCCGGATGCGAGAGCATCGTCGGCCGCCTTTTTTCATTCAAGCCATCGTCAGGAGCGCGAGACACGCTTCGTCTGGTGCCTGGCGCCTGACGCGTTATAAGGCCGTCAAAGACATCCACACGAGAAGGACGCCTCGGATGGCAAGCTACGACTACGACCTCTTCGTGATCGGCGGCGGATCGGGGGGCGTTCGCGCGGCTCGTCGCGCGTCCATGCTCGGCAAGCGCGTCGCGATCGCGGAAGAATACCGCTATGGTGGAACCTGCGTCATTCGCGGCTGTGTGCCGAAGAAGCTGATGGTCTATGCCTCGCAATTCTCGGAAGCCTTCGAGGACGCCGCCGGCTTCGGCTGGTCGGTCGGCCCGCGCGAGTTCCACTGGGACAAGCTGATCGCGGCCAAGGATCACGAGATCGACCGGCTGGAAAAGGTCTATCGCGCCAATATCGAAAAGGCCGGGGCCGAGATCCTGAACGATCGCGCGACCTTCGAGGGGCCGCACGAGATCCGGCTCGAGAACACCGGCAAGATCGTCACCGCCGAGACGATCCTGATCGCCACCGGCGGACGGCCGAACCAGCATGCGGCGCTTCCCGGCGCCGAACATTGCCTGACCTCCAACGAGGTGTTCCACCTCACGCGCCAGCCGCGCAAGCTGGTGATTCTCGGCGGCGGCTATATCGCGGTCGAATTCGCCAACATCTTTCTCGGCCTCGGCAGCGATGTGACGCTGGTCTATCGCGGCCAGGAAATCCTCCAGGGCTTCGACGACGATCTGCGCCATGAGCTGCATCAGGCCATGGCCAAGAAGGGCATGTCGGTGCGCTGCAAGGAGACGTTCAAAGAGGTGCGCCAGAAGGCCGACGGTCGCTTCGAGGTCCATCTCGACAGCGGCGAGGTGCTCGATGCCGACGAGGCGCTTCTTGCCATTGGGCGCCAGGCCAATACGGTCAATCTCGGCTGCGAGAAGGCCGGGGTCGAGCTCGATTCGCGCGGCGCCGTCGTCGTCGACGATTATTCCCGGTCGAATGTGCCGCATATCTTCGCCATTGGCGACGTCACGCACCGGGTGCAGCTGACGCCGGTCGCGATCCATGAGGCGATGTGCCTCGTCGAGACGGTCTTCAAGAACAATCCGACCAAGCCGGATTATGACACGATCCCGACGGCGGTGTTCTCCCAGCCCGAGATCGGCACGGTGGGCCTGACCGAGGCGAAGGCGGCTCAGACCTATGACGAGATCGCCGTCTATCTCGCCAAGTTCAAGCCGATGAAGAACACCCTGTCGGGCCGCGACGATCGGATGATGATGAAGATCATTGCCGAGACCGGCACCGACAAGGTCGTCGGCGTCCACATTCTAGGACCCGATGCCGGCGAGCTCTCCCAGGTTCTCGGCATCGCGGTGAAGGCGGGGCTGACCAAGGCACAGTTCGATGCGACGATGGCGGTCCACCCGACGGCGGCCGAAGAGCTCGTGACGATGTACGAGCCGAGCTACATCATCCGCGCCGGCGAGCGCATCGCCGCCTGAGGCGGGGCTCCGCCAATTCGCCTCGCCGAAGGGCTTGCGCCGAGGGGCCGGCTTTGTCATCTGCCGGCCCATGACCCTTATTCACGACGATCATCCCGACCTTGCCAAGCTTGCCGCCGAGGGGCGCGTCGTCGCCTATTTCGGCTATGGCTCCCTGGTGAATCCGCGCACGTTGCGCACGAAGTTTCTTGGCATTCGCCGGGCCGAGGCGCGCGGCTGGCGGCGTTTCTGGCTGCCGCGCGGCGAGGCGGCCGAGATGGCGCTGCTCTCGGTCCAGCCGGTGCCGGAAGCCTCGGTGCATGGGGTCGTCGTCTACGATCTCGCCGATCATCTGCCGGCGGTGGACGAGCGGGAGGCAGGCTATCACCGGAAGACCGTCGAGCCGGACAAGCTGACCATCGAGGCGGCGCCCGAGGCCGAGGTTCCCGTCCATATCTACGAGGCGAGCCGGGGCGCGAGCGATGCCCATGACCTCGGATCGATGATCCTTCAAAGCTATCTCGACGCGGTGATGCAGGGCTTTCGCTCGCTTTATGGCGATGATGGTCTCAGGCGCTTCGTGAGCGAGACGGAGGGGTTCGAGACGCGCATCGTCAAGGATCGTGCAGCGCCGCGCTATCCGCGCCCCGTAGCCCTCGGGCCGGGCGAGGCCGAGCTGTTTGATCGCCTCGCCGAGGCACGCGGTGCGCGTTTCGTCGAGGGCGACTGAAAGCCCTGCCTTTCGAAAGATGACAAGCGCGCTCGAACATGCTTAAAGGCGCGCCAACCTTGGCGGTCACCCAGTTCAACCCGAACCTGCCGCAAGGGTCTCAGAACGCGAACAACCGAAAAAAGGACAGCGACCGGCTGGTCGGGCCGGAGCGGGAGATTTGGATCATGGCCGAGACTTGGACACCGTCGAGCTGGCGCAATCTGCCGATCGAGCAGGTGCCGGACTATCCCGATCCGAACGCTGTTCGCGAGACCGAAGCGCGGCTGGCGAGCTTTCCGCCGCTCGTGTTTGCAGGTGAGGCCCGCAAGTTGACGCGTTCGCTCGGCGAGGTTGCGGAGGGCCGAGGCTTCCTGCTCCAGGGCGGCGACTGCGCCGAGAGCTTCGCAGAACATGGCGCGGACAATATCCGCGACTTCTTCCGCGCTTTCCTGCAGATGGCGATCGTCCTGACCTTCGCCGGCACCCAGCCGGTGGTCAAGGTCGGGCGCATTGCCGGCCAGTTCGCCAAGCCCCGCTCGTCGGGAAGCGAGACCAAGGACGGCAAGACGCTGCCCTCCTATCGCGGCGACATCATCAACGGCATCGAGTTCGACGAGCAGTCGCGCATCCCCAACCCCGATCGGCAGGTCGAGGCCTATCGCCAGTCGGCGGCGACGCTCAACCTTCTGCGCGCTTTCGCGCAAGGCGGCTATGCCAATCTCGACAATGTCCATCAGTGGATGCTCGGCTTCGTCTCTGGCTCGCCGGAGGCCCAGCGCTACCGCCAGCTCGCCGATCGCATCACCGAGACGATGGGCTTCATGCGGGCCATCGGCATCAGCGCGGAGAACCAGCCGGCCCTGCGCGAGACAGACTTCTTCACCAGCCACGAGGCGCTGCTTCTCGGCTATGAAGAGGCGCTGACCCGGCGCGACTCGACCTCTGGCGACTTCTACGCGACCTCCGGCCATATGATCTGGATCGGCGATCGCACGCGCCAGGAGGACCATGCCCATGTGGAATTCTGCCGTGGCATCAAGAACCCGATCGGCCTGAAATGCGGCCCCTCCATGGAGGCCGACGGCCTTCTGCGGCTCCTCGACAAGCTGAACCCGGAGAACAAGGCGGGCCGCCTGACGCTGATCACCCGTTTCGGGCACGAAAAGGTCGAGGCGCATCTGCCCAAGCTCGTCCGCGCCGTCGAGCGCGAGGGCCGCAAGGTCGTTTGGTCCTGCGATCCGATGCATGGCAACACGATCTCCCAGAACGGCTACAAGACGCGGCCTTTCGACCGCATTCTCTCGGAGGTCCAGGCCTTCTTCGACGTTCACCGGGCGGAGGGTTCCCATCCGGGCGGCATCCATATCGAGATGACCGGCAAGGACGTGACCGAATGCACGGGCGGCGCCCGTCCTGTTCTCGCCGAGAATCTGTCGGATCGCTACCACACCCATTGCGACCCGCGCCTCAACGCCAATCAGGCGCTGGAACTCGCCTTCCTGGTGGCCGAGCTTCTGAAGAAGGACGCCGAGGCCCATGGAGCGGCGAAGACGGCCGCCGCTTGAGGCTGCGGTTTTCCAACCCACTCTGACAGCGAGATTGAACTGGCGGCTCGTCTCGGGCCGCCTTTTCCGTTTTATAACACCAGTCTCCGGTTCTGACCGATGGCCGGTGGCATGAGCCCCTGTGGCGCTTGAACCTCAGCGACCCAATGCGTCTGCATGTGGGGTCGCTGGTCATTATGGTGAGCGACGATGAACGGCATCCGTTCGAAAGATTCTGTCCAAGCTCTTTCCGCTCATCAGCGGGCGTCACGTTTTGCCGTCGCTCCGATGATCGACTGGACGGATACTCATTGTCGCTTTTTTCACCGGCAGTTGAGCGCCCACGCGCTGCTCTACACCGAAATGGTGGTGGCGGATGCGATCATTCATGGGCCACGGGAGCGGCTCTTGAGCTTTAATGCGGCCGAGCATCCCGTCGCGCTCCAACTTGGCGGCTCGGACCCGGAAAAGCTGTCGCGAGCCGTTCGGATCGCGTCCGACTACGGCTATGACGAGTTCAATTTGAATGTCGGCTGTCCGTCGGACCGCGTGCAGTCCGGCACATTCGGCGCCTGTCTGATGCGCACGCCAGATCTCGTCGGCGAGTGTTTGGTGGCGATGCGCGAGGCGGCGGGCGAGACGCCGGTCACCGTCAAATGCCGCATCGGCGTCGACGATCAGGACCCGGAGACGGCCCTCGACGCGCTGGCCGATGCAGCCGTCGAGGCCGGGATCGGCACGATCTGGGTCCATGCCCGAAAAGCCTGGCTCCAGGGGCTCAGCCCGAAGGAAAATCGCGACATCCCGCCGCTCGACTACGCCCGCGTCGCGCGGCTCAAAGCGCGTTTGCCCGAGATTTTCGTCGGGCTGAATGGCGGGTTGAAGACCCTCGACGAGGCCGAGGCTGCAATGGGAGAGGGCGGGTTCGACGGCGTCATGCTCGGCCGTGCCGCCTATCAGACGCCGGATTGTCTGACCGAGGTCGACAGTCGATTCTACGGCGCCGAGAGGCCTGATTCCTTCGACTATGCTGCGCTGATCGAAACCATGATGGCCTATGCCTCGGGCCACATGGAAGCCGGCGGGCGCCTCAATCACGTGACGCGGCATATGGTCGGCCTCTTCTCCGGCCAGCCCGGGGCACGGCGCTGGCGTCAGATCCTGTCCGAAGGGGCAAGCCGCCGGGACGCGACGCCGGACCTCATCCGCGAAGCCTTCGAGGCGGTCGATCTTTCAGGCGATCGCGAAGCGGCCTGACCCTCAAGGATTGATCGCGCCGCGCATCAAGGCCAGCGCCACCGCATGATCGCGGGTCTGTGCCCCGAGCTTCTGGCGGGCATTGCGCAGGTGGAATTCGATCGTGACCACGCTGACGCCGAGCCGCTGAGCGATCTCCGCAATCCGCAGGCCCGACGCGACAAAGGCAAGGCAATCGCATTCGCGCGAGGTCAGGCGCGACGCATCGTCCGGCTGGCGGACCTCCTCGGGCTTCAATCCGGACGCGATAAGTTGCGCGCCCATAACGAGATCGGTTCGATGACGCTCGAAGGTCTTCAGGAAGCCCTCTCGGCCGAGCGAACTCAAGATGTTGAAGCCGCAGCCGCGCCCGAGGGGGTGACGCTTGACGGTGATCGACGAGCCCGTCTTCAGGCCGCTTTCTTCGCCGAAGGCTTCGATGAGCGCCCGCTCGCCCTCCGATAGCTCTGGATGGTCCTTGGCGAAATCCGCACCGGTGGGGCAGGGGCGAAGCGTCTTGAAACATTGCTGAAGCGGGTCCGGCCGCCGCGTCAGCCCGACCGAGTGGGAATGACGCTCGATCGACGGATGGCTCCACAGCGCCTTCGGGCGTTCGATGCTGGAGAGATCGAGAAAATAGACCCCGTCGATCCCGAAGTGGCGGAAATAGCGTACCCCCGCTTTCCAGACGGATGCCGGATCGTCCAACGCGTCCAACTGGTCGATGAGATCCAGATAATCCATGAACGAACACACGCATCGATCTTGCCGTTGTGCCCACTCCACCTGCCACTGCCTTGGAGGAGCCCCAAACGCCATGACGGAAGATCATGGAAAATCATCAGATTCTGTCGAAGCCTGAGGTTTTCCATAGGTCACCCTTCCTATCTACAGTGCTAACCCATGACTGGCAACGGGAGCCGGCGACGGGTTATCAGCCCCGAGACCCGCCTCCGCTCTCCGTTGCCGACGGCGTTGCGGAAGAAGGGGGGCGTCAAAGCTTCGGCGAAAAGCCGTGCAACCGGCCGGGCTTTTTGCTCTATGAAGCGGGCATGAGCGCTTTCTCCGATCCGTCCTCGCTTCTTGGTCTTGCTTTCGGTCTGGCGCTTGCCGCCGCGTTGGCGGGCTTTCTCGCGGGCCTTTTCGGGATTGGCGGCGGGGCGATCTATGTCCCTGTGCTCTACCAGACCTATCAATGGCTCGAAGTGCCCGAGAGCGTCGCGATGCATCTCGCTGTCGGCACCTCGATCGCGATCATCGTCCCGACCTCGCTGCGATCGCTTCTCGCCCATCTCAAACGCGACGCCGTGGATCGAAAGCTGCTCAAGGAATGGCTCGTCGCCGTCCCCCTTGGCTCGATCGCTGGGGCGCTTTTCGCCGCCGATGCCTCTTCGGCCTCGCTGCGAGGCATTTTCGCGGTCCTGGCCGGTCTCATCGGGCTGAAGCTCCTGGCCGGTCGAATCACATGGCAGATCGGTCAGGACTTGCCAGGCCTCGCCGGACGTTCGCTGGCTGGGCTTCTCATCGGCTTTCTTTCGGCCCTGATTGGGATCGGCGGCGGCGTTCTCAACAACACCTTCATGACGCTTTACGGGCGACCGATGATCCAGGCGGTCGCCACCAGCGCCGGCGTCGGCGCGCTGATCTCACTTCCGGGCCTCGTTACCTATATTCTCGGCGGGTGGGACGATCCCCTGCTGCCAGCCCTCTCGCTCGGCTATGTCAGCCTCTCGTCTGTGGCTTTGATCGCGCCGGTCTCGCTGATCGCCGTTCCGATGGGGGCGAGCCTCGCCCATCGCCTGTCGCGGCGCCATCTGGAGATCGGCTTCGGCCTCTTTCTCCTGATCGTCGCGGCCCGGTTCGCCTACAGCCTCGCCTGATCGGTCGGGTCAGTCCGTCAGGACGAGCCGGTCTCCGCGAAAGTCGTAGGAGGTGAGCGTATCCAGAAAGCTCATGCCGAGAAGGACGGTGCCGAACCCTTCGCCCTCGGTGACGGCAGCGCGCACATTGTGGCGCACGATGTCGCCCACCTCGACCGTCTCCAGAAAGACCGGCGCCGAGCGCGTCATGCCGTTGGCGGTCATCACATAATCGGAAAAAGAGAGCCGGCTGGTGTCGATGCCGAGGCTTTCCGCCGTCGGTTTGTCCATCGCGACGACGGACGCGCCCGTATCGACCATCAGTGAGACGGACCGTCCGTCGATCTCCCCGGAGAGATGGAAATGCCCGTCGCTGCCGCGCACGGCCATATATTGTGCCTCGCCGTCGCCCGAATTGAGCGAGACCAGGGAGCCGGGCACGAGCACCGCCATGATGCGGTTCTTCGCCGCCTCGAACTCCGGGGCGAAGGCGTAGGCGCCGATCACCACCAGAAAGATCGCCGCCCAGATGGCGGCATTCTTCAAGGCCGCGCCCAGCTGCACGCGACTGAACAGAAACAGGCTCGCACCAAGGACGACGCCCCAGGTGCCCAGATAAGCGAGTTCGGCGAACTGGCCCTCCGGCAAACCGGCGATCATGCCGTCCTGATTCGTCAAAAGGGCGAGGAGGGCGACACCGAGAATGGCGAAGACGACCCAGAGCAAAGTGTCACGCCCCATGATCGCCTCCCGGTGCGGACGCCCAATCGGCGGAGCGGATGCGGGAGGGAAGCTCGGCCATGACGGCGCGCCGGCTCGCTCGATCCAAAGTCGGCCAGGCTGCGATTTCCGCGCCCGTTCGCCCGCAACCCCGGCAAAGCCCCGAATGGGGATCGAGAACACAGATCTGGATACAGGGTGTGTCGGTCATTCGCCCTTTCCGCCGTCGCGCATGTCGCCAATGCGCTCTGTCCGTTGCCGAAAGGCATATGGCGAGGCTTGCGCCCTGCCACAAGCCGATGGGAACCCCGTTCGGGGCGTCTCCTATGATATCCGGCGGGAAGGGCCGGAGGGCCGGATATTGGCATCAGACCGCGTCGAGCGCCGGCATGACTTCAAGGACGCGGGTGTGCGGGAAGATCGCGATGGTCTCGGTGCCCTTGCCCTGGCGCGAGATCAACTCGAACTGGCCGTCATGCAGTTTCACGAGCGCCTGGACGATCGGCAGGCCAAGGCCGGTGCCCTGTTCGGCGTTCTTGATGGCGTTGGAGCCCTGGCCGAAAGAGGAGAGGACTGTCGGGATCTCGTTTTGCGGAATGCCGGGCCCGTTGTCGCGGATCGAGGCATATTGGCCGCCGCCCGCCGTCCAGCCGACCCTCAGCGCGATGTTGCCGCCCTTCGGCGTGAACTTCACCGCGTTCGACAGGAGATTGAGAATGATCTGGCGCAAGGCGCGCTCGTCGCCCCAAAGCGCCGGAAGGTCGGGTTCGAATTCGCCGGCGAGGCGGATGCCTTTGGTTTCCGCCCTGAGCCGGACGGTCGAGAGGCACTCATTGGCGACCCGGGTGAGGTCGACCGCCTCTTCGTTGAGCGTGTAGCGACCAGCCTCGACCCGTGAAAGATCGAGGATCTCGTTGATGAGCCCTAGAAGGTGCTGACCGGAGGAATGAATGTCCTGGACATATTCCTTGTAGGAGGGATTGCCGATCGGTCCGAGAATCTCGTTCGAGATGACTTCGGAAAAGCCGAGGATCGCGTTGAGCGGGGTGCGCAATTCGTGGCTCATCGTCGCCAGAAACTGGGACTTGGCCTTGCTGGCGTCTTCCGCGTTCTTGCGCGCTTCGTCGGAGAGAATGCTCGCCCGCTCCAACTCCCCGATGAGCTCGTCCTTCTCGGCCTGATGGCGGATCGAGGCGATCGCGCTGCGCCGCAGGATTTCGGCGACGCCCGCAAAGAAGGGGACCGCGCCGGCTAGAACGGCGTTCATCGTGGCCGCAACAGGCGAGGCGTCGGCGAAGGAGCGCAGGAGGAGGACGGCCGCGAGCGGCCCGAAGGCGACGAGCACGGCAAAGCGCAAAGTCGAGGAGATCATCGCCGTCATCGCGATCGCGAAGGTCAGCACCGCGAATTGGAAGATCTCGAATCGCAAGGGCCCGCAATCGGGACAATCGAGAAACAGGAGATAGGACCAACACAGGCCGACCATCAGATGGCCGAAGAGAAAGCGACCGCTTGTCGGCAGCTCGGCATCGAGCGGAGAGCCATTCGGTGCCGCTTCGCGGCGTTTGGCGAAAAGGACGAGTAGAAGCGTTGCCGCCAGCGTGACCCCGGTCCAGGCCATGGCCGGCAGCGGACCGGTGAGGAGCGAAAGGCCGAAGCCGACCAGGATCACCGGCACGGGCAGGAAGATGGCCGCCGCGCGCAGCTGATGGATGTGCTGGGCGACGAGGGCAGCTTCGAGAAAAGAGGGCGCGCGCCGACCCTTGCCGAGGCGCTTGCGCGCCTGACGCACGACGCTTCCGGTGCTCGAAACGGCCGGGTCCGCCCGTCTCCCACGGGACGGCGCTCGGCGCTCGGAAAAGGACGGCAGGGCAAGCGACATGGGCAGCGAAAGTCTCGGACGTGATACAAGCGAGCGGTTCGCATTCTGTTGCGAGACCCTTAAAGAAATGCCTTAAGGAACCGAGAAGATTTTGCGCCGGGCTGCATTCTTCGCGCTTGCTCGCTGAGAATGCCGGCCTCTCTAGCCGCACCAGCTCTACCCGCGCGAAGCCCGAACTGGCTGGACAGATTGACCTTTGATCATGTGTCTCTGGACCCTTCGTCCGGCGACCGCATATCCCTCGTCCGAGCCAAGCATGGGAGACGGGTCGATGAAGCTCTATGACGGCGGCCGGGCGCCAAATCCTCGGCGGGTTCGTATGTTTCTCGCCGAGAAGGGGATCGAGGTGCCGATGGTGCCGGTCGATATGGCGAAGGGCGAGCATTGGAGCCCCGAGATCGCGCGTCTCAATCCGCTCAAGCGGCTGCCGATTCTCGAATTCGACGACGGGTCGATCCTGACCGAATCAATGGCGATCTGTCGCTATTTCGAGGCGCTGCATCCCGAGCCGAACCTTTTCGGTGAAGACCCCCTGGAAATCGCGACGATCGAGATGTGGAACCGGCGGGCGGAGTTCGAGCTGTATACCGCCGTGCAGGCGGTCTTCCGGCACGGCCATCCGGGCATGGCGAAAGCCGAGCCGCGCCAGATCGCCGAGTGGGCCGATCTCAATCGCGACCGCGTGATCGAGGCGCTGCAACTTCTCGACGACCGGCTCGCGGAAACCGAATATCTCGCCGGCACACGCTTCTCGGTCGCCGACATCACCGCTTTCGTGTCGATCGAACTCATGAAGGCGATCAAGACGAGCGTGGCGGAGGAGATGGCATCGCTGCGGCGCTGGCACGCGGCGATGCTCGAACGGCCGAGCGCGAAGGCATGAGACGAGGCGAGTCGCCGGCGTCGAAATCCACTGAAGACGCGACCGTTCTTCAGCGGATCATTCGCGGCTGTCGCATCTGCGCCGAAGAGCCGATCGGCGCGCCCCTGCCGATCGAGCCCAACCCTGTCCTGGCTCTGTCCTCGACGGCGCGGATCCTCATTGCAGGACAGGCGCCGGGCAATCTCGCTGACAAGACGACGAAGCCCTTCAACGACCCTTCTGGCGTGCGGCTGAGGGACTGGCTGGGGATCACGCCGGAAATCTTCTACGATCGCTCGCGCATCGCGATCCTACCCATGGGCTTCTGCTTTCCAGGCTATGACGCGAAGGGGGGCGACAAGCCGCCCCGCAAGGAATGCCGGCTGACCTGGCACGAGCGCGCCATGGCCGCGATGCCGCAGATCGATCTGGTCCTCGCCATCGGGCTCTATGCCCAGCGCTTCCACATTGCCGACGGGCAGGGGAGAACGCTCGCCGAGACCGTCGGAAATTGGCGTCGAATTCTGGAGAGCGGCGGGCGATTCGCGCCCGTCATGCCGCTGCCCCATCCGTCCTGGCGCAACAATGCCTGGCTGAAGCGAAATCCCTGGTTTGCCGAGGACCTGCTGCCGACCTTGAAAGCGAGAGTCGCCGAACGAATTTAGCGCGCAATGCGCTATCCCGCCCGACGATCGGCTTTGATCACGCGGTCGGTGTGCTCTGCGCCTTCTTCACCGCATCGATCATTTCGATCGCATCGGGGCTCGCCCATTCGGCCGGGCCGTTGACCAGGCCCCGCGCGCAGCCCTTATCGTCTACGATGATGCTGACCGGCAGGCCGAAGGCAGCGCCGCGCTGCTTCAGCTTGGTAAAGACGCCCATCGTCTCGTCGTGGAAGAAGGGCAGGGCGGTCAAATTCGTCTCTTCATAGAACGCCTTCGGCTTTTCGTCCGAACCCTGATCCACATTGATCGGAATGACGGCGAAGCTTTCGCCGCCCTCCTGTCGTTCCAGCGCGTCAAGCGCCGGCATTTCGGCGCGGCAGGGCACGCACCATGTCGCCCAGAGATTGACGAGGAGCGTCTTGCCCGAAAAGTCGCCGAGCGTGATTGGCTGCCCGTCGGTGTCGTCGAAGCGAAGGGATGAGAGGTCGAAGGGTTCGGCGACGGGCTGCACCGCCGCGACCTCGCCACGGGACGTCTCAGAGATCGCCGTCGCGATCGCCTCATTGGCCGCACAGCTCGAGGCGACCTCGGCGTTGCTTTCGAAGCCTTGCGTCACGTATATGACGCCCGCGCCCGCAACGAGGCCGCCGATGAGGGCGACCGCCGCGACGAGGGCCATCCGCCGCCCGTTCGAACCGTTTCTTTCGGACATTCTTTTCTCTCAGAGCCTCTCGAACATTCCATGAGCCAGACGACCAGCAACGAGATGTGGGGCGGCCGCTTCGCCTCCGGACCCGACGCGATCATGGAGGAGATCAACGCTTCGATCGATTTCGACAAGCGGCTATATGAGGAAGATATTGCCGGTTCGAAAGCCCATGCTGTGATGCTTGCCGATCGCGGCATCATTTCGGCCGAAGACTGCGACAAGATCGTAAAGGGTCTCGAATCGATCCGCGTCGAGATCGCCGAAGGTCGCTTTGCCTTCTCACGGGCCCGCGAAGACATCCATATGAATATCGAGGCGCGATTGGCCGAGCTGATCGGTCCCGCCGCCGGCCGACTTCATACGGCCCGTTCGCGCAATGATCAGGTCGCCGTCGATTTCCGGCTCCATGTGAAGACAGCGCTGCAGCGCTTCGAGGCTGGGCTTGTCGAGTTTCTCCGCGCACTGGTCGACAAGGCCGAGGCCCATGCGGATACGGTGATGCCGGGTTTCACCCACCTCCAGGTCGCCCAGCCCGTCACCTTCGGCCATCATTGCCTGGCTTACGCCGAAATGGCGGCGCGCGATCTGGGTCGCTGTCGCGACGCGCTTGAGCGCATGGACGAATGCCCGCTCGGCGCTGCCGCACTCGCCGGCACCGGCTTTCCGATCGATCGCCACCAGACGGCGGCCGCCCTCGGCTTCCGCGAACCCACCCGCAATTCGCTCGATACGGTCTCCGACCGGGATTTTGCGCTGGAATTCCTCTCCTTCGCGGCGATCGCCGGCACCCATCTGTCGCGCCTCGCCGAGGAGATCGTGATCTGGTCGACGCCGCAATTCGGCTTCGTGCGCCTGTCCGATGCCTTCTCGACCGGCTCCTCCATCATGCCCCAGAAGCGCAATCCGGACGCCGCCGAGCTGGTGCGGGCCAAGCCGGGCCGCATCAATGGCGCGCTGATTTCGCTTCTGACGGTGATGAAGGGCCTGCCGCTGACCTATTCCAAGGATATGCAGGAGGACAAGGAACAGGTCTTCGACGCGATTGATTCGCTCCAGCTCGCCCTTGCTGCAGCGACCGGCATGGTCCGCGACCTCGTCGTCGACGTGGAGGCGATGCGCAAGGCCGCCGGCCATGGCTTTTCCACTGCGACCGATCTTGCCGATTGGCTGGTGCGCGAGGCGGGGCTTCCCTTCCGCGAGGCTCATCACGTGACGGGCCGGGCGGTGTCGATGGCCGAAGAGCGCCGGATCGGCCTCGCCGATCTGCCGTTGGACGACTTGAAGTCGCTCAATCCGGCGATCACCGAAGACGTCTTTTCGGTCCTCACCGTCGAGGCCTCCGTTGCCAGCCGCAAGAGCTTCGGCGGAACGGCGCCGGACAATGTCCGAGCCCAGATCGCCGTCTGGCGCGAACGGCTTGACCTCGAAGGCTGAAGGGACATTGCCTTCGATGTGTTGCGGTCCGGCGGATGCTTTTGCCTCGCGGAGCCGCTATGCAGGGGGCAGGATGACCAAGGGAACGCTCTCAAGGCGGAGAAGCATGATGATCGCACGCATGGCGCGCAGGGGCAGGCCCGCAATTCTCCTCATCGCTCTGGCTGCCTTGGCCGGCTGTGGTGTGAAGAACCTGCCGCAGGCGCCGGGAAGCGACAAACCGCCGGTGGCCGTTGTCGAGACCGAGGCGAGCGGCGCGACGCTTCTGTCCGGCTCGGCTTCGACGACGCCGACGATCGGCTCGACGCCTGTCGCGACCGTCTCGTCGGAGAACGCCGTGAGCCCGGCCGAGGTGCAGCGCAACCCGAACGCCTCCAACGGCTTCATCCTCGATCCCCTCTTGAACTGATCGCACCGGCGCGGCCTTACCGTCGAGCGGTTCGACGACCGCTCCCTGACAACGCTTTCTAAAAAGGGGCGGGGCCGATCGACAGTGCCTGAGAGACGAGCTTACGCCAATCGAACCGCGAAGGCGGTCATTTCCGCTTTGGTCTTGGGATTACGATGAACCATTTCGACTTTCGCGACGGGCATCTTCATGCCGAGGACGTGGCGATCCGGGCGATCGCCGAGGAAATCGGCACGCCCTTCTACTGCTATTCGACGGCGACGCTGGAGCGCCATTACCGGGTTTTCGCCGAGGCGTTCGCCGATATCGACGCGCTCGTCTGCTATGCGCTGAAGGCCAATTCGAACCAGGCAGTGATCGCAACCCTCGCGCGTCTGGGCGCCGGCGCCGACGTCGTGTCCTCGGGCGAACTCCTGCGCGCGCTCAGGGCCGGCATTCCGGCCGAGAAGATCATGTTCTCCGGTGTCGGCAAGACGCGGGCCGAGATCGATATGGCGATCGCCAGCGGCATCTTCTGCTTCAATGTCGAATCCGAACCCGAACTGGACATGATCTCGGCCCGTGCGGCCAGCGCCGGACGCACGGCACACGTCTCCTTCCGCATTAATCCGGATGTGGATGCGCGCACCCATGCCAAGATCTCGACCGGCAAGAAGTCCGACAAGTTCGGCATCGACTTCGAACGTGCAGAGAGCGTCTATGAGCGAGCCCGTTCGCTTCCGGGCATCGAGGTCACCGGCATCGACATGCATATCGGCTCGCAGATCGTCGAGCTCGAACCCTTCGACCAGGCCTTCGACCGACTGGCCGAACTCGTGCGCCATCTGCGCTCCAAGGGCCATACGATCAGCCATGTGGATCTTGGCGGTGGTCTCGGCGTCCCTTATCGCCGCGACAATGCGCCGCCACCCGAACCGCCGGCCTATGCCGAGATCGTCAAGCGCCATGTGCGCGATCTGGGCTGCAAGGTCGTGTTCGAACCGGGCCGTCTGATCGTCGCCAATGCCGGCATTCTGGTCTGCCAGGTCATCTATGTGAAGGAGACCGGCGAGAAGACCTTCGTCATCGTCGACGCGGCGATGAACGATCTCATTCGGCCGACGCTCTACGACGCCTGGCACGATATCCAGCCCGTCGACGACCCGGGCGCTGCCGATCATATCGTCGCCGATATCGTCGGGCCGGTCTGCGAGAGCGGTGATTTCCTGGCCAAGGATCGGACCATGCCGGCCGTGAAGGCGGGCGATCTTCTCTTCGTTTCCTCGGCGGGAGCTTATGGGGCGGTTCAGTCCTCGACCTACAATACGCGTCCGCTGGTCGCTGAGGTCCTGGTCAAGGGCGATGATCATTCGC
Source organism: Fulvimarina manganoxydans (assembly GCF_900176465.1). Lineage (GTDB taxonomy): Bacteria > Pseudomonadota > Alphaproteobacteria > Rhizobiales > Rhizobiaceae > Fulvimarina > Fulvimarina manganoxydans. Next base: position 157,012 of record NZ_FWXR01000001.1, read on the forward strand.
TTGTGCGCCCGCGCCAGACCGTCGACGAACTCATCGGTCTCGATCATCTCCCAGACTGGCTGGAAGGCGAGCACGGCTGATCCCAGGCGGCCCCGCTGAGCGGCTCTTTAGAGCACGCTGCTTCACACTCCCGTCAGACGCCTCGCATCGGCCCTCAAAGCTGATAGGATGGGGAATGGCAGCCCTCAGCGAGGAACTATGGCCGAAGACACGCGACCACGGACATGGAGCGGGATTGCCCGCATTGCCGGCATACGCCGTCTGACAAGACTGGCGATGCTCGTCGAGCGGCTCTGGCCGCTCGTCCTGTCGGTCGCCTGCGTGATCGCCCTGTTTCTGACGCTGGCCTGGTTCGGTGCGTTTGCAGCCATGCCCTTCGTGCTGCGGATCGGCGTTCTCGCCCTGTTTCTCGCCGCCCTTTGCGCCGCTGTCTGGCTGAACCGATCGGTGCGCCTGCCGAGCGGTGAGGAGGTGGACGCACGGATTGAGCTTTCGAGCCGACTGGCCCATCAGCCTTTGCGCACCCAAAGCGACCGTCTGCCGTCCGGCGACGACGCCTTTGCCTCGGCGCTTTGGCGCGAGCATCAGCGGCGCATGGCCGAGAAGCTGAAGCATCTCGCCGGCGGTTCCCTGCGGACCCGGACCGAGCGCCTCGACCCTTACGGCCTGCGCGCCCTCGTTCTACTAGTCTTCGTAACCAGCTTCGCCTACTCGCTGGGGCCCGGCGGTGGACGCGTGGCCGACGCCTTCGTCTGGCCGCGCGATGCTCTGCAGATCGCGGAGCGGCGCGTCGACGCCTGGGTCACCCCGCCGGCCTATACGGGCCGCGCGCCGGTCTTCCTGGCCGGCCCCTCGATTGAGCCCCGGAACGCGGACGCACCTCTGACCGTGCCAGAAGGCAGCACCCTGTCGGTCCGGGTTTCCGATGGCAGCGACATTTCCTTCTCCTTCCAGCCGGATCGCAGCGACGCGGAGACCTTGCGGGTTCTGCCGAGCGGGCAGGGCGCGTCGAATGGCGCCGCTGACGCGAAGGGGACGAGTCCGGCGCCTGCTGCCTCGGGCAATGCGCAGCCCGCGGGGCCGGCGGCCTATGAGCTGGCGCTGACTGAAAGCGGAACGGCGCGTCTGGAGACCTCGCTTTCGACTTTCGGCGAATGGCCGGTCGTGGTGACGCCGGACAACGATCCGACCATCGAATTTACCGCTCCGCCGAAGGCCGACCGGACCGGCGCCTTGGAACTCGCCTACAGGGTCGGTGATGACTTTGGCGTCAAATCCGGCCAGGCCGAGATCGTCGTCGATGACGATCAGGTGGCAGCCGATGCGCGCCCGCTCTTCGATCCGCCGGAAATCCGTCTGACCCTGCCGCGCCGGACCCAAGGAGAGGCGGAGGCGCGCACGTCGGCCAATCTTCAGGAAAGCCCCTATGCCGGCGCCAAGGTCGCGTTGACACTCGTTGCGACCGATGATGCGGGCCAGACCGGACGCTCGCGCACCGAACAGGTCACGCTTCCCGAGCGCCGCTTTTCGAACCCCTTGGCGCGTGCTGTCGTCGAGCAGCGGCGCATTCTGGCGCTCGATGCCAATGCCGCGCCGCGCGTCGTCGACATGCTGGATGCGATCACGCTTCATGGCGACACCTTCATCGAAAACGCCGCCGATTACCTCGCGCTGAAGGCGGCCCGGACCCGCATCGCCACGGCCTATAACGACGAGGGGCTGATCAGCGCTGTCGACTTCCTGTGGGAGATCGCCCTCGGCATCGAGGACGGCAACATGTCGCTCGCCGAACAGCGATTGCGCGATGCCCGCGAGCGTTTGTCCGAAGCTTTGGAAAACGGCGCGTCGGATGAGGAAATCGATCAGCTGATGCAGGAACTGCGCGAGGCGATGCAGGAATATATGCAGGCGCTCGCCGAAGCCATGCAGAACCAGCCGCAAAGCCAAATGCCGATGGCCGACATGCAGGAGATCCGGCCGCAGGATCTCGATCGGCTCTTGGATCAGATCGAGGATCTCGCCAAGTCCGGCTCGAAGGAGGCCGCTCAGCAGCTTCTCTCCGAACTGCAGCGGATGATGGACAGCATGCAGGCAATGCGGCCCGGCCAACAGATGCAGCAGGGCCAACAAAGCCCCATGCAGGAGCAGATGAACCGTATGGGCGAGCTCCTGCAGGAGCAGCAGCGCCTGATGGATGAGACCTATGATCTCGGCCGCCAGCGCTATCGCCAGGAGCAGGAGAGCCGCCGCCAGCCCATGCCCGGCGAGCCGCGCGATCGCGGCCAGCCGCAACCCGGTGAACAGGGTCAGAACCAGGAGGGCGCCGGCGAGCAGCTGAGCCAGGAACAGATCGAAGAAATGATGCGCCAATTGCAGGAGCGCCAGGGCGCGCTGCAGGAGCAGCTCGAACAGCTGCAACAGGAGTTGCAGGCGCAAGGGCTGCAGCCCTCCGACGATCTCGGCGAGGCGGGCGAGGCGATGGGCCAGGCGGAAGGTGCGCTTGGGCAAAGCGACGATGGCGAGGCGGTCGGCCAGCAGGGCCGGGCGATGGAGGCCATGCGTCGAGGTGCCCAGGACATGATGAACCAGATGCAGGCCATGCAGCAGGGCCAGCCGGGACAGCCCGGGCAGCCGGGCGGTCAGCAGGGGCCCGGCATGCAGGGCCAGCAACAGCAGTCAGGCCGCGATCCGCTCGGCCGACAGCGCCAGACCCAAGGGCCGCAATTCGGCCAGGATGTCGGCGTGCCTGACGAAATCGACGCCCAGAGAGCGCGTCAGATATTGGAGGCGATCCGCGAGCGTCTGGGCGATCAGCTCTCCCCCGATATGGAACGCCGTTATCTGGAGCGCCTTCTCCAGACGCCGTGATGGAAAGATATGGCATCCGGGTGATCAGGCCGGTGCCCTATCAAAGCCCGCACTACCTTCAGCGTGTTGAAATCTGTAATCGCGAAGCGATTAGGCCCAATGCGTCGTCTCATAAGCCATCATCGGGGCTGCAGAGTTTGAAGGTGAGACCGCTTCTCCCGACGCTTCGTCATCCTCGCGCTCGAAGAGTGGGGGGACCCATGCCATCACCGTCAGAGCGGCATTCGGGCCGAGGAATTGCAGGAAGCGGACCGCAATCGTCGGCGGATGTGAGCAACTCTTGAGGCATGGGTCCCCGACCCTTAAGGGCCGAGGATGACGAGAGGTATCAATGGCAGCGCCTAGACCTCTTATGCATTCATCTGACACAACAGGATCAGAGCGCCGGGCGCTCAATCAAGATCGCCTGGCGCTCTTTAACTCTTTGATAACGCGCCGGGTTGTCGAGAAACCGGTATCCACTTTTTCGCCCGGCACTCTGAACGAATTTCGTATGGCTGGTCGGCCTCAGATCGTCCAGTCGGGGGCGGTCGGGCCGAGCCCCAGGAAACTTTCGACAAAGGGCGTCGCCGGGCGTGCGCGAAGTTCGTCGGGCGTGCCGATCTGCTCAATCGCGCCGTCGCGCATGACCGCGACCCGGTCGGCGACCTCGAAGGCCTCCGCCTGATCATGGGTCACGAGGATCGCGGTGACGCCGACTCTCTGCTGAAGGTCGCGGACGGAGCGGCGCAGATCGCGGCGCACCAGAGCATCGAGCGCCGAAAAGGGTTCGTCCAGAAGGAGAAGGCGCGGGCTGATGGCAAGCGCTCTCGCCATCGCCACACGCTGGCGCTGTCCGCCCGACAGCTGGGCTGGATAGCGATCGCCGAGACCCGCCATGTCGATCATCGCCAGGAGCTCCTCGACCCGGGCCTTGCGATCGGCCTTGGAGGGGCGCTCCGCACGATCCATGACGCGCAGGCCGAAGCCGATATTGTCGGCGACCGACATATGCCGGAACAATGCATAGCTCTGAAACACCATGCCGAAGCGGCGGCGGGCGGCCGGCACGCTCGTAATGTCCTCGTCATTTAGAACGAGCTTCCCGCGATCGGGCGCGGTCAGGCCGGAAATGATGTTGAGAAGCGTCGTCTTGCCGGAACCCGAGGGCCCGAGGAGAGCGAGAAATTCCCCATCCTCGACGCTCAAGGAGACGTCGCCGAGGACCGCGGACTTCCCATCGAAGGATTTGCTGACGCGATCGATCTCAAGGCTCATGTGGCAGCTCCCCGCACGGGATGAACGAGCGCGATCAGGCCGCGCAGGACGAGGGTGATCAGCGCCAGGAAGGCCAGAACCGTCGCCGCCGCGAACGCGCCGGTCGTATTGTAGTCGTTGTAGAGAAGTTCGATCTGTAAGGGCAGCGTCATGGTCTGGCCTCGGATTGCGCCGGAGACGACGCTGACGGCGCCGAATTCGCCAATGGCCCGCGCGGTCGCCAGGATCGCGCCATAGACCAGCGGCCAGGTGATGTTCGGAAAGGTGACAAAGCGGAACATCTGCCAGCCGCTCGCCCCGAGGGTGAGCGCGGCGCGCTCCTCGTCCTCGCCCGCGACCGAGAGAACCGGCAGCACTTCGCGCACCACGAAGGGGCATGTGACGAAGAGCGAGACGAGGACGATGCCGGCCAGATTGAACATCAGCTGGATGCCATAAGGCTGCAACGCGCCGCCGACCGGCCCATAGGCGCCATAGACAAGCAGGAAGCAGAGGCCGGCGACGATCGGCGAGATCGCGAATGGCAGTTCGATGAGGACGAGCAGAACCCGGCGGCCGGGAAAGCGGAACCGCGCGATCGCCCAGGCGGCGCAAAGGCCGAAGACGATGTTGATCGGGACGACAATCAAGGCCGTCACGATGGTGAGCATGATCGCCGAGCGTGTTTCCGGCTCGCTGACGGCTGCCAACCAGACGCCGAAGCCCTCCGCGAAGGCTCTCGCGAAGATGACCGCGACCGGCATGACGATGACGACGAGGGCGAAGAGAATGGCGATGGCGATGAGGAGAGGACGCGCGCTCACGATCCACCCTCCAGCCGGCGATAAAGCCGCGTCTGCGCGACATTGATGAGAACGAGAAGGACGAGCGACAGAGCCAGCATCGTTCCGGCGATCGCAGAGGCGGCGGGATAGTCGAATTCGTCTAGGCGGATCATGATCAGGAGCGAGGCGATTTCGGTCTGATAGGGTATGTTGCCGGCGATGAAGATGACGGCGCCAAACTCGCCGAGGCTGCGCACGAAGCTGAGCCCCGTCCCGGTCAGGATACCTGGCGAGAGCTTCGGCAGGACGATGCTGATGAAAGTCTGCCAGCGCGAAGCACCGAGCGTCCAGGCCGCGGCTTCTTCATCCGGATCGAGCTCTTCGATCAGAGGCTGGATGGCGCGCACCGCGAAGGGCACCGAGGTGAAGGTCATGGCGATGACGATGCCCCACCAACTATAGGCGATCTGGAGTCCGAGCGGCGCGATGAGGCTGCCGATCCACCCATCCTTCGAATAAAGCGCGACGAGCGCGATGCCCGCGACCGAGGTCGGTAGGGCGAAAGGCAGATCGACCAGCGCATCCAGTGCCGAACGCCCGAAAAAGCGATAGCGAACCAGCACCCAGGCAAGGATCAGCCCGAACAGACCGTTGACGAGGGTCGCAAGGGCGGCCGCGCCGATCGTCACGCGCAGGGCCGCGAGCGTGCGCTCGTCGCTCATGACGGCCAGATAGTCCGACAGCCCCAATTGCGAAAGCTGCCAGCCGAGGCCGGCCAGCGGCAGGAGCACGATCAGCGTGACGAAGGTCACGGAGACGCCCAGCGTCAGGCCGAAGCCCGGAAAAGGCGATCGGCGGCGGCGAAGGGCATCGAGAGGCGTCTGTAAGATCGGCATATCAGCGGCTGTCAAAGGCGAACACCCACCCCCGAAAGCGCACGGGGATGGGTGTTCGCGTCACCTTGAGGGATGACCTTACTGGCGCTGGAGTTCGTCGAGAACACCGCCAGAGGCGAAATGGGTTTCCTGAGCCTGCTCCCAAGATCCGAAGACATCTTCGACCTTGAAGAGCTCGACCTCGGGGAAGCGGTCGGCATTGGCCTTCACCACCGCCTCGTCATGGACGCGGTTGTTGAAGGAGGCGAGGATTTCCTGCCCCTTGGTCGAATAGAGGAAGTTGAGATAGTCGCGGGCGATCTCCTCGGTGCCGCGCTGGCTCGCGACCTTCTCGACGATAGCGACCGGGAATTCGGCCAGCAGCGACTGTGCCGGAACCACGGTTTCATAGCCTTCGGTCTGTCCGGCGATGTTGAGCGCCTCGGCCTCGAAGGTGACGAGGACATCGCCGATGCCCCTTTCGGTGAAGGTGGTCGTCGCGCCGCGCCCGCCCGTGTCGAAGACTTCCACATTGTTCAGCATCTTCGTCATGTAATCGCGGACCTTGGCCTCGTCGCCGCCAAACTCGTCCATCGCCCAGGCCCAGGCGGCGAGATAGGTGTAGCGGCCATTGCCCGAGGTCTTGGGATTCGGAAAGATCACCGACACGCCTTCGCGCGCGAGATCGTCCCAACCGTCGATATCCTTCGGATTGCCCTCGCGCACCATGAAAGCCGGCAGCGAATAATAGGGCGAGGCGTTGTTCGGGAACTGCTGCTGCCAGTCTGACGCCACGAAGCCGTTCTCGGCCAGGATCTCGACATCCAGCACCTGGTTGAAGGTCACGAGATCGGCCTGCAGCCCTTGAAGGATGGCACGGGCCTGTTTGGAGGAACCGGCATGGCTCTGATTGATCGTCAGCGGAGCAGCGTCCGCGCCGCGCTGTTCGAGGAAGGCCGGGTTGATCGCGGCATAGAGCTCGCGGGCAATGTCATAGGAGACATTGAGGATGTCTTTTTCCTGTGCCTGGGCCGGCCCGGCCAGGGTGCCACCGATCAGGGTCAAGGCGGCCGCGAACTGACGAAACATGATCTCTCCTTCAACGCTCGGTCAGACTGCGAGATACGCAAGCTGGCCTGCGTTGCAATCCCCTTCTCCTCAATGAAAAATAGCCATCCGCCTCGAGCTTGAAGAATAGGACCGCGTTCCACGAAAGCGCGTTCCATTGGAACGCGAAGGACGATGAAATGCGTCTGGGTCCGTGGCTTTGTCGGCTTGTCGACGGCCGCAAAATCGAGTGAGTCGGTGCGCGCTGGTGGCAGCCGGAGCTCGTTGTCCAAGAATGCTCACCAACAAAAAAGACGCCTCCTTTTGGGAAGACGCCTTCTTCATATTGCTTTAAAACATCGGCATCAGGCCATGGCGATGCCATCAAGTGTCTCATACGAGATCCGTTTGATCGCTTCGCGATCCGGATTTTTGGAGCCGCTCAAGCGCCGCGTGGGCTTTGATACGGCGGCCGACTGAACCAGCCGGACACCATATTACGCATAAGCCCCGTGGCAGTGCTTGAACTTCTTGCCCGATCCGCAGGGGCAAGGCTCGTTGCGGCCGACCTGACCCCATGTGGACGGATCGTTCGGATCGACGCGCAAGCCGTCGGCGGCGGCGGGCGTGAAGTTCGCGGTCATCCGTTCGCCGCCATTGCCGAACTCGTCCTCGCCGGTCGTCGCATCGACATGATGCCCTTCGACCTCGGGCGGCCGGAGGTCCATCTGAGCATCCTCGGGGCGTACGATCTCCACCTGCATGAGCTGGGTAGTCACGCGCTCGCGCATATTGCCGAGCATGGACTGGAAGAGCTCGAAGGCCTCCGACTTGTACTCGTTGAGCGGATCGCGCTGGGCATAGCCGCGGAAGCCGATGACCGAGCGCAGATGGTCGAGATTGACCAGATGCTCGCGCCAGAGGGCATCGATCGTCTGGAGCACGACCGAGCGCTCCACATAGGTCATGACGTCGGCGCCGAAGCGCTGGCGCTTGTCCGCGATATGGGCGTCGGCGGCTGCCGTCATGCGCTCGCGAATGTCGTCCTCGGCCACACCCTCTTCCTTGGCCCAGTCGACGACCGGCAGGTCGAGATTGAGGATCTGGCGGGTGTCGTCGCGCAGGGCCTCGGTGGTCCACTGCTCGGCATAGGTGCGCTCGGGAATATGCCGACGCACGAGATTGTCGATCGTCTCGTGGCGCATGTCCTCGGTGGTCTCGGAGACCTCCTCGGGATTAGCCTCCATCAGCTCAACGCGCTGGTCGAAGATCACGCGACGCTGATCGTTCATCACGTCGTCGTATTTCAGAAGGTTCTTGCGGATGTCGAAGTTGCGCGCCTCGACCTTCTTCTGCGCCCGCTCCAAGGCCTTGTTGATCCAAGGATGGACGATAGCCTCACCCTCTTTCAGACCGAGCTTCTGCAGCATGCCGTCCATCCGGTCGGAGCCGAAGATTCGCATCAGATCGTCCTGGAGGGACAGATAGAATTTCGAGCGGCCCGGATCGCCCTGGCGGCCCGAGCGGCCGCGCAGCTGGTTGTCGATGCGCCGGCTTTCGTGGCGCTCGGTGGCGAGAACGTAGAGACCGCCATTGGCGATCGCCTGTTCCTTCAGCCGCTTGACGTCGGCGCGGATCGCCGCCTCGCGCTGATCGCGCTCGGGGCCTTCCGGCATGTCCTTCAGCTCCATGCCGATGCGCATCTGCGGATTGCCGCCGAGCTGGATGTCGGTGCCGCGGCCCGCCATATTGGTGGCGATCGTCACCGCGCCGGGAACGCCGGCCTGGGCGACGATATAGGCTTCCTGCTCGTGATGGCGGGCATTGAGGACGTGGAAGTCCTTGAGGCCGTCGCGCTTTAAGCGTTCGGCCAGAAGCTCGGACTTCTCGATCGAAGTGGTGCCGACCAGGATCGGCTGGCCGCGCGAATGAGCCTCGCGGATTTCGGCGCTGATCGCTGCGAATTTCTCGTCGAAGGTCCGATAGACCTCGTCATCCTCGTCGATACGCGCGATCGGCAGATTGGTCGGGACCTCGATGACGTCCAGGCCGTAAATGTCGCCGAACTCGGCCGCTTCTGTTTGCGCCGTCCCGGTCATGCCGGACAGCTTCTTGTACATGCGGAAATAGTTCTGAAAGGTAATCGAGGCGAGGGTCTGGTTCTCGGGCTGGATCGTCACGCCTTCCTTGGCCTCCAGCGCCTGGTGAAGGCCTTCGGAGAAGCGTCGGCCGGGCATCATGCGGCCCGTGAACTCGTCGATGATGACCACCTCGTCATTGCGGACGATGTAGTCCTTGTCGCGCTGGAAAAGCGTATGGGCCTTCAGCGCGTTGTTGACGTGATGGACGATCGCGACATTCTCGATGTCGTAGAGTGAGGCGCCCTGGAGATGGCCGGCCTCTTCCAGCATGCGCTCCAGCTTCTCCGTGCCGCCTTCGGTGAAGGTGACGGCGCGCTGCTTCTCGTCGAGTTCGAAATCCTCCGCGTTCAAAGCGGGGATGAAGCCGTCGATCGTCTTGTAGAGATCGGAGCGGTCGTCGAGCGGGCCGGAAATGATCAGCGGCGTGCGCGCCTCGTCGATGAGGATCGAATCCACCTCGTCGACGATCGCGTAATGATGACCGCGCTGGACCATCTGCGCGCGCTCATATTTCATGTTGTCGCGCAGATAGTCGAAGCCGAGCTCGTTATTCGTGCCATAGGTGACGTCGCAGGCATAGGCCGCGCGGCGCTGGGCGTCCGACATGCCATGGACGATGACACCCGTGGTCAGACCAAGGGCGCGATAGAGGCGCCCCATTTCCTCGGCATCGCGGCTGGCGAGGTAGTCGTTCACGGTCACGACGTGAACGCCCTTTTCCTCCAGCGCGTTGAGATAGACAGCAAGGGTCGCGACCAGGGTCTTGCCTTCGCCAGTCTTCATCTCGGCGATGGCGCCGCTGTTGAGGACGATGCCGCCGATCATCTGAACGTCGAAATGCCGCATGCCGAGCGTGCGTTTGGAGGCCTCGCGGACCAGGGCGAAAGCGGGGACGAGCAGGTCGTTCACCGTCTTGCCGGAAGCGAGCTGGGCCTTGAACTCGGCCGTCTTGCCGCGGATCTCCGCGTCGCTCAGCTTGGAATAGTCGTCTTCGAGGGCCGCGATGGCTTCGATCTGGCTGCGGTGGCGTCGGACGAGCCTGTCGTTCGAACTTCCGAGCAATTTGCGGGCGATGCCGCCGAGACCCAGCATGGACCGGTCCTTCTCGTCACTGTTTACGATGTGCCGGTGACTCCCGCACCGGTCCAAGAGACCGGCCGCCGCTTCGTTCCCGAAGCACCCGCCCTTCGGCGACGGGAGCCTTCAAACTTTCAGGAAGGCGGCTGGACTTTCGGGACGGGCGAGAGATAAGAGGGCCCCAAACCGATGTCAACGGCGGGTTCCGGGCTTGCCCATGCGATCCCGCTCGCGACTCGGGCTGCCTCGATTTTCCGGCTGGCCGGGACCGCTCTCACCTCGGGCAATACGGCGCCCATCCGGGGACATGACGAGATAAACACTGCCAAAAGGACGACGACATCCTCATGCGCACCATCTCCCGCACGGCGCTTCTCGCCGCGATCCTGGCGACGGGCACGCTTGCCGGCGCACCGGTCTTCGCTCAGTCGAAGGTGATCGCCACGGTCGGCTCCGACGAGATCACCGAGGCCGATCTGGCCGCCGCTGAGGCCGAGATCGGCGAGGATTTCCGGCAGGTGCCCGAAGAACAGCGTCGTCTGGCCGTTCTCTCGGCGCTGATCGACATCAAGGTTCTGGCAGCCGAAGCCGAGAAGGCCGACCTTCAGGACGATCCGACCGTTGCCGGCCAGCTCGACTTCCTGCGCGATCGCACGCTTCACAACGCCTATTTCGAGAAGAACGGCGTCGATGCGGTGACCGACGAAGAGCTGAAGGGGCGCTACGACAAGGAGATCGCGGCGCTCGAGCCGCGTGAGGAAATCCATGCGCGTCATATTCTTCTGAAGACCAAGGAAGAGGCCGAGGCGGTCATCGGTGAGCTTCAGAACGGTGCCGATTTCGCCAAGGTCGCCGAAGAGAAGTCGACCGGTCCGAGCGGGCCCAATGGCGGCGATCTCGGCTTCTTCTCGGCCGGCCAGATGGTGCCCGAATTCGAGAAGGCCGCCTTCGCCCTCGAGCCCGGCTCGATCACGAGCGAGCCTGTCCAGACTCAGTTCGGCTGGCACGTGATCAAGGTCGAGGAAAAGCGTCAGGCCCAGCCGCCGAGCTTCGAGGAGGTCAAGGACCGCATTCGTCAGCTCGTCCTGCGCGATAAATACCTCCAGCTCGTCAAAGAAGCCCGCGACGAGATGCCGGTCGAATACGTGGATCCGGAGATGAAGTCGCAGGTCGAGGCCATCGAGTCCGAGATCAAGGCGCGCGCCGGATCTGCCGAGTAAAGGTAAGCGGTCCGGGCCGCTCAGGCCGGACCGCCCCTGGTGGGACTGGGCCGATCTGCGATCGAAGGATTGGCGGTCTGCCTCGCCCGCCCGCCCTCTTGGCGTTGCCTCGGGCCGGCGACGATCGGCCCCATCGCCTGATCATGCTGCTTTGAACGAGGAAAGCCCGCCGCCATGGCCCACGCCGTCTCTCCGCTCGCGCCGAAATCCATCCCCAATGCGCCCGGTCTCGAGGGCGTCAGGATCGCGACCGCCTCGGCCGGCATCAAATATAAGGGCCGGACCGATCTGATGGTCATGGTCTTCGACGAGCCGGCGGCGGTCGCCGGCGTCTTCACGACCTCTAGATGTCCGTCGGCCCCAGTCGACTTCTGCCGCGCCAATCTGGTTCATGGGCGCGCCCGGGTTCTCGTGGTCAATTCCGGCAATGCTAATGCCTTTACGGGCAAGAAGGGCCGTGAATCGACGGCTGCGACGGCGAAAGCGGCGGCCGAGGCGGCGGGATGCGAGGAAAGCGAGGTGTTTCTCGCCTCGACGGGCGTCATCGGCGAACCGCTCGACGTCTCGCGCTTCTCCCATCTTCTCGGCGATCTCGCCAAGGAAGCCATACCCGGCCGTTGGCGCGAGGCTGCCGAAGCAATCATGACGACGGACACCTATCCGAAGCTCGTCACCCGCCAGGCCGAGATCGGCGGGACCACGGTCACCGTCAACGGGATCGCCAAGGGCGCGGGCATGATCGCGCCGGACATGGCGACGATGCTGTCCTTCCTCGCAACGGACGCGCCGATTTCGGCGCCGGTTCTCCAGAGCCTCCTGCGCGAAGCCGTCGAGCCGAGCTTCAATTCCGTCACGGTCGACAGCGATACCTCCACCTCCGACACGCTGCTCCTGTTCGCGACGGGACGGGCTAAGGGGCGCGGCTGCCCAGAAATCACCGATGCTGCGGATGAGCGCCTTGGCGGCTTTCGCGAGGCTTTGAAGGGGCTGCTTCTCGACCTCGCACGCCAGGTCGCACGCGACGGCGAAGGCGCTCGCAAGGAAATCGTGGTGACGGTCGAGGGCGCTCTGAGCGATGCGGCGGCCAAGCGGATCGCGCTGTCGATCGCCAATTCGCCTCTGGTCAAGACGGCGGTCGCCGGCGAGGATGCCAATTGGGGCCGCGTCGTCATGGCCGTCGGGAAGGCGGGCGAAGAGGCGGACCGCGATCGCCTCGCGATCCATTTTGGCGATGTGCGTGTCGCTTTCGAGGGCGAGCGCGATCCGCACTATTCGGAAGCGGCCGCGAGCGCGGTGATGAAGCGGGAGGAAATCCCGATCCGCGTCGAACTCGGCCTCGGGTCCGGGCGCTGGACCGTCTATACCTGTGACCTGACGAAGGAATATGTGGCGATCAATGGCGATTACAGAAGCTGACTCGGCCTCCAAGCTCGCGGTGATCCGCCGGCTGGAAGCCGTGGGCTTCCGGGCTTTCCCTGCCACCCATACCGTCTTCGACGGCACCTGGGCCGTGCGGCTCACGCCGGCCTTTCCGGCCAAGCGCCTGAATTCGGTCAATCCGCTCGATCCGTCCGATCACGCTCGCATCGCCGAGCGGGTCCAGGCGGCCGAGCGTCGCTTTGCCGAAGCCGGTCGCTCGCTGGTCTTCCGGCTCTCCCCGCTGGCCTCGCCCGAGCTCGTCGCCTTTCTCGACGACGCCGGATTTCGTGCCTTCGACGAAACGCTGGTCATGACTTGCGATTTGGAGAAGGCGGACTTTGCCGATCTCGTCGACCGGATTCCGATCCATGACGTCCAGCGCTATGTGGCAGCGAGCCTTGCCGTTCACGAGCGCCCCGCCTCTCTCGGCAATGGCCTTCAGCGCATTTTGGAGGACATCGCTCCGCAAAAGGCGATGTTTGTGCGCCAGGAGGCTTGTGGTTCGCCCGAAGCTGTGGCGCTAGCAATCAACGAGCGCGAGCTTGCCGGTATCCTCGACGTCGCCGTCGCCAAGAGCCGACGCGGCCATGGCATCGGCCGCGATCTCGTTCGCACGGCGCTGCGTCATGTGCATCTGCGCGGCGCCAAGACTGCTTGGGTTCAGGTGGAGGCCGACAACGAGGCGGGCCTGAGGCTCTATCGCTCGCTCGGCTTTTCGGAAGCCTATCGCTACATCTACCGAGCCCGGTTCGAGACGGAGCGCTCATGAGTGCGAATGCGCGAAAGATCTTGCTCGTCGCGGCGTGCGCGCTGATCGATGCCGATGGGCGGCTCCTTATCGCCCAACGGCCAGAGGGCAAGTCTCTGGCCGGTCTCTGGGAGTTTCCTGGAGGCAAGGTCGAGCCGGGTGAGACACCCGAGGAGACACTGATTCGGGAGCTGCGCGAGGAACTCGGCGTCGAGACGCGCGAGGCCTGTCTCGCCCCGCTGACCTTCGCCAGCCACAGCTATGACGACTTCCACCTCCTGATGCCGCTCTATGTCTGCCGACGCTTCGAGGGGATTGCGCGCGGCGAGGAAGGCCAAGCGGTGAAGTGGGTGCGCGCGAAGGACCTGAGGTCCTATCCCATGCCGCCGGCCGACGAGCCGCTGATCGCGCCGCTGATCGACCTTCTCGGTTGAGAAACGAAGGCCGATTTTTGAGGCTGACGCTCAGACCCGTCGGAGACAGCCGCAGAGAATTTGTTAAATCCTTCCTAAGACTCCTCCGGCCATAATGAACCCGCAGGGGAAAAGTCTGTGAGGACGGCATGACCGAGTTCGAAATCCGCAACGACAAAGACGACGATCTCGATCTCGCGCGCCCGGTCGCGGAATTCCGCAATGCCCTTTTGCGGGCAAGCCTTCTCTTCGGTGTCGTCGCCCTTGCTCTCGGCCTCGTCATCCTTCCGTCGACGGGGGAGCGAAGCGGCAGCCTGTTCGCTTCCAACCGGCCGAATATCGACATGATGACCACCGGCTCGATCGAGCCGAACGGATCTGGGACCTACCGGGTCCAACGCAGTGTTTTGCAGCCGAGCGGCGGGGCCTGTTTCGTCTTTCAGGATGGCGGGAGACGAGGCTCATGTTGAAACTCCTGTTCAACCAGATGAGCCTTCGGTTTTCGACCGTTCGTATGAAGCGCTTCATCGCGGACGAACGGGGTGTCACGGCCATCGAATATGTTCTGATCGCCGGCATCATGGCTGTTGCGGTTGCCGCATCCTTCAGCCGGATCGCCCCAGCTTTGAAGATGGTCGCGGACACAGTCGAGGCTGCATTGCTCGGCAAATAGGCCGAAAGCCAACGGATCGTACAGGCTTTCGCGTGCCTATGATCCGTTGCCGGGAGACAGCGCGTCTTTCAAGCTCGCCTTGGCGCTGCCCGGCCTCAGCGGCTTCTGCTGGCTTTCATGCGGTACCCAGCCCGAGAGATAGACGATCTCGAACGTTGCCCGAACGCGTCCATCCGCGTCGGCAAAGCGTTCGGCATAGATCTCCGCCGCGCGGAGAAGCGTCTCGCGGCGCAGAGGCCGGCGCGAACGCTCGGACAGCATGTTGGACAGCCCCATCTGCCGCAGATCTCGACCGAGGGCAAAAAGCGAATCGTAGCGCACCGTCAGCCGGTCCATATCGGTGACCGGAAGCGCGAATCCGGCCCGCTGCAAAAGTCCCCCCATATCGCGAATGTCGGGAAAAGGGGCGACACGGGGCGAAGCGCCACCCACCGTTTCGGTCTCGGCATGCAACAGCGACTGTCTGAGCTCCGTCAGACTGTCGCCGCCCAGAAGCGCGGCTGAGAACAGTCCGTCCGGCTTCAGAGCGCGGCGGATCTGAATGAGGGTCCCCGGCGTGTCATTGGTCAGATGCAGAGATAGATTTGAGACGACCAGATCGAGGGAGGCGGGCGCCAGTGCCAGCGCCTCCTCGTCGCCGACGAAGCCGAGAGAGGTGGGCGCAAGAAGTTCGGCATGGGGGCTCATCGCGACGACGGTTCCCACATTGGCCAAATCGGCGAGGCGCTCGGCGAGGTGACCGCTAGGATCGTCGATGTCGAGCGCGATCGCAAAGTCGCGTTGGGTCACGCTGAGGCGATCGGCGAGTTCTTCAGCCGCCGCGCGGTAGAGAAAGTCGCTGGCGGCAAGGGACCGGTCGCGATGGCGCCGTCGCCGCCTTTCGGTCATCAGCTGACGGTCGAAGAGCCGCACCGTGCCCGCATCGTCCATCCCCGCGCGTTCGCTCATAGCTTCCTTTCCCGCCATCCGCATTTCATATAGGCACCGCTTCGCCCAGCGGATATGGTGCGCTCGCCCGCATCGCATGCGAGATCGCGCCAGTCGAGAACCGCGGCAGCCGACGTGCTGCCTTGCATGAGCCGTAACGCGGGCCGGACGCGCCTTCTTTCGCGAGGGATCGAATGGCCCCGGAGGCAGCGCCTATGGTGAGGAGGCCGGCTCTGATGAACATTTTTCGGCGCGGGACGGCGCTTTTTGCCAGTGGCTTCGGACGGCTCATCTTCCCCCCCGTCTGTCCGGGCTGCCAGACGGCCCTGCGCGATGCGCATGCGGTCTGCCCCACATGCTGGTCAACCTTGCGCTTCATCGAGCGTCCCTTCTGCGAGGTGCTTTGCCTGCCCTTCGCCTACGACCTCGGCCATGGGTTCCTGTCGGCCGAAGCGATCGCCGATCCGCCGCCTTTCAGGCGCCTTCGAGCCGCCGTCCTCTATCAGGATCTCGCCGGCCGGCTCGTCTCCTCTTTAAAATACGGCGACCGCACCGATCTCGTTCCCCTAATGGCCGGTTGGATGCGCCGGGCCGGTGCCGAGCTTCTCGATAAGGCCGAAGTGATCGTTCCGGTTCCCCTGCACAAGGGCCGGCTTTGGGGGCGGCAGTTCAATCAGTCGGCGGAGCTCGCCCGCCTCGTCGCCCATCACAGCCGGACGGCTTACGCGCCGCTTGCCCTGCAGCGCGTCAAGGCGACGCGAAGCCAGGTGGGCCTCGGGCCGCAGCAGCGCCGCGACAATGTCCGGGGGGCCTTTCGCGTGCGCGATCAGCGCCGCTTCGAGGTCGAGGGCAAGCATGTTTTGCTGATCGACGACGTCTATACGACGGGCGCGACGGTCAGTGCGGCGACGCGTGCGTTGAAGCGGGCCGGTGCGCGGGAAGTGGATGTGCTGACCTTCGCCCGGGTTGCGACGCGCGAAGGCTGACGCCATATCGCTATCCAACGATTCATCCCGAGGGAAACGGCCGATCCGATGTCCGACGTTACGATCTACACCCGCCAGTTTTGCGGATTTTGCAGCCGCGCCAAGACGCTTCTCGACCAGAAGGGCGTGACATACGAGGAGAAGGACGCGACCGCCTCGCCGCAACTGCGCCAGGAGATGATCGAACGGGCAAAGGGCGCGTCGACCTTCCCGCAGATTTTCGTCGGCGAGACCCATGTGGGTGGCTGCGACGATCTTTTCGCTCTGGACCGGGCCGGCAAGCTCGATCCGCTTCTTGCCGCCTGACGCTTTAAGAGATCCGCCGGAGACTTCGCACCGATGACCGTCTTTCGCGCCGCCGTCCTGCAGATGCGTTCCGGTACCGACCCGGAGGCCAATGCGAGGGATTTCGCGGCCCTGGTCGAGGAGGCGGTCGCGGCCGGCGCGACCTATGTCCAGTCGCCGGAAATGACCAATATGGTCCAGCGCGATCGCGCCGGACTGATGGCCAAGCTCAAGAGGGAAGCAGACGATCCCGTCGCGAAACGCGCCGCCGATCTCGCGCGCGCCCACGGCATCACTATCCATGTCGGCTCGATCGCCGTCGATCTCGGTGACGGCCGGGTGGCCAACCGCGCGCTTCTCTTCGGCCCCGACGGCCAGCGGCTCGGCGCCTATGATAAGATCCACATGTTCGACGTCGATCTCGACAATGGCGAGAGCTGGCGCGAGTCGCGCACCTATCGACCGGGCGAGACCGCCGGCATCATTGATCTTCCGGTCGCGGAAGGGGGCGCGTGCTTTGGCCTGGCCATCTGCTACGACATGCGCTTCCCGCATCTCTTCCGCGAGGAGGCGATGGCGGGGGCGGAGGTGCTGACCGCGCCGGCCGCCTTTACCCGCCAGACGGGCGAGGCCCATTGGCATGTTCTACTTCGGGCGAGGGCTATCGAGAATGGTGCCTTCGTCATCGCTGCCGCCCAAGGCGGCATCCATGAGGATGGCCGTGAGACCTATGGCCATTCGCTGATCGTCGACCCCTGGGGCCGGGTGCTGGCGGAAGTCGACGGCGATGCGCCGGGGATCGCCGTTGCCGATATCGATCTGGCACGCGTTGCCGAGACGCGGGCCAAGATCCCGAATCTCAAGAACGCCCGCGCCTTCGACGCCGGCAATCGCCGCATCACGGTCACGGGCGCGATCGGTCCGGCAGAGGGCGCGCACTCGCAGCGCGAGCCGGAGACCGCCTCGTGATCCATTTCGACCTTCGCTGCGAGGGCGGACATCGCTTCGATGGCTGGTTTCGATCGGGCGCCGATTTCGAACGGCAGATCACGCTTGGGCTCGTCGCTTGTCCGACTTGCGCGAGCGTCAAGGTGGAGAAGGCGCTGATGCGGCCGGCGGTTGCTCTGAAATCCGCACCGGCGCCGGTCGAGACCCCTCAAACGAGCGAGCCGACGTCACCGGCAGGACCGTTGCCAGCGGGCCCGGTGGCGGCCAAGCCCCAAGAGGCTCACGCCGTCGCGGGGCCTGAAGCGCCTGCCGCGGCGGCCATGGCTAAGCTCTATCAGGCGCTCCAGGCGCATGCGCGCGTCGTGCGGGAGAAAGCGGAGAATGTCGGGCCGCGCTTTGCCGAAGAGGCGAGGCGCATCCATTATGACGAAGCCGAGAAGCGCGGCATCTATGGCGAGGCGACGCGACAGGAGGTCGAAGCACTCCATGAGGAGGGGATCGTCGCCGTCCCCCTCCCGCCTTTGCCGGAAGACCACAACTGATCAGGGTTTAGAGTGAAACGCGACCAAGTTGGGTGGCATGTTCACTCTAACCTCTTGTTTGTCGTAAGCCGTGGTCCAAAAAGTCGATCAACTTTTTGGCGTCTTACTCTAGGGCAGCCTGTCTGAACGGCGTTTAGCCGGTGCTCGGCACGGCGACCGAGAAAGACGAGGCGTCGAAGCTATCGCCTTCACGATCAAGTCGCTGAATGCGGTCGAGCGTTGTCTCGTGTTCTATGAACTCAAGCCGACGGACCGTTTCGTCAGGCGGTCGCGCCTGCCGGAACACGGATCGTTCCCGTCAGATAGAGGACCGCTTTGCCGGAAATGACCACGATCTCGCCCTCCAGTCGGCAGGTGAGATCGCCGCCACGCTCTGAGACCTGGCGGGCGGCGAATTCGGTCTTGCCGAGGACCGCCGCCCAATAGGGAACGAGCGAGCAATGAGCCGAACCGGTGACCGGGTCTTCGTCGATGCCGGCTTTTGGCGCAAACATGCGGCTGACGAAATCGAGCCCCGATCCGGATGCCCCCGGTGCGGTCGCGATGAGATTGCGCGGTGGCAGCCTCCCGACCGCCCGCATGTCGGGCCGCAGAGCCTCGACCTCTGCGGCGGTTTCGAAGACGGCGAGATAGGAGGTGTCGTCCTGGGCGACGAATTCGACGACTTCGCGCGGGCGGGCGCCAAGGGCCTCGGCGACCCCTTCCACATCGCGATCAAGGCCTTTCGGACGGATGGGAAAGCGCATCGAGAAGATGCCATCCGGGTTACGGGTCACGGTCAGATCGCCTGCTTGTCGGGTCCCGAAGGTCAGCGTTTGTGCATTCTCGCCAAGGCATTCGGTGATGACGAAGGCGGTTGCGAGCGTCGCATGGCCACAGAGCGGCACTTCGATCGTCGGCGTGAACCAGCGCAGGTCCCACCGCCCATCGCCCGCCGGCACGAAGAAGGCGGTCTCGGCGAGATTGTTCTCCGCCGCGATCGTCTGCATCAGCGCGTCGGGCAGCCAGGATTCGAGCGGTACGACGGCGGCCGGATTGCCGGCAAAGAGCCGGTCGGTGAAGGCGTCGACCTGATAGATCGGCAGGCTCTCGGACATCAATTGGTCATCCCTCTCTCGACGCTTAGTGCAATTGGTAGCCAATGCCGACAAAGCGGCTCAAGCGCCGTCATGTGTCGGTGACAGAGCGATGTGTGGCGGGGGCAATCCGTGAACCTTGCCCCGCCTCGCGGATTTCACCGGATATATTGGATGAAGTCGCTCTTGTGGGCGATGCGGTCGTAGAGGGCGCGCGCGGTGTGATTGTGCTCCTGGGTCAGCCAATAGACCCGCGAGACCCCTTCCGCGTCCGCCGCGTCGTAAACGGCCTCGATCAGCCGGCGGCCGAGGCCCGTTCCGCGCCTATCGGGATCGACGAAGAGATCCTGCAGATAACAGACATTCTCGATCCGCCAGCCATGGCGATGGAAGAGGTAATGACCAAGCCCGACCAGCTTACCGTCCGCTTCCGCGACCAGGCCGCGAAACTCGTGCTCCTTGCCCGAAAGCAGGCGCTCGAAGCTCGATCGATAGACCTCTTCCGGCAGCGACGTCTCGTAGAAGATCAGATAGCCGGTCCAGAGCCGGCGCCATTCGGCTTCGTCGGAGCGGCGCAAGGGGCGGATTATCGGCTCGATGGATGGTGTCATCGAAGGTCTCCTGAACCGTCGCGAAATCACGAACGGACTTTCTCTCAAAGGGTCATGGTGTCAGGAGAGGCATGACTCGCTATGTGATCACCGCGAGCTTTTTCGTTTTCTAGGATGATCCTTCCCATGACCGCAAGCACCGAGACGGGCAGCGGAGCGGAGACCGACGCTCAATCGCAACGGATCGGGCTCGCTCTGACGACATTGTTTGCCGTCGCCTGCGGGGCCCTCGCCGCCAATCTTTATTATGCCCAGCCCCTGGTCGCGCTGATCGGGGCCGACACCGGTCTGTCCGTTTCGGCCGAGAGCGTCATCGTGACGGTCGCCCAGATCGGTTACGCGATCGGCCTCGTCTTTCTCGTACCGCTCGGCGATATTCTCGAGAACCGCAAGCTGATCCTCGCCACGATGGGGCTGAACGTGGTGAGCCTCGTCGGTCTGGCGTTGGCGCCGGGGCTCGCCTCGCTCTTTGCCATGATGCTCGTCGTCGGAATCACTTCCTGCGCCGCGCAGATGATCGTCCCGCTCGCCGCCAATCTCGCCCCGGCCGCCGAGCGCGGAGCCGTCGTCGGGAATGTCATGACCGGGCTTCTTGGCGGCATTCTCCTGGCGCGGCCTGTGGCGAGCTTTCTTGCCGACTATATCAGTTGGCGTGGCGTCTTCGCCGCTTCGGCCGCTCTCGTCGGTCTGGTGCTGCTCGTCGGTCTCCTGCGTCTGCCCGCCCGGACACCGACCGTGGGCAAGGGCTATGGCGAACTCATCGGCTCGCTTGGCAAGCTCTTTGCGAAGCAGCCGGTCCTCAGGCGCCGTGGGCTCTATCATGCCAGCATGTTCGGTGCCTTCTCCCTGTTCTGGACGGCCGCGCCGATCATTCTGTTTCGCGAGCCCTTCAATTTCTCATCGACGCAAGTCGCGCTCTTCACGCTTGCCGGCGTCTTCGGCGTCTTTGCCGCTCCCATTGCCGGACGGCTCGCCGATCGGGGCCATACGGTCATCGGAACCACGATCGCGATTTCGCTGGCGGTCCTCGCCTTCGTGCTCGCCTGGTTCGGGGAGACCGTGTTCTGGCCCCTGCTTCTCGCCGGTGTCGTTATCGATCTCGGCGTTCAAGCCAATCTCGTCTTCGGCCAGCGCGAGATCTACGAACTCGACGCCTCGATCCGCAATCGCCTGAATTCGGTCTATATGACGACCTTCTTCCTGGGCGGCGCGGTCGGCTCGGCTTTGGCGAGTCCGCTTCTGGAAACCTTCGGCTGGACGGCCGTCTGCCTCGTCGGGGCCGGGGCGCCAGCGCTCTCGCTTCTCTATTTCGTCTTGGTCGACGCGAAAGGGTCCTGAGCCTCCCATTTGTCGAGAAAGGCCTCGACGGGAAGCGCCGCCATATCGGGACAGGCTTCGAAGAGCGTGTCGATCGGCCAGTCCCACCAGGCGAGCGCGAGAAGGCGCTCGGCGATCGACGGATCGAAGCGTGAGCGCAAGACTCGAGCGGGGACGCCTGCAATGATCGCGTAGGCGGTGACGTCCCTCGTCACCACCGCATTGGCGCCGATGACCGAGCCGGTGCCGATGGTCACGCCGGGCATGATGACGGCATTCTGCCCGATCCAGACATCGGCGCCGATCGTCACGCGGGCCGCCCGCCGGGTATCGCGAAACCCTTGATCGACCGGGCGCCAGCGGAAATACTCGTTGGGGCGATAGGCGATCTTATGGGTGGTCACTCGGTCGAGCGGATGGGCGAGGGCATTGATCCGCGCATTCGGCGCGATCGAGCAGAAAGGGCCGATCGAGGCGTAAGTCGCCTCGCCGCCCGGCTCGAAATAGGTGAAGGCACCGATCTCCACGTCACGCAAGGTCACGCGAGGCCCGATCTCCACATAGTCGGCAAGCTTGCAACTCTTCAGCGAGGCGGATGGGTGGATCTTCGGCTCCTTGGGCCGAAACCGCAATTCCAGATGCGATGGGTCGGCCTCAGGATCATAGTCGGGCATGGTTCGGTTCCGGGTGAGGCGGTCATTCGCGAAAGCGGCAATGCGACCTCGTATCAAGCTTTGCCGCACCGGCACAAACAGACATCGGTTCAAAGAACGGGGCAGCGGCTTTGTTTGTCTGGGTCTGGTTACCGACGCCGGACTTGTGCCAACGGACTTGTTAAGCTCCGCAGAGTTCCCTCCACGCTGCTATAATTGATTGGTGTAACGATTGTTTTGGTTCTATCAAATGATCATGAATGATTCGGCCAGAACCCTTCGAGCCACTCGATGGCTCGCCGCTTTCGGTATCTGCTTCGTCGTGATCGGTGTTGCCGGGCTCGCTTTCGAGGCGGCGCTCGGCTGGATGAAGCATGGCGAGCGCATTTTCCTCGATACGCTCGCCGCCGGCTGGGCCTTGTGCTTCTGAAGGCCGCAGCGCTCCACACTCGATCTTGAGGGGAGCCGCCCGGCTCTTTGTCGATTCATTTGCCGAGCTATGATACCGGCAAGGGCCAATCGCCCGGTGAAGGGCAACGTCGAACGCGAAAGAATTGCGGCACCTCCCATGAAAGCACTTCGTATCGGTCTCTGGATCGTCGCGGCCCTTCTGGCGGGCGCGACAGCTGCGCTCTTCTTCACCCAGGCCCATCGCGGCACGGCGCAAAGCGGTCAACCATTCGGATCGCCGTTTCAACTCGTCGATCAGAATGGCGAGACGATCACCGAAGCGGCGCTCCAGGGACGGCCCTCGGCCGTCTTCTTCGGCTTTACCCATTGCCCTGAGGTCTGCCCGACGACCCTTTACGAGCTCTCCGGCTATCAGCAGAAGATCGTGGAGGAGGGCGGCGAGCCGTTTCAGATCGTCTTCGTCACCGTCGATCCCGAGCGCGACACCCCGTCCGTCCTGAAGGAATATGTCGAAGCCCTGACCAAGGATGTCCGCGCCGTCACCGGCGATCCCGAAAAGGTCGCTTCCATGCTAAAAGCGTGGGGGATCTATTCGAAGAAGGTCGGCGACGGCGACGATTATACGATGGATCACACGGCGACGACCTTCCTCATCGACGACGAGGGCCGGCTGGACGGGACCATCTCTTACGACGAGAATCCCGAGACGGCGCTCAAGAAGCTGGAAAAGCTGACCGGCGTCTGACCGCCTTTTGGTCGACGCGGTCGATCGGCTTGGCCGATCCTTCGTGGCTGCATCTTTCCGGTCGGCGGAACAAGCCTAGAATCCATTCCTTCCGACATCGATTGGCTTCGAGGGGCTCTCTCGCGCTCTGTTCGAGATGTTCTCGAAGCCGATCCGTGCGATGATGCGCGGTGCTTTCTGCACTATCGATAAACCGTGCCGGTGCTCCGCGCCCGATCCGACTGGGACATGAATGCAAGATCTCGCCCTCCAACTCGCGTTGATCGGTTTTGCCGGCATCGCGTCCCAGTGGCTCGCCTGGAAGCTGCGGCTTCCGGCGATCGTCCTTCTTTTCGCCGTCGGTCTTTTGTTCGGGCCGCTGACCGGCGCCATGAACCCCCGCAACGATTTCGGCGATCTCTATACGCCGCTGGTCTCGACCGCCGTCGCCATCATCCTGTTCGAGGGCGGGCTGACGCTCAATTTTCGCGAGATCCGTGAGACCTCGACGGCGGTGCGCCGCATCGTGCTGTTGTCCGGCCCCATGGTCTGGCTCCTGACGGCGCTCGCAGCCCATTATGTCGGCGATCTGTCCTGGCCGACCTCGCTCGTCCTCGGTGCGCTTCTCGTCGTCACCGGGCCGACCGTGATCATGCCGCTTCTGCGCCATGCCAAGCTCAAGGCCCGGCCGGCATCGATCCTCAGATGGGAAGCGATCGTCAACGATCCGCTGGGCGCGCTCTTCGCGGTCATCTGCTTCGAAGGCTATCTCGTCATCCATGGCCAACACGCGGCTGAAGGTCTGGTTCTCGACGTGATCTTCGCGCTGGTGATCGCGATCGGCGGCGGCATCGCGGCGGGCAGGGCGCTTGGCTGGCTCTTCACCCGCGGCCATGCGCCGGAATATCTGAAGGCGCCGATCCTTTTCGCCGTCGTCGTGGCGATGAATGCGCTCACCAATCTCGTCCTGGAAGAGGCGGGTCTTCTGACCGTCACCGTCATGGGCATCACCATGGCCAATGCGCGCATCTCCAGCCTCAACGAGCTGAAGCGCTTCAAGGAGACGATCACCATCCTGCTCGTTTCAGGTCTCTTCATCGTGCTGACCGCCTCGCTTGAGGCGGAGACGATCCTGAGCCTGGAATGGAAGGCCGTCGCCTTCATCGTCGCCGTGCTCTTCATTATCCGTCCGCTCGCCATCGGCCTGTCGACGATCGGCGCCGGGCTCGACTGGAAGGAGCGGCTTCTAGTCTCCTGGATCGCGCCGCGCGGTATCGTCGCCGTTGCGGTCGCCGGCCTCTTCGGCGCGACGCTCACCAATCTCGGCGTGGCCGATGGCGACCGCATGATCGCCTATACCTTCGCCGTGGTTGCCGCCACGATCCTTCTTCACGGTTTCACCCTCGGCCCCCTCGCCAAGCTTCTCGACCTCAAAGCGGCTGCGCGGCCAGGCGTTCTCCTCGTCGGAGCCTCGCGCTTCACCATCGCGCTCGCTCGCCGGCTGAAAGCCCAGGAAGTGCCGGTTCTCATCGCCGATTCCAACTGGTCGCGGATTTCCGAGGCCCGACTTGCCGAGGTCGAGACCTGGTATGGCGAGATCCTGTCGGAAGCGGCTCACCACAATCTCAACCTGTCGCGCTTCGACCATATGATCGCCGCGACCGACAATGACGCCTATAATGCACTGATCACGACGGACTTTGCCCCGGAAATCGGCCGTTCCGACGTTTTCCAGATCGGCGAGACCGGCGAGTCGGAGCGCCGCTCCATGAGCTTCACGATCGGCGGTCTGCCGCTGTTCAAGCCGGGCAAGAGCTTTGCGCAACTGCGCGATCTCGTCGTCGATGGCTGGAACTTCCAGGCGACACGGCTGACGGATGAATTCAGCTATAAAAAATTCGTCGAGACGCGGGTAGAGGGAACGCAGATCCTTCTCTGGATCAAGCCCTCCGGTGCCCTGGTCTTCGCGTCGAGCGAAGGGTCGGGCGATCCGGTCGAAGGCGATACAATCATTTCTTTTGGTCCGCCACGAGCGGACCGCGATCAGGAAAAGATCGCCAAGGCGACGACGACGGACAAGGATGTCCGAGCCGAACGGGCTCGCCGCACCATTGAAAGTGTCAAGCGAAAAGCGCAAACGCTCTGATCCATGCAGATACGTTACTTCATTCAGGGGCCCAAGGCAGATGCCGAGGGCTGGTACGCCGCGCTGGAGACGGCCTTCGAGGACGAGGGCTCGCCTCTGGCCATCACCGAAATCGACGAGGCCAAGCGCCTTTTCGAGGCGTCGGCCTATCTCGATGTGGACGAGGGCGATGACCGCGCGGCGGATTTCGCCGAAGCGATCGGTGTTGCGACGGATCGCGTGGGGCGAGAGGATCTGCCGGACAAGGACTGGATGGCCGACGTTCTCGCCGGGCTGAAGCCGGTGCGGGCGGGGCAGTTCCTCGTCCATGGCGCCCATGACCGTGACAAGGTGCGGCCGAACGATCTGTCGATCGAGATCGAAGCCGGCATGGCTTTCGGCACCGGGCATCACGGAACCACGGCCGGCTGTCTGACGCTCATCGGCGAAGAGGTGCGCCGTCGCAAGCCGCGCCGGGCGCTCGATCTTGGAACGGGCAGCGCCGTGCTCGCCATCGGTCTCGCCAAACTGGCCCGGATGCCGGTGCTTGCCACCGACATCGATCCGGTTGCCGTCAAGGTTGCGGCCGACAATGTACGCGAGAACGGCGTGGCTGGACTGGTCTCATGCGTCGAAGCGACAGGATTTCGCTCGGGTCAGGTTGCGACAAAGGCGCCATTCGATCTGATCGTTGCCAATGTCCTGGCAGGTCCTTTGCGGGCCATGGCGCCCGATTTCGCCCGCCATCTCGCGCCGGGCGGACGCGTCATTCTTTCGGGCATTCTCACGGAACAGCGCTGGTCTGTTCTGGCAAGCTTCGCGACGCAAGGGCTGTATCATCGCCGCACGCTGACAATGGGCGAATGGGTGACGCTGCTCCTGTCGCGTTGATGTATCGACGACAGGGGCGTTCGGGGCAAGAAAAAGGCCCGCTTCCGTGGATCGGAGCGGGCCCTTAGCGGTCGAATGCGGAACGTGTTTTGTGCCGGTCGCGCCACGACGCCTCAGCATGAGGCGCCCATTCGGCCGACCACCGTCAGTCAACGCTTCGGTGCGTCACCCTCGAACAGCGTGCCGCGATCGCTGTTTTCGAAGTCGATACCGTGGAGCGCGTAGTTCTGCGCGATGTAGCGGCGAACCTGACGCTCGCGGCCTTCCATCACACGGTCGAACATGGTGCGCATCACGCCCTTCGACTGGCGGGTCTTGCGCATGGAAAGATCGGTGAAGGTCGTCGTTGCCATGATGAAAATCCTCTCGGCTGGCAGGGCTAGCCTCCCTGGCAACCTATATGCGCCTTGGCGCGAGCCTGAGCTAGGCGGCTGGCTGCATAGCTCCCGCCCGTCTGCTGCAATGCAGCAATTCGCCGGATTCATCGTCGCGTAAGAATAGGTCGTTAGGGTTGACGGTTTGCTTTCGCTGCCATCGCGGCGGCTCCTGAGAGATTGTGCCTCGATCGCCGGTCCATGGTCGCTTTCCGCTCTCCGCCTTCCAGTCGCAATGAGGGCTCGCAGTGACGTCGGCGCTGGGATAGGGTTTGCCCATTCCCCTTCCTCGATCCGCGAGCCATTCATGTTTCAAAGTTTTGACGATGTCAGCGATTCCACCGAGACCCGGCAGCGCATCGAGGCGCTCCGCAGCCGGTTCGACGCGCTCGGCATCGATTGCTTCGTCGTGCCGCGGGCCGATCGCCATCAAAACGAATATATCCCCGAAAGCGAAGCGCGGCTCGCCTGGCTGACCGGATTTACGGGCTCGGCGGGCACCGCGGTCGTTCTCGCCGATCGGGCCGCGCTCCTGTCGGACGGACGCTATACGATCCAGATGCGCGAGCAGCTCGACCTCGACATCTTCGAGCCGGTCTCCAGCGTCGAGACCTCGCTCGAAGCCTATCTTTCCGAACATGCCAAGGGCCTTGCCATCGGCGTCGACCCCTGGCTGACGACGATCGCGGGTCTCGAACGTCTCAAACGCACCTTGGACAAGGTCGGGGGCAGGCTCGTTCGGCTTAACGACAACCCGATCGACAGTCTGTGGCAGAACCGGCCAGCCGCTCCCGCCGCCCCCTTGCGCCTTCATGACGAAGCGCTGGCGGGCCGGACGGTGCGCGAAAAGCTCGACGAGATCGCCGGACGCATTGCCGAGGCCGGCGCCGATCTGACGGCCTTGACCGACCCGGCCTCCGTCGCATGGACCTTCAACATCCGGGGCAGCGACGTCGCCCACACGCCTCTCGTCCTGTCCTTCGCGATCATCCGCGCCGATGGCACCGCGACCCTCTTCGTCGACGAGGGAAAGGTCGGGGCGGAGGAAGCGCGCCATCTCGCAGCGCTCGCAACGCTGCGGCCCTATGAGGCCTTTGCCGACGATTTCGCCAAGGCGGCGACGAATGCCAAGGTCGGGCTCGACCGCAATCTGGCCGCGGCGGCGCTGGCCGAGATCGTCGAAAAGGCGGGCGGGAGCGTCGTCGCGCTCACCGATCCGGCAAGCCTGCCGCGCGCCACGAAGACGGCGGCCGAGATTGCCGGCAGCCGGGACGCCCATCGACGGGACGGGGCGGCGATGGTCGCCTTTCTCGCCTGGCTCGACGATCAGGCGCCGGGCAGCCTCGACGAGATCGGCGCCGCCAAACGCCTCGAAGCCTGCCGTGTCGCGGCCGGCGAGGCGGCGCAGCGCCCCCTGCGGGATATTTCCTTCGATACGATCTCAGGCGCCGGGCCCCATGGCGCGGTCGTCCATTATCGGGTCTCCGAGCGCTCCAACAGGATGCTGCAGGCTGGCGAACTCTATCTGGTCGATTCGGGTGGCCAGTATGAGGACGGTACGACCGACATCACCCGAACCGTGCCGATCGGCGAGCCGACCGACGAGATGCGACGGATGTTCACGCTCGTCCTCAAGGGAATGATCGCGATTTCGACGGCGCGGTTTCCCAAAGGCACGCGCGGCGTCGATCTCGACGCGCTCGCACGCATCGCTTTGTGGAAGGCGGGCTGCGACTACGCCCATGGCACCGGCCACGGCGTAGGCGCCTTTCTGGCGGTGCATGAAGGGCCCCAATCGCTGTCCCGGCGCGGCATGGTTGCTTTGGAGCCGGGCATGATCCTCTCCAACGAACCCGGCTACTACAAGGAAGGCGCCTACGGCATCCGTATCGAGAATCTCGTTCTGGTCGAGGGACCGGCGCCCATAGCGGGAGGCGACGCGCCGATGCTGGGCTTCGAGACCCTGACCCTTGCCCCCATCGACCGCCGCCTCATCGATTTCTCGCTGCTTTTCGAGGAGGAGCGCGTCTGGCTCGATGCCTATCACCGGCGGGTGGCAGACGAGCTTACACCCTTTGTGACGCCGAGCGAGGCTCAATGGCTGAAAGGCATGACGGCGCCCTTGTGAGCGCCGTCTCCTGACATTCGTGTCGCCGGCTCAGCGGCAGACCCGGCGCGGGCCGTGATAGGGCTGATAGGTGCCCGACCGGGCGTCGAAGGAGCGGTACTTGGCGGCGCAATAGCGATACCAGGCGCCGCTCCCGCGAGGCGGGGCGCCATAGGCGGGCGCCACATAGTGCTGGCGAGCCGGGCGCACGCGATAGAGCGGACGTGGCTCGTAGCGATTGTAGCGCGGCTGGCTGGCGATCGCGGCGCCGACGCCGAGCCCGACGATACCGCCGATGATCGCGGCCGCCGCGGCGTCGTTGCGCCGATGATGGCGATAGCCCCTGTAGCCCCGATACCCTCGGTGGCCGCGATAGCCGCCATGTCGGTAATGGCGCCCGCCGCGCCAATAAGGGTCGGCTTTCGCTTGGCTGATACCGAGGCCGGGAAGCTGCATGCCGGCCGGCATTGTGGCCGGTGCAAGCGAGAGAGCCAGGGCGACAGCCAATGTCTTGACGGTTAACGATTTGAAGATGGACATGATCGTTTCCTCCGATCCAAGTGTCCCAATGAGGCCGATTGGCACGTGAACGCTGCCTGAACGGATGAACGCGGACGGCATGGGACGAGCGATAATGATGTGGCAGCTTGACCTTCTCGGGAAGAGAGCAAGCTGTTGGTCAACGAAAAGGTGAGCGGCGGCTCGCCCCCCCCCCCCAAGCCTCCGGTTCATGATCGGAAGCGTTGGGGCTAAGCCCGGGTGGCGCTTGAACGCCTCAGCGGCCCGATGCGCGAGCATTTTGTGCCGGTAGAACGTTCGAGCACGGCCGTTTTCCGCAGGTTTTGGCTGGATGCGATCATGCCTCCGGCCCTCTTGAAAGGAGCCCATATCATGCGACTGGTCCGGTTCGGCGCGCCCGGCGAGGAGAAGCCCGGTCTCATCGACGACGAGCATGTCCTGCGCGATCTCTCCCATGAGATCGACGACATTGCCGGGTCTGTCCTGTCGCGCGACGGGCTCGCCCATTTGGCGTCGCTCGATCCCAAAAGCCTGCCCAAGGCCGATCCGTCCCATCGGCTCGGTCCGCCGGTCGGACGCATCGGTCACTTCCTTGGGATCGGACGCAATTACGCCGAGCATGCGAAGGAGACCGGCGCGGAAACGCCGACACAGCCGCTGCTCTTCTCCAAGGCGCCCTCCGCGATCGGCGGGCCCCATGACGACATCATCATGCCGAAGGACGCGACGAAGCTCGACTACGAGGCCGAGATCGCAATCGTCATCGGCGAGGAGGCGCTCTACGTTTCCGAGGCAGAGGCGATGGATCATGTGGCAGGCTTCTGCTTGTGCAATGACGTGACCGAACGCACCTTTCAGAAGGATCGCGGCGGACAGTTCATCAAGGGCAAGAGCAGTCCCGGCTTCGGCCCACTCGGCCCCTGGCTCGTCACCAAGGACCGGATTGAAGACCCGCAGGCGTTCGACATCTGGCTCAATGTGAATGGCGAGCCGCGCCAGAAGGGGACGAGCGCCGACATGATCTTCTCCTTTGCGACCCTCGTCTCCCATATCTCGCATTTCATGAAGCTGATGCCGGGCGATGTCATCACGACGGGAACCCCGGCCGGTGTGGGCGCGGGCATGAACCCGCCACGCTTCCTTCAGGTCGGCGATATCGTGACGCTTGGTGCGAGCGGGCTCGGCGAGCAGCGGCTCGTCGTCGTTGAGCGGAAGAGCTGACACCGACGATCTCGATCTCAGTTTTCTGCCGAGGCGCGATGGTTGTCGCGCCTCGGTCTTCCTGCGCCCGTCATTTTCGCCATGTGGTTCAAGTGTCACCCGTTCCGATGGAACGGGGGCTAGCCTTCAGCCATTCGTTGCTTTGAGCGATTCAGCGTCAAAATCTCAAGGGAACGCGGCCCTGCGCCTGGAAATGCGAGGCTCGCCCTCTATCCCTTTGATGGATGCACGACGTCGCATGCGACCTCCCACCGGGGTCGTCGGCACTCGAAACGGGATTCGAACCGAAGGGGCATGCCATGGCAGAGGCCACTGACGCGCCACGCGCGACCAAGAAGAAGGCAGGCCGCCGGTCCGCCGAGAGCGAGGCGGCCTTGATGGCCCTCGCCGAAAACCGCTTGGCGATCGAGGGCGTCACGCCTGAAATCGACGGAGGCCGCTTCGCGGTCAAGCGCGTCGAGGGCGAGGACCTCACCGTCTCGACCGATGTCTTTTCCGACGGCCACGACAAGATTGCTTGCGCCGTCGTCTATGGGCCAGCGACAGCCGATAAATGGAGCGAGACCCCGCTTGCCTTTGTAGAGAACGACCGCTGGGCCGCGACCATCCGCTTCGACAAGGCCGGACCCTATCGCTATTCCATCATCGCCTGGCGCGATCTCTACGCGACATGGCGGGACGAGGCGAAAAAGAAGCGCGACGCCGGCAAGCTGACTGATCTGGAACTGACCGAAGCGCGTGAACTGGTTCGCGCCGCTCAAGGCTCCGGCCGTGGCTCCAAGGCAGAGCAGAAGGGGCTTGTGAAGCTTCTCGAACGGCTCGAGAAAATGGCCGAGCGCGGCGATGGCACCGGCCAATATTCGCTGATGATGCAGGAGGAGACGATCGATCTCCTGAAGGCGGCTGGCCACCGCACCAATCTATCGCGCTATCCGGGCAATATTCCCGTCTGGGTGGATCGGCCTCGGGCGGCCTTCTCGGCCTGGTACGAACTCTTCCCGCGCTCCCAGTCCGGCGACGTGAACCGCCACGGCACCTTCGACGACGTCATCAAGCGCCTGCCGGACATTCAGGAAATGGGCTTCGACGTCCTGTATTTTCCGCCCATTCACCCGATCGGCAAGACGAACCGCAAGGGCAAGAACAACACGTTGACACCGGCCGAGGACGATCCGGGCAGCCCCTATGCCATCGGGTCGCCCGAAGGCGGCCATGATGCGATCCACTCGGAACTCGGCACGTTCGAGGATTTTGCGCGGCTGATTGCGGCGGCGAAAGACCATGGGCTGGAGATCGCCATCGATTTCGCGATCCAGTGCTCGCCCGACCATCCCTGGATCAAGGAGCATCCGGAATGGTTCGACTGGCGGCCGGACGGCACGATCAAATTCGCCGAGAATCCGCCGAAGAAATACGAAGACATCGTCAACGTCCATTTCTATCGCGGCGCGCTGCCCTCGCTCTGGTACGAGCTGCGCGACATCTTCCTGTTCTGGGTGGAGAAGGGCGTCAGCATCTTCCGCGTCGACAACCCGCACACCAAGGCGTTTCCGTTCTGGGAATGGGTGATCGCGGAAGTGCGCAAGGTCGAGCCGGGCGCTATCTTCCTCGCCGAGGCCTTTACTCGGCCCAAGGTGATGAAGCGCCTCGCAAAGGTCGGCTACAACCAGTCTTATTCCTATTTCACCTGGCGCAACGAAAAGTGGGAGCTGGCGGAGTATCTGACCGAGCTGACGCAAGAAGAATGCGGCGAGTATATGCGCCCGAACTTCTTCGTGAACACGCCGGATATCAACCCGATCTATCTGCAGACGAGCGGACGTCCGGGATTTCGCACGCGGCTTGCGCTGGCGGCCACGCTCGGCGGCAATTACGGCGTCTATTCCGGCTTCGAGCTTTGTGAATTCCTGCCGGTCCCCGGGAAGGAAGAATATCTCAACTCGGAGAAATACGAGATCCGCGCCTTCGATTGGAAGGCGCCGGGCAATATTCGCGACGACATCGCCTTCTTCAATCGCCTGCGCAACACCGAAGGCGCGCTGCAATCGTTCCGCAATCTCGCCTTCTACAATTTCTGGAACGACCAGATCCTCTATTACGGCAAGCGGACGCCGGACCTGTCGAGCTTCCTTCTCTTCATGGTCAATCTCGACCCGCATCATGCCCAAGGCGGCCATTTCGAGGTGCCGCTTTGGGAGTTCGGCCTTGGCGACGGGGATACGGTTCGCGCCGAAAACCTCGCCAGCGGCCAGGCGGTCGCCTGGCACGGCAAGGTTCAGCACTGGTGGCTGAACCCGGAGGATTGTCCCTATGCCGTTTTCAAGATCAGCCCGGAACCGGCCTGACGGCGCGCGCCCCTGCGCTTTTGCCGAAAGCCGACCTGAAGTCCGAGGAGCCTAACGAGACCCCATGAACGAGATCGTCACCGCCGCACAGCTGGAGCAGACCCATGGACCCAATCCGGACGCTCCGGATTGGTACAAGGACGCCATCATCTATCAGCTGCATGTGAAAACCTTCGTCGATTCCAATGGCGACGGCGTCGGCGACTTTCCGGGTCTCCTCTCGCGCCTCGATTATATTCAGGAGCTGGGCGTCACGGCGATCTGGCTTCTACCTTTCTATCCCTCGCCTTTGCGCGACGACGGTTATGACATCGCCGATTATCGCTCGGTGAACCCCTCCTATGGCAATCTGGAGGATGTCGAGCGGCTGATCGAAGAAGCGCACAAGCGCGGCATGCGCGTCATCACCGAGCTCGTCATCAACCACACCTCGGACCAGCATCCCTGGTTCCAGGCGGCGCGGCATGCACCGAAGGGCTCGCCCGAACGCGACTTCTATGTCTGGGCCGACGACGATAAGGGCTACGATCTCACCCGCATCATCTTCACCGACACCGAGACCTCCAACTGGAGCTGGGACCCGGTCGCCCAGCAATATTTCTGGCACCGCTTCTTCTCGCACCAGCCGGACCTCAACTTCGACAATCCGAAGGTGATGGAGGAAGTGCTGTCGGTCATGCACTTCTGGCTCGACAAGGGCGTCGACGGGCTTCGGCTCGACGCGATCCCCTATCTCGTCGAGCGCGAAGGCACCAACAACGAGAACCTGCCCGAGACCCACGACGTCCTGAAGGCGATCCGCGCCGATCTCGACAAGCACTATCCGGATCGCATGCTGCTCGCCGAGGCGAACCAGTGGCCGGAGGATACTCGGCCCTATTTCGGCGAGGGCGACGAATGCCACATGGCGTTCCACTTCCCGCTGATGCCGCGCATGTATATGGCGCTCGCCCAGGAAGACCGGCATCCGATCACCGACATCATGCGCCAGACGCCGGAAATTCCGGAAAATTGCCAGTGGGCGATCTTCCTGCGCAATCACGATGAACTGACGCTCGAAATGGTGACGGAGGAGGAGCGCGACTATCTCTGGTCGACCTATGCCTCCGACACACGCGCCCGCATCAATCTCGGCATCCGCCGACGCCTGGCCCCGCTCATGGGCAATGACCGGCGCAAGGTCGAGCTTCTCAACGCGCTTCTGATGTCTATGCCCGGCACGCCCGTCGTCTATTATGGCGACGAGATCGGCATGGGCGACAACTACTATCTCGGTGATCGCGACGGTGTCAGAACGCCCATGCAATGGTCCGCCGACCGCAATGGCGGCTTCTCCCGCGCCGATCCTCAGCGGCTTTATCTGCCGGTGATCCAGGACGCCGTCTATGGCTATCAGGCGGTCAATGTGGAGGCCCAGTCCAACAACCCGGCCTCCCAGCTCAACTGGACCCGGCGCCTGATCCAGGTGCGCCGGACGAAGGAGGCTTTCGGGCGCGGGGAAATCACCTTCCTCTTGCCGTCCAACCGCAAGATCCTCGCTTATCTGCGCGAATATGGCGACGAACGCATCCTATGCGTCGCCAATCTCTCGTCCTCGGCTCAGGCGGTCGAACTCGATCTGTCGGACTACAATGGCTATCAGCCGATCGAAATGTTGGGGCTTTCGGCCTTCCCGCCGATCGGCAGCCTGCCTTATATGCTGACCCTGCCGGCCTACGGCTTTTTCTGGTTCGATCTCGTCGATCCCTCCGCCGCCAAGGGCTATGTCGCTGGCCCGGTCGCGCTGCCGGCCTTTTCGACCCTTGTCTCGCCGGGCGATCTGAAGGCGACGATCGGCGGGCGCAATCTGACCGAGCTGAAATCCGTCCTGCCGAGCTTCATCGGCAACCAGCGCTGGTTCGCCGGCAAGTCGGCGCGCCCGAAGCGGCTCGACGTCTCCGTGCTGGGAGCGCCAAGCGAAGAGTCCCGCCGCCATCTCTTGGCCGAGGTGATCGTCGGAAGCGAGGAGGGCGAAGATCGCTATCTCCTGCCGCTCGGTGTTCGCTGGGGCGAGGATCAACTCAGCGCCGGTGCGCCAGATTTGCCCTACACGATTGCGCGGGTGCGCCAGGGTCCGAATATCGGCGCTCTGATCGACGGAACGCGCTCGGCCGATCTCGCCCGCATGGCCATTAAGGCGATGGCCGATGGCAAGGATGTGGATCTTTCCAACGGCAAGCTCGTCGTCACGGCTTCTGGAAGCCAGAAAGAGGCTTTGGCGCGCACGCTCGAAGTCGAACCTGATGCGATCCGCGTTCTGTCGGGCGAGCAGTCCAACACCTCGCTCTTGGTGGGGACCGAGGCGATCCTGAAATATTATCGCCGCCTGCGTGACGGCATCCAGCCGGAACTCGAAGTCACGCGCTTCCTGACCGAAAAGACCGAATTCGACGCCGCGCCCGCGCTTCTCGGCGCGATCGAACTGGTTCGCTCCGACGGCAGCCGCACAGCGGTCGCAGCCCTGTTCGAGCAGATCCAGAACCAGGGCGATGCCTGGTCGGTCGTTGTCGATGCGCTTGCCCGCTATCTGCGCGATCACGCCTATGCCTCGCAGCCGATCGCGGACGAGAATCTGGAGGTCGGCGCCATCAGCGAGCCGAAGCTGCAGATCCAGATCGATCCGGCCGAGGTTCTCGGTCGGCGTACCGGCGAGATGCACGCCGCGCTCGCCACCCGCACCGGAGATGCGGCCTTCGACCCCGAGCCGCTGGACGACGAGACCTACATGACCCTCGTTCGCGACGCCAAGCGCGAGGCGGGCGAGGCGCTAGCGATCCTGGCCGAGGCCAAGCCCAATCTGCCCCAGGAGGAGCTTGC
Source organism: Fulvimarina manganoxydans (assembly GCF_900176465.1). Classification (GTDB taxonomy): domain Bacteria; phylum Pseudomonadota; class Alphaproteobacteria; order Rhizobiales; family Rhizobiaceae; genus Fulvimarina; species Fulvimarina manganoxydans. The sequence continues at coordinate 192,432 of NZ_FWXR01000001.1, forward strand.
CGATGTCGAGCGTCTTCTCGGCGCCGAGAAGGACATTCTCACCTGGTTCGACCGGTTCGGCGGCCTCAAGGTGAACACCCATCGCACTCGCATCCATGGCGACTACCATCTCGGCCAGGTTCTGGTGGCCAAGAACGACGTGGTCATCCTCGATTTCGAGGGTGAGCCAGGCCGCAGCCTGGAGGAGCGGCGGGAGAAAACCTCGCCGCTGCGCGACGTCGCCGGCATGGTCCGCTCTTTCGACTATGCAGCCTTTGCCGCACGCGACCGGGCCGGGCCCGTCGACGAGGCGACGGCAGAGCGGTTGCGCGACATGGCGGTGTCCTGGCGTGACGAGACGACGGACTCTTTCCTGAAATATTGGAGCGAGGCGTCGGGAATTGCGTTGGACGACGAAGCGACGGCGCAACTGCTCGATCTCTTCGTTCTGCAGAAGGCGTTCTACGAGCTGCGCTATGAGGCGGCCATGCGTCCGGCATGGCTGTCGATCCCGCTTCGCGGGATCATTGCTCTCCTCGAGAAAAGACAGGTCCTGAAATGAGCTTTACGAACGACAGTACGAAAGCGGGTGCGGTTGATCATCGGCCGGACGAGCATCAGGCCTGGGAGATCGGCCGGGGGGTCCATGGCGATCCCTTTGCGATCCTCGGCCGCTTCCCCGTCGAGGGCGGATCGATCGTGCGCGTCTATCGACCCGGCGCCCATTGGGCATCGGTGATCGATGGCAGCGGCAAGCTGCTTGCCGAACTGGAGCCTTTCGGGCCCGAGAGCTTTTTCTCCGGCTTCGTGCCGGGGCTGAAAGCCGGCGAGCCTTACCAGATGCGCTATTCTCATGGCGGCGGCGAGCCTTGGGAGGAGGAGGACCCCTATCGCTTCGGCCCGATCCTCGGCGAGCAGGACGTCTATCTCCTCGCCGAGGGCAATCACTATCGCATGTATGAGAAGCTCGGCGCTCATCCGACCACCATGGAAGGGGTCGAGGGCACGGCTTTCGCCGTCTGGGCGCCCGGCGCACGCCGTGTATCCGTTGTCGGCTATTTCAATTCCTGGGATGGCCGCCGCTCGGTCATGCGCAAACGCCATGAATGCGGGGTCTGGGAACTCTTCATCCCGAAGATCGGCAAGGGTGAGAGCTACAAATACGAAGTGATCGGCGTCGACGGCAATCTGCAGCCGCTCAAGGCCGATCCGGTCGGCTTCCGCCAGGAGATCGCGCCTCACACTGCCTCGGTCGTCAACGGACTTGTCGAGCATGAGTGGAAGGACCAAGCCTTCCAGTCCCATGGCAGCGACTGGCAGGATCGCGAAAAGCCGATTTCGATCTATGAGGTTCATCTCGGCTCTTGGCGCCGGGGCGCCGACAACGAGTTCCTCGACTATGACGCGCTCGCCAAGGAACTCGTCGCCTATGTGAAGGAGATGGGCTTCACCCATGTGGAGTTCCTGCCGGTCTCCGAACATCCCTTCTATGGATCCTGGGGCTATCAGCCGATCGGCATGTATGCGACGACCTCGCGCTACGGCTCGCCGGAAGCCTTCGCCCGTCTCGTCGACGCGCTTCATCAAGAGGATATCGGCGTCATCCTCGACTGGGTTCCGGGCCATTTCCCGACCGACGTTCACGGCCTGGTGCGCTTCGACGGCACCGCGATCTACGAACATCCCGATCCGCGTCGCGGCTTCCACAAGGATTGGAACACGCTGATCTATGATTACGGCCGGCCCGAGGTGAAGAACTACCTCGTCGCCAATGCCCTTTATTGGCTTGATCAGTTTCATATCGACGGTCTGCGCGTCGATGCGGTCGCCTCGATGCTCTATCTCGACTATTCGCGCAATCACGGCGAATGGGAGCCCAACATCCATGGCGGGCGCGAGAATCTCGAGGCCATGGCCTTCCTGAAGGACACGAACGAGCGCGTTGGCGAATATTATCCGAAGGCAACCACCCATGCCGAGGAGTCGACGGCCTTTCCGGACGTCTCGCGGCCGACCTATGCGGGCGGTCTTGGCTTCCACTTCAAGTGGAATATGGGCTGGATGCACGATACCCTGCATTACATGCAGGAGGACCCGGTCAATCGGCGCTATCACCATCACCACATGACCTTCGGGATGGTCTATGCCTATTCGGAGAACTTCGTCCTGCCGCTCTCCCATGACGAGGTGGTCTACGGAAAGGGTTCGCTGATCGGCAAGATGCCGGGTGACGACTGGCAGAAATTCGCCAATCTCAGGGCCTATTTCGGCTTCATGTGGACCCATCCGGGCAAGAAGCTGCTCTTCATGGGCGGCGAATTCGCCCAGTGGCGGGAGTGGAACCACGACCAGTCGCTCGACTGGCATCTCCTGGAAGAGGAGGGCAGCCGCCACAAGGGTGTTCAGACCCTCGTGCGCGATCTCAACACCCTCTACCGGGAGATCCCGGCACTCCATCAGCTCGATTGCGATCCCGCCGGCTTCGAATGGGTCGACACCTCCAATGTGGAGGAAAGCGTCATCGCCTTTCTGCGCAAGGATCGCGAGGGGCGTTCGGTGCTGATCGTGTCGAACTTCACGCCGATCGCCCGCCATGGCTACCGCGTCGGTGTTTCGAAGGATGGGCATTGGGCCGAGCGGCTGAACACCGATGCCGAGGTTTATGGCGGCTCGAATGTGGGCAATCTCGGCGGCGTCGAGGCCGAGGAACATTCGGTGCATGGGCGGCCATATTCGATCGCACTGACGCTTCCGCCCCTCGCCACCATCGTCATGGTTCACGAAGCCTAACGCAAATCGCGAATGTAAGTCAGTCTCATCAAGACGTTATTCATGCTTCGTCAAGGCCCGCCCCTTTGGGGCTGGCCTTGATGAGTTTTTGATCTTAAAAGGTTTTTCGGCTTTTCGGCCGCGTGTCCGAAGGCCGCGAGGGGGAGAGACCGAAGCAAGGGACAAACGGAATCGGCGCCGCTTAGGACGGGCTATGCCGACCGACGGCAAGGGGACAAGACTTGGCGCGAATACCGAATGTCCTATCGATCGCAGGCTCCGACCCTTCGGGCGGCGCCGGCATTCAGGCCGATCTCAAATCCATGTCCGCCAATGGCGCCTATGCCATGGCGGCGATCACGGCGTTGACCGCTCAGAATACCCAAGGGGTATCCGGTGTCGAGTCGGTCGCGCCCGCCTTCATCGCCGCTCAGATCGACGCGATCTTCGACGATATCCGTGTCGATGCGGTCAAGATCGGCATGCTTGGCACGGCGGAGATCGCCCGCATCGTGGCGCGGGCGATCGAACGCCACGCCCCGGCGATCGTCGTGCTCGATCCGGTCATGATCGCTAAAGGCGGAAATCCGCTGATTACGGACGAGACGGTCGAGGTGATCCGCACCGATCTCGTCCCGCTGTCGACCATGATCACGCCGAACATTCCCGAGGCTGCCGTGCTTCTGACGGAAGCCCCCATCCGGGAATCGCGGCGCATGGAGGCCGCTGCCACGCGGCTTCTGGCGCTCGGATGTCGCTCGGCGCTTCTCAAAGGCGGTCATCTCGAAGATGGAGAGGGCTCGCCGGACGTCCTAGCCAGGCCAGATGGAACCCATCGTTTCGAGGGGACCCGGATCGCGACCAAGAACACCCACGGCACGGGATGCAGCTTGTCCTCGGCGCTGGCCGTCCAGCTCGCGCTGGGATTCGACGCGGTCGAAGCCGTGTCGCGCGCCAAGGCCTATGTAAGCGGCGCGATCGCGGCCGCCGATCAGCTGGAAGTCGGCAGCGGTCACGGTCCGACCCATCATTTCCACGCGATCAACCCGTTTCCGCCTCTTTAAGACGGGAATCGATGCTCTCAGGACGTAGGGCTTTCTCCACCTTCTCGAAGGCTGCGCGGGCGGCGAGCGTATAGCCGCCCATTGCGCCATCGACGAAGTGGACGTGATCGGACCGGCTGGGCGTCGGCACGAAACAGGTGACGAGGGCGGAGCTTTGACGATGAACGCCGCCCCGCGCTGTCCCCGCCATCCGCCCGGCCTCGATCGCCGCTTCGATTTTGTCAGCGGTCTCGGTGCTGCAATCGAGTGTCAGAAGCAGTCCGTCGTCGAACTTGCGAAAATCGGAATTGCGCACGAGCTGTTCGCGGTAACGCTTCGGATCGAAGCCACCCAAGGGGCGGGCGCGCTTGAAGATAGCATGAGCGACGAGGGTCCGGATGGCGACGAAACCAAGGGCGACCCAATGGGGCAGACGCCGGCTGGCGGCGACCGTGTGGGCTTCGATCTCAAGGCCTGACGGCGGCCAGCGCTGCTTGAGCGTCTCGTCCGACACCGGTGGCGCGTCGGCCTCGTCCGACTTCGCGATCGCGAGGATTTTAGAGACGAGAGCCTCGAAGCCCGCATCGTCCGTGTCCGCTGTGGGAAGAACGATGACGGAAAGAATGGTGCCGTTCTTGGCCGGGACATCGGCGAAGCGGCAGGAGAGGCCGGTGAGGTCGGGCCGCGCCTCGTCGGGTCCATGAGGGTCGAGGCTGTTATGACCGGCCTTCATCCAGGCTTCGGCGAGCGCCAATCCGCCGCCCGAAAACATCGTATAGGCCACGTCTTCGGAGGCCGCGAAACGGGCGACCCGGACGTCGCGTCCGGCGGCGCGCAAGATGCCGATCTCGAACGCCGCGATGCGCAGCTCGAAGCCGAACGCGTCCCGCGCCCAGCCCGCCACCGCGCGAAGCGCTTCCCGGCCTTTCTCAGCCTCGCCGGGGGGAAGGGCGAAGCCGGCGCCGTCGCCGGCAAAGACGAAGGGAAAGGCGCGCTCGGGAAGCGCGTTCGAAACGGCGGCGATCAATGCGGCGGCGACCGTGTTGACGGCCTTGTACTGGCCGGCCGCGATCACCTCGCTCGATCCCCGAATGTCGGCGACCCCGACCATCCAGTCGTCGGGCAGGGGCGTATAGATGTCGGCCGAACGCAGGGCTTCGAAATTGGAAATGGCGGGTAGCGCCTCGAAGAGATCGAGGCCGGACGGGTCCGTCCCTGGCATTCCCGGCTTCGGGGCGAGGCAATCGGCGTCTTCCGCCATCCCCTCGTGAGACCTGTCTGCCGCCATGCCTCGCGCCCCCGATCGCCGCTGCGAAATGGTCTCATGAGCAACAGGGTCTCGACAAGACGGCCTGCGTTCACGCCCGCTTCAACCCTGCGGGACGCCAAGTTCGCCCCTCGGCAAAGCATCCGCCTCAGACGCCGGCGCCCGGCCGGGTGCCTGGGATCAGACCTCCGGCTGCCGCGCCACCGTCATGTAGTTAACCGACGTATCGGAAGACCGCCGCCAGGCATCGGCGAGCGGGTGATAGACGACGCCCATCTCCTCGATCACCGTCATGCCGGCCGCGCCGACCGGCCCGGCGATTTCCTCGGGCCGCACGAGCTTTTCATATTGATGCGTGCCTTTAGGCAGCCAGCCGAGCACATATTCGGCGCCGACAATGGCGAAGGCGAGCGCCTTGGCCGTGCGGTTGATCGTGGCGACGAAGAGAAGGCCGCCCGGCCTGACCATGTTGGCGCAGGTGGTCAGGAAGAAGTCGACGTCCGAGACGTGCTCGACAATCTCCAGCGCGAGCACGACGTCGAAGGTCTTGCCCTCGGCCGCGATCGCCTCGGCGGTCGTCGCCCGATAGTCGATGTCGAGGCCGCTTTCGGCAGCATGGAGCTTGGCGACCTCGATATTGGTCTCGGAAGCGTCCGCTGCCGTGACCTCGAAGCCGAGCCGGCGCATCGGTTCGGCGATGAGGCCGCCGCCGCAGCCGATATCGAGAAGCGTCAGTCCGGAGAAGGGTTTCGTCTCGTCGAGCGGACGATTGAAGTTCATCGCCACCTGCTCGCGGATCGCATCGAGGCGAACCGGATTGAACTTGTGGAGCGGCTTGAACTTGCCCTTCGGGTTCCACCATTCGGCGGCGAGCCGCGAGAACCGCTCGATTTCGTCCCGATCGATCGAGCTGGCGCCTTCGGTGGTCGACATCGTGTGAAGCTCCTTGCTTCGCTCTTTCCCTTGAACCCTGCTGTTCGCACCATCCGTGCGCCGAGGAAAGCCCCGCTAGGGTCTGGTCCGACAGCTAGGGCGAGACGCCGCGTCCTTCCATGGCCAAGGATGCCGCAGGGGTGACCGGGAAAAGGCACCAGGTCAACGATCGGCAAAGCGATGCCGCTGCGACATTGTCAAACGGTTTCGGCTCGGTTAGGGAACCGCCGACCCAAAGGGCCCGAATCGTGGGCTCTTTCGGGGTCTTTGTTCCGATCCTGTTCCGTCGGGGTCCAGCCTTAAGCTGGCGCCGCGGCCGTATGAAGACCGTCAAGACCGCCCATGGCCCGTCTCGTTCTGAAATTCGGTGGCACGTCCGTCGCCGACCTCGACCGCATCCGGAACGTGGCCCGGCATGTCAAACGCGAGGTCGATGCCGGTCACGACGTTGCCGTCGTCGTCTCCGCAATGGCCGGCAAGACCAACGAACTCGTCGCCTGGTGCCGCGAGGCGAGTCCGCTGCATGACGCCCGTGAATATGACGCCGTGGTGGCGAGCGGCGAGCAGGTGACGGCCGGGCTCCTGGCGATCACGCTGCAGAATATGGGCGTCAATGCGCGCTCCTGGCTCGGCTGGCAGATTCCGCTGAAGACCGACGGTTCCCATGGCGCGGCCCGCATCGCCGAGATCGACGGCTCCGAAATCGTCCGCCGGTTCGGCGAGGGGCAGGTAGCGGTCGTCGCCGGTTTCCAGGGCATTGCGCCCGACAACCGCATTTCGACCCTCGGCCGGGGCGGTTCGGACACTTCGGCCGTTGCGCTGGCCGCCGCGCTGAAGGCCGACCGCTGCGACATCTATACCGATGTGGACGGCGTCTATACCACCGACCCGCGCATCGAGCCGAAGGCGCGCCGCATGGCCCGCATCTCCTTCGAGGAAATGCTGGAAATGGCCTCGCTCGGCGCCAAGGTTCTACAGGTGCGGTCGGTGGAACTGGCCATGGTCCATAAGGTGCGCACCTTCGTGCGTTCGTCATTCACAGACCCGGATGCGCCCGGAATGGGGGATTTCGACAATCCGCCGGGCACGCTCATTTGCGACGAGGAAGACATCGTGGAACAAGAGGTCGTCACCGGTATCGCCTATGCCAGGGACGAGGCGCAGATCTCGTTGCGGCGCGTGTCCGATCGTCCGGGCGTCGCCGCCGCGATCTTCGGGCCGCTCGCCGAAGCGGGCGTCAATGTGGACATGATCGTCCAGAACGTGTCCGAATCCGGCGCCTATACGGACATGACCTTCACCGTGCCGGCCGGCGACCTTGCGAAGGCCAAGGACGTTCTCGACAAGGCCAAGGCCGAGATGCAGTACGAAGTGCTGCAGAGCGAGAGCGGCCTCACCAAGGTGTCGGTCATCGGCGTCGGCATGCGCAGCCACACGGGTGTCGCCGCCACCGCCTTCAAGGCGCTCGCCGATCGCGGCATCAATATTCGCGCGATCACGACGTCGGAGATCAAGATCTCAATTTTGATCGATGGCGACTATACGGAGCTCGCCGTGCGCACGCTCCACGCCGTCTATGGTCTGGACAAGGCCTGATCATAGAGGACCCATGTCGCTTGACTGCGGCCGGCCAGGCGCCGTCCCTCGCGAATGCTGTTGTGATCGCGACTAAGAGTTGAGTTTTCGTCTTGGCGGTCAACGGTCTTGATGACCGATTGCCGCCTCGTTAAAGACAGCCGTAAGAGAGCCGGTCGACGAGAGAGGGTGGAACACACCCATCGGGTCGATAGGGCGACGGGGGCACACAGGGCGGTGGCGGAGCCATGGATCGGCGTTTGTCGGTCAATCGGCTGAACTGGCGTTCGGGATACGGAAGACTCGCGTGATCGGAAGCGACATCTCAGGTCCGCGCGTTCTGATGCGCAGCATTCGAGCGCTGATGGCCGATACGCTCGACCGGCAGGCTCGCCTCGACAAGATCGTGCAGCTGATTGCTGAGAACATGGTCGCCGAGGTCTGCTCGCTCTATGTTCTGCGGGCCGATTCCGTCTTGGAACTCTACGCCACCGAGGGCCTCAACCCTGGCTCAGTGCATCTGGCGCAATTGCAGCTTGGTCAGGGTCTCGTCGGCACGATCGCGGCCACTGCCAGGCCTCTCAACCTGTCTCAGGCCCAAGACCATCCCGCCTTCACCTATCTCCCGGAAACAGGCGAGGAAATCTACAAGTCTTTCCTCGGCGTGCCGATCTTGAGGGCAGGACGGACGCTGGGCGTCCTGGTCGTGCAGAACAAGTCGGCGCGGCAATATCGCGAGGAGGAGTCCGAGGCGCTCGAAACGGTCGCGATGGTCGTCGCAGAGATGATCGCGGCCGGTGGCTTGGAAGGGCTGCAGCGGCCGGGCGTCACGCTCGATCTCTCGCGCCCTGTGAGCTTCGAGGGCGTGACGCTCTCCGACGGGATCGGCCTTGGCCGTGTCGTGCTCCACGAGCCGCGCGTCGTCGTCACGAACCTCTTCAACGAACATGCCGAAGACGAGGTTCTCCGGCTGAACGACGCCTTGGCCGAGCTTCGCCTGTCGATCGAGAACATGCTGGCGCGCCGAGACATTGCGGCGGAAGGCGAGCATCGGGCGGTGCTCGAAGCCTATCGGATGTTCGCCCATGACCGGGGCTGGGTGCGGCGCCTGGAAGAGGCGGTGCGCAACGGGCTGACGGCGGAGGCGGCGGTCGAGAAGGTTCAGTCGGACATGCGCGCGCGCATGATGCATCTGACCGACCCTTACATCCGCGAGCGGATGCATGATTTCGACGATCTCGCCAATCGGCTTCTTCGTCAGCTGATCGGACGCGTCGATGGCGCGATCGACGAAATCGACGACGCCATCGTCATTGCGCGCAATATGGGCGCGGCCCAGCTCCTCGATTATCGCCGCGAGCGCCTGCGCGGCCTCGTTCTGGAAGAAGGCGCGGCGACCAGCCATGTGGTCATCGTTGCCCGTGCGCTCGGCATTCCCGTGGTCGGCCAGGTGACGGGCGCGGTTTCCATGGCCGAAAACGGTGACATGGCCATCGTCGACGGCGAGGATGGTCAGGTGCATTTGCGCCCGATGTCCGATGTCGCCGAGACCTATGCCGACCGTATCGACTTCCGAACGCGGCGCCGTGAGCGCTATGCGGGGCTTCGCGACAAGCCTTGCGTCACGCGCGACGGCGTCCGCATCGATCTGCAGATGAATGCCGGCCTGCTCGTTGATCTGCCGCAGCTCGCCGAAGCGGGCGCCGAGGGGATCGGCCTCTTCCGCACCGAGCTTCAGTTCATGGTCGCCTCGACCATGCCGCGAGCAAGCGATCAGCAGCGGCTTTATACGGCGGTTCTGGATGCGGCGGGCGACAAGCCGGTGACCTTCCGCACACTCGATGTGGGGGGCGACAAGCTTCTTCCCTATCTCGCACAGCTCCAGGAGGAGAACCCCGCGCTCGGCTATCGCGCCGTGCGCCTCGCGCTCGACCGGCCCGGCTTGATGCGCACCCAGCTGCGGGCGTTGATGAAAGCGGCGGCGGGTCGCGAATTGCGGATCATGTTCCCGATGATTACCGACGCCGCCGAATTGCGTGCTGCGCGAGAGCTTGTCGATCTGGAGCGGGCTCATCTCCATCGCTTCGGCCATGAGAGTCCGAAAGCGGTCAAGATCGGCGCGATGATCGAGGTACCGGGATTGCTCTATCAGCTCGACGAGGTGATGGCGCTTCTCGACTTCGCCTCGGTTGGCTCGAACGATCTCTTCCAGTTCTTCAACGCGGTCGATCGCGGCAATCCGCGGGTGGCCAATCGCTTTTCCGATCTCTCTCCAGCCTTCTTGAGGGCGCTGAAGGATATCGTCGATGCCGGGCATCGGCATGACGTGCCGGTGACCCTATGCGGTGAGATGGCCGGCCGTCCCATCGCGACCATGGCCCTCGTGGCGATCGGTTTCCGCTCGATCTCCATGGCGCCGCCCTCGATCGGCCCAGTCAAGTCGATGCTTCTTGAACTTGATGTCGGCGCGGTCCGTGCGATCGTTGAGCGGCATCTTGCATCGCAGGCGCCGATGGCCGATCTAAAGGCCGAGCTCGCTGATTTCGCACGGGCGGGCGGCGTGCCGATCTAGCGAGGCTGGTCCGACCAGCTGCGCTTCGCTGTCCTTCCAGCTTTATGGGAAGGGAGCGAGACGCCCGACGGCCAATTGTGGGACGGCGTTCCCACAATTCGGCTGGCTTGAAGACATTCCCAAAGCCGATACCTGTTTCGAAAGCGTCAATTGCATGGCCAGTCTGCCGACCGCGACCCTCAACGAGATCCTGGCCCGCTTCGCCCATCTGGAAGCGGAAATGGCCAAAGGACCGGACCATGCGGTTTATGCCAAGCTTGCGGCCGAATATTCCTCGCTCGAAGAGGTCGTCGGCGCGATCCGCGAATTCCGCTCGCTGGAGACCGAACTCGACGATGCGCGCGCGCTTCTCGCCGATCCTGGCGCCGACCGCGAGATGCGGGCTCTTGCCGAAGACGAGATTGACGATCTGAAGGAGCGGCGCGAAGGCCTTCGCGAGCGCATCCAGCTTCTCCTCCTGCCCAAGGACGCGGCCGACGCCAAAGGCGCCATCCTGGAAATTCGCGCCGGGACCGGTGGCTCGGAAGCCGGCCTTTTTGCCGGTGATCTTTACCGGATGTATCAGCGCTATGCCGAGCTTAACCGCTGGAAGGTGGAGGTTCTGTCGGCGAGCGAAGGTGAGGTCGGCGGCTATAAGGAAGTCATCGCGGCCATTCGCGGTCCGAGTGTCTTCTCGAAGCTGAAATTCGAATCCGGCGTTCACCGCGTCCAACGCGTGCCCGAAACCGAATCGGGCGGGCGCATCCACACCTCCGCCGCAACCGTTGCCGTCCTGCCGGAGGCCGAGGACATCGATATCGACATCCGCCAGGAAGATATTCGTATCGATACGATGCGTGCCTCAGGGGCCGGCGGTCAGCATGTGAACACCACCGATTCGGCTGTCCGCATCACCCATTTGCCGACGGGCATCGTCGTCACCTCGTCGGAAAAATCCCAGCATCAGAACCGTGCCCAGGCGATGCAGGTGCTCAAGGCCCGGCTCTACGACATGGAGCGCCAGAAGGCGGATGAGGAGCGTTCGGCCGCGCGCAAGAGCCAGGTCGGTTCGGGCGATCGGTCGGAGCGCATCCGCACCTATAACTTCCCGCAAGGGCGCGTGACCGACCATCGGATCAATCTGACGCTCTACAAGCTCGATCGGGTCATCGAGGGCGAGATGGACGAGCTCGTCGACGCGCTGGTCGCCGAGCATCAGGCGCGTCAGCTCGCGGCCGTCGCCGATGGCTGAGCCGGATCGGCCGGAGACGGTTGGGGACTGGCTGAAGGCCGGGGCCGCAAAGCTTTTGGCGGCCGGGCTTGAAACCGATCATAGCCTCGATTCGCGGCTTCTTCTTGCCGAAGCCGCGGGCCTTCCACCTATGGAGCTTTCGTTGAATCGCCGCTCGGTGCTGTCCGATGATGCGGGCGAGCGCTTCGCTCGCCTTCTCGATCGACGGATCGCTGGCGAGCCGGTCTTTCGCATCATCGGGAGACGCGGTTTCTACGAGCACGAATTCGACCTGTCACCGGAGACGCTGGAGCCGCGCCCGGATACCGAGACGATCGTTGAAATGGCGCTGGAGGTGCTCTCGGCGCGTGCCGCAGCGGGGCAAGGCTGTTGTTTCGCTGATATTGGCACAGGAACCGGCGCCATCGCGATTTCTATCCTTTCGGCTCTCGGCGAGGCCAGGGCAATTGCATCCGATATCGCGCCGGGCGCGCTTCTGACCGCCCGCACGAATGCAAGCCGCATTGGCGTATCGGACCGCCTCATGCTGGTGCGCACGGATTTTCTCGCTGGCATCGGCGGCCCGCTCGATTGCGTGATCTCCAATCCACCCTATATTCGACATGCTGATATTGATGGGCTGGCGGCGGAGGTTCGTTTTCACGATCCGATGGCCGCTCTCGACGGCGGCGAGGATGGGCTCGATGCTTATCGGGCTTTGGCCGCAGATGCTGCCCGCGTCCTGCGCGACGATGGCTCCGTGCTCCTCGAGATCGGCCAAGGCCAGGAACACGATGTTGAGATGCTCTTTGCTGCGGCTGGATTCTCATTGGCCGAAGCACGATCCGATCTGACGGGCATTCCGCGCGGCCTTCATTTCACGCGGCTTCGGTAACGCATCGAGTAAACAGATATGCGGCTTCAATGCATCGGACCGCGCTGAAAGAGGCTGCAAAAGCGATAAAGGCACTTGTGACGCGACGATTTCCTGACTAGGGTTTCGTCAAACAGCGGAAATTTTACGAGGGGCGTCCCGATCGGTTCGGATCGCTAGCGATCCTAGATCGGTGACAGGCAACGTGTCGCGCCAGACGAGCGCAGACCGTTGGGGGCCGGAGGTGCGCGACAAACGCCCGGCATAAGCGAAGCTGATTCATTTCGTTCGCGGTCTCGACGAGACGATGACCGCACAACCGGGCATGGCGATGCCCGCTCTCTCAAATCGACAAGAGGGGCTGACCGGCATGGATCCGGTCACCATGACACAGGAAGAGTATGAGGCCAGGACAGCAGAAGAACCGTATGCGCGGACGCGGACGCAAGGGTCCCAATCCGCTGACCCGGAGCTATGAGTCGAACGGTCCTGACGTTAAGATTCGCGGCACCGCCCAGCATGTGGCCGAAAAATATTCCACGCTGGCGCGCGATGCCGCAGCATCCGGCGACCGCGTGATGGCCGAGAACTACCTCCAGCATGCGGAGCACTACAACCGGATCATCGCCTCGGCCCAGGCGCAATCGCAGCCGCAACGCGACGATCGGGACCAGCGCGAGGATGACGAGGATGATGAGGACGGGACGGATTACGTCTCCGAGCGTCATGATCGCTCCAATGATCGCCAGGATCGGAACGATCGGAACGACCGCCAGGATCGTTTCGAGCGCCGCGACCGCGACAACAATCGGGACAATGGTGGCCGCGACCGGGATACCGGGCGCGATCGTGACGGTCATCGCGATGGACAAGGCCGTGATGGGCAGGGTCGCGATGGTCAGGACCGCAGGGATCGCCGTAACAATCGCGATCAACGCGACAATCAGGATCGCCGGGATCGCAATCGGGACCGCGATGACGAGGGTCAGCGTCCCCGCCGCGATCGAGACCGTGACCGCGAGCGCGAAATCGTCGCCGAACAGCCCGTTCCAGGAACCGGCCCGCAGCCGGTGATCGTCCATAGCGAAGAGGCGCCGAAGCCCGCCGCCATGGAGGCCGAGGCGGCCGACAACCGCGTTGCTGAGGCGGAGCCGGTCGCGGCGCGCTCGAGTGCTGCGGAAGAAGCGCCTGCCAAGGCTCGTCGCGAGACCGTATCCAACGAGGCCGAGGCTTCAGCCGACGCGTCCGCGGAAACGACGGAAGAGGGCGAAGTGAAGCCACGCCGCCGGGGCCGTCCGCGCAAGAGCGAGACCGGTACGGCGACGCCTGCGAAAAAGACGACAAAGGCTACAAGCGCGGACGGCGAGGAAAAGCCGAAGCGCAAGCCCGGACGTCCGCGCAAGACGGCCAAGAGCGATGACACATCGTCGTCTTCCGATGGCGGTGAGGACGACGGCCATATGCCGGACTTCCTGCTGGCATCGAACGGCTGATACGGTGTCCGACTGTTTCAGTCGGGCTCCGTAGCGAAGCCCGCGCGGTGCTTGAGCGGCTTTGATCGTCTTCCAAGGATGGTCTGCTGACGCCCGACAAAGTCTCGACCATGACAAAAGGCACCGCGAACCGATCGCGGTGCCTTTTGTCTTTTTTGCGCTGAATGAATGCTTCGATGTTCAGTCGGTCTTGGTGTTGACTTCCATCGCGTCGCCGAGTGCCTCGATCATCATCGGAACCAGATATCGCTCCGCCGCCGCAAGGCTGGGATGCAGCCCGTCCGGCATCTTGGCATAGGTCGCGTCGCCCCAATTTGGCGTCACGTCGATCAGATGGACGTCGAGATCGGAATCGTTGGCAAGACGCCTGCGAAGATCGTAATAGGCGTCGAGGTTCGGCCGGTCGGCGGCGTGGGGCGTGCCGGGCACGATCGGGTTCATCGTCATGAGGAAGATATCGACATCGGGATCGGCCGAGCGAAAGGCTTCGACGATATGACGGATATTCGCTTCGCTCTCTTCGAGTGAGATATCATAGGGCGAATAGGCGTCGTTCATCGCATATTCGATCGTGACGACCTCGGGGTGAAGGGCGACCGCATCGTCGAGCACATATTGGATGCCGTCTTGCGAGGACCCACCGCTGATGCCCTTGTTGACCACGGTCACAGGTTCGCCCAGGCGCTCTTCGAGCCCCTTTTCCAAGGCGACCTGCCAGTTCTTCTGCGGATCGGGATCGGCAGCCGTCAGGCTGGTTCCGAGCGTGACGACGAGATGATCGGCGGCAGAATTGCCGGCCAAGGCAGGCTGGCCCATGAGCGCGCCGACGATGATGAGGCCGAGACCGTTGAAGGCCCCCTTAAGCGACGCCTTCAACTGCGTCCTGATCCGCCGACGAAGGTGCTCGATCCTGTCGCTTCCTTTGGGCAAAGCCATCATACGTCTCCTTATCCAATGCCGGCAGCCGCGAGAAAACGGGCAAGACGAGGCGCCCCGATCGCCGCGCCATTGGCAGGAAGACCGTGGCTGTGGCAAATGCAAGCCCGTTCCGGCTTCGGCCTATCTCTCGATCCCTGATGCGCAAGACGTTACCCATGACGCTCCCCGATGGCTTCACCGACATTCCGCCCGGCAAAATCGCCGCGATCGCGACGATCCTCGAATGCCGCTGTGCCCCGAGCGGTGAGCCGGCGCCGGCCGCTTCGCCGAACTGGCGTTTCGAGCGCGTCGACCGGCCGGAGCTTGGTTGGTACGTTGCCTTGCTTCGAAAAGTCGGGACGGCGCATCTCTGGTATCAACGCTTGAGCCTCGGCGATGCGGCGATCGCCGCGAAGATCGGCAATGAGGCGACCGTGATTCACGTTCTCTTCGACGGGGACACGCCGATGGGGCTTGCCGAACTCGACCTATCCGAGCCGGGCAGCGCCGAACTCGTCTATTTCGGCGTCGTATCGGATTTGGTCGGAACGGGTGCCGCGCGCTTTATGATGGACAGGCTGTTGCGCTTCGCCTTTGGTCTCGACATCGACCGGCTCTGGCTCCACACCAATACGATCGACCATCCCAAAGCCATGGGCTTTTATCGCCGGGCCGGGTTCTCCCCTGTTCGCCAGATGCTCGAACTCGCCGATGATCCCCGCCTTCTTGGCCTCTTCGACCGCGAGTCCGCGCCGCAGGTGCCCATATTCGAGCCGAACGGCCGCGACTGATATGAGCGGCTCAGGATGCTGACGCATCGTGCCGCTGAAACGGTCACGCGCCAAGCGGCCCGGACCCCGACGCGAGCGCGTGCTGGTCCGTAGGGTCCGTCGCGCTCTCCGTAACATTTTTGCAACAATAACACCTGAGACCTCTTCCGCCCTGGCGGCGGCGATCCCATATTCGTCTCGAACGGTTCGCCGAAACGGGGACCGTCTCATCCGACGACATCCGCCGATGCCTTCGAATGAATAAGGGTCGGGCCGGAGAAGGGAGAGATCTAATGAATATCGAGAAATACACCGAACGCGTTCGCGGCTTCATCCAGGCCGCCCAGACCCTCGCGGTTTCGCGCGATCACCAGCAGTTTGCGCCCGAACACCTTTTGAAGGTGCTTGTCGACGACGAGGAGGGCATGGCGGCCGGCCTGATCGAGAAGGCGGGTGGGCGACCGCAGGACGTGCGTCTGGCCGTCGATGCCGCGCTCGACGCGATGCCGAAGGTCACCGGCGGCTCGGGCCAGATGTATCTGGCGCAGCCACTCGCAAAGATCTTCGCCACGGCCGAAGACATCGCCAAGAAGGCTGGCGACAGCTTCGTCTCCGTCGAGCGGCTTCTGCTTGCCATGACGATCGAGAAGAGCGCCAAGACCGCCGACATCCTGAAGAAGGCTGGGGTCACGCCGAGCGGGCTGAATACGGCGATCGAAGCGCTTCGCAAGGGCCGCACCGCCGACACGGCTTCGGCCGAATCCGGCTATGACGCCTTGAAGAAATATGCCCGTGACCTGACGGCGGTCGCCCGCGAAGGCAAGCTCGATCCTGTGATCGGCCGCGACGACGAAATCCGCCGCACGGTGCAGGTCCTGTCCCGCCGCACCAAGAACAATCCGGTGCTGATCGGCGAGCCAGGCGTTGGCAAGACCGCGATCGCGGAAGGCTTGGCGCTGAGGATCGTCAATGGCGACGTGCCGGAGAGTTTGCGCGACAAGACGCTGATGGCGCTCGACATGGGCGCGCTGATCGCCGGCGCGAAATATCGCGGTGAGTTCGAGGAGCGTCTGAAGGCCGTCCTGTCGGAGATATCGGCGGCGGCCGGCGGTGTCATCCTGTTCATCGACGAGATGCACACGCTGGTCGGCGCGGGAAAGGCGGATGGGGCGATGGACGCGTCCAACCTCCTGAAACCGGCGCTCGCCCGCGGCGAATTGCACTGTATCGGCGCGACGACGCTCGACGAGTATCGCAAGCATGTGGAGAAGGACGCAGCGCTCGCGCGGCGTTTCCAGCCGGTCTTCGTATCGGAGCCGACCGTTGAAGACACGATCTCCATTCTGCGCGGCATCAAGGAGAAATACGAGCAGCATCATCAGGTGCGCATCTCGGACTCTGCCCTGGTCGCTGCCGCCCAACTGTCCAACCGCTACATCACTGACCGCTTCCTGCCGGACAAGGCGATCGATCTGGTCGACGAGGGCGCCGCGCGCCTTCGCATGCAGGTTGATTCCAAGCCCGAAGCCCTCGACGAGATCGACCGCCGTATCATGCAGCTGAAGATCGAGCGCGAGGCCTTGAAGAAGGAGACGGACGAGGCGTCCAAGGATCGGCTGGAGCGCCTCGAAGGCGAACTTGCCAATCTCGAGGAAGAGTCCGATCGGGTCACCCAGGCTTGGCAGGCGGAAAAGTCCAAGCTCGGCCGGGCGGCCGATCTGAAGCGTCAGCTCGACGAGGCCCGCAACGAACTCGCCATTGCCCAGCGGCGGGGCGAATTCCAGCGAGCCGGCGAACTTGCCTATGGCGCCATCCCCAAGCTCGAAGCCGAGTTGAAGGAGGCCGAGGCGCGCGATCAGACTGGCAATGGTGAGACCATGGTCGAAGAGACCGTCACACCCAGCCATATTGCCCAGGTCGTCTCACGCTGGACCGGCATTCCGGTCGATCGGATGCTTGAAGGCGAGCGAGACAAGCTGCTCAGGATGGAGGATGCGATCCAGAAGCGGGTCGTCGGTCAGGGCGATGCGGTGCAGGCGGTCAGCCGCGCGGTGCGCCGTGCGCGGGCCGGGCTGCAGGACCCGAACCGGCCGATCGGCTCCTTCATGTTCTTGGGCCCGACGGGCGTCGGCAAGACCGAGCTCACCAAGGCGCTCGCCCGTTTCCTCTTCGACGACGAGGCGGCGATGGTCCGGCTCGATATGTCGGAATTCATGGAGAAGCACTCGGTCGCTCGTCTGATCGGTGCGCCTCCCGGCTATGTGGGCTATGAAGAGGGCGGCGCCCTGACCGAGGCGGTTCGCCGCCGGCCTTATCAGGTGATCCTCTTCGACGAGATCGAAAAGGCCCATCCAGATGTCTTCAACGTGCTTCTGCAGGTGTTGGACGATGGGCGCCTGACGGACGGACAGGGGCGGACCGTCGACTTCCGCAACACGCTGATCATCATGACCTCGAATCTCGGCGCCGAATTCCTGACGGCCCTCGGTGAGGACGAGGATGCGGAAGCGGCGCGCGAGCATGTGATGGGCGTCGTCCAGGCGACCTTCCGACCGGAATTCCTGAACCGTGTCGACGAGGTGATCCTGTTCCATCGGCTCCATCGCTCCGAGATGGGCGCGATCGTCGACATCCAGATGGGACGGCTCGAAGCTCTGTTGGCCGAGCGCAAGATCCGCATCGAGCTCGACGGCGAAGCGCGCGAGTGGCTGGCCAAGAAGGGTTACGACCCGGCTTATGGCGCTCGTCCGCTGAAGCGCGTCATTCAGCGCGAGGTGCAGGACCCGCTGGCCGAGGAGATCCTGCTCGGCCACATCAAGGACGAGGATACGGTCAAGGTCACGGCCGGTTCGGAGCGGCTGATCTTCCATGTGGTCGGCTCCAAGGCGAACGCGTCCGGCGATCGGGTCGCCGCATGACCGCTCAATGAAGAAAACCGCGTCCGGCGATATAGGCCGGACGCGGTCTTGAACTTGTCCTGACGTTCGATCGCTTGAGGGCCGGTCATCGCGAAACGACCGATCCGGGAGTCGGACGGTTCGGTCTGATCGAACCCTGCGGGCCCGACCCCTCTCGGTTTGGGTCTGAGGTGCGGGATTGTCATCACGCGTCTCATACCGCCGGACGAATGAATCGACCCCCTTGTGTCAATCCACGTCCAGCGAAGGGCTTATACGGAATCCGTTTGATCGCTTCGCGATACGAATTTTTGAAGCCGCTCAAACGCCGCTCGGGCTGCCAGCGAACATTCGAAAGCGATGCTTTCATGTGTCCGCTGGTATCAGGCGCTGTCAGCCACGCATCGTAATTCTCGGTAAACGTGCCTATGGGATCCACACATTTTCTCGGAACGGTGGTCGGGAAGGACGAAGCACCGGAAGGATCGGCTTTGCGACCAAGCCACCGCCTGCGAGCGCGCAACGCGTCGTGTGGCCCGAATCGGAATCCACAAGCCGCTCTAACCTCTTGTTCTAGCGCATGAAGATGCTGGAAAAGTCGTGTGACGCTTCCCCTTCATGCTTGGCCGTCCTATGAGCGACCTGTAAGGCGGCGCTTTGTTCGATGCGCTTTCGGACGCCTATCACCGTCACATTCGGCCATTCAGAACCTGAATTGGTAAGCAAAGAAACATATACGTAACCCATTTTCTCACTTTACCTGATAACGAGATAAAATGAATCGATTGAAACGCAGAGGCCGACAGCATGCGCCGCATTGAGCTCTTCGACACCGTCGAGGTGCCGGTCATAGGGCAGGGTACATGGCGGATGGGTGACGACATCCGTCAACGAGACGAGGAGATTGCATCTCTCCGCCTGGGTATCGACCTTGGCATGACACTGATCGATACCGCTGAGATCTATGGGGGCGGTCGCGCCGAAAGGCTCGTCGGCGAAGCGATCGAGGGGCGCCGCGACGGGGTGTTTCTCGTCTCCAAGGTCGCCGCGCCCAATGCCACGCTGGAGGGAACGATCGAAGCCTGCGAGGCGTCGCTCAATCGGCTCGAGACCGACCGGATCGATCTCTATCTCCTTCATTGGCGCGGTTTGACACCTCTTGAGGAAACCATCGAAGCCTTTGAGAGGCTGCGCGATGACGGCAAGATTCGCTATTGGGGTGTCTCGAACTTTGAGCGCCAGCATCTCGAACCTGTTGTGACCGATGCAGAATCGGCAGTGCGACCGGCGGTAAATCAGCTCTTCTTTTCACTGGAAGAACGCGGCATCGAATATCAATATATCAATTGGTTGGCGTCCTGCGGCATTGGTGTGATGGCCTATACGCCGTTTGGCGAGCGCGGCACGCTCATCGATCACCCGGTGCTGGCCCGGATCGCAAAGCGCCATGGCGCGACGTCGGCTCAGATCGCCCTGGCTTTCGTCATTGCTCGCCCGGGCGTCATGGCGATCCCCAAGGCGAGCGACCCGCGACATGTACGCGAGAACGCAGGCGCGGCCAATATTGTGTTGAGCGAGGAGGATTTCGCCGAGATCGACGCTGCCTTCCCGCCGCCACGTCGGCGAAAGCCTCTCGCGATCATTTGATACGAAATCCGCGGGCGTCGTGAAGGCGGCGCCTCGCCACGCCTGCGCGCCGCGCCCGTTGTTCAACACGGGTGCCCGGCTCGATCGGCCGAGCCCGATCCGCCTTCAGAAAGAGTCCAAGTCCAGTGATCCAAGGCGTTGCGGGGCGAAACGCTTGACATCAATGTGTCATAGGGTTAGCACGCCCCGACTGCCCGGCGAAGCGCCGGCTGCGGTTTCAAAACGTGTCCCGTGAGCGAACTCGGTCAAGCGCCCAGATCGTTCTGTCGGTCCGCCAAAGATGCGGACAGAGGAGGGCGCGTTTCCTGTCAGCCCGGAGGCAATGCTTCCGGGTCTTTGTTTTGTTGAAGGAAATGCGATGAGCAAGCGCCAATCGACGAAGTACAAGATCGATCGCCGCATGGGCGAAAACATCTGGGGACGCCCGAAGTCCCCGGTGAATCGCCGCCAATACGGCCCGGGCCAGCATGGCCAGCGCCGCAAGGGCAAGATGAGCGACTTCGGTCTGCAGCTTCGCGCCAAGCAGAAGCTGAAGGGCTATTACGGCGACGTCCGTGAGAAGCAGTTCCGCAAGATTTATGAAGAGGCTGCGCGCCGGAAGGGCGACACCTCCGAGAACTTGATCGGTCTGCTCGAGAGCCGTCTCGACGCCGTCGTCTATCGTGCGAAATTCGTGCCGACGATCTTCGCGGCGCGGCAGTTCGTCAATCACGGCCATGTCAATGTCAACGGCCGCCGCACGAACATCCAGTCCTATCAGTGCAAGCCTGGCGACGTGATCGAGGTCCGCGAGAAGTCCAAGCAGCTGACGATCGTTCTGGAAGCGGTCGGCTTGGCCGAGCGCGACGTGCCCGACTATATCGAGGTCGATCACAACAAGATGGTCGCCACCTATCGCCGGATTCCGGGCCTTCACGACGTGCCTTATCCGGTCCAGATGGAGCCGAACCTCGTCGTCGAGTTCTACTCGCGCTGACGATCGGTGGGGCGCTTTGAAGCGTCCTTTAAGAGAGTTCGCGGTCTTGCGGCTGTTTCGCCCACGGCGATCCGCCCCGAAACCGCCCTCGCATCTCGCTTTAAGAGCATTCGAAGGCCGCCGCACCGGGCGGCCTTTTTTGCATTTCGGCCTTCAAGCACCAGGCGAAAAATGGGGAGCCATCTTTGGCTTCCCTGTGCGGTATCAAGGCGATCAGGAGCTTTGGGCGATGCCGATTGATCGCCTGATGCTTGAACGGCGACCCCGTTTCGTAAAAGGAAAAAAGACGTTGCCTCGCCGGATCATAAGAGATCGGTAACCGCCTTTGGTTACCAATAGGCAGACGGCGAAGCCGAGACCCGGATCAAGGTCACGCGTACCGGGTCGAACCCCGTCCTCGCACAGAAAAGCCGCGCCCCATGTGCGCGGTTTTTCTACGCCAGCGTTTCGCATAACTCGCCGACTGGGTCGGCACGAAGACAGCGAGGTCGGTTGGCTTTGTTCCACCCGGCGCAAGCCCAGGGTCAGACGCCTCGCCAAGAGACTTCATGCTTGGCAAAGGGCAGCGGAAAAGCTGGCGTTCTTCGTGAATGCGGAATTGTCAGCCCATGCCCGACCGATATCGACGTGATCCGTCCCAAGCGGGACGGGTGTGACGTTCGGCGCTGATAGTGGCGGGGATATTTCCAGCCGAAAGGCTTAGTTAGTCTGAAGGCGAGCGATGGAGGACGGAATATCCGTCCCTCAACGATCAGGCTTGGGCCGACAGCGGCGAGAGCAAAGCGGCGATGTCCGCCGGCTGAAAGGGCTTGCGGACCTTCGGGACCTGCGCATAGGTCGAAGGCAAGCGGTCGACAGCGCTCGAGACGAAACAGTAGGGTACGTTGCGGCGCGTCAGTTCCTGAGCGAGCGGCAAGGATGTTTCTCCGGGATCGCGCAGTTCGATATCGAGAAGAGCGAAATCGATGCCCTGGCTCAGTTCGGCGACGGCCTCGGCAAGCGTATTGGCGAGACAGACATCGGCTGGCAAGGCATCGCGAACGACATCTTCCAAATCCATCGCGATCAGCGGCTCGTCTTCTAGAATGAGGATGCGCATGGTTTGGTCCCTTTCTCGTCACTGCTAACGGTCTGGGTAATGTGAAGTTGCATGCGCCATGAAGATTTTTGGAAAAGATGAAACAGTTAGACTTTGTTAACTGTCTCAATTGGTCTTCTCATTCTTCGGCTTACTGAATAAGCGCGTCAGTAACGGATCATGCACGAACGGTCCGCCGGGCTTTGGATTTCGTCATCCAGGGCCAAACAATGATGTCGCCCTTGAGACGAACGCCTCGACCGACATTTCGCGGCACTTTCACCGCGATGGCCCGGACTTCTCGTTCCGCCGTCAATGTCCCGATTTATTGCGAAACCGAGCCCTTATGCGACACTTCGATGTCGAAGGCAGCCGCCATCAGTGCCTTGGTATAGTCGGTCTGCGGAGCATTGAAGATCTGATCGGCCGGGCCGCGCTCCATGACCTTGCCGTTGCGCATAACGATCACTTCGTTGGCAAGCGCACGCACGACCTTCAAATCATGGCTGATGAAGAGATAGGCGAGATCGTGCTTCTTCTGGAGATCGCGAAGAAGATCGACCACCTGGGCCTGAACGCTCATGTCGAGGGCCGAGGTCGGCTCGTCGAGCATCACGAAGCGCGGATTGAGGACCATAGCCCTTGCGATGGCGATGCGCTGGCGTTGGCCGCCTGAAAACTCGTGAGGAAACCGAAACCGCGTCGCCGGATCGAGGCCGACCTCGCCCATGGCCGCGACGACGCGGGCGTCGCGCTCCTCCTTTGTCAGCTTGGGCGCATGGATCGCGAGACCTTCGGCGATGATATCCGCGATCGGCATGCGCGGGCTGAGCGAGCCATAGGGGTCTTGGAAGACGATCTGAATGCGATCGCGCAACGGTTTCATTTGCCGAAAGGTGAGTTCGTCGATCCGCTCGCCGTCAAAGCGGATGTCTCCTCGCGAAGAGATCATTCGGGTCAGCGCAAGACCGAGGGTCGTTTTGCCCGATCCCGATTCTCCGACGACCCCGACGGTCTGTCCGGCTCGAACCTCGATGTCGATTCCGTCGACCGCCTTCACGTGATCGGTGACACGGCGAAAGAAACCGGTCTTGATCGGGAACCACACCTTCAAGTCCCTGGCCTCCATCACGAGCGGTGCATTGGCGTTGGCCGCCGGCGGGCGTCCTTTTGGTTCGGCCGCCAGAAGGTGCTTGGTGTAGTCGTGCGACGGTTCGGCGAAGATGCGGGCGGTCGGTCCCGTCTCGACGATCTTTCCGCGATACATCACGCAAACCCGATCGGCGATTTTGCGCACGATGCCGAGGTCATGGGTGATAAAGAGCATCGCCATGCCGCGCGTTTCCTGGATCGTCTTCAAAAGCTCCAGGATCTGGGCCTGCACGGTCACGTCGAGAGCTGTGGTCGGCTCGTCGGCGATCAGCAGATCGGGCTCGTTGGCGAGCGCCATGGCGATCATGACGCGCTGGCGCTGGCCGCCGGACAATTGATGCGGATAGGCTGCGAGACGCTTTTCCGGCTCGCGTATGCCGACCTGATGGAGTAGCTCGAGCGTGCGCTCACGCGCCGCCTTCTCGCTAAGGCCGCGATGGATCTTAAGAACCTCGCCGACCTGACGCTCGATCGTGTGAAGCGGATTGAGCGAGCTCATCGGCTCCTGGAAGATCATGGAGATGCGGTTGCCGCGCGTCTTGCGCATGGTCTCGTCGGAGGCCGAGAGAAGGTCGGTGCCGTCGAAGGTGATCACACCGCCGGGATGGTAGGCGGCAGGGTAGGGCAGAAGTTTCAGGATCGACATGGCAGAGACCGACTTGCCGGAGCCGGACTCGCCGACCAGCGCGACGGTCTCGTTGCGTCCGATCGAGAAGGAAATGCCATCCACTGCCGTCTGGACCCGGCCACCTTGCGTGAAGGCAACCTGCAAGTCGTCGACGGACAGGAGCGGATCGTTGGCGTTCGCCTCGGCTGCGGTCTTCGTCACGGCGCGTTGATCCTTGTTGGCTCGGTCAGGCGGGTTTCGTCAGAGCGTCCTCACCATGGGCGGCGCCATGGTGGGTATGACGGTGCCCGGCATCGGCATGGTGATGAGAGTGAGCGCCGGGTCTTTGCAGTCCCTCGTCTGCGCAGCGCCCGAACTCGATCTCGACCGTTGCATGGCCGATCGAAAACCGAGATTTCAATTCGCGCTTGATCGCACGGGTGATCTGCGTCCCGTCCGCGCCTTCGGCGATGCAGGCATGGAGCGTGGCCATGGGCCGCTCCGGGGTGATCGACCACACATGGACATGGTGAACGCTTCTCAGGCCATCCACCGCCTCGACCAGCGCCGGCTCCAAATCCTTGACGGCGATGGTCTTCGGCGTGCCTTCCAGAAGCACATGGCCGGCATCGCGCACCAGCCGATAGGCCGAGACGAGGATGATGAGGGAGACGAGGACGGACAGGATCGGATCGATCGGGGTCCAGCCGGTCCAGAGGATGACGCCGGCGGCGATGATGGCCGCGACCGAGCCGAGAAGATCGCCGAGCACATGAAGCACGGCGCCGCGGATGTTGAGATTGTCCCGATCCGCCGAATGGAGCACGAAGAAGACGGCGATATTGACGATCAGACCACCGACGGCGATCGCCATCATCGTGCCGCCCATCACCTCGGCCGGGTTCATGAAGCGTCGGATCGCTTCCACCACGATGAAGCCGGCGATGACGAACAGCGCGAGCCCGTTGACGAAGGCGACGAGAACCTCGAACCGGTCATAGCCATAGGTGCGGTCGGCATCGCCCGGCTTGCGCGACAGGCGGAAGGCGAACCAGCCAAGGGCGAGCGCTGCGAAATCGGTCAGCATATGGCCGGCATCGGCGAGAAGCGCGAGCGACCCGGAGACGAGGCCACCGACGACCTCGGCGATCATGAAACCGCCGGTCAGGACCGCTGCGATCGCGATCTGCCGCTCGTTCGCGCCATGGGAATGGCCTTTGAAGCCGTGATCGTGGTCATGGCCGGAATGATCGTGATGGGGGTCGTGGGGGTTCATGAGTAACCAACGTCATTCAGCTGATCGAGCCTCACCTGGCTCAGACTGGCTGGCAGTTTCAATCTCTGATCGGAAGAGACGAAGATGGCGCACTGCGTGTGCATCGCCGTGGCGATATGAATCGCGTCCGGCAATTTGTTGGGAAATTTCGCTCTCAAACCCGCAGACGCACGCAAGATCTCACGATGAACGGGGATGACCGTCAGAAGCTCCCCCGACTGAAGCAAACGTTCGTAAAGCGACGCCATCCGCATATTCGCCTGCTGCAATGGCTTCACCAAGAGTTCTGCCAGCGTGATCTCGCTCGTAAACAAAGTGGCGTCCCGAGACGCAATTCGATCGACGAACGGCTCGAAGGCGCTGCCTTTCATTTCGATGAGAGCGATGAAGACATTCGTGTCGATGTAATAACGTAGCGTCTTCAATCCCACTCGTCCCGCAATTCGCGGATGCGCGCCACAGCTTCATCGATGGTCGTGTTCCGATCGGCACCAACGCCGGCGAACTGCAATAGTGAACGCTTCCGGCGTTCGATCATATCCTCGCTCAGTGGCGGCTTGGACGCTTCGCCCTCATAGGTCAGCGTCACCTCCGTCCCAGGGGCAAACTTGGCGCGGATATCGGCGGGAAGTTCGCTGGCTTCCACCTTGAGGACGATCTTCTGCATCTCACCCATGGCTTTCGACCTCTTTCCCCATCACCCGAAACTCTTCCTCGGATCGAAGGCGTCGCGCACGGCCTCGCCGACGAACACCAGGAGTGACAGCATCAGGCTTATCACGAAGAAGCCGGAAAAGCCGAGCCAGGGCGCCTGGAGGTTGTTCTTGCCCTGAGCCAGAAGCTCGCCCAGCGAGGGCGAGCCGGGCGGCAGGCCGAAGCCGAGAAAGTCGAGCGAGGTCAAGGTGGTGATCGAGCCGTTCAGGATGAAGGGCAGGAAGGTGAGCGTCGCCACCATCGCATTGGGCAGAAGATGACGCCACATGATGGTGAGGTCGCCGACACCCAAGGCGCGAGCCGCGCTCACATATTCGAAATTGCGCGCCCTCAGGAACTCGGCCCGGACGACGCCCACAAAAGCGACCCAGGAGAAGAGCAGCATGATGCCGAGCAGGATCCAGAACCCTGGGGGCAGGATCGCGGCGACGATTAGGAGGAGATAGAGGACGGGGATCGAGGACCAGATCTCGATGAAGCGCTGGAAGATGAGGTCGGTCCAGCCGCCGAAATAGCCCTGCACGGCGCCGGCCGCGACCCCGATCACGGCCGATGCCGCCGTCAGGACGAGGCCGAACAGAACCGAGATGCGGAAGCCGTAGATGAGCCTCGCCATGACGTCGCGGGCCTGATCGTCCGTCCCGAGCCAGTTCATATTGCCGAAGGTGCAGTTCTTGTCGTTCACCCCGTCGGGATAGCGGGCGCAGGCCTCTTCGTCGGTGAGAAGCCATGACGGCGGCGAGGGAGCCGGCGACGGGATCTCGTTGTTGACGGTCTGATAGGAATAGCGGATCGGCGGCCAGATCATCCAGCCATTGGCCTCGATCTCGTCCTGGACGAAAGGATCGCGATAATTGGTGACCGGCAGAAAGCCGCCAAAGACCTCTTCGGGGTAGTCGACGAAGACCGGATAGTAGAATTCGCCCTTGTAATCGACGAGGAGCGGCCGGTCATTGGCGATGAATTCGGCAAAGAGCGTCACCACGAAGAGGATGGCGAAGATCCAAAGAGACCAGTAACCGCGCCGATTGGCCTTGAAATTCTGCCAGCGGCGGCGATTGAGCGGCGACAGGCGAGGGCGCTTCACCTCGCCCGGGGCCGGGGCCTCCTGGGCGATGCCGCTCGTTTCCTCACGCGCGATCTCGGCGGCTCGGGCCTCGGGATTCGTCCCGGTGTGGTGCGGATCGTTCTTGAGGCGATCTTTCAGGGCGTCATCCATGATCAGACCTCACGGCTTTCGAAATCGATGCGCGGATCGATCCAAGTATAGGTGAGATCGGAGATGAGCGTCGCCACGAGGCCGATGAGCGAGAAGATGTAGAGCGTGCCGAAGACCACGGGATAGTCTCTGCGATAGATCGATTCGAAGCCGAGCAGGCCGAGCCCATCGAGGGAGAAGATCGTTTCGATGAGCAGCGAGCCGGAAAAGAAGGCCGAGATGAAGGCACCCGGAAAGCCGGCCACGATAATCAGCATGGAATTGCGAAAGACATGGCCATAGAGCACCCGGCGCTCGGTGAGGCCCTTGGCCCGCGCCGTCGTCACATATTGCTTGCGGATCTCGTCGAGAAAGGAATTCTTGGTGAGCAGCGTCGTCGTCGCGAAGGCCGAGAGCGACAAGGCGATCAGCGGCAGAGTGAGGTGCCAGAAATAGTCGGGGATCGTCTGGGTCACGCAACGCGGCAGATCGGCGGAGGCCGACCAGAGTGCGCACCAGTCGCCGCGCACGCCGTCGGACAACAGCCCGCGCAAGGGGAACCAGTCGAAGAAGGAGCCGCCGGCGAAAAGGACGATGAGGAGAACGGCGAAGAGAAAGCCGGGGATCGCATAAGCGACGATGACGATGCCCGAGGTCCAGATGTCGAAGGTCGAGCCGTCCTTCAGGGCTTTTCGAATGCCGAGCGGGATCGAGATCAGATAGGACAGAAGCGTGATCCAGAGCCCGAGCGAGATCGAGACTGGCATCTTTTCCAGGATCAGGTCCCAGACGGAGATCGAGCGGAAATAGCTCTCGCCGAAGTCGAAGCGCGCATAATTCCAGAGCATCAGGCCGAAGCGTTCCAGAGGCGGCTTGTCGAAGCCGAATTGCTGTTCCAGCCGGGCGATGAATTCCGGGTCTAGCCCCTGCGCACCGCGATAGGAGGAACTGTCGCCTCCGCCACCCGAGCCGAAGTCGCCTCCACCGCCCGAAACCCGGTCCGTGGCACTGCCGGCATCGCCCTGAAGCGTCGCGATCACCTGTTCGACCGGGCCGCCGGGCGCGAATTGGACGACGATGAAGGAGATGGCCATGATGCCGACAAGGGTCGGGATCATCAAAAGCAGTCGGCGAAGAATATAGGCGCCCATAAGGGGATCGCTTCTCCAGTCTCGATGACGGTCCGAACGACGAACCCACTGCGTTGGGACGTCGGTCCCGACCTCTCCTACGCTGTTATGGCCCTCGACCGAAAGGCGAATTCTCGCGGGCGCTCAAAGAGCGGGCCGGGACGCCGCCCGATCGGTCGGCATCCTCCGGCCAGCCGCTTGCTCAGGCCTTGCCGATCGCTCGAGCCTTTTCTTCGTCGAACCACCAAAGGCTTTCGACCGGCCAAGCATAGTCGGGTTTGGTCTCGCGATGGCCGAACATGTCCCAGAACGCCGCGCGATGGACACCAGCATTGATGTTGGGCAGCCAGTCAAGGCGCCAGCGCAGGACGCGGTCGAGGGCTCGCATGAGTGTGACGAGGTCTTCGCGGGAGGTGACGGTGGTGACCTTCTCGATCAAGGCGTCGACGGCTTCGCTTCGCATGCCGGGATAATTGTAGGCGCCTGACCGATCTGCGGAATCAGAACCGAAAAAGAGCGACAGGCCTTCGCGGGTGGGCGTCGCGACCATTCCGAAGGCCGCGAGGATCATGTCGAAATCGAAGTCGTTGACCCGTCTTTGATATTGAGCCGCATCGACCATGCGGATCGAGGCATCGACGCCGATGGCCCTCAAGGTTTCCATGAACTTGGCATAGACGCGCTGCTGTTCGGCGCCATAGGTGAGATATTCGAGGCGGAACTGCTCGCCCGCCTCGTTCTGCATCCGATTGCCGGAGAGCCGCCAACCGGCTTCACCAAAGAGACGGACCGCCTCGCGCAAGACCTTTCGGTCGCGCCCCGAGCCGTCGCTCACCGGCTGGACCCAGACGGGGCCGAACACTTCGTCTGGAACCTGTCCCCGGAGAGGTTCGAGCAAGGCGAGCTCCGCCGCGCTGGGCTCACCCTTCGCGACGAATTCCGAGCCCTCGAAGGGCGAATTGGAGTGGTTACGAAGGCCGAAGAGAAGGTTCTCATTCGTCCATTCGAAATCGAAGCACATATTGATGGCGTGACGGACGGACGCATGGGCGAAACGCTCGCGCCGCTGGTTCAAGGCCCAGCACTGAAAGCCGGGCCGTTTCTCGTCCGGAAATTCTTCCAGCTTGACGGCGCCCCGCTGGACCGCCGGAAAGGCGTATTCCGTCGCCCAGTCCTTGGTTGTGAACTCCTCACGAAAATGAATGAGCCCCTTCTTGAAGGCCTCGAGTGCCGGCTGGCGATCGCGAAAGAAGTCGATCCTGAGCGTTTTGAAGTGATTGAGGCCTTTGGCAAAGGGAAGATTCTTTGCCCAATAGTCCTCGCGCCGCTCATATTCGATGAATTTGTTGAAGTCGTATAGGCCGATGGCAAAGGGGCCGGAGCCGGGTATCGCTTCGGAGGACACCGTTGCCAGATCCTTGTCGGCGAAGAAAGCCGCCGGCAGGATCGGCATGCCGAGCGCCGACAGGGCGTCCTGGTAATTCTGCCGTTCGGACATGATGATACGCACCGTCCGGTCGTTCTCGGCCGCCACGCTCACGACATTGCGCAAGACGACGACAAGGCTCGGGTGCCCCTTCTCCTTGAGCGTCTCATAAGAGAAGACGACATCTGCCGCGGTGATGGGTTCACCGGTCGCAAAGCGTGCTTCAGGCCGAAGGATGAAGGTGAAACCATGCCGATCGGGTGACAGCGTGACACTCTCGGCCACCGCGCAATAGAGCGAGTCCGGCTCGTCCAACGAGGATATCACGAGGGCGTCGTAGAGCGACTCCATGCGCGGCGGTGCATTGCCTTGCAGAACGAAGGTGTTCAGTGTGTCGAAGGTGATCGGCGACTGGTTCAGCACCCAATTGGGCACAGAGAAGTTCAGCTGCCCGCCCTGCGGCGCGTCCGGCGTCGCGTAGTCGAAATGGGTGAAGTCCGGGCCGTATTTCAGCTCGCCAAAGGCCGAGAGGCCGTGAAGGGGCGTGCCGGTCGGAACATTGGCAAGCGCATCGCGCAAGGGGAGGGCGGACGCTGCGGCCGCGCCGAGCACGAGCTGGCCGAAACGGCGGCGGGTCAAATGGGTCAGCGCGGTCATCAGTTGGTCGATGCCCCTTCAGCCGTCTCCGCATCCCGCGTCCACCAGGAGAAGGGGTCGAGCCCGGCATAGTCGGGATGATCGTCCGGCATCTGCAGTTTGTCCCAATAGGCGATCCAGTCTTCCGCTTTGTACCATTGGGGGACGACGTAATATTCCCATTGAAGAACACGATCGAGCGCGCGGGTCGCCGCCACGAGGTCTTCGCGAGTCTTGGCATAGACGATGTCGTCGATGAGTTGATCGATCGCCGGGTTCTTGATGCCGGAAAAATTGCGGCTTCCCGGCGAGTCGGCGGCCTGAGACGACCAGAAGTCCCGTTGCTCGTTGCCCGGCGACATGGACTGCGGATACATCTTCATCCCGATCATCTCGAAATCGAAATTGCGCATGCGTTCGGTGAACTGGTTGGAATCGACGATGCGGATGTTCGTCGTGATGCCGAGACGTTGCAGATCGCGCGCATAGGGTTCGAGGACTCGGGAGTCGGTCGGATCGTCTCCGAGCATTTCGATCGAGAAGGGCTCACCGGTCTCGGCATTGACGAGTTTGGTGCCCCGGCGCTCATAGCCGGCTTCCTTGAAGAGCTCGAAAGCTTGCCGCAGATAATTGCGTGCAGCGGCCGGGTCCGAATAGTCCGGCAGGGTGAATTCCTCGGTGAAGACCTCCTCGGGGATTTTACCGCGCAACGGTTCGAGGAACTTCAATTCGCCTTTGTTCGGAAGGCCCTTGGCAGCGAGCTCGCTATTCTGGAAGTAGCTCTGCTGACGCTCGTATAGGCCGTAGAACAGAGTCCGGTTCATCTCCTGGAAGTTATAGATGAGCGTCAGCGCCTCGCGCACCCGCCGGTCCTGAAATTTTGGCAAGCGCAGATTGATCACATAGGCCTGCATGGAGACGACATTGCCGTCCGGCACCGTCATCTGCTTGACCTGGCCGCTTTTTACAGCCGGAAAATCATATTCGGTCGCCCAACGCCGCGAAATGTTCTCGACCCGGTAGTCGTCGATCCCGCCCTTCTTGAAGGCTTCCCAAGCCGCGTTCTGATCGCGGAAATAGGTGAAGTTCAGGGTGCCGTAATTATAGCGGCCGACCCGCGTCGGCTGGTCCCAGCCCCAATAGTCCGGCACCCGCTCCCAGGTGATCGAGGCGCCAGGCTGGAAAATCTTGATCTTGTAGGGCCCGGAGCCGAGCGGTGGCTCCAGCGTCGGCTGCGTGATGTCGCGTGGCTTTCCGCTGGCGTCCGTGCCCTCCCAATAATGCTTGGGCAGAATGGTGAGATCGCCGATGATATGCGGCAGTTCTCGATTGCCGGTCTGGTCAAAGGTGAAGGTCACCTCCCGCTCGCCGGTCTTCTCCGCCTTTTCCACATTGCGGTAATAGGCGTTCCACTGGGGATGCAGCTCCTTCAGCCGGTTGAAGCTCCAGATCACGTCCTCAACTGTGATCGGCTCCCCATCGTGCCATTTTGCATTCGGGTTCAGCCGGTAGGTCGCGGAGGAATAGTCGGCCGGATAGCGCATCGCCTCGGCGATCATGCCGTGGGAGGTCGAGGGCTCGTCCGGCGATTGCTCGAACAGCGTGTCATAAAGATAGCCACCGCCGAAATTCGGAAGACCCGCGGCCGGCGTGCCGCGCACGATGAAGGGATTGAAGCTGTCGAAGGATCCGAGGGCCGCCGAGTTCAGCGTTCCGCCCACCGGCGCATCCGGATTGACGTAATCATAGTGCTCGAAGCCGTCCTGATATTTGGAATCGCCAATCAGCGACTTGGTGCTGAGCCACTCCTGTGCATGCGGCGTTTCGCTCGACGATGCTTCGGTAGCTGTCGCCTTATCCTCCTGGGCAAAGCTCGGTTGGCAACCGAGGAGGCAGAAGCCGAAGGCGGACAGGACAAGGCGGCGGGTCAGGCGAAAACCGGTGGACGGCGTCGACGGCAAGGGCGACCTCCTGGACAAGGTTTCGATCGTCAATTCGTTAAGCGTCACCGAACCTTATGTCGTCTTCGTGGTCCGGATGTCACGTGACGAAACTGTCATTTTGTCCAGCCCTCGGACGAGTTGCACGCAGTAAGAGCGCTCCGCAATTTTCTTGGAGTGCGTCGCGCATTCGGTGGCCTTCGTCCAAACGAACGAAAACCCCGGCGCACGGGCACCGGGGTTTCCTGAAATCGATCAAGCGAGCCCAGATCAGTTGCCCGACTTGGAGCCGTCCTCGCCGAACTGAGCCAAATAGGCGATGACGTTCTGAATGTCTTCCTCGCTCTTCAGGCCCGGGAAGGACATCTTGGTGGAGGGCACGACCGCTTTCGGGTTCTCCAGCCAGGCGGTCAGCTCTTCGACGGTCCAGGTGGGATGCTCGGCAGCATAGTCCTTCAGGCCTTGGCTGAAATTGTAGCCTTCGACCTGGGCGATCGGCTCGCCGACAATGCCGTTCAGCTCCGGTCCGATCTTGTTGGCGGCGCCTTCGCCCACCGCATGGCAGGCCTTGCAGCGGTTGAAGACCTTCTCGCCAGCCGCCGGATCGCCGGTGATGGCGGCCGGGGTCGCAGCGGCGGTCTCGGTCTCGCCGGCCGGTTCACTATTGGCGGCACCAGCCGCAGCTGCGCCCTGTTCGCCGGAGGCGCTCGTGTCGCCGCCCGTCGGGGCCGCAGGCGCATTCTCTTCCTGGATTTGAGCGGCCGGTGGGTTCGGACGGGTCTCTTCGCTCATGACCGGTGCCGTCTCCTGGCCGGGCATCGCAGCCGCGGTCTCGGTGTCGGTCGTGCCCGGCGCCTGAGCGTTGGTCTGGTCCTCGGGGTTCGACGGGTTGGTCTCGGTGCCCGGCGCCTCGACGCTCTCACCTTCGGTCGCAGCGGTTTCCTCGGCGGCGGGCGCCTCGGGCAGCGGAGCCGGGTTGGCGGCGAGCGACCGCAGATAGGCGATCGTATCGGCGCGGTCGGCGGAGTCCTTGATGCCGGCAAAGCCCATCTTGGTGCCGGAGATGTAGCCCTTGGGGTTCTCGAGGAAGTGGTCGAGATGCTCGTAGTCCCAGACCACGGAGCCGCCTTCGGAGAAGTCGGTCATCGCCTGCGAATAGTCGAAGCCGGCATGGGACGCGATCGGACGATTCACGACCTCCCAGAGGCCCGGTCCGATCTTGTTCTCGCCGCTTTCGGCGGCCGAGTGACAGGCCGAGCACTTCTTGAAATCGGTCGCGCCAGCCTCGGCGCTGGCCGTCTGGAGCCGCGCGGCGATCGGCGCCACGGTCTCCTCGGCAGCTCCGCCGCCATCGCCGCCTTCTTCCGGTTCGGCAACCGCGACCTCGTAGCCCGGCGTCTCGGGGGCTTCCGAGTGGAAGATTCCCTCGGCGACGAGGCTACCGCCGAACATCAGGAAGACGACGCCCAAACCGGCGCCTACGATCTTGTTGGCCTCGAGCGAATTCATTGGCGGGACGACCCTCATCATCATGAAGCCGGCCGGGCGCCGGCGTCCGCAAAATTGCGCGGACCGTAGGTGTTTTGCGTGTTCAGGGCAACAGCGGTAAGAGGCGCTGCGGCTCGGACCTTTTGTCACCACGAGCGCTCGTCATCAAGCGGCGAAAGTCGAACATTTCCAAATTATCCTGCCTCGCAGTATCGGTGCCTTTCATGACTTGCCTTGTTCTCATCCCTGCCCGGATTGGCTCGACACGCTTGCCACGCAAGGCTTTGGCCCCGATTGCCGGGCGGCCGATGATCGTTTGCGTCGCCGAACGCGCGGCGGCTGCGGCGATCGGTCGTGTCGCGGTGGCAACCGATTCGAACGAGATCGCCGAGGCGGTTTCAAAGGCTGGTTATGAAGCCGTGATGACGAGCGAGGCCCATCAGTCCGGCTCCGACCGCATCCACGAGGCGCTCGGAAAGCTCGATCCGGGCGGCGCGGTCGAGACGATCGTCAATCTTCAGGGCGATCTGCCCACCATCGAGCCCGACGCCGTCCATCAGGTGCTTCGCCCCTTCGAGGACCCCGGTTGCGACATCGCGACCCTCGGCGTCGAGATCGCAGACGAGAGCGAGAAGACCAATCCGAATGTGGTGAAGATCGTCGGCTCGCCGATCGCCGAGACGCGGCTTAGAGCCCTCTACTTTACCCGCGCCACGGCCCCTTATGGCGAGGGGCCGCTTTTCCATCACGTCGGCATCTATGCCTATCGCCGCCAAAGCCTCGAACGCTTTGTCTCGATGCCACCCTCTGTTCTGGAGACCCGCGAGCGCCTCGAACAGCTGCGCGCGCTCGAAGCCGGCATGCGTATCGATGCCGAGATCGTCTCGACTGTGCCGCTCGGGGTCGATGCCCCGGAAGACCTCGAAAAAGCCCGCCGCATTCTGGAAGCCTGACCGATGACCGACACCGTGACCACCCATCCAGCCGCCGACGAACGCCGCCCGATGATCGCCTTCCAGGGCGAGCCCGGCGCCAATTCCGACATGGCGGTGCGCGCCGTCTTCGGCGAGGCCTATGACGCGCTGCCCTGTCCGTCCTTCGACGATGCCTTCGCGGCGCTGAAGAACGGCGTTGCCGAGCATGAGGGTGAGATGCGCCGCGTCGAGCGGGCGATGATCCCGATCGAGAATACGCTGGCGGGGCGCGTCGCCGACATTCATCTGCTGATGCCCGATTCGGGACTTCAGATCGTCGGCGAATATTTCATGCCGATCCATTTTCAACTGATGGTGCTGCCGGGCGTGACCCGCGACGAGATTCGCAGCGTTCATAGCCATATCCACGCCCTTGGCCAGTGCCGTAAATATATCCGGTCGAATGGCTGGAAGCCGCAGGTCGCCGGCGATACGGCGGGCGCCGCCCGAGAGGTGTCCGAAAGCCGTGATCGCAGCCGCGCCGCGCTCGCCCCGCGCTTGGCCGCCGATTATTACGGGCTCGACATTTTGGAGGAGGATGTGGAGGACGCGGCGAACAACGTCACGCGCTTCGTCATTCTCGCCAATCCCGACCAGCAGGCTTTCGCCGATCCCGAGGAGCGGCGATTGAGCCTTTGGGCAGCGCGCGAGCCCTCCATCGGAGAGGATGGTCGCAGCTATCTGTCACGCGATACGGTGACGACCTTCGTCTTCCGGGTCCGCAACATTCCGGCCGCGCTCTATAAGGCGCTGGGCGGCTTTGCGACCAACGGCATCAATATGACGAAGCTGGAGAGCTACCAGCTCGGCGGCTCCTTTGCCGCGACCCTCTTTTATGCCGATGTGGAAGGTCATCCCCACGATCCGGCGCTGGCAAGGGCGCTGGAGGAGCTGCGCTTCTTCTCGGCCGAGTTCCGCAATCTCGGCGTCTATCGGGCCTCGAGCGACCGGCAGATGCTGCTTCTGCCGGCCGAATAGGTCGAAGTCTCAAGGGGTAAGGCGGGAAGGGCGCGTGATCTGGCGAGGCACGCATCCCCCTTCGCCTCAACTGCCGTAGCGCTTCAGCCATTCCTCTTCGATGCGGGTCATCCAGGAGGCGTGCGGCTCGGGAAGAACCGGGCCGAGTTCGCCCGGGGCGAGCGTCGCGACGCCCCGGTCGATCGCCTCGAAGGCCGCCCGATCTTCCGCCGGGAGCTTGTTCATCGCAAGAACGGTCGGATCACCCCAGATGGCAGGATCCTCCTTGCGCAACTGCGCCTCTGGCGAGATCAGAAAGTTCGCGACGACCATCGCGCCTTCCTTCGAGCCGGAATTATAGGGAATGGCCACGAAATGGGTGTTGCCCAGCGTGCCGCCCGAAAAGGTGAAGGAGCGGACCGTGTCCGGCATTTCGCCATTGGCGATGCCTGACGAAGCTTCGGCCGGGTTGAAGGCGAAGATGATGCCGAGCTCGCCATCGGCCAGAAGCTGCTTCATGGCGGGGTAGTTCTGCGGATAGTCGCGGCCCGAGCGCCAGAGGACCGGGTCGAGCTGATCGAGATAGGCCCAGAGCGGCGCCGTGACCTCCGCGAAATTCGCCTCGTCGACGGGTTTCTGCAGGACGCTCGGGTCGGCCGTCGTTTCGATCAGGATCTGCTTCAGGAAGCTCGACCCGATGAAATCGGGCGGAGCGGGATAGGAGAATCGGCCGGGATGAGCCTTGGCCCATTCCAGCAGCTCATCGGCCGAATCCGGCATGGTGTCGAGGGACCCGAATTTGGCGGGATCGGTGAAGAAGACGAGTTTGGCGCCGCCCCAGGGGCTCTCCTGGCCGTTGGTGGGTTGGGTGAAATCGGTTGTCACGCTCGGATTGTCGGTGTCCACATAGCGCCAGTTCGGCAGCTTGGTGGCAAATCCGTCCGACAGAAGGCTTTGCTCCTGCATCGAAACGAAATTCTCGCCATTGATCCAGATGAGATCGATGCCACCATCTTCGTCCTTCCCGGCCGCCTTTTCGGCGACGACCTGGGCAACCGCATTGGCGGTGTCGTCGAGCTTCACATGGTCCAGCGTTACGCCGTAGCGCTCCTTCACTTCGCCCGCGACCCATTCGATATAATCATTGATGTTCTGCGAGCCGCCCCAAGCGTTGAAATAGACGGTCTGGCCGTCCGCCGCTTTTACGACCGCGTCCCAGTCGGAGGCGTTCGGGGTCTCGGCTCCCGCGGCCAGCGGAGTCGCCGCCAATACCGCGCCCGCCAAAATCGCCGTCAGTCGTCGCATCCTGGATCCTCTTGCTTTGTGCCTAGACTGTTGTCGGCGCCGAACCGGCACCGCTCATGTGACAGTGTTTGCGGCTCGCAGTGTCAAAGGCAACCGGATAGGCTATGACCGGGCCGGCGGATGACCTTGAAGTGATCCTGCCTCGGCGATCGCCGCCAGACGGCCGGCGATGCCACACCCGAACGGAGACGCCAAGAAATGTCGGAAACCGCCCGAGACGACCGCAAGACGCTGGTCCTCACCGGTGCCTCGCGCGGCATCGGTCATGCGACCGTCAAGCGCTTCTCCCGCGAAGGCTGGCGGGTGATCACCTGTTCGCGCCAGGAATTTGCCGATAACTGCCCGTGGCCGGCTGGCCCGGAAGACCACATCCGCGTCGATCTGTCCGACCCGGAGGATGTGGGATACGCCATTTCCGAGATCCGCCGCCGTCTGGAAGCGAATGGCTCGACCCTCAACGCTCTCGTCAACAATGCGGGCATTTCGCCGAAGGGTGAGAACGGCACACGGCTCGATTCGATTCGCACGCCGATGCATGTCTGGCGCGACGTCTTCCAGGTGAATTTCTTTGCCCCGATCATGCTGGCGCGCGGCCTCATCAAGGAGCTTCAGGCGGGCAAGGGCTCGATCGTCAATGTCACCTCGATCGCTGGAAGCCGCGTCCATCCCTTTGCCGGCACCGCCTATGCCACGTCGAAATCGGCGCTGAACTCGCTCACCCGTGAGATGGCGGCCGATTTCGGCCCCGCCGGCATCCGGGTGAATGCCATCGCGCCGGGCGAGATCGAAACGGCAATCCTCTCGCCAGGCACGGAAAAGATGGTCGAGAACATTCCCCTGCGCCGCCTCGGACAGACATCGGAAGTCGCCGACGTCATCTATTTCCTCTGCTCGTCGAACTCGACCTATGTCACCGGCGCCGAACTCCACATTAATGGTGGCCAGCACGTTTGAGCGTTGGATCGGCGCTCTATAAGGCGGTGCGCGAGCGCATGGCGGCAGCGAGCGTCCCGTCGTCGAGATAATCGAGCTCGCCGCCGACCGGAACGCCATGGGCGAGGCGCGTCGCCTTCACCTCGAGGCCGGAGAGCTGGTCCATGAGATAATGGGCGGTGGTCTGGCCTTCGACCGTCGCATTGACCGCGATCACCAGTTCCTTGACCCCGCCTCGGCTGACCCGCTCAACCAGCTGGCGGATCGTCAGATCTTCGGGGCCGACGCCTTCGAGGGGCGACAGGACGCCGCCGAGAACATGATAGGCGGCATTCAGCGCCTGGGCGCGTTCCAGCGCCCAAAGGTCGGCCACGTCCTCCACCACCACGACCACCGACTGATCGCGCGTAGGATCGCGGCAGATGGTGCAGGGATCACTCGTGTCGATATTGCCGCAGACCGAGCACTCGCCGACCTTTTCCAGCGCATCGGCCATGGCGGCGGTCAGCGGGCGCAGGATCTGTTCCCGCTTCTTGACCAGCTGAAGCGCGGCGCGCCGCGCCGAGCGGGGACCAAGACCGGGAAGCTTGGCGAGCAGCTGAATGAGACGCTCGATTTCCGGTCCTGCGATTGTCTTGGCCATGGGGTCTCGGACGATTCTTGAGCACTAGAGCGCCGGGCGAAAAAGTGGATACCGGTTTTTCGACAACCCGGCGCGTTATCAAAGAGTTGTAGGGCGTCGGGCGATCTTGGTTTATCGCCCGACGCTCTAGGACCAGATGGCGGTCTCCGGGCTGGGATTGTCAGGGCGCTTTTTGATGATGGGGGAGGCGTGAAACCCCTCATATCCTGGTCGGCAATCGGCGTCCTTTAAGAATAGAGTCGGCAGGTCCCACATCCCGCAGCCGTCATTCTCGGCCCCCGTGCCGAGAATCCAGGCGTGGTGCTTTAGGAACAGCTCAACGCTGCCACCCGTCACCGACTAGGTATTTACGAGCGCCGCCCTGGATTCTCGGGACAAGCCCGAGAATGACGATGCTTCAATGAGCGAGACCTCTTCGGGGCTGTCGTTGCCGCCAAGCAAGGCGGCGGACAGAACGCTCAAGCCGGACATTACGCGTCTCGAAAAATCGTCGCCCATGCACCGAATTCGACTCTGAACGCGCTCGCCCCTTAGAACGGAAACTTCATTCCGGCCGGCAGATTGAGACCGGCGGTCAGGGCTTGCGTCTTCTCCTGCATGGCGAGTTCCAGCTTGCCCTTGGCGTCGTTGTGGGCCGCGACGACGAGATCTTCCAGGATGTCGCCTTCGTCCGATTTGATCAAAGACGGGTCGATGGACAGGCTCGTCATTTCGCCCTTGCCGGACAAGGTGACGGTGACGAGGCCGCCGCCCGACTGGCCGCTCGCCGTCAGCTCGGCCATCTCTTCCTGCAGCCCGGCCATCTTTTCCTGCATGGCCTTGGCCTGCTTCATCATGTTCATAAGGTCTTTCATCGGGCTCTAGAACTCCAGGTCAAAATCGTCGTCCCCATCCTGCGGCTCGTCGTCGAGATCGGCGAAGGGGCGTTCATCGAACCGGATATCGTCGTCCGACAGGCTCTCGTCCAGGGGGGCTGATGCCTCCATCGCGTCCAATGTGTCACCACCGGTGACGAATTCCGCCGCCGTCTCGCTCACCTCCGCCTCGCCCTTCAAGCGGACATCGGCGATCTTGGCGCCGGGAAAGGCTTCGAGGATCGCGGCAACGGCCGGGTCCTTGGCTGCATCGCTCAACAGGGCGCGGCGTTTGGCGATCCGCTCTTCCTCGAGCGTCGGGGTCTTGGCGTCGCTGACAAGCGTGATGACCCAGCGCTCGCCCGTCCAGTCATGGAGGCGCTTGGTCAGCTCGCTGACGAGCGGCGAGGGCGCTTCGTCGACGAGGCCGATCTCCAGGCGGCGCGCTTCCATCTTCACCGGGCGGATATAGCGGCGCAGCCAGGCTTCGAGCCGCGAATCGCGCTTGTCCTTAGCGAGCGCGACGAGGGCCAGAAAGCTCGTGATCTCGACGGCGGGGCCTGTCTGCCTCTGGGGCTGGGTGCCTGGCGACAGAGGGCTCGGATCGCCGGCAATGGTCAGTGACAGCGGCTTGGAGCGCATGCGCGCGACCGGAGCCGAGACGGCAGCCGCGACCGGGCGGTTGTTCGCCGATGTGGCCTCGCTTTCGGCTTCGGTCTCGATTTTGGTCTCGGCGATAGCGATCGGGCGTTCGTCCGCCGGTGTCGAAGCGGGAACAGGGGCAGCGGCTGCGGACCCCAGATCGGAACGCTCGGGCTCTGTTTGAGAACGGGCCGCCACTTCAGCAAGCTTTTCGGCCGCCGCTCTT
Organism: Fulvimarina manganoxydans; assembly: GCF_900176465.1. GTDB lineage: Bacteria > Pseudomonadota > Alphaproteobacteria > Rhizobiales > Rhizobiaceae > Fulvimarina > Fulvimarina manganoxydans. The sequence continues at coordinate 232,534 of NZ_FWXR01000001.1, forward strand.
CCGGACGTAGCTGATGGGGCGTCTTCGATGGCGTCCGCCTTCGTCCCCGTGTCGGCGGTCTCGGCCTTCGCAGCAGGCACGGGCGAGGGGGACGCCGCTGAACGCGCTGCCTCCGGCGCGTTCATATTATCCGGCATCGCACGCGCCTTGGGCGCAAAGGCAGGCTCGGGCTTCGCCGAGCTCGCCGTCGCGCTCGTTGCGGACCCTCCCGCGCCCGAATTTGGCGTCGAGCTGCTCGGTTCAGGCAGAGCCTCCGAGCCCTTGGTCTTCAGCAGCCGCAAAAGATCGTCGGGCGAGGGGAGGTCGGCCGCATGGGCGATGCGGATCAGAGCCATTTCGGCGGCCTGACGCGGCGAATCGGCGTTGCGGGTCTCGTCCAGCGCCTTCAATAGCATTTGCCACACCTGGCCGAGGGTGCGGATCGACAGCGATTGGGAAAAGGCGAGGCCGCGCTCGGCCTCCTCCGGCGCGATCGCCGCGTCTTGCGCGGCTTCCGGCACATAGCGAAGCGTCGTGACCAGATGAGTGAAATCGGCGAGATCGGCGAGAACCACGGCGGGATCGGCGCCCGAGGCGTGCTGGTCGCGCAACTCCTTCAGGGCCGCCGAGGCATCGCCCTTCATCACCTGTTCGAAGAGATCGACCACCCGAACCCGGTCGGCAAGGCCAAGCATGTCGCGCACGGCCTTTGCGTCCACATGGCCCGCGCCATGGGCGATCGCCTGATCGGTCAGGGACAGGGAATCGCGCACCGAGCCCTCCGCCGCACGGGCGATCAGCCGCAGGGCGTCGTCGTCGATGCCGACCGCCTCCTTCTCCGCGATCCCCTTCAGATGGGCCATCAGCGTCGCCGAATCGACGCGTCTCAAGTCGAAACGCTGACAGCGCGACAGGACGGTGATCGGGACTTTGCGGATTTCGGTCGTCGCAAAGACGAATTTCACATGTTCGGGCGGCTCTTCGAGCGTTTTGAGCAGGCCGTTGAAGGCCTGGGTCGAGAGCATGTGGACTTCGTCGATGATATAGACCTTATAGCGCGCCGAAACCGGCCGATAACGCACCTGGGCGATGATCTCGCGAATGTCGTCGATGCCCGTATGGGAGGCCGCGTCCATCTCGACGACGTCCACATGGCGACCTTCCATAATCGCCTGACAATGAATGCCAGGCTCTTCCATATGAATCGTCGGCTGGTGGATGGCGTCCGTCTCGTAATTCAGCGCGCGGGCGAGAATACGAGCCGTCGTCGTCTTGCCGACGCCGCGCACGCCCGTCAGCATCCAGGCCTGGGCGATGCGGCCGGTATCGAAGGCGTTTGTCAAGGTCCGGACCATCGGCTCCTGGCCGATGAGATCCTTGAAGGAATGAGGCCGATATTTGCGAGCAAGAACCCGGTAAGCGGCCTTTTCCTCGGTCTTGGTAGCGGTGTCGCTCATGCGCGCCCCTCCTGCGGCAGAGGCGGTCGGCGGATCGGGGCTGTCGAAGGAAGATCGGGCATCGCAAGCCTTGGCCGATGATGAGACGTGGTTTCGCATTCCGTTCTGCGGCGGAAGCGTGTCGGGCGCAACCCTTCGTGCCGAAGGGCAAAGCGCGCTTCGACCACCGCCGGGTGCCGCCATCCAGCAACTGCGCGCCTGATGCAAGCGCGCTTGCGAGACGCGAAAAAGATTGGGGAAAGGGTGGGAGGCTGGCACGGTGACCCGTGCCCGGCTCGTTGGGGCTGCTTCCTTCCGGACCTGACCCGGTTGGCGAGTGGCGACGTCCACCACCAACCTCCCGAGGCTCCATATGTTCGATCGGCGCCCTAATTGCAACCCGGGCGCCGACGTGTCGGCTGCGAAAGAGGCGGACACGATCGATGGACAGTTTCAGATCCGGGGAAGATACGCATGACGACGACGAGGCCGTTCGAGCTCGATCCACGCCTCAAGGCCGATACGCTCGCCATCACGAAGCTCGGCCTTTGCGAATTGCGATTGATGAACGATCGGCGATGGCCGTGGCTTCTGCTGGTCCCCCAGCGCGCCGGGGTCAGCGAATTCTTCGACCTCACGCCTCTCGACCAGACCATGCTGAGTTTCGAGGTCGGGCTGGTGGCAAAACCCTTCAAGGCATTGACCGGCTGCGATAAGCTCAACATCGCGACCATCGGCAATGTGGTCAGCCAGTTTCACTGCCATATCGTCGCCCGAAGCGACGGCGATCCCAACTGGCCGCGCCCCGTCTGGGGTTTCGGCTCGGTCGAACCTTACGAAACCGAAGCCGCCAAGGCTTTCATCGACGACATTTCCCGGGTGGTGATGCCCGTCTGAGCGCCCCTGTTCGAATGCCCCAGCATGGAAGACCATGGACAATTTCGAGAGTTCCGCCCATCGCATGGGCTTTGCCGCCAACGATCTGGCTCGCGATGCCGAAACGCGGAGCGAGCAAAGCCTTGCGGATGCGCTCGCCGCGCCCGGCGGGCTCTATTATCTGAAAAGCGAGGAGGGCTGGCTCTGTCAGGCCGCGTCCGGCACGCCGGAGCCGGTCTTTTCGCGCGAAGCGGCCAGTCCGCTGGTCGATCTCGGCCATGCAGTCCTCCTCGGCTGGGACGCCGCACGCCGGCCCCATATCGCGGCGCCGCTTGCGAGTGGACGAGGCCTTGCCGAGGATGTGAAGGCGATCGATCTTCGCTCTCTCGCCATGCAGGCGGTTCTCTCGCCCGAGGTCGAAGGGCGGCTCGGCCAGGCCCAGCATCTTCTCCTCTGGCACGGCGCCAACGGCTTTTGCGCCCGCTGCGGCGGCAAGACCGCGAGCGAGGCGGGCGGCGTGCGCCGGCGCTGCACGGCCTGCGGCGACATCGTCTTTCCACGCATCAATCCGGTGACGATCATGCTGGTCCATGACGGCGCCGGCCGCTGCATTCTCGGCCGCCAGCCGCAATTTCCCGAACATTTCTGGTCCTGTCTCGCCGGTTTCGTCGAGGCCGGCGAAACGCTGGACGACGCGGTGCGCCGCGAAACCTTCGAGGAAGCAGGCGTCACCGTCGGCGAGGTGGCCTATCACAGCAGCCAGCCCTGGCCCTTTCCCGCCAATCTCATGATCGGCTGCCTGGCTTTGGCGACGAGCACGGACATCGTCTTCGACGGCGTCGAGCTCGAAGCCTGCCGCTGGTTCGACCGAGACGAAGTCCGCGCCATGCTGGACGGCCGGCACCCGGACGGCCTGCTGGTGCCCAAACCCTTCGCGATCGCCCATCATTTGATCCGGGCTTTTGCGGAAGGGGAGCGGTGAGGGGGATCGATACAGTCAATGAGCATAGGGGGGCGTGATAGTTGGGGTTGATCGGCCGAGGGGCTTTGTCGCATCCGGTCCCGGTGGCCTCCTGGCGAGCACGCTCTGCGACGGGTTGAAACGTGGAGGCTGCTCGGATGGTGCCGGTTTCGGTCCCCTCAAATGGGGACGCTCAGAAATAGGCAAAAATCGATTTTGCGCTTGTTCGCTTTATGAGTGGACGGTTCTGAGCAGGCTGAAGCAGAATACTACGAAAATGTTTCAGAAACGAGCTTTGATAGCGTCATGGTGATCCAGGCAAATGTCTTCGATGTATGCCTTCCTATGAGAAATTTGATACGAGCTATCGCAGACACAAGTAGTTAAGCCTATGCTTGGACGATTGCCGAAGAGGAGGAGAATATGGATTTTACGGTGTCTGCGCTGACGGGAGCCGCCCGGGTAGGCGTCCAAGTAATAGTATCGCAGAAGCAGCCCGTTCTTGAGATATACCAAGATATCAGAAATGAATTTGCTCCGCCCTTCGATATTGAGCACCGTAATAGCACAAATACAAAGGTGATTCGCGTTGATAAACACCGTTTCCAAGAAATTAGTATATCTTTTACGTCAGTAAATATCGGCGGCAGCCGAGCTGAAAACGTTCATTTCGAATTGTCGGGGAAATTCCAAAGGCACGAGCCGAGGCAGGAATGGCCTAGAACGTTCCAGGCCGTTATCAGGCAGCTCGCTCCCGGACAGGCTCTTCACTTAATGCAACTTCAGACGCACGATTTAGAAGAGTACGAATATGAGGAACAGGCGAACGGGCTAAAGGTCGGAAAATCAATTCGAAATAAGACAGACACGCTCACCATCGCGATGCATTATGACGGTCCGGATACGTGGTGGAACCGTATATTTCGCTGGCCTCGACGTCTTCAAGGCCTCAAACAGTTCTCTTCTTCTTTCACCTTTGATCCAATGGTATTACAGGAATTGCCGCCTCCAAAATACAATGGGTAAAACTTACTCCATTTTCTAACGCGACAATCTTCAAGAGAGCTGGAGTGCATGCAAATCAAACGACAATGACCAGCATACCTAGATCGCGGAAGAGATGAAATCCCTAAAACAGAATTGCCAATTCTGTTTCAGGGAGAGCTAACCGGGGAAGCCGCCGTTCTGAGCAGATATTAGATGGGTGGCCGATCCATATTCCTTACCTTCGCCTAAGGCCGGTTGCGTGGATACGTCTATCTCTGCCGCTTAATACGATCGAAAATGTATCGAGAACCGGGATCTTGTTCGATATCCAGAGGTCCGAGATCGATGATAGGTGACGGATCTTTAGATGCGGCAAACTCTTCGAACTTCGATGGGAAGGCTTGGTTGTTGACCAGCGCGACGACTGCAACGCCTGGAACAGTGAACCTCCATGAATTCAGACCGAGAAATCGTCCTCGAGAAGGCATCGATATTATGTCGATGCGTTCTTTACGGAGACTTTCGGAAGGTCGCAGCAGCAGTAATTTATAAGGCCAGTCCATACCGCGAAATATAAAGTCTTCGATCGGTTTTCGGTGCGTCCCCAAGCTGAGACCAAGAGCTTTCCCCTGACTCGACACGACGTGCCGCCAGATGACGGATAGAGCGAACTTTCCAAGGAAATCGGGTTTTGGGTTGGGAACGAAGATCAAGTTCCCGGCTTCGTGAAAATTTGCCGAAAGCGCGGAGGCACGACGCGCAAAATCGACACCGTAGGTGTCGGAGAAGAGAAGAGCTTTCTCGTGCGCTCCGCACAAAAGATACTCCGAGATGCCGCTCTGGCTATGTGTCCAACCGTTCCTATTCGAGTAGCCGACGACCAAATGTTTTTCGTTCTGCCGGATGTCATGGGCAAATGCCCTCGGCACGATGTGGGTCTTCACACAAGGATCGCCACACAGCACGCATTTTTCAGGTCTGGTTCCGCCCATCCCATTCTTCCATCAGAAGCCTCCTGGCGAAGGTAACTCTCTCTACTCGGATCGAGCCATGCTCGAAAGAAGATGAATTTTTTACGGCATGTTCTCACCGTCCTATAATGGGCCTTATGCCCTTGCGCGCCAATTTCCAACTCAGCAGCCCTAACGCTCAACCTACCTTGTGACGGTAGGTCTCAGCGACGCGGAGACAATGGCTCCTTTATGAGGGCGGCCATCGCCGACATTCAGGGGAAAGGGCTGGGAAATGCGCAAGTTGAAGATGTTTGGGCCGAGCCGATACGAGATTGTGCTGCTCTTTGCCGCCTGTTCGGCCGGCGCCCTGCATCTGAAATGGCTGCTTTGACGGCTTCGACTTGGCCGACGGCGCGGGGAAAATGGTGGGCCCGGAGGGACTCGAACCCCCAACCAAGCGGTTATGAGCCGCCGGCTCTAACCAATTGAGCTACAGGCCCCACGCCACATGTCGCGTAAATGAAAAAGCGGCGACCGGCAAGATGGGGCCGGTGCCCGATATGCGAATGAGGCATAGGGCGGCAAATTCGCGGCGGGCCCTGGCGGCGGGGGGCTAGAAGAGCGCGGACGAGTGGGCAGGATGGCGGCTTGCAAGTCCGGCCACAGCGCATCATTTGTTGACATAAGCATATCTTTATGTGATGCGCGGGCGAGGCTGTCGCCATGCGCTTTCAGGCATGCGATGAAGGTTTCGAACGATCGGGCCGTTGTTCGGGCGCCCTCCCGCCAGCCGGATGGGGGGATGACCACGCGGCCGAGCCCGTTGCCAAGCCGTGCCGATCGGTGCGCGGCCGGGGAGCGGGGCAATCACTTCGTCTGACAAAGGGTTCCGCCATGTCCTCAACGACAGATCAGCTTTTCGGACCCCTCACCGAAGGCCGCAATCCGGCCGAGGCGGAGAAGGCGCTGCGACAGGCGGCGGCCGAGCGCATTCTCATTCTCGACGGGGCCATGGGCACCGAGATCCAGCTTCTCGGCCTGTCGGAGGACGATTTTCGCGGCCATCGCTTCGGCGCCTGCGAGTGCCATCTCCAGGGCAATAACGATCTTCTGAACCTGTCCCAGCCGAAAGCCATCGAGGACATCCACTACGCCTATGCGATCGCGGGCGCCGATATTCTCGAGACCAACACCTTCTCCTCCACCTCCATCGCCCAGGCCGACTATCAGATGGAGGATCAGGTCTATGAGCTGAACCGGGACGGCGCGCGGCTCGCCCGCCGCGCCTGTCTGCGCGCGGAGGAAAAGGACGGTAAGCGCCGCTTCGTCGCCGGCGCGCTCGGGCCGACGAACCGCACCGCCTCGATTTCGCCGGATGTGAACAATCCCGGCTTCCGTGCGGTGACCTTCGACGATTTGCGCCTTGCCTATGGCGAGCAGCTGCGCGGGCTCATCGATGGCGGCTCGGATCTGATCCTGATCGAGACGATCTTCGACACGCTGAACGCCAAGGCGGCGATCTTCGCCTGCGAGGAAATCTTCATCGAAATGGGCGTTCGCCTGCCCATCATGATCTCGGGCACGATCACCGATCTCTCGGGCCGCACCCTGTCGGGCCAGACGCCGACCGCCTTCTGGCATTCGGTGCGCCATGCCAAGCCCTTCACCATCGGCCTCAACTGTGCTCTCGGTGCCGCCGCCATGCGCGATCATCTGGCCGAGATTTCGGGGGCGGCTGACACGCTCGTCTGCGCCTATCCGAATGCGGGCCTCCCCAACGAATTCGGCGAGTACGATCAGAGCCCGGAAGCGATGGCGAAGGAAGTCGAGACCTTCGCAAAGAAAGGCCTCGTCAATGTGCTCGGCGGCTGCTGCGGCTCGACGCCGGATCATATCGCGGCGATCGCAAAGGCCGTTGCCGGTCACAAGCCGCGCGTGCCGGCGAAGCAGAAGCCGCTGATGCGCCTGTCGGGGTTGGAGCCCTTCACGCTGACCAAGGAGATTCCGTTCGTCAATGTGGGCGAGCGGACCAATGTCACCGGCTCGGCGCGCTTCCGCAAGCTCGTGAAGGAAGGCGATTACACCGCTGCCCTCGATGTGGCGCGTGATCAGGTGGAGAACGGCGCCCAGGTCATCGACATCAATATGGATGAGGGCCTGATCGATTCCGAGCAGGTGATGATCGAGTATCTGAATCTCGTCGCCTCCGAGCCCGATATCGCCAAGGTGCCGGTGATGATCGATTCCTCCAAATGGGAGGTGATCGAGGCGGGCCTCAAGCGCGTCCAGGGCAAGGCGATCGTCAATTCGATCTCGCTGAAGGAAGGCGAGGAAAAGTTCATCGAGCAGGCGCGGCTCGTCCGGGCCTATGGCGCGGCCGTCGTCGTCATGGCCTTCGACGAGACCGGCCAGGCCGATACGAAAGCCCGCAAGGTCGAGATCTGCACGCGAGCCTACAAGATCCTGACCGAGACGGTCGGCTTGGCCCCGGAAGACATCGTCTTCGATCCGAACATCTTCGCGGTCGCCACCGGCATCGAGGAACATGACAATTACGGCGTCGATTTCATCGAGGCGACGCGGGAAATCCGTCAGACGCTGCCCCATTGCCGTATCTCGGGCGGCGTCTCGAACCTCTCCTTCTCCTTCCGCGGCAACGAGCCGGTCCGCGAGGCGATGCACGCCGTCTTCCTCTACCACGCCATCCAGGCGGGGATGGATATGGGTATCGTCAATGCGGGTCAGCTCGCCGTCTATGAGACGATCGATCCGGAGCTGAAGGACGCCTGCGAGGACGTCGTTCTCAACCGCAAGCCGAAGACCGGAACCAGCGCGACCGAGAACCTTCTGGAGATCGCCGAGCGCTATCGCGGCCAGGGCGGCGCCAAGGGGCGCGAAAAGGACCTGTCTTGGCGCGAGAAGCCGGTCAAGGAGCGCTTGAGCCACGCTCTCGTCAACGGCATCACGGAATTCATCGAGGCCGATACGGAGGAGGCCAGGCAACAGGCCGAGCGCCCGCTCCATGTTATCGAAGGCCCGTTGATGGACGGTATGAACATCGTCGGCGACCTCTTCGGCGCCGGCAAGATGTTCTTGCCTCAGGTGGTCAAATCGGCCCGCGTCATGAAGCAGGCCGTCGCCTATCTCCTGCCTTACATGGAAGAGGAGAAGGAGGCGGGCGGCGAGCGCCGGACCAATGGCAAGATTCTGATGGCGACGGTGAAGGGCGATGTCCACGACATCGGCAAGAACATCGTCGGCGTCGTTCTCGCCTGCAACAATTACGAGGTCATCGATATCGGCGTCATGGTGCCGTCGGCGAAGATCCTGGAGACGGCGAAGGCGGAAGGCGTCGACGTCATCGGCCTGTCGGGTCTGATCACGCCGTCGCTGGACGAGATGGTCCATGTGGCCTCGGAGATGGAACGCGAGGGCTTCGACATCCCGCTTCTGATCGGCGGGGCGACGACCAGCCGCGTCCATACGGCGGTGAAGATCCATCCGGCCTATGCGCGGGGCCAGGCGATCCACGTCAATGATGCAAGCCGCGCCGTCGGCGTCGTGTCCTCGCTTCTGTCGAAGGAGACGCGGGACGGCGCCATCGCCAAGGTGCGCGAGGAATATGCCAAGGTCGCCGAGGCCCATGAGAAGTCCGAGCGCGACAAGAAGCGGCTCCCGCTCGCCGATGCCCGCGCCAACGCCCTGAAGATCGACTGGTCGAGCTATGAGGCGACGAAGCCGAGCTTCTTCGGCACCCGTGTCTTCGACGATTGGGATCTCGCCGATCTCGCCGAGGCCTTCGACTGGACGCCCTTCTTCCAGACCTGGGAGCTGAAGGGTCGCTTCCCGGGCATCCTCGACGATGCGGCCCAGGGCGAGACGGCACGCTCGCTTTATGCCGACGCCCAAGCGATGCTGAAGCAGATCATCGAGGAGAAGTGGTTCCGCCCAAAGGCCGTCATCGGTTTCTGGCCGGCCAATGCTGTCGGCGACGATATCCGTCTCTTTGCGGACGAGACGCGCAAGACCCATCTGGAGACGTTCTTCACGCTTCGCCAGCAGCTGACGCGGCGCGGCGACCGGCCCAATCTCGCCTTGTCGGACTTCGTTGCGCCGGAAGAGGGCGGGAAACCGGACTATGTGGGCGGCTTCGTCGTCACGGCCGGCATCGAGGAGGAGGCGATCGCCAATCGCTTCGCCAAGGCCAATGACGACTATGCCTCGATCATGGTCAAGGCGCTCGCCGACCGCTTCGCTGAAGCTTTCGCCGAGCGCATGCACCAGCATGTCCGGAAAGAGTTCTGGGGCTATGCGGCCGACGAGACCTTGTCCAATGAAGAGCTGATCACCGAGGTCTATCGCGGCATCCGGCCGGCACCGGGCTATCCAGCCCAGCCCGACCACACGGAGAAGGACACGCTGTTCCGTCTTCTGGATGCCGAGGCGGCGATCGGCGTGAAGCTCACGGAATCCTATGCCATGTGGCCAGGGTCCTCCGTGTCAGGTCTTTATATCGGCCATCCAGAGGCTCATTATTTCGGTGTCGCTAAGATCGAGCGCGACCAGGTGGCCGACTATGCGAGCCGCAAGGGCATGGCGATCGAAGAGGTGGAGCGTTGGCTGGCGCCCGTCCTTAATTATGTCCCGAAAGCCTCGGAGGTTCGGGCCGAAGCGGCCGAATAGCGCGCGGAAAAGCAAACGTCCCGACGGACACGGACAGAGAGACTTTCGCCATGCAGAGCGAGACATCGATCCATCTCGCTTTGGCAGTCGAAGCTGTGCGCGCGGGCATGGCGGCGATCCAGGCGCTCGATGGGGACTTGTCGATCGAGCGGAAGTCCGATCGTAGCCCGGTCACCAAAGCCGATCGCGCGGCCGAAGCGGCGATCGTCGCGATCTTGTCTCGGGCCAGCAATCTCCCGATCGTCGCGGAGGAGGCAGTCTCCGAGGGGCGGATCCCGGAACCGGCCAGCCGCTTCTTCCTAGTCGATCCGCTGGACGGAACGCGCGGCTATATTTCAGGGCGTGCTGACTACACGGTCAATGTCGCGTTGGTGGACGGCGGTGTTCCGATCGTAGGCGCCGTCGGCGTTCCGCAAGTCGGTGATATCTATGGCGGCAGTCTGGAAGAGGGCGCCTTTCTGGAACGCGCCGGTCGGCGCCGGTCGCTCCATCCGCGCAAGGCGCGGGAGCGCTTGACGGTGGTTGCCAGTCGCGATCACATGTCCAAAGAGACCGAAACCTATGTCGCCTCCCTTGCCATCGGCGGGTGGCAGGGTGTCGGCTCGTCCCTCAAATTCTGCCTGCTCGCCGAAGGCCGGGCCGATCTCTATCCGCGTTTCGGACGCACGATGATGTGGGATACGGCGGCAGCGGATGCGGTTCTGCGGGCGGCGGGCGGCATTGCGCTCGGCTTCGACGGCCGGCCTCTGTCCTATGTCATGGGCGACGGGCGCGCCGATCCTCTAGCCAATCCCGACTTCATCGCGATGGGCGATCCGTCTCTTGCGCGGCGCCCAGGTGTCTTGCCGGAGGGGATCAGCGTCTCTGAGGTCCCTGGCTGAAACGCTGGCGTGATCAAGCGGCCTTGGCCAGATTCACGCCGCCGCGCGGGGCCGGCGCTGCGGGCTGATGGGCGGCGATGAAGGCCCGATTGCGGCCGGCATTCTTGGCTTTGTAGAGAAGCTCGTCGGCGCTCTTGTAAATTTCGGCGAAGGCATGTTCGCTGTCGAAAAAGGCGCCGCCGAGACTGACCGTCAGGTCGACCTCGGCGCCATCGTCGAGTTCGGCGGGGCTGCGGGCGACGCCGAGGCGGATGCGCTCGGCAAAGGCCAGGAAGCTCGACGGATTGGACGACTGGAGGAGGATTGCGAATTCCTCGCCCCCCATCCGGGCGACGACGCCATAGTCGCCGGTCACATCGCGCAAAATATTGGCCAGATGGCAAAGCGCCTCGTCACCGGCGGGATGGCCCAGCCTGTCGTTGATCGCCTTGAAGCCATCGATGTCGATCAGGAGAAGCATACGCAGGGCAGGACCCTGAACCCCTGTCGCACAACGCTTGGCGAAGATTTCGGTGAAGGCGGCCCTGTTCATCAGGCCGGTCAGCTGATCCTCGTGGGAGCGCCGCGTGGCTTCGCGGTTGAGTTCGCGCAGGTCCCTCATCTTGCGAAAAACGAAGGCAAAAAGCGGTGCGGAGAGAACCAGAGCGACGATCGAGGACGTGATCATCGCCTTGCCGAGAATGATGGCGCCTTCGCTCTGAAAGACGGCGTAGGTCACGAGATTGCTGAGACACAGGCAAGACAGGCTGCCGACGCCGACGTTCTTCAACACATTGATCTTGCCAGGATTTGCCATGACCGCTCCGAACCGAATATCCGCCGAACACCACCGGCAAACCGTTGCGTTCCATGCCTTTCAAGTACGATTATGAATTCGATCGTTGATCATCGGATTGCGATGATGGTTACAATTCTATCGATCCCGAACAGATCCCAGTTTAGTGAAGACATCTTCCAAAAAACGGTCATTCGGGATGGCGCGCGAAGAGTGCTAACACGTCTCAATAGGCGCCCTCGGTCTTCGACACGAGGCTGATGGGCGTCATGATGAGGATGTAGATGTCGAGAAGCAGCGACCAATTCTCGATGTAATAAAGGTCGTGCTCATAACGCTTCTTCAGCTTTTCCGGCTGGTCGATCTCGCCACGCCAACCCTTGATCTGAGCCCAGCCGGTGATGCCCGGCTTTACCTTGTGACGACCGAAATAACCATCGACGATCGCCGTGAAGGTCTCGTTTTGGCTCGATTGGGCGTGGACGGCATGGGGCCGAGGGCCGACAAGGGACAGCTCGCCGCGAAGCACGTTGAAGAGTTGCGGCAGTTCGTCGAGCGAGCTCTTGCGAATGAAATTGCCGACGCGCGTCACCCGCTTGTCGCCTTTGGTGACGATCTGCTTGGCGTCCGGATCGCTCATATGATGATAGAGCGAACGGAACTTGAAGACCTCGATCGTCTGATTGTTGAAGCCATGGCGCTTCTGACGAAATAGGACGGGGCCCGGCGAATCGAGGCGGACGGCGAGAGCGGTCAGAATGAAGACGGGCGAGAGGGCGATGATCGCAAGGCTCGCCACGACGATGTCGAAGATGCGCTTGGCGATCCAGTCCCAGTCGGCCAAAGGGCGATCGAAGACGTCGATCAGCGGAATCTGCCCGATGAAGGAATAACTGCGCGGGCGGAATTTCAGCTCTGAGGAATGGGCCGAGAGACGGATATCGAGGGGCAGAACCCAAAGCTGCTTCAAAAGCGCGAGAAGCCGCTGCTCGGCCGAGAGAGGCAGGGTGACGATCAGCATGTCGATCCGCGCCTTGCGCGCGAAGGTGACGAGCTCCGAGATGGTGCCGAGCTTGGGATAGCCCGCGACGATGGGGGGCGAGCGGCGATCGTCGCGGTCATCGAAGATACCGCAAATGCGGATGTCGGAATCGGGCTGGCGTTCGAGATTGCGGATGAGTCCCTCGGCATTCTTGCCGCCCCCGACGATGACGGCGCGTCGTTCCATCCGCCCGTTGCGCGCCCAGTGCCGAATGCGCGAGCGCAGGATCAGCCGGCCGATCGAAAGGGCGCAAACGCCGCTAACGGCCCAGCCGCCGAGAAACAGCCGAGAATGGACGACGTCGCCATAAATGAAGAAGAGCGCGGCCGCCATGGTGACGATGGCTAGGGCCCATGCGATGGCAGGGCGCCATAGCTGGCTCATCGAGCCGCGAAGGACCGACATGCGGTAACCGCCGAATGCCCCGATCGCAACGACGCCGAGGCCGGCGCCGACGATAATCATCAGGATGTAAGAGGTGAGGAAAGGGGTTCGGATGCCGACATGGCCGGCGAGAAGCAGAAAGCCACCGAGGGCGAGAAGCGCACCTTCCACGCCGCGCCAAAATCCGGTGACGAGACGCGGCGTCAGAAAGTCACTGCGGTAATGCTCGGCAATGCGAGCGGCGAGGAAATTGAGCTCGCTTTGCTGGCCCGAGAGATCGCCGCCCGGCTCGAACGCCTGGACGGCCTTGGGCGAGAACGGCATGGGATCGTTGAAATGCTTCATCGCGGCGGTCCCGGTTCCGGTGCGGTCGCCGTCGGCTCAAGGGCGCGTTTCTCCAGGAGACATACGCGTCAGCGACGGGTCATTGAGAACGACCCTAAGTCATGCAAGCCTAATAAATTGCTTTCTCCAGGCGGGACGTGGCGCGGATCGGTGAAATGACCGCTGCCACCGACTGTTCAATAATCGAATCGCATCGCGAGGGTCGCGCTGCCGCGCTCGTCACGCGACCAGAGCCGGCTCCAGCTTTGGGTTCGCCTGGAGCGTGAGCGGCGCCTGTCCTTCGAGGGGGAGGCGGATCGTCACGATCGTGCCTTCGCCGAGCGTCGAGGCGATGCGCATCCGTCCGCCGTGAAGCTCGATGAGCGAGCGAGCGATGGCGAGGCCGAGGCCTGTGCCCTTCTTATTGCGGGTGAGCTCGCATTCGGTCTGTTCGAAGGGGCGGCCGAGCTTGGCGAGCGCCTCGCGCGCGATGCCCTGTCCGTGATCGGCGACGGAAATGATGGCTGCCTTGCCGCGAGCTTTCGCCTCGACACGGACCGTTCCGCCCGGCTCGCTGAATTTTACCGCGTTGGACATCAGGTTGAGAAGCACCTGCTTGATGGCGCGCTTGTCGGCCTTGAGGACGATGTCCTCGGCCGATGTCATCTCGATCGTGACGTTGCTGCGCCCGGCCGGGATGTCGATGATGCGCGTCGCCTCGCCGACCACGTCGGTCAGGGCGAAGACCTGCGGGGAAAGCTGGATCCGCCCCGCCTCGATCTTCGCCATGTCCAGAATGTCGTCGATCAGTCGCAGAAGGAATGCGCCGCTGTCGTGGATGTCTTCGACATATTCGGCATATTTCGGCGATCCGAGCGGGCCGAAGGTGCCATGGCGCAGGATTTCCGAGAAGCCGAGAATCGCATTGAGCGGCGTGCGCAACTCGTGGGACATATTGGCGAGGAACGTCGTCTTCGCACGCGAGGCGATCTCGGCTCGGTTCTTCTCGACCTTGAAGCTGGCATTCAGCTCCTGAAGCTGGGCGGCCTTGCGTTCGGCGTCGCGCTTGGTGTCCGTCAGGTCGCGAATGACCGCCATCAGACGGCGCTCGGATTCGTGCAGACGCGACTGCTGAAGCTTGAGCTGGGTGACGTCCGCGCCGATGGAAATGAAGCCATTGCGCGTGTGACGCTCGGATAGAAGCAACCAACGACCGTCCGGCATCAAAATTTCGGAGGCGCGTTCGCCTTCCTGGAATGTCGGGCTGGTGATGCTGCGGCTCTCGATCGGCTTGCGGCTCTTCTTGATGATCGCACCGAGATGCGTGCCTTCCCGGGTGTCGCCTTCCGTCAGCCCGAAGATCGCGCGGTATTTGGAATTGCACAGGACGATCCGATCGTCCTCGTCACACAGAACGAAGGTCTCGGAGATATTCTCGATGGCGCTGTGCAGCTGGCGATGGGCTTCGCTCGTCTTCTCGGCCAGCGCCTGCTGGTCACTGACGTCGACGGCGATGCCGACCATGTGGATGTCGCCGTTGCGGGTGCGCGTGATCTCGGCGCGGGCGCGTAGCCACATATAGTCGCCGTGCTGGCGACGGATGCGGAAGGTGTGATCCACATGGCTGGCTTTTCCGGCGATGACGCCTCGGGCGATCCGCAGGGGATTGGCGTCCTGGGGATGAAGGAGAGGCTCGAGATCGCGAAAGCGCATCGGCTCCTCGCGGGGACGCATGCCGAGCATTTCGTAGAAGGAGGGTGAAAGATAGACGCTGCCGCGTGCCACGTCCCAATCCCACAGACCGCAATGGCCGAGGCAGAGCGCCGTGTCGACGAGATCGTGGGTCTCCTGATAGAGCGCATCCGCGTCCTGGGCGCGGCCTGCTTGTCGGAAATAGGCGTAGAGGATGACGAGCAGAATGAGGCTCGTCAGGGCAAAGAGCGTGACATTGACCGAGACGTCGCGCTTCCAAGTCGTCAGATAGTCGTCCGTCTGAAAGATCGTGACGAGGCCCAACTCGTCGTCGAGCTTGGCGCTGGCGGTCAGGACGTCCTCGCCTCGGTAGTCGCCAGAGATGATCGTGGCACGATAGCCGAGGCTCAGTCGCTTCTTGGCAATGCCGAGAGTGCCGGCGAGATCATTACCGATCAGACCTTCCAGTCCCGGCATGGTCTGGACGATCTTGCCCGATTGGTCGCTGACGACGATATGGCGCCCGGCTTCCAGAAGCTCGGCCGGAAGACCGCTGGTCAAAAGGGTCTGGAGCGCTTCCAGCTTGTTGTTCGCGGCTTCGGCGCCGCTGCTTTCGGCGACCAACAAATGCGCGGCGATCAGAAGGTCGCGACGCACATCGCTCTCCAGCATGTCCCGCTGTTCGGCCAGCGCGGCGAAACGAATGAGCGCCGCGACGGCCAGAAAGGTGAGAATGAGAATGGGGATGGCTTGCCGGAGAAGGCGCTCCGACCCGACGATGCCACTATAGGCCGGCTCTGCAAGCACGCGGGCATAGCCCTTGACGCCGTGCCTGGATTCCAGCGGATACCCTATTTTAGACAATAGGATACCCGCCGACGCGAAGATCGCGTCAGCCCGCATGTTCAACACCCCGTAGCCGCATCATAGTGATTCGGAACACCGCACGTCCGAATCACTTGGAATTCATCAGAGCCGAATCAGCTTGTCCATAGCTGACGACGGGGTAAATTTTTCTCGGCAAGCCTTGACGGCACTAGGCCAAGGTTCTGTCCACAATGTCCTTCAAGTCTGTGGACAACTGTGGCATCGCCGCCAATTTCCTCAGGGTCATCTCGGCCGCCTCGCAGCGTGTCGGCTCCAAGGTGCGCCAGGCGCGAAAGGCCGTGGCCAGACGCGCTGAAATTTGGGGGTTGATCGCGTCAAGTTCGGCAAGACGATCCGCGACCCAAGCATATCCAGCGCCATCGGCTCTGTGGAAAGCCACCGGATTTAGTCCCGCAAAGGACCCGATCAGGGACCGGGCTCGATTGGGATTCCGTAACGTGAATCGCGGATGCGACAACAGTGTGTTCACTTTTTCTAGTCTAGACGCGCCCGGCGCTGCCGCCTGGATCGCGAACCACTTGTCGAGCACGAGATCGTCGCGTTGATGCCGATCGTAGAAGGCCGCAAAGGCATCCTCCGTCTCCTTCGCATCGGGAAAGCGGAAGGCGAGGATCGTCAGCGCCGCTTGGCGATCGGTCATGTTGGAGGCGCGTGCAAAGCGCTCCGCTGCCCGCTGGGGCGAGCGATCGGCCAGGCAGAGATAGCCGAGGGCGCCGTTGGCAAGAGCCCGTCGGCCCGCACTCTCGGCGTCCGGCGAGAAGGCCTCGTCGGCGGGCGCGCCCGCGACGAGCCGCGCAAAGACCTCAGAACCGGTGTCGGCGATTTGTTGACGGGCCGCGTTCAAGGTTTCGAACACGGCGTCGGGATCAACATTGCGCCCGATGAGACGCGCGACTTCCGCCTCGCCCGGCAATGCCAGGATCTGCGCCCGGAAGGCCGGATCGAGAGCGTCGTCACCAGCGCTCGACACGATGGCGTCGACAACGCCCGCCGAAAGCGGCGTGGTGTTTTCCGAGGCGGGCTTGGCAGAGGCTGCCGCCAGCGTCTCGCCGAGAAGGTCGTTGAGAATGCGCCAGCGGTTGAACGGGTTCGGATCGAGGCGCGCGAGCGCGATCCGGTCGGCCTCGCTCTGCTCGTGCTTCAAGGTGACAGGCGCTGAAAAATCCCGGAGGACCGAGAGATAGGGTTTGCCGCCGACATTCTCGAAAACCAGCGTCTCGTTGGCTTCGGAAAGGTGGACGACACCGTCCAAAAGCTCGGCGCCATGGCTGGGGCTCACATCACGATCCTCGCCATTCGGCCCGACAAGGCCGAGACGCACCGGCATGAGCATCGGCTCCGTGCCTGTTCCCGCCGCACCCTGTTCGAGCGACTGGCTGAGCGTCACGGTGTAGCGGTCGGACGCCTCCTCGTAACGCTCCTCGACGGTCAGCGTCGGGGTCCCGGCCTGATGGTACCAGAGCGCGAAACGCGACAGATCGGTGCCGGTCGCATCCTCGAAACAGGTCAGAAAGGCCTCGATCGTGGCCGCCTCGCCATCGTGCCGATCGAAGTAAAGGTCCATCCCGGCGCGAAAGCCTTCTTCGCCGAGAAGGGTGGCGATCATGCGGACCAATTCGGCGCCCTTGTCATAGACCGTCGCCGTATAGAAGTTATTGATCTCGCGATATTCTTTCGGGCGGACAGGGTGCTGGAGCGGGCCCTGATCCTCTGGGAACTGCAGGCTCTTCAATCGGCGCACCGAGCCGATGCGCTGAACCGTTCGCTCGCGCTCGTCGGCCGAGAATTCCTGGTCGCGATAGACCGTCAGGCCTTCCTTGAGACAGAGCTGGAACCAATCGCGGCAAGTGATGCGGTTGCCGGTCCAGTTGTGGAAATATTCGTGGGCGATGACCGTCTCGACGCCGGCATAGTCCTGGTCGGTCGCCGTGTCCGGGTCGAGAAGAACATATTTGTGGTTGAAGACGTTGAGACCTTTGTTCTCCATCGCCCCCATATTGAAGTCGGAGATCGCGACGATGTTGAAGACGTCGAGATCGTATTCCCGGCCGAAGCGGCGTTCGTCCCATGCCATCGAGCGCTTCAGGGCGTCCATGGCATAGACGGCCTGGGACGAGCGTCCCTTTTCCGTATAAATGCCGAGGGACACATTGCGCCCGCCTGAGGTCGTGAAGCTGTCCGAAAGGAGTTCCAGGTCTCCTGCCACCATGGCGAAGAGATAGGCCGGCTTGTTGAACGGGTCGTTCCAGACCGCATAATGGCGCCCGCCTTCGAGCTCCCCGGTATCGGCGGGATTGCCATTGGACAGCAGCACCGGCGCGGCCTGTCTGTCGGCCTCGATCCGCACCCGGTAGGGGATGAGGACATCCGGGCGGTCGTAGAAATAGGTGATACGGCGGAAGCCCTCCGCCTCGCATTGGGTGCACCAGACGCCGTTCGAGCGATAAAGCCCCATCAGCTTGGTGTTGTCTTCGGGCACGATCTCGGTGCCGATCGTCAAAGTGAAGCTGCCTGACGCGGGGCAATCCCTGACGGTCAATTGATCGGGGGTCGCATCGAACCGGTCGGAGGCGAGCGTCTCGCCGTTCATCTCGATGCTGATCAGGCGGAGTTCGTCACCGTCGAGCACAAGCGGTGCATCCGGCGCCGTATTCGGGCGACGATGAAGGGTCAGCTCGGAGACGATCTCGGCCCGGCCTTCGAACAGGCGGATCGTCAGAGCGACGCTCTCGAAGACGAAGTCGGTCTCGCGATAATCGGACAGCTTGACGGTCTGGCCGGTGTCGGTGCGCAGCATGAACGGTTCCTTTTCAATCTTCGAGCTTAGGTAGACAGGACCCTCGCGCTTTGCAATTTGGGTAAGGGTCGGCGCTTCTGCGAGCGCAGGGGCGAAAGGCCCCGCGCGCCGGGCGCCAGATCAAGAAGCGGATCGGGTTCGAGGCCGAACGTCGGGGAGGGGCGGCGGCCTTAGAAGGCCATCTCCCGCGATCTGCGTGAAAGAAAGTCGCTCCATGGCGTTGCCACCACAATCGCCCGTCGAAAGCCCTATGCGGGGCATTCTCCTGAAACTCGTCTCCATCCTCTGCTTCGTCGCGATGCAGACGGCCATCAAGGCGGCGGGCGACGAGGTTCCGGCTGGCGAAGTGGTGTTCTTCCGCTCCTTCTTCGCACTCCTGCCCGTCGCGCTTTATCTCGCCTATCTGAAAGGCCTGACAACGGCCCTGCGCACCGACGACCTCAAAGGCCATCTCTGGCGCGGCTTCATCGGCGTCACCTCGATGGTGCTCGGCTTTTATTCGATCACCAAGCTGCCCTATCCCGAATGGATCACGATCAACTATGCGACGCCACTCATTACGGTGGTGCTGGCCGCCCTGTTTCTCGGGGAGACGGTGCGCGCCTATCGTTGGACGGCGGTCGCAGTCGGGCTGTGCGGCGTCGCCGTCGTCACCCTGCCGCGCTTTACGATCGGCGGTGAGGCGCTGGAGGCCGCTGAGATTTCGGGGATCCTCGCGGTCCTCGGATCCTCGATGGTCGCCGCCATCGCGATGATCCAGGTGCGCAAGCTCGCACAGCGCGAGGCGACGGCGACGATCGTCCTCTATTTCACCCTGACCTCGACCTTCTTCTCGCTGTTCACGGTCCCCTTCGGTTGGATCGCCACCAGCCCGAGCCAGACGGCGCTGCTGGTGACCGCCGGCATTTTGGGCGGGATCGGTCAGCTGCTTCTCACATCCGCCTATCGCTTCGCCGACACCTCGACCATCGCGCCCTTCGAATATTCCTCGCTCATTCTGGCGATCATGATCGGCGCCTTCCTCTTCGCTGAGCCGGTCAGCCTCTGGACGGTGACCGGCGGGGCGATCGTGGTGGCGGCCGGTATCTTCATCATCTGGCGTGAGAGCCGCCTCGGTCTCGAACGACGCAAGGCGCAGCGAGCGCGCACGCCCGGCGCCTGAGCATTTACACGCCATGCTTGGCCTTGATGTCGGCGAGAACCTCCTCGTCGATCAGGGCGTCGTCGCGGATGCGATTGTCGTAGTTCTCCTGACCCATAAAGCGGGCCATGGCCGCGATCTCGGCCTCGCCCCAGCCATTCGCTGTGGGCTGATCGAGAAGCCCTCCGCGTTTGAGAACGCCTTTGAGATAAGCGGCCGTCGCTTCGTCGATCGGCCGAACTTTGGTGGGGTCGGAGGAAAAATAGGACAGCTTGTGAAGCTGGTAGCAGCGGGCCAGTTCGTCGATCGGTTGGTCATGGTCATAGACGGAGATATCGACCATCCGACCGCTTCGCCCGCCATAGCCGCCGCCGGCCTTCACGACGAGAACACCGGCCGCCTGTTGTCCGCGAAACTCGCCGCCGGCGTCGCGCCCAGCTGCAAGCGCCGTGATCAGCCTTTCGGCAAGATCGCCGGACGCTTCCTCGAACCCCGTCGTCATGGCCCTCAGGACCCCGTCATTGGAAAGGGAATTGCCGATGGCGACGCAATGGGTCCCGGCAAGCCCGCCGCTGACGCCCAGCCAGCCGGCGATCTCGGCGCCGGTATGAAAGGCCGCAGAGCCGTCGAGCCCCATCGCCGCGATCTGGCGCTGGCCACTGGCCGCATCGCTGCGGGTCAGAATGGCGATCGCGTCCTCGGGCGTTGCGCCAAGACGCATGAGGTCCAACCCGTCGCGGCCATGATCCGGATTGGAAAAGGCCTGGGTGTGAATCATTCCGGCGCGCGCGTCGCCATGAAGCACGATCGAGGCGACACCGGGGAATTTCGATTGGACGGCACCGCCGACGGCGCCGCTCTCAGGGTCAAATCCGATGATCGAATAGGTCATGGCAAAGGACATAGGGTTCTTTGAAAAAGCCCCAATGCCGTTTTGGATGATCGATATGAAAGCGCGCGAGGCAAGCCGGGAAAGCTTCCACCTTGCATTCGTGGCATAAAGGCCGATCTTCGGTGAACCATCACTCCCGATACGGGTGGCCCATGTCGCTTCCTTCGATCCTCAGCTTTCTCGTCTTTCTCGCCATCGTCTTCGCGGTTGCGATGAGCGGGGCCATCTTCCGGCCGGGTCCCTGGTATGAAAAGCTGGATAAGCCGGGTTGGACGCCGCCGAATTGGGCGTTCCCGGTTGTGTGGTCCGTCCTTTATGTGATGATCGCCATCGCCGGCTGGCGGGTGTTCGAGGCCGTCGGGCTCGTCGCTTTGCCGTTTGCGATTTATGGGTTGCAGCTGATCGTAAACGCTGCCTGGTCGTTCTTCTTCTTCGGGCTCAGGCGGGGCGATCTCGCTTTCGTGGATGTGATCCTTCTCTGGCTGTTGGTCGCCGCCAATATTGCCCTGTTCTATCCGATCGATGTGACGGCCGGGCTGCTTCTCGCCCCCTATCTCGTCTGGGTGACGATCGCGTCTTGCCTCAATTTCTCGGTCTGGCAACGCAATCGGGCGAGTTTTTCGCGCACGGCGTGAGGCGGTCGCAAGCCGTCATTGGGCCCGGGTCCCTCGCTTGAGGCGTCAGTCAGCGCTTGGGCGGGGTCTCCATCCATTTGATGACCCACATGGCCGGCAGCACCCACAGAAAGCCGGAAAATAAGAAATAGGCCAGATGCACCCAGCCGCTCGATTCCGCCAAATAGGTGGACGCGATCGCCGTGGCGAAGAGGGCGTAGACGAGGACGAGGAACAGGATCACGAAGGTCCCGATGAATTTCTTGAGCCGGACGGGCATGATGCTCCTGGCAGTTCGACGAGCGGTCCACAGGCTCGATCGAGCCTTCATTCGCTCTCTATGGCAAGCCGGGCCGAGCTTTTGAACCCTTTCGGCTCTGCGACGCGGCGAAGCGGGCCTCATCGGACCTGAAATGGCTCTGGAGGCCTTGCGACCACGCGCCGCTTGCGGCGACGCGAAAATGGGGGCAAAGCACCGGCCCATGAGCACAGCCACCTTCGAGACGGTCGATGTGTCGGCCGATGAACCCTATGCCCGTAATCGCTTCGCCATCCGCGTCTGGCTGACGGTGGTGGCGATCATGGTCGTCTCGCTCGTCGTCGTCGGCGGCGCGACGCGGCTGACCGAATCGGGCCTGTCCATCACCGAATGGAAGCCGATCCACGGGGTCGTTCCGCCGCTCTCGGCCGCCGAGTGGCAGGAGGAGTTCGAGCTCTATAAGCGCATTCCCCAATATCAGGAGATCAATCGGGGCATGAGCCTTGATGCGTTCAAGACGATCTATTGGTGGGAATGGGCGCACCGGCTTCTGGCGCGGGGCGTGGGCATCGTCTTCGCGCTGCCTCTGGCCTTCTTCTGGCTGACCGGACGCCTCGAACCCTTTCTCAAGCCGCGGCTTTCGGCCGTTTTGGCACTCGGGGCCGTGCAGGGTGGTATCGGCTGGTGGATGGTCTCTTCCGGCCTCGTCGAGCGCACCGATGTAAGCCAATATCGCCTGGCGACCCATCTGACGATCGCCTCGATCATTCTGGCCTCGACCGTCTGGATCGCCGATGGGCTGAAGCGCCGGCCGATCGTCGCCCCGCCCACCGCCGGGTCGCTGCCGGTCGCGCTCTTCATCGTCGGCCTCGCCTTGCTGCAGATCTATCTCGGCGGGCTCGTCGCCGGGCTCAATGCCGGTCTCATCTACAACACTTGGCCGCTCATCGACGGCGCCTTCATCCCCTCCGGCCTATTCGCCATGGAGCCGGCCTGGCGAAGCCTGTTCGAGGATTATCTGACGGTGCAGTTCATGCATCGGATGACGGCCTATACGCTGTTCGCCGTGGTGCTCATCCATGCGCTCGCCGCTCAGCGCCTGTCGCCCGGCACGCGGCACGCCCGCTCGGCCTGGATCCTCGTCGGTGCGGTTCTCGTGCAAGCCTTGATCGGCATCACGACCCTGCTTCTCGTCGTGCCGATCGGCTGGGCGCTGCTCCATCAGCTGTTCGGCATGGTCGTGCTCATCCTCGCGGTCGCCCATGCGCGCGGGCTGAAAGGCGAATATCCGCGACCGGCTTTTGCCCATTGAGAGCCCTCGCAAAGCCCGTCGCTTACGAAGCTTTGATCGATGTTTGAAGGGAGCCCGCGTTTCGAGCGGTTCTCATGACCCCGAGCCGTCTTACTCTCTGTCCTGACCGAAACGGATTGGGAGAGATGGATCATGGGCAGAGCAAGCCACGGCCTGAAGGCGACGACGTCGAGCATTCTTCTGTTGATTGGAACGTCCCTCGCCAGCGCCGGCGAGACTGTCGATTATTCGGCCGATGGGGCGGACTATCAGGGCTATTACGCGCCGGCCTCGGGCGAGGCGAAGGGGCTCGTCCTCGTCATTCATGACTGGGACGGCCTGACAGACTATGAAGAACGCCGCGCCGATATGCTCGCCGAAATGGGCTATGACGCCTTTGCTCTCGATCTTTACGGCGCCGGCAATCGGCCTGAGACGACGGATGCCAAGAAGGCTGAAACCGCGAAACTCTATGACGACCGCGAGGCGATGCGGGCGCGCATCCTTGCCGGCCTCGAAACTGCGCGGGAGCGCTCGAGCAGCGATCAGGCGGTGGTGATGGGCTATTGCTTCGGCGGAGCGGCGGTTCTCGAACTCGCGCGATCGGGGGCGGCTGAGGACGTCGCCGGCTACGCGACCTTCCATGGCGGGCTCGCAACGCCCGAAGGTCAGAGCTATCCGGCCGACACGGCGCCGATCCTGATCGCCCATGGCGGCGCGGACACGTCGATCCCGATCTCGGACGCCGCCGATCTCGCCCGCACATTGGAAGAGGCCGGCATCACCTATGGGCTCCACGTCTATTCCGGTGCCCCGCACGCTTTCACGGTCTTCGGCTCCGACCGCTATCAGGAGCGGGCGGACGAGAATTCCTGGTCGGTGTTCCAGGCGTTTCTAAGCGACAATCTCGGCGCGAGCGAAGGATAAGCTGCGTGTCATTGGCGGTCGCCCTTCCCCTATAAGCCGGGAAGGGCGGCCGCAGTGACTCACGGAAACAGCGGCAGCTGCTTCAGGCCCATCGTCTCTTCAAGCCCATAGGCGATGTTGAAGTTCTGCAGGGCCTGGCCTGCCGAGCCCTTCACCAGATTGTCGAGCGTCGAGATGACGATCGCCCGGCCTGGAATGCGGTCTGGCACGACGTTCATTGCGACATAATTCGAGCCGCGCACCATCTGGGTCTGGGGCAGGACGCCCTCGTCGAGCACGGTGACGAAGGGGTCTGACGCATAGGCGTCGATGAGAAGCTGGCGCAGATCGGCGGCGCTCGCACCCTGGTTCATCCGCACATAGGAGGTCGTCAACTCGCCCCGGCTCATGGGGATAAGATGGGGCGTGAAATTGACCCTCAGACCGTCGAGGCCTGCCGCGAAACCGATCTCCTGCTCGATCTCGGCGCTGTGGCGGTGCTTGCCGACCGAATAGGGCGACAGGCCTTCGCCCGCTTCGCAGAAGAGCGTGTTTTCCTTGAGGCCCCGCCCAGCGCCCGAGACGCCGGACTTCGCGTCGATGACGATGTCGGTCGCGTCGATCAGGCCGCTCTTGGCGAGCGGCACCAGGGAGAGGAGCACGGCGGTCGGATAACAGCCCGGACAAGCGACGAGCCGGGCCTTGGCGATATCGTCGCGATAGAGCTCGGTCAGGCCGTAGACGGCCTCGGGCTGAATGTCCGTCGCCACATGATCGAGCCCGTACCACTCCTTATAGGCAGCCGGATCCTTCAGCCGGAAATCGGCCGACATGTCGAGGATCTTCACATGCGGGTGGGACTGGAAGATCGACTTGGTGATCGCCTGGGTCGTGCCATGAGGCAGACCGCAGAAGACCGCGTCGACCGAAGACCAGTCGGCATCGTCGATGGTGACGAGATCGGGCAGGGTGACGTGGGAGAAATGCTTGAAGACCGCCTTCATCGGCTTGCCGGCATGGCTGTTCGCCGTCAGCGTCGTGATCTCGATCTTCGGATGGGTATAGGCGAGGCGGACGAGATCGGCGCCCGTATAGCCGCTCGCACCGAGGACTCCGATCCTGATCTTGTCCGCCATTTCATCCATCCTTCTCTATCCGTCGTCCGGCCGCTGCCGCTCGCGCGCGGCACGGTTTGGCCGCCGCGTTTAACGCAAACTGGCGTCAGGTGTAAGACGCTTGCGTGAAGCGATCTGTCAGGCCTTCAAGGCTGACAGCAGCGCGTCGACCACCCGGTCCTGGTTCGCTTCGTTCAAGTAAGCATGCATGGGCAGGCTCAACACCTCGTCGGCCAGGGCATCCGTCGCGGCGAGCTTGCCGCCCGTCACCGGATAGGGCTCATAGGCCGTCTGGCGATGCAGCGGCAGCGGATAATAGATCGCCGTCGGCACGCCCTTTTCGCGCATGGCGATCTGGATCGCGCCCCGCTTTTCGGGCTTGGGCAGGCGCACCGTATATTGCGCCCAGGTCGAGACCGCGCCCTCAGCGAGCTGTTGCGGGATGACGGCGTCACCCAGCCGCTCGCCATAGCGCCTGGCGATTGCCATGCGGGCCTCGATCTCATCCGGGAAGATCGCAAGCTTTTCCAGAAGAATCGCGGCCTGAAGCGTGTCCATGCGGCCATTCATGCCGATGCGCACGCAGTCATATTTGTCCTTGCCCTGACCGTGAATGCGAAGGGAGCGCATGACATGGGCCAGCTCGTCGTCATCGGTCTGGACCGCGCCGCCATCGCCATAACAGCCGAGCGGTTTTGCCGGGAAGAAGCTTGTCGCGACCACGTCGGCCCAGCGGCTCGACATCTGACCGCCGACCGTCGCGCCATAGCCTTGCGCTGCGTCTGAAATGAGCTTCAGGCCTTCCCGGTCGCAGATCGCGCGGATCGCGGCATAGTCGGCAGCCTGGCCGAAGAGGTCGACGGCGATGACGATCCTCGGCTTGAGGCGACCCTCGCGCTTGCAGTCGGCGATGGCCGCTTCCAGCGAGACCGGATCCATATTCATCGTCGCCCGGTCCACATCGACGAAGTAGGGGACGGCGCCGAGCCAGGCGACGACTTCCGCCGTCGCGGCGAAGGTGAAGGAGGGGCAGAAGACCGCATCGCCTGTTCTCAGGCCCCAAGCCATCAAGGGCAGCGCCAGGGCATCGGTCCCGGAGGCGCATGACAAGGTGTGTTTCATCCCGCCAAAGGCCGAGAGCTCGTCTTCCAGCTGAGCGGTCTCCGGGCCCATGATGTAGGCGCCGTGATCCAGCACGGCGGCCATGCGCGCGTCCACCTTGGCGCGAATGCGGGCCTGCTGGGTGGCAAGATCGATGAAGGGAAGCGGCGCGGTCTGGGACATAAGCGGTCGAAACCTTTGGTCTGTCGGGCGGGTTCGGATCCGTCGAGTGAACCAGATCGGCCGGTGCCGCCACTCAAAATGTGTGTCAGCGCCTAACGAGGCCGCGAGTCGAGATGATGGCGGGATTGTCGGTTGGCTTGCGATCCTGGCAAACTTTGCCAAAATCGAGTGGTCGAATGCAAAAAGGGCCGATCATGGCAACGATGAATATCTCCTTGCCGCAGCCCATGAAGGCTTGGGTGGAGGCTCAAGCCGACAGTGGGCGCTACAGCAATGCCAGCGACTATGTCCGCGACCTCATTCGGCGTGACCAGGAACGGGCCGCGAAGATCAACGCGATGGAGCGCCTCGTCGCGGAAGGCCTCGAGAGTGGCATCAGCGAACGCACGATGGCGGAGATCGAAGCAGACGCGGTAAAGAGCTGGAAGGATAATCCACCACAGATACGCTGATCGAGATGGGCTACCGGCTCACGAGAAAGGCCGCCGACGATATCGAGCGTCTTTATGTTGAAGGCGCGGAGATTTTCGGTCTTCACCAAGCCGCATCCTATCATCGTCGGCTAACCGGGGTGTTGGAGATGCTGGCGGCCAATCCCAAACTCGCCCGACTTCGTTCCGAAATGACGCCAGCCGTTCGGGTTCATCCGCATCGCGCGCATCTCATCTTTTTTATCGAAGAACCCGGCGGCATTCTCATCGTTCGCGTTCGTCACGGGCGCGAGGATTGGGCCGAGGGCTCTTGAGTCCTTTTGTTTCCGTCTTGGTTGAACTCGTCTCAACGCCCCTTCTTCTCCGCCAGATTGCCCAGAACATAAAGCGCGACCGTAGCGCCGGCGATGGCGGTGATGTCGGCGTGGTCGTAGGCAGGCGCGACTTCCACGACGTCGGCGCCGACGAGCTGAAGGTTCTTCAGATGATGGAGCACCGCGAGGATCTTGGCCGATGACGGCCCGCCCGAGACCGGCGTTCCCGTGCCGGGCGCGAAGGCGGGGTCGAGGCAGTCGATGTCGAAGGAGAGATAGACATTCGTCCCGCCAGTGCGCTCATAGATCGCCTCGGCGATCTGCGTCGCGCTCATCTCCTCGATCTCGTAGCCGTGGAGGATCTGGAGGCCGCAAACTTCCGGCGCATGGGTTCTGATGCCGATCTGGATCGAGGTCGCCGGATCGATGAGATCGTCCTCCACCGCGGCCTTGACGAAGGAGCCGTGATCGACGCGCCTGTGTCCCTGAGCGTCCTTCGCCAAGGGCCAAGTGTCCTGATGGGCATCGAACTGGACGAGCGAAAGCTTGCCGTGGCGGGCCGCATGGGCCGTGAGGAGCGGATGGGTGATCGAATGATCGCCGCCGAGCGTCAGGAGAAAGCCGGTCTTGGCGAGGAGGTCCTCCGCTTCGGCCTCGATCAGCGAATGGGCGGTTTCGGGCAGGCGATAGTCGAGGAGACAGTCGCCATAATCGGCGACCGACAGCGCTTCGAAGAGGTCGGCATGGAAGGGATATTGCGGGTCGTTGTCGAAGATCGCCGAGGCCCGGCGCATGGCCTGGCAGCCAAAGCGGGCGCCGGGGCGGTTGGAGACGGCCGCGTCGAAGGGCACGCCCCAGACGGTGACGTCGGTGCCCGCCACGTCCTTGGTGAATTTGCGCCGCATGAAGGAGAGGGCGCCGGCATAGGTCGGGTCGGAGGCCGCCCCCGTCATGTCCGTTGCGGTGAAAGCGTGGTCGATCGATTTGGCGGCCATGCGGCTCCCTCGGTGAAATGAAGATCGTGGTCTTGCTCGCGCTTGGGGACTTAGGGGAGACGAATTGACATGGGAGACCCGATCGCGGCGTCTGAACGGCACGACAATCACCGACGCGACTCGGCAGGGCGCCTCGCAGGAGCATGAGGATCGGAACCGCTAAGAGCGATGGGTGCTGAGTCAGACCTTTCCGGCCAAAACGAATCACGGCCCGTCTCGCTTGAGACAGGCCAGGGGCGCAACTCTTCAGAGGGGCTGCCGCCGTCGCCGCCGCGCAAGATCATCCATATCGACATGGACGCCTTCTACGCATCGGTCGAGCAGCGCGACGATCCAACGCTGCGGGGCAAACCCGTAGCGGTCGGCGGGTCCCGCGAACGCGGGGTCGTTGCCGCCGCAAGCTATGAGGCCCGCCAATACGGCGTGCGCTCCGCCATGGCGTCGGTCACGGCCAAGCGCCGATGCCCGGACCTCATCTTCGTCAAGCCGCGTTTCGAGGTCTATAAGGCCATCTCTCAAGAAATCCGCGCGATCTTCGCCGACTATACGCCCCTGATCGAGCCGCTTTCGCTCGACGAGGCTTATCTCGACGTGACCGAGAATTTGAAAGGGATAGCCTCGGCGACCCAGATCGCCGAAGAGATCCGAAAGACGATCCGCGAGGCGACGAGCCTGACCGCCTCGGCGGGCGTCTCCTACAACAAGTTTCTCGCCAAGCTCGCCTCGGACCATCGCAAGCCCGACGGGCTCTTCGTCGTGACGCCCGCCATGGGGCCGGCCTTTGTCGAGACCTTGCCGATCGGCCGCTTTCATGGTGTCGGCCCGGCGACCGCCCGAAAGATGCAGGCACTCGGCATTGAGACCGGCAAGGATCTGCGCAATTGCTCGCTCGCCTTTCTCACCGAACGCTTCGGCAAGGCCGGCAGCTATTATTACGGCATTTCCCGCGGCATCGACGAGCGGCCGGTGCGGGCGAACCGCATTCGCAAATCCGTCGGAGCGGAAAACACCTTCTTCGAGGATCTCTATCGCTTCGAGGCCATGGCCGAGGCCTTGAAACCGATCATCGCGAAGGTCTGGCGCCATGCCGAGACGAGCGGCGTGCGCGGGCGGACCGTGACGCTGAAGGTGAAGTTCGCCGATTTTCGGCAGATCACCCGAAGCCAGTCGAGCCGCGATCCGATCGCATCGATCGAGGCGCTGGAGGAGGCCTCGCTTTCGCTTCTCGGCCCGATCCTGCCGGTTGAGAAGGGGGTTCGGCTTCTGGGGGTAACCTTGTCCTCTTTGAGTCCGGTGGCGGAAAAGGGATCGGGCGCAAGCGAGACGCAGTTCAGCCTGCCGTTCTGATTTATCTGAGATGCAAGGCCGCGCCAAATTGCCAGCGGCGGGCTCAGGCCATCGGCCTCAACGGTCGTTCAACGGATCGTAAATTACGGTCTCGGCCGGCGCTATGATTTGCCAGAAGAGGCCATGAGGCTGGAATTCGAGTCGTGCCGTGCCGTCCAAGCTGGCTTCGATCTGCCGCGTGATGAGCCTCGTCCCGAAACCGACTTTTTCGCGCGGATGAGGGATCGGCCCGTCCTTTTCGCGCCAGGTGAGCGTGAAGCGCTCGCTCTCCAGCTGCCAAGCGAGAACGACATGGCCCTTGCTCTCTTTCAAGGCGCCATGGCGGCGAGCATTGGCAAGCAGCTCGTGAAGAGCGAGGCCGATCGACTGGGCCGCCGCCGGCCGCACGGTGAGCGCGGGACCATCGAAGGAAACGCGCGGTCTTTCGCCTTCGAGGAGCGTATCGAATGTGTTGCGGGCGAGCGCCGCCATGTCGACGCAGCGCCAATCGCCTTCGATGATAAGGCTCTGATTGGTCGAAAGGGCTTGAAGGCGATCGGCGAACCGCGCGCGATAGTCGGCGATGTCGTTCGCCTGGGTTTGGAAGGCGATTGCCTGCACGACACCGAGAAGGTTCTTCGAACGGTGATTGATCTCCATCAGCAGCGTCTCGACATGCCGCTCGTAGCGTCGCCGGTCGCTGATGTCCCGCGCCACCTTGGAGGCGCCGACGATACGGCCGCCACGGTCGCGCAGGGGAGAGATCGTCACTGACAGGTCGAGAAGCCGCCCATCCTTCGCAAGGCGCATGGTTTCGTAATTCTCGATCCGCTTTCCGCTGGAGATACGAGCGAGAATATCGTCTTCCTCATGCTGGCGGTCGGCCGGGATCAGCGTGCGGATCGAGCGTCCGATCATTTCCTGGGCGCTGTAGCCGAACAGGCGCTCGGCCGCCCCGTTCCAGCTCGTGACGATGCCGTCCAAGGTCTTGCTCAAGATCGCGTCCTGGGAAGAGGTCACGATTGCGGCGAGAAGCCCCGTCGTTTGCTCGTCGGCGAAAAAAAGGGCGGCGTCCGTCGAGGACTCGAGCGATGATGGACCTGACACGAGCGGCTCCGATGATCTTTCTCGGTTATTATTCGCTTCCGATGAAATCGCCAATGGTTCTTTGAGTCGTTCCGCCGGTCATGGTCAAGTCGTGAACTCTGCGCGAGCCGAACGCCTCGATAAGTGGGCGACTCGTCTGAAAAAGCCACCATGATCATTAGTTTGGATATCGGTCGCCGCAATGAGAGCCGTTTTAGGTTGACGGCCTATGGCAGAGGTCGTCGGCGATGGGGCACATACCTCCGGCGAATCCTGGCGGGAATTGCTGTTTTCCATCCGAATGAGGGATATAGCGTTGTTCCAAGGCGCGTCATCACCGCCGCGCAGACATCGTCTTTTGTTCAGTCACGATCGAACGACGCTCACAGCTGGGCCGTCGTCATCCGCCTGACGAGCGTCCTCAATTCATGGGCGAGGGGGTCACCGGACAGGCCGATCGTGCGTTCCTCCAAGCTGAGCGTCACGATGCCGTGCACCGCTGCGAAAAGCGCTTGGGCGCGGGCCGCTAGATGCGCCTCGTCCAGCTCGGTTTCGATCGCGCGAAGGGGCTCGGCAATGAGCCCCACCAGCGAACGCTGCTGTTCGCGATGCCAATCCGGGATCGTCGTATCGGCGAGGGATGCGGCATCGAACAGCGCGAACCAAAGGGCCCGGTGCTCGCCGGCGAAATCGAGATAGGCGAGCGCCAGGGCTTCCAGGCGTTCCCGCGGATCCGTACCCGCTGCCGACACGGCCGCGCTCAGGCGCGCCTCCAACGCGTCCAGCGTCTCGCCATTGACGTGGATAATGAGGTCCTGGAGGTCGGCAAAGGCGTTGTAGAGACCGCCTAACGCGCATCCGGCGTCACTGGTGATGTCGCGCGCCCGAAGGCCGCGAACCCCTTGCGCCTCGATCCGCTTACGGGCCGCGACGATGAGGCGTGCCTTCAACTCTTCGCGCTTGTCACTGCGTGCCGCCACGTCCACTCCTCTAAAAATTTGAACGATGTTCATTTTGGTCTTGAACATCGTTCATCTTCTGCTAGCTTGCAATTCATGAACAACGTTCAAGGAAGGCTCTGCCATGTGGAAGGCATTTATGACCCTCATGCGCGGCGAGGCAAACGACCGGGCCGAAAGCGTGATCGATGCGAATGGCATCACCATTTTGCGCCAACGGATTCGCGAGCTTTCAGCCGGCCTGTCTCGGGCGCGCGCAGCGGAAGCGCTGACCCGGAACGAGCATC
Organism: Fulvimarina manganoxydans; assembly: GCF_900176465.1. Classification (GTDB taxonomy): domain Bacteria; phylum Pseudomonadota; class Alphaproteobacteria; order Rhizobiales; family Rhizobiaceae; genus Fulvimarina; species Fulvimarina manganoxydans. The sequence continues at coordinate 264,092 of NZ_FWXR01000001.1, forward strand.
GTCGGGAGGTTGCGCGCCGGGATGCGATCTCGACCCGGATCTCCGATCTGGAGGCCCGTGCCTTGGCAGCGATCGAGAAGGGCGAAGAGGGGTTGAGCCTCGAAGCCGCTGAGGCGATCGCCGGTCTCGAGGCCGATCGCGACGCGGCCGCAAAGACGATCGCGGTACTGGAGGGTGAGCTTTCCCGACTTGCTCGCGCCATTGCCGATGCCAGCCGGCGAATCAGGGAATTGGGACGCGGCCTGCAACTCGCCGATGCAATGGGCAAGACGGCTTCGCTTCGCCGCGACACGGTCACCGGCGCGCATCATGCGACGCTTGGCGAAGCGGAGGCCACGCTGGCTCGCCTTCTGCGCGGCGCGGAGGATGCCCGCGCCATCGCCGACAATCTCGACATGGACGACGGTCGCGATCCGGCGGATCGCCTTTCCGACAAGCTGGCTGAAAAAGGCTGTGGCCCGGCCCGCCGCACCAGCGCCGAGTCTGTCTTGGAGCGGCTGAAAGCTCGCTCGTCGACGGCCGGGGCGGCCTGATCGCGCCCATTTCGACCGACATTCAACCGAACACACTCTCATCAAGGACCAAAACCGATGAACCAGATTAGCTACAATCCCCGCGCGACCCGTCCCTGGAAGCTCTTCACTGCGGCGAGCTTCGCCCTTGCGGCCGTGATGAACGCCGGCGGCATCTACTTCATGGAAGCCAGCTTCGCGGCAAAGGGATTTTATGCCATGGCGACCCTCATGCTGCTTCATACGGCCGTCTCCTTGACGAAGCTCTTCCGCGACGAAGAGGAATCGAGTCGCATGGTCAGCCGGATCGAGGAAGCCCAGACCGAGCGCCTCTTGCGGCAGGCCGCCGAGGAACGGGATGCCGCGTAAGACACGGTCTCAGAAAAAACGATCCGGGGCGGGCCGACGGGGCCCGTCTCGAACGCATCAGTCTCCGACCTTTAGCGACAGAAGCGGGCGAAGGGCGGATCGAGGTGTCGGACCTCTTCCCAAAACCTCCCAGCTTTGCTATGGCAACCGGGATTTCCCGTCACGGTGAAGCCATGCAGTCGCCCTTTCGAGGTCGGAGCGGCTTTGCGACGTGGAACGTTGCGGGGCGCAGTCACGGCGGTCCGGAACGCATCGTTTTGAAGAACAGCTTCGGTCGGGCACCAGCCGGTTAGCAATCGGTCGCAAAGTGCCTGCCCATGGAAGAACGGAGCATGAGATGGCCGTACCCAAACGGAAGACTTCCCCGTCCAAGCGCGGCATGCGCCGCTCGGCAGACGCGCTGAAGGCCCCGACCTATGTCGAGGACAAGAACTCGGGCGAGCTTCGCCGTCCGCACCATATCGATCTGAAGTCCGGCATGTATCGCGGCCGTCAGGTTCTCGAAGCCAAAAGCTGAGCTGGCGGCTGGAGCAGCGCTCCACGCGATCGGCGACGAGGATGAATTGACGATAAGGTCGATTCTGCGCTCCGTTGACCATCGAGACGAATGAGGGGGCTGATGTCGAAGGACATTGGCCCTTTTTCAGTGAGCCATTCCCCATGCAGCCTGTGTCCCTATCGAGCGAACGCCTTCTCCTTCAGCGTGCACGGCTCGATGACTTCGAGGCCTATGCGACCCTCTGGTCTCATCCCGAGGTTCTTCGCCACATCGCGCCGGGAGGCTTCACGTCGGAGCGCTTGTTCGAGCGCTTCCTGAAGGCGGAAGGCTGTTGGAGCTTCTTCGGCTTCGGCTATTTCATGATGCGCCTCAAGGAAACCGGCGAACCGATCGGGCAGATCGGTTTTCAGGAGGCACGGCGCGAGATCGTTCCATCCATCGCGGGCACGCTCGAAGCCGGTTGGTTGATCCATCCGGATCATCAGGGGCGCGGCTTTGCCGGCGAGGCCGCTCAAGCTCTGTTTGCTTGGGGCAGCAGGAGGTTTTCCGGTCGACGCGCGACCTGCTTCATCTCACCCGACAATCCGTCCTCGATCCGCATTGCCGAGAAGCTCGGTATGCGACGTCTCACAGATACGGCCTATCAAGGCGATCCCGTCATCATTTTCGAGCGCGAGTTATAAGTCTGTCACAGACAGCGGAATTTGGCGGCCTGACAAGCCGAGGAAAGCCGGGCGTTCGATACCCGGCTTCCCCTCTCAGACTCTGTTGGCTCGAGTGACCGAGTCCTTGTCGCCTACTCGTCCTTCTTGTGGTCAAGGGCTTCGAGCCGCTTTTCCATGGCCGCGAGCTGGCGGCGCATGGCATCCAACTCGTCGCTCTCGCGCCCGCCCGCCTGATGGGGGGACGGAGCCTCCTGCGAATCGCGGGGCATGGTGCCGCCCGCGACAAAAGGATTGAACATCGTCATCGCCTGGCGGAACATTTCGGTGTTGCGGCGCACCTGGGCTTCCATAAGCTCGATCGGCGTCTTGCCCATGGTCTTGGTCATGGTCTCGCGAAAGACTTCCTGCTCTTTGGCGAAAGCGCTCATGGACTGTTCGAGATAGCTCGGCACCACCATCTGCATCTGGTCGCCGTAAAAGCGGATAAGCTGGCGCAGAAAGGAGATCGGCATCAAGGTCTGGCCGCCCTTGTTCTCCTGCTCGAAGATGATCTGGGTCAGAACAGCATGGGTGATGTCTTCGCCGGTCTTGGCATCCTGAACGACGAATTCCTCGTTGTTCTTGACCATGGTGGCGAGATTTTCGAGCGTCACATAGGTGCTCGTCCCGGTATTATAGAGCCGACGGTTGGCATATTTCTTGATGACGGTGACGTCGCTGTTCTTGGCCATGCTTTCGCCTCCCAGAGCAGAACGAGAACGGTGAGGCGCAGCATCGTCGTTGGATCTTATTGCGCTGCGCAGCATCAGGAGTGGCACAGTTTGCGGTGCATTCCAAACCGAATTCTTCGGCCAAGACAAGCCGGTGAAGGCGAGGGGGCTTAATCCGGGTGCCGATGCCTGCTTTCCCTGCGCAATCAGCCAGTGATGTCGCATCGGGTGCGATTTGACTTCCCCGAGGGGAAGCGTCCAAATCCCTTCCCGAGGGTTGCGGGTCTTCCATATTCGCGCCAGCAACCGGGAAACGATAACGAAGATCTAGGGAAGGGCATCATGAGCAACACCGAATCGATCGTCATCGCAGGCGCGGCCCGCACCGCCGTCGGCGCCTTCAACGGCGCCTTCGCGACCGTTCCGGCTCACGAGCTAGGCGCGGCGGCGATCAAGGAAGCCCTGTCTCGCGCCAAGGTCGATCCGAGCGAGGTCGACGAGGTGATCATGGGCCAGATCCTGACCGCCGCGCAGGGGCAGAACCCGGCGCGCCAGGCCGCCATGATGGCCGGTTGCCCGAAGGAGACGACCGCCTGGGGGCTGAACCAGCTTTGCGGCTCGGGTCTTCGCACGGTGGCCATCGGCATGCAGCAGATCGCGCTGGGAGACGCCGACATCATCGTCGCCGGCGGCCAGGAATCCATGTCCCTCGCCCCTCATGCGCAGCATCTGCGAGCGGGCCAGAAGATGGGTGATTTGAAGCTCATCGACACCATGCTGAAGGACGGCCTGATGGATGCCTTCAATGGCTACCATATGGGCAACACGGCAGAGAACGTCGCTCGCCAGTGGCAGCTGACGCGCGAGACCCAGGATGAGTTCGCCGCAAAATCACAGAACAAGGCCCAGGCAGCGCAGGAAGCCGGCAAGTTCCAGGACGAGATCGTCCCCTTCACCGTGAAGGGCCGCAAGGGCGACACCGTCGTCGATAAGGACGAATATATCAAATACGACGTCACCGCCGAGAAGATCGGCAAGCTGCGCCCGGCTTTCGACAAGGAAGGCACGGTGACGGCCGGCAATGCGTCGGGCATCAATGATGGCGGTTCGGCCGTCGTCTTGATGAAAGAGTCCGAGGCGGCGAAGCGCGGCATCACGCCGATGGTGCGCATCGTCTCCTGGGCGACCGCCGGCGTCGATCCGGCGATCATGGGCACCGGCCCGATCCCGGCCTCGCGCAAGGCGCTGAAAAAGGCCGGCTGGTCGGTCGACGATCTCGATCTCGTGGAAGCGAACGAGGCCTTCGCCGCCCAGGCCTGCGCGGTGAACAAGGATCTCGGCTGGAACCCGGACATCGTCAACGTCAATGGCGGCGCGATCGCGATCGGCCATCCGGTCGGCGCGTCGGGCAATCGCATCCTCAACACGCTTCTGTTCGAAATGCAGCGCCGCGGCGCCAAGAAGGGCCTTGCCACCCTTTGCATCGGCGGCGGCATGGGCGTCGCCATGTGCTTCGAGGCGATGTAAGCTTTTGTCGATTGAACGTTAAACGACCTCGGAAAGCCGCCGCTTGGCGGCTTTCTCCGTTTTAAGGGGACCATGGCATGATGATTCATGGATGACGATATCATCGCTCAGGGCCTTGATCGCGCTGCCCAAAGGCCGGCCTTTGAACAGCTTGTCTTCTCGGGCGGCGGCACGCGCTGTTTCTGGCATGGCGGCTTTCTGAAGGTCGCCTGCGATCCGCTGCGCCTGGATCCCGTTCGCGTGACCGGTGCGTCCGGCGGCGCGCTCTCTGCTGCCTGTTTCATCGGCCGGCGCGAGGACAAGCTCCTCAGCGTAATGGGAGCCGCCTTCGAGGATCTCGACGCCAATGTCAGCCAATCCTTGAACGAGCTTCAGGAAGACGGGCTGACGCCCCATCAACGCATTTATCGTGAAGTCGTGAGCGAGGTTCTGGATCGCGACGCGATCCAGGCGATCGCCGAAGGCCCGTCCTTCCAGGTCCTGATCGCCCATCCGCCGACGGAGACATGGCCAAAATGGTCGACCTTCCCGATGATGGCGGCCTATCTCGTCGATCTTGCTCTCCGCTCGACGCCGCATGTGGAATATCCCGAAAAGCTCGGGGCCGATAAGACGCTCGTCGATGCGCGCCAAGCCGCGCGGGAGGGCAAGCTCGTGGACCTGATCTGCTGCGCGGCCGTCATCCCGCCGGTCTTCAATGTGGAAGGGTGGAAAGGGCGGAAGGTCATCGATGGCGGCATGACCTCGAAGGCGCCGATGCCCAAACCCGATATTGGGCGAACGCTGATTCTCCTCACGCGACGTTTCCGCAACCTGCCGAACGACGCGCGGCGCCTTTACGTCCAGCCGTCGGAGGCCGTTCCGGCTGACAAGATCGACTTCACGGACCGCCAGAAAATCGAGGCGACCTGGGCGGCTGGGGAGGCCGATGCGGAAAATTTCCTGGCTAAGAACGATGGTGCAATGCACTCGGTCTAGTCAGCCGGTCATCTCGGCCCTACCGTTTCCCGCATGCCGTTGGGCGGTTCGAATGCCATTTCGAGCAAAGCGCGGCGTAACGGGGCAAGACGATTGCAAGGTGGCTCCCCGCTGCCGGATCATCGAGCCTGACAGACCAAGGCACCGGATGCCCGTCCGGAGCGAAACTCGGACCCCTATCCGGGCAGTTCAAGCGGAGGACAATCTTCATGGGACGTATCGCCATCGTCACCGGCGGAACCCGCGGCATCGGCGCCGCCATCTCGAAGGCGCTCAAGGAGGCCGGCCATACGGTGGCGGCCACCTATGCCGGCAATGACGAGAAGGCGAATGCCTTCAAGGAGGCAACGGGTATAGCCGTCTATAAATGGGATGTCGGCTCCTTCGAGTCCTGCTCGGAAGGCATTAAGAAGGTCGAGAGCGAGCTCGGACCGGTCGAGATTCTGGTCAACAATGCCGGCATCACCCGCGACGCGCCCTTCCATAAGATGACCGCCGAGCAGTGGAAAGAGGTGATCGACACCAATCTGTCGGGCCTTTTCAACATGACGCGTCCGGTCTGGGACGGCATGCGCGAGCGCAATTTCGGCCGCATCATCTCGATCTCGTCGATCAACGGCCAGAAGGGGCAGTTCGCTCAGGCCAATTACGCGGCTGCCAAGGCCGGCGATATCGGCTTCACCAAGGCGCTCGCCCAAGAAGGCGCCCGCAAAGGCATCACGGTGAACGTGGTCTGCCCCGGCTATATCAACACCGAGATGATGAGCACCATTCCAGACAAGGTGATGAATGAGGTCATCCTGCCGCAGATCCCGGTTGGGCGCCTTGGCGAGGCCGAGGAGATCGCCCGCTGCGTCGTCTTCCTGGCCTCCGACGATGCCGGCTTCATCACCGGATCGACCCTTTCGGCCAATGGCGGCCAGTACATGATCTAATTGGCTTCTGAAGAAGACCGGCTGAGCCTTTAGGCGGGCGTCTTTCGGGGCCTTAAATCGGAATAGTGAGACAGAGTGCAGTGGCGCGCGAACAATCCGGTTCGCGCGCCGCTGGTTTATCCGATCACTCGGCCGCTTCGTCCTTGACGATCTCCGTGCCGCGCCGCCGATGACGCCGCTGGAAGAGCGAACCGTCGGCCAGGGTGGCGCAGATCGTCGAAAGCGTGGCGAGGATCGCAAAGCCGATCAGCAGCGGCACGATCGAACCGTCATAGAAGGAGCCGAGAACGGCGCCGAAGAGCCCGCCGCCGAAGGTCTGCATGAAGCCGAGGACCGAGGAGGCCGTGCCCGCCACATGGCCGAGCGGGTCCATGGCGAGCGAGTTGAAATTCGTCCCGATGAAGCCGAACAGACAGAAGTTGATCGTCATGACCGGCACGAAGAACCAGATCGGCGTCGCCCCGCCCAGCTGATAAGCGACGACCCCATGAAAGAGGGCGAGCCCTAGAAAGGCGAGCAGCGCCGTATGTGAGAGGCGCCGCATGCCGAAGCGCTCCACCAGCCTCGAATTGAGGAAGGAGGCGAGCGCCATGAACACCGCCGTCAGCGAGAAGACGAGAGTGAAATAGGGGCCGAGACCGTAGGTCTGCGTATAGATCTGTTCGGCCTGATTGATGAAGCCGAACAGGACGCCGAAGATCAGCGATGTCGCGACCGTGTAGCCGAAGGCGACGCGGTTGGTGAGCACGATTCGGAACGCTTCGAAAATCCGCTTACCGGTCAGCTCACGCTTATCTTTCGGATGCAGCGTTTCAGGCAACCGAACATAGGCCCAGATGCCGACAGCGATCGCGAACAGACCGACGACGATGAAGATTTCGCGCCAGGTGCCGAACAGCATGATGCCTTGGCCGATGTTGGGCGCGATGACCGGGATCGCCATGAACACCATCATGACAAGCGACATGACGCTCGCCATGCGTCGCCCGCCAAAGCAGTCGCGCACGACCGAGATCGCGATGACGCGCGTCGCCGCCGCGCCGATCCCCTGAATGGCTCGAAGCGCCAACAGGACCTCGAAGCTCGGCACGAAGGTCGAGACGAGGGCGGTCACGATATAGATCGCAAGACCGGCGAGGAGGATGGGCCGTCGTCCGAAGCGGTCCGACAGAGGGCCGAACAGAAGCTGTGCGCCACCGAAGCCGAGAAGATAGGCCGTGATGACGAGTTGGCGTTGATTCTCGTCGGAGACGCCAAGGGCCGTGCCGATATCCTGGAGGGCCGGAATGAAGATGTCGATGGCAGCCGCGTTCAGCGCCATCAGGCTGGCGATCAGGGTGACGAGCTCCCAATAGGGAAGGCCTCGCGTTTCGGCATGCGGCGACGCGTCGGACATGATTCGGCTTTCACTGGTTTCCCAAGCGCCATGCCGTGCGCGGACACCGGCAGACGCTACAGGTCATATGAGAGGTCGCATCGAACAGGAAGGACGCGGCTGACGCGCGATCGATCCAATGCTGTAACGTCTGTTAATTGTTCGCAGGTGCGAAAAACGCAAGCCCTTACCGACGTTGCCCGCCACAACATTGCGTCAACGGCTATTCAACGACAAAGGCCCGCGGCGAGGCGGGCCCTTGAAGAATGCGACGCTCGACCGGTCCATAAGCGCTGAAGCCGATCTTGTCGCCAATCCGATGGTCGGGAAAGAAATCAGCCGTTCGCGGCGGCCGGCGCGGCCGTTGCGATCCCGTGCTCTTCGAAGAAACCCTTCAACTCACCGGCCTGGAACATCTCCCGCATGATATCGCAGCCGCCGACGAACTCGCCCTTCACATAGATCTGGGGAATGGTCGGCCAGTCGCCATATTCCTTAATCCCCTGGCGGAGATCGTCGGAAGTGAGCACGTTCACGCCCTTATATTCGACACCTAGATAGTCGAGGATCTGCACGACCTGTCCGGAAAAGCCGCATTGCGGGAAAGCCGGCGTGCCCTTCATGAAGACCACGACGTCGTTCGTCTTCACTTCGTTGTCGATCCAGTCCTGAATTCCGCTCATGTCATCGATCCTTTTCTCGTCAGCCTGAAAGCCGCTGGCCGGCTGTTTCGCGTCGGCCGATAAAGGCCTTCAGGCCTGTTCCAATTTGGCGATCCGCGCATCGTGGGAGATGAGCCCGCCCCGTGTCTCAGCCAGGAAATAGGCAATTCCGGAGACGGCGTTTTCAAGCGAATCAAGCCGTTCGTTCACCACATCGAAGCGGGAATTCATCTCGCTCCTGAGGTCGTTGATCTCGCCACGCATAATGCGAAGCTGTTCGAGAACCAGATTGCCGACTTCGTCCGTCATGGGTGTCACCTCGCTTCGAATGGATCACACGTCCAGATGTGAAATCATAACCTGACCGAGGTCTTCTTCGAAAGCTCAGCTTTCAACGCGCCATTCAGCTTGCCGGGGCACTCGTCTGCAGCGCGAGCGCGTGGAGTTCGCCGCCCATATTCCCTTGAAGAGCCTTATAGACCATCTGGTGCTGCTGCACACGCGACTTGCCCCGAAAGCTCTCGGAGACGATCTCGGCGGCATAGTGGTCGCCGTCGCCCGCCAGATCGCGGATCGTCACCGACGCATCGGGGATGGCCTCCTTGATCATGCGTTCGATGTCGGTGGCATTCATCGGCATCGTGTCAGCTCTCCCCAGTTTTCTTGGTCTCGTTTGGTCGAAGATAGGCGTCGCACGCCCGATCCGCAATCGAGCGTGCTCGCCAAGTCATGCGAGGCTATCTCAGGCTGCGGCGGCCGGCTCGATGATCTCGCCGGACATGAAGGCCGGGAACCAGCTTTCATGGGCGCGCGTCAGATCGGCGACGGGGCGATTGATCAAGCCTTCGACATTAAAACGCTCGCCGCCGACGGTGCCGAGTTTGCGGAGGGGCACGCCTTCGGCTTTGGCCGCTGCCTCGACGGCGTCCATGTCGCCGGCCTTGAGGGCGATGACGTAGCGGGCCTGATCCTCGCCGAAAAGCCGGGCATGGGCGGGGCCGTCCCCGACGGACACGCGCATGCCGAGGCCTGACGCCATGCTCATTTCCGCGAGCGCGATGGCGAGCCCGCCATCGGAGAGATCATGGCAGCCCTCGACGGTCCCCCGACGGATGAGGCCGCGAACGAAATCGCCGTGGCGCTTCTCCTTATCAAGGTCGACCGGCGGCGGCGCGCCTTCCTCACGGCCTTCGATCTCGCGCAAGAAAACGGAGGCGCCGAGATGGGTGCCGTCGCCGCCGACGAGGACAAGGACATCGCCCTCCGCGATGCGGCCGATGCCAGCAGTCTTGGTGCGATCCTCAATGAGCCCGACGCCGCCAATGGTGGGGGTCGGCAGGATCGCCTGGCCGAAGGTCTCGTTGTAAAGCGAGACATTGCCCGAGACGATCGGGAAGGCGAGCGCCGAACAGGCCGCGCCGATGCCTTCGATCGCCTTGACGAAGACGCCCATCAGCTCCGGCTTTTCCGGATTGCCGAAATTAAGATTGTCGGTCGCTGCCAGCGGCTCGGCGCCGACGGCGGTCAGATTGCGCCAGCATTCGGCAACCGCCTGAGCCCCGCCGCGATAGGGGTCGGCATCGCAATAGCGCGGGGTGACGTCGGACGAGAAGGCGAGCGCCTTCGTCGGGTGCCCATCGACGCGCACGACGCCGGCATCGCCCCCGGGCCGCTGGAGGCTGTTGCCCTGGATCAGCGTGTCATATTGCTCGAAGACCCAGCGGCGGGAGGAAAGGTCGGGGGAGCCCAGGAGCTTGACGAGCGCCTCGCCATAATCGGCCGGCTCGCCGATCTCCTCGGCCTGGATCTCAGGCCTCGATTCGGGCGCGGTCCAGGGGCGGTCATATTCCGGCGCCTCGTCGCCCAGTTCCTTGATCGGCAGGTTCGCGACTTCCCGGCCTTCCCAGAGAATGCGGAAGCGCTTGTCGTCTGTGGTGCGCCCGACGATCGCGAAGTCGAGGCCCCATTTCACAAAGAGAGCCTCCGCTTCCTCGCGCTTGTCCGGGCGCAGAACCATGAGCATTCGCTCCTGACTTTCCGAGAGCATCATCTCATAGGCGGTCATCTTCGCCTCGCGCACCGGCACGGTATCGAGATCGAGCTCGATGCCGAGATCGCCCTTGGCGCCCATTTCAACCGCCGAGCAGGTCAGGCCCGCCGCGCCCATGTCCTGGATGGCGATGACGGCGCCGGTCTGCATGAGTTCGAGACAGGCTTCGAGCAGGCATTTTTCGGTGAAGGGGTCGCCGACCTGGACGGTCGGGCGCTTCTCCTCGATGGTCTCGTCAAATTCGGCCGAGGCCATGGTCGCGCCGCCGACGCCGTCGCGGCCGGTCTTGGCGCCGAGATAGACGACCGGCAGGCCGACGCCTTCGGCTTTCGAGTAGAAGATGGCGTCGGTCTTGGCGAGACCGGCCGCAAAGGCGTTGACCAGGCAATTTCCGTTGTAGCGCTTGTGGAAATTGACCTCGCCGCCGACAGTCGGCACGCCGAAGGAGTTGCCATAACCGCCGACGCCGGCGACGACACCGGCGACGAGATGGCGGGTCTTGGGATGATCCGGCTCGCCGAAGCGCAGCGCGTTCATCGCCGCGATGGGGCGCGCGCCCATGGTGAAGACATCGCGAAGGATGCCGCCAACGCCCGTCGCTGCGCCCTGATAGGGCTCGATATAGGATGGATGGTTGTGGCTCTCCATCTTGAAGACCACGCAAAGCCCGTCGCCGATATCGACGACGCCGGCATTCTCGCCCGGCCCCTGGATGACCCGCTCGCCTTTCGTCGGCAATGTCCTCAGCCAGCGCTTGGACGACTTGTAGGAACAATGCTCGTTCCACATGGCCGAGAAGATGCCGAGTTCGGTGAGCGTCGGTTCGCGGCCGATGAGCGCGAGGACGCGCTCATATTCGTCCGGTTTGAGGCCATGGGCGGCGACGAGGTCCGGGGTGATCGCGGGCTCAAGGGTCATGGAGCGATGTCTTTCCATCGAAATCAAGCGTCGAGACGCCTGTTAGCACCGCTCAGGCCCAGGGACAAAGGTTTGAAGAGCGCTCTCGCGCAATGAAAACGGATCGAAGGCGTCGCGATCCCCGTGAGACCAATCATCACAGCCGCGCGCCCCCTGTGGACAGGGTGACCAGGGACGGCGAAACTTCGTGAAGCTTCGCATGGATCGCTTTTCGGGAGGAGGGGCCGATGAAGGCGTTTGCGCGCTCGCTCAGCATTCTGGTTTTGGCGTCAGGCGTCGCCGCCGGGACGGCCGGTTCCGCACTCGCCGTCTTTTCCGGCGAGATGAGCCCCACCGTCCGCTCCGGCGACGGCGACTATGCCGACGGGATGGAAGCCTTTCGCGAGGAAGACTGGCCCGCTGCGATCACCGCCTTCTCGAAGGTCGTCGAGCGCCGCCCCCATCACGACAATGCCTGGTCTCTGCTCGGCTTCTCGTTGCGCAAGAGCGGCAATCACGAGCGGGCGCTCGATGCCTATGGGCGCGCTCTTTCGATCAATCCCCATCATCGCGGAGCGATGGAATATCTCGGCGAAGCCTATCTCGATCTCGGCCGGCTACGCGATGCAAAGATCCTTCTCTTGAGGCTCGGCGACGAATGCCGCCGCGTGGCCCTGACCGTCTCCGATGGCGACTTCGAGGACGGTTGTTCCGAATATGCGACCTTGAAGGCGTCGATCCAATCCTACGAGCGCGATCCGGAAGCACGCGTCGAGCCCGTCGCTCAAGAGTGGTGAAACAGGCAACGCAGATCGAACCGAATCGCTCGCCTCTCTTCAATTCTTCCCAGCTCGTTAAGCCCTACATCAGATTTTGCTGCCATAGATCGCAAGAATGAGAAGCGGCGGGCGGCGACGATGGCCGCGCGCTTTCGCGTGATGGAGCCGTCCGATGTTGTCGACCTTCCTGAACTACCAGCTCTATACGCGCGACATGACGCGGACGCTGGATCGGATCGCATCGGACCCTGTCGCCAAGCGTGAGGCCGAATATTACCGAGAAAATATCGGCAAGGTGTCGTCCGTCGACGAGTTCATGGACGATTACCGGCTCTACTCCTACGCGATGAAGGCCTATGGGCTGGGCGACCAGATCGACTCGCGCGCACTCATCAAGAAGGTGCTGCAAAGCGATCTGAGCGATCCCAAGAGCCTCGCCAATAGATTGGCAGACGAGGCCTATCGCGACCTCGCCAACGCGTTCACCTTTGCTGCAACTAAGAGCGAGCCGGTCGCGCAGACCACCTATCAGACCGACGCCATCGTTGACGCTTATTCGGAACATCGTGTTCGTCAGGCCGCAGCCGTTTCATCGAACGCGAAGACCTTCATGGACTCGATCGGCAAGATCGAAGATGTCGATCAGTTCCTGGCAAATGATTTGCTCTATTCGATGTCGCTTGATGCCGTCGGCATTGAGAAGAAATTCGCTTCAAAGAGTTTCATTCGTGAGGTGCTTACAGGGCAAGCTCCAATCCTGGCTGAAGAAGAGGCTGATGGAATTGGACCTCATCTTCTTCTTCGCAAAATGTTCACCTTCGAAGCCGATGGCGCTGCCCCCGCTGGAGGTGTCATGGATACGCTGAAAGCAAACAACTTCATTTCAGTTTGGTTTAAAAGGCAGGATCTAGACAGTAGTCCAGCCGCCGCTTCCTATGATGTCAAATATTACGAGGAGAAGCTCCCATCTCTGACGAATGTAAGCGATCTACTCAGCGATCAGCGACTGTTTAAGGTCGTAATGACGAGTGTCGGGCTGGATCCCTCCATCGAGTCAGCATCCTTTGCTGCCAACATCTTGGTTAGCGATCCAGACGATCCCGATAATCCGCTGGCCCTGCTTCCGGACGAGACGGCTGAGCAAAAGGCCCGTAAGCTCGGCTACACCACGCTTCGCGATCTGTTCAAATTCGACGCTGACGGCAACGTGCTTCCAGGCGAGCCGGCACAGACAGCCGGCCAGACGCAAGAGCTCACGAACGCCTATCTAAAGAATTACGCGAAGGGCACTGAGTTCGACGACAAAATAGCGACATCTTCATTTAAGGGTAGTATTTCGTCCGTGAAAACGGCGAATGACGTCATCGGGAACGAGGCGCTTTACAACTACGTTTTGGAGGCTTTGGATCTCGATCCTGCGTCCGAGGATAAGCTGAAGATCTTGAAAGTGCTTCAGAGCGATCCCAGTGACCCGCGGTCCTATGCTCGAAGTTTGCGGGATGATCGCTACACCCGTCTGGCCGGCGCCTTCAATTTCGACGACCGTGGCCGGGTGACGACCCAGCGAGCCGTGCAGACGAACACCAATCAGGCCGAGACGATTGAGCTTTATTCGCGAGCTAAGCTGACCGAGAACGCAACGGAGAGCGATCGCGAAGCAATCGCCGAGGCGGCTAATTCCTATCGCACTGAATTGGCAAAGATCGTCACGATCGATGATTTTCTCAAAAACACAACCGTGATCGATTATGCAAAGCCCGCTTTCGGACTTGAAGAGGAAAAAATAAGTGCTGAAGAATTGCGTAAGATCGTCACTAGCGATGCGTTTGATAAAGAAAGCTATGTTAACACCCTCGGCGATAAGCGGTATGTTAAGTTCGCCTTGGCTTTCGCGTTTGAGTCGGATGGCAGTATTTCCCGGGACGCCGGCGGTGTGCAGACGGGTGCTGATTTCGTTACGACTCAGGACAACTATCTCCGTCAGTTGATGGAGGAAGAAGCGGGTGCCGAAAACGAAGGCGTGAGATTGGCGCTCAATTTTCGTCGGAAAGCGCCTGATGTTTCGAATTATTACGAATTTCTGGCCGATCCAGCGATGTTGAAAGTCGTTCAGACGGCTCTTGGCCTACCGACGGAAAGTGGCCAGGCCGAGATCGACACGCAGAAGAGGATGCTCGAAAAGCGCCTCGACATCGAGTCACTTAAGGATCCGAAGGAACTGGAGAAGTTCATCAATCGCTTCCTCGCGCTTTACGATCTGGAAAACGGTAGCGCAGACGCCAACTCTGGCACGGCCGCGCTGAGTATATTGGGAAGCGCTGGCGGTGGGGGACTGCTTGGGATATTCTGAAGGCATGTGCTTGGCGTAAGCGAGCCATCGTAAGTTAAGTCCTGGATCGGAGCCGAGAGGCATATATCGGGCTGGCAGAATTGGCGCCGACGCATTGTTGTCGAACTGGATATGCCTGCCTATGACCCTTCCTCGCTTGCGCCTGTCCTGATCGGCTCTTATTGACGCCGTCATGGTGGAGCATGGACGGGCATTTCTTGGCGTCGAGCGTTCGCTCGGCGGACGGCGGTGGCAAGCGGCGCTTGACGATCGTGGCGAGGCGCGCGCACTGGCGATGACCCAGAAACAGGGGCTCTCCGAGATCGTCGCGCGCGTGCTTGCCGCGCGGGGGGTCAAGGAGGACGAGGCCGCGCGATTTCTGGAGCCGCGCCTGCGCGATCTGATGCCGGACCCCTCCGTCCTCACCGATATGGATGCGGCGGCTTCTCGCCTCGCCGATGCCTGTGGGCGGGGCGAACGCGTCGCAATTTTCGGCGATTACGATGTGGACGGGGCCTCCTCGGCCGCGCTTCTGTGGCGCTATCTGAAGCATTTCGGCATCGACGCCCGCATCTATATTCCCGACCGCATCACAGAGGGTTATGGGCCCAATCCCTCTGCCATGCGCGAACTCGCCGACGAGGCGAGCCTCGTCGTCACGGTCGATTGCGGGACGGCGGGGATCGAGGCGATCGAGGCGGGGCGGAAAGCCGGCGCCGATATCGTCGTTCTCGACCATCATCAGGCGGGTGTGGAGCTTCCGCGCGCGAACGCCCTCGTCAATCCCAATCGTCAGGACGACGTTTCGGGTCTTGGCCATCTCTGCGCGGCCGGTGTCGTCTTCATGACGCTCGTGGCGGCGAGCCGCGAACTGCGCCGACGCGGCCGGTCGAACCGCGATCTGCCCGATATCCTCGCTTGGCTCGATCTCGTCGCCCTCGGCACCGTCTGCGATGTGGTCCCGCTCGTCGGGCTCAACCGGGCTTTCGTCGTCCAGGGCGTGAAGATGATGCACCGCCAGGACAATGCGGGCCTTGCCGCGCTCGCCCGCGTCGCCCGGCTGTCGGGACCGATCGAAGCCCATCATCTCGGCTTTCTCCTCGGGCCGCGCATCAATGCCGGCGGGCGCATCGGCGATGCGGCTCTTGGCAGCCGACTTCTTTGCCTGGACGAGGGCGCGGAGGCCGACGCGCTGGCCGATCGGCTCGATGCCCTCAACCAGGAACGTCAGGCGATGGAGCAGGTGATGCTGCGCGAGGCCGAGGCTGCCGTTCTCGCCGAGATTGGCGAGGGTGATGCGCCCGCCGTTCTCGTCACGGCCTCGGCCGATTGGCACCCAGGCATTGTCGGCCTCATCGCGGCACGTCTGAAGGAGCGCTTCCGTCGTCCGGCTTTCGCCATCGCGTTCGGGCCTGATGGGCGGGGAAGCGGCTCCGGCCGCTCCATCCCGGGCGTCGATATCGGGCGGCTCATCCGCCTCGCTGTCGAGGAGGGCCTTCTTGTCAAAGGCGGCGGGCATCAGATGGCGGCGGGCGTGACGATCGATCGCTCGCAACTGGGCGATTTCCGCGCCTTTCTCCTGGAGCGTGCCCGAGAAAAGGTCGAGGCCTTGAGCGCTGGTGCCGCGCTTCATCTGGACGGCACGGTAACGGCGGGCGGCCTTCAGACGGAGCTCTATCGCTCGATCGAGGCGGCCGGCCCCTTTGGTCAGGGCCATGAAACGCCGGTCTTCGCGCTCGCCGGCCACAAAATCACCTATGCTTCGGTCGTCGGCAACGGCCATGTGAAAGTGAGCTTTCAGGGCAAGGACGGCCGCACGGCAGACGGGATCGCCTTCAAACAGGCCGAAAGCGAGATCGGACAGCGCTTGCTGGCGCGCGGCGACCGGCTGGTTCACCTGGCCGGCACGCTCTCGCTCGATCGGTTTCGCGGCAAGGAAGCCGTCCGCCTGCGCATTCTCGATGTCGCCGAGGCGATAGGCTGAGAGGGCTGGTCTCGCATCACAGGAACTGATCGGCGGCATTCGCCGAATGAATTGGCGGTAACTGACGCGCCTCGCCACATCTCTTCCCCGGGCCGCGCTTTTCTTGGCCCATCACGCGGGAGATGCCGCCATGCCCTTCATTCATGTTCGCTATTCGGGCGAAAGCCTGTCCGTAAAGGCGATCGAAGCTCTGCGATCGACCATTCTGGACGAGATGGCATCGACGATGCACAAGGTGCGGGACCTGACTTCGGTCCTCATCGAGCGCGTCGAAGGAGCCGACTGGACCGTTGGGGGAACGATCCGCATGAGCGCCGCCCATGTGGAAGCGATTGTGACGGCTGGGACCAATAGCGAGGCGGAGAAAGCGGCTTTCATTGCGGCCGTCTATGGCCGGCTTGCCGAGCTTTTCGGGCCGAACCTGTCGGAGGCGACCTATGTGGTCGTGCGTGAGGTGCCGTCGGTCTCCTGGGGCTATGGCGGGCGAACCCAGGAAGCCCGGCGCCTCGAACGGGATGGCGCGAAGGCCTGACGAGCGGCCCGGAGATCTCAATCCGCCGGCAAGGGATGCAGGCAGGCGGCGCGGTGATCGTCGCCGCGCGCCTTTGCCTCCAGGGGCGGATCGATGCGCCGGCAATCCTCTTCCACGCGCGGGCAACGCTCGGCAAAGGCACAACCTGAAGGCGGATTGTAGGGATCGGGCAGTTCGCCCGTGTCGCCGCCGGCTCTCAGCCTTTGCTTGCCCGGCACCGGCGCGGAATTGAGGAGGAGATCGGTATAGGGATGAAGGGGCGCGGCGAAGAGCTTTCGCGAAGGCGCCGTCTCGACCACCCGGCCGAAATACATGACTGCGACCCGGGTCGCCACGCTCTCGATCACCGCCAGATCGTGGGAGATGAAGACATAGGTGAGGTCCCGCTCGCGCTTCAGCCGATCGAGAAGGTTCAGCACCTGGGCCTGGACCGAGACGTCGAGCGCCGAGACCGGTTCGTCGAGAACCACGACGTCCGGCTCGGCGGCGAG
This sequence comes from Fulvimarina manganoxydans, assembly GCF_900176465.1. GTDB lineage: Bacteria > Pseudomonadota > Alphaproteobacteria > Rhizobiales > Rhizobiaceae > Fulvimarina > Fulvimarina manganoxydans. Next base: position 281,386 of record NZ_FWXR01000001.1, read on the forward strand.
CGCTCGCGCGATCCCGATCCGCTGCGCCTGCCCACCGGAGAATTCATGGGGATAGCGCACCAGGAAATCCGGATTGAGATTGACCGCCTCGCAAAGGTCGGCGAGCCGCTTTTTGCGCTCCGAGCCGTTCAGCCTAAGCAGATGCTTCATTGGCGCTTCGAGGATCTGACGGATCGTATGGCGCGGATTGAGCGAGGAAACCGGGTCCTGAAAGACATACTGGACGCGGGCGGCGAGGGCCTTCGCGCCGCCTTCGGTCAGGTCCTTGCCGTCGAGGCGGATCGCTCCCTCGCTCGGCCGGTCGAGCCCGACCAGCATGCGGGCGAGGGTCGACTTGCCGCAACCCGATTCTCCGACAATGCCGAGCGTTTCGCCGCGTTTGAGGTCCAGCGAGACCCCGCGCACGGCGGTCAGCTGCGGCTTCGTCGTTCCGAAGATCGTCCGCCCGCCACCGAAGCGGCGCGTGAGATCGCGAATTTCGAGCATGTCGCTCATGCGGCACCTCGCAAAGCGTCGCCGGGCGAAAGTGGATGGAGGCAGCGTGCTTCGATCCGGCCTCGAATGTCGCGCATGGCGATGTCGCCGGAGCGGCAGTCGGCGGCCGCGCGTGGACAGCGATCGGCGAAGGCGCAGCCATCGGGCAGGTCATCGACGGGGGGCGGCCGGCCGGGAATGGCGTCGAGCCGGCGTTCGGGCTCGCCCATCACGGGCACGCAGTCGATCAGCATGCGCGTATAGGGATGAGCCGGATTGGCCATGACCTCGGCGGTCGGGCCGGTCTCGACGATGCGGCCGGCATACATGACCGCGACGCGGTCGGCGATTTCCGAGACGACACCGAAATCATGGGTGATGAAGAGCACCGCCGTTCCGCGCTCCCGGCGCAGGCCGTCGAGCAATTTGAGAACCTGGGCCTGGACGGTGACGTCGAGCGCCGTCGTCGGCTCGTCGGCGATGATCAGCTTCGGATCGTTGGCAAGCGCCATGGCGATGGAGATGCGCTGGCGCAGGCCACCGGAGAGTTCGTGCGGATAGGCCTCCATCCGCGCTTCCGGATTGGGAATGCGAACCTGGCGCATGAGATCGAGTACCTTGGCGCGTGCTTCGGACCGGTCGAGAGGCTGATGGGCCCGGATCGCCTCGGCAATCTGATCGCCGACCGGAAAGAGCGGATGGAGCGTGGCGAGCGGGTCCTGGAAGACATAGGAGACGGCACCGCCGCGAAGAGCGCGAAGCTCTTTGTCCGAGACGGCAAGGAGATCGTCGGTTTCGAAGAGGACCTTGCCGCCGGTGATCCGGCCGGGCGGGGAGGGCACGAGGCCGGTGAGGCTCATGGCGGTGACCGACTTGCCCGAGCCCGATTCGCCGATCAGGCCGAGACATTCACCCGGGCGGATTGAAAGGTCGACGCCGCCGACGGCCCGATGAATGCTGCGGCCGATACGGAACTGGGTTTCCAGCCCCTTCACGTCGAGCACCGCGTCCGAGGTCTCATCCTTTTTCGTCTCTGGCCAGCGGCGGTTCTTTTCCACCGCCGTGCGGGCCGAAGGCTTCGCGAGCGCCCCGGCCTTGAGGCGGGGATCGAGGACGTCGCGAATGCCGTCGCCGAGAAGATTGATCGACAGGACCACGAGGAAGATCATCAGGCCCGGGACGAGCGAGACGAAGGGCGACGTGAACAGCACCTTGCGCCCTTCGCCCAGCATCGAGCCGAGATCGGCCTGGGGCGGTTGGGCCCCGAGGCCGAGAAAGGAGAGGCCCGCCGTCTCCAGGATCATCCAGCCGACGGTGGTCGACAGCGTGATGACGATGGTCGGCAGGACGTTGGGCAGGATCTCGCTCGCGACGATCCGGACCGGGCCCTTGCCGGAGAGGCGCGCGGCATCGACGAATTCACGCCTTGCGAGGCCCACCGTGATGCCGCGAATATTACGGGCAAAGAAGGGCACGTTGACGATGGCGATCGCATAGAGCGCGTTGATGAGGCCTGGGCCCAGAACCGCGACGATGGCGAGCGCGAGGAGGATGTAGGGAAAGGCCATCATCAGATCGATGAAGCGCATCAGAAGCTGGTCGGTGCGCCCGCCCGCATAGCCGGCGATCAGGCCGATCAGCGATCCGGCAAAGGCGGCGATCACCGAGGCCGACAGGCCGACGGCAAGCGAGACGCGCGTGCCCCAGAGAAGACGCGAGAGCATATCGCGTCCAAGCGCGTCGGTGCCGAGGAGATGGCCGTCGCTCAAGGGTGGCGCCAGGCGATTGGCCGGGTCCGTCGCGTTCGGATCGGCGAGCGGCAGAAGCGGGGCGAGAAGCGCCGATGCAACCACGAGCACGAGGACCACGAGGCCGAAGGCGGCCAGCCGATTGTTGAGAAGAAGTGCAAAGGCGGAGGGTCGGCGCGGCCGCGCCTTGCTCTTCTGTGCTTCGGAAGGGGATGCGATCGCCGTCTCGCTCATTTCAGCCTCGGATCGATCACCACCTGGAGGACGTCCGCCGCCAGATTGAACAGGACATAGGATGCGGCGACGACGAGGACGCCGCCCTGGACGAGAAGGATGTCGCGCTGGGAAATCGCGTTGACCAGCATCGCGCCGATGCCCGGCCATTGGAAAACGGTCTCGATATAGACCGCGCCGCCGAGAACGAAGCCGGCCTGGATGCCGATAACCGGGATGACCGAGACGAGCGCGGCCTTGAAGGCATGGACATAGATCACCCGCCGCTCCGAAAGGCCTTTGGCGCGGGCGGTGCGGATGAAGTCTTGGCGCAGCACTTCGAGCATCGCGGTTCGGGTCAGGCGGGCGATGACGCCGGTGGCGACGACGGCGAGCGTGACAGCCGGCAGGACGAGATGATGGAGAATGTCGAGGAAGCCGCCGCCGCCATAGACCGCCTCCATACCGCTCGCCGGAAACAGCCGGATCTTCACCGCGAAGAAGAAGATCAGGATGAGGCCCAGCCAGAAGGAAGGAACGGAAATGCCGATGAGAACGAAGAGGGTGATCGCCTTGTCGGCGAAGCCGAACTGGCGGACTGCCGAGACGATGCCGGCGAGAAGGCCGAAGATCGAGGCCAGCAGAAGCGAGGCGCCGGCGAGGATCAGGGTTGCCTGAAAGCGTTCGAGAACTTCGTCGATGACCGGTCGATTGAGCGCGTAGGACCGGCCGAAATCGCCCTGCAGCACACCGGAGATCCAGGCGAGATATTGCTGGGGCAGGGATTTGTCCAAGCCGAGATCGGCGTTGAGGGCCGCGACATTCTCGGGCGTCGCGAAGGAGCCGAGGATCGCCGTCGCCGGATCGCCGGGAATGAGGGCGATCATCAGGAAGACGATGATCGACAGGCCGAAGAGAACGGGTATGGCCGCGAGGAGGCGCTTGAGGATGATGGTCGTCATTGGTCCGCCCTGGGTGAATCGATCACGCAACTCGTCATTTCGTGTCTCGCCTCGCTTCAGCTGCGAATGACATTCATGCGGGCATGAGGATCGCTCATCGAATGTAGCCGGCTATCGATCATATGGGGCGGCTGATATTGCTGTCGATCACCGAGAGAGAAAGATTTCAAATCCTAGGTTCGAAGGGGAGATGCGATCAATCTGGATCGTCATTGCGTTCTAAGCCTTCGTTTTGCCGCATCATCCTCTCGCCCTGCGCCATCGCCGGCGATCAAGCGCGCTGCGCAGCGCAGAGCGAGTAACGATCAGGACTGCGACAGATCCGGCCTATCCCTTGCTCACATCCTTCAGGATCAGAAGGAAGCTCGGCTCGAGCGAGAAGTTCTGCACCTCGGCGCGGGCGACCGCATTCTGCTTCCAATTGGCGACGAAGGCCCAGGGCGCGTCGTCATGGACGATCTTCTGCACCTCATTATAGAGGCGCCCGCGTTCGGCCTGATCGGTCGTCCGGCGGGCCTCGTCGAGAAGCTTGTCCACCTCTGGATTGGAGTAATAGCCGGAGTTGAAGCCACCTTCCGAGGGCATCGCATCGCTGCGCAGCGCGAGGAAGGGCAGGGTGTCCGGGTCATTGGTCATCCAGGCCATCTCGGCCATGTCCGCCTTGCCTTCGAGGCCCGGATTCACATTCGACAGGAAGGTGTTCCACTCATAGGTCTCGATCTTGGCGTTGAGGCCGACTTTCGCGAGATCGGCCTGAATGGCGGTTGCCATCGCCACCGGATCGAGCATGCCAGAGCCGCCCTCGGTGACGTAGAAGGTGAGGTCCGCCCCTTCCGCGCCCGCTTCCTTGATCAGCTCGCGCGCCTTGTCGGGATCGTAAGGATAGGGCTCGACCGAGCCGTCATTGGCCCAGGCGAAAGCTGGCGGAATCGGGCCGGCCGCGATGTCGGCGGTGCCCTGCAGGACGTTTTCAGTCAGTGCCTTCTTGTCGATAGCGTAATTGACCGCCTGGCGCACACGCTTGTCGGCGAAGGGGCCGTTCTTGGTGTTGAGGATGAGGAACCACAAATGCGGGCCCGCCTCCTCATAGACCTTGAAGCTCGGATCGTCGCGGAAGGTCTGAAGGCTGTCCGGCGGGACCTCGACCATGACGTCGAGACCGCCCGACAGCATCTCGGCCACGCGCGTATTGGCGTCCGTCACGGGACGGAAGACGATGGCTTCGAGGGGCGGCGCGCCCTCCCAGAAATCGTCGTTGCGGGTGACGACGACGCGCTGATTGGCCTCCCACTCCTCGAATTCGAAGGCCCCGGTGCCGACCGGGTGGCGGCCGAAGTCCTGGCCATATTCCTTCACAGCCTCCGGCGAGACGATCAGGCCCGTTGGATAAGCAAGATTGGAGAGGAAGGGCGCAAACGGCTCCTTCAGCTTGAATTCGACCGTGTGCTCGTCCTTGGCTGTCACCGTATCGACCTGGGAGAAGAAGAAGGCGAGGGGGAAGGGCCCTGTGTCGTGATAGGGATGATCCTCCTTCAGCATGCGCTCGAAGGTGAACACGACCGCATCGGCATTGAAGGGCGTGCCGTCCTGGAAGGTCACGTCGTCACGCAGATTGAAGGTGTAGAGCGTGCCGTCCTCCGAGATCGTCCAGTCGGTGGCGAGCGCCGGCTCCACTTCCAAAGTGCCCTTCTTGAAGCGCACCAGCCCGTCATAGAGATTGACCACGATCCGAAAATCGTTGCTCGCCGTCACCGCTTGCGGATCGAGGGATTTTGGCTCGGCGATCTGTCCGACGAGAAGAACGCCGGGCGGCGTCTGCGCACCGGCTGCGCCGGAAAATAGGATGGCGAGGGCCGCGAAGGCGGCGGCGAAGAGTCGTCTCATGAGGGCTCCTCTGGATGAATGCGGCTCGATCGTCGCTCGATCGGATAGATAGGCCCATGCGCGGCAGGGCAACCCGCATCGTGATGCATGAAGGCGGCGCAAGCGGCGCGGCAGAGTATGGGCATGATTCTATCGACCGAGGGTCGGTCCGTCGACCTTACGGTCCCTTGGGCAGGGTGGGATAAAACCCAGCGCTCTTCCATAAGTCCCGCCGATCGCAGGAATTTCGGCGCTCGTCCATTCATCAATCAAGTTGATTTTTAGTTTTGCCAGGGTCGAACGAAGAACTTGGCGGCGAGCGCTCTGGTCTAACCGATTTTAATGGTGGTCTCGCCTTCTCAATGGCTGGACGCAGGATCAGGAGACCGGCAAAAGACCTCCCAGCGGGGCATTGTCCCCGGCATCTTTGGCCGCTTTGAAGGAAAGTGCTTCATGCTGAGAACGGAAACCGTCCGCAATATTCTCTCCTGGTACGAAGGCGAGACACCAGGATTGAAGGCGAACCTCTCCCGGCTCCTGATGCATGGCCGGCTTGCCGGCACGGGCCGCCTTGTCATTCTGCCGGTCGATCAGGGCTTCGAACATGGGCCGGCGCGCTCCTTCGCACCCAATCCCGTCGCCTACGACCCCCATTATCTCTATGAGCTCGCCATCGAATCGGGCGTTTCCGGTTATGCGGCCCCCCTCGGCCTTCTGGAGCAGGGCGCGGACACCTTTGCCGGCGAAGTGCCGCTCATTCTGAAGCTCAATTCCGGAAATTCGCTGGTGTCCGGCAATGACCAGGCCCTGACGGGAACGGTGGAGGACGCCATGCGGCTCGGCTGCGTCGGCATCGGCTTCACCATCTATCCGGGCGCCGAATACTCCTATGAAATGATCGAGGAGCTGCGCGAGCTGAGCCACAAGGCCAAGTCCTGCGGCCTGATCTCGGTGGTCTGGTCCTATCCGCGCGGCGGCAAGGTCACCAAGGAAGGCGAGACCGGCCTCGACATCATCGCCTATGCAGCGCATATGGCCGCGCTTCTCGGCGCCACCATCATCAAGGTGAAGCTGCCCTCCGGCCATATCGATCTCGACGCGGCGAAGTCGACCTACGAGAAATATCCGATCGACCTCAACGATGCGGCGGCGCGCGTGAAGCACATCATGCAGGCCTCCTTCAATGGCAAGCGCATCGTCGTCTTCTCGGGCGGCGCGGCGAAGAACACGTCCGAGCTTCTCGAAGAAGTGCGCGCCATCCGCGATGGCGGCGGCAACGGCTCGATCATCGGCCGCAACTCCTTCCAGCGCTCCAAGGAAGAGGCGCTCAAGCTTCTGTCCGACGTGATGGACGTCTACGCCTGAGTACAGCCGGGCGAGGGTGGATCGCTTCCGCTCTCGACTTTGGGAAATTTTCGAGGCCCTGCGCTTTTGCCGGCGCGGGGCCTATAATGCGTCAATGAGCGATCAAACCCGCATAGGGGCGCAACGATTTGTGACGGCTGGTGCCAAGTGCCCCTCTGACTGGGCCTGTCTGATGAGGCCTTTATGGATCGCGCTCGTCCTGCTGGTCATTCCGATCTCGGCCCGGGCTGCCGAGCTCCTGATGTTCGAGCAGGATGGCTGCCCTTTCTGCCGAAAATTCGACGAAGAAATCGCGCCCGATTATCCGCGAAGCGAGGCCGGGCAGGCGGCGCCGCTGAGGCGCGTCAATATCTTCGAGGATCGCCGCGGCGGCTATGACGATCTGATGCCGGCCGTCTTCACGCCGACCTTCGTTCTCGTCGACGATGAAGGCCGCGAGGTGGGGCGGCTCGAGGGTTATCCGGGGCGCCGATATTTCTATCCCGAGATCGAGCCCATGATCAAAAGGCTCCGCCGGGCGCCTGAAACCTCCGCGACCGAGGAGTCAGGCGAAGACGCCAAAATCGCCGATTCTCCAAACGCAAACGGCGCGGGACGATCGCCCGCGCCGATGAAATGACGTCGCAGAGGGCTTCTTACTGAGCCTGCGTGCCGTCTTCGTTGAACGTCTTCAGATAAGCGATGACGTTCTTCAGGTCCTCTTCCTTCTTGAGGCCGGGGAACGCCATCTTCGTGCCCTTTACCGTCCCGCGCGGGTCGGAGAGCCAAGTGGTCATCAGCTCGTCGTTCCATTCCGGCTTGTCGGCGGCCCACTCTTGGAAGGCATTCGAGAAGCTATAGCCCTCGACCTCGCCCGGCTTCTCGCCGAACACGCCGTTGAGCTCGGGTCCAATGCCGTTCTTGGCACCTTCGCCGACCTTATGGCAGGCCTTGCAGCGGTTGAAGACCTTCGCACCGGCATCAGCATCCTGAGCGAGAGCCGGAGCCGAAACGGAGAGAGCCAAGCCGAGGCCGGCGGCGAAATAGGTCAGTTTACGCATGATTCCTCCCGAGGAAGTTCGTTCATTGAACACGGCCGGGCCGGGCGGGCACACCCACCAACGGCCCCGAACGGCGCCGAGCACACCATATGCGCGCTTCCCCAAGCTTTACAATCGTTCCAAGGAGTAAAGCCTGTTCGTTTCTCCGATCGGGTAAAAAATCCCATCCGTTCCGGCGTACCCGATAGAACCTGCGATCTCCGCACCGCGGCTTCGCCACGACTGGCGAATCCTATGCCGCCAAGAGCGGCGCAGGACGCCTTTCGCGGCATTTTGCCCTTCGGGTTATCGGCGCCCTCAAAAAACGCGACTTCGACGCTCAGAGATCCGCAAGACCAAGATCAGCCCGCCGCGGCAGATCGGCGCCGAGCCGCGAACAGGTAACGGCGGCGGCGCGAATCGCGAAGGCAAGGAGCGCGTCGAGGTCTGCGGCGCCAGCCGATTGCAGACCATCACGCGACAGACGGCCATTTTCGATGAGCCAGGCGATCAACGCGGCTTGAAACGTGTCGCCGGCTCCAACCGTATCGACGACGGCGACCGACAGCCCCTCGGCCTCGGCGCGAAGGCCGTTCTTCAAGGCGGCAACCGCGCCATGCTCGCCGCGCGTCACGACGGCCGCTTCCGCGCCGAGATCGAGCCAATCGCTCAAGACTGCGTCGATCGCACGTCCTGGATAGAGCTGTTCGAGGTCCTCTTCGCTCGCCTTGACGAGAGTGGAAAGGGGAACGAGTTCGCGAACCTTGGCGCGCCAGAGATCGAGATCGGGCTCGATCGAGGCCCGGATATTGGGGTCGTAGGAAATGAAGCGACGGCCCGATTCCTGCTTTGCGAGCTTTGCAAGCGCCGAGGCGGTCGGCTCGGTCACCGTCGAATAGGAGGCGAGGTGAATGCCGAGAAGCTCGTCAGGGAAGCTTGCCGGCACTTCATCGGGCTCGATCGAGCGATCGGCCGTGCCCTCGATATAGAAGTCGTAGCTCGCCGAGCCGGCCTCGCTCAAAGAGACGATGGCGAGCGTCGTGTGCCGGTCGGTCGGGATCGCGAATTCCCGGCCAATCGCCTCTCGATCCATGAAGCCGGTGAGCCGCTTGCCGAAGATGTCGGAGGACAATTTGGTGAAGAAGGAGGATTGATGGCCGAGGCGGGCAAGACCCAAGGCCACATTCAGCGGCGAGCCGCCGACGCGGCCCTTCAGTCCGATGGTCGCGACGTCGGTCTCCGGGTCGGCAAAGACATCGAACAGTGAATCGCCACAGGACAGATACATGGCGGACGCTCCTCCTTCGGGCCGGTCGGGAGGTTTGCCGCTAGCAGGAAGTGCGCCTGAGGGAAAGGCGGAAGCGGCAGCGACCCGCCGCTTCCGGTTCGTGTTCGAGCGTCGAGGGCCGGCTCAGGCGGCGAGATCGAGCGCCTGATCCTCGCCATTCACCTGGACCGATGTGGGCAGGCCGAGCTCCGCCAGAAGTCCCAAGAAGGGCTTCGGCGGCAGGTCTTCCACATTGACCATCTTCTTCACGTCCCAGGTGCCGTCGGCGATGAGGAGCGCGGCCGCGACCGGCGGCACGCCGGCGGTATAGGAAATGCCCTGGCTGCCGACCTCGCGATAGGCGTCCTCGTGATCGGCCACATTATAGATGAAGACCTCGCGGTCCTTGCCGTTCTTCTTGCCTTTCACGAGATCGCCGATGCAGGTCTTGCCCTTGTAATTCGGGGCGAGCGAGGCCGGGTTCGGCAGGCAGGCCTTCACCACCTTCAGGGGTACGACCTCCTGGCCCTCGGCGGTCGTTACCGGCTGTTCGGAGAGAAGGCCGAGATTCTTCAAGACCGTGAAGACCTGGACATAGCGCTCGCCGAACCCCATCCAGAAGCGCACATCGGCTTGCGGGTAACGGGCCGAGAGCGAATGGATTTCGTCATGGCCGGTCATATAGGTCGGCCGCTTGCCCACCACCGGCAGATCCCATTCGCGGGGCACCTCGAACATCTTGTTCGTCTGCCAAGCGCCGTTCTGCCAGGAATAGACGACGCCGGTGAACTCGCGGAAATTGATCTCCGGGTCAAAATTTGTCGAGAACCATTTGCCGTGGTCGCCGGCATTGACGTCGACGATATCGATCGAGGTGATCTCGTCGAGATATTCGTCCTCGGCAAGCCGCGCATAGGCGTTGACGACGCCCGGATCGAAACCCGCGCCGAGGATCGCCGTGATGCCGGCCTTCTCCACCTCCTCTCGGCGTCGCCACTCGTAATTGCCGTACCAGGGCGGCGTCTCGCAGATCTTCAAGGGATCTTCGTGGATCGCCGTGTCGATATAAGCAGCGCCAGTTCGGATGCAGGCCGAGAGCACCGACATGTTCACGAAGGCCGAGCCGACATTGATGACGATCTCGGACCCCGTCTCTTCGATCAGACGGACCGTCGCATCGATGTCGAGGGCGTCGAGAGCGTGGGCCTTGAGAACGCCGTCGGTCTTCATGGCCTTCTTCTCATGAACCGAGGCGACGATCGCCTCGCATTTCTCCACCGTGCGCGAGGCGATATGGATGGCGCCGAAACGGTCGTTGTTGCGGGCGCATTTATGGGCGACCACCTGCGCGACGCCGCCGGCGCCGACGATGAGAACGTTCTTCTTCATGGCGTGCATTCTCCCCAAAAGGACCCAGCTTTCGATCCAAGTGCCTTACGAGAGGCTGTTTTCGTAGTCGTCATAGGTGAATTGCCGCGCGACGCGGATGGTCCCGTCGCGTCGGCGGATGGCGATCGACGGCATGTTGACGCCGTTGAACCAGTTCTTCTTGACCATGGTGTAACCGGCCGCATCCTGAATGGAGATGCGATCGCCGATTTCCAAGGGCGTCTCGAAAGAGAATTCGCCGAAAACGTCGCCTGCGAGGCACGACTTGCCACAGACCATGATGCGGTGAGGGCCGGTGTTCGGCTCGATCTTGGCGCTCTCACGGTAGATGAGGAGGTCGAGCATATGGGCCTCGACCGACGAATCGACGACAACGAGATCCTTGCCGTTATGAAGCTTATCGAGAACGGTGACTTCCAGCGTCGTCGTCTTGGTGATCGCCGCCTCGCCGGGCTCCAGATAGACCTGGACGCCATAGGTCTCGGCAAAGGCCTTCAGCCGCGCCGCGAGCTTTTCCAGCGGATAGTCCTTGCCGGTGAAATGGATGCCGCCGCCGAGGCTCACCCACTCGACCTTGTGGAAGAGATCGCCGAACCGAGCCTCGACCTTCGCCAACAGATCGTCGAAAAGGGCGAAATCGCCGTTCTCGCAATTGTTGTGGACCATGAAGCCGCTGATCTTGTCGATCACCGTCTCGACCCGCGCCGGATCGTGCTCGCCGAGCCGCGAGAAGGGCCGCGCCGGATCGGCAAGATCGAATTCGGAAGACGAGACACCCGGATTGAGCCTGAGGCCACGGACGATGTTGGCGCTTTGGGCCTCGAAGCGGGTCAGCTGAGAGATCGAGTTGAAGATGATCTTGTCGGCATGACCGACGACATCTTCGATTTCGTCGTCGGAATAGGCGACCGAATAAGCATGGGTTTCGCCGCCAAAGCGCGTCTGGCCGAGCCGAACCTCATTGAGCGAGGACGAGGTCGTGCCGTCCATATGCTCGCGCATCAGATCGAAAACGCCCCAGCTTGCAAAGCATTTCAACGCAAGCAGCAGCTTGGCGCCAGACAATTCGCGCAGGCGGTCGATGACGCGCAGATTGTCCGCCAGGCGCGCTTCGTCGATGAGATAATAAGGCGTCTTCAATTCGGACATGGTTGAGGCCTTCTTCCGCAACAGGCAGCCGGCTCGCAAAAATCGATCCGGCGGGAAGGGTCTTGAGATTTCGCCGGGGGTTTAGGCAAGCTGGCTTCCGGGCGCAAGTCGCCGGGTGGGACCGTTTGGAAATCAAGAAAGGCTTGCCGTTAGCCAACCGTCCCGAAGGCCGGAACCTTCAGTTTAAGGTCGAAGGGATCGAAGCCCGCGACGAGACCGAGAATATTGATCTCGAAGCCGACATCGCGCCCGACCGCGAGCCCCGCATAGCCCCAGAACGAGAGGCGCAATTCGCCGCGCTCCGTGTCGAGGGCGAATAGAGAGCCGTCGACCGGATAATCGCGCCCGACCGCCGCCGGCGGCAGAAACGCGCCGAGGCCCGGAACCCTGCGCATGACATAGGCGACGAAGCTATTGGAATTTGGCCCGGGAAAGATCTGGTAGTCGCCGCGATGGGAATAGGGATAGGCGGCGATCGCCGCTTTCACGCGCGGGATGAGCGTCTCGGCTGCCTCTCCGTGGAATTCGGCGACCACATAGGGCTCGTTGGAATACCAGCGGGCATCGGGCGCCCAATTGTTCGTCTTGATCGGCTCGCCCCAACCGGCCTTGTCGAAACGCTCGTATGACTGTCGACCGGCTTCCTTCATCACGATCCACGAATGCTCCGACACCGCGCCTTTCAGGCCGCCGGTTCGGGCCGCCAGAATATAGAGAGCCGGCTCCCTCAACTCGCTTGCCGGCGGAAGAAGATGGGCCGAAGTCCAGTCCGCCGCGCGCCAGGATCGCGGATGGTCGCCCACCAGCCAAAGCCCGGCGGACACAGCCGCCGGCAGCACGAAGACGAGGAGGAAGGCGACGAAGACGAAGCGAAGCATTCTCATGAAGCGTTTCAAAGACCCTCTCAGCGCACTGGAAGCGGCGGTCATGGCTTGGTAGAGGAGCGCGCCGGAGCGCGTCGCCCGGCAGTATCCGGGTTCTTAAGGAGTCGCGCGGCCATGGAAAATCCCGTTCTCGTGGAAGTGACCCGAGGCGACCTCGTCGAGAGCTTCCATCGCGGCGCCTTCGCGCTGGTGGAAGCGGACGGTCGGGTCGTCGCATCGGCCGGCGATATCGAGCGCCCGGTCTTTCCGCGATCCGCGATCAAGGTCTTCCAGGGGCTGCAACTCATCGAGAGCGGCGCGGCCGATCGCTTCGAACTGTCACAGGAGGAGTTGTCGCTCGCCTGCGCCTCCCATTCAGGGGAGCCGGAGCATGTGCGCCTTGCCGCCGGGATGCTCGCCAAGGCCGGGCTCGGCGAGACGCGGCTCGAATGCGGCTGTCATTGGCCCTTCGATCTGCCCGTCGCGCTCGATCTCGCGCGCTCGGGGGAGGCGCCGGGCCCGCTTCACAACAATTGCTCGGGCAAACATGCGGGCTTTCTCTGCACGGCCGTTCACTTAAGCGAAGAGCCGGCTGGCTATGTGGGCGCGGCTCACCCGGTCCAGATGCGAGCGCGAGAGGCGATCGAGGATTTGACCGGTGAAAGGCTCGGCGCGGATGTCTGCGGAACGGATGGCTGTTCGATACCGACCTATGCCGCGCCGCTCAGAGGTTTTGCGAAAGGCTTCGCGAAGCTCGTCTCGGGGCAAGGCGTCGAGGCCTCCCGTTCTGCCGCCGGCAAGCGCCTCATCGAGGCCTGCATGGCGGAGCCTTTCGCCATGTCCGGCACCAAGCGCGCCTGCGCCGCGCTGATGGACGCCGCGCCAGGCCGCGTCTTCGCCAAGACCGGCGCGGAAGGCGTCTTTTGCGGCGCGATCCCGGAACTCGGGCTCGGTTTCGCGCTCAAGATCGATGACGGCACGACGCGAGCGAGCGAGGCGCTGGTGGCGGCCGTCGTCGCGCGCGCCTTCGCCGATGCGGATGCCGGCTTGGCCGAAACCTATCGGGAGATAGGTTTCAAGACGCTGCGCAATTGGGAGAAGACCGAAGTGGGCGCAATTCGTCCGGTGCTTGACGCTTGAAGCCTGTCAAAGACATGCCGCATTGCCGCGACGAATTGGTGCGGCGTGTCAAAGGCTCCGGATTGACGACCTGTCATCAAAGCGTCACTCTGACCATGCCAGAGGCGGAAAGGGAGCATCCGATGGAGCCACCCCAGCAGGAAGCCGCGTAGAAAGCCTTTCAAGGGTCTGTCGTCGGGGACGAGGCCGAGCGGCATATAGACTGACGGAACTCGGGAGCGGCCGATGAGCTGCCGGAGTCGTGGAACAGGCTCAACCAGAGCCGCTCTTCCGAGGTTTACCTGAATTTTTGCTCGTAAGCGAAAGACGCTTTTTGGCCTGGTCGCGGATCATCGCGGGCGGGAATTTTGGTATGGACGTCTTCCTTCGCCGTGTCTTTCGACATCCTCTTCCGCTATGTCGAGGTCTATCGAGATCCGACGAGCGAAAGGCGCACGACCATGGCGAACCCCACCGATTTCGAAACGCTTCTCGCCTTGGCCGATGCCGCCGATCGCGAAACCCTTCCACTCTTTCGCACGGTGCTCGGCATCGACAACAAGCGACCCGCCGATTTCGATCCGGTGACAGAGGCGGACCGGGCTGCCGAACGCGCAATTCGCGAGGCGATCGAAGCGCGTTTTCCCGCTCATGCCATTTTGGGCGAAGAATATGGATCGACCGGCACCGGCGACAGCCGCTGGGTGATCGATCCGGTGGACGGGACCCGCGCCTTCATCGCCGGCGTGCCGGTCTGGGGCACGCTGATCGGCTATTGCGAAGCGGGGCGGGCGGTCGCCGGCATCATGTCCCAGCCCTTCACCGGGGAGCGCTTTCTTGCCGGTTTTGAAGGCGCGGAGCTTCGTCGCGGCGAAACGCGCACCCCGTTGAAAACGCGTGAGACGACGCGCCTCACAGATGCCGTCCTCTTCACGACAACGCCGCGGCTGTACGAGGGACAGGCGCTCAAGGCCTTCGAACAGCTGGAAGACACGGCCCGCCTGACTCGCTTTGGCGTCGATTGCTACGCTTTTGCCATGCTTGCGGCGGGACATGCCGATCTCGTCGTCGAGACCGGTCTGCAGCCTTACGACATCGTTGCCCTGATCCCGATCATTGAGGCGGCCGGGGGCGTGATCACGACCTGGCAGGGTGGACGGGCCGAGGACGGCGGAAATGTCGCCGCCGCCGCGACACCTGAGCTGCACGCCACGGCGCTCGAGATCCTCAACGGCTGATCGGTCCGATTGGCACGACTACTCGGCAGCCTCTGCCGACGATCGTGCATTGTCGCCATCGGCTTTCATCCCGTCCGCCCAAGCCGCATCGGCTGGATCGGGAAACGGAAGCGCTTCTGAGAAGAAGGTCTCCATCGCGGCCAGAAGCGGTTCGCGGTGGCGGTCAGCCTCTTGCAAGAGTTCATGGCGCGCTCCCGGCAGCGTCAGGCTGGAGGCCGTTCGCATGCGCCAGGCCAGTTGCTCGGCAGCAGGGGTCGAAACGACCCGGTCTCCGCCTGCGCAAACGAAGAGCGTCGGGATCGACAGGCGGGCGACGACGTCGGAGCGCTGCAGGCGCCGCATCGCACCGGTTACCGCCGCGAGCCAGCCGACCGTGGGCGGCCCGACGAAGAGTTCCGGATGACTTTCGGCCAGATGCCGATTGCGGGCAAAGCGCCTTGGATCATGGGTGAGGGGGTTTTCGGCCGGCGTTCCCATATTGCCGGGTAGAACGGCGCGCCGAACGGGTAGATGGCCAAAGCCAAGGAGCCGCAGGCTTAAGGCCACGAAACGCATGAGGCCCAGCGGCGGCGAGCCGGGCGGCAGAGCCACGAAGGGGCCCGATAGAACCATCCGTTCGATGCGGTTGGTCAGTCTCTCGGACGCCGACAGGGCGACCAGCGCGCCGGAGGAATGGGCCAGAATTGCGTAAGGCGGGCGACAATCCGGCAGCAAGAGATCGTGGATGACGGCTTCGAGATCGTCGACATATCCCTTGAACCGCCGCACATAGCCGGCGCGGCGCCCGTCGCCCGGACGGGGCGGCCGTCCACGCTCGCCCTTGGCGGGTCGCGACGCCGATCCGCCCTGGCCGCGCCAGTCGAAGGCCGCCGCCATGAAGCCGCGCCGATTGAGATCGGCCATGGTCTCGAAATATTTCTCGATCGTCTCGTTGCGCCCCTGGAGGATCAGCACGGTTCCGCGTGTCGGCCCGTCCTTAGGCGCCGAGACTGCGCAGCGCAGGCGGACTTTGTCGGCGGTGGTGACTTCGACAGCCTTCAGGCCGGGCGGGGGTGGATTGTCGTTAAGAAGGGCGAAATCGCTCGCCGAAACATGCGCGGTCATCTGAAAAACGTCCGAAGTGGCGAAGGCGATGGCTGCGCATCGGCCGATACGGCCCGTTCTTCTATCCCTTGATCGGGAGCAAGGTCAAAGCGATCGGCGTTTGGAGGGGAAGTGCGCAGGGACTGCGCCAGACGAAAAACCGGGAGCCCCGTTTCCAAGGCTCCCGGTTCGAGCGGCCACGGCGGAAGGGACGGGACGCCGCGACCGTTTCTGCGACCAACCGAAGACGAAAGGCTCGAGGGCTTTTCGCAGTGGCTGGTCCGGTGCGCCCGAGACGTCTGTTCGCTGCGAGAGGGGCGGGGGATGCAGATGTCTCGCAGGAACGCCTCGTTCGGTTCATGCCTTTTTGAACGACGGCAAATGAACGCCCCTGGAAGACGCTGTTCATCGATCATTCAGAAAAACGTTAGCGATCAGGGTCTTGCGAGAAAAATGCAGAAATGGATCGAAGCGCTCTTGAACTCGAATTCGGTTCAAACCATCTCAATTCCGTGGCCGCCAAACGGGGCCACTCATCGGACGGCGCCGCCGGTTTTCGGGGCGCGATTGCCGATCATCGATACGCTTTAAAGTTGCTCTTTTGGAGGACATGAACATGCGTCACGTCGACTTTGCACCGCTCTATCGCTCGACCGTTGGTTTCGACCGCCTCTTCTCGATGCTCGACAACATGTCGCAGCCCGACAATGGTCAGACCTATCCGCCTTACAACATCGAGCGGACGGGCGAGAACGCCTATCGCATCACCATGGCCGTCGCGGGCTTCGGCGAATCCGACCTTTCCATCGAGTCGCGTGAGAACACGCTGACCGTGAAGGGCGAGAAGGCCGAGACCGAGGGCGACAACGAGGTCGAATATCTCCATCGTGGCATTGCGGGCCGCGCTTTCGAGCGCCGCTTCCAACTGGCCGATCATGTGGAGGTGAAAGGGGCGAGCCTGAAGAACGGCCTACTCCATGTGGATCTCGTCCGGGTCATTCCGGAGGCCATGAAGCCGCGCAAGATCGAGATTTCGGTCGCCGACAACAACAACGACTCCAAGCAGATCGAGGCCAACGCCGCCTGATTTTGCATTTTGGATTTTCCGCTATTTCGACGGCGCCCTCTCGGGCGCCGTTTTTATGGGACGATCCGGTTGGAGCATGATGCGGGAGAGTTGCATGACTTTTCCGACCGCATCAAGCTATAAAACAAAGACTTAGCGGGAAATGGCGATCTCGATTCACAGTACGCTACACTACGATCGAGCGCAGTCGGCGACTTGACCGCAAAGCCGCCATTTTCGACGCTTCGTCATTCTCGGCCACCGTGCCGAGAATCCAGAAACGTCTGCAAAAAGAGTGGCTTCATCGACGCACTGGATGCTCGGGACTGAGCCCGAGCATGACGAGCGCGTTAAAAGCGAATATCCCGTATCTGAGGTGCCGAGGCGTCGATACAGGTTGTTCGACGCAAGTGTGGCATATCTCGTCCCGATTTCTCGCCTTTCGCTCTGAAATGCGGGGCCTTCCGCCCCTTTCGAATGAAAAAAAGCGCGATGACCAGAAGATCATCGCGCTCCCAATACCGCTCTAATCGTTCGAGCGATCAGCTTTCATGCGCTTGGGATCGGCCAAGATGCGTCGCCCGTCCGGCATCCTTCATCAGGCTTGCCGGTGGTTCGCCGTGGCTCTTACGCTCGTCGGCCTGACGCGCTTCGGTCCAGCCGGACATCCATTCGGCCCGGAAACTCGATCCCACGGGGTATTCGCAGGACGACATCGGGTGGTTGTGTGCAAAGGCCAGCTTGCCTTGTTCATAGGCTGTTGCGGACATGACGGTTCCTCCTTTTTATCGGCCCGTCGTGACAGGGCGGGCCGTGTCGATAGGAGGAATGTGGACCCGTCAGGCGCCGGCTTCAATACTATCCGCGAATCGGTCGACATCGCTCTCGCTCGTCGACCAACTGGTGACGAGACGGGCCAGCATCTCGTCCGGTCCGATCAGATCATGGGCGTCATGGGGCGGATTCCAATCGTAGAATACCGCGCCTTTGGTCCTGAGGCGCTCGGCTGTGGCCGTCTCGATGACCGCGAAGATCTCGTTGGTGACGGTCGGCCAGGCGAGGCGCGCATGGGGGCTCGCATCGATCGCCGAACGCAGGCGATCGGCCATCCGATTGGCGTGAGCGGCAAGATCGAGCCAGAGCCCGTCGTCGAGATAGGCCATGAACTGCGCCGCGACGAACCGCGTTTTGGAGAAAAGCTGAGCGCCGCGCTTGCGGATATAGGGAAATTGCGAGGCCTTGGCCGGGTCGAAGACGACGATGGCCTCGGCACACCAGCAGCCATTCTTGGTGGCGCCAAATGAGAGAATGTCGACGCCGCGCTTCCATGTCATCTCCGCCGGCGACTGACCGGTGGCGACGAGACCGTTGGCGAATCGGGCACCGTCCATATGGAGCGTCAGCCCCTTGCCGCGCGTGACGGCGGAGATCGCGTCGAGCTCATCGCTCGTATAGAGAGTGCCTACCTCGGTCGGCTGGCTGACCGTCACCGCCATGGGCTGGCCGGCATGGACGAAGTCCGGCTTGAAGCGCTCAAGCTCGCGCTTCAGCCGCACCGGATCGATCTTGCCCGCCGAGCCGTCGACCGGCGCCATTCGTGCGCCATGGGTGAAGAATTCCGGCGCGCCGCACTCATCTTCAATGACATGGGCTTCGCGATGGCACAGGACCACGCCGCCCGGCCGGTTGACCGAGGCGAAGGCAAGCGAATTAGCTGCCGTGCCCGTCCCCACGAAGAAGACGGCGACCTCGCGTTCGAAGAGTTCGTCGAAGCGCTTCTCGACGGCCTTATCGAGATCGCTGGTGCCGTAGGCGGCGGCCATGCCCTCCCCATGGCGGGCGAGAGCATCGTTGACGGCGGGATGGGCGCCGGACCAATTGTCGGAAGCGAAGATCATGGGCCAAGCGCTATACGCCTCCTAGCTTCGGTGCAAGATGGGGCACCCCCGCCGCAATGACGGCGAGAGCCCCACGATGCCGACAAAGCGCGACGGCGATTTTTCGCCCCGGCGCGCCTTCATCGCGAAAGGGACTCGTCCAAAGCGCGACGGCGATTTTTCGCCCCGGCGCGCCTTCATCGCGAAAGGGACTCGTCTGACTAGTTCGAGGCCCCGCTTGCCGAGCGTTTCAAACTCTGCCATATTCCGCGCAATTAGGACAGCTATGCTGACTTATTTCGAGCCGGTCGGGCGCGGAACGGGTGGCGTTGCGCCCATGTGTCCGGGGATGGCGGCCGGCCGTGCGACATCGGGGATGGCCGAGGCGGCGATCCTATCGCATAAGGTGGTCCCGAGGACGAGCCGATCTTCGGCAGCGGAATTTGCAATCGTAAGGATGGCCGAATGCTCAACGGGCCGGCATCCGCATAAAAGTGTGCGCCGCTCGCATGTCAGCGAGCTGGAGCGCGACAGGGAGACGACGCGATGACGAAGCTTACGCCATCAATCGCCGTTGGAGGCGCCGGTGCGCCGAAAGCCGCCGAGACTTGCGCGCAGGAGTTCGACCGGGCACGGCCGAGCCGCGTCGGTCTTTACGATCCGCGCAACGAGCACGACGCCTGCGGCGTCGGCTTCATAGCGCATATGAAGAACCAGGCGTCTCACTCGATCGTGGAGAAGGGTCTCGAAATTCTCGAGAACCTGACCCATCGCGGCGCTGTCGGCGCCGATCCGCTGATGGGCGACGGCGCCGGCATGCTGGTGCAGCTGCCCCATGGCTTCTTCAAGGCGGTGATGGCCGAACAGGGCATTGATCTGCCCGAACCCGGCCATTACGGCGTCGGCCATATCTTCATGCCGCAGGACGCCCAGCTGCGGGCCGCGATCGAAACCCTCGTCGAGGAGGTGATCGCGGCTGAGGGCCAGACCGTCATTGGCTGGCGCGATGTGCCGGTCTCCAATGAGAGCCTGTCCAAGGCGCCGGAGATCGTCGCCACCGAGCCGGTCCACCGCCAGCTCTTCATCGCCCGTTCGCCGGCTCTGTCCTCCGACGACGAGTTCGAGCGTCGGCTCTATATCCTGCGCAAGGTGATCTCGAACCGGGTCTATGCGGAATACGACACGCGGGACACGGGCTTTTATCCGGTTTCGCTCTCCTCGCGCACCATCGTCTATAAGGGCATGTTCCTCGCCTATCAGCTCGGCGCCTATTACGCCGATCTGAAGGACGAGCGGTTCCAGTCGGCCCTGGCGCTGGTCCATCAGCGTTTTTCCACCAACACCTTCCCGTCCTGGAAGCTGTCGCATCCCTATCGGATGGTTGCCCATAACGGCGAGATCAACACGCTGCGCGGCAACGTCAACTGGATGGCAGCGCGTCAGGCTTCGGTCGATTCCGAGCTCTTCGGCAACGACATCTCCAAGCTCTGGCCGATCTCCTATGAAGGCCAGTCGGACACCGCCTGCTTCGACAACGCGCTCGAATTCCTGGTCCAGGGCGGCTATCCGCTGTCTCACGCCATGATGATGCTCATCCCCGAGGCCTGGGCCGGCAACAAGCAGATGTCGACGGAGACCAAGGCCTTCTACGAGTATCATGCGGCGCTGATGGAGCCCTGGGACGGGCCGGCCGCCGTCGCCTTCACCGACGGGCGCCAGATCGGCGCGACGCTCGACCGCAACGGGCTTCGCCCGGCACGCTACATCGTCACCGACGACGATCTCGTCATCATGGCGTCGGAAGCCGGCACGCTCGCCGTCGACGAGGCCAAGGTGGTCAAGAAGTGGCGCCTGCAGCCGGGCCGCATGCTTCTGATCGATCTCGAAAAGGGGACGATCGTCTCCGACGAAGACGTCAAGAAGGAGATCGCCGGCGGCAACCCTTACAAGGACTGGCTGAAGAACACCCAGATCATCCTCGAAGATCTGAAGCCCGTCGCGCCGCGCGCCTCGCGCTCCGACGTGTCGCTGCTCGATCGCCAGCAGGCTTTCGGCTACACGATCGAGGACACGCGCGCTTTGATGGCGCCGATGGCGACGACCGGCCAGGAGGCGATCGGCTCCATGGGCACCGACACGCCGATTTCGGCGATGTCGTCCCAGCCCAAGCTGCTCTACACCTATTTCAAGCAGAATTTCGCCCAGGTCACCAATCCGCCGATCGATCCGATCCGCGAGGAGCTGGTGATGAGCCTCGTCTCCTTCATCGGGCCGCGGCCGAACATCTTCGATCTGGAAGGCTCCTCCCGCAAGAAGCGGCTGGAAGTGCGCCAGCCGATCCTGACCAATGGCGATCTCGAAAAGATCCGCAATATCGGTCACACCGAGGATCGCTTCGACACCAAGACCATCGACATGACCTATCCGGCCGAACAGGGCGCGGCGGGCATGGGCGGCGCCTTGGACCGGCTCTGCGAGCGCGCCGAGGCGGCTGTCGTCGGCGGCTACAACATCATCATCCTGTCCGATCGCCAGGTCGGCCCGGACCGTCTGCCAATCCCGGCGCTTCTCGCCTGCGCGGCGGTCCATCACCATCTCATCCGCAAGGGCCTTCGCACGGCGGCGGGTCTCGTCATCGAATCGGGTGAGCCGCGCGAGGTCCATCACTTCGCCTGCCTCGCCGGCTACGGCGCCGAGGCGATCAATCCCTATCTCGCCTTCGACACGCTGCTTGCCATGCACGCCAAGGGCGAATTCCCGCCCGAGGTGGATCCGACCGAAGTCGTCACCCGCTACATCAAGTCCGTCGGCAAGGGGCTTCTCAAGGTCATGTCCAAGATGGGCATCTCGACCTACCAGTCCTATTGCGGCGCCCAGATCTTCGACATTGTGGGTCTCAATTCCGATTTCGTGAAGCGTTACTTCACCGGAACCGCGACGACGATCGAGGGCATCGGCCTCGACGAGGTCGCCAGCGAGAGTGAAGTCCGTCACGCGGCCGCCTTCTCCGACGATCCGGTGCTAGCCAAGTCCCTCGCGGTCGGCGGCGAATACGCCTATCGCATGCGCGGCGAGAAGCACCTCTGGACGCCGGATGCGGTGGCGACGCTTCAGCATGCGGTGCGCACCGACAGCTGGGAGCGCTATCAGGACTTCGCCCGCATGGTGAACGAGGCGGCGACGGATCAGCAGACGATCCGCGGCCTCTTCCGCATCCGCTCGGCCGAGGAGATGGGCCGAAAGGCGATTCCGCTCGATGAGGTGGAGCCGGCGAAGGATATCGTCCGGCGCTTTGCGACCGGCGCCATGTCCTTCGGCTCGATCTCGCGCGAAGCCCATACGACGCTTGCCCGGGCCATGAACCGGATCGGCGGCAAGTCGAATACGGGCGAGGGCGGCGAGGAGCCAGATCGCTTCCAGGTGATGCGGGACGGCTCGCCGAACCCGGAGCGCTCGGCCATCAAGCAGATTGCCTCGGGCCGCTTCGGCGTGACGACGGAATATCTCGTCAATGCCGACATGCTGCAGATCAAGGTCGCGCAAGGGGCAAAGCCCGGTGAGGGCGGCCAGCTGCCCGGCCATAAGGTCGACGCGACCATTGCCAAGACCCGCTTCTCGACCCCCGGCGTCGGCCTCATCTCGCCGCCGCCGCACCATGACATCTATTCGATCGAGGATCTGGCCCAGCTGATCTACGATCTGAAGAACGTCAATCCGGCGGCCGACATCTCGGTCAAGCTGGTGTCGGAGGTCGGTGTCGGCACGGTGGCGGCCGGTGTGGCCAAGGCGCGCGCCGACCATATCATCGTGGCGGGCTTCGACGGTGGCACGGGCGCCTCGCCGCTCACCTCGATCAAGCATGCCGGCTCCTCCTGGGAGATGGGCCTTGCCGAGACCCAGCAGACGCTGGTTCTCAACGGTCTTCGCTCGCGCGTCTGCCTGCAGGTGGATGGTGGCCTGCGCACCGGCCGCGACATGATCATCGGTGCGCTGCTGGGAGCCGACGAGTTCGGCTATGCGACGGCGCCTTTGATCGCTGCCGGCTGCATCATGATGCGCAAGTGTCACCTCAACACCTGCCCCGTCGGCGTCGCGACCCAGGACCCGGTCCTGCGCAAGCGCTTCAAGGGCACGCCCGAGCATGTGGTGAACTACTTCTTCTATGTGGCGGAAGAGGCGCGCCAGCTCATGGCCGAGATGGGCGTGCGCTCGCTCGCCGAGCTGATCGGCCAGTCCGAATGGCTCGACAAGAAGGAGGTCATCGACCACGCGAAAGCCAAGGGTCTCGACTTCACGGGCATCTTCTACAAGCCGAAGGCCGAGCCCGAGGCGATGCGCTGGACCGAGCGCCAGAAGCATCCGATCGACGAGGTCCTCGATCGCAAGCTGATCGCCGAGGCGGAGGCCGCCTTGACCAGCCGCCAGAAGGTCGAGATCGAGACCGCGATCACCAATGTGGACCGGTCGGCGGGCGCGATGCTGTCGGGCGAAGTCTGCAAGCGCTTCGGTCTGAAGGGGCTTCGCAACGACACGATCTCGGTGAAGCTGACTGGCACGGCTGGGCAGAGCTTCGGCGCCTTCCTTGCCCATGGCGTGACCTTCGACCTTCAGGGCGAAGCGAACGACTATGTCGGCAAGGGTATTTCCGGCGGCAAGCTCATCGTGCGGCCGGGGCCGAACTCGAAGATCATTCCCGAGGAATCGATCATCGTCGGCAATACGGTGCTCTACGGCGCGATCTCGGGCGAGTGCTATTTCCGGGGGGTTGCCGGCGAGCGCTTCGCCGTCCGCAATTCGGGCGCGATTGCCGTCGTCGAGGGCGTCGGCGACCATGGCTGCGAATATATGACCGGCGGCGTCGTGGTAATTCTTGGCCAGACGGGGCGCAACTTCGCGGCCGGTATGTCCGGCGGCGTCGCCTATGTCTTCGACGAACTCGGAGACTTCGCCGAGCGTTGCAACATGGCCATGGTCGATCTGGAGCCGGTACCGGAAGAGGACGATCTCCTGGAGAAGCTTCACCATCACGGCGGCGATCTTCAGCATAAGGGCCGGGTCGACGTCTCCTCCGACATGACCCGCCATGACGACGAGCGGCTCTTCCAGCTGATCTCGAACCATCTCCATTACACCGGTTCCGGCCGGGCCAAGGAGATGCTCGACAATTGGGAGCATTACCGGCCGAAATTCGTGAAGGTCATGCCGGTCGAATATCGTCGGGCGCTGCAGGAGATGGAGCGTATGCGCATGGGTGTGGCGGCGGAATGATCGTCTCGACCACTCCGACCCTCGAAGGGCGGCGGATCGTCGCCTATCATGGCGTGGTGACCGGGGAGGCGATCCTCGGCACCAATGTCTTTCGCGATTTCTTCGCCTCGATCCGCGACATCGTCGGCGGGCGGTCCGGCTCCTACGAAGCCAGCCTTCGCGAGGGCCGCGAGCTTGCCCTCGGCGAAATGGCCGAGGAGGCGCGCCGTCTCGGCGGCAATGCCGTGGTCGGAGTCGATCTCGATTACGAGAACATCACCTCTGGCAACAACTCGTCCTCCATGCTGATGGTCGTCGCCTCCGGCACGGCCGTCACCGTCGAATAGGGTGCCGACACGCCGGGTCAGTCATTTGTGATGGCCTCTTTGGGCAAGCGGCAATCGCCGGTTGCCCTGTTGGCACTAGTTCGCGCCTCGCGGCCGCCATTCGGTGGCCGGCAAAGATACGAGGACAGAATCTATGGCCGACATTAAGCTCTGGGGTTTCGACGGTTCGACCTATGTGCGCACCGTCAAAATGCTGCTGAACGAAAAGGGCGTGAGCGACTACGAACAGGTCCCGGTCAACGTGCTCGAAGGCGAGCCGAAGAGCGAGGAGCATCTGAAGCGCCACCCCTTTGGAAAGGTGCCCGTCCTCGATCACGACGGCATGCGCATCTACGAGACAGCGGCGATCTGTCAGTATCTCGATACGGTTCTGCCGGGCCCATCACTTATCCCATCCGACCCGAAGAACCGGGCGCGGATGGATATGGTGACGAACATCGTCGACTCCTACGCTTACGGACCCATCGTGGGCGGTGTGGTCGCCTATCATCTCTTCCCGGACTTCGTTGGCGGCAAGGATGACGGGGCCCACCGCCGGGGCAAGGAGAACGCCCGCAAGGCGCTGGTGGAGCTGATGCGGATTCGCGGTGGTGACGCGTTTCTCGCAGGTGACGAGATCTCGCTCGCCGATCTCTATCTGGCGCCGCTCGTCGCCTATATCGCGATGACCCCCGATAAGGACGAGTTCTTGAGCATCGACGGGCTGGCCGATTGGTGGGGAGAAGTGTCGGATCGAGAGAGTTTCAAGGCGACCGATCCGTCCTGATTCGATCAACTTGTATGGGAGATCTGACCGGCTTAGATTGCTGGCATATGCCAGTGGCATATGCCGGTTCGCATGGATCGGACTGGTTCCCGACTCAGTGCTTGGTCGAAGGAGATGCGTCCATGGCCGAAGTGAAAGAAAGGCGCGCAAAGATTTTTCGCAACGGCCGCAGCCGGGCCGTGCGGATTCCGGCGGAATTCGAGCTGAACGCTGAGGAGGTCATCCTGCGCCAGTTGGCGACTGGAGAGATCACGATCTCGCCGATGTCAGCCAACGAGAAGAACAAAGCCTTTCAGCAGATGCTGCAGCGCTTTGCCGCGGAGGAGGCCTTAGGAACGGAGGACGAATTCCCGCACATCGATGACGGTGACATGTTGCCTCTCGACGAGACCAATCTTGGCGCATCTCCAGGCAATGACGAGAGATGATTCGCTTCCTATTGCACACGAACGCGTTCAGCGAATTGACGAAATCGAAGAGCGGTCCGGTAGGGAACAGGATAATGGATCACGGTGTGGATGTCTGCGGGATCAGCATCATCACCGCGGCGGAAGTTCACTATGGCGCTGAATGGCGCTCGAGCAAACGGCTTCTTCGGCGGATCGATGAGATCTTGGACTATCTCTCCGTGTTGCCATTCGAGTCGCCGGCCGATCGCGTTTACGGCCGTCTGCGTGCCCATTTGCGCCGCAATGGTACGCCGATTGGCCCGAACGACCTTCTGATCGCGGCGCACGCGCTTGCGCTGGACGTCGTTTTGGTGACAGACAACGAGAAGGAATTCTCGCGCGTGCCGAACCTTCGGATCGAGAATTGGCTGAGGGGCTGACGCCGGCGCCAAAATCATTTTAGAAGGGTTTGAAGCGCGTCTTGTTGCGGCGCACCGGATGGGTGCTGCGCTTTTTGTGTGGAACTGAGGTGGATAGAGACGGACATGGGTAAGGTAACCGGCTTTCTCGAAATCGATCGGCAGACGCCGAAATATCAGCCGGCCTCCGATCGAATCCGGCATTTCCGCGAATTCACCCTGCCGATGTCGGATCCCGAGGTCGCCAAGCAGGCGGCCCGTTGCATGGATTGCGGCATTCCTTATTGCCACGGGCCGACGGGCTGTCCGGTTCACAACCAGATCCCGGACTGGAACGATCTCGTCTATCAGGGCGATTGGGACGCGGCGATCCGCAATCTCCATTCCACCAACAACTTCCCGGAAGTGACGGGGCGCATCTGCCCGGCGCCTTGCGAGGAAGCCTGCACGCTCAACCTGGAAGACGTCCCCGTGGCGATCAAGACGGTCGAGCAGGCGATCGCCGACAAGGCCTATGAGGCGGGCGCAATTCAGCCGCAGCCGCCGAAAGAGAAAACCGGCAAGCGCGTCGCCATCATCGGCTCGGGCCCTTCAGGGCTTGCCGCCGCCCAGCAACTCGGCCGAGCCGGGCACGATGTGGACGTTTATGAGCGCGAGTCGAAGCCGGGCGGCCTGATGCGCTACGGCATTCCCGACTTCAAGATGGAAAAGCACTATATCGACGCCCGCGTGAAGCAGATGGAAGGCGAGGGCGTCAGCTTCCATTGCGGTGTCAATATCGGCGTCGACAAGACGGTCGAGGAGCTTCTCTCGACCTATGACGCGGTTCTTTATTGCGGCGGCGCCGAGAAACCCCGCGACGCGGGGATCGATCGCGAGGGTCTGGCCGGCATCTATGACGCGATGCCCTATCTCGTGCAGCAGAATCGGCGCGTGGCGCGCGAGAACATCGATTCGACCGGTTGGCCGGAAGAAGAAATCTGGGCGGCGGGTAAGCATGTGGTCGTCGTCGGTGGCGGCGATACTGCGTCCGACTGCGTCGGCACCGCCTTCCGCCAGGGCGCGGTGAAGGTTACCCAGCTCGATATCCGCCCGCAGCCGCCGCAGACGGAGAACAAGCTGACCGTCTGGCCCTATTGGGCGACCAAGATGCGCACCTCGTCCAGCCAGGCGGAAGGCGCCGTCCGCGAGTTCCAGATCGCGACGCTCGCCTTTGTCGGCGAAGATGGCGTCCTCACCGGCGTCAAATGTGCCGAGGTGAACGAGAAGCGCGAGCCGATCGCCGGCACCGAATTCGTCATCAAGGCCGATCTTGCCTTCATCGCCATCGGCTTTGCCGGACCCTTCGAGACAGGTGTGCTGGCGGAGATGGGCGACAAGCTCGCCACTCGCACCGACCGGCGCGGCAATGTCTCGGTTGAGGCGAATGACGAGGCCTACAAGACCTCCGTCGACAAGTTCTACACGGCGGGCGATGTGCGCCGAGGGCAGTCGCTGGTGGTTTGGGCGATCCGCGAGGGCCGTCAGGCCGCCCGTGCGATCGATCTCGATCTGATGGGCCAGACGACGCTGCCGCGCTGATCGCAGGTCACCTGCGCCAAACTGTGCAGAGGCGCAGAGGGCCTTTGCTTGATTGTTTTTCAATGGCGGCGTTATGCGCCGCCATTGTCATGTCCGCCGCCAAATGTGCCGAGACAATCGAACATGTCTTCGAGCTCGTCCACCCGTTTGCGGCTGACGGACCAGAGCCGGTTCGAGACTTCGGCGATCAGAGCTTCGACCAGAAACATCAACGTCATGGTCGAGTCCCAACTGGTCAGCGCTTCGACATTGGCTGCAAAGACATGGTTCGCATGGCTCGAGACCGGCGAGCCCCACTGGTCGGTAAAGAGCACGATCTCCGCGCCGCGCTTTTGCGCGAGTTCGGCGATGAGCGGATAGTCGCTCTGATAGCGTCGGATATCGAACAGGACGAGGATCGAGCCGGGACCGAGATCGAGAAGGGCATGGGGCCAGAGATGGGCCGAGGTGCCCATTTGCGAAACGCCCGGGCGTAAGATGTGCAGATGGTTGTGGAGATGGTCGGCCAATGTGCGGGTGATCCGCCCGCCGGCGATCAGCACCGAGCGCTGCGTGTCCGACAACAACGCCGCGACCTGATCGAAGGTCGAAAGGTCCAAGGCATCCAGCGTCGCCCGCAAGTTAGCCGAGACGAGATCGCCGAACTGATTCACGGTATGGCGATCGGATCCCCGCGCATGCCATTCGGCGTGTTTGGACGCGGGCTTCTTGACCTGTTCGGAAACCTCCTGGCGCATGACCTCCTGCATGGCGGTGAAGCCGTCATAGCCAAGCTTGCGGGCCATGCGCACGATCGTCGGCGTCGAGACGCCCGCAATCTCGGCAAGGCGAACGGAAGATTGAAGCCCGGCGGCCGGGTAATCGGCAAGCAATGTGGCGGCGAGCTGGCGTTCGGAGGGGGTAAACTGATCCATCGCGCGGCGGAGCCGTAGCGCAAAGGATTCCCGACTGGGTTCACCCATGACACGGCCCTCCCGAGCCTCACGCAAACAGGTGGAATGCGACCAAAGCGCGTATCCTCCAACAAACTATGAGACTGTGAAGAGAATTCTACAAGCGGCTTGACAGAATGCGTCCTCCTGTAGTGATCTTTTCATATGCAGGACAGCGCCACGCCCAATTCTTTCGCATCTGCAGCATCCGGCTCCGTCCTGAACGCGAGCGGAGCGGCACCGTTGGTGCTGGTCTGCGAACATGCCAGCCCTTTCATACCGGAGGTCTTCGGCCGGCTCGGCCTCGATGAGGAAAGCGCATCGGCCCACATCGCCTGGGACCCAGGCGCGCTCGATGTCGCTAAGGCCATGAGCGAAGCGCTCAATGCGCCTCTCGTGGCTGCCAACTATTCCCGCCTCCTTTACGATCTGAATCGGCCGCCGGAGGCTGCGACCGCCATGCCGGAGCGCAGCGAGACCTACGACGTTCCGGGCAATCGCGACCTTGATGATGCGGCCAAAAAAGAGCGTATCGCGGCGCTGTATCATCCCTTTCACGCGCTGGTTGCCGCGACGATCGAGGATGTCCAGAAGCGGTCCGGTCAGGCGCCGGCGCTCGTCACCATTCACTCCTTCACGCCGGTCTATTTCGGCCAAAAGCGAGAAACCGAGCTCGGCATTCTCTTCGACGCCGATGATCGGCTTGCACAGCTGATGCTGGCGCGCGCGCCGGGCTTTACGCGGCTGACGGCCGAGCCGAACCAGCCCTATTCGCCGGCTGACGGCGTTCTCCACACGCTGGAGATGCATGGCGCCGAGAAGAACCTACCGCGCGCGATGCTCGAAATTCGGAACGACCTCGTCGCGACGAAGGCCGCAGCCGACCTCGTGGCGGGTGAGCTTGCCGGCCTTCTTGCCGAGACGATGGCGATAATGGACCTTGAAACCGGCCGGCTTTCGCGCCCGGCCCCAAAGGCGAGGGCGGTCTGGTGAGGTTTCTTCGCAGCTATATCCGCTTCGTCGACGAGGTGAATTATCGGATTGGCCGGATAGCCATGTACGGTCTCTTCGCGATGATGGCGATCCTTCTCTGGTCGATCATTTCCAAGGCGGCCTTCTCGCCCTCGCTCTGGACGCTCGAAGCGGCGCAGTTCGCGATGGTGGCCTATTTCTTCTTCGGCGGTCCTTACGCGATCCAGATGGGATCGAATGTCCGCATGGACCTTCTTTACGAGAACTGGTCTCTTAAAAAGAAGGCGGCGGTGGATGCGATCACCATCTTCTGCCTGATCGCCTATCTGTTCGTGCTGCTCTGGGGCGCCTGGGCGAGCTTTTCCTATTCGATCGAATATGGCGAGCGCAGCCGCTCGATCTGGCATCCCTATCTCTGGCCGATCAAGCTCGCCCTCGTCGTCGCGACGATCCTGATGATCGCCCAGGCAGTCTCCGAATTCTTCAAGGACATCCTGCGCCTTTCCGGCGAGACGCCGCCCGGCCGCAATCCCGGCGATCAGCATGACGATCCAGCGAGCCGAACGGTCGGCGAGGAGACCGGCCGATGAGCTATGATCTGATTGCCATCACGATGTTCGCCAGCCTGATGGTGCTGCTGCTGACCGGTCAGCGCGTCTTCGGAGCCATCGGCTTCGTCGCCGTCATCGCGGCGCTCGCGCTCTGGGGCGATCGGGGCGGTTTCGACCTCGCCTTCGCCCAGGCGATCAAGGTGATGCGCTGGTATCCGCTTCTGACCGTGCCGATGTTCATCTTCATGGGCTATGTCCTCTCGGAATCGCGCATCGCCGACGATCTTTACCGCATGTTTCATGTCTGGATGGGCGGCATTAGCGGCGGTCTCGCCATCGGCACGATCGGGCTCATGGTCCTGATCTCCGCGATGAACGGCCTGTCTGTTGCCGGCATGGCGATCGGCGCAACCATAGCCTTGCCCGAGCTCTTGAGGCGATCCTACGACAAGCGAATGGTGACCGGCGTCATACAGGCCGGCTCGTCACTCGGCATCCTCGTGCCTCCCTCGGTGGTGCTCGTCCTTTATGCGATGATTGCGCGCCAGCCCGTCGGCCAGCTCTG
Source organism: Fulvimarina manganoxydans (assembly GCF_900176465.1). Lineage (GTDB taxonomy): Bacteria > Pseudomonadota > Alphaproteobacteria > Rhizobiales > Rhizobiaceae > Fulvimarina > Fulvimarina manganoxydans. The sequence continues at coordinate 311,850 of NZ_FWXR01000001.1, forward strand.
GCTTGCCGGTGTATTTCCGGGGCTCCTTATGGCGGGGCTCTTCATCCTCTATATCGCGATCCGTTGCCGGATTTCGCCGGAACTCGGGCCTGTGCTGCCCGCCGCCGAACGGGCCGCCGTGCCCCGCGCCGAGAAGTTGCGGCTCCTGGGCGCTGGCATTCTGCCGCTGGTCGTCTTCGCCGTGATGATCGTTCCCTTCGTCAGCGGCTGGACCTCGCTGGTTGAAAGCTCCGTCGTCGGCGCGGCCGCCGCCTTTATAGCGGCCGTTCTGAAAGGGCGGATGACGAAGGCGGTCTTCGAGGTCAGCGTGCGACAGACGCTCGCCATCACCTGCATGTTCATGTGGATCATCACCGCCGCTCTCGCCTTCGGCGCCGTCTTCGACGGGCTTGGCGCGGTGCGGGCGATCGAGACGCTGTTCACCGAGCAGCTCGGGCTCAATCCGTGGGTGATCCTGATCCTGATGCAGCTGTCCTTCCTGGTGATGGGGACCTTTCTGGACGACACCGCCATGCTGGTCATCGTGGCGCCACTCTACGTGCCGCTCGTCGACCATCTCGGCTTCGATCTCGTCTGGTATGGCGTCCTCTACACGATCACCTGCCAGATCGCCTATATGACGCCGCCCTTTGGCTACAATCTCTTCCTGATGCGCGCCATGGCGCCGCCGGAGATCTCGCTGACCGACATCTATCGGTCCATCGTGCCCTTTGTTCTCATCATGATCCTCGCCCTCGCTCTCGTCATGGCCTTCCCGCAGATTGCTCTGTGGCTGCCGGCCGAGATCTACGACCTCTAAAACCCAGAGATCGGTCGGAGCCTTGCCGGCCGGAACCCGAACGGAGAGATGACATGACGACAAGACGCAAGTTTTTGACGAGCGCTGCTCTCGCGGCCCCGGCGACTCTCGCAGCCCCCTCGATCCTCAGAGCGCAGGAGCCGATCCGCTGGCGGTTCCAGACCTATGCGGGCGCCGCGCTCGGTGAACATGTCACCAAGCCGATCGTGGATTACATCAACAAAAACGCCAATGGCGAGTTGGAGATCGAGCTCTACAACGCCGATCAGCTCGTCCCGACCGGCGAGCTGTTCCAGGCCCTTCAGCGCGGCACGATCGACGCCGTCCATTCCGACGACGACTCCATGGCCTCGCCCACTCCGCTCCGGGTCTTCGGCGGCTATTTCCCCTTCGCCACCAAGTCGATTCTCGACGTTCCGGTGCTCTTCAACCAATATGGCCTCGCCGATATCTGGCGCGAGGAATATGACAAAGTTGGCGTGCAGTGGCTGTCCTCGGCCGGCCAGGACCCCTGCAACTTCAACACTAAGAAGGAAATCACATCGCTCGCCGATCTCGAGGGCTTGCGGCTCTACACCTTCCCGACCGCCGGCCGCTTCCTGCAGCAATTCGGCGTCGTACCGGTCAATATTCCTTACGAAGACGCGGAAGTCGCCGTCCAGACCGGCGAGCTCGACGGCATGGCCTGGTCCGGCATCACCGAGGATTACACGGTCGGCTGGGCGGACGTCACCGACTACTTCCTGACGAACAACATCTCCGGCGCCTGGATCGGGTCCTTCTTTGTCAACAAGGATCGCTGGGCCGAGCTGCCGGAGCATCTGAAGTCCGTCGTCATGGCCGGCATCGAGGCGGGGCATTTCTACCGCAATCAGTGGTATTGGGGCGGCGAAGCGCGTCTGCGTGCGACGGGCGACAAGCTCGCTTTGCGCACGGTGCCGGCTGCGGAGTGGAAAACGGTCGAAGACGCCGCCGTCAAGTTCTGGGACGAGATCGCGCAAGAAAGCGAGACCCATCAGAAGGTCGTCGATATCTTCCGCCAATACAACCAGGTCATCAACGCCGCCGGCGCGCCTTACACCTTCGATTGATCGCGCAGGTTTTCGATCGATGATCGGACGGCTCCTGAAATGGGGGCCGTCCTTGCTTTGAGCCTCGCATGGAGATGAGAATGGCCGACGGATTGTCTTTCAGCGCCCTTAAGGAGAAGGTTCGAGAGGGGACGATCGATACGGTGCTCGTTTGCATGGTCGACATGCAGGGGCGCTTGATGGGCAAGCGGTTCCACGCCGAGGAATTCGTAGAAACGGCCCATCACGAGACCCATTGCTGCAACTATCTTCTGGCGACCGATCTCGAAATGGCGACGCCTGACGGCTATGCCTCGACAAGCTGGCGTCAGGGCTATGGCGACTATGTTATGAAGCCGGATCTCTCGACGCTGAGGTTGATGCCCTGGCTCGAGGGAACGGCGATGGTGCTCTGCGACGTGCTCGATCATCACCATCACGAGCCGGTGCCCCACTCGCCGCGAGAGATCCTGAAGCGGCAGATCGCCCGTCTGAAGGCTCATGGCCTGACGCCGATGATGGCGACGGAGCTGGAATTCTTCCTTTTCCGCCACTCCTATGGCGATATCCAGCGCTCCGGCTTTCGCGATCTTGAGCCGATCAGCCTCTACAATGAGGACTATCACATCCTCCAGACCACCAAGGAGGAGCATGTGATGCGCCCCTTGCGCAACACGCTGCGCAAGGCGGGTATTCCGGTCGAGAACTCCAAGGGCGAGGCGGAGACGGGCCAGGAAGAGCTCAACATCCGCTATGCCGAAGCGCTGCTTTGCGCAGACCATCATACAATCGCGAAACACGCGGCCAAGGAGATCGGCTGGGCCAAGGGCCATGCGGTGACCTTCCTGCCCAAATGGCACCACGCCAAGGTCGGCAGCGCCGCCCATATTCATATGTCGCTGATGAAAGACGGATCGAACGTCTTTCACGACCCTGACGGCGAGCACGGCATGTCCGAGACCATGCGCCATTTCATGGCCGGCCTCATCGCCTATGCCGCCGATCTGACGGTCTTCCTCGCCCCTTACGTGAACAGCTACAAGCGCTTTGCAAAGGGAACCTTCGCGCCGACCAAGACCGCTTGGTCGATCGACAATCGCACGGCGGGCTTCCGGTTGGTGGGCGAGGGGACGAAGGCCGTGCGCGTCGAATGCCGGATACCGGGCTCCGACATGAACCCCTATCTCGCCCAGGCCGCCATGCTGGCGGCGGGGCTGAAGGGGATCGAGGACAAGCTGACCTTGGAGCCGCCGGCCGGCGGCGACATGTATGAGAATGACAGCGTGCCGGAAATTCCGCGCACGCTGCGCGCGGCGACCGAGACCTTGCGCAGCTCGTCGCTTGCCCGCGAAGCCTTCGGCGAGACAGTGGTTGCGCATTACGTGCGCTGCGCCGAATGGGAACAGGAAGAATTCGACCGCGTGGTCACCGATTGGGAAATCGCGCGCGGCTTCGAAAGAGCTTGAGGACAGTCATGAATACCGCGAAATGCATTTCGCCGATCGACGGCACGGTTTACGCCGAGCGCCCCTATGCCTCTCTCGATGAGGCAAGGGCGAAGATCGCGGCGGCGCGCAAGGCGCAAGCCGCTTGGGCGGCAAGGCCGTTGGAGGAACGCGTCGCGCTGGTCTCGGCGGGCGTGAAGCGCATCGGCGAAGAGACCGAGCGGATGACGACGGAGCTTGCCTGGCAGATGGGGCGGCCCGTGCGCTACGGCGGCGAGTGGGGCGGCTTCAAGGAGCGCGCCGACCATATGGCGAAGATCGCCAAGGACGCGCTCGCCCCGACGATCGTGGAGACGAGCGAGGCGGTCGAGCGCCGCATCCTGCGCGTTCCCCATGGCGTCGCCTTCGTCATCGCGCCCTGGAACTATCCCTATCTCACCGCCAACAACACGATCGGACCTGCCCTGATCGCCGGCAATGCCGTCATCCTCAAACATGCCGCCCAGACGCTGCTCGTGGGTGAGCATCTGGTCGAGGCCTTCACCAAGGCGGGCGTTCCGGAAGACGTCTTCGTCAATCTCGTTCTCGACCATCAGACGACGGAGACGTTGATCGGCGAGCGGGCCTTCGACTTCGTCAACTTCACCGGTTCGGTCGCCGGTGGCGCCGCGATCGAGAAGGCGGCGGCCGGCACCTTCACGCCCCTCGGGCTGGAACTCGGCGGCAAGGATCCCGGCTATGTCCGCGAAGACGCCGATGTGGAAACCGCCGTCGCGATCCTCATCGACGGCGCGATGTTCAATTCCGGCCAATGCTGCTGTGGCATCGAGCGCATCTATGTCCATGAAAGCCTTTACGACGCCTTCGTCGAGAAGGCCGTCGAGATGGTGAAGGGCTATAAGCTCGGCAATCCGCTCGATCAGGAGACGACGATCGGACCGATGGCTCACAAGCGCTTTGCCGAGACGGTCCGCGGGCAGGTGTCCGAGGCGATTGCGGCGGGCGCAAAGGCCCATCTCGAACCCTTCGAGGGAGACGACGGCGGCGCTTATGTCTCGCCGCAGGTGCTGACGAATGTCGACCATTCCATGCGGGTGATGATGGAGGAGACCTTCGGTCCCGTCGTCGGCATAATGAAGGTCAAGGACGACGAAGAGGCGATCGGCCTGATGAATGACAGCCCTTACGGCCTGACCGCTTCGATCGTCACAAGGGACGCGGAGGCCGCCGGTCGGATCGGCGAGCGCCTGCGCACCGGTACCGTTTTCATGAATCGCGCCGACTATGTGGACCCGGCCCTTTGCTGGACCGGCTGCAAGGACACCGGCCGGGGCGGGGCCATGTCGGCGATTGGCTATCAGAACCTCACCCGCCCGCAATCCTTCCATCTCAAGAAAGCGTAAGAGCCGAGACTTCCATGACTTTCACCGCCAATTGGTCCTATCCGACAGCCGTGCGCTTTGGTGCGGGACGCATCAAGGAAATCGGCGCCGCCTGCGAGGCGGCGGGCATGAAGCGCCCGCTGCTTGTCACCGATCGCGGCCTTGCCGACATGGACGTGACGAAGACGACTCTGGCGCTCCTGCGCGATGCCGGCTTCAAGGCCGATCTTTATGCCGAGGTCGACCCCAACCCGACCGACCGCAATGTGGATGCGGCGCTCAAGGTCTATCGCGAGGGCGGCTATGACGGCGTCGTCGCCTTTGGCGGCGGCTCAGGCCTTGATCTTGGGAAGACGGTCGCCTTCATGGCCGGCCAGACGCGCCCGCTCTGGGATTTCGAGGATATCGGCGACTGGTGGACCCGCGCCGATCCGGCCGGCATTCATCCGATCGTCGCGGTGCCGACGACGGCCGGGACCGGCTCCGAGGTGGGCCGCGCCGGGGTCATCACCAACACCGAGACGAATGAGAAGAAGATCATCTTCCATCCGAAGATGCTTCCCGCCGTCGTGATCTGCGATCCGGAACTCACCATCGGCCTGCCGCCCAAGCTGACGGCCGGCACGGGTCTCGACGCCTTCGCCCATTGCGTCGAGGCTTATTCCTCGCCGCATTTCCACCCGATGAGCCAGGGCATCGCGCTGGAGGGCATGCGCCTCGTCAAGGATTATCTGCCCCGCGCCTATCGGGACGGGACGGACATCGAGGCGAGGGCGCAGATGATGGCCGCCGCCGCCATGGGCGCGACCGCCTTCCAAAAGGGGCTCGGCGCGATCCATGCGATCAGCCATCCAGTCGGCGCCATGCATCACACCCATCACGGCATGACCAATGCCGTCTGCATGCCGGCCGTCCTGCACTTCAATGCCGAGGCGATCGAGGGTCGGTTCACGCTGGCCGCTGCCTATCTCGGGATCGAGGGCGGCTTCGCCGGATTTCAGGCCTTTGTCGACACGTTCAACGATGCGCTCGGCGTGCCCAAGACCCTCACCGAGCTCGGCGTGAGCAATCCCGATATCGATGCGCTGACCCGTTCGGCGCTCGCCGATCCGTCCTGCGGCGGCAATCCGATCACCATGACCGAAGAGAATACGAGAGCGCTGATCGAAAGCCTGCTTTGATCGAGTGCTGGGCCCCGCTTTCGATAGAGAACGGGGCCCAGCTTTGAGCTTACCTGGCCTTGCCCATGACTTTCAGGGCGAAGGCATAGACATAAGCGACCTCTTCGAGCCGAGAGAACCGGCCCGAGGCGCCCGCATGGCCCGAATCCATATTGGTGCGGAAGATGATCGGGTTGTCGTCGGTCTTCATCTCGCGAAGCCGGGCGACCCATTTCGCCGGCTCCCAATAGGTCACGCGAGGATCGGTGAGGCCGGCCATGACGAGCATCGGCGGATAGGCCTGCGCCTTTACATTGTCATAGGGACTGTAGGAGGCGATGACCTCGTAATCCTCGCCTGAAAGGATCGGATTGCCCCATTCAGGCCATTCCGGCGGCGTCAGCGGCAGCGTGTCGTCGAGCATGGTGTTGAGGACGTCGACGAAGGGCACCTGGGCGACGATCGCGCCGAAGCTGTCCGGTGCCATATTGGAAACGGCGCCCATCAGCATGCCGCCGGCCGAGCCCCCTTGCGCGACGATGCGCTCATGGCTCGTATAGTTTTCCGCCGCCAGATAGTCCGCCGCCGCAATGAAGTCGGTGAAGGTGTTCGCCTTGTTGCGCCGCCTGCCCGCATCGTACCAGCGGAAGCCCTTGTCCTTGCCGCCGCGAATATGGGCGATCGCATAGACGAAGCCGCGATCGACCAAGGACAGGCAATTGGTGTTGAAGGACGCCGGGATGGTGATCCCGTAGGAGCCATAGCCGTAAAGCAGCAGCGGTGCCGAGCCGTCGAGCGGCGTGTCCTTCCGGTAAAGAAGCGAGATCGGCACAGTCTCGCCATCCTTGGCCGGCGCGAAGACCCGGCGGGTGACATAGGCCTCCGGGTCGTGGCCGGAGGGCACTTCCTGCGTCTTCAACAGGGTGCGCTCGCGGCTTTCCACGTCGTAGTCGAAGGTCTGCCCCGGCGTCGTCATCGACGAATAGGAGAAGCGGACGAGGGTCGTATCGTATTCGTAGGTGCCGAGAAGGCCGAGCGAATAGGCCTCTTCCGCAAAGGCGATCGCATGTTCCTCGCCGTCGGACAGCCGGCGAACGACGATGCGCGGCAGCCCGTCGCGCCGCTCCAGCCAGATCAGGTGGCGCTTCAGGATCATGTGACTGATGATCATTCGCCCGTCTTCATGGGGGACGAGATCGCGCCACTGGCTGCGATGGGGCGCGTCGACCGGCGCCGTCACGATCTTGAAGTCGTGCGCGCCATCGACATTGGTGCGGATGTAGAGGGTGCCGTCGCCCTCGTCGACGTCGTATTCCACCGCCGTCTCGCGTTCCGCGATCAGGCGCGGCTCGGCGGCCGGGTTCGAGGCCGGTATGAGCCAGCATTCGGACGTTTCGTGGTCATGAATGTCGATGACCACATATTCGTCCGACTGGGTCTTGCCGACACCCATGAAGAAACCGGCATCGGTCTCTTCATAGATCAGGGCGTCATTGGCGGGATCGTCGCCGATCCGGTGGTAGCAGAGGCGGCTCGGCCGATGATTGGCGTCGAGGCGCGTATAGAAGAAGCCGTTCGAACGGGCCGACCAGACACCGCCCCCGCCGGTGTCCTCGACGACGTCTGCGAGATCCTCTCCGCTCTCGATGTCGCGGACCTTCAGCGTGTAATATTCCGAACCCTTGTCGTCATAGGCCCAGGCAAGCAGCTTGTGGTCGCCCGAATGGCTGGCGCCGCCGACTGAGAAATAAGGCCGATTGGCGCCTTCCTTCTCGGCGTCGAGCAGAACGGTCTCCTCGCCGCCCTCGCGCGGCCGGCGGATGAATTTCGGATATTCGGCTCCCGCCTCGTAAGCGATGCCATAGGCCCATTCGCCATCGGGGGAGGGCACGGAGGAGTCGTCCTCCTTGATGCGCCCGCGCATCTCGCCGATCAGCGTCTCGCGCAGGGCCTCCGTGTCGCCCATGATGGATTTCGCATAGGCGTTCTCGGCTTCGAGATGGGCGCGGATCGCCGGATCGAGGACGTTCGAATCCTTGAACACCTCCTGCCAGTTCGGGGCGCGCAGCCACGCATAGTCGTCGGTGCGCTCGATGCCGTGACGCGTGTCGAGCGTCGGGCGGCGTTCGGCCTTTGGGGGAAGAGACGGTGTGTCGGACATGGAGCTTTCTGGATTCGGCGAGGTCGGCGCTCACCCGAAGAGGGACAAAGATTCGCGGCGATCTTAGCGATTGCGCCCCTCCGGGCCAAATCGAAGGGCTGCAGTCGCGCGAATTGAACTCCACCTGATTAGAATGTGACCGCGTGGCGAAGATCGCCGGACACCGCTAATCCCCTGAATTCGCGGAAAGATCGCCAGATCGTCGGCGATTGTCCCGTGTCCGCTGAGTGTTTTCGGGTCTCGTCCCCTCCTTGCCGCAAGAGGCCTCGGTTTCTATGACTGTCGGAGAGCGTGCGCCGCAAAAGCGCATGAGACCGATGCGCGTGATGGGGACCGGCTGCGAATGGACGGATTGAACGGCTTCGATGCCGATCTCGGATATCTGGCACTCGCACTTCCCTTCATCGCAGCCGTCTTGGCTCCACTCTTAACGCGCGTGATGAAGTCTCATGCGGCTTGGCTTCTCGCCTTGGCGCCCGCCGGGGCATTCTGGATCTTCCTATCGGGTCTTCGGGAGGTCGCCGAGGGCACGGTCCATCGCTTCGGCTTCGAATGGATTCCGTCCTTCGACATCGATTTCTCGTTCCGTCTGGACGGACTTTCGCTGATCTTCGCCCTTCTCATCACCGGGATCGGCACGCTGATCATCCTGTATGCCGGCGGCTACATGAAAGGGCACAAGGATCAGGGGCGGTTCCTGTCCTTCATGCTGATGTTCATGGGCGCCATGCTCGGCCTCGTCCTGGCCGACGATCTGATGACGCTCTTCGTCTATTGGGAGCTGACCTCGATCACCTCCTTCCTGCTGATCGGCTTCGATCACACGCGGGAGAAGGCGCGGCGCGGCGCGGTGCAGGCGCTCGTCATCACCGGTGGCGGCGGTCTGGCGCTGCTTGCCGGCTTCATTGTCATTCGTGAGGTGACGGGCCTGACCTCGATGTCGGACATCCTGGCGGCTGGGGACGTGCTGCGCCAGAGCGCTGCCTACCTTCCGATCCTGATTCTGGTCCTTTGCGGCGCCTTCACCAAGAGCGCGCAGATGCCGCTTCACGTCTGGCTTCCCAATGCGATGGAGGCGCCGACCCCGGTCTCGGCCTATCTCCATTCCGCGACCATGGTGAAGGCGGGCGTCTATCTCCTGATGCGCATGCAGCCGGCGCTGGGCGACACCACGCTCTGGATGACGATCCTGCCCGCCTTCGGCGGCGTCACCCTCGTCATGGGCGCGCTGCTCGCGGTGCGCGCGACGGACATCAAGATCACGCTCGCCTATACGACGGTGGCCTCCCTCGGCCTCCTCGTCATGCTGATCGGCGTGTCCTCGGAAACCGCGATCATCGGTGCGACTCTCTATCTCATCGCCCACTCGCTCTTCAAAGGCGGTCTTTTCATGGTCGCCGGCTCGGTCGATCATGGGGCCCATACCCGCGAGATCGACAAGCTCGGCGGTCTCGCGCGGTCTATGCCGGTTACATTCCTAGCCGCTATGCTTTGCGCTCTGTCCATGGGCGGCGTGACGCCCTTTATCGGCTTCCTTGCCAAGGAAGAGATCTATCACGCCGTCGAATATGCCGACCCCTATTATATCGCGATCGCCGCCGCCGCGATCCTCGGCAATGCGCTGATGTTCGCCGCCGCCTTCATCGTCGCTCTCAAGCCCTTTGTCGGGTCGATGCCGGCAGAGATCCATGACCCTCATGAGGGCGAATTGCGCATCTGGCTGGGCCCGCTCGTCTTGGGCGTCCTGTCGGTCGTCGCCGGTCTCTATTACGGGGTCTATCACGAGTTCTTCTCCTCCCCGATGGCTTCGGCCGCCTATGGCGAGGCTGTGGAGATCGAGATTGGCTGGGTACCCCATCTCAACCTCGCTTTCGCTCTCTCGATGGCGACCATCGCGCTCGGCATCGCCATCTATGTCGGCTCCGCCGCCTTGCGCGCCGTCCTCTCCCGGATGCTCGCCGCGATCGGTTGGGGGCCGGATATGGGCTTCGACCAGGCCATGCGCGGTCTTGTCCGCTTCGCCTCCAAGGTCACCAATCTCATCCAGTCGGGCCGTCTCGATTATTACATGACCACGGTCGTCGTCGCCGTCGTTGTCGCTCTGTTTGCCTCCATGTGGCTCGCCGACGGCTTCCCCGAGATGCCGACGATTCCGCAGATCAAGATCTATGAATGGATCGTCCTCGGCCTCATCCTTCTGGGCATCCTGGCTGTTGTCATCGCCAAGGATCGGCTGACGGCGATCGTCTCGCTAGGTATTCAGGGTTTTGCCGTCGCCTTGATCTTCATGCTCCAAGGCGCACCCGATCTCGCCTTCACCCAGTTCATGGTGGAGACCCTGTCGGTCGTGATCCTCGCGCTCGTCATGACACGCTTGAAGCTGTCGCCCGCCGATCATCGGCCCTTGCGCGAGAAGCTGCCCGACGCGCTCCTGGCGCTCGCCGGCGGAGCGGGCTTCGGACTCTTCCTGCTCGCCGTCATTCAGACGCCCTTCGATTCCACGCTCTCGGACTTCTTCGAGCGCTACAGCTACGCCATCGCCCATGGCCGGAACATCGTGAACGTCATTCTCGTCGACTTCCGCGGTGTGGATACGATGGGTGAGATTGCGGTCGTCATGACCACCGGCCTTGCCGTATTGGCGCTGATCCGCATTCGCGTCGGCCGGAGAGGGGAGCGAACCATCGACCCGCTGGAGAAGACCCCATGAGGACGATCATCTTCCGCTTCACGGCGCCCTATCTGACGAGCCTGATGGTGCTGTTCTCGATTTTCGTGCTTCTGCGCGGCCACAACGAGCCGGGCGGCGGCTTCATCGGCGGTCTCATCGCCGCCTCGGCCTTTGCGATCTATGGCATTGCCTGCGGTGTCGCGCCGGTGCGTCGTGCGCTCTATTTCCACCCGATGACCCTGGCCGGCGGCGGGCTGATCCTGGCGGTTCTGTCCGGCGTGCTTTCGATCGTTTTCGGCATCGAGTTCCTGACCGGCCTTTGGGCCTTTCCGACCTTCCTCGGAACGGAAGTTGCGCTGTCGACCCCGCTCTTCTTCGATATCGGTGTCTATCTCGTGGTCGTCGGAGCCATTTCGACCATCGCGCTGGCGCTTGAGGAAAGGGAGGACGACTGATGGAGGTCGCGCTCTGTTTTGTGGTCGCGGCGCTCTTTGCTGTCGCGCTCTATCTGCTTCTCTCAAAGCACATCATCCGGATGCTTCTCGGCGTCGTTCTTCTCGGCAATGCGGTGAATCTCCTGATTTTCACCAATGGCCGGATCGGACCGATCGCGCCGCCGATCATTCCCGATGGCGCTGAGGTTCCGCTGGAAGCTGTGGCCAACCCTCTGCCTCAGGCGCTGATCCTGACGGCGATCGTCATCTCATTCTCCTTCTTCGCCTTCCTGCTGGTGCTCGCCTACCGAGCCTATCAGGACCTGCAAACGGACGACACGGACCGCATGCGCGTCGCAGAACCCGAGGACGAGGGGCTGCCGCCCCTCGGATACTGACCACGATGGCGACAGAGAGCCTTTCCGCCCTCAAGGCCGAGGCGATGACGCAGGCGAGCGTCGCGCCGATCGACTATGCCGTCATCATGCCGGTGATCGTCTGCTTCCTCTTCGGCGCCGCGCTCTTGATGATGCGCAAGAAGGTCGCCTGGCATCCGATCGTTGCAATCCCCGGTCTCGTCTGCCTTCTTGCCGCCGATCTCGCGCTCTTATGGCGCGTGGCGACCGGCGGGCCGGTGACGATGATGATGGGCGGCTGGAAGCCACCCTTCGGCATCGCCTTCACCGCCGACATGATGGGCGCGATCTTCGTGACCGTTGCCGGCTTCGTGGCGCTTTGCGCCGGCATCTATGCGACGGCCAGCGTACCGGGCAGCGAACGCCGCTACGGCTTCTTCCCGTTCCTCTTCCTCATGATGGGCGGCGTGTCGGGCGCCTTCGTCACCGGCGACATCTTCAATCTCTATGTCTGGTTCGAGGTCCTGCTGATCGGCTCTTTCGGGCTCTTGATCCTCGGCTCCCAGCACGAGCAGCTCGACGGCGCGACGAAATACTGCTTCCTCAACCTCGTCGGAACGACGCTCTTCCTGATCGCCACCGGCTATCTCTACGGGATCTTCGGCACGCTTAACATGGCCGACATCGCCGAGAAGGCTAAGGCGATGGAGGATACGACCCCGATCTTCACATTGGCCGTCCTCTATTTCGTGTCCTTTTCGATGAAGGCGGCCGCTTTTCCGTTGCAGAGCTGGCTGCCAGCTTCCTATCACACGCCGCGTTTCGTCACCTCGGCGCTGTTCGCGGGTCTGTTGACCAAGGTCGGCGTCTATGCGGCGATCCGGGTGCTGCTCATGCTGTTCCCGCCCGAGCGCGCTGAGATGGCGCCGCTTTTTGCCTGGGTTGCTGCGCTCACCATGGTTTTTGGTGCCTTCGGCGCGCTCGCCCAGAGCGATCTCAGGCGTTTCCTGAACTATGCCGTGATCGTCGGCATCGGAAACATCATGGTCGTGCTCGCGCTTCCCGCCGCCGTGCCGGGGGAGGGCGGTTTGGCCATGTCGGTCGGCCTCTCGGGCGCGATCCTCTACGCCGTCCATTCCATCGTCGTGATGACCGCGCTCTATCTCGCGGCCGGCGTCGCGGCCCATCTTGCCGGCACCTCCTCGCTGCATGAAATGGGCGGGCTGTGGCGCAACAACCCGCTCTTTGCGGCGGTGATGCTCGTGCTCCTCTTCGCCGTGTCCGGCCTGCCGCCCTTTTCCGGCTTCTGGCCGAAGGTCGCGCTGGTGCGGGCGACGATCGCTGGCGACCTGCCCTGGCTCGCCGCATCTATCCTGGTGTCGGGCTTCTTGCTGACGATCGCCAGCGCGCGGGTCTTCGCCCTTGGCTTCTGGCGTCCTTTGCCGGCGGCCTCAGCTGCCGACACGCGCGCCGAGAAGAACGCGATCGTCGCCGAGCGCTTCACGGCGGCTGGTCCCGAAAAGGCCTTGTCGGCGATCCCGCTTCTGGCGCTCTGCAGTTTCGTGGTGATCGCAGGCGTCTGGCCGCAATGGCTGCTCGATCTGACCGATGCGGCGGCAAACGGCATCATCGATCCGGCCCCCTATATCACGTCGGTCTTCGGAGGCGTGCGATGATCCTTTATCTCATCAATCTCCTGTTGGCTCTGGTTTGGGTGGTCGTCAGCGGCTCCTTCACACTCGTCAATCTGATTTTCGGCTTCGTCTTGGGCGCCGCGGCGCTTTACCTGATCCGTGAACAGGTAGGCGGTGTCGGTTACATGCAGAGGGCCGGGGCGATCGCCAAACTCGTCCTCTTCTTCTTTATGGAGCTTCTGAAGTCGGCCTGGCGCGTCGCGATCCTCGTTCTGAGTCCGAGGGTGGACATCAAGCCCGGCATCTTCGCCTATCACCTCAAAGCCGATCAGGATTTCGAGATCACGCTTCTCGCCAACATGATCACACTGACGCCCGGCACCCTCTCGGTCGATGTCTCGGAAGACCGTTCGACGCTTTACGTCCATGCGCTCGACTGTTCCGATCCGGACGGGGCCAGAGCCGACATCGCCGATGGATTCGAGCGGATGATCCTGGAGGCCTTCCGATGAACATGACGGATCTCGCCACCCAAATTTACGAGGTCGCCATCGACATTTCGCTGGTGCTTCTGGGTCTTGCCTTTCTTCTCACGACGTTTCGGATCGTTCGCGGCCCGACCCTGCCTGATCGCGTCCTCGGCCTCGACATGCTCACCAGTGTGGCGATCGGCTTTATTGCAATTATCGGCATCGACACGGGCTACACGCTTTATGTCGATATCGCGATCGCGCTGGGTTTGGTCGGGTTCCTCGCGACCGTCGCCTTCGCGCGCTTCATCCTGGCCAGGGGGCGCACTGAGGAGGATCAGCTCAAGGATCTGCCCTTCAAGAATCCGAATGAGCAGGGCCAGGCGATACCCAAGACGGAGAGACGCTCGTGACGGCCTTGTTCTATCTCGTCGAGAGCGCCCTCGTCCTTATCGGCTCGACCTTCATTGCCCTGGCCGCGCTCGGCGTCGTGCGCCTCCCGGATGTCTATACGCGCATGCATTCGGCCTCGAAGGCTGGCTCGGTCGGCTCCGGTCTCATCCTTCTGGCTTTGGCGCTGAATTCCGAAGCGCTGCCGGAGACGCTGCGCGCTCTGGCGGCGATCTTCTTCTTCCTGCTGACCGCGCCGATTTCGGCCCATCTCCTTGCCAAGGCGTCCTATACCGTCGGTTACAGCATGTGGCCCGGTTCAGTGCTCGACGAAATGCCGGAGGTGAAGGCGACGACGCGTCGTTCCGATACCCCGCCGACGTCACCCGATGAGATGTCCGATCATGCGGCCGGTGAAACCGTCTCGCGCCGAAGCGAGAGGCGGCCGCGCATCCGCTGGAGTGAGATCCGCCGCACGTGACGAAGATTGCGCATAGGCTCTTGATCGCCACGGCCGGCGTCTTCGGCGCCGCGGGCGTGGCCGGGGCTGCCTATGCGGCCCATGGAACGGCTAATTCGATGCTTGCCGCGACGGCGGCAGGCATGCTTCTCGTCCATGCACCGGCACTTCTGGCGCTCGCGATTCTGGTTCGGCAGGATTGGCGCGCTGTCGGCTTTGCTGGCCTTGGCTTGGGTCTCGGCACCGCTTTGTTCTCGGGCGATCTCTTCGCGCGCATCTTGTTCGGAGACCGGCTGTTCGCCAATGCTGCGCCGATTGGTGGCACGGTCATGATCGCAGGCTGGCTGATCGTAGCCCTGGGCGCGCTCCTTCCGCCGAAAGGCCGCTGACATTTCGCCTCGCTCCCTATCGAGGCTGGGAAAGGAATGCCGATGACGTCGTTCGATCGCAGCTTGTTCGAAGGGCGCGTCGTCGCCGTCACCGGGGCTGGCAGAGGCATCGGCGCGGCGGTCTCCGCCGCCTTTCTCGCCTGCGGCGCCCGCGTCATCGCCCATGCCGGGCGCGGCCTCGAACATGCCGAGGTCGATCTTCTGCCCCGGCTTTCCCCCGGCGAGCGGGATCGGCTAACCCTTCTCACCGCGGATTTTTCCAAGCCGGGCGCCGGACGCAGCCTGGGCGAGACGATCGCGGCCGAATGCGGCGGTCGGCTCGATGTCCTCGTCAACAATGCCGGCACGATGGGGGGACGCTTTCCCGCCGATGAGATCAGCGCCGCCGAATTCGATCGGGTGATCGATCTCAATATCCGCTCGGTCGTCGAACTCACCACGGCGCTGATCCCCGCCCTGCGCGCGGCACAGGGCGCCGCGATCGTCAGCACGTCCTCGATCTCGGCGACGACGGGCGGCAGCGCGGGCTCCTCGCTCTATTCGGCGTCGAAAGCCTTCGTCTCCACCTGGACCCGTGCGCTCGCAAGAGAGCTTGCGCCGGACGCCATTCGGGTCAATGCGGTTTCGCCGGGCACAATCATGACCGATTTCCACCGACGCTATTCGAGCCAGGAGAAGCTTGACAAGACGGCGGACTCCATTCCGCTGAAACGTCTCGGCACGGCCGAAGATTGCGCGCCGGCCTATCTCTTCCTCGCCTCATCCGCTCTCTCGGCCTATGTCACCGGTCAGATCCTGGAGATCAATGGCGGTCAGTTCATGGGCTGAAGCCACGCCTCGGCCAGAATGAGGGAGAGTGCCGATGGCAAAGGGTGCCGAACAGGCGCGACAGCCGAAGATCGGGGTTCTCGCCGTCACGATCCGCGAGGGTTCGGTCCTCCTCGCGCGAAGACGCAACGAGCCCGATGCCGGGCTTTGGGGCTATCCCGGAGGCCATCTGGAATGGGGCGAAAGCCTGAAAGCGGCCGCTTGCCGCGAGCTTTTCGAAGAGACTGGCGTTACGGCTCGCGCCAACGAGATCCTCACGCAGATCGAGGTAATCGAGCCTGACGCCGACGGAACTGTCGCGTTTCATTATCTCCTCGTCGCCATTCTCTGCCACTATGAGACCGGCGAGGCGCTCGCTGCCGACGATGTCCTTGATGTTGCTTGGGTTCCCGTGAAGCGCGTCTTGGATCGGGCCCTGCCGACCAGTGCGGATGTCGATAGCGTGCTGCGGCTTGCTCTTGGCGACGAGATTGACATGGTCGACGATGTACAAGGCGAAAGCGCGCCGGAAGCGTAAGATGGGCGGGCCGATCTTAACAGCCCATGCAAGACCCTGTTCCAACAGCTGACCGGTTTCCATTCCTTGCCCGGCCGATAGATGTGTTGAAGAGCGACGCCTGGCAGGAGGGGACCGCATGCATTTCGTCACCGTCAACGACATTGCAATCCACGCCGAACTGACGGCGGGGGCGAGGCCTGGAAGCCAGACGCTGGTCTTCGTCAACTCGCTCGGGACCGATTTCCGCATTTGGGACGCCGTGGTGGCGACACTCGGCGGCCGCTTCACCACCTTGCGCTATGACAAGCGCGGCCATGGCCTCTCTGATGTCGGCGCAACGCCCTATCGGATGGACGATCACATCGCCGACCTCGCCGCGCTGATGGATCGCTTCGAGCTTCGACGCGCCGTGATTGTCGGCCTCTCCGTCGGCGGGATGATCGCGCAAGGGCTAGCGAGGTCGCGTCCCGATCTCGTGGAGGCGCTCGTCTTGTCGAACACGGCCCATAAGATCGGCGACCGCGCGACCTGGGATCAGCGGATCGATACCGTGGAGCGGGACGGCATTGGGGCGATTTGCGAAGGTGTGATGGAAAAATGGTTCACGCCCGACTTCCGACGTGAGGACAACCCGGCCTTTCGGGGCCATCGAAACATGCTCCTGCGGGCCTCCGGTGAGGGCTATATGGCAACATGCAACGCCATTGCCGACACCGATTTCACCAAAGAGGCGCCGCTGATCGACGTTCCCACCCTCTGTATTGCGGGAGAAGAGGATGGCTCGACGCCGCCCGATCTCGTTCGCTCGCTTGCGGACCTCATCCCCAATGCGCGCTTCGCTCTCATCGAAGCGGCGGGGCATATTCCGAATGTTGAACGACCGGAGGCTTATGCGAATGAGATCGAACGGTTCCTGCAAGAATGCTCGGGCCGTTAAGTCGGCCGCGCTACATCCGATCGACACCTAGCCGCTCGCCGCTCGGCATCCGGCTGCCCGTCTCTCCATCGGGATTGGAAAAGGGGATCGGCGGAGCACCCGCCTCCGCCTCCCGGTCATGGCCGAGAGCCCAGTGGACCGAGGGGAAGGCGAGCTCGTCATATGGGATTTCGTCCTCGGCAAAGAGGCGAACATCCAGGCTCTCAGGGCCGGCTGCAAAGCCCGGCTCGGCAAGGCTTGCTCGATAGATGAGCTGAACCTGGCTGATGCGCGGGACGGAATAGACCGCAAGAAGCCTTTCGATCGCGAGAGTGGCGCGAGCCTCTTCGCGGGCCTCCCGTCGCGCGCCGTCTTCCGGTGTCTCATTGAGCTCGAGATAGCCGGCGGGTATCGTCCAGAATCCCCGGCGCGGCTCGATCGCCCGGCGGCAGAGCAAAATGCGCCCGTCATGGCGCACGACCGAGCCGACGACGATCTTCGGGTTTTCATAAGCGACGAAGCCACAAGTGTCGCAGACCTTGCGGGCGATGTCGTCGCCTTCGGGGACGGTGAGGGAGAAGGAGGGGTCGGCCATGGGCCTATAAATGGTCCGGCGCGTTCATACGGGAATGGAGGATGCGGACGATGAGGCATCGTCCGTCTGCGTCAAAACGGCCATAAATGACATGGGCACCGATTGGGCGCTTCCAATAGTTCTTGTTTCCGATCGTGTGGGATCGTGTTCGCAAACGGCCTGATGCGACCTCTTCGCAGGTCCGCTGGATGGTGTTAAGGTAGGTTGAGGCCTGGTTGGCGCCGAACAGATGCACGCTGTAGCGAACAATCGCTCGAAGATCCGCCTCTGCCCGATCCGAATAAAGAGGCGGACGTAAACTCACCGACCGCGGCTCACATCTTTTGCATCCGCTTCGACCACCTCATCAAAAAGACGCTTGAAGTCGACTGGGTGGTAGTTTCCGCTTTGCTCACCGGCCTCTAGCGCCTCACTGATGGCCCGGTGTTCGGCCTCAGTCTGGGAGAGTACGTCGAAAGTAGCGTCGACATCGTCTGCATCATCCGCAGAAAAAGAGGGCATGCCTGTTTCGCGTGCCTCCAAGAGGCGCAAGCCGGCCTCGACGACTTCGCTCGCTGAAGCAAAGCTGCCTTGGTCGAGCTGCCTGTCGATGAAATCTTCGAAATGATCGGTCAATTCGATGGTCTTGGCCTGGGGCACGCTGGGTCCTCCGAAGGGATCGCGACGCAAAAAAGAATAGGCCCCCACAGGCCGAGTTTCAACGGATGACGGTCGGCGCCTGATAACCCCATTGCGCGACCTCACAGGCCGTCATTTCTTCAAGAATGCCTCGAAGGCGCGGCGGGCTTCGGGCGAGACGAGGCGCTGGGAGAAGAGCGTGATCTCTTCCTCGATCCGCGCTTTGATCTCGGCCTTGTCGCCCCGCAGGAGGCGCTTGGCGATACCGATCGCCTCTGCGGGCTTGGCCGCAAGCGTCTGCGCCGCCGTCAGCGCAGCCGCGTCCGGATCGTTCTCGACGACCTTCGTGACGAGTCCAGCCGCTCTCGCTGCTTCCGCATCGAAGGTCTCGCCGATCGCAAGAAGCGCAAAGGCGCGCTGATGGCCCATCAGGCGCGGTGCGAGAAGGCTGGAGGCAGCCTCCGGCGTCAGGCCCAGATCGGCGAAGGGTGTGCGAAAGACGGACTGCTTCGAGGCGACGACATAATCGCAATGCATCAGCAGCGTTGTGCCGATGCCGATCGCCAGCCCGTCGACCGATGCGACGAGCGGCAGGGACAGATCGACGATCGCATTCAAAAAGCGACCGATTTCCTGTGGCACCTCGCCGCCGCTCGCGACGGCCAGGAAATCGGCGAGGTCGTTGCCAGCCGAAAAGGCGCCCGACTGTCCGGCAATGAGAACGACCTTCACGTCCTTGGTGCCCGCCTCCTCCATGGCCTCGGCGAGCGCTGCATACATGGCCCGCGATAGGGCGTTTTTCTTCTCCGGCCGGTTGAGGCGCAGCGTCAGTACGCCGTCGGCGATGCTTGTTTCGATTGCGCTCATAAGGTGTCAGGCCTCCAGACCGATGGCGATGCGCGCCGCCGCGAGGCTGGCCGCACCCTGGCGGACCTGAGCGCACAACGCATTGGTCTCGGCAAGAAGGTTCTCGGCCATGAAGCGGGCAAGAGCGGTTCTCTGACCCTCCGGGTCCGCGGCCAACGCGCTCTTGGCCAGATAGACGCCGCCGGCTGTCAGGCCGAAGAGACGCAGATAGGGCGTTGCGCCCGCCAAGGCGGTCTCCATGTCGCCCTTGTCCAGTGCATTGCGCAGGAAAGCGGTCGCGCTAGAGAGATCGCTCAAAGCATGATCCAGCATCTCGGCCGTCTGACCGAAGCTCGGATCGTTCTTCGTCTCCACCGTTTCGACCACCGCGCGCAATTCGAGCATATAGTTCTCGAAGGCCGCGCCCTCGGACAGGCCGATCTTGCGGGTGACGAGGTCGATGGCCTGGATGCCGTTCGTGCCTTCATAGATCGGCGCGATGCGGGCATCGCGCAGAAGCTGGGCGGCGCCCGTCTCCTCCACATAGCCCATGCCGCCATGCACCTGCACGCCGAGCGAGGCGACCTCCACGCCAATATCGGTGGAGAAGGCCTTGGCGACCGGCGTCAAGAGTGAAGCGCGCTCGGCCCAGGCCTTGGAAGCGGTCGGATCGCCGGCCGTTGCTTTCGCCCTGTCGCCGGCATGGCCGCAGGCATAGGCGATGGCGCGGCAGGCCGCCGTCAGCGCCTTCATGGTGAGCAGCATGCGCGTGACGTCCGGATGCTCCGCGATCGGCGTCATCGCGCCGCCGGCTTCCGAATTGTCCCGCGCAAGCCGCGTCGAGCGGCCCTGACGGCGCTCATGGGCAAAGCGAAGCGCCTTCTGCGTCGCGGCCTCCGCTATGCCGACACCCTGGATGCCGACGAGAAGCCGGGCATTGTTCATCATGGTGAACATGCAGGCGAGACCGCGATTCTCCTCGCCGATCAGCCAGCCGATCGCGCCCGGCGCCTCGCCCTCGGCCGAGCCGTCGCCATAGATCATCGTGCAGGTCGGCGACCCATGCAGGCCGAGCTTGTGTTCGAGGCCGGCGCAGATGACATCGTTGCGTCGACCGAGCGAGCCGTCGGCCTCGACCAGCATCTTCGGCACGAGGAAGAGCGAAATGCCCTTCACCCCCGCCGGGGCGTCGGGGAGGCGGGCCAGCACGAGATGGACGATATTGTCAGTGAAGTCATGCTCGCCATAAGTGATGTAGATCTTCTGGCCGAAGATCCGGTAGGTGCCGTCGCCGACCGGCTCGGCGCGGGTCTTCAGGGCGGAGAGATCCGAACCCGCCTGAGGCTCGGTCAGGTTCATCGTCCCCATCCATTCGCCCGAGACGAGCTTTTCGAGATATCGCTGCTTCAATTCGTCGGAGCCGTGGCTCTCCAGGGCTTCGACCGCGCCGGTCGTCAGCGTCGGGCCGATGGCGAAGGACATGGAGGCCGAATTCCACATCTCGGCCGCCGCGACCGCAAGCGACATCGGCAGTCCCTGGCCGCCATGGGCTTCCGGACCGGTCAGGCTGTTCCAGCCGCCATCGATCCATTCGCGATAGAGTTCGCGCCAACCTTTCGGCGTCGTGACCTTTCCGCCTTCAAGACGGGTGCCTTCCCGGTCGCCGGAGGCCGAAAGAGGTGCGATGCGTTCCTCGGCAAAGCGGGCCGCCTCGGCAAGGATCGCTTCCAGGAGATCGGGCGACAGCTCGCCTGTCTCCCCTTGATCCATCGCCTCCTGCAGCCCCGCCACATGACGCAAAGCGTGAGAAATGTCCTCGACGGGTGCTGAATACATGGTTTTCCTCCCTTGCGGCTCGCGGCGAGCCGTCGGCCCTCTTAGAGCGTGAGGTCACTCGACATGGCGACGAATGACGGGTTTGCCGAGGAGCAGCTTCATCGTCAAGCTTAGCGTTTCATATGGATAAGACCGGCCATGTCCCAATGCCGGGGCGTCGATAGCCGGCGCCGAAATTCATTGCAAAAACAAGTCCTCCTCATGTCCGTGACGCGGAACCGAAGCCTGGAGCTGATAGTTTCAGATCGTGACCATGGAGGCGTGTGAATGCGGTTCGTTCGGTTCGGTGCACGCGGTGCCGAGAAGCCCGGTTTGATCGACGAAGGCGGAACGATCCGCGATCTCTCTGGCAGTGTGGACGATTTGTCGGGCCATGCCCTCGATCCGGCACGTCTGGACGCGCTGTCGCGTCTCGATGTGACTACGCTTCCCGCCATTCCTGCCGATGTCCGCTTGTGCAAACCAGTCGGGCGGATCGGTAAGATCGTGGGGGTCGGACCGAATTTTCCCGTCGCAGCGTCCTTGGCCGGCTTCAAGGTCAATCCCGAGCCGACCTTGTTCCTAAAAGCGTCGACCGCCGCATGCGGGCCGAACGATCCGATCGAGATCCCGCGCCTTGCGACGCGAGTCGATTGGGGCGTGGAGATCGCCGTCGTCATCGGGCGCATGGCGAAATCGATCGAGATCGAAGGCGCCTCATCGGTCATTGCGGGCTATTGTCTGGCGAACGACCTCTCCGAGCGAAACCATCAATTGCAGCGCGGCGGACAGTGGACCAAAGGCAAGAGCCACGACACATTCTGTCCGCTCGGGCCCTGGCTCGTCACGCCGGACGAGGTTGGCGATCCCGGATCGATCGACCTTTTCCTTGAGGTGAACGGTATTCGTCAGCAAGAGGGCGCGGCGGCCGACATGATCTTCAAGATCCCCTATCTCGTCTCATACGTCTCGCGCTTCATGCGCCTGGAGCCCGGCGACGTCATTTTGTCGGGCACGATCGGCGGGGTCGGGCTGTCCTACGATCCGCCGCGCTTCCTTAAAGCCGGAGACCGGCTTCGTGTTGGCGGGACCAAACTCGGCGAGCAGGAAATGATGTGCCGCGACGAATAACGGCGGATGCGTCATGGCCCTTGAGCTGAAGCTGTGCGGGACAGGCGGCGCCACCACGTGTCAATCGTCGGCCCCGTCAACGACACCGCCCATAGGCTCGCATTGATCTCTCGCAAAAAAGCCCTCGGTATCGCCGGATATCGAGGGCTTTGATGAGAAAGACTTGGCCGCCGCGATTACTCTGCCGCTTCCTGATAGGCCTCCATGGGCGGGCAGGAGCAGACGAGATTGCGATCGCCATAGACATTATCGACGCGGTTGACCGGCGCCCAATATTTATCGACGCGGAACGCGCCCGGCGGGAAGCAGCCTTCTTCGCGCGAATAGGGCCGATCCCAAGCTCCTACGAGATCCTCCACCGTATGCGGCGCGTTCTTTAGCGGGTTGTTCTTCGGATCCATCGTGCCGTTTTCGATGGCCCTTGCTTCCTCCCGGATCGCCAGCATCGCATCGCAAAACCGGTCTATCTCGGCCTTCGTCTCGCTTTCCGTCGGCTCTACCATCAAGGTGCCTGCCACCGGCCAGCTCATGGTCGGAGCGTGGAAACCGCAATCGATGAGGCGCTTGGCCACATCGTCCACGGTAACGCCCGCGCTCTCCTGAAGAATGCGCGTATCGATGATGCATTCATGAGCAACGCGCCCCGTCGCCGATTTGTAGAGGACGGGATAGGCGCCCTCCAGCCGCTTGGCGATGTAGTTGGCGTTGAGGATCGCGATCTTGGTGGCCTGGGTGAGACCGGCCCCGCCCATCATCAGGCAGTAGCTCCAGGAGATCGGCAGGATGGAAGGCGAGCCGAAGGGCGCCGCCGAGACCGGTCCCGCCTCGCCGCCGGTCGAAGGGTGGCCGGGCAGATGCTGGGCCAGATGGGCTTTCACCGCGATCGGGCCCATGCCGGGGCCGCCGCCTCCATGGGGAATGCAGAAGGTCTTGTGGAGATTGAGGTGGCAGACATCGGCGCCGATATCACCGGGCCGAGCGAGGCCGACGAGAGCGTTCATATTCGCGCCGTCGAGATAGACCTGGCCACCATGCTCGTGAACAATGGCGCAGAGATGGGCCACATGGGCCTCGAAGACGCCATGGGTCGAAGGATAGGTGATCATGCAGGCGGCGAGCTTATCGGCATGGGCCGCGGCCTTCGCCTTGAAGTCCTCGACGTCGATATCGCCATTGTCGGCCGAGCGCACGGGCACCACCGTCATGCCGACCATTTGGGCAGAAGCCGGATTGGTGCCATGGGCCGAGGTCGGGATCAGGCAGACATTGCGATGCCCCTCGCCATTGGCCTGATGATAGGCGCGGATGGTGAGGAGACCGGCATATTCGCCTTGCGCGCCGGAATTGGGTTGCATCGATACCGCGTCGA
Source organism: Fulvimarina manganoxydans (assembly GCF_900176465.1). Taxonomy (GTDB): domain Bacteria; phylum Pseudomonadota; class Alphaproteobacteria; order Rhizobiales; family Rhizobiaceae; genus Fulvimarina; species Fulvimarina manganoxydans. Next base: position 335,288 of record NZ_FWXR01000001.1, read on the forward strand.
AGCCTGTGATCTGGCAGAGCTTGTCCGATAGATCGTCGATCAAGGCTTTGTAGCCGAGGGCCTGATCGGCGGGGGCGAAGGGATGCAGCTCGGCGAATTCCGGCCAGGTGATCGGCAGCATCTCGACCGTCGCGTTCAACTTCATCGTGCAGGAGCCGAGCGGGATCATGGCGCGATCGAGGGCAAGATCGCGATCCGAAAGCCGGCGCATATAACGCGTCATCTCGCTTTCGGCTCGGTTCATGTGGAAGACCGGATGGGTCATGTAGTCGGTCTGGCGCAACGCATCGTCGGGCAGACGCCATTCGGGTCCGAAATCGGACGCCTTCAAATCGCCGCCAAAGGCACGCCAGACCGTCTCGATCACGTCCGGCCGGGTGCGTTCATCGATGGTGATGCCGATGCGATCCTTGCCGATGGGGCGCAGATTGACGCCGCCGGCGAGCGCGGCGTCGAGAATGACCCGCTGCAGCTTGCCGACTTCGATCGTGATCGTGTCGAAGAAGACATCCGGCTCGATCGTGTAGCCAATGGCTTCGAGACCTGCCGCCAGAAGCGAGGCGCGGCTATGCACCCGCTGGGCGATCGCCTTGAGGCCCGTGGGCCCATGGAAGACGCCGTACATCGAGGCCATGACGGCCAGCAGCACCTGGGCGGTGCAGATATTGGAGGTCGCCTTTTCCCGGCGGATATGCTGCTCGCGGGTCTGAAGCGACAGGCGGTAGGCCCGGTTGCTTCGTGAATCGACCGATACGCCGACGAGGCGGCCGGGCATGGAGCGCTTATGGGCGTCCTTGACCGCCATATAGGCGGCATGGGGGCCGCCATAGCCCATGGGCACGCCGAAGCGCTGGGTCGAGCCGATGGCGATATCGGCGCCCATTTCGCCCGGCGATTTGAGAAGGGCCAGCGACAGGGGATCGGCGGCCATGACCGCGATGGCCTTTTCGCCATGCAGGCTCTCGATGAGCTTCGAGAAATCCCGCACATGACCGTAAGTACCGGGATATTGGACGATCGCGCCGAAAATTGCTGCGGGGTCGAGATCGGTGAACGGATCGCCGACGGTGATCGTCCAGCCGAGCGGTTCGGCGCGCGTCTTCAAGACCGCGATCGTTTGGGGATGGCAGTTCTCGTCGACGAAGAAGAGATCCCGTCCCGATTTCGACAGACGATGGGCCATGGCCATGGCCTCGGCCGCGGCCGTGCCCTCGTCGAGGAGCGAGGCATTGGCGACGTCGAGTCCCGTCAGATCGGAGATCATCGTCTGGAAGTTCAACAGCGCTTCGAGCCGGCCCTGGCTGATCTCTGGCTGGTAGGGCGTATAAGCCGTGTACCAGGCCGGATTTTCCAGGATGTTGCGCTGGATGACCGGCGGTGTGATCGTGCCGTGATAGCCTTGGCCGATGAGGGAGACGAGGTTCTTGTTCTTGTCGGCGGTCGCGCGCAGGGCGTCGAGCGCCTGGCGCTCGGTCATGGGCGGGCCGAAATCGAGCGGTGCCTTTTGACGGATGGAAGCCGGCACGGTTTCGTCGATCAGCGCATCGAGGCTAGAGGCCCCCAGCAGCTCGAGCATCGCCGCTACCTCCGAAGGGGAGGGGCCGATATGCCGGCGGTTGGCGAAATCATAGGGGTCGTAATCGGTATATTCGAAACGCATGCGATTGGCCTTGTTCGAAGATCTGGTGGACGGGCGCATCGAGACGATGCCGGGCCCCCGCCGCTCTTCTTGTTGGCGTATGCCGCGCAGGGATGCGGGCATACGTTCCGTCCGGGTTTCTAGAAAAATCGACCGCCGCTGCGGTCAGGCGATCATCGCCTTGTAGGCGTCTTCGTCCATCAGGGCGTCGAGTGCGGCTTTGTCGGCAAGCTTCAGCTTGAAGAACCAGCCATTGCCCTGGGGATCGGAGTTCACGATCGACGGATCGTCGGCAATCGCCGGGTTGATCTCGACGATCTCGCCATCGAGGGGAGCATAGACCTCTGACGCCGCCTTGACCGATTCGACGACGGCCGCATCATCGCCCTTGGAGAGAGCCTTGCCCACCTCGGGAAGCTCCACGAAGACGAGGTCGCCAAGCTGTTCGGCGGCATGGGCGGTGATCCCAACCGTCGCCACATCCCCTTCGACGCGCAGCCATTCATGCTCTTCCGTGAATTTCAGCATCCTCGGTCTTCCTCGCTCATGCGTTTGGGCGGTCGCGGCCCGTCTGATCGGCGAACCGATCGAGAGGGCGCGAGCCGATCGATCCGGTCTCAGCGCCGCTTGTAATGCGGCTCGACAAAGGGCGTGGGGGTGACGGTAACGGGGATGCGTCGTCCCCTGAGATCCGCAAACAGTCGTGTGCCCGATTCCGACTGCTTCAGGGGAACGTAGCCCATCGCGACCGGCGCCTCCAGTGTGGGGCCGAAACCGCCGGAGGTGACACGTCCGATCGGCTCGCCGCCGTCTTCATCGGCGAAGAGTTCGGCCCCGGCGCGCACCGGGGCTCTGCCTTCCGGTTTGAGGCCGACGCGGCGGCGGGACGGGCCATCGGTCAATTCGGACAGAATGCGATCCTCGCCCGGAAAGCCGCCCGCCCGCTCACCGCCGGGGCGGCGAACCTTCTGGATCGCCCATTCGATCGCCCCTTCGACGGGCGAGGTCGAACGATCGATGTCGTTGCCATACAAGCAGAGCCCGGCTTCGAGCCGCAGGGAATCGCGAGCGCCGAGGCCGATCGGCTCGACGGCGTCCATATCGAGCAAGGCGCGCGCCACATCTTCGACCCGCGAGGCGGGTACGGAAATCTCGAAACCGTCCTCGCCGGTATAGCCCGAGCGCGAGACGATCGCCGGAGCACCGAGAAGATCGACGCTGCGCACGTCCATAAAGCGCATTTCGGACACTTCCGGCGCGAGCATCGCCAGGGCGATTTCCGCCTTGGGACCCTGAAGGGCGATCAATGCGCGATCGACGAGCTCTTCGACCTCGCATTTGCTTGAAAGCTGGTCCTTCAGATGGGCGACGTCCTCGGCCTTGCAGGCCGCGTTGACGACGAGAAATAGATGGTCGCGGCGATTGGCGATCATCAGATCGTCGAGAATGCCGCCCGTCTCGTCGGTGAAGATACCGTAGCGCTGACGTCCCTCCTTCAGCCCGAGAATGTCGACGGGAACGAGCCTCTCCAAGGCAAGAGCTGCATCCTCGATCGCGCCGGATTTCGGGCGTATCGCCACCTGGCCCATATGGGAGACGTCGAAAAGGCCCGCGGCCGCGCGGGTGTGAAGATGCTCCTTCATCACCCCGGCGCTGTATTGCACCGGCATCTCATAGCCGGCGAAGGGCACCATCTTGCCGCCGAGCGAGCGGTGCAGATCGTAAAGGGGCGTGCGGTTCAGCGGTGTCGGTTCGGCCAAGCGAATCTCCTCGTGACGATTCAGGTCTTCGGATCGAAGAGATTCGTATATTTTTGCGCCTTGTCCGCAAAGGCCACGAAGGCACTGCCACGGCCTTCAGGAAGGCAATCTGATGATCTCGACCTGATAGAAATGGAACTTTTTGTCACACCAAGCGCTCTACGGCCGATAGTTTTGTCCGTTGCCATGTCGTCGGAACGCTCGGTTTTGCAAAGGGAACCGAGCCAAGGCGAAGGACAGCGGATGAATCGCTTAAAGGTTCGGTCCGGCGCCAGAGAGAGGGCAGTCGTTCCGCATCGGAAGGGAAGATCGGGTCGATCCCATGTCTCCCCTCACGGCAAGGAGGAAGCCAGTGGTGCGTAGCATTATCTATATCGTCGGTCTCGTCGTCATCGTTCTTGTCATTCTGAGGCTCGCGGGCCTTGCCTAAAGCGCTGGGCGAAAACGTGGGACCCGATTCTTCGGCCACCTGACGCGCCTTCAAGGCCATTAGGATGATCGGGCGAAACCGATTGATCGCCTGATGCTCAGACGGCCTATCGATGGATCAGCAAGACATGAAAGAGGCGCCGTCCGGCAAGACGGCGCCTCTTTCGTTCGGTGGGTCTTTCGGGCGGATCGGCTTGAAACCCGCGATCAGCCGCCGAAGATGCGGTTGAAGAGCGAGCGATCCTCGACGCGCTCCTGAACGACGACGCCCGGGGGAGGCGGGGTGTCGTAGAAGCGGCCGTCGCCGCCATCCTCGAAATTGCGACGTGGGCTGCGCTGCCCCGTCTGGGCGACATAGTCGTTCTGCTCTCCCGCTATACTGGGATCGTAGAAACCACCGTCGGAATAGGTGCCGTCATCCGCCCCGTTTTCGGCGGTGAGCGCGCCGCTGTGCTCGCCGATGCGATAGTCGCCAGGAAGCGGCGTTGCTGGCAGTCCTTCATGGGCGGCGGTCATGAATTTGTGCCAGGCTTCGGCCGGCAACGATCCGCCGGTCACCTTCTGCATCTTGGCGCCATTGTCGTTGCCCAGCCAAACACCGGCGACGAGGTTCGAAGTGTAGCCGACGAACCAGGCATCCTTGAAGTCGTTCGTCGTCCCCGTCTTGCCGCCGGCCTCCCAGCCTTCGATGGCGGCTCTGCGACCCGTTCCGGCCGAGACGACGCGCTTCAGCATGGCGTTCATCATCGCGACCGTGTCGGGATCGACGATGACGGGCGGCACTTCCGCACCCCGCTCCCACAACACCTTGCCGTCTTCGGTGGTGATGCGGTTCACCAGATGCGGCTTGGCCTGGTAGCCGCCATTGGCATAAGGGGCGAAAGCGCCGGTCAGTTCGAGAAGCGAGACCTCGGACGTTCCAAGCGCGATCGAGGCGTTGTCGCCGATCTCGGACTTGATGCCCATCCGGTTCGCCGTCTCGATGACCGACGCCGGACCGACCCGGTCGATCAGCTGGGCGGCGATGGTGTTGAGCGACTGGCGGAGCGCGTCGGCGACGCTCACCGGTCCGCGATAGCGATTGTCGTAGTTGGAGGGCGTCCAGTTTCCGATCCGAACCGGCTCGTCCATCATCACCGTTTCGGGGCGGAATCCCTGTTCGATGGCGGTCTGATAGACGAAGGGCTTGAAGGCCGAGCCCGGCTGACGCCTCGCCTGGAAGGCGCGATTGTATTGGCTCTGGGCATAGTCCCGGCCGCCGACGAGGGCCCGGATCGCGCCGGTGCCGTCTATGGCGACGAGCGCGCCCTGCGAGACGTTCTGACGAGCGCCATCGACGGTTTCGCGGATGGTCTTCTCGGCGACCTTTTCCAGGTCCATGTCGATCGTCGTCTCGACGACGACGTCATCCTTCACCTCGCCGATTAGGGACTTGATGTCCTGCATGACGACATCGGCGGCGTAGTTTTCCGCGCCGGTCCAATAGCTCTTGGCCTTGGTCGGCTTCTGGGCGAGGCCCGCCTGATACTCCTCGTCGGTGATCTCGCCTTCCTGGCGCATGGCCGCGAGAACGACGTCGGCGCGGTCCTTGGCGGCTTTCGGATCGCGGGCCGGCGACAAGCGTGAGGGCGCCTTGAGGAGACCGGCGAGAAGCGCGGCCTCCGGCAGCGTCACTTCGGCCGCGCTCTTGTTGAAATAGCGCCGCGCCGCCGCCTCGACGCCGGTCGCGCCCGAGCCGAAATAGACCCGGTTGAGATACATCTCCAGGATCTGGTCTTTGGTGAATTTCTGCTCGAGCCAAAGCGCCAGGATCGCTTCCTGGATCTTGCGCTGGATGGTCTGGTCGGGATTGAGGAAGATGTTCTTGGCGAGCTGCTGGGTCAGGGTCGAGCCGCCCTGAACGGTCGAGCCGGCCTGATAGTTCTCGACCGCCGCGCGCAGGATACCGATCGGATCGACGCCGAAATGATCGTAGAAGCGCCGGTCCTCGATGGCGATGACCGCTTGGGGAATATAGGGGCTCATCTCGTCGAGCGAGACTTCCTTGCCGCCGGTCAGGCCGCGATTGGCCAGAAGCCGGCCGTCGACCGAGACGATCTTGACGTTGGGCGGCCGATCCGGGATCGCCCAGGCTTCCTGCGGCAGCTTGATGGCGAAATAGCCGACGATCGCCGCAACCGCGAGCGCGCCCCAGATGCCGAGCGCGAAACAGGTGCGGACCAGATGGCCGAAGAAGCTGCGCCGGCGGCGCGGCGGCTGGCCGCCGGACCCGCCTGAACCGGATCCACCGGAGCGCGATTTGGACCCGCCGAACAGGGAAAAGCCGCCACCCTGCCGCTTCTTGGCTTGTTTGGGCGCCCGCCTCGTCTTGCGATCATTGGCCGCGAGTGGAACGGCCCGATCATCCGCGCTGACGTGAAAATCGCCGCGATCGCCACCGGTTTCCGCCCCGAAGGTCGGTTCGATGCGTTCCTGCCGTCTGGCCGCCATCAAGCCTCGTCCTGCCTTCACGGTGATCGGATCGGCGAGCGCGCACCCCCATAAGATGCCGCGTTCCTTGCCGATCGGCCGATTGCCGTTCCCCTCAAGTCTCGCGGTTCGCCACGCGCATCACCCATTTTGGCAAAGGCAAGCGACCGCAGTGCTTTCCAAACCTTTAAATACGGCGATTTAACGGGGCATGAACCGATTGTGGCAGGGGTGGGGCAAGCTTGGCAGGGAAGGCGATAGGCTGACGCAGCCCCGATTGCCGCCGGAAGTCCGTCATCTAGGTGAGGGGCAAGCTCGACGGCCGATGCGTTCCCGCGAGGGAATCCGAGCCACCGAACCCCAAGAGCCTGCTATCTCGGAGTTGCCTTCATGCAGATCGATCTATCAAAGAAGACCGCCATCGTCACCGGCTCGACCGCCGGTATCGGACTAGCCGCTGCCGTCGGATTGGCGCGCGCCGGCGCCCATGTGGTCGTCAATGGCCGCAGCGAGGACCGCGTCGAAACGGCGGTGCGTCACGTGTTGGCCGAAGTTCCGGGCGCGCACGTCTCGGGCGTTGCCGCCGATCTCTCCAGTGCCGAGGGTGTCGAAAGCGTTGTGAAGGCCGTGCCCGAGGTCGACATCCTGGTGAACAATGTGGGCATTTTCGGCCCCAAGCCCTTCTTCGAGATCGGCGACGACACGTGGGAAGCTTTCTTCCAGCTTAACGTCATGTCGGGCGTGCGCCTTGCCCGTTCTTTGATGCCGTCCATGATGGAGCGCGGCTGGGGCCGGGTCGTCTTCCTGTCGTCGGAATCGGCCCTGAACATCCCCGCCGACATGATCCAATACGGCTTCACCAAGACCGCCGTCCTCTCGCTCTCGCGCGGGCTCGCCAAGCTTGCCGCCGGCAGTGGCGTCACGGTCAATTCGGTGCTTCCCGGCCCGACCTATTCGGAAGGCGTCGGCGAGATGCTGAAGGACATGGCCGAAGAGAAAGGCCTTTCGATCGAGGAAGCGGGGACGGAATTCGTCAAATCCGAACGCCCGTCATCGATCATTCAGCGGCCGGCGAGCGTCGAGGAGGTCGCCAACATGATCGTCTATGCCTGTTCGAAAGAAGCCTCGGCGACCACCGGTGCGGCTCTGCGCGTCGATGGCGGCGTGGTCGATTCGATCGTGCCGTGAGGGTAGCGGAGCCCTTGCCGTGAGATGATCGGCAAGGGCTCGCCCGATTCATCCTCGCGCGAAGGTGGCGAGGTCGTCGACGAGGCGCTCCTGTTCCGTGAAATGGAGGCCATGGGGTGCGCCCTCATAAACATGGAGCGTGGAGGCGGGAATCATCTCGGCCGCGCGCTTGGCCGAGGCCGCGAGGGGAACCGTCTGATCCTTGTCGCCGTGAATGACGAGCGTCGGAACGGTGAAGGCCTTCATGTCGTCCCGAAAATCGGTGCGGCCGAAGGCGTTGACGCATTCGATCGTCGCCCGCAGCGATCCCTTCAGGGCCATGGACTGCGTCCAGTCGAGATAGTCCGAGGATGGCGAGGTCGACAGCATGGAGGCGCCATAGAACTGCTTGCCGAAGCTGGCCAGGAACGCCGGCCGGTCCTTCTTCAATTCCGAGATGAAGCCATCGAAGATCGAGGGATCGACGCCGTCGGGATTGCTCTCGTCCTGCGCCAGATAAGGCGTGACGGCGGAAACAAGGACGACCTTTGCGAGGCGCTCGGCCTTGTGTCGCTTCATATAGCGCGCAACCTCGCCGCCACCCATGGAGAAGCCGACGAGCGTGGCGTTGCTCAGCTCGAGATGGGTCAGAAGATCCGCGAGGTCGTCGGCGAGCGTATCATAGTCGTAGCCGCTGCCAGGCTGATCGGAGCGTCCGAAGCCGCGCCGGTCATAGGCGATGGCTCGGAAACCGCGATCGGCGAGTTCATGAGCCGTATAGTCCCACATATCGGCGTTGAGCGGCCAGCCATGGACGAGGACGACCGGCCGGCCCTGGCCCCAGTCCTTGTAATAGAGGTTCACGTCGTCGCGAGTGGTGACGAAGGGCATGAGCTTTCCTTTCTCGAATTCGAGATGTCTGCGAGCCCAACGAAAACGCCCGCCGCAACGTTGCGACGGGCGCGATGATGGCATGCCTTAATTCGGCAAAAGCCGCGAGACGTGGAAAACCTCGTTTCGACCTCGATCGCTGTTCTTAGAACAGGTCGAGCGAAAAGCGCTTGGAGAGGCCGAGGCCGAAATAGAACTGGTCGTCGTCACCGGCTTTCGTCACGACCGGCGAATCGCCGGCATCGCCCACGAGCCTCTCCCAGGAGGCGTCGGCGGTGACGAACCAATCGGTGATGACCTCGTAGCGCGCCGAGGCCTTGACGCCGACGCTCTGGAAGCCGCCCTCGGCCTCATAGACGTCGAACCGTCCGCCCGAGCGCACGAACTCTTCTGGGCTGACGGAGAAATAGTCGCCCATATAGTCGGAAGAGGCGAGGGAGGCGGTCGGGCCGGCCTTCAGCTCGATGCGGTCGGTCGGGCGCACGATGAGATTAGCGCCGATGTCACCGGTCACGCCTTCCGCCCCGCCGAATGCATACCGCACGGCGCCGTAGACCTCCGCATAATCCCAGGTGTAGCTGGCCTTCAGGCCGATCTCATAGGTGTCGTCCACCTTGTCGAGACCGAACAGGTCACCGCCGTCGCGCTCGCCAATATATTTGAACGAAGGTCCGATCGAGAATCCCCGGCCATCCGGCCCGCCGAAGGAGCCGAGCCCCGGCAGGTTCAGATATTCGACAGAGAATATCGGATAGAACGAGCCCTCATAGTCGTCCGAGCCGAGATAGTCGGGCTGGTAAGCGCCGCCCAATCCCAGCTCGAAGACGAAGTCCGCTCCACCATAATCGTAGGCGGCTGGCGCCGGCTCGGCGGGATTGGGATCGTAAGGCGCGTAAACGTCCGCCGCCCCAGCCGGAAGAGCCGTGGCAAGTAGAATGGCGAGGGCTGAGGCGGCGAAACGCAAATGCATGACCTGATACTCCAGCGACCGCGTCCGTTGATTGTGTTGTCCAAGCGCGGAGTTGACCTCCGCCGCTCCTGGCGCGGCTTGCGGGTGAGATTGGAGCGCTCGGGCGCGAAGCTCAATTCACACATGTTTGGAAATCAACGTGAAAGCCGCCTTTGTGACCCTTGCGTTGCACCGAGGGCACAGGCTCGGGCCTCGCGATCTGGGATCGCAGGGCAGAGACAACTGCACCAGCTGCGCATGCAAGGCACAATAGCCCTGCGCCCGCCGGTCCCGCTAATTGGAACTCCCTCCGTCAATCGCTCGGCGCGGCATGAAAGACACCCTACCCATTCGGGTGATGCCTGGTCGTCGTCCGATGAGCTGAGGCCTCCCACTTCGCACTTGCGGAAAGTCGGGCGCCGCAGCAATCTACGGCGTCTGCGTGTGGGCCGTTTGCCGCACCTGACTGAATGTCATGCCATAGTGGGAAGGGAGTGCTCCTTGGCCATCCGTAAGATCCTCGTCGCCAACCGGTCTGAAATCGCCATCCGCGTGTTCCGCGCCGCCAATGAGTTGGGGCTGAAAACGGTGGCGATCTGGGCGGAAGAGGACAAGCTCGCGCTGCATCGTTTCAAGGCGGACGAGAGCTATCAGGTCGGTCGCGGTCCCCATCTGCCGCGCGATCTCGGTCCGATCGAAAGCTACTTGTCCATCGACGAGGTGATTCGTGTCGCCAAGCTGTCGGGAGCCGACGCGATCCATCCCGGCTACGGTCTTCTGTCGGAGAGCCCGGAATTCGTCGATGCCTGCCATGAGGCAGGGATCACCTTCATCGGCCCCTCGGGCGATACGATGCGCCGGCTCGGCAACAAGGTCGCGGCCCGCAATCTGGCGGTCGAGGTGGGCGTTCCGGTGGTGCCGGCGACCGAGCCCTTGCCCGACGACATGGCACGCGTCCGCGAAATGGCGGCCGAGGTCGGCTTTCCGGTGATGCTGAAAGCCTCCTGGGGCGGCGGTGGTCGCGGCATGCGCGTCATCCGCGAGGAAAAGGACCTCGAACGCGAGGTGACCGAAGCCAAGCGCGAGGCGAAGGCCGCCTTTGGCAAGGACGAGGTCTATCTCGAAAAGCTGGTCGAGCGCGCCCGCCATGTGGAGGTCCAGATCCTCGGCGACACCCATGGCAATGTCGTCGACCTCTTCGAGCGCGACTGCTCGATCCAGCGGCGCAACCAGAAGGTCGTGGAGCGCGCCCCGGCTCCCTATCTCAATCATGAGCAGCGCCGGGAACTCGCCGGTTATGCCCGCAAGCTCGCCGATGCGACGAATTATGTCGGCGCCGGCACGGTCGAATTTCTGATGGATGCCGATACCGGCGCCTTCTATTTCATCGAGGTCAATCCGCGGATTCAGGTCGAGCACACCGTCACCGAGGAGGTGACCGGCATCGACATCGTCAAGGCGCAGATCCATATCCTCGACGGTTATGCGATCGGCACGCCCGAATCAGGGGTCCCACGCCAGGAGGACATCAAGCTCAACGGCCATGCCCTCCAGTGCCGGATCACGACCGAAGATCCCGAGCAGAACTTCATTCCCGACTATGGCCGGATCACCGCCTATCGCGGGGCGACCGGCTTCGGCATCCGGCTCGATGGCGGCACCGCATACTCCGGCGCGGTTATCACCCGCTTCTACGACCCGCTTCTGGAAAAGGTGACCGCCTGGGCGCCGACGCCGGAGGAAGCGATCGCGCGCATGGACCGTGCCCTGCGTGAGTTCCGCATCCGGGGTGTCGCGACGAACCTCACCTTCCTCGAAGCGATCATCAGCCACCCGCAATTCCGGGACAATTCCTACACCACAAAATTCATCGACCAGACGCCGGAGCTGTTCCAACAGGTCAAGCGCCGCGACCGGGCGACCAAGCTCCTGACCTATCTGGCCGACGTCACGGTCAACGGCCATCCCGAGACGAAGAACCGGGCACGCCCCTCCGCCGATCACGCAGCGCCCGTCGCGCCGATCTTCGACGCGCCCATCGCCGACGGCACGCGCCAGAAGCTGGACGAGCTCGGACCCAAGGGTTTTGCCGACTGGCTGAAGGCCAAGCCAGAGGTGATGCTGACAGACACGACCATGCGCGACGGGCATCAGTCGCTGCTGGCCACACGCATGCGCACCCATGACATTGTCTCGGTCGCCGAGGCCTACGCGCGAGGCCTGCCCCAGCTCTTCTCGCTGGAATGCTGGGGCGGCGCGACCTTCGATGTCGCCATGCGCTTTCTGACGGAAGATCCGTGGGAACGCCTCGCCATGATCCGCGAGCGGGCGCCGAACATTCTGCTGCAGATGCTGCTGCGCGGCTCGAACGGCGTCGGCTACACCAATTACCCGGACAATGTGGTCAAGCGCTTCGTGGCGGAAGCCGCCAAGGGCGGGGTCGACGTCTTCCGGGTCTTCGACTGCCTCAACTGGGTCGAGAACATGCGCGTCTCGATGGACGCGGTCTGCGAGGCGGGCAAGATCTGCGAAGGGACCCTCTGCTATACGGGCGACCTCTTCGATCCCGACCGTTCGCAATACGACCTCAAATACTATGTCACCCTCGCCAAGGAGCTGGAGGGGGCCGGGGCCCATATCCTCGGCGTCAAGGACATGGCCGGCCTGTTGAAGCCGGCGGCCGCGCGCGTCCTTTTCAAGGCGCTCAAGGACGAAGTCGGTCTGCCGATCCACTTCCATACCCACGACACCTCCGGCATCGCGGCATCGACCGTTCTTGCCGCGGTCGAATCCGGTGTCGACGTCGTCGATGCGGCGATGGACGCTCTGTCCGGCAACACGTCCCAGCCCTGTCTCGGATCGATCGTCGAGGCGCTGAAGCATTCGGATCGCGATCCGGGCCTCTCGGCCGAAGCGATCCGGCGCATCTCCTTCTATTGGGAGGCCGTGCGCAATCAGTATGCCGCCTTCGAGAGCGATCTGAAAGGGCCGGCCTCGGAGGTCTATCTCCATGAGATGCCGGGCGGCCAGTTCACCAATCTGAAGGAGCAGGCGCGCTCGCTGGGCCTTGAAACCCGTTGGCACCAGGTCGCCCAGACCTATGCCGATGTGAACCGCATGTTCGGCGACATCGTGAAGGTGACGCCGTCCTCGAAGGTCGTCGGCGACATGGCGCTGATGATGGTGTCCCAGGATCTGACCGTCGCCGATGTGATGGACCCGGCTAAGGAACTCTCCTTCCCCGAATCGGTCGTCTCCATGCTCCATGGCGATCTGGGGCAGCCGCCTGCCGGGTGGCCGAGCGAGTTGCAGAAGAAGGTGTTGAAGGACAAGGCTCCGATCACCGTTCGGCCGGGCTCGCTTCTGAACGACGCCGATCTCGACGCGGAGCGGGCGAAGATCGAGGAGAAGCTGGAGCGCGAGGTGACGGAGCCCGAATTCGCCTCCTACCTCATGTATCCCAAGGTCTTCACGGACTTCGCCATTCTTCAGGAGACCTATGGGCCGGTCTCCATGCTGCCCACGCCCTCTTACTTTTACGGCTTGGAGCAGGACGAAGAGGTGCTGGTCGACATCGAGCGCGGCAAGACGCTTGTCGTGCGCAATCTCGGCAGCGGCGAGACCGACGATCAGGGCATGCGCACGGTGTTCTTCGAGCTGAACGGCCAGCCGCGCCGCATCAAGGTGCCGGATCGGGCCAAGGGCGCTGCCGGCGGCGGCGTCAAGCAGAAGGCCGACCCGACCAACCAGAACCATGTGGGTGCGCCGATGCCGGGTGTCGTCTCGACGCTGGCCGTCGCGGCCGGCCAGTCGGTGAAGGCGGGCGACGTGCTCTTGTCCATCGAGGCGATGAAGATGGAGACGGCGATCCATGCCGAGCGCGACGGCACGATCGAGGCGGTCCATGTGACTGTCGGCGCGCAGATCGACGCCAAGGATCTCCTGGTGGTCTACGCGGCTTGATATGGCGACGGCCGGGCCCCGATGAGGCCCGGCCGACTCGCTTCAGGCGAAGCCCAACGTCGTACGAAATCCGTTTAATCGCTTCGCGATAACGGATTTCAACACGCTCACGCTCCGCGCGGGCTTTGATGTGGCACCAGCCTAATCAGCCGGATGCCGTATCAGATCTTCGTCCAAGTCTGGGTCTTGCAGAAAATCTTCAGCGCACAGCCGGTGAGCTTCAGCGTCTTGCCATTGCCGGCAATCGTCGCAGACCCTTGATAGGATTTTTCGTCGCGCGGATCGATCACGGTGCCGGTGTAATCGGTGCCCGAGCCGCGCATGGTTCCGACCGACTTGCCTTTATGCTCGCCGGAAATGACCTGCGCGCAAAAGGCATTGCCGCATGCCGAGACTTTTACAATCCCGCCGCCGGGCGCTTTCCACTGGCCGACAATGGGTTCGGCGGCATTGGCTGTGCCTGCCAGACCGGCCGAGGAGATGAGGGCTGTGAAGGCGAGGGCGGTGAGAGATCGTGTCATGTTATAAGTCCGTTTCTATGGCTGTTCGTCGCAAGACCGGCCTGGCCAGACGATCTGTCGCTTCTGCCTGTGGTCGATATGGCCGCAGTTCCGCCGGGAAAAAGACACCATTTTATGGCGCCGCGCCCGGCAAGTATAGAAGCGCAGACGGCGTGCCGATTTGGAAAAGCGTCGCAGTCCCGATCGGCCGGTGCTTTGCTTGTCTCAATGCGGGAGGCGGTCTTCTGTTTCGTGGCAAGTTTACGAAAGGTTCGGGAAACGGATTTCAAAACACTTCGTCGTGAACCATTTTCGCCTCCAAGAGATCCCCCTTCGGGTGTCCTTAGCCTTCCCGTCTAAACCTGTCTGCCGGTAAAGCACGCCGCGTCTCCGTCGGCACGAGAAATATCCCAATCAGCCGCCGGAATCGGTTAGAGCAGACGAATGCGCTTTCCGCCCTCCTTTCTCGACGATATCCGTGCCCGCGTTCCGATTTCGGACGTGATCGCCAGGCGTGTCTCCTGGGATCGCCGCAAGACCCGCAGCGCCAAGGGCGATTGGTGGGCCTGCTGCCCGTTCCATGGCGAAAAGTCACCCTCCTTCCACTGCGAGGACGACAAGGGCCGCTATCACTGCTTCGGCTGCGCCGCTTCCGGGGATCACTTCCGCTTCCTGACGGAACTCGAAGGGATGAGCTTTCCCGAAGCGGTCGAACAGGTCGCGGGCATGGCGGGTGTGCCGATGCCCGAACGCGATCCGCAAGCCGAGAAGCGGGAGGAGGCGCGCGCCACCATCCTCGACGCGCTAGCCCATGCCTCAGCCTTCTTTCGCGAGCGGCTTCAGGAGAACGAGGGCGCCAAGGCGCGGGCCTATCTGCGCGATCGCGGCCTCACGCCTCAAACGCAGAAGCGCTTCGGTATCGGCTATGCGCCCGATAGCCGCAATCGCCTGAAGGAGTTTCTGGCGGGCAAGGGCGTCGGCAAGGCGGAGATCGAGGCGGCCGGCCTCGTCGTTCATGGCGACGACGTTCCGGTATCGTTCGACCGGTTCCGCGACCGCATCATGTTCCCGATCCTCGATGCGAGCGAGCGATGCGTGGCCTTTGGCGGTCGGGCCATGTCGCCGGAGGCACGGGCGAAATATCTGAATTCGCCGGAGACGGACGTCTTCCACAAAGGCACGATGCTCTACAATCTGGCCAATGCGCGCCGCGCCGCGCGCAATGCCGGAACGCTCGTCGTCGTCGAAGGCTATATGGACGTCATCGCCCTGGCCCAGGCCGGCATCGAGCACGGCGTCGCTCCGCTCGGCACGGCGCTGACCGAAGGGCAAATCGAGCTTCTCTGGCGCTCGGCCGGCGAGCCGATTCTCTGTTTCGACGGAGATCAGGCGGGCTTGAAGGCGGCGCACCGCGCGGCTGATCTTGCCTTGCCGCTCTTGAAGCCGGGCCGCTCGCTTCGCTTCGCGCTTCTGCCGAAAGACAAGGACCCGGACGATCTCGTGCGAGATGGCGGACGCGGCGCCATGGAATCGGTGTTGTCGTCCGCAACGCCGCTTGCCGACCTTGTCTGGTCGCGCGAGACCGCGGGCGTTGTCTTCGACACGCCCGAGCGACGGGCCGATCTTGAGCATCGCATGACGCTTCTGATGCGTCAGATCGGCGATGAGAGCGTTCGCCGCCATTATCTCGATGATCTGAAGAGCCGGCTTTCGGCCTTTTTCGGCGCGCCGGTCCGGTCCTCGCAGCGCGGCGGCGGACGGCGCGGTGAGGGCGGTCAGGAGCGCTATGGTGGAGGCCAAAGGCAGAACCGCGGCGCACCGGGCGCACGTCAGGCCATATCGGACCGGCTCGCGCGCTCGTCGCTTTTGCGTGGCGGTGCCCAGCCACAGGTCGGGGCTTCGATGCGCGAGATCGCCATCGTGGTCGGTTTCATCAATCATCCGCTCCTGATCGAGGAGGCCTTCGATTATTTCGCCGATCTGGAAATCGACGCGGCCGATCTGTCGCGCTTGCGCTCCAGCGTCCTCGATCTTTACGCCGAGCGCGCGCCAGGCGATCGCGACACCATTCTCGACGGTTTGCGCCGGGCTGGGACAGTGGAGATCTTCGAGCGCTACGAAGCCAAGGCCCGGCTCGTGCGGCTCTGGCCGGTTCTGCCAGACGCCGCGCCGGAGGATGCCCGCGAGGCGCTGCGCCAAGCGCTTCATCTGCAGCATCGGTTTCGTGCGCTCGGACGGGAACTCGCCCAGGCCGAGCGCAGGCTTGGCGAAGAGCCGGACGAGGCCGCCTATGAGCATTTACGCGCGGTGAAAGCGGAAATCGAACGGGTGGAGACGGTGGAAGCGCTGATCGAAGGGTTCGGCGTCTTGTCGGGACGCGTTTCAAAGGCCATGTAAGATCAGGAGACGCTGGCGAGCCGAAGCTGAATGAGGACACCGCCCTCTCGAAAGACGGCTAGACCGCGTTTAAAGGGAAGATCGTGTCCGGTGTGACACAAAGAACGGACGAATCGGTTCACCGAGGCGGCATCCGAGCGTTGCCAAGTGCCGTTCGACTCCTCATATACGGGATCAGAGCGATTACGCCTTGATCCCGAATGCCTGAAATTCGGCCAAAGCGGGTCCGGCGAGCAAGTCGTGAGTGTCGAAAACGGGCACCGGCCTTACGGCGAAGAGTTTTATGGTTAAGGCGGCGTTAACGCCCTCTGGCGCATGGTCGTAACGCGCCGTCCGCCCCATATGGTTCGGCTCGGACGATGAGTCTGCCATACGGCACATGATATCGGAGAATGAAGCGCATGGCGACAAAGGTCAAAGAGAGCGAGGCCCAGACGGACGAGCGCGCCGAGGCCGCACCCGACGGGCCCTTGCTGGACCTGTCCGACGACGCCGTCAAGAAAATGATCAAGGCCGCCAAGAAGCGCGGCTTCGTCACCATGGACAAGCTCAATTCGATGCTGTCCTCCGATGACGTGACCTCCGATCAGGTCGAGGACCTGATGGCCATGTTGAACGACATGGGCATCAATGTCGTCGAGGACGACGAAGAGGGCGAGGCCGAGAACGACAACGAGGAGCAGTCCTCCGAGTCGACCGAGGTCGCAGAGACCCAGACGACCGCTGTTGCCACTGCGCAGAAGCGCGAATCGGGTGACCGGACGGATGATCCTGTGCGCATGTATCTGCGCGAGATGGGATCGGTCGAGCTTTTGTCCCGCGAGGGCGAAATCGCCATCGCCAAGCGCATCGAGGCCGGCCGCGAGACGATGATCGCCGGGCTCTGCGAGAGCCCGTTGACCTTCCAGGCGATCATCATCTGGCGCGACGAGTTGAACGACGGCAACATCCTTCTGCGCGACATCGTCGATCTCGAAGCGACCTATGCCGGGCCTGAGGCGAAAGCGCCAAGCGTTCAGCCGAATGGTGAAGGCGTGACGACATCCGAAGCCGCCAATAGCGGCAATGGCGAGGGTAATGCCGATGGCATGCCCGGCGGTGATGACGACGAGGACGAGGACGATCTGGAAAATAATCTGTCGCTCGCCGCGATGGAAGCCGAGATCCGTCCGCAGGTCATGGCGACCTTCGATCTGATCGCCGAGAGCTATTTCCGCTTGCGCAAACTGCAGGATCAGCAGGTCGAGAACCGGCTGGCGGCGCAGGGCACGCTCTCTCCGGCCCAGGAGAAGTCCTACAAGAAGCTGAAGGAAGATCTCGTCACGGCGGTCAAGAGCCTGTCGCTCAACCAGAACCGTATCGACGCCCTGGTCGCCCAGCTTTACGACATCAACAAGCGTCTCGTCGGCAATGAGGGGCGTCTTCTGCGGCTCGCCGAGTCCCATGGCGTCAAGCGCGAGGAGTTCCTGCGCGAATATCAGGGCTCTGAGCTCGATCCCAACTGGACGCGCCGCGTCGCCAATCTTTCCGGCAAGGGCTGGCTGAACTTCGTCCAGAAGGACAAGGGCGGCATTCAGAATTTGCGCACCGAGATCCAGAATCTGGCGACCGAGACGGGCCTCGAAATCACCGAGTTCCGCCGCATTGTCCACATGGTGCAGAAGGGCGAGCGCGAGGCGCGGCAGGCCAAGAAGGAAATGGTCGAGGCCAATCTGCGCCTCGTGATCTCGATCGCCAAGAAATACACCAATCGCGGCCTGCAATTCCTGGATCTTATCCAGGAGGGCAATATCGGCCTGATGAAGGCCGTCGATAAGTTCGAATATCGCCGCGGCTACAAGTTCTCGACCTATGCCACCTGGTGGATCCGGCAGGCGATCACCCGTTCGATCGCCGATCAGGCCCGCACGATCCGCATTCCGGTCCATATGATCGAGACGATCAACAAGATCGTGCGCACCTCGCGCCAGATGCTCCACGAAATCGGCCGCGAGCCGACGCCGGAAGAATTGGCCGAGAAGCTCGCCATGCCGCTCGAAAAGGTCCGCAAGGTCCTGAAGATCGCCAAGGAGCCGATCTCCCTCGAAACCCCGGTGGGCGACGAGGAGGATTCGCATCTCGGCGACTTCATCGAGGACAAGAACGCCGTCCTGCCGATCGATGCGGCGATCCAGGGCAATCTGCGCGAAACGACGACCCGCGTCCTCGCTTCGCTGACGCCCCGCGAGGAACGCGTCCTTCGCATGCGCTTCGGCATCGGCATGAACACTGACCACACGCTCGAAGAGGTCGGCCAGCAATTCTCGGTGACGCGCGAGCGTATCCGTCAGATCGAGGCCAAGGCCCTGCGCAAGCTGAAGCACCCGTCGCGCTCGCGCAAACTGCGCAGCTTCCTCGACAGCTGATCGATCGCTAGCCCGCTTGTGAGCGAAAAAGCGCCATGATAACTCAAGGTTACGCGGCGCTTTTTCTTGCGGGTCACTCTCATGAACAGCCTGAAGCAATCCCTTTTCCTCGGAATCTGCCTGTCGATCGGCGTTTCGGGCAGTGCTTTCGCGCAAACCACCTTAGGGGGGAGCGAGAGCAAGCCGGGGCTGGGCGCCCCTCTTGGCGAGACGCCTCCCGCGCCCGTCCGGCCGATGACTGCCCCTTCGGCGGCGCCCCAGGCCCCGAAGGCTCCGGCCCCGATGCCCCAGGCGGCTGCCGCTTCGAACAAGGTGGAGGCGGCCGAACCGCAATCCATCGTCGATGCGCTCCAAGCCCTCGGCTATCGCGCCCAGCTCGGCACCGACGACAATGGCGACCCGCAGATCCAGTCGACCGTCGACGGCTCCAACTATACGATCTGGTTCTATGGCTGCAACCAGGGGGCGGGCTGCACCGACATCACTTTCAGCATCGCCTTCGATATGCCCGATGGGACCGATCTCGAGACGGTCAATCTGTGGAACCGCGAGCGGATCATGGGTCGCGCTTATCTCGATGACGAGAACGACCCGTATCTGGACCATTTCATCGTGACGGTCGGCGGGATCGGCCGTGAAACCTTCGACCAGATCGTCGCGAATTGGAGCACGACCGTCGCCGATTTCAAGGATCGGATCGGCTTCTAAAGGCGATGCCGGCGGGGCGCGCCTCGCGTCGGTGCGCCCGATCGAAGGCAGTTCAGCCTGTTGTCTCCCATTAGGACCGGTCTCTCTTCCGCATAGGCCCGGTCCGCCTCGTTGGGCGGGACGTCATAAGACAGGGCCCTATGTGACGAGCGCGAATGGTCACGATCAAAGCGGGAGACGCCATGTCCTTTCTCAAGCGCCTTTTCGGCGGAGGCGAAACCAAACCGGCAGCTGAACTGCGCGGGGAGGCGGAAACCTATGAGGGTTTCACCATCACACCGGCGCCAATGGCTGAAGCCGGCCAATTCCGCCTCTCGGCGACCATTGAGCGCGAGGTGAATGGAGAGATGAAGACCCACCGCCTCGTTCGCGCCGACCTCTTCCCCGATCGCGCCTCGGCGGAAAGTGCGGCGTTGCAAAAGGCGCGGCGGGTGATCGACGAGCAGGGAGTCAAACTGTTCGATTGACGCGGCCCTTAATAGCGCCTGTCACGCTTCGGCGATGGCGAAGCAAGTCACGGGCGCTTGTAGCCATTGGTCCTCGAAGACCGGACGAATATCGTCCGCAGTCGGGATATCCTGGAAATACCCCTTGGCTTGGAACTGATTCGGAGTCTAAGAGGGCGCCTATTCAGCCTTTTCGATCCATTCAGCCGCCGAGTTCGTCATGTCCGCCGTTGCGCCCGCCGCCCCATCTCCCGCGCCAGCCGCAGGAGGAGAGGGGGAGGGGCCGGCCGCGCGGGAGGTCAAGCTCCCGGTTATGTTGATCCTGGCGATGGTCGTCGGCGTCGTTGCCGGCGTCGGCGCGATCGTCTTCAAATATCTGATCGCCTTCATTACCAATCTCGCCTTCTACGGCGTCTTTTCCTTTCGCTTCGAACCATTGGAATACGGCCCGGAAAGCGCATGGGGCCCGGGGATCATCCTCGTGCCGGTCATTGGCGGCCTGATCGTCGTCTGGCTGGTTCGCACCTTCGCGCCGGAAGCCAAGGGCCATGGTGTGCCGGAGGTGATGTTCGCGATCTATCACAAGAGTGGCGACGTTCGGGGCATTGTCGCCTTGGTGAAGTCGCTGGCCTCAGCGATCTCCATCGGCACCGGAGCGTCGGTAGGCCGCGAAGGGCCGATCATTCAGATCGGTTCGTCCTTCGGCTCGACCTTTGCCCGCGCGCTCAATCTGGTTCGTCCGCAGAAGATCACTCTTCTATCGGCCGGCGCGGGCGCTGGCATCGCCGCGACCTTCAACACGCCGCTGGGCGGCGTGCTCTTCGCCTCCGAAGTGCTTCTCCCCGAAGTGTCGGCGCGAACTTTTCTGCCCGTCGTCGTCGCCACCGCGACCTCCACTTATGTCTATCGCGTCGCGATGGGCATTGAATCGGCCTTCATCGTGCCGCTCGGTGGCCTGCCGGATCAGGCGGTCAATGGCTGGGAATTGGCCCTTGCGGCGGTTCTCGGAGTTATCATGGGCGTTGCCGCCTGGATGTTCGTGCGCCTCCTCGCCTGGTCGGAAGACGTTTTCGAGGAGTCCAAGCTCAATCCGTACGTCCAGAATGTCGTCGGCATGTTGATGGTCGGTTGCGCCGGCTATGCCTTCTATCTCGGAACCGGCCAATATCACGTGATGAGCGTTGGCTATGCGACGATTCAGGACGTGATTTCCGGCGGTCTCCTGTCGGTTGGCCTGCTTATGCTACTCTTTGCCGGAAAACTTATCGCCACTTGCATCTCGCTGGGCTCTGGCGCCTCTGGTGGCGTCTTCTCACCCAGCCTCTTTATGGGGGCGACGCTCGGGGGAGCGATCGGGCTCTTGGGCAATATGGCAATTCCCGATAGCGGCCTTTCTATCGAGACCTTCGCGATCATCGGGATGGGCGCCATGGTCGGCGGCGCGACCAGCGCGGCAATGACGGCGATCGTCATGATCTTCGAAATGACCCGGGATTATCAGATCATCCTGCCGCTGGTCATTGCGGTCGCCATCGCCATCGGTGTGCGCCGCAGCCTGTCGATCGCCGATATCTATACGATCAAGCTGCGCAGCCGCGGGCGCGCGATCCCGACCGACCGCACCACCAACATGTATCTCGTCCAGCAGGCGAGCGAGGTGATGGCGACCAACTTCACCGTCCTGCCGCAGGATATGCGCGTGACCGAAGCCCTGCGTCGGATCGACGTCGCTCAAACACGTGTGATCATCACCGATGGCGTGCGCATCACTGGTTTTGTGCGCTTCGGCACGATCCCCTATCAGCCGGACCGCTTCGCCAATCAGACCTTGGCCGATATCGGCTCGACGGATTTCGTTATCGTGACCGCCCGGGACAATCTGAACACGGTCATCACGCGGATGAACAGGCGGGGGCGCTCGACCGCGATCGTCGTCGGCCCGGCCCGCGGCATCCCCCGCGCCGACGATATTCGCGGAATCATCGCGCGCGAAGAGGTCGCCAATGCAGTGGTGAGAAACCACTATGGCTGATTGCGGATCCGGATGGGCCGGGCTGTTCGCCGGCCCGTTGGGCCGTTATAGTCGCGCCCATGTCGGCCCTTTCGAAAGACCCCTTGATCGGTGAAGGCTCCGCGCCGCGAACCACGCAGGCGGCCGAAGGCTTGCGGCGCCGCCGCTTCACTGTGGATGAGGTGACCGCTTTCGTCGAGCACGGTCTGATCGACGATAGGGAACGGTTCGAGCTGATCGGCGGCGAGATCGTGCCGATGTCGCCAAAGGGCCTCTTCCACGAGCGGCTGAAGACCGCGCTGAATATCTATTTCGTCCGCGCCTTGCCGCCCGGTGTCCTCGTTTCGCAGGAAACGACCTTCTATCTCTCGGAGGATACGTTCCTCGAGCCGGACTTCGTCTTTTACGAGGAGGCTGACGGGCTGGAGAAGCTCAAGGGCGAGACCTGCCTTCTGGCCGTCGAGGTCGCCGATTCGTCCCTGTCCTACGACCGTGGGCGCAAGGCTGATCTTTATGCCTCCTTCGGCTTGAGGGAGCTTTGGGTCGTCGATGTGCGGCCCCGCTCCATCCGCGTCTTCCGCAAGCCGACGCCGACGGGCTACGCCAATGTCTCGGATGTGGCCGGCGATGCAGCGGTCAAAGCGCTGAACGTTCCTGCCCTCGAACTGACGCTCGCCTCTTTCGACTGACGGGCATCCTATAAAGCCGATCAGGTGGCCTATCAGTCACCCTCTTCTTCACGATGACGCGGCTCGGCGACTGTTTTGCCAGTCTTTCCCGGCACTTCCCTGCCATGTATAAGATGCTGAACGGAGCTGCGGCGCCGGCGTGACGGCGGGCATCGTCTCGCCCATTCGGCGCTGTGAGCAAGGTCGCAGCGGCGTCGGACAATGTGGATCGGCCGTCCGATCTGGAAGCGCAAGGGAGCAGGACATCATGGCACTCGCCGACATCATCGCCGAACAACGGCCGGCCCGTCCAGGAACGCCGGATGCGCTTGCCGATTTGCGCGTGACCTTCGGCGATCGCCTTGTCACCGGCGAGGACGTCCGACGCGCCCATTCCCATGTGACGACTTATATTCCGAGCCAGTTGCCCGATGCGGTGCTCTTTGCCGAAAGCGAGGCGGAGATCCAGGATCTCGTGCGGATTTGCGCCAAGCACGGCATGCCGATCGTGCCGTTCGGAACCGGCTCTTCGCTCGAAGGCCATGTGAATGCCCCCTTTGGCGGTGTCAGCGTCGATCTTTCGCGCATGGACCGCGTCCTTTCGGTCAATCCCGGCGATCTCGACTGCACCGTGGAAACGGGCGTCACGCGCGAGGCGCTGAACAGCCATCTTCGCGATACCGGCCTGTTCTTTCCGATCGATCCGGGCGCCAATGCCTCCCTGGGCGGTATGGCGGCGACGCGGGCCTCGGGCACCAATGCGGTGCGCTACGGGACCATGCGCGACAATGTCATCGGCCTCACCGCCATCATGGCGGATGGTACGCTGGTGCGTACCGCGCGGCGCGCCAAAAAGACGGCCGCTGGCTATGATCTCACCCGTCTTCTTGTCGGTTCCGAAGGCACGCTTGGCAT
The DNA here is from genome assembly GCF_900176465.1 of Fulvimarina manganoxydans. Classification (GTDB taxonomy): domain Bacteria; phylum Pseudomonadota; class Alphaproteobacteria; order Rhizobiales; family Rhizobiaceae; genus Fulvimarina; species Fulvimarina manganoxydans. Next base: position 358,605 of record NZ_FWXR01000001.1, read on the forward strand.
CATCACGCGCCTCAATCTGAAGCTTTATGGCATACCCGAGACGATCCTTTCGGGCGTCTGTGCTTTTCCCGATGTGACGAACGCCGTGAACGCCGTGATGCAGATCGTGCAGATCGGTGTGCCCGTCGCGCGGATCGAGCTTCTCGACGCTCTTTCCATCCGGGCAACCAACACCCATGCCGGGATGACCTTGCCGGAGACGCCCCATCTCTTCGTCGAGTTTCATGGCTCGCCCGCTTCGGTCGAGGAGCAGGCCGAGCTCTTTGCGGCGATCGTCGAAGACAATGGCGGTGGGTCTTTTCAATCGGCCTCGAAGGCCGAGGAGCGTTCGCGCCTGTGGAAGGCACGGCACGACTTCTATTGGGCCTCGATGTCATTGCGTCCCGGCGCCAAGGCGATCGCGACCGATGTCTGCGTACCGGTGTCGCGTCTGGCTGACTGCATCGACGAGACGCGCGCCGACGCAGAAGCCGTGGGCCTGCTGGCGCCGATCGTCGGCCATGTCGGCGACGGCAATTTCCATGTCACGCTGTTGATAGATACGGCGGTTCCTGCCGAGATCGATAAGGCGGAGGCCTTCATGGCGCGCCTCGCCGAGCGAGCGCTGGATATGGACGGCACCTGCACGGGCGAACACGGCGTCGGACAAGGAAAGCGTGGTTACCTCAGCCGTGAACTCGGACCGGCGGTCGATGTGATGCGGGCGATCAAGACGGCCCTGGACCCGCAGAACATCCTTAATCCCGGTAAGATATTCACGTCGCAATAGCCTCGCTCTCCCGGCGTTCCGCCTCGATCCTCGACAATCGGGGCGAAGTCTGGCCTATCGGGTGAGGAAAGGGCGCCAACGGAATCAGGGTTGCGGAAGGGGAAAGGAGCGACAAGCTGGTCAGAGCCTTCGTCTTCTTCGGCGGCCTTCTCGTCCTGATCCTGTCGGCGGCGCTGATTGCCCCATTCTTCGTCGACTGGACCGCCTATCGCGCCGATTTCGAGCGCGAGGCTTCTCGCATCATTGGGCGTGAGGTCAAAGTTTCGGGCGCGGCTTCCGCGCGTCTTTTGCCCTTTCCGTCCGTGACTTTCGAGGATGTCACTGTTTCTGGGGGCATAGGCGACCAGCCGGTCATGACGATTGACCGCTTTCGCATGAATGCCGAACTCGCACCCTATCTCTCCGGCGAAATCCGTATCTTCTCGATGCAATTGACGCATCCGGTGCTGACGCTTGTCGAGGGTGTGCCGCAACCGTCGATCTTCCCGCTGCCGGCGCCGCGTGTCCCGACCGGGGCCGAAGTCGTTTTGGAAGATGTCGAGATCGAGAACGGCTCGATCGTCTTCAAGGACGCCGCCAAGGCCGAGACGGCACGATTGTCGAATATCGAAGCGGGCTTTTCCGCCGAATCACTTTCCGGGCCCTTTTCCGGAGCGGGCACCTTCGAAAGCCTTGGCGACAGGATCCGCTTCGATCTGACGACGGGCCGCGCCGAGGATGGACAGGCAACCCCGGTGCGGGTCAGTCTGACGAGCCCGGCCCAATCGGCGCGGCTGGATCTCGACGGTCGGTTGAAATCGGAAGAGGGCACTTCGCTCTTTGAAGGACGTCTGACATACGCCCAGCCGCAGCCGCGTATCCCTGATCCGAATGCAGGCGCCGACGTCTTTGCGTCAATGGATGGCGATGCCAGCGCTTTGCGTGGGTCTGTCGCGCCAGATGCTCCCGAAAAGCCGCCAGTGCGCGCGGAAGCTCAGGTGATCTTTCGCGGCGACCGCATCACCACGGACGCGCTTCGGGTCGAGGTCGGGCCGCGTGGGAGCCCTTATGTGCTGACAGGCGGCGGTCGGGTCGATCTCGTCCCGACGCCGCGTTTCGATCTGTCGCTCGAAGGTGAAGCCTTCAATGTCGACGCGCTGGCCGGGGCCGCGCCTGCGACGTCGGACGATGACGGGGCGCCGCCCACCTTGTCCGAGCGCCTTGCCAATCTTCGTTCGGTCCTCATCGATATCCCCAAACCCGCAATCGCGGGCTCGGTCAGGCTGACGCTGCCCGTCGTCACGCTCGGCGACACCACGGTCCGCAATCTGGCCTTTGCCGCCGAGCCCGAAACCGGCGGATGGCGTCTTGCCGATCTCTCGGCCGAATTGCCAGGCCGGACGACAGTCGCGGCGGACGGCCTTCTGGCCCTCTCCCCAAGCTTGGCCTTCACCGGTGATCTCAGCGTTGCATCGGCTCAGCCCTCGGGTTTCTCCGACTGGTTGACGGGAAGGGTCGATCCGGCCATCCGTGCGCTGCCGCGCGCCGCCCTTTCGGCCCGCGTCGATCTGACGGCGGATCGACAGACCTTGCGTGATCTCACACTCGATCTCGGCGGCGATCCGATTACCGGGGCGATCGATCGGCTTCCGAGGCGCGGAAATGGGCGCCTCACCGCACGGCTCGAAGGCGGAGCGGTTGATCTCGACGCCTTGCGTGCGCTCGCATCCGTCGTTGTGGGGCCAGATGAGGCTATCGCCTCGGTCGCGCGATACGATGTTGCCTTGAAGGCCGGTCCCGTAAAGGCCGGCGCCGTAGAGGCTCAGGCCATCGACCTCGATCTCCTTTATGACGGCGAGACCCTGGCCATCGCCAAGCTCGATGTCGACGGCTTGGCAGGCGCCTCCTTCGAGGCCAGCGGCCGATTGACCGATCTTCAAGGCGATGCGCTCGGCCTCATCGAACTGACTTTGTCTTCCAACGACCCGGAGGCTTTTCTCGCCTTCTTGGATCGCATGCGGCCCGGCACGCCGCTGGTCGAGACCCTGCGCCGGCGGGCGAGGGCGCTTGCGCCGCTCGATGTGACGGGAGAAATCGAATCGATCGATCGCGGGGAAGGGCGCCCGACCCTGCTTCTGCGCCTCGACGGCACCGCCGACGAGACCCGCCTCGATTTTTCCGCCGCGATCGAGAACGGATTCTCCGCCATTCGCGACAGCGGGCGGGTCGGTCTCGAATTGCGGTTGGAGAGCAATCGGCCGCAGGGCATTCTGGCTCAGCTCGGGCTCGATGGGGGGCAAGCGGCTTCGCTTGAAGGGCCGTTGGAAGCGGAGATGTCGGTCTCCGCATCGGCCACCGGTCCAGCGGTCGTCAGCGCCAGCCTCCATGGACCCGACACGGACGCAAATCTCGAAGGGGTTCTCGATCTCGAAAATGCCGGGGTTCGCAGCGCCGATACAAGCCTTCGCCTGACCAGCGCGTCGCTTCTTCCCTGGCTCACCGCCCTGAATGTCGATGTCGGTCAGAGCTTCATGGATTTGGGGCCTCTGGGCGCTGATCTCTCCGGAAGCGTGATCTATGAAGGCCGTCGCTGGCGGGTGGTGGAGCTTTCGGGCCAAGTGGGCGCAACCGGCATCGAGGCCGATCTGGAGGGCTCCGCCGAGGCCGGCCTTTCGGGAAGCGTTCGCGTTGATCGACTGTCGCTGCCCTGGCTCGCGGCTCTCATCTACGGCGCTGAGCCCTTGGCGGAGGGGCCGGAAACTTGGAGCCGGGCGGCCTTCGGCCGCTCGCGCCTTCCCGACCTTTCCTATGACATCGCTCTGAAGACCGATCGCATGCCGGCCGGCCCCGTCACTCTCGATGGGGTCGGGACCCGTATCGTGGGGACCGGCGACGAGCTTGCGCTGCGGGGCCTCACCGCCGAGATCGCGGGTGGCCGGATCGCTGGCGACATCACCATGCGCAATCTGGCCGGGCTCGGCGGCATGAGCGCCGACCTCAGAGCGGACGAGTTGGCGCTTGCCGCGCTCGCGCCGGCCCTTTCGACGGGTCCCAATTCCGATGTCACCGTCACGGCGAAGCTTGACGCGTCGGCCCAGTCTGCGGCCGGCCTCGTGGCGAATCTGACCGGGGCCGGAACGCTCGAAGTGGTCGATTTCCGTCTGCCCGGCATCCCCGTCGACCCACTGCCCGCGGTCCTGGCAGCCGCCGATGCAGAAGATTTTTCAGCTGATAGCGGAACGTCAGAGGCTTGGCAGGCCGCGACCGAAAGCGCGTCCTTCCCGGTTTCGCGTCTCCTGACCGACTATACGGTCGCGGGCGGGCGCGCGGTTCTCTCGCCCGTGACCGTATCGGCCGAGGGCAGCAAGCTGACGATCACGGCCAATCTCGACCTTGCCGCGTTGAGCCTCTCGAGCGATCTGACATTGGCGCTCGATCCAGACGAGGCGGAGGTTGCGGGGGCCGATCCCGTCGTGCGCTATCGCATCGAAGGCGCGCCGGGCGACCTCTCCGTGACGCGCGATACGGCGGCGCTCGCCAATTTCCTGTCCGTGCGCGCGCTGGAGCGCGAACAGGCGCGGGTCGAAGCGATGCAGGAGCGGTTGGAGGAGACGTTGCGTCTGCGGCGGGAGGCGCGCTTCTATCGCTGGCTGGATCGGCGCGATGACGAACGGGCCAATCCGCCTCCAGCCGATGACGCTTCGATGCCCGATTCTGGTAATGAGGCCTTGCCGGACGCGGGGACGGCCAGATCGGAAGAAACCGCGCGGGGCAATGAGCCGGTTGTCGCCAAACCGAACGCGCAAGCTGGCAGCGAGAGCCCTTCACCGGCCGCCGCTGCAGAATCCAACGCAGCGGCTGAGCCGCAGGTTTCTATAATCCCAAACAGCCGGCCCTCGCCGCCCTTCGCCACTTCCAACGCAAGTCGCCGCGAGACGACAACGCGGCCATCGCCGCCAGCAGCCCGCGAGGCGCCCGTTCCGGCACCCAAGGTCGATTTCGGTCGAGCCGGCGCATCGGTTCCGTCCACAGGGCGCGAGGATTTTCAATCGCTGCCTGGGGTTCAAGACCCCCTACAATTCCACATTCGGTGAGACGGCCTTCATCGTGTCGTTGTCCTCACACAAAAAGCTTCGGAACTGATCACGTCATTATCGGTGGGGTTTCCGCTTGAAGGATCTTTGAGAAGACCCGCAGGACTGGATCATCGGGATGTGTGGAAATCGCGGACACGATAGTCGAGAATGACGAGACATCGAGGGTATCGGCTTTGCGAATGCAGGCGCCGAAGCAGTGCCGACCTATCTCGCGCACTATACGAGACGTGACCGATTCAGAGCGCGGCATCTTTCTTCGTGTTCCCGATCCGCGCCAAGGCGTCTTCCAAAAGGTGAACGCGAATAGCGGAGGAGAGATTGGTCTCGGGATCGCGCGTTTCGTCGATGAGCGCAACATAGTCGGCGGTCGAGCGCCCTGCCTCCTCGGCGACCATGGTCAGGCGCAGCCAAAAGGCGTCTTCCAGGGTAATCGAGGTGCGATGGCCCCGAATCGCGAGTGAGCGTTTGATGGTCACCGCCTGGCGTCCAAATCTAAGAGCACAAGCGTGCTGACCGGTATGATCAAGACGAATTGTCCGAAGGCGGCACTTGCGTGCCATTGCGTTGATGGCCGTCGAGGCGGGCTTCGGCTATTGCCTGCTCTTTCGCCCTGCGCGTCTTTTCCGGCTTGCTTTGTCCATGGCGGGCGCGATTTGCGTCAGCCTCTGCCTCTCGGACCTGACGATCCCGGCGCTTTCGCGCCTGTCTCAGATTGACGATCTCGGCCATGGGCCGCTCGCTGATCAGGTCTTTTTGCGGAAGGCGTCGAGGGAAACGACTTCCGCATCCTTGCGGGGCTCGTCGCTTGTCTCGCCGTCCTCGGCATCGCCTTCCCGGTTGGAGGCGGCCGCGCGGTTGCGCTGGGGCAGAGGGGTGGCGGAAGAGGCCGTCGGCGGCAAGACCGATTCGATGCCGTCCGTCTCCTCGTCCTCGTCGAGATTTTCGTCGGTGTTCGCCGCTTCCGCCCCGCGAACGTCGAATTCCAGTTCGAAATTGACCGACGGATCGTAGAAACCGCGCACCGCCGCAAAGGGGATGAGGAGCTTTTCGGGGATGTCGGAGAAGGACAGGCCGACCTCGAAGGAGGTCTCGGTGACCTTCAGATCCCAATATTGATGCTGAATGACGATCGTCATCAGGTCGGGATATTTCTCGCGCAGACGCGAGGACACTCGCACGCCGGGCGCTGCCGTCATGAAGGTGATGAAGAAATGATGATCGCCGGGCAGACCGGTCTTGGCGACTTCGCCTAGAACCTTGCGAATGACGCCGCGCAGGGCATCCTGCGCGAGAACATCGTAGCGAATAAGGTCCTGACTCATCTCGGCGTCCTGATCCGATTCCTGCGGGGCCCCTGCTTATGAAAGGCCGACAAAAGAGTGGAGGCTTCTGTTGCCAGGCGCCTCCGAGCCCCGCCTAGAAGTGCGAACCCCCAGGACTTGAATTGAAGCGATCGCGCTGCTTACGCAGCGAGACGTGCTTCCGCATAGTTGTCGTTGGCAACTATTGATACGGCCCGATAACGGCGGAACCATGCCGAGCGAAAATTCGATCTTTACGCCCTCGTCGATCCTATTTCGCCCCCGCCAGATCGCAACCGCGCCTCCGAAGAGGCGCGCTGCTGTGATCTGGTGGAGGCGCCGGGTACCGCCCCCGGGTCCGAAAGGTTTATTTCATCGAACGTTTATCGCCATAGTCGGCGCGAAGCCGACGACCGCAATATAGGCGGACGGGCACGGTCTGAAAAGGGGATTGCGTATCGCCGTCCAGTTCGAATCGGGCTTTATCGTCCAAAGATTGGTTGATGCCTGGATATCGCGCCCTTCGTCGTCAAAGAGCAAGTTGTCGCTTAAGCGCCAGAGCATCCGGGAGTCGTCATGATGGCAGCTCTATGAAGTCCGAGCGAAACGTCGATCCGGCCTTGAATTTGCGTATGGGTTCGCGCGAAACGCCGCAAGAGCGGCCCCTTGCTCCAGGAGACCGCGTCGCCGGTCGCGTTGCTCCCTCATATGGACTTCCGCTTTCGACCGTGGAATCCGTGCGGTCAAGATTATGTGGTCGGCGCCGATCGGACGCGACGGGCGCCGCAGGACCGCATCAAAGGGGAAGCCCTGCGCAAGCAATGGGACGATCATGCGGCAATATCTCGATCTTCTTCAAACGGTTCTCGAAACCGGCATCGATCGCGGCGACCGCACGGGAACGGGGACGCGCTCGATCTTCGGCCATCAGATGCGTTTCGATCTGGCGCAAGGCTTTCCGCTTCTGACCACCAAAAAACTCCACATCCGTTCGATCGTTCACGAGCTTCTGTGGTTCTTGAAGGGCGATACCAATATCGCCTATCTCAAGGCGAACGGCGTGAAGATCTGGAACGAGTGGGCCGACGAGAATGGCGATCTCGGCCCCGTTTATGGGTCTCAATGGCGATCCTGGCCCGATTATAACGGTGGCCATGTGGACCAGATCGGACAGGTCGTGGATGCGATCCGCAGGACGCCGCATTCGCGCCGACTGATCGTCTCGGCTTGGAACCCTGCGCTTGTCGACGAGATGGCGCTGCCGCCCTGCCACTGTCTTTTTCAGTTCTACGTGGCCGAGGGACGGCTCTCCTGCCAGCTCTATCAGCGCTCGGGCGACATCTTCCTGGGTGTGCCCTTCAATATCGCCTCCTATGCCCTGCTGACGGCGATGGTTGCCCAGGTGACCGGGCTGAAGCCTGGCACCTTTGTCCATACGCTGGGCGACGCGCATATCTACCACAACCATTTCGAACAGGCCCGGCTGCAGCTGACCCGCACGCCTGGGCCTTTGCCGGTGCTCAAGCTCAATCCCGAAATCGCAGATCTCTTCGCCTTCCGCTTCGAAGACATCGCGATTGAGAATTACGAAGCGGCCCCGCATATCGCCGCGCCCGTCGCCGTATGATCGAGGGGCTGTCAGTCGTCGCCGTCGTCGCTGCGGCCGAGAACGGCGTGATTGGCAAGGACAACGCCATGCCCTGGCATGTGCCGAGCGATCTCAAGCATTATCGCGCTGTCACCATGGGCAAGCCGATGATCATGGGGCGGCGAACGCTGGAATCGATCGGCCGTTGTCTCGACGGGCGCGATACGATCGTGCTGACGCGCCAGAATATAAGCCCGGTCAAGGGAGCGATTCTCGCAAAAGACCGCAATGAGGCTGTGGAAAAGGCGGCTCATGCGGCCCGATCACGCGGCGCGAACGAAATTGTCATCGCCGGCGGGGCCGAGATCTATCGGCTGTTTTGGCCCTTGATCGACCGGATCGTCATGACGCGCATCCAGGCGAGGCCCGAGGGCGACACGTTCTTTCCCGACCTCGCGCCCGGAGATTTCATGCGTCTTTCGTCTGAGCCTCGGCTGCGCGGCGAGAGGGATAGCGCTGCGACACGTCTGGAAATCTACGAACGGCGCAGCGCTTAAGACCATATTGCGAAGGCCTTCGCTCGCCGAGGCTTTATTCATGACTTGCAAAGGACTGAAGGCGACCTTCGCTTGATCGGCGCCGTTCGCCGCTGTCTTTTGGAAGGTGTATCTGCGAATTGGTCGCGGTCGCGTTGAAAGCGGATTTTCCAATTCCTATAAGACTTGCAGCGGGTGTGCAGTGACGGACCATCCGGTCCCAAGTCATGGTTTCCGAATCGTTTTGAAAGGACTTCGATGCCCTGGAGCAATCAAACCGGCAATGGCGGTTGGAAAGGCGGCGGTGCCGGCAATGGGGGTGGCCCGTGGGGGCAGCGGCCTCAACCACCACGTCCGGGCGGTGGTGGCCCCAATAACAGTCCCGATCTGGAGGACATCCTGCGTCGCGGCAGCGACCGTCTTCGCCGCGCCATTCCCGGCGGTGGTGGCGGTTCGGGCGGCGGAGGCGGCGGCGCGGCGGCGATCGCGCTTCTCGTCGTACTCGGCCTCGGCGTTCTGTGGTTGTTCAAGGCCGTCTATACCGTCCAGCCGGACGAGGTCGGCGTTGAGATGCTCTTCGGTAAGCCGAAGCAGGAGCTCGCCCAGCCGGGCCTTCACTTCATCATGTGGCCCTTCGAGACGGTCGACACGGTTCCGGTGGTCGAAAGCCAGATCACGCTTGGCTCAAACCAGCGCGGCGACAATTCCGGTCTGATGCTGTCGGGTGATCAGAACATCGTCGATGTCCAGTTCGCCGTTCTTTACCAGGTCGACGAGCCGGCCAACTATCTCTTCAATGTCCAAGACCCAGTCGCGATGGTCCAGCAGGTGTCGGAAAGCGCCATGCGCGAGGTCGTGGGTCGCCGTCCGGTTCAGGACGTCTTCCGCGATGATCGTGCCGGGATCGCCGAAGAGGTGCGCTCCATCACCCAGGACACGCTCAACGAATATGGCGCGGGCGTTCGCATCAACGCCATCTCGATCGAGGACGCGGCGCCGCCGCCTCAGGTCGCGGACGCCTTCGACGAGGTGCAGCGCGCCGAGCAGGACGAGGATCGCTTCATCGAAGAGGCTAACCGCTATCGCAATCAGCAGCTCGGTCAGGCGCTGGGCGAGGCGGCGCAGGTCCGTGAGGACGCCGCAGCCTATAAGAACCGCGTTGTCCAAGAGGCCGACGGTGAGGCGCAGCGATTCTCCGCGATCTTGGAAGAATATGTGAAGGCACCGGACATTACCCGCAAGCGCCTCTTCCTGGAGACCATGGAGAACATCCTGCGCAACTCTAACAAGATCATCATGGAGAACGGCGAGAACGGCCAGGGCGTCGTGCCTTACCTGCCCTTGAACGAATTGCAGCGGCAGACCTCTTCATCCAACTCCAACGCGAATGGCGCGCGCAGCGCCTCGCGTAACACCAACACCCAGGGGACCTCCAACTGATGGCGAACCGCTTCTACGCTCTCATCGCCCTTGTCGCGGTCGCCGCTCTGCTCCTTTGGAATTCGATCTTCATCGTCAATGAGAAGGAACAGGCGATCGTTCTGAGGTTCGGCGAAATCCAACGGGTCGAGCAGCAGCCTGGCCTTTATTTCAAACTGCCCTTCTCCTTTGCGGGGGCGGACAATGTGCAAATGCTGCCCGATCGGCTTCTGCGCTTCGATCTCGATGATATCCGCGTGCAGGTCTCGGGTGGCCGCTTCTATGTGGTCGACGCCTTCATGGTCTATGAGATCGCCGATGCGGCGCGCTTCCGACAGCAGGTGTCGGGCTCGATCCCGCAGGCCGAGCAGCGGTTGCGCACGCGTCTGGATGCGGCTCTGCGTCGGGTCTATGGTCTGCGGGGCTTCGAAGCGGCGCTTTCCAACGAGCGCGGCGAGATGATGCGGCAGGTGCGCGACGAGATCCGTCCCGACGCCGCCTCGCTCGGCATTGAGATCGCCGATGTCCGCATTCGCCGCACCGACCTGACGGACGAAGTCTCCCAACAGACCTATGAGCGCATGCAGGCCGAGCGCCTAGCCGAGGCCGAGCGACTGCGGGCCCGTGGCCAGGTCGCGGCGCGCGAGATCCGCGCCGGTGCCGACCGCGAGGTGAGCGAGACGCTGGCATCCGCTCAGCGCGAATCGGAAATCGTGAAAGGTCAGGGCGATGCGGAGCGCAATCGTATCTTCGCCAATGCCTTTGGCGCCGATCCGGAGTTCTTCGACTTCTATCGGTCGATGAACGCCTATCGTCAGGCACTGGAAAACTCCGGTACGACCATGCTCCTGTCGCCGGATTCGGAGTTCTTCCGCTATTTCCGCTCCGACAATGCCGGCGGTCAAAGCGGAAGCCTGGCGCGGCCTGCGCCGTTGATCCAGCCCCAGGGCACGGGCGCTTCGTCGAGCGGCGCGTCGCAAGGCGAGAACCAGGCTTCGACGTCGGCAACGCCAGAGAATGGCACCGAAGCATCGGCTGAAGCTCCGGTCTCGTCCGATACGGCCGCCGATGCCGGCAGTGTTCCCGGTGTGGCGCAGCCGGGCGTGGACGAGGCACCGGCGACCCCTCAAGCGGGCGCCTCCACGGCTAGCGATGCGACCCCTGTGCCGGCGGCCGGAACCGAAGCGGGCGATGCAAGCGGCCAGACGGCACCAGCATCGAACAACACCCCGGCGCTCGCCAGCCAGTGACGGAGTTCATCACGGCCCTCGGTCTCGTTCTCGTGATCGAGGGCATTCTATATGCTGGTTTCCCTGGCTTGGCGAAGCGCATGGCGCGTCAGGCCACCGAGACCCCCGAGAGTTCCCTGCGCCAGGCCGGGCTTTTTGCCGCTATCGGCGGTCTCCTGCTGATCTGGCTCTTCAAGCGATAACGAATGGATCGGGGCGCATCACGACGCGACCATGGCTTCACGCTTTGTCGAGAACCGGCTTTCATGCTTGAATTCGCCATGATCTTTCGGTGCCATCCGGCATGACGCGCAAAGCGGGGCTCGACATCGGGCTGGTGGCGACTTGTCCCGGCTTCCTCCGCTTTCGCGAAACAGACCCTTTGACGAGACGGAAGTCCTCATGACCGTTCGCCTGACGCGCCTTCTGGCCGCCGCCACTCTCACCCTTTCGACGGTCGGTGGCCCGTCGGCCTTCGCGCAAGGCGTAGCGCCGAGCGAGGCTTCGCCTTTGGGCGAATCGGAATCGGCCCCGCCGGCCGCGACGCCTAGTCCGTTGCCGCCCGCCCCGCCGGAGATTGCCGAGCCTGAGGGGCCAAGCGCGCCGAGCAACGACAGTGCACCAATAGGCACGGTCGAAGGCGAGGGGGCAAACCCCGCCGAGACACCAGCACCGCCCGAGGGCGAGCCCGACCCGGCCCAGCAGGAGGCGGTCGTTCCAGCGCTGCCCGTGCCTCCGGCCAAGACCGATCCAGCCAATGACGGCCCGACCGTCGTCGCCGAGCCCCCGACATCCCCCTCGACGCCGGCCTTTCAGCCGCCGCCCTCCGTCGCTGATCTCGCCGAGGGTCTTCTCGACGCGGTCGTGAACATCTCGACCGCTCAGCGGATCGAACAGGCCGGGCGCGGCATTCCGCCGCTCGAAGCGCCGGAAGGCTCGCCCCTGCAGGATTTCTTCGATGATCTTCTGAAGGGCGACGATCAGAGCGGGCGACGGGTTCAGTCGCTCGGCTCAGGCTTCGTCATCGATCCGTCGGGCGTGATCGTGACGAACAATCACGTCATCCAAGACGCCGACGAGATCACGGTCAATTTCGCCGACGGCTCGCAGCTCGACGCCGAGCTCGTCGGCCGCGATCCGAAGACCGATCTCGCTGTCCTGAAGGTGGAGCCGGAAGAGCCGTTGAAGGCGGTGGCCTTCGGCGATTCGGACGGGGTTCGCATCGGCGACTGGGTGATGGCGATCGGCAATCCTTTCGGCCTCGGCGGCTCGGTCTCGGTCGGCATCGTCTCGGCGCGCGGGCGCAATATCAATGCCGGCCCCTATGACAACTTCATCCAAACCGATGCGGCGATCAATCGCGGCAATTCCGGCGGTCCGCTCTTCGACATGAATGGCGACGTGGTCGGCATCAATACGGCGATCATCTCGCCGACCGGTGGCTCGATCGGCATCGGCTTTTCGATCCCCTCCAATCTTGCGGTCAATGTCGTCGATCAGCTGCGCGAATTCGGCGAGACGCGGCGCGGCTGGCTCGGCATCCGTCTGTCGGCCGTGACCGACGACATCGCCTCCGGCCTTGGGATCGGCGAGACGCGCGGCGCGGTGGTCATGGGGATCATCCCTGGTGGCCCCTCCGACGACGGTTCGCTGAAGGTCGGCGACGTGATCGTCGGTTTCGACGGCAAACCGGTCGAATCGTCGCGCGATCTGCCGCGCATCGTCGCCGAAACGCCAGTCGGCAAGACGGTCGAGGTCGATATTCTGCGCAAGGCGAGCCGAGACGCGGATGCCGAGCCGACAAGTGTCGAGATCACGCTCGGCCGTCTCGAAGAGGGCGAGAAGCTGATGGCTGAGGCCGAAGGCGCGCCTTCGGGCGAGGAGACAGACAGCGCCGAAAGCGAGACGCCGGGGAGCGAAAGCGAGGATCGCGATGTCCTCGGCATGACGCTTGGCGCGATCGATGATGCGGCTCGCGAGACCTACGGCCTCGATGCCGATGCGAAAGGCGTGTTAGTGACGGCCGTCGAGGCCGGCTCTGGTGCGTCCCAAAAGGGCATCGAGCCCGGCATGACCATTCGAGAGATCGCGCAGGAAGAGGTGTCGACGATCGACGAGGTCACCGAGAAGCTCGCCAGCCTTCGTGAAGAGGGGCGCCGCAATGCGCTGATGCTGGTCGCCGCGACCGACGGAGCGCTGCGCTTCATCGTCCTGCCGTTGGAATAGGGAAGCGTTGCCGGTTCGGGCGGTTCGATCCGCTTGGGCCGACGCGCGGCAACGAATAAATGCGGGCAGGTCTCGGACCGCCCGCGTTTCTATTTGGCGAGACGCTTTTTCTGGTTCCAACGATCGTGGAACCACATCCATTGTTCGGGATGCTCGCGCACCCAGCCCTCGACGATATCGTTGAGGGCCTGGCAGCTCGCCTCGATATCGATCTCGCCGGCTGCGTCGCGCGGCAGATCGAGGCGTGGGAAGAGTTCCAGCCGGTAGCGCCCGTCTGCGAGGCGGATCGAGCGCGCCGGATAGACTTGGGCGTCATATTGCCGGGCGAGTTTTGGTAGAAGCGGATTGGTCTTGCATTCGAGCCCGAAGAAGGTCGTCTTCACGCCGCCGCGCAGGAATTTCTGATCGGTCAGCATGCCGACCGAGCTGCCTTTCTTCAAAATGCCGGCGAGGTTCCAGACCGCTCCCGCTTTGGACGGCACGAGATGACCTCCGGCCGTGCGCCGTGCCGACAAGACCCGCTCGGCCACATAGCGGTTGTTGGGCTGTCGGAAAAGGGCAGTGAATTCGAGATCGAAGGCCGCCGCGCCAATGGGCAGAAGTTCGAAACAACCCAGATGCCCGGTGAAGAAGATGAACGGGCCTTTGCGCTCCCTGAGTTCGATGAAGGTGTCGATCCCCGAGACCTCGATCCGCCCTTCGCCGGGCTTGTCCGGATCAAAGTCGAACAGGTGGTCGAGATAGACGAATTCGGCGGCCATGCGCCCGATCTGACCCCAATTGTCGCGCGCGACACGGTCGATCCACTCGTCGCCCTTCTCGGGAAAGGCCCGCTTCAGATTGTGGAGGGCGAGCTTGTGCCGCGATGACAGGGGACCCAGCAGCCTCGCCGAGCGATCAGCAAGGCGCAGCCCGGTGTCAGGCGGTAAAAGGCGCACGATCGCCAGCGCGCCGAAGAGCAGCTTGGCGGTGACATAGTCGCCGGCGCGCTTTGCGCGCAGCAACGTCTTGGCGATACGAGGATTCATGGCGCTGTCTTTGGCAATCGGGGGCGCGCGCTGGCGCTCACGCCTCGGCGATCTTCAGGACGATCTTGCCGAAGACCTGACGGCTTTCCATCCGCTCCAGAGCGACCGAGATGTCGTCCATGCCGATCTCGGTGTCGATCACCGGCGAGACGATGCCGCGCGCCATCTTCTGCATGGCATTGGCCATATTCTCCATCCGGCAGCCGAAGGAGCCGAAGAATTTCAGCTGCTGCTGGAAGAGCATCATCAGATTGACCTCGGTCGACACACCGGATGTCGAGCCGCAGGTGACAAGCCGTCCGCCGCGTTTGAGGACGAGCATCGAGCCGGCGAAGGTGTCCTTGCCCACATGTTCGAAGACGACGTCGACGCCCTTCTTCTTGGTCAGTTTGCGAGTCACGCCCTCGAAGCGGTCGCTTCGGTAGTTGATGACGTGGTCTGCGCCGAGCGCCTTGGCGCGCTCGATCTTATCGTCCGAGCCAACGGTCGTGATCACGGTGCAGCCCATCTTCTTGGCGAGCTGGATGGCGGCCGAGCCGATGCCGGAGCCGCCGGCATGGACGAGGATCGTCTCGCCGGGTTCGAGCTTGGCATTGTCGAACAGCATGTGCTCGACCGTGCCGAAGGTGACCGGGGCGAGCGCTGCGGCGACCGGCGAACAGCCGGGAGGCGCTGGCACGAGAAGCCGGGCAGGCAGGTTCACCTTCTCCTGGGCGAAGCCGTCGAGATGGAAGCCGTGGACGCCGGAGACATGCTCGCAGAGATTGTCGCGGCCTTCGCGGCAGGGCTTGCAGAGGCCGCAGGTGCGAGCCCCATAAATCGAGACGAGTTGACCGGGAAGCACCGAAGAGACGCCGGGTCCGATCGCTTCGACGAAGCCGGAGGCCTCGGCGCCGACCACAAGCGGCATCTTGCGCTTGGCGAATGCCATGCCGCGCCAGCCCCAGACGTCGATATGATTGAGCGCGACAGCCGCGATCCGCACCGTCACCTCGCCCGCCTCAGGGGCGTCCGGTTCCGGCAGATCCACCTGTTTCAGCTCGCGGTCACCGACGAGTTGCAATGCGTGCATGAGGCCTTGGTCTCCTGTCTGTCTCGCTTGGTGCCTATCAGGCCGCACGGCCAAAGACGAGGCAGGCATTCTGGCCGCCGAAGCCGAAGGAATTCGACAGGACCGCCGAAATCTCCGCCTTGCGGGCCGTGTTGGGCACGGTGTCGAGTTCGATCGCCGGATCGGGATTGTCGTAATTGATGGTCGGCGGCAGCAGGCTTTCGCGCAAGGTGAGGATCGAGAACACTGCCTCGATCGCGCCGGCGGCCGTCAGCGTATGGCCGATCATCGACTTGTTGGAGGAGATCGGCGTCGTGGTCAGAGCATCGCCGAAGACGGCGCGCAGGCCCGTCGCTTCCATCCGGTCGTTTTCAGGCGTCGAGGTGCCATGGGCGTTGATGTAGTCGATGCCCTCCGGCGTCAGCCCCGCATCTTCGATGCCGGCCTTGATGGCTCCGATGATGGGCGAGCCGTCGGGCTTGGACCGCGTACGATGGAAATCATCCGCCCGCTCGCCGCAGCCGAGAATAAGGCCGTGGACCTTGGCGCCGCGCGCACGGGCCGAGGCAAGGGATTCGAGCACCAGCGCGCCCGCGCCTTCCGCCATGACGAAACCATCGCGGTCCTTGGAAAAGGGTTTGGAGGCCTTTTCCGGCACCGCATTGTTGGTCGAAAGCGCCGAGAGCAGCGAGAATCGGATGAGCGATTCCTGGCTGATCGAGCCGTCGGTGCCGATGGCGACCGCCCGCTCGGTCTCGCCGCGGCGGATCGCCTCGACGCCGAGCTGGATGGCACTCGCGCCGGACGCGCAAGCCGTCGACAGGGTGATCGGCAGGCCGCGCGTGCCGAGCCGATCGGCAAGAAGCTCCGAGATTCGGCTGCATTGGGTGGAATGATAGATGGAAGCGTCCGGATGCTGGCGCGCGATTTCCAAGAGCCGATCGTAGCCGGCTTCCTCCCGCTCGGCCGCGCTCAGCCGATCGAGCGCGAGACGAAAGCGCCACTCCATCTCAACGGGCGGAGCCGCGAGAAAGAGGGGGCCGGCGAAATCGTCGTCCGGCAGACCCGCCATCCCGATCGCTTCCGACCCGGCAGCCTCGGCCATCCGGTAGGAAAGGTCGACCGAACTCATCGGCTCGTCGCCCATGAAATCGACCGAGCCGGAAATTGTCGTCCTGAGTCCCTCAGTCTCGAAGCGTTCGATCCGATGAATACCTGAAACTCCGCCGGTCAGCTTTTCCCAATTCGCCTCGACGCCTTTGCCGAGGGAGGAGACGACGCCAAGGCCGGTGACCGCGATGATCGGGCGGCCGAGATGGTCGAAATCGCTGGCGCTCATACTATTCGTCCTGATGTCTTCGGGGCTGCCCGAGGATTCAACGGGCGCCGCGCGAATAATGTCCGTTTCCCGAAAGATTCGGGCGGTCTTAGTCGCCGTCCGCGGCTTCGAGATGGCAGGCCCCTTCGGCATGAAGATGGCCGATCGAGGTCACGACCGCGCGTTTCGGGGCGCCGGCTGGCGCGCGCTCATGCTCGGGGTCCGTCACCGAGAAGCGGGCACCCTCATGGATGGCGGCCGCGGCCAATGCGACGCCCATCGGCATTTGAGCCTCGAAGCCATGGCCAGTCAATGTGCCATAGGCGATGCGTGCGGCGTTCGGATAGGCTTCGTTGAGCGCGTCGATCTCGGCGCCATCAATGCTTGCGAGCCCGCTCGCGCCGGACAAAACCAGCGTGTCATCCGCATTCTCGATCTTCGGCAAAAGGCGTGAGAGCCGTGTCTTCATCCCGTCTCCCTCGCGCCGTCCGCGATCGCCTTCGACCTGCGTCAGCTTAGCATAGGCGCGGGCGCCCCGCGCCTCGGCATGTTCGCGCGATTCCAGCACGAGAAAGGCGCCGACGCTGCCGACCGCGATCCCGTCCTGGCCTGCCTGGCGGGCAAAGACGGGCTTCCATTCGCCCTTCAGCATCAGTTCTGCGAGATCGAAATTGAGGATCAGATCCTTGCGCTCGGCCGAAAAGGCGCTGCCGACCAAGGCGATCTCGCTCTGACCGCTGGCGATCCGGGCTCGCACCGACTGAAGCGCGGAGATGCCGGCCGCTTCCTCGCCCATGAAGGTGCGCGAGGAGCCAGTCACTTTGTGGACGATGGAGATGTTGCCGGCCAGAAGATTGGAAAGCTGGGCGAGGAACAGCGTCGGGCGCAGCTCCGTCGAGAGCGTCTCGTTGATGACGCGCTCCACATCGTCGGTCTTGCGTGCGCGCTCCATCACCATGGCGTCGACGCTCATGTCGCGCTCGCCGCCGCCCGCCGCGACCACCATGTCGATGGTCGAGCGCGCGCCCTCGTCAGCCGGCACGCCGGCGTCTTCAAGCGCAAGGCCCGCCGCATAGGTGCCAAGCCGCTGCCATGTCTCCATCTGGCGCTGATCGCCGCGCTTGGGGATCTGCTTCGACCAGTCGATCTGAGGCAGAGGATGGACCGAATAGGGGGCGTAGGCTTCACGCTCGAGCGAAGGCTGAGGAGCGTCAGCCGTGAACCGTTCGAGATGGGCGGCGACGCCTTCTCCCAGAGAGGAGACGAGGCCGATGCCGGTGACGAGAACGTCGCGTTGGGGTCTAGGCATGCGGATGGCCGGCTTCGTGTATGGCCCGACCGGAACGGGCGAACGCCCGCCTCATCCGGTTTCTGGGCTCGAGAGATAAAGTGGTGCGGAACCGGTCGATGTCCCGCCCCTCGGGATGGATGGCGCCTCGTCAAAACGGTCCGGCGTTGCCCGGACCCGGCGCAAGCGATCGCTGGTTCAGGCTGTTTTGGCGGCCCTGAGTTCGTCGATTTTGGCGCAGAGATTTTTCAGAACGAAATATTCCTCGGTCGCCGCCTCGCCCTCATTGACCTCCTGGGTCCATTTCTCGAGCGGGATCTTGATGCCGAATTCCTTGTCGATCGCAAAGACGATGTCGAGGAAGTCGAGGGAGTCGATGCCGAGATCGTCGATGACGTGGCTTTCGGGCGTGATGGTGTCGCGTTCGATCTCGCTCGTCTCGGCGATGATGTCGGCGACCTTGTCGAATGTGGAAGACACTTGTGTTCTCGTTCTCGGATCTTGATCGAAAATTCGGATTTCCGCGCAGCTATAGGGAATCGAATGCCGAAAGCAAAGCGATCCCGTCGATCTGGCGTCGCTGGACGGCTGTGCAAACGTCTCTGCCGCCTCGGTCTGTAGCACATGCGCAACCAAATCGGCCCGTCGCGTCCCGCCCTGGGAGGCGGTCGATCGAACAGCCCGTCTTTGCCCGGCCGGTGTCTCGTTCTTCTTGATCCTTCATCAAGGCCTTCGGACCTGCGGATGCAATAGCAGAGGCGTTGCTCTTTGCGCTCGAAGGCTTGTCGGAGAAGGAAAGAGACAATCGAGATGATTGGGAATGCAACATATTTCTATCGAACGACGTTTGCTCTTCCATCAGACTTCGGTGACTGGGCGATGGATGGAAGGAGCGGTGCGACCTCTATGACGGCGACATCGAAAACGAGCGAGACAATCGTCCTGACCAATCGGATTACCCGGATTGCGACACGATTCAGCCGGGTCACGGCGCAGATCTTCCGAGACGATTATGGCCTGACCATGCCGGAATTCTGTGTACTTTCGATACTTGGCTCGAGTGACGACGCCATCTTCACCACGTCGTCCGCCATCGTCGACTCGACGGCCATGGACAAGACGAAGGTGAGCCGCGCCGTTTCGTCGCTCGATCAGCGTGGCTGGGTCAGCCGCGCGCGCGGAACGGATGATCGCCGCTTCGAACATCTCACTTTGACTGATGCGGGACGCAAGGCGTTTCACAATCTGATGCCGAAGGTGCGGCAGGCCGAGCTTTCCTTGCTTGCATCCATCGACAAATCGGACCTTGCGGCGATCAATGCCGCGCTCCTCGCACTCGAACGCGCTTGCGGCTATGAGGCGGCCTTGCCCGACGCCGCAACGTCACCTCGGCAGTAAACGGCCCCAATCCTCGCGTCGTCGAATCGCGGAGTTGGACTGTCGACGCAAAAGCGACCTACCTTGGCGCATCCTCAAGAAAACCAACTGGATCAGCGAGCTGCCACCAGGGGGGCGTCGAAGCGTTCGTTGATGAGCGTGTCGATCCGGTCGCGCTCCACGATGAAGGCGGCCAGATCATCGCCCTTCAGGACCTGGTCGGCGCCGACCTTGATCCGCATCGGGTCCAGCTTCTTGCTGTTGACGTGAACCTCGTAGTGAAGGTGGTTGCCTGTCGACAGGCCCGTCGATCCCACATAACCGATGACTTGACCTTGGCGCACACGCGAGCCGACTTTCAGGCCCTTGGCGATGGCCGACTGGTGGGAATAGGTCGTCTCATAGCCGTTCGCGTGCTTGATTTCGGTGTGCCGCCCGTAGCCGCTCGACCAGCCGGTCTCGGTAATGACGCCATCTGCCGCCGCTAGGATGGGCGTGCCTCGCGGCGCGGCCCAATCGACACCCCAATGGGGGCGTACATAGCCGAGCACCGGGTGTTTGCGGCCCGTTGAGAAGCCCGACGAAAAGCGGCCCTGGGTGACGGGTTTTCGAAGAAGGAATTGCCGGGCACTGCGGCCTTCGGGATCGAAATAGGTCGCGCGATCGGAATCCTTGGGCTTGAAGCGGTAGAATTTGCGAACCGTGTCGCCAAGGGTGACCGAAACGAACAGGATGTCCGAATTGGAACCGGAGGCATCGTCTTCGTCGTCCATCGAATAGAACACGGACAGACGGTCGGTCGGCAGAAGTTTGGCCTGAAGATCGATCTCGCTAGCCAACATGCGGGCAATTTCCCCGCACATGTCGAGATCGAAGCCATAGGCGAGGGCGGCTTGATAGATGCCGTCATAAACGCTTGGCATATCGGCCCTGAGCGGCGCCTCTGCCTCGCGCTCGTCGAAAATGGCGGAGATCGAATCGCCCATCTCCGGCGCTGAGGCTTGTTCGTAAGGCCCGTCCCGTGTGGCGGCAACCGTCGCGATATGTGTCTTGCCGCGATAGGCCGACAGGCGCACGACGGTTCGCTCTTCGCCGACGGTCTCGATGCCGACCCGGAGCGCGTCCTCCGCCTTCAAGCCTTCGCCGCCGAGGAGCTCGCTGAGCGTCTTGACCGCGTCGCTTACCTCTATGCCCTGTTCCGAGATCGGCTCCATCGCGTCGGCAACGCTCATAGCACGACGCAGGGGCACGACCTCTTCGTAAAAGCGCGGATGACGTTCGACACGCTCAGGGGGAGAGAAGGAGACGTTTTCCTCGATGATGCGGAAGGCCGAACCCGGCTCATATTCCTGGGGCTCAGGCGAGAGGCCGAAGCGGAAGGGGTCGACCGTGTTGAGCGAGGCGACCTGGACGGGCTCATAGGCCAGGGTCGGCATCACTTGGCGAACGAGGCGTTCCGAATCGGCTGCGCTTGGCGGGGCGCCCTTCTCATAGCTCGCCTCGTCGAAGGCGAAGTCCGACATTTTGAGCTTGATATCCGTCTCGACGCGCGAGCCGTAGATCTGGGAGGCGACGATGGCCGGAGCCTTGTCGTCGCTCGGCGAAGCCTCGTCCTGGGTATCGCCGGAGAGGATCGTCAGAGGATCGAAGGACGGATACTCCTTGGCGACCGGATGGCGGGCTGCCAGCAGCATGTTCACGAAGCCAAAAGGCCGGGTCGATATGATGTCCTGATCGCCCTCGCGAACGATGGTCGACAATTCCACCACCTGACGGGATCGCGCGAGGGGAAGCGCCGTGGCGACGACGCGCCCGCCCTTTTCGAGCCGCTCGTGGATATTATGGGCTAGGGAGGCGATCGGCGCGGACGGCATGACGGCGCCGCGATGCCCTTCGAGGGCTGCAGACAAAGCGATGCCCATCAGCGCGGTCGAAGTCACCCCTGTGAGGAGCGTCCCCGCTAGCCAGCGAAGCGATACCTGCCTTCGATCGGGCTTGCGCCGGCGGTCCGCCAAAAGCGGCGGCTCGTCTCCGAAAGCCAGATTCGTATAGACCAAGATCGAAGTCCCCTTCTTCCCCGCTCACGCCCTTGTGCGAGAAAAAGGGCGAAAGCAAGAAATCCGCGGTGATGGCGCGGGCGAAAAGCCGAAACCCAAGGTTTCGGCGATTCGCCGCGTCGGAACGAGATACGTGCTCGTCGGGCGATCACACCATATCACGCAATGTCATGAACCTTTACCGCCAAAACGGCGAAAGCGCACGCGGCAATTGGAGGCCGGCGCCTTCGAGCGAGACAAGTTTCCTGGTGTGGAGAACAGGCCTGCTGAATTGTCAGTCGAAGAGGCTCGAAACCGATTCTTCCGAGGCCGTTCGCTGGATGGCCTCGCCGAGGAGATTGGCCGTCGTGACGATGCGGATATTGGGCGTGTCGCGGATGGCCTTGGTAGCCATGATCGAATCGGTGACGACTAGTTCCTTGAGGCTGGAGGCCGCGATCCGGCTCGCCGCGCCGCCGGAGAGCACGCCATGGGTGATATAGGCTGAAACGCTGCTCGCCCCCGCCTTCATCAGAGCATCGGCCGCGTTGCAGAGCGTGCCGCCCGAATCGATGATGTCGTCGATCAGGATGCAGTTGCGATCGGTCACGTCGCCGATGATGTTCATCACCTCGGACTCGCCCGGCCGGTCGCGGCGCTTGTCGACGATGGCGAGCGGAGCATCGAGGCGCTTGGCGAGCGCGCGGGCACGAACCACGCCGCCGACATCGGGCGAAACGACCATCAGATTGGACAGGTCCCGGTGCTCCTTGATGTCACGCGCGAGAAGCGGCACGGCAAAGAGATTGTCAGTCGGAATGTCGAAGAAGCCCTGGATCTGTCCGGCATGAAGATCGAGCGTCATCACACGATTGGCGCCGGCCTCGGTGATCAGATTGGCGACGAGCTTGGCCGAGATCGGCGTGCGTCCGCCTGCCTTCCGATCCTGCCGGGCATAGCCGAAATAGGGAAGGACGGCCGTGATGCGGCGAGCCGAGGCCCGGCGGAGCGCATCGATGATGATGAGCAACTCCATCAGGTGGTCATTCGCCGGATAGGAGGTCGACTGGATGACGAAAACATCCTCGCCGCGAACATTCTCCTGGATCTCGACGAAGATCTCCTGATCGGCGAAGCGGCGCACCATGGCCTGACCGATCGGCAGTTCGAGATAGCGGCCGATGGACTCGGCAAGAACGCGATTGGAGTTGCCGCTGAATAGTTTCATCGCGTCCGTCACCTGGTTCGACTGGTGGTGCCCACCGCTTTCAGCGGGCTGACGCGTCCGGCATCGACGCCGAGCGCTTTCGTGGGGCTCATAGCAATCTGCCGGGAAACTTCAAGCCGCTGCAGTGCACACACTTAACGACAATTCCCAGTCCGTCGCATACGACATGCCTGTCTCAGGCAGGTCGGTCGAAGCGAGTTCATGCCGTAAACCAGCGGGTTGGAGGCAGGTTCTCATCTTAATTCGCAAGTTTAGCGACAGACCAAGGTCATCCGGTTCCCGCTTGGAAGGCCCGCGCTTCCTGAAGGGTGGTCGCGGCGACTTTGTCGAAGATCGATTTGTCGACGCCCGCCCACGGATCGCCGCCGGTCGTCGCGAAACGCTCCTGGCCCTGAATACGATGGATGCGCTGGTCGTTCTCGTCGAGCACGTCCCAGACATAGACGAGAACCGACTCACCGCCGTCCTCGAAGGTCGAGAAATAGCCTTTCAGGCGGACCTGTGCCCGCCCATCCGCCGCCGGACGGATAACGACCCGTTGGCTCGCCGCGGCATCGGAGAGGGAGCGCGCGAGAATATTGGCCTTATCGTCCGGCGCGCCAACAAGCGGCAGAAACTGGACTTCGCTCGTTCCTTGCGGCTGGAGTGCGGCCGTTCGCGTCGGCGGCTCCTGAAGCGTCGGCTGGCCGGCGAGCCCGCCCCCTTCGTCCGGCATCGGCGCGGCGCCCGTATCGTCGGAAGCGGCCAGTGCGGGCTCTTCCGCCGGGCCAGGCTCCTCGTCGATGCGCGGCAAACGGCGAGAAGACTGGGCCGCTGGCGTTTGCAGGGACGGTTCGGAGGTGGCCGCGGCCGAGGGCGGCGCAAGAAGCGCACCACGCGTCACGGCGTTTTGCTGAGCCTGCGACGCGCCGATCGTCGGGGCTTGATAGACCGGCTCGGCTGGGGCCGCCGAGGCATAATTTGGTTGATAGAGCGGCTCGTTCTGCAAGGCCTGCGCTGCGGCCATCTCGGCGTCCGAGACGCGGCCGACCGGATTGCCGACCCTGACGGGCGCCCCATAGGTGGAGGAACTGCCGATCGGTGCCGGCGGAATCGGCCCGTCCGGACCGAAGCCCATGCCCGCATCCGGTCCGGTGCAGGCCGACAGCACGGCCGGCGTAAGGGCGCAGACCAGAAGCGCCCGGGGAATGGTTCTTCGGGTGGCCGTCACGTGTGTCCTGGCTCCCCCTCTCTGAAGCAGGGCCGGAGAGGGGCTTTGCGCGCCCTGCCGATCCCCTGGACCTCGGCTGTGCCACCCCCCATCGGGAGGATCGGTTCGCCGTCGACGTTACATGCTCCGACGCGCCCTCATGCACGCCGCAAGCCCGGTAAATGCGCCGGCAGGGCCTCTGAGCGCGTCATGCGTCAGCCCGTTTCAGCACGCGCGGCATCCTAGCGGGCTGCGCAAACCGAGATCGCGAAGCGATCGCTCGGATGAGACACGTCTGCCCGCCGGGTCTGCCGACATATGCTTAGGATTTGCAGAAAAGCGTTGAGGGAGCGTGAAGACCGTTGGCGCAAATTCGCCGGCCGAGCCGGGCGATCGAGGATGCGTGTCCGGATCCTCGCCCGATCTTTATCCGAGAAGATCGAGATCGAGGGGGAGCTTCGAGAAGGGCTCCGGCGCACCGGAGGTGGTGAGATAGGTTCGACCAAGCGTCATCGCGGTTCCGGTATCGGAATCCATAATGATCACATGGCCGAACAGCGTCATATTCGGGAGAATCTCGGCTGGATTCCCGGCATAGAACATCGGCGTATCCATCCAAGTCGGCGCATAGCGCGCCCCAAGCGAATAGCCGCAGGCCGACAGGCGATGGCGGACCAATTCGTGGCTCTCCATCACGCCGGCATAGGCGTCGAAGACATCGCCGAAGGTGCTGCCCGGCCGCATGACCTTTTCCATCGCTTCGAGCGCCTCGACGGCGGCTGCATGAAGCTCCAGATGCCGATCGCTGGGGCTGCCCAGGATGAAGGTGCGGATGAGCGCGGCATGATATTGCGCTTTCACGCCGGCCCATTCCAGCGTCAGCTGGTCGTCTTCCTTCAGCCGGGTGCGGCCCGACTTGTAGCGGCAGAGGAGCGCGTCGGGGCCCGAGCCGATGACGAAGGGATTGGCCGGATAGTCGCCGCCCTGGCGTAGGATCTCACTCTGCATCGCGGCGAGGATCTCGCCCTCGTCGGCGCCCGATTTGATCAAGGGGCGGGCGATTTCATAAGCGTCGTCGGCGAGCCTGGCCGCTTCCCGCACATGGGTGATCTCGGCCGGCGATTTCACCGACCGCAGCGTCGAGACCAGATAGGAGGCATCTCTAAGGGAGGCGAAAGAGCCGAGCCGCTCCTCCAGCGCCTTGCCATTGGCGGCGGTCAGCCCGTGGGTCGCCCATTCGACGCCGATCTTCGCACCGAGAAGATCCATGTCGTCGAGCATGTCGCGAAGCTCGATCAAAGGGTCGGCGCCGCTGCGGTCTCGCCAGACCACGACTGTCTCGAGTGTGGACGTGTTGCGCGCCTGACGAAGATCGGCGGAGCGGGTCAGTAGACGCATTTCGCCGTCCGACTTTACCACGAGGCATTGGAAGAAGCAGAAGCCGAATGTGTCGTAGCCCGTCAGCCAATACATCGACTCTTGGGCAAACAGCATGAGCGCGTCGAGTTTGTCCTCGGCCATGCGCGCGATCAGGCGCGCCTTTCGGCCCTCGAATTCCTCGGGGGAAAAATGCAGCATGGACCCTCAGCCTTGGATCGCGATCGCGGACAATTGGCGGCCGTAGTCGGGCTCGCCGCGATGGGTGGTGCGGCGGAACGAGAAGAACCGCTCGTCGCCATAGGTGCATTGGCCGGTAAAGGCTGCCGAGACGCCGGCACTCTTCAGCCGGGCAACGATGAGACCGGGCAGGTCGAACTGCCGTTTGTCGGGCGAGACGCCGGGAAAGAAGAAGCGCTCGGCCTGGCGACCGGCGGCCGCCACCGCCTCTTCCATCCGTTCGACGCCGACCTCGTAATTCTTGCGCGTGATGGTGGGGCCGAGAACGGCCTTGATCGAGGCGCGCACGGCGCCAAGGCTTTCCATGGCCTCGATCGTCGCCTCGATGATCCCGCCAGTCGCGCCCTTCCAGCCCGCATGGGCGGCGCCGACGACGCGCGCCTTGGCGTCGGCAAAGAGGATCGGGCCGCAATCGGCGGTGACGATGCCGACCGCGAGGCCGGGCGTCGCGGTGACGACCGCATCCGCTTTCGGCCGCTCCTCTCCAAAGGGCGCATTGACGATCACGGCGGTCGGCGAATGGATCTGCCAGGGTGTCGCGAGCCGATCAGGCCCAAGGCTCAAAAACGCCAGGGCGCGCGCGCGATTCTCGGCGACGGCAGCCCCATCGTCCTTCGAGCCGATGCCGCAATTCAGCGATCGATAGATGCCTTCCGACACCCCGCCGAGACGCGTGAAGAAGCCATGGGTGATCGCATCGCCAAAGGCGTCGCTTCTCACCACCTGGTCTTGCGTGAGCGCCAAGGCGCCGGTCGTTGCCGCATCCATCATGGGTAAATGGTGGGTGAGGGGCGGGGGGAAGTCAATTGGCGAACCCATCGCCGGGACGAAGAGTGAAGGGCGGCAGGGGCAAGGGGGCCGAGGCGACCGCGAGGATTTTGAAAAGGTCGCCCATGTCCTTCGGTCCATTGCCCGCGAGGCGCTGGACATCGGCCCGGATCGCCTCGCGCCCAGCCTCGCCGAGCGGTGCGCCCAGGCGGCCGGCGCGCTCTAAAAGCCCTAGCGAGAGCAGGAACGGCCCTTGACCGACCAGAGGCGCGACCGAAAGACCTTTATCGGCAAAGCATGCCGCTAGCCGGGCGAAATCCACATGGCTCGTCAGATCAGCCTCGCCAGGGCCATCCAGCACCGACACGTAACGATGCTCGGACATGGCCTGAAACGTATCGCCGAAGCCGGTCATCCCATGGCCGTAATCGATGAAGAGACCAGCGCCGCCATGGGTGGCAAGCCGTTCTGCAAGTGTCGAGGCAAGCGCTTCGCGCGCCGGCGAGACTTCCAGGATCGCGCCCTCTTCGGAATGCGGCAGAGGCTTGGCCGAGTTTGCGGCAATTCCGGCGATCGCTTCCGCCTCATCGGCCTCAAGCGGAATGATGACGAATTCGAGTGCGCCTTCCCCGTTCAGTCCAATGCGTCGCTCATGCCATTTCCCTTGCTGATGGACGAATTGCCGGATGGCGATGGCGTCGAACAGCTCGTTGGCGACGACGATCGCCGGCAGAGTTTCCAACTCTTCCACGCCGCGCACGCGCTTGATCGGCAGGTCGAAGCCTTCGAGCTTGACCGCCTGCAACGCGGCCAGTCTTTCGCTCGTTTCTACCAAACGAATACGGGAGGCCGCCATGCAATGGGGGGCGCTCTTTCGAAGGGTGCGCAGCATATCGGCCATCAGCGTGCCGCGTCCGGGCCCGATCTCGGCGAGAAGAAACGGGTTCGGCGCGCCAAGTCCCTCCCAGGCGGCCGCGACCCAGGCGCCGAGGAGTTCGCCAAACATCTGGCTCACCTCCGGCGCCGTGACGAAATCGCCCCCTCGGCCAAAGGGTTCGCGGCTCGAATAATAGCCGTGCCGACGGTCGAAGAGCGCGATCTGCCAATAGCGCTCGATCGATATCGGCCCCCTCGCTTCGACTTCTTTCGCGATTCGACCGAGTAGCGGCGTCGTCACGCCGATCCCGCCGTTTCGGCTTCCGCGCGTTTGGCGATGAGGCGTGGATCGCTGGCGTGGGAATGGTATCGCGCAAAGGCCATGCCCCAGAGGCCAATGAGGAGCATCGGCAGGGACAGGACCATGCCCATGGTCAGCCAGCCGCCCATCAGATAGCCGAGCTGGGCGTCGGGCATGCGGAAGAATTCGACGAAGATCCGAGCGAGTGCATAGCCGGCGAGAAACAGGCCGCCGACAAAGCGAGGACGGGAGAACATGCCGAAGCCATGGGTGGCGATGCGCAGGATGATGAAGAGAACGATCCCCTCCAGCGCGGCCTCGTAGAGCTGGCTCGGATGGCGCGTCTCGGGGCCGGCCATCGGGAAGGCCATCGCCCAGGGCACGTCGCTTGGCGCGCCCCACAATTCGCCATTGATGAAATTGGCGATGCGGCCGAAAAAAAGGCCGAAGGGCACGCAAGCCGCCGCAATGTCGAGCATCGACCAGAGCGGGACCTTGCGGACTCGGCAGAAGAGCGTGATCGCCAGAACGACGCCGATCAGACCGCCATGAAACGACATGCCGCCTTCCCAGACCCGGAAAACGTCAAGTGGATCGGCGAGATAGCGTGGCAGATCGTAGAAGAGGATGAAGCCGAGTCGTCCGCCCAGCACGATGCCGAGGGTGATATAGAGGATGAAGTCGTCGACCTCGGTCTTCGTCACCGGCGAGATGCCGTCCGGCCATAGTTTGGGATTGGCGGCGATCGCCCGGCCATAGAGCCAGCCGCAGAGAATGCCGGCGACGTAAGCGAGCCCGTACCAGCGCAGCTGCAGAATGCCGAGATCGAGAAAGACAGGGTCGATCTGCGGATAGGTCAGCGCGCCGAGGGCGGGAAATGCGAGCATGAAGCGCGGGTCTCCTCAAGGCGGTCGATTGGATCGGCGGCCTGCTGCTTCGGGGTGTTTAATCGCGGCGGACCTTGGCGAGGCGGCGTGACAGGGTCAAGACGGGCATGGCCGGCAGCCGCCTTTCGTTCACCGAGCTGTGACGAGACAATGGGCGGGCGAGCGCGGTCATTTTCAGTCGATTGGACGCGCCAAAGCGCAAGCGCGTCTTCACGCGTCATTGTCCTGAAGGCTCCGAGCCTCTACCTCCTTCATACGACAGGCTCGATCGCGAGCGCGTTGCACCCGCTTGCCGATACGGCGGCGGGAAACCCTATGTGTGCTGGCCTGGCCGCACCGACAGACCGATGAGGACGAGACATGCGCCACGAAAGCCGACCCAACCGCTTTCTCGACGAATTCGCCCGCGTCATGACCGATGCGGCGGGCGCCACCCAAGGGGTTCGGCGCGAAGCCGAGACCTTCTTCCGCTCGCAAGGGGAGCGGATGATGAGCCAGCTCGACCTCGTTCAGCGCGAGGAATTCGAAGCGGTTCGCGAAATGGCCTCCAAGGCCCGGGCCGAGAACGAAGCTCTCAAGGCGCGGATCGCGGCCCTCGAGGCCAAAATCTCGGGGCAATCGAACCAATCCTGAGACTTATCCACAGGGTTTCAACAGTGATCCACGATTTCCACGGCGGGGCCTAAGGCCCTGTCGAGACTCTGTCATCAGGCCCGGCTGACCTTAAGGTTGCCTGGCCTCGGAGAATGAGAGTTGTGAAAAAAGTGTAACCGGCCTTAAGCGCCGGAGTCCTCGTCTGTATGCTGAAAGACATGGGTGATTCGTCGATGGCGGCGACGGGCGCCCAGGCGGGTTCCCGGAAAGGGGCTCGCGAAATGCGGCAAACGAGGACCCTTCAATGACATCACTTCACGACATCGAGGGCGCGAGACATTCGCACCCCGTCGACACGATCGAATGGGTCGCGGCGGCGCGCGACTGGACCTTCGAACGCTCCTGCGAGGACGAGCTGGCCCTGACCGTGTCAGGCGTCTGGACCCATTATGCGGTGTCCTTTTCCTGGATCGTCGATCTGGAGGCGCTGCATCTGGGCTGCGCCTTCGATTTGAAGGTCCCGATGCACCGGCGCGACGAGATCATGCGGCTGATCGCGCTGGTCAACGAGAAGCTGGTGCTCGGCCATTTCGACTATTGGGAATCCGAAGGCGCGATAATGTATCGCCACGCTCTGCTTCTGGCCGGCGGCGCCGACGCGACCGGCGCCCAGGCCGAGCGCATGCTGACCTTCGCGGTCGAGCAGTGCGAGCGTTTCTACCAGGCTTTCCAATTCGTCATCTGGGCCGAGAAGAAGGCAGGCGAGGCGCTATCGGCGGCGATGTTCGATACGGTCGGGGAGGCCTGAGATCATGCTCCAGTCCGGCGAACGCATCCTCGTCCTTGGCGGCGGCAATATGGGCTGTGCGCTGATCGGGGGATGGCTCGACGCCGGGCTGGCTCCCGAGGCGCTCCTCGTCGTCGATCCCAATCGCGGCGAGGCCCTTGGAAAGCTCATCGAGCGCTATGGCTTTCGCCACGAAACCGAGACCCCGGCTGATTTCGCCCCGACAGTGGCGCTTCTCGCGGTCAAGCCGCAGATGATGGGCGATGCTTTGCCGCCTTTGAAGGCGGCGCTGTCGCCCGAGACGCTGATCGTCTCCATTGCGGCCGGCACGACGGTCGCGGCGCTGTCCAAGCATCTCGGCGAAGCGGACGGCCATGAGCGGCCGATCGTGCGGGCCATGCCCAACACGCCATCTCTTATCGGCCGGGGCATCACCGGCGCTTATCCGAATGGGCAAGTCTCCGAGGAGCGTCGGGCTGTCGCCGATACACTTCTGGCGGCGAGCGGCCCGGTGGAATGGGTCGACAGCGAAGCGTTGATCGACGCGGTCACCTCGGTGTCCGGCAGCGGTCCGGCCTATGTCTTCCATCTCGCCGAATGCATGGCGAAGGCGGGCGAGGCCATGGGGCTTCCCGCCGATCTCGCCATGCGGCTTGCCCGTCATACGGTGGCAGGCGCGGGGGAATTGATGATCCGCTCCGACGAGACGCCGGCTAAGCTTCGCCAGAACGTGACCTCCCCGAACGGGACGACCCAGGCCGGGCTCGAAGTCCTGATGGACGATTTCACCGGCCTGCCGCCGCTCGTCGAGCGCACCGTGCGCGCTGCGCGAGACCGGGCCGTTGCACTGTCGAAGGACTGATACGGTGTCCGACTGATTCAGTTGGGCTTCGTATCAAAGCCCGCGCGGCGTGTGGGCGGCTTTAACAGCCGTATCGCGAAGCGATCAAACGGATTTCGTATGAGGCGGGCGTTTCGGAGCGAAGCGCCAACCCCCCTTTGGCTGGATCGTAAATTGTCGCTTGGGCGGGGCGCCGGTCAGCACCATCGCTGGTCAGCGCCGAAGAGAGGATCAGGAATCGTGGCAGGCAAGGACCCGGAAGCACAGATCGGCTTCGACGACTTTCTCAAGGTGGACGTCCGGGTCGGAACGATCCTCACCGCCGAACCCTTCCCCGAAGCGCGCAAGCCGGCGATCAAGCTGACCATCGATTTCGGCGAACCCATCGGCGTGAAGAAGTCCTCGGCGCAGATCACCAAGCATTACACGCCGGAGGCGCTTGTGGGGCGCCAGGTGATGGCGGTCGTCAATTTTCCGCCCCGTCAGATCGGGCCGATGAGATCGGAAGTTCTGACCCTCGGCGTACCCGATGCCGAAGGCGAGGTCGTTCTCCTGCGCCCGGATATCGAGGTTCCGAAGGGCGGACGGCTCTACTGACGCCGGCCATCTCGATGCGAGAGTGCCCGAGGGTGCCGCTCCGGCCTCAAGCCTCGGAAAGCTCGGTCTCGGCCGGCTGCGGCTCGGCTCTTTTCGCATCCACGATCGCCTTGATCTCGCTCCGGCAGGAACCGCAATTGGTGCCGGCCTTCAGATGCCGACCGACGGCCTCGACCGACAGGGCCTGACCGGAGACGACGGCCGCCGCGATCTCGTTGACGCCGATCGAGAAGCAGGCGCAGACGATCGCGCCGGGGTCCGGCCTGTCCGCGCCGGTGCGACCGGCCAGAAGATGGGCGCGGGAGACGCCGGTCGCCTCGCTCGCTCTAGCGTCCGCGTCGATCTGGCCGACGGCCCAGTTTCGGGCGACGGCGACCGGCTCGCGCGCGATCCAGAGCGCGCCGACAAGGCGGCTTCCTTCGAAGGCGGCGAAGCGATGGGTGCCGGTCTTCGCATCGCTATAGGCGACGAATTCGGCCTCTTGCGAGGGCGCGATGATATGGCGCGCAAAGTCCGCCGCATCGCCGAGAACCTCGAGCCCGGCAAGCTCCGTTCGCCAGCCGGCACCCGTGCGGGCGGTGACCAGATAGTCCGACGCGCTTGTTTCGGGGCGGTTCAGGCTGACGGCGAAGCCGTACCAGCTTGCGCGAAAGCGAGAGAGGGTGA
Organism: Fulvimarina manganoxydans; assembly: GCF_900176465.1. Taxonomy (GTDB): domain Bacteria; phylum Pseudomonadota; class Alphaproteobacteria; order Rhizobiales; family Rhizobiaceae; genus Fulvimarina; species Fulvimarina manganoxydans. The sequence goes on from NZ_FWXR01000001.1 coordinate 390,198, forward strand.
CGGGCGTGTTCTTCAGGCCCGGCTGGCCGGATATTGGGTCGAAGGACGGGCGCACGACCGCGTCGATCCGCCCGGTTCCGGCGAATTCTCCGCTCCAATGGATGGGCACGAAGACAGAGCCACGCATTTGTCGTTTCGTGAAGAGACAGCGCACCGTCGCAGAGCCATGGGCCGAGCGGATCGTGACGAGATCGGCCGGCTTCAAGCCAAGCTGCTTGCCGTCTTCGGGATGAAGCTCGGCGAAGGGCTCGGCGATATGGGCCGAGAGCCGCGCGCTGCGGCCGGTTCGGGTCATGGTGTGCCAATGATCGCGCACCCGTCCCGTATTGAGGACGAATTCGCCGTTCGCCGCCGTCTCCCGGACCGGTGCGCGGACCGCGACGAAGCGGGCTCTTCCATCAGGATGATAAAAGCGACCATCGGCGAAGAAGCGCTTTTCGCCAATTTCGTTGTCGGACGCTTTCACCGGCCACTGTACGGGGTCCAAGGCGTCGTAGTCATCGCTCGCGAGCCCAGCGAGGCCGCCGATATCGAAATCGCGGCTCCCCTCGTTGCGATAGGCCGAGAGCCTTGCATGTTCGTCAAAGACCTCGGCCGCATTGGTGAAATCGAAGCCGGAAAAGCCCATGCGCCGACCGACCTCGGCAAAGATAGCCCAATCGGGCCGCGCTTCGCCGGGCAGCGGCAGGAAGGGGCGCTGACGCGAGATGCGGCGCTCGGAATTCGTCACCGTCCCATCCTTCTCGCCCCAGGCGGCGGCCGGCAGCGCCACATGGGCAAAGGGCAGCGTGTCGTTGCGCGAGACGACGTCGGAGACGACGACCAGCGGGCAGGCGGCGAGCGCGGCCTTCACTCGGTCGGCGTCCGGCATCGAGACGACCGGATTGGTGCCGGCGATCCAGATCGCCTTGACCTTGCCGGTCTCGACCGCCCGAAACAAGTCGACAGCCTTCAAGCCGGGCTTTCGCGCAATGTTCGGCGCCTGCCAGAATTCGCCGACAAGCGCTCGGTCGTGCGGGTTCTCGATCGCCATATGGGCGGCGAGCTGATTGGCGAGACCGCCGACCTCGCGCCCGCCCATGGCATTGGGCTGGCCGGTAATGGAGAAGGGCCCCATGCCCGGCCGCCCGATCCGACCCGTGGCGAGATGGCAATTGATGATGGCATTGACCTTGTCGGTCCCGCCGACCGATTGGTTGACGCCCTGACTATAGACAGTGACGACCTTCTCCCGCGCCGTGAAGAGATCGTAGAAGGCTCGGATCTCAGCTTCGCCGAGCCCTGTCGCGGCGGCGACCTTGGCGACGGGGAAGGCGCGCGAGGCGCGCAAGGCGTCGACGAAGCCCTCCGTGTGGCGCGCGACGAAGTCGCAGTGGACGGCGCCGCCCTCCGCGATCGCGTAAAGGAGGCCTGAAAAGAGGGCCGTGTCCCCATCGGGTTCGATCGCCAGATGCATGTCGGCGATCTCGGCGCTGGCGGTGCGGCGCGGATCGATCAGAACGATCTTCATGGCGGGACGGGCCGCCTTGGCGGCGGCGAGGCGCTGATAGGTGACCGGATGGCACCAGGCAAGATTGGAGCCGACGAGGATGACGAGATCGGCCTCTTCGAGATCGCGATAAGTTCCGGGCACCGTATCGGCGCCGAAGGCTCTGCGGTGGCCAGCAACCGAGGAGGCCATGCAGAGCCGGGAATTGGTGTCGATATTGCCGGAGCCGATGAAGCCCTTCATCAGCTTGTTCGCGACGTAATAGTCCTCGGTCAGGAACTGGCCGGAGACATAGAAGGCGACGGCATCCGGCCCGTCTTCTGCAATGACCCTGGAAAAGCCCGACGCGACGCGCTCCAGCGCCTCGTCCCAACTCGCCAGCCTGCCATCGACCCGCGGCGAAAGGAGGCGGTCCTCCAGCCCGATCGTCTCGCCTAGCGCCGAGCCTTTCGAGCAGAGCCGGCCGAAATTGGCCGGATGTTCGGGATCGCCGACGATCGAGACGTTGCCATCGGCCTCAGGGGTCGCCAGTACGCCGCAGCCGACGCCGCAATAGGCGCAGGTGGTGCGGATCGTCCCGGTCGTCGGCTTCATGTTCATCTGTTTGATGTCCTTCTTCGAACGGGCCGGGTGCGCCACTCAACCTGCCGCAAGGGCGGCGAGCGCGATGAAAAGGGCAATCGCCAGACTGAGAGAGAGCCCTTGCCAGAAACGCAGCGGGTCACGCTCGGCGAGGGCCAAGCCGCGCTTGTCGACAAAGGCGGGATTGGGATGGGTCAGATCGTGGAGGAATTCCGCGATGTCGCCATGGCGTTTCTCCGGGTCGATGGCGACGGCCTTCTTCAGCGCGCCTTCGATCCAGTCCGGCACGTGGCGATCCTCCGACCCCGCCGGACGATAGGCGAGCCGTCGCTGGTCGCGTCGGGTGCGCGTGCGGGTAACGTCGAGGCCGTAGGGCAGCCGGCCCGTCAGCATTTCGTAGGTGAGGACGCCGAGCGAGAAGAGGTCCGAGCGCTCGCGTCCGACCGAGCCGAGAAAGGCTTCCGACGCCGCATATTGGAGTGTCCCGACCGGCGCCTCGGCCATGGCGACGGCGCGGCCCTCCTCAACGCCCGCGACCCTTGCTGCGCCGAAGTCGATCAAGGTGACATGGCCGTCCGCGTCGAGAAGGACGTTTTCGGGCCGCAAGTCCTGATGGACGATCTGGCGGCGATGCAGGGCGAGAAGACCCTTGCCGATGCCGATGACGATATCCTGAACGCTTTGGAGGTCCGGCGCCGGGTGGTCGCGCATCCAGTCCTTGAGCGTGCGACCCTTGACGAGCGCCATGGTCGTATAGAGCGCAGAGCGCGGGCGCTTTCGCGGATGGGCCTTCAGGAGATGGGGGTTAGAAACCCGCGCGGCGATCCATTCCTCCATCAGGAAGCGTCTGCGCGCGGTGGCGTCGTCGCGAAGATCGGAGGCGAGAATCTTCAGCGCGCAGCGCTCGCCGCTCGCCGCCTCGCGCGCCTGAAAGACATGGCTGCGCGCGCTCGCATGCAGGAGTTCTTCCAGATGCCAGCCGTCCAACCTGTCGCCGACGGATGGCATGATGGAAGGAGGCTCCAGATCGGCCTCGGCAAGGTTTTCGGCGGCGTCGATCTCGGGCAGCCGATCGACGCGCACGATCTGGATGGTGATGTTGTCCCGGCTGCCGGCCGCCAGCGCGTCGGCGGCAATCGTCCTCGCCGCGCCCGGGAGATCGTTATGGCCGCGTCGCAGCGCGCGGGCGAGATCCGTCGGCGCCAGAACCTCGTGGACACCGTCCGTCGTCATCAGGAAGACGTCGCCCTCGACGAGATCGAGGGCGCGATAATCAATCTCCACATGGGCGCCCATGCCGAGGGCGCGCGCGAGATAGGAGCGCTCGGCGGAGAGAACGAGCCGATGATCCTCGGTCAAGGTTTCGAGGCTCTCGCCCACCAGACGGCTGATCCGGGCATCACCGACATGGAAGAGGTGAGCCTTGCGCGCTTTCAGGACGAGGGCGCTGAAGGTGGTGACATGGCCGCGATCGGGGCCGCGATCGAGATCGGCCGCCGTGCCCGAGGCAATCCGGGCCCGGCGTGTCTCGCCATGGAGCCAGGAATTGGTCGCCGCGATGACGCGGCTTGCCGCGGTCTTGGCCGTCCATGCGTCGGAGGTCGCGTAATAATCCGTGAGGAAGCTTCTGACGGCGGATTCGGCGGCAATGCGCCCGAAGGCGGAGGACGAGATGCCGTCGGCAATGGCGATCGCGATGCCCTTCAGGGCAAGGGCTGGTCCATCCGGGATGATCGCGCCGTGGAAATCCTGGTTCTCGGCCTTGGCGCCCTTGTCGGAATATTGACCGATGGTGATGGCGAGTTCGCTGGCCATGGGACGTGTTCGCCGATGCCGAGTGAGAGACGGGAAAGGTCCGAAGGAGAGGCGAGCCCGGCCTTGGCCGGGCCCGATGCTTGATGGGTCTGTCGCTTATTCGGCCGGCTGGGCCGAGAGCGGGCTGACCGGACCGGCGGCCGCGCGGGCCTTCTTCGAGCCGTAATGGGTCGAATAGAGCGTTGCGCCAACAAAGGTCAGGCCGCCGACGAGATTGCCGATCACGGTCGGGATCTCGTTGTAAAGGAAGTAGTCCGTCCAGGTGAACTGACCGCCGAGGAAGATGCCGGACGGGAACAGGAACATGTTCACGATGGAATGCTCGAAGCCGAGATAGAAGAAGACGAGGATCGGCATCCACATGGCGATCACCTTGCCGGACACCGAGGTCGACATCATCGCCGCGACGACGCCGGTCGAGACCATCCAGTTGCACATGACGGCGCGGATGAAGAGCGTCAGCATGCCGCCGAAGCCGGCCGCGGCATAGCCGAGCGTGCGGCCTTCGCCGATATGACCGATCTTCTGGCCGACCGCGTCCGGCGCATGGGTGAAGCCGGTGGTGAAGATGATCGCCATGAAGAGCGCGACGGTGAGGGCGCCGGCGAAATTGCCGCAGAAGACGAGACCCCAATTGCGCAGCAGGCCTTTCACGTCGCAGCCGGGACGACGGTCGAGAAGCGCGAGCGGGCAGAGGGTGAAGACGCCGGTCAGAAGATCGAATCCGAGCAGATAGAGCATGCAGAAGCCGACCGGGAAGAGCAGGGCGCCGATCAGCGGATTGCCGGTGTTGACCGTGACCGTCACGGCGAAAGCGGCGGCAAGCGCGAGGATCGCGCCGGCCATATAGGCGCGGATGAGCGTATCCTTGGTGCTCATCATGATCTTCGCCTCGCCGGCATCGACCATTTTGGTCACGAATTCCTGGGGTGCGAGATAGGACATTCGAGAAGTCTCCTTGGTGTCTGGCGTCTGTCGTTTCGATGAGGAGGTCGGATTATTCGGCCGCGACCGGATAGGGCGCTTCGGCGCTCGCCTCTGTCAGCGACAGCTCGATCGCGCTGGTCTCGGGATCGATGCGAACCGAAAAGGCGCGGACAGCGCCCTCGTCGGGACCCAACACCTTCCCGCTCTTCAGCGAGATGACCATGTTGTGGAGCGGGCAGGTGACGGAGGTGTCGTGGACGATGCCCTGGGAGAGCGGGCCGCCCTTGTGGGGGCAGCGATCCTCGATCGCATAGACCTCGTCATCGGCCGTGCGGAAGACGGCGAGCCGGCCGAAGGGCGTCAGCACGCAGCGCGCGCCGAGCTTCGGAATGTCGGTCAACTGGCCAATCCTGTGCCAAGATTTCGCGCTCGTCATTCCGCTGCCTCCTTGAAGCTGGAGAGATCGGCCATCGGCCGGAATTCATGGGCGGCGACGGCGCCGCTCGCCCGCTCGGCCCAGGGGTCCTTGCGGTAGAAGGTCTGGCTGTAGGCGAAGCGGTCGAAATAGTGGCGGCGCTTGTCCAGATCATCGACGATGGCGGCCTTGATGGAGTCCATGCCGACCCGCTTCAGCCACTTGTACATGCGCTCCAGATAATGGCCCTGCTCGCGATAGAGCTGGACGAGGGCGACGATGACTTCGAAGGCCTCGTCCTCGGTCGCGACCTGCGTCAAGACTTCCGTCCCCTTGATGTCGAGGCCGGCCGCGCCCGCAAAATGGATCTCGTAGCCGGCTTCGGTGCAGATCACGCCGACATCCTTGCAGGTGGCCTCCGCGCAGTTGCGCGGACAGCCGGAGACGGCCATCTTCACCTTGCCGGGTGTCCAGGAGCCCCACATGAACTTCTCGATGCGAATGCCGAGGCCAGTCGAATCCTGCGTCCCGAAGCGGCACCAGTCGGAGCCGACGCAGCTCTTCACCGTTCGAAGCGCCTTGCCATAGGCCGCGCCCGAGACCATGCCGGCAGCGTTCAGATCGGCCCAGACGGCGGGCAGATCCTCTTTCTTGACGCCAAGCATGTCGATGCGCGCGCCGCCGGTGCATTTGACCGAGGGGATGTCGAATTTCTCGACCACGTCTGCGATCGCCCGCAGCTCCTTGGCGCTGGTCATGCCGCCCCACATGCGCGGGACGACGGAATAGGTGCCGTCCTTCTGAATGTTGGCGTGGACGCGCTCATTGATGAAGCGCGACTGCTTGTCGTCAACATATTCGCCGGGCCAGTCAGCGACGAGGTAATAGTTCAGCGCCGGGCGGCATTTGGCGCAGCCACAGGAGGTCTTCCATTCGAGCTCCTGCATCACTTCGGGGATCGACTTCAGCTCTTTCGCCTTGATCAGACGCCGCACATCGCCATGGCCGAGATCGGTGCAGCCGCACATGGGCTTGACGGCATTGGGGTTGAAGCTGTCGCCAAGCGTCAGCGCCATCAATTGCTCGACGAGGCCGGTGCAGGTGCCGCAGGAGGAGGACGCCTTGGTGTGGGCGCGCACGTCGTCGAGCGAGGTCAGGCCTTTTTCGGTAATCGTGCCGGTGATCTTGCCCTTGCACACGCCGTTGCAGCCGCAGATCTCCGCATCATCCGGCAAGGCTGCAACGGCCGCCATAGGGTCCAGCGGGGACCCTCCCTGATAGGCTTGGCCGAAGATCAGGGTCTCGCGCATCTCCGAGACCGGCGTGCGGTTCTTCATCAGGTCGAAGAACCAGTTGGAGTCGCTAGTATCGCCATACATGACGGCGCCGACGAGCCGGTCACCTTCGAGAACGAGGCGCCGATAGACGCCCTTGGCCGGATCGCGCAGCACGATTTCCTCGCGCCCTTCGCTTTCCGCAAAATCGCCGGCCGAGAAAAGGTCGCAACCCGTGACCTTCAGCTTGGTGGAGAGCTCCTTGACCGAAAAGCGCTCCTCCTCGTCGAGAAGCGATTTCGCCACGACCTTGGCCTGCTCGTAGAGGGGTGCGACGAGGCCGAACAATGTCCCCTCGAATTCAACGCATTCGCCGACGGCGTAGATGTCGGAGTCGGAGGTCCGCATGGTCGCATCGACCGTGATCGCGCGGCCGACCTCGAGCCCGGCCTCCTTGGCGAGTTGGACCGAGGGACGGATACCGACCGCCATGACGACCAGCTCCGCCTCGATGACCGTGCCGTCGGCAAGCTCGACGCCTTCCACATGGGACGTGCCGAGAATTTTCTGGGTCGACGCCTTGGTCAGGACGGCGATGCCGCGCCGTTCGAGATCCTTCTTCAGGAGATAGCCGGCGGCCTCGTCGAGCTGGCGCTCCATCAGATGGCCGGCCAGATGGACGACGGTCACGTCCATGCCGCGAAGGCGCAGGCCGGCGGCCGCTTCCAGTCCCAACAGCCCGCCGCCGATGACGACGGCCTTGGCGCCGGGCTTGGCGGATCTCTCGATCATGATGTTGGTGTCGTCGAGATCGCGATAGGCGATCACGCCGGGAAGGTCGCGCCCTTCGACCGGAACGATGAAGGGGACGGAGCCGGTGGCGACGATCAGCTTGTCATAGGGCACCTCGCCCTTTTCGCCGACCACGACCTTCCGGGCGCGGTCGATCGCGACGACCTTCTCGCCGAAGCGGCAGGTCACCTGGTTGTCGGTGTACCAAGCCTCGTCATGGGTGACGATGTCCTCGTAGCTCTTCTCGCCGGACAGGACCGGAGAGAGCATGATGCGGTTGTAATTGCCGCGCGGCTCGGCGTTGAAGAGCGTGATCTCGTAGGCCGTGGGGTCGGTCTCGAAGAGATGTTCGAGCACCCGGCCCGAGGCCATTCCAGCGCCGATGACGACGAGTTTCTGCATGGGAATTCCTTTCGATCGGCTCATGATCGATCTTCGGGATGGGCTTTTCGCGCCCGTGCTTTGGGGAGACTGAGGGCTCATGCGGCTTGTTGCCTCGATCCGCTTTCGCCCTTGGCCGCTTCGGCGTCGTTTGCTTCGGCCGGCTTCTTGCCATGGGCGCCGGTCTCGTATTCCTCGAGGAAGCTCAGAAGCTGCTGGCGATAGAGGTAGTAATCGGGATGTTCGAGAAGCGCCTTGCGGCTGCGCGGGCGCGGCAGGTCGACTTTCATGATCTTGCCGATTTTCGCCATCGGACCGTTGGTCATCATGACCACGCGATCGGCGAGAAGGATCGCCTCGTCCACATCGTGGGTGACGCAGATCGCGGTGACCTGGGTGCGCTTCCAGACATCCATCAGAACGTCCTGCAGCTCCCAGCGCGTCAGGCTGTCCAGCATGCCGAAGGGCTCGTCGAGCAGGAGGAGCTTCGGAGACAGGGCGAAGGCGCGGGCGATGCCCACACGCTGCTTCATGCCGTTGGAGAGATCGGCGGCGCGGCGATGCATGGCATCGCCGAGGCCCACGCGGTGGAGGTAATGCTCGACGATGTCGCGGCGCTCGGCCGGCATTGCGTTCGGATAGACCCGGTCGACGCCGAGGGCGACATTCTCGCGCGCCGTCAGCCAGGGCATGAGGGAGGGGGCCTGGAAGACGACGGCGCGATCGGGCCCGGCGCCCGAGACCTCGCGCCCATCGAGAACGATGCCGCCGGAGGAGATGTCGTTGAGCCCCGCCGCCATGGACAGGACCGTCGACTTCCCGCAGCCCGAATGGCCGATCAGCGAGATGAACTCGCCCTTCTCCATCTTCATGTCGAAGCCGTCGACGACGGTCAGCGGGCCCTTTGGCGTCGGATAGGTCTTGCGGACCTCGAAGAACTCGACGAAGCCGCGCTCGATCGGCGAATGGGCGGCCTTCAGATAGGCTGCGGGGAGATCGGGTGACGGGGTGCGCTTCTTTGCGTCGAGGCTGATCGGGACGACATTGGGCAAGGCGACCGCATCGCCGGCCTCCTCACTCGCATGGCGGCCCTTTTCCATCAGATAATTGGTCACGTCCCGGCGCAGGCGCTTGAAGGTTTCGTCGCTGTTCATCGCCGTGCGCTCGCGTGGATGGGCGAGCGGTACGGAAAATGACGGCCCGAGCTTGGCGCGGGGGCCGGGGTCGAGCGGAATGATGCGGTCTGCGAGAAGGATCGCCTCGTCCACATCGTTCGTGATCAGGATGATCGTCTTCTTCTCAACCTGGCTGATCGCAGCGAATTCGTCCTGGAGTTTGGCACGGGTCAGGGCGTCGAGAGCGGACAGCGGTTCGTCGAGAAGCAGGATCTCCGGCTTCATGGCGAGCGCTCGGGCGACAGAGACGCGCTGGCGCATGCCGCCGGACAGTTCCGCCGGCTTGCGGTCGGCCGCATGGGAGAGGCCGACCATTGCGATGTATTTCTCGACGAGGGCCTGGCGCTCGGCCTTCGGGGCTTTGGCAAAGACGGAATCGACGGCGAGAGCCACATTGCCGCGCACCGAAAGCCACGGCATCAGGGAATAGGACTGGAAGACCAGACCGCGCTCGGGGCCGGGGCCTTCGACCTTCGCGCCCCGCATCAGAATGTCACCCTCATCCGGCGCGATCAGGCCCGCCAGCAGCGAGATCAGCGTCGTCTTGCCCGAGCCGGAGAAGCCCACGATCGCGACGAACTCGCCTTCCTTCACGGACAGGTCGACGCCACTGAGGATCTCGGCGCGGGTCTTGCCCTCGCCATAGGACTTCGACACCGACTTCATCTCGATGATCGGGGAGGCATGGGTCATGGTCGCAAGCTCCCTCAAGGTCAGCGGGTCGAGGAGAAGGTGAAGGCGGCCTGGAGGGCGGCCATGATGCGATCGAGAGCGAAGCCCACGATGCCGATGGTGATGACCGCGACGATGATACGGGCGAGCGAGTCCGAGGAGCCGTTCTGGAACTCGTCCCAGACAAACTTTCCAAGGCCCGGATTCTGGGCGAGCATCTCGGCGGCGATCAGCACCATCCAGCCCACACCGAGCGAGAGGCGAAGGCCGGTGAAGATCAGCGGCATGGCCGAGGGCAGGACGAGCTTGGTGATTGTCTTGGTCGTCGACAGCTGCAGAACCTTGCCGACATTGACGAGGTCCTTGTCGATCGAGGCGACCCCGAGAGCCGTATTGATGAGGGTCGGCCAGAGCGAGCAGAGCATCACAGTTATCGCCGAGACCACCATCGACTTCGGCAGGGCATCAGACGCGTTCACATAGAGCGCCGAGACAATCATGGTGACGATCGGGAGCCATGCGAGCGGCGAGACCGGCTTGAATATCTGGATCAGCGGGTTGAGCGCGCCATTGACCGTCTTCGACAGACCGCAGGCGATGCCGAGTGGAACGGCGACGATCGTGGCGAGCAGAAAGCCGAGAAACACGGTCTTCAGGCTCGTCAGGATCTGTTCGGGATAGGTCGGCGCGCCGGTATAGGGCCGGATCTGGACGCGATCCGCATAGCCGGCCGCGATCAGCTTCTCGTTGCGCGCTTCCTGGCGCTCGTAGAAGGCGGCCTTGTCGGCCTGGGTGCGCTGCCAATCGGCATAGAGCGATCCCATCTGGTCGGCCACCTGAACCGGGCCGGGCACCGAGCCGAGGGAAGTCTGAACCTGGGGCGCGAGCGCTGCCCAGAGAGCCAGGAAGGCGAGGATGCCCAGGATCGGGACGATCAATCCCTGCCAGATGGCCTTCATGTTTGAGCGCGGATCGTCGCCGGCGGCGATCTTCATCAGGGGGACCGCCCAGCCAAGGCCGATGGCCGTCAGGGGGCTGCTCAAACGGGAGATGCGCATCATGCGGTTTTCGCGCTTGGCTGCGCGGCGCTCTTCGGCGCTTGATGCGGCGTCCACGAAGTCGGAGGCGAGAGCCATGGGGAACGACCTGTCACGTCTTGAGAAGGATGGATGAAGCGTTGGGAGGAGACGCCGCCCGTCTGGCGGCGCCCCGTCCGGCATCGTCAGTTGGAAGCAAGGCTCGCGACGGTCTCGTCGCCCTTCAGGCCGATCCCGAATTTGGCGAGATAGGCGTTCGGCGTCTTGCCGTCATATTCGATGCCGTCGATGAAGGCAGAGGTCGCCGGCTTGTAGCCGTCCGTCTCGCCGGGGATCTCGGAGGCCTCGATCAGACCGTCCTCGATCAGTGCGTCGGCCGCGGCCCGGTAGATGTCCGGCTTGTAGACGCTTTTGGCGACCTCGTCGTACCAGCTGTCGTCCTTCGGCTCGGCGATCTGACCCCAGCGACGCATCTGGGTGAGGTACCAGACGGCGTCGGAATAGAAGGGATAGGTCGCGAATTTGTCGAAGAAGATGTTGAAGTCCGGCGCCGGCCGCTTGTCGCCCTTCTCATATTCGAAGGTGCCGGTCATGGAATTGGCGATGACCTCGGCGTCGGCGCCGACATATTCGGGCTTGGAGAGGATCTCGACCGCCTCGGCGCGGTTGGCGCCGTCATTTTCGTCGAGCCATTTGCCGGCTCGGATCAGCGCCTTGGTGACGAGGATCGCCGTGTTCGGGTTCTCGTCGACGAATTTCGCCGTCATCCCGAAGACCTTTTCGGGATTGTCGTTCCAGATGTCGTGATCGGTGATGACCGGAACGCCGATGCCCTTGAAGACGGCGGCCTGGTTCCAGGGTTCGCCGACGCAATAGCCCTGGATCGTGCCGGCTTCCATGGTGGCCGGCATCTGCGGCGGCGGGGTGACGGAGAGGAGAACGTCGGCCTTGATCTGACCGGAGGTGTCGGAGGGCGAATAGAAGCCGGGATTGAGACCGCCGGCGGCGAGCCAGTAGCGTAGCTCGTAATTGTGGGTCGAGACCGGGAAGACCATGCCCATATTGAAGGGCTTTCCTTCCGACTTGTAGCGCTCGACGACCGGCGCCAGCGCCGCCGCCGAGATCGGATGCTCCGGCTTGCCGTCGGCGCCGGTCGGGATGTTCGGCTTCATCTCTTCCCAGACAGCGTTGGAGACGGTGATCCCGTTGCCGTTGAGGTCCATCGAGAAGGGCGTGACGATATGGGCTTCGGTTCCGTAGCCGATCGTTGCCGCCAGCGGCTGGCCGGCCAGCATATGCGCGCCGTCGAGCTCGCCCGTGATGACTCGGTCAAGAAGAACCTTCCAGTTCGCCTGGGGCTCGAGCGTCACGTAAAGGCCCTCGTCCTCGAAGAAGTGCTTCTCCTTGGCGATGGCGAGCGGGGCCATGTCGGTCAGCTTGATGAAGCCGAAGGTCAGCTCCGCCTTTTCCGGAAAGATCATCTCGGCCATCGCCGAGGTCGAAGTGCCGGCAAGCGCCAGAACGGCGAAGGCGCCCAAAAGCATACGGCGGTTGATCGACGACGGATGGAACATCAGGCAAAGCTCTCCTGTTGCCGGACTCGCTCGCGCGACCGGGAGATCATGTAGAGGTCAAGAAAAAAGGCTGCCCGACCATCCGGTCGCGAAGATCGAACTTCGCGTTCACTCGAAGGGTCGGCAGCCTTTGCCGTGGTGGCGTCCGCCGTTGGGCGCCGGTTCGGTCCGTTTTGGACCTGGGAGACTTCAGCCGTCTTCGACCTGTCTCTGGAAACCTTCTATACGGCAGCCACAACTGCGTTGCAATGCAACAGACGAGAAAAGCGCAGAAAAAATAGTCGCTGATAAATTATGCTCAAGGTTTGGTCAGTTTGGAGATCTCTGAGGCAGTCGACTTGCCCAATTCCGTATCATTTGGAGCGATCGAAGAGACCTTCGGGCCAATGATTCTGATCATTCAGCGTGGCTTCTTTGATTGCCGAGTCGCTCGGCTCAAGGCTCAGTGCCTTGTCATAGAGATCAGGTCGAAAGACGGTGCGAACCGCATGTCGCGCAGCATCGGACTCGGTGACCTGACGCCAGCGCACCATCTGGCTCAGCATCCAAAAACCATCGGACAGGCGAGGGCGGTTCGCGTCGTCGGCAGCGAAGATCATGAAATCCTCGATGCTCTGCGCCTCGCCCGGCGCCACCTCCAAAAGCCCGGTCAGGGCGGGGACGAGATCGCGAGGCGCGACCCCGATATGGCCGGCGTCGGCCAGGAGGTCGGCGAGTTCGGCATGGTGTTCCGACGCATCGCACCACACGGCCGCGTCGTGAAGCGCGCGGATCAGCCGATCGAGCACCTCTGGCCGTTCAGCGGCAAAACGGGCTGAAACGCCCAGCACCTTTTCCGGGCTGCGCCGCCAGATTTCGGCCTTCGTCGTCACGATCCGGCCAGCGCCGCGACGCACGGCGATCGTGCTCCAGGGCTCGCCGACGCAAAAGCCGTCGATCTGGCCCGAGGCGATCGCATCGGGCATCAGCGGCGGCGGTACGACGGTGATGTCCACCTCGCGGTCGGGTTCGATCCCGCAGGCGGCGAGCCAATAGCGCAGATCGTAATTGTGGCACGAATGGGCGTGGACGACCGCAAAGCGGCCACGGCGCGAGGCGCTGCGTTCAAGGCGCACAAGCGCTTTGGCGAGCGCCATGCCGGCGGCGGCCGGTCCGTCGTCCCGCCAGCCTGTCTCGGCCATCAGCTCGGCGAGGAGCGGCGAAACGGTGACGGCGTTGCCGCCGAGGGCCAGGACCATCGGCGCGACGACGGGCGCCGAAAGCGGCGCTATGCCGAGATTGGCGGCAATCGCCATCGGCGCCAGCATATGGGCGCAGTCGAAATGGCCGACCCCCATCCGGTCCCGGATCGTTGCCCAGGACATTTCACGGTGGAGATGGAGCCGGATGCCGTGGTCCTCGGCGAAACCGAGGCGCGCCGCCGTGACGAGAACGGCTCCGTCGAGGAGCGGCAGATAGCCCGCATGAACGTCGTCGAGACCAGGCATCTCAGCTGTCCCCCAAAAGTGTGTAGGCGCTGACCAGGGCTTTGGCGACGTCGGCGATGCGGCGGTTCTCGTTCATCGCGCTGCGCCGCAGGAGGCGATAGGCTTCGTCTTCCGTGATCTTGCGGGCATCCATCAAGATGCCCTTGGCCCGGTCAATCACCTTGCGGTCGGCCAGTTCCGATCGAGCCTCCTCCAATTCGCGGCTGAGGCGATGAAAGGCGTTGAAGCGCGAGATCGCCATGTCGAGAATGGGCTTGACCCGCTCCTTCTTCAGCCCGTCCACAACATAAGCGGAGACGCCCGCTTCGACCGCTGCTTCGATGGAGGCCGAATCTGAGCGGTCGACGAACATGGCGATCGGCCGTTGCACCGATCGTGACATCTGAAAGAAGTGTTCGAGCTGATCGCGATTGGGGTTCTCGAGATCGACGACGATGACGTCGGGATTGATCTCCTCAATGCGCCGGACGAGGCCGAACATCTCGCTGACGACCTCGACGCGGGCGTAGCCGGCCTCGAGGAGGCTTTCCTCGATGATGGCCGCCCTTGCGCGATTTTCGTCGACTACCAGAATCGTCAAAGCCGGACTCATGACCGGATTTATGCACGGGCGCGAAATAGCCGCAATGCCGAAAGTTTGAGCCTGCTTAATCGCTGGGCTTCTCTGCGTCGTCGATCGGCCCACCGGTCGAGCGCAGGAGAAGCTGAAGACTGCGTTGCAGTGTCTGGCGCTCCGCATCCTCCAACATTTCGACCGCCTCGACGATCCCGCTTAAAGGGTCGCGCTTTAAAAGCACTCGCCCTTTTTCGGTCAAGGCTAGCCGCTCAGCACGGCCGCGTCCGATCGTTCCCTGCTTTTCGAGAAAGCCTTTACGGATCAGCGTTCTGACCGTTCGGGCGACAGCGCCGGAGGCAAGGCCTTGAAATCTCGCGAGGTCGATCGCGGTTCGCAGATGGTCCGGCGCCGAGTTCACATAGCGCAAGGCCGCCCATTGCGCCGGGAAGAGGCGAGCGGCGTAGCCTTGCGAATGCATTCGGCGCGCGAGTTGCTCGAGCAGGCTCGAAATTCGTTCCGCCGAGACCGTCTCGCTGTCCATATCCGATTTCATCGCACCGCTCTCAACGCCATACGCCATCCACGAAAGACACGCCGAAGACAGGCCCCGGGTTCCCCTCATCTTGGAGACCCACGCGAGCACGGATCATCGACTAAATCGCAATAGCGCGTTCGATCTTTCATCGGAAGCGAACTTACGCGAAAATCGCAAACAGAAGTAGCGATCGAGGTTTTCATACGAATAATTCATGTTCGATTCTTCACGTCAGGCACGCGATCTCGATGATATCCCGCCTATCGTCGACCGCCGAGCGGGGGGCAAGAGCCGAACACGGTCGAAGCAGTGCCTGTCCGTTTTAGGTCAAGGCGTTGATCGCGTAGGGTTCGGGATAGTCGGCCTCTTCCAGATTGGCGTCGTTCGATCCTCGATCCAGGACGAGAAAGTCCGAGACATCCCCAAGAGCCAGCAGCGGATGATGCCAGGTGCCCTTAGCGTAGGATACGCCCTGAGTTTCGGAGGCTAGAAAGGCTTGTGGCTCTCCGGGCCGGCCCGCCATGTCTTGCGCCACGACCACGAGATAGGGCCTGCCCGCCAGAGGCATGAATGCTTGGCTGCCAAGCGGATGGCGTTCCATCATGCTTATGCGGATCGGCAGGACGAACGGCTTGCCGCGAAAGATCGAGATGATCGGGCGGCCGCCCTTGTCAGACACGTCCACCGGCGCGATGTCGTGAAAACGGGTCGTCGTGCCCTTGTTGATGAGGTGGATTTCCGAGGCGTTGTCCGTTTCAATGACCTCGCCGAAAGGGCGAAAGGCGTCGGCGGTCAGGGTGATCGGCAAAAGCGGCTTCATATCCTCACCTTTCCATCTGGTGCGAACTCCGTATCGCGAAGCGATCAAACGGATTTCGCACCAGATGGAAAGGGCTGTCGACTGATCGAAACGTTGATACCGTTCGTTATCCTCGGCCCCTCAGGGCTAGGGACTCACGCCCGAACGCCGTTCACAATCGCAAAAGGATCGCGGTATGCGGCTTGGTCTGCCTAGACCCGATTGCCGCTTCAGATGGGGGCGGCACGGGTCCCCTGGCTCTTCGAGCGGGAGGAGAGCGAAGCGTCCAGGGGGCTTGCCTTCACTTTTGAGCCTGCAGACACGGCGTTCATTTATGAATCGACGCGGTGGGACTAAAAGCACCGGACGCTATGACGCGCCTATTGGCGGCGACCACTGAAAGAGGATCGCCGACGTTCCGTTCGACGCGACCGATCAGGATCAGGCGGTCCTTGCGAGCGCATCCTCTCGTTCGCTCGCGAGGCTCTCGGGCCCGTCTTCGAAGCTTGGCGATCCGATGAGATGTTCGATCCCGTCAATGAAACTTTCGCTGCCGAACGTCTCATCCATTTCCAGAGGCTCCGATAGAAAGCCGAGCGCTTCGTCATCGGCGTCCTGCGTGACGAAGGCGTTTTCCTCCATCCGGGCAAGGAGCTTTCGAAGCGGGGTGGTCATTGGCGGGTATCGGGCGATCAGGGTGGATAAGGCTTTATGAGCCTGGTCGAAGGTCGCCTGGCTCATCTCGGCGCCGGCGATCGCCATTTCGATGAGGTCGGCGACCGCCTCGCCCGCCCGGCGGGCGACGAATTGGATGGCGGCGTTCTGACGATCCCTCTCGCGATGGGCGAATTGTTCCGCGCTTTCCTTCGGCTTTTTCGCGATTGGAGAGGGCAAGGCTTCCGGCATATCGGGTTTCGGACGCTTTGCTTCGAAACGCGCAAAAGCCTCGCGCTCGATCTCGGCCAGAGGGACGCTCTCTGTGGGTTTGAAGCTGGCAGCGTGGAGGGGACGCGCCTTGGCTGGCTTCTGTCGATGTTGGCTCAAGCGGCTTCGGCTTGCCCGGGTGCCGCCGCTTCGAAAGCCGGCCGTCGGATTTGAGTGAGCAGGCTTGAGTTCGGCCACATCTACGAGAAGCTCGGCGATCTTCTCGCCGCGCTCGCGCCAGATGGCTTCTGCCTTCGGTATCACGCGCTCGCTCAAGAGACTTCGGAACACACTCGTCTTCAACAGATGGACGAGCCAGGCGAAGGGCATGGAGCCTGGACCTTGGCGATAGGCCGCTTCGATCCCATGGGCGTGATGGGCAAGGCGATCCCACCGGGTGGAAAGCCCGTCGCGTTCCCGCTCGTTCGGATGCGTCGGAACGGCGGGCAGGGCAAAAAACGCCATGTCGCCGCCAAACCGCTGTTTGATCGTCTCGAGGTCTTTCGCGATCGCCTGAAAGGGTTTGGAGGAAAACAGCGATCGTTTGTTGCGGATGGCATTCGATGCATGGGTCGCACTGGCGTGCAGCTTCTCGAAGATTGCCGAGGCGCTTTCGCAGATCTCCGTCGCCGTCATCCGATCCGCGGTCTCCGTAGCGATCGCCTGAACCCGCTCTATGACCCGCGGCGGAACCGCAAAACGCATCAAATCGGCCGCATCCTCGGGGTTTTCGCTGTGGCAAGCTGCGAGGACGAGCCTCTGCAAGGCGTCCAGATTGTCCTCGCCCGAACGTGGCGCGGCAAAGGGGATGCCTTCGGCGGTGCAGCCATCGATACAGAGAATGAGGTCGAGCTTGTCGCGAATGTCCGGCGTGACATAGGGGAGATAGGCTTCGATCTCCTCGGGCTGCTCGGCCGCCATGCCATTGATCGCGGCGCGGACCTTGAAGACGCCCTTGTCGAGCGTTGCCACGACCCGGATCGTGTTCCCCTTGATCTCGAATTCGACGAAACACTCTTTCATGGAGCGATCCAATCTCTCTGCGTTAAGAGCAGCATGTGACGTAAACTGCCGTTCGCGCCGTCTCCTCGGATGCGCGAGCACCGAAAGACAGGTCCGAGCGGTTTTTTCGTAGCTCAAGCGACAACGCGGCATCGAACGAAGGATTCGGTGCGCGGATATCGTCTCAAACTATCGCTCGGAGTTTCAAAATTCGATTGACGGGGCTGCGGCCTTTTTATGATGCCGAGCAAAGGGTTACCTGCTGAGTTCAAATTGTCGACGAAGTTGATCGACGTGCCGGTCCGGCGCTGATGCGGCATCGCTCGCGCGATGTCATTGGAGGCGATGTCTGTGAGTTCCGTCTGGTGGGCTGGAACAGGGTCGACAAAAGCTGTCGAGCGTGTCGTCGCCGCTACGGACTTTGCCGCAGCATTGGGTCAATGCTCCGCTTCAGAGCATCGAAGGGGATCGGAACGGTTCGTCCGATGCGTTGACAATCAATCGCTTGAAGCGAGCGCGTGGGACGAAGGAGCCAGGAAGCCGAGCATGGCTGGCGCTCCCTCGTCTGGCAGGTTCGATTAGAGCGTCGCCTTCACCCGAGGACGAGGCTCGGCCTTCTGGGGCATGGCGCTAGCCTTGGAGTGTCGGATGTCGGACAGGCATCTCGTGCATCTCGTCGAAGCCAATCGGGTTTTCGCCGATCAGATCAAGACCGCCGATCAGAAGGCGGCTTATATCTTCACTTTCGTGCTGGCCCTCGTGGTCTGGTCGGCCGAAACGCGGCGATCCTTCAGCCTGGAGCATCTGAGCGCGGCAGGTTTCGTGCAGCTTATCGCGAGCTTCACCTTGATGGGCTCCATTCTCTGCGCCTTGATTTCCGCCATCTGCGTGGTGCTGCCGCGCTCTCGGCCTGGCTCGAGCGTCCTTTTTTGGGGTGCTTGGCCGCAAGCGGGCGAACGGCTTTGCGAGGCCCGCAAGAGCGACGATCCGAGTTTCGTCTTCGACGATTATCTTCAGAACACCCGGACGCTCGCCGATATCTGCCAAGCGAAATATCGCCTGGTTCGTTTCGCTTTCCGGTCCATGCTGGTCGTCGTAGCCAGCTATGTGATGATGCTCGTTTCGTCCGGATGAACGGCCGTGCCGCTTGTCGCAGGCGGTGACTCAAGGGTCGTCGGCTTGAAATCTCCAGTGTCGAGGGGCCGGCCGAAACGGCCGGCGCTCCAGTCGATTATCGCGCGATCCGCAGGCTTGAGACCTCTTCGGTGATCTTGCCGAAGGCGGCGATCAGCTGGTCCTTGTTCGCCGCATCGTAATAAAGCTTCTTCGTCGGATCCGTCAGCCCGTAGGACGCGCAGTCTTCCAGAAGCGACTTCGTCGGCGATTGATCGGACACGTCGAAGGCGATGGTGAAAATGATGACGCCGTCCGTTCCGTCCGGTTCGCGGTGATCGTCCTTGATATTCTGGCAAAGCGCCTTTGTAATCTTGTTCATGCGATCGTTCAGATCGGCGCCGCGCTTGCCGCTCGATGTGCCGGGCGCGGTGGTGAACAGTCGACCATCCTTGGTGTTGCCGCGCGGCTCCTGAACCGTCGCATAGCCGAACATGCTGTAGATCGAGTTGTTCTCATTGTCGACGTCGACGGGCGATCCATTGCTATAGCTCGGATTGAGCGTGTTCTCACCGTCGGTCATCAGAACGATGGCCTTCAGATTGCTCTCTTCGCTCCAGCTGTTGCCCTCGGTGAAGGGTTGCGTCGGAGTGACCAGACGCCAACCCCAGGCCAGCCCTTCCGGGATGTTGGTCGCGCCTGCGGCCTGCATCTCCCCCAAGGCAGTCTGAACGGCGCTTTCGGATACACTGAGCGGCGTGAGTGGCTTCGAGTTGCAGGAACTGTTCGGTCCGCCGTCAGTCATGGATTTCAAGTTACGCTCGGTGCTCATCAGGTATTTGTTGACGTCGGCCTGCGAGCCGCGAGCGACGTCCTCCCTGTCATTGGCCACACCGTAGCGCGGATTGGCTTCCTGGTTCGGCGCCGTTCTCGACCAATCATACGAACTGATCGACTCCGGTTCCATGTAATTGCCGTCGAACATCGCGGGCAGATAGTTGTTGTCGAGACCGGACCAGTAGCCCCGCTCGTCAGGCGCAAAACTGGGGACGAAGAGCGTATCTGGATTGGAACTCGACGGCGCGGCATCGGTGATGGCCAACCCGCCGGGACGCGCCTCGACACATCCGGCCCAGCCGCCAGGAAAGCGCTGCTGACCGTCCTGATAGGTTCGATACGCGACCGGCCAGCACCGTTTGGCCCAATTCTTCCATCCGCATGTCGAATAGCCGGACACGACCTTGGCGTTATCGTATAGCCATTGGCGCGTGAGAATCTGGCCGTCGGAAACTCGCACCCATCGCTGTCCCTCCTTCTTGGCGAGTTTGGTTCCGTCGTAGTCCTGCCAACGGCCCCAATCGAGATTCTCGTGATGAATCGAGGATTCGCCGAAGCGGTCGATCCAATCGGCATTCTGATAAGCCTTGCCGACATTCACCGCGCTCGAAAAGGGCACGATGCCGATGCGCACCGGCGGTTCGCCGACGGCCTCGGAATTAACGGCCATCAGATCCTTGACCAAGCTCTCCGCCGCATCCTTCAGCTTGTCGAGCTTGGACTGCCCATTGGGCGCCGAAGTGTTGGGAACGCCTTCAGCCCATGCCATCGAGCCAGAATTGTCTAGGACGAGCGCCATGTCGATCGAGCGATTCTCGATGACGATTTGGGTTCTCACCGTAATCGGAAGCGGATCCCAGTTGAGCGTGCCATTCGACACATATCGCAGCGCATTGGCGAAAAGAGCCTTGTAGTTCCGCGTCGCCGACAATGTCAGGACGCGGTTGCCGGCGATCTTCTCGATCCCTTCGTAACGTAGAACCGTATCCTGGCGGCGTTCGTCGCTGATATTCTCGAAGAAAAAGGCGTCGGCGATGGACTTCAGCCCCTGCTCGTCGAGTGCGCCGGCCCGTCGCGCCGCCACGAGCGCCGCCTTGTCGATCGAGCTCTGAATTTCCTGCTCGGCCATGACCGCGCCGCCGAAATCAACCGCGGAGCCTGCGCCGAGCACGAGAATAGGAAGAACGAGGGCAAAGATCATCGCGACATTCGCATTGGCGTCGCGAAGCCAACGGCGGACGAGGGCGACAGGGTGCATCATGCAAAGCTCCATGGCCGGTGGAGCGCATGCTATGCGTTAAAAGCTTATAAGCATTTAAGAATACAATATTCTTTCTTGATATCGTCCGGGCCTCGTCCTCACCCAGGGCGTGCAGATTTTCTCTCGAAAATCGCGGTGCCGGATTGGCGCTTTCATACGAAACGCGTTTGATCGCTTTGCGAAACGGATTTCCAACCCGCTCAAGCGCCGCGCAGGGTTTGATACGGAGCCCGATTGAATCAGTCGGACACCGTATCATTCATATGCAGCGCGGCATGCGTATCGGGACGGCCCCCGTCCGAGACAAGGGCCGTCGTCCTTATTCCGCCGGCGCGAGGGTGCCTTTCCGGCGCCTGTGAAACCGGCGGAGCGGATCGCCGAGGCGGGGGCTTGGCGCATCATGGCCCATACGCCTGCGAATGAAGGCGATCACACATTCGCCGAGCATGAGGAGGGCAGGGGTCAGCACAAGCGTCAGCAGCGTCGCGAAGGTCAGGCCGCCGGCGATCGCAGCTGAAAGCTCCGTCCACCATTGGGTCGAGGGGGCGCCGAACTCGATATCGCGGTTAAGGAAGTCGACATTGGCGCCCATCACCATCGGCACCAGGCCGAGAACCGTGGTGATCGATGTCAAGAACACCGGTCGCAGTCGTTGCGCGCCGGTTCTGAGCAACGCTTCCAGCGGCGGCTGTCCGGATTTGCGCAGGTCGTTATAGGTGTCGATCAGCACGATATTGTTGTTCACGACGATGCCCGCCAGCGCGATGACGCCGATACCGCCCATGACGATGCCGAAGGGACGGCCCGTCACGAGCAGGCCATAGAACACCCCGGCAGTCGAGAAGACGATCGCGCTCATCACCAGAAACGCCTGATAGATCGAGTTGAACTGGGTCACCAGGATGATGAACATCAGAGCCAGTGCGACCCCGAAGGCACCGGTCAGGAAGTTGGCGGCCTCTGCCTGATCTTCGGCTTCGCCGCCGAAGGTGTATTCGACGCCGGCCGGCAGATCGGCCTTTTCGAGCGCCGCCGTCAGCTTTTTCACCTGATCGTCGACGAGCAGGCCCTCGGCCGCATCCGCTTCGATGCTCATGACGCGCCGCTGATCGATGCGCAGGATCGTGCCGACTTTCGGTGCCGGCTGGAAGGAGACGAAATTGCGGATCGGCACCAGCCCTTGGGCCGTCGGGATGCGGAGATCCTCCAGCCGTTCGAGCGTCCGGTCGCCGGCCGGGAAGCGCACGCGGATCGGCACCTCGCCGTCGCCACTGGCATCCTCGGGGCGATAGTCCGACACCTCGATCCCGGCGGTCAGCAGCTGCACGGCCTGGCCGAGAAGGGAGACGTCGGCGCCGTAGCGTGCGGCTTCCTCCCGGTTCACCGACAGCTGCCATTCAACGCCCGGAAGCGGACGCGTATCGGTGACGTTCTCATAGCCGCCGATCTCATCCATCAGACCGCGAACCTTTGCGACCGCCTTGGAAAGCTGGTCGAGGTCCGGACCGTTCAGCTTGAGGTTGATCGGTTTGCCGGAAGAGGGGCCGTCCTGCTGCTGTTGAACCTGGATGGTGATGCCGGGAATATCGGCGACCCGCGCCCTGACGTCGTCGAAGATTTCGACTGCGCGGCGCCGCTTGTCCCAATCATCGAGTTCGAGCTGGATCGTGCCGATGACGTCGGTGCCGAGCTGGCGCGCGCCGCCCTCCGAGAGGGTTCGGGCATAGACGCTATCCACCTCGTCGAGATCGAGAAGTCGGTCTTCGACTTGGCGAACGAGCGCGTCCTTTTCCCAGATCGAGAAATTGTCCCGAGCCCGCACCTGGACCTGGGCGAATTCGGGCTCGATCGAGGGGAAGAACTCGACGCCGCGACCATATTGGGCAAAGCCGTAGAAGCCGCCGACCAGAATGGTGATGGCGATGACGAGGGTGGCGAATGGGGCTTTGACCGCCGCGTTCAGAACCCTTAGATAGCCGCCCGTCCAGCCGCCGATCGTTGAAAGGTCGCCGTTCTCTGCCGCCTCGAGCGCCTGTCGCTGCTTGATCGGCAGCGGCTGAGCCTTGCCGATCACGCCGCCGAGGACGGGGATAAAGATGAGCGCCATGAAGAGCGACGCCGTCAGGGTGATGATCACCGTCAGCGGCAGGAACTTCATGAATTCGCCGACAATGCCCGGCCAGAAAAGAAGCGGCAGAAAGACCGCGAGCGTCGTCGCCGTGGAGGCGATGATCGGCCAGGTCATGCGTTTTGCAGCCTGCTTATATGCCTCGCGCGGGCTCGCCCCTTCCAGAAGCCGCCGATCGGCGAGCTCGGTCGTCACGATCGCCCCATCGACCAACATGCCGACGACGAGGATCAGGGAAAACAAGACGATGATGTTCATCGTGAAGCCCGCCATCCAAAGGATCGCGATGCCGGCGAGGAAAGAGCCAGGGATCGACAGCCCGACAAGGATCGAGGTTCTGAGGCCAAGCGCCGCCACGATGACGATCATGACGAGGACGATCGCCGAAATGACGTTGTTCTCGAGATCCGTCAGCATGGAGACAACCTGCTCGGACTCGTCCTGCAGATAGCCGACATGGACCGTTTCCGGCCATGCTTCTTGATGCTGGGCGACGACGGCGCGCACCGCATCGACCGTCTCGATGATGTTTGCGCCCGAACGCTTCTTGACCTCCAGCGCCAGCGACGGCTGACCGTCGATGCGGGCAAAGCCGTCCGGGTCCTGGAATGTGCGCCGGGCTACGGCGACATCCTTGAAGGTCAGAACCGTCGAGCCGTCGACCTTGATCGGCATGTTGAGAACGTCGGAGACATCTTCGACGAGGCCGGGCACTTTGAGGACGATCCGGCCGGCCCCGGTGTCGATGGCACCGGCGGCGATCAGGCGGTTGTTGCGGGTAATCTGATTGACCAACTGATCGAAGGAGATGTTGTAGGTCTCGAGCACCGTTGGATCGATCAACACCTCCATCAGCTCGTCGCGATCGCCGCCGATATCGACTTCCAGAACGCCCGGTGCCGCCTCGACATCGTCCTTCAGATCGTTGGCGAGTTCCACCAGGGTGCGCTCAGGGATCGGGCCCGAGAGAACGACGGTCAGGATCGGGAAGAGCGAGGTGTTGATCTCGGTGACGACCGGTTCGTCCGCCTCGGCCGGAAGATTCGGCTGGGCGCGATCGACCGCGTCCTTGACGTCGGTCAGCGCTTCGTCGGCATCGAAACCGGCCTCGAACTTCAGCTGAACTGAGGCAAAGCCCTCATAGGCGTGCCCTTCCAGCTCGTCGAGGCCGGAGAGCGACGCAAGCTCGGTCTCCAACGGCTTTACGATCAGGCGCTCGGCATCCTCCGGCGAGATGCCTTCGAGGGCGGTCGAGACATACATCACTGGGATCGGGATGTCCGGCTGGGATTCCTTTGGGATCGCGCGATAGCCGACAATGCCGGCGACGATCACCAGGCATAGGAACAGAAGGATCGTCCGCGTCCGGTCGAAGGCGCCGTCGATGATCGAATTCATTCGCTCAGTTCCCCTCCGATCCGATGGCACCGAGCGCCGAGGCAAGGGCGCGGGCGAAGGCCTCGGTCATGGTCCCGGTCGCCTCCAGCCCGTTGTCGGACTGAAAAGCGCCGATGGCGCTGCGGGTGGCGCTGCCCATCACGCCGTCGGCGGGGCCAGTCTCGTATCCGAGGCGGGACAAGGCTTCCTGTGCAAGACGCACGATCTGCGAATTGGGCGCGCCGTTTTCGTCGAGGCCGCCCATGAGGGCAGCGGTCTTCAAAACCTCCGCCGGATTGACGGCGCTCAGCGAGGATTGCGGCCGTTCGTCCCCAGACGCGGCCTGGGATGAGTCATTTTGGTCGTTGGGCGCCGCTCCGGCGGGGTTCATCAGGCCGGATGGCTGTGTGGCCCCTTGATCGTTCGAAGAGACCGCGCCTGGCATGGCGATCTCGGAGTTCACCGCACCGGGCGAGGCAGGACTGACCCCATCGCCGCTTTTGGGCGCGATCGGGCGAACAGTTTCACCGTCCGACACGAAGCCCTGACCGACCGAGATGATACGCAGCCGCTCCGGCAGGCCGGTGACCCAAATCCCGTTGGTCTCGGCGCGAACGAGCGTCGCGGGATAAAAGCCGACCCGGTTGTCCTGCTCGACCGCTTTGACGCCGAGTTCGCCGTCCGGACCGAGCGCGAGGATGGCTGCCGACAGGAAATGCGAAGGCGTCTCGCCGACGGGGATGCGCACCTGAGCGGAAATGCCGGCCGGAACGTCGCGATCGGGGTTGGGGATCGTCACTTCGACGGGGAATGTGCGCGTCGCCGCGCTGGCATTGGACGCTACATAGGTCACCTCGCCTTCGCGCGTCACGCCCGTGATGAAGGTCACGCTCGCTTTCTGCCCGCGCTCGACGCGGCCGACGTTCTGCTGGGCGATCTGAATGTCGACGGTCAGCGGATCATTGTCGATCTGGGTGCCGACCTCGGCGCCCGCCGTGACAAACTCACCAATATCGAGATCGAAATCCTCCAGAACGCCGCTGATTGGAGCGCGGATTTCCGTATCGCCGCTCGCTTGGCGCACCGTGGCAAGGGCGGACTCGGCGACAGCGAGCTCGGCTCGAGCCGAATCCAGCTCGGCCCTCGTGGCATAGCCGCGATCGGCCAGACCCTTCACGCGGTCGAAGTCGCCCTGTCGGCGCGCAAGCTCTGCTTCTGCCTGGGCTATCTGCGCGGCGCGGTCGTCGAGGGCGATCTTCGCGACAAGATCGCCCTCCTGAAGGAAATCGCCCTTGCGGACCTCGACGCTCTCCACCGTGCCGCCGACCTTGGCGCGGATCGGCGTCTGCCGATCGGGCAGGGCCTGGCCTTCGGCCGCGACGAATTGCGTGACGGGCCGTGCGACGGACTCGAAGGCTTCGACGGTGAATGGTTCGCGCGCCTTTTCGGCTGTTGTCTGCTTGGGCGCCTCGGGCGGCTTTTCGGCAAGCATTCCCGAACTCATCCATCCGACGAGCCCCAGCACGAACAGAAAGGCGAGCCAGCCGGCCTTGGAGCGTGGCTCCTTCGCCGGCCTTTCGCTCGCTTCGGGCGCCTGCTGGCCTGGCTGCTCGACAGCCTTGGCATCGCGGGTGTCTTCGCTTGTCATCGTTGGACATCTCCATGAGAAGCCCGGACAATCGGCGCTTCCGCGGCCAGACGGACGGCGAGTGCCTCCAGGGTGGAAATCATTTCGGTGAAGAAGTGGCGGGTCGCGGCGATGCGCCCGCACCCATCTCCGTGGTCTGGAAAGTCCGCACAAGTCTGCTCGACCAGCTCGCTCGTCTCGCGCATGCGCGCGGCGACGCCTCGAATCATATTGACGAAAGGCTGATCGGACAGGCGGAAGAAGTCGCGCCGCTCCCCGTCATGGCGAACGCGCTCGATGAGCCCGTCACGCTCCAACAGGCGGGAATTGGTCGAGATCGAGGCGCGGCTGACGCCAAGACGCTCGGCAAGTTCCGAAAAGCTGATTGGCCCGACCTCGACGAGCATCAGGCCGAACAGGCGGCCGGAAATTCGCGGCATGCCTTCGGCCTCGAAATGGTCGCCCATTCGCTCGATGAAGCGATCGCAAGCCTTGGCAGCTAGTTCGGACCG
The DNA here is from genome assembly GCF_900176465.1 of Fulvimarina manganoxydans. Classification (GTDB taxonomy): domain Bacteria; phylum Pseudomonadota; class Alphaproteobacteria; order Rhizobiales; family Rhizobiaceae; genus Fulvimarina; species Fulvimarina manganoxydans. The sequence continues at coordinate 416,489 of NZ_FWXR01000001.1, forward strand.
GAACGCGGTGGGATCGGGAGCAAGATTCATGGGCCGCAAATACGGACAGCCCCTCGTTCATTCAAGGCTGAACGCAAAAAATTGTTCAGCCGTTACTGAACGACTGATCGCATGGGACAAATATCGCGTCGTGATCATTTTGCGCGGCTTCGGTTCCGGGATCAGACGAGCCCGGCGCTCTCGAACGGTTATCGTCTCTTGAAATCTATTGGGATTGCAGTATACTTTGTAATACAAAGTCATTTAGGGAAGCCGAATGGATCATCGGAAGGCGCTTGCCGACATCGACGATATCCGCAACCAACTCGCGGCTTCGACAACGTTTCGGGGCTTCGGTCCCGCTGCGCTGACGGCGACGGGTGGGCTCGCCCTCCTCATGACGCTTCTTCAGGCGACTATGCTGGCGCCCATGGCGGCCGATCCCATCGCCTTTTTCTCCTCTTGGATCGCCGTTGCGGTCGTCGCGACCGCGCTGATCGGGGCTGAAATGCTGGTGCGCTCCCGGCGCCATCATTCTGGCCTCGCCGATGCGATGATCCTGCAGGCTGTACAGCAATTCCTGCCGTCAGGCGCAGCAGGGGCCGCGATCGCGGCTATCCTTCTCCGTTTCGCGCCCGACGCGGTCTGGATGCTCCCCGGCCTCTGGCAGATCCTTGTCGGGATCGGCATCTTCTCCGCTGCACACTCTTTGCCGAAAGCCGCAAATCTCGGCGCGGCCTGGTATTTTATCGCCGGCTGCGTGGTCCTTATGCTGGCTAGCCAAAGTCATGCGCTCTCGCCTTGGGCGATGGGCATTCCCTTCGCCGTCGGACAATTGCTCATGGCCGCCGTCATCTTCCTTGCAGGCGGGGATAACGATGCCGACTAAGCCCGCCGCTCCTTATGCCTATGACGGTCTCGATCGGGTGATCCATGAAAAGGCCCGCCTTGGAATCATGACCTCTCTGATTTCGCATCCGAAGGGCTTGTCCTTCAACGATCTGAAGACGCTTTGCGGCCTGACCGACGGCAATCTCAGCCGCCATGCGCAGGTTTTGGAAGAGGCGGGTCTCGTGCGCATCGACAAGCGCTTCGAAGGCAAGCGACCGATGACAACCGTGAGGCTGACCTCAGCGGGCCGCCAGCGCTTCGTCGATTATCTATCGGTGCTGGAGGCTGTGGTTCGAGACGCGGCGAGTGCTGCGGGCGAAGACGATGTTCCCGACGGGGTCGGGGCCTGAAACAGACAAGACCTTTTTATTTGACTGGAGGCTTTATGATGCAAAATGCATTCGAATCCAAACCCCATATCGGAACCATCATGGATGGCAATGGCCGCTGGGCCGAGGCACGCGGCCTGCGGCGGAGCAGCGGGCATGAGGCCGGCGTTCGGGCCATCCGCCCCATCGTCGAAGCGGCCGCTGATGCCGGCGTTGGCACGATGACGCTCTATGCCTTCTCCAGCGACAACTGGAAGCGCCCGCAAAAGGAAGTCGACTTCCTCATGCGCCTTTTGAGGCGCTATCTCGATGAAGAGATCGAAACGCTGAGCCGCAAAGGCATTCGCGTCAGCCTGATCGGACGCCGCGATCGGCTTCCCGACGGGACGGCTTCCCGAATTTCGAAGGCGGAAGCAAAGACCGTGACCGGGGCCAGGCTCCATTTGAGGATCGCCTTCGACTATTCGGCGCGCGAGGCGATCGTCTCCGCTGCCCGCCGCGCGTCGCCTGCGATCGATCGGGAGGCATTCTCGGCAACGATCTCGGGCGATGGAGCCGGCGACGTCGATCTCCTGATCCGAACCGGCGGCGAGCAACGCCTCAGCGACTTTCTCCTCTGGGAATGCGCCTATGCCGAGCTCCTGTTCGTCCCAACCATGTGGCCGGACTTTGAGCCAAGCCATCTGAGCGCGGCACTCGCCGAACTTACCAAGCGTCAGCGCCGCTTCGGCGGGTTGGCCTCCGACGCGGCGGCGGCGTGAGCGCTGCTAAACACATGGCGCGGCCTTCTGCGGAACCATCGAAAGATCAGGGGTCCATGACGCGATCGTCCGAAGTGTCGGCCGCTCTACAACATCCACCATTTTCGCCGGCCGTCATCGGCCTTTCGGCTTGTCCTTGTTGGGCGTCATCACACGCTTCAGCGTGGCGCTCAGATCGTCGAAGGGGCGGGCCGAGCGTTCGTCGTCGGGACGTTGCGACAGGAAGTCGTACATATGCGGGACGAGATCGACCGCCTGGTCGAGGGTCTGATCATTGCCGCGCTGATATCCGCCGAGAAGCCGCAGATCCCGCGTGTCTTCGAAACGCGATGTCATCGCGCGAAGCCGGGTGACGAGTTCGCGCTCCTGGGCGCTCCAGGCCTTGTCGGCGAGGCGTGAGATCGATTTCAGATAGTCGACGGCCGGAAAGCGGCCCTGTTCGGCAATCGCCCGGTCGAGAACGATATGGCCGTCCAGCGTTCCGCGAATGGAATCGGCGACCGGGTCGTTGTGGTCGTCGCCATCCACCAGAACGGCATAGATGCCGGTGATCGTGCCGGAGCCTTCGAGACCAGGCCCGGCCCGCTCCAGAAGCTGCGGCAATTCGGAGAAGACGCTCGGCGGATAGCCGCGCGAGACGGGCGGTTCGCCTGCCGCCAGCGCCACGTCACGGGCGGCATGGGCAAGGCGCGTCACGGAATCGACGATAAGAAGGACGTCGTCGCCCTGGTCGCGGAAATATTCGGCGACGGCGGTCGCCGTGCGCGGTGCGAGGCGCCGCATCATCGGACTCTCGTCGCCGGTCGCGACGATCGTCACCACCTTGTCGAGATGGCCGTCCATCGTTTCTTCGAGAAATTCCCGCACTTCACGCCCGCGTTCGCCGACGAGCGCGACGACCACCGTGTCGAAGCCCTTGGCCTGGGACAGCATGCCCATCAGGGTGGATTTGCCGACACCGGAGCCGGCGAAGATGCCCATGCGCTGGCCTTTGACCAGCGGGGTGAACAGGTCGACGACGCGAACGCCGGTCGGAACCGGCTTCGTGATGCGGCCGCGTTTCAGCGCCGGCGGGGGCGGGGCGTCGACGGCACGCATTTCCATGCCCGTCACGACCGGGCCACGATCGTCCTGAGGGCGACCGAAGGCATCGAGCACGCGGCCTTTCCAACTCGTATCGGGAGCGATCGCGAAGGGGCCGATCTTGCGGGCGGGGGAGCCGACGCCGCGCGTGAAACGATTGCCATAGGGCTTGACTGTGAGCCAATCGGAATCGATCCGCACCACCTCGCCGAATTCTTCGCCATTCTCGCCCGGGCAGCCGATACAATCGCCGAGCTTGACGAAGGGGGAGAGGCCGGAGACGCGAAAGGCCTGGGGGCCGACGTCGACGATCCGGCCCGAAATCGACAGGATCGGTGCATCGAGGCCGCCAGAGGAATCCTGATGGGAAGCGAAGGTCACGAGCTGGCTCCGAGCGTGCGAATCGCTTCGGAAAGCGACTGATCGTTGGTGTCGACAACCTTGGCCGCGCTCTCGAAGGCGCGCTGCAAGGTGATGAGGCGGGTCATCTCCATGATGGGATTGACGTTCGCTTCTTCAACATAGCCCTGAACGACGCTGTCGGAGGTGAATTCGACGACGGGTACGCCAGGTCTGTCGGAGCGGACGCCCGAGGTGTCGGCACGCGACAGATTGGCCCCTTGCGGGATGCGGAAGAGGCCGATGGCGCCGACTTGCTGGCCGTTCTGATGGATCATGCCGCCCGCCGAGACGACGATCGGACCACCGGCCGGATCGATCTGGAGCGGTGCGCCACCGGAATCGACGAGCGGCCGCCCGGTCAATGTCTGCAGCGTGCCTTCGGGCGTGACCTCCATACGGCCGTCGCGCGTGTAGATGAGGCCGTTCTGTCCCTGATAGGCGAAGAAGGCCTCCCCTCTGACGGCGAGATCGAGAGGGTTGCCCGTCTGGGTCAGGGCACCCGATTTGTTGGAGAGATAGGTTTCGCCCTCGGTCACGAAGGCAACGGGGTCGGGCGCGGTGCGCGAGAGAAGCTCCTCGAAACGGACCTCCTCGGCTCGAAAGCCGACCGTGCGGACATTGGCGAGATTGTGGGCGAGCGTCTCGAGACGCTTTTCCATCGCAATCTGGCCGGAGAGGGCTACGGGAAGGGACGTTTCCATGGGTGATCGGACCGTCGATATCGGGTTGCGACAAGGAGGAACGGCACCATCGAACGGACATCCGCCGCACTCTCGCCCATTCGGGTTCAAGCGCAAGACGAAAGCGCGCAAGGGCCGCCCTTGAGGCCCGTTTTCGGCGCCGACCCTTGCCCCAGCCTGTGAGGCACGGTCACGAAACGGCGAAGCTTAAACTTCGACGGTCTCCATCAAGCTCCGCACAAGCGCTCTTCCTTACCGCTCACCTTACAAATTCAATGTGAGGGTTCCATGGGTATTCTCTTAGGCATGGTCGTGGTGCTCGGCTGTCTTCTCGGCGGCTTCGTAGCGATGGGCGGCCATCTGGATGTTCTCGTCCAGCCCTTTGAATACGTGATCATCTGCGGCTCGTCCTTGGGCACGTTCCTTGTCGCCAACCCGCCCAAGGTCATCAAGGACTGCGGCAAGGCGATCGGCGAAGCCTTCAAGAATGCCGTGCCGAAGCAGAAAGACTATCTCGAAATTCTCGGCCTTCTGCATCAGCTGATGCGCGAGATGCGGTCCAAGTCGCGTTCCGAGGTCGAGGCGCACATCGATGCCCCTGCGGAATCAACGATCTTCCAGGCCTATCCGTCCATTCTGAAGGACAAGCAGAAGCTCAACTTCATCTGCGACTATGTTCGTCTGATCATCGTGGGCTCGGCAAGGAGCCACGAGATCGAGGCCCTGATGGAAGAAGAGATCGAAACCATCACCCACGATGCCATGAAGCCCAAGCACGCCCTGCAGGACGTGTCCGACGGTCTGCCCGCACTCGGCATCGTCGCCGCGGTCCTCGGCGTCATCAAGGCCATGGGCGCTCTTGACCAGTCGCCGGAGATCCTGGGTGGGCTCATCGCGGCGGCCCTCGTCGGTACGTTTGCCGGCGTTTTCTTCTCCTATGGCGTCGTCGGCCCGATCGCTTCGAAGATCAAGTCAGTGCGTGAGAAGAAGTGCCGCGTCTACATCACCATCAAATCGACCCTGATCGCTTATATGAACGGCGCCATGCCGCAGGTCGCGATCGAATATGGCCGTAAGACCGTATCCGCCTATGACCGTCCGACGATCGACCAGGTCGAGGCCGAGACGCTCGGCGGTGGAGCAGCGGCCTGAGCCGCGTGACGAAGGGAGCGGACGATGAGCAACACCGCCGCCGTGGAAACCACGACTGACATCGGCGCCCGCCTGAGAAATGCGGCGCAGGTCGAACCGTCACGCCTGCCCCGTCTCAGCCTGATCGGCGAGAAGACGGCGGTCGCCACGGGAGAGGATTTCGACCGGCTGTCGATCAAGGATGCGGAGGTCGTGTTTCTCGGCCTCGATATGGGGCCTCGGCCCGACGCAGAGGACGAGGACAACGCCGATCAGCTCGTGGCGAGCTTCAAGAGCCGGCGCTTTGCCCGGCCCTCCTTTATGTCCGTGTCGAAGAGCTTCGTCGAAAGTGCGATCCAGATCTTCTTCGGCGCGGCTCCGGCGCGCGAGGGAAGTCCTGAGCGAGCCTTGACGGATCTCGACAAGGCCGTCGTGAAGATGGCCCTCCAGACGCTGCTCTCGCAGTTCGACAAAGCGCTTCGCGATGTCGATCAGGCGGGCTTGAGCTTCGGAAGCTTTGCCGAACCCGAGCAATTCGGGGACGTCTTCGGCGGGCTGGATGAATCCTTCGTCCTGATGCGCTTCGAAGTGGCGCGGGGCGAGGCCAAGCATGTGATCACGCTGGCGCTTCCGAACGCCTATGTGGCGCTCATCCGGCGCAGCCTGATCGTCATGCCGGAGCCGCCGCAGCCTTCGCCCGACGAAGCCTGGACCGAAGCCATCGAGCGCAATTTCGAAAAGTCCGATCTCAACCTCGAGGCGGTTCTGGCCCGCAAGAAGGTTCCGCTCTCGATGGTCGCGCGCTTCCGGGTCGGCCAGACCCTTGCGCTGGAGACCGGCGTTGCGGAGGCCATCGCGATCGAATGCGAGGGCAAGCCCCTCTTCAAGGCGCAGGTGGGCTTTGCCCGCGAGTCCTACGTCGTCCGCTTCGACAAGCGGATCGACCCGACCCAGGAGTTCATCGATGGGATCCTTGCTGATTGACGCGGTCCTAATGGTCGCGCTCGTCGTCACCGCCGTGAGAAGTGGGCGGATGTATCGCGAGCTGAAGTCCTTGCGCGAATCCGAGAGCGGGCTTGCGGCAGCGCTCGCCGAGTCGGAGCGTTCGCTCAACAAGGCCTGCGAGGCGGTGATCGCGCTCAAGCATGATGGGCTCGACACGATGCGCCGTCTGGAGGCCGAATCGAACCGGGCGGCGGAAGTCGGCCTGCGTCTCGCCAGCCTCGTGGAGCGCGCCGAATATCACACCGGCACCAGCCGGCGTCCCGCCGCACCTGCGGCCCTGCCGGCCGATCTTGCAAAGGCCTCTTAGGACATCGTCTTCCCCGATGGCAGCTTCACACCAGACTGCCACGGTAACCATGGTTTATCGACCCGCCGGCATGACGACCGGGCGAAGGGTCTCCAATCAATCAGGAGAATGACACTCCATGAGCGACCCCAACGAATTCGACGGCAACGAGCTCGATCTGCCGGATTCCCCCTTCTCCTTCGATTCGGACGATCGCGACGACATCGAGGATGATGACGACGGACAGCCGGATTTCCGAGGCGCCGACGAGATCGACATCGATCTCGTGATGGACGTGGCGGTGACGATGCAGGTCGTGCTCGGCTCCTCACGCATTTCCGTCGCCAATCTCCTCAAACTCAATCGCGGCTCGGTCGTGAAGCTCGACACCAAGGTCGGCGATCCGGTCGACGTCGTCGTCAACGGTCGCGTGATCGCTCGTGGCGAGATCGTGGTTCTCGACAAGGAGGAGCAGCGCTTCGGCGTCACGCTGACCGAGGTTGCGACCCCTGGGTCGAACCTGAAGGCGAAGAAGTCGAAGGCGGCCTGATTTCGCGATGACCAGCCTCGCTCGCTACTCGGAAGACCTCGAAGTTCCGCCCTTGTCGGGCGGTGCGCGCGCGGCCGTGCTCCTCCTGGCGCTCGGCTCCGAAGGCGCTTCTCGGGTTCTCAAGCACATGGCGCCGAACGAGATCGTCGCTCTGCGCCAAGCCGCGGCATCGCTGAACGAGGTTTTGCCGGAACAGATCGAAGCCGTGGTCGAGGAGTTTTCCGACACCTTCAAGCGCGGCCCGATCTTCCCCGGACCGTCTCAGCAGATGACGAAGCTCCTGAAGAGCGCTTTGACGGAGAACGAGTTCCAGTCGCTGTTCCCCAACGAGCGTCAGGACGACATCGACCGTATTCTCTACGCCGACACCCGGAATGTCTGGGAAGCGATGGCGGAGATGGAGGGCGCGGTTCTGGCCGGCAAGCTGTCGGGCGAGCATCCCCATATCGTCGCGTTGCTTCTCTCAAAGCTTCCGAGCGACGTCGCCGTCACGATCATCAAGGCGTGCGATCCGTCGATGCGCAACGACATCATGCGCCGGATGCTCATGGTCAAGCCGCTGGCGGCTCCTGTCCAGGCATTGTTCGAGACACATGTGCGCGAGGCCTATCTGGTCACCGGCGATGATGCGGACAATGGCTCCAGCCATATGATGCTGGCCAATGTCATCAACCGGATGGACAAGACCGACGGCAACGAGCTCATCGAGGTCATCGAGACGGACATGCCCGAGGACGCCGAACAGCTCAAGAAGCTGCTCTTCGCCTTCGAGGACATCCCGACAATGCCGGCCCGTGCGCGACTCACTTTGTTCGACGGCATTGCCGCGGACACGGTCATCATGGCCCTGCGCGGGGCGGACGAGACGATCCGCGAGTCCGTGCTCGCGGCGCATGGCGCCCGTGCACGCCGCATGATCGAGGCCGAACTCGGCCAGAACGTCCAGCCGCTCAAGCAGGACATCGATGCGGCTCGCCGCGAGATCGCCAATCTCGCGCTCGAGATGGCAGGGGCGGGCACGATCCAGCTCAGAGACGAAGAGGGATCGGAATGATCGGGTTCGATCGGCATTTTGCCGCTCGACCGGTCGGGGTTTCACGGAACGTCAACCGATTTGCGGGCTAATCGGCCGTGGCGGAGAGCGAAGATCGAGCCTCGAAGACCGAGGAACCGACAGAGAAGAAGATTCGCGACACGATCGAGAAGGGCAACCTTCCGGTTTCGCGCGAAGCGCCGATCCTGGCGTCTTTTCTGGCGACGATGGCGTTCATCGCCTTCGAGGCGCGGCAGGCGGGAAGCCGTCTTGCCGAAAGTCTCGAGACGACGTTCGACAACCCTCTCCAGTGGGATCTGGAGACGAGCAGGGATGCCCTTCATGTCCTCTCGGTTCTGGCCAGCCAGAGCGCTGCCTTCGTCCTGCCCGCCGCGATCTTCTTCGCGGTCGGCGGCATTCTTTCATCGATTCTGCAAAATCCGCCTCAGATCAATTTCGAGCGGATCAAGCCCAAGGCTTCGAACGTTTCACCCGTCTCCGGTGCCACGCGCATCTTCGGCCCTAAGGGCCTGACGGAATTCGGAAAAGCCGTGTTCAAATTCATCATGATCGGCGCCGTCGTCAGCTCAGTGCTCGTCAGCAACATCTCGGCGATCATGCAGACGATGCATTCCGATCCCGTCCTTTTGCCGGAACTGATTCTCTCGCTCGCGATGAAGCTTCTGTCGGGCGTTGCGATCGCGACCATCCTTCTGGTGGCGGCCGACATCGCACTGACGCGTTTCCATTGGCGGCGCGATCTGCGCATGTCCAAGCAGGAAATCAAGGACGAGATGAAGCAGTCCGAAGGCGATCCGATGGTCAAGCAGCGCCAGCGCCAGATCGCCCGTGAGCGCACCCGCAAGCGGATGATGGCAGCCGTGCCCCAGGCGACGCTCGTCATCGCCAATCCGACCCACTACGCCATCGCGCTGCGCTATACGCGCGAAGAGGGCGGCGCCCCCGTTGTTCTGGCCAAGGGTACCGATCTTGTCGCCTTGAAGATTCGCGAGATCGCCGAGGAGAACGAGATCCCCGTGATCGAGGACAAGCTTCTCGCCCGCTCAATGTATGAGCATGTCGAGATCGATCAGATGATCCCGCCCGAATTCTACAAGGCGGTCGCCGAGCTCATCTATTATCTCCACACCCGAGGCGGCAGCAAAGTGGCACTCGCCACCGCTTGATCCGCGTGATGGCGTCGCGGCCTCGACGGACGGGGTCGCACGCATGTCGCTACGGCCCATGCGCATCGCATATGGACGAAGCGGGTCCCGCGAATAGTGGAGGATGCGGGAACCTTGTGCTCGCGTATCTACATCTAAGCTGTTCACATGGTTCGGGGAAGGCAGGAGGCATAGAACGTCAACTGTGACATTTCGCCGACGAAATCCGGCGGTCTCGAGGCAGGCTGTGACGCTCGCCAGGCCGTTGAAGGGTCGTCGGGTGAAATCGCAAAGGGCGTATCGCGTCGAGGGATCGACGGATACGGACAGTCAAGGGAAAGCGGTACAGTATGGCGTTGATCGAGGCACCGATGGAGAGGGTGAAGAGCTTGCCGCACGGCGCCTCTGAGCGACAGGGTGCTTCGCCGCAAAATCGTCTTGGACCCAAACTTCCGTCTGCTTCGGCGCAATTCTCCAGACTTCGCCTCCTTAGCCGTGACGCCTCGTCGATCGTCCGGCATGCAGCTTCGAACGCAAGCGTCTCCGTCGTCGAACTTGCCAATCCACCACGATATGACAACGTGGTTTCAGTCGTGCCAACGGGCAGCGACCGTGCGATCCTTGTTTCTCGCAAGAGTGAGCTGACGGCCTGAGATGCTGGACATCAAAAAACGCACGACCCTGGTCCGGGAAAGACTTCTGGCTGATGCTATCCGCGAATTCGTCGCCGAGCTCCGCCTCGTCGACGTTGTGGACTACATCGCCTATCTCCGGCTGGAGCATTACGGAAATATCGCCGACATCGTCTCGTCTTCGGCGGAACTGACCTTGAAGCCGAACGTCTTGCGCTTTGCCAACTCCGGCGACGTTCGTGTCACCTGGGCAACGCCGCCGATCGTCTGTCTGGCGCTTGAACTCCAGCACCAGGACCTCACCGCGCATTTTCGTCTGGAACTTGGCGCCTCGACCGCCGCCGTCGACATCACCTATGTCGACTTTGCCGGACATGGCGATGCCGATGACGCCGAAGAGCAGCGGCGATTCCGCAGCATCCTTGCCGATGCCCGGCTTGAGCGAACGAGCCCTCGCGAACGTCACGATTGAGGCGGGCGAAAGCCTGCTTCCCGGCTCGGGCAGCGCGCATTGGCAGCAACGTCTCTCTTGATCGTTGCGAATGGCAATTGTTCAGCGCCGCGCTTGGCTATGTCTCGAATCTGGTCCCGCTTAACGATAGGCCGGCGTCTTGCCCAAGCGGCGCGGGCTCCACGCGGGGCCACGAAGGAATGAAGCCGCTTCAGTGGCGCTTCCTGGCAGCCAGGAGGATGAGGGCCGCAGACCACCAGATTGCCGGATCGGATATCCTGCGCAAGCTCTGCTCCAGCCATCTCGATCTTTCCTGAAATACCGGCTTCGAGCGACTGGATTCAAGCTCCAACATCCATCCTGGTATGTAATATACTACTAATGAGAGCGTTCCGCGATCGGCGCCCGCGTTAATGTTTCCGGCATAAAGATTAAGAGTGACCCAGCGTAGCAGCGGGTTCTTAACTCTTTCGAAACGTCTTCAGCTTCGGACAAGCGCCTTTCCCTAGAACAACGGGCAGAACAAAGAACCCAATTTCGGGGCCCGTCATGGATCAGGTCTATCTCTTCGGACTCGCTTCCGACCGCGCCTCCTGGCTCTCGCAGCGCCAGGCGACGGTCGCCGAGAACGTCGCCAATGTGAACACGCCCGGCTACAAGGCCAAGGACATCGCCTCCTTCGAGTCGGTTCTGGCCGACACGGGCATGAGCCAGCGCGCCTCCGATCCGCGCCATCTCGCCGGCTTCGGCGAAGGCTCCGGTCGCGAGCGGCCGACAGCGGACCGGCTCGACGCCAACACCTGGGACGTCAAGCATTCCGGCAACTCCGTCGCCATTGAAGAAGAGATGCTGAAGGCCGGCGAGGTCTCCCGCGACTACTCCCTCAACACCAGCATCGTGAAGTCCTTTCACCGCATGCTGATGATGACCGTGAAGGGCTGAGCGCCATGGCCGATCCTCTCGTCACCACGCTGAAGATCGCGTCCAGCGGTCTGAACGCCCAGTCCACTCGTCTGCGCGTCGTCTCAGAAAACGTCGCGAACGCCCAAACGACCGGGGCGACGGCCGGCAGCGATCCCTATCAGCGCAAGACCGTCACCTTCGGCTCGACCCTCGACGAGATCACGGGAGCGAGCATCGTCCGGGTCGCCGATATCGGCACCGACGATACGCCTTTCGTCGAGGAATATGATCCAGGAAATCCAGCGGCCAATGCCGACGGCTATGTCAAGCGTCCGAACGTGAACATGCTCACCGAAATGATGGACATGCGTGAGGCCAACCGGTCCTACGAAGCCAATGTCCAAGTGGTGAAGCAGGCTCGCGAAATCATCAACATGACCATCGATCTTCTGAGGAGCTGAGCCCATGATCCCTGCCATCGGATCCTCCTTCGCCACCAACTCCACCATTGCCCCGTCGAACACGCCTTCGGTTTCGAGCGGCGTCGCCCCTTCGAGCGGCGCCTCGTCGGTGGATTTCAACGAATTCACCGAGGTGCTCTCCCGCGTCATGGTCGACGCCGTCGACACCATGAAGTCTGCCGAGGCGACCTCCATCCAGGGCGTCAACGGCAAGGCCTCGACCCAGGCCGTCGTCGAAGCAGTGATGAGCGCGGAGCGCACGCTCCAGACCGCCGTCGCGGTCCGCGACAAGGCCGTTGCCGCCTATATGGAACTGTCGCGCATGGCGATCTGATCGCGACCCTGACGCGGACGGTTCGCCGACCGGGCCAGGGTTTGACGGCAGATCGCGGACGGAGCGAAGCGTCGCGGAAGTCCTATGAATAAGGCGGGCCATCGCTCCGCAACCGGCTTTGACATGAGGTCGAAGCCGCCAGCACCGGTCTCACCGGCGCGGGAAGCTGAAAGCGGATCTGACTTCCGCGACCTGAAACGGCATGAGCCTCGCCGCGAAGCGACAGCCTTCGCGCCACCATATGCCCATGGGGTCCAGCTGCCGGGCATGGGCGACAAGAAACCATTCGAAACCATCGAGGCCGAGCGCAGAGGGTGCCCTTTCGGAGCACATCTTTCGCACGGAAGGAGACAGCCATGCGGGCACTTGCGATCGCGGCGACGGGTATGAACGCCCAGGAGACCAATGTCGAGGTCATCGCCAACAACATCGCCAATGTGAACACGACGGGCTACAAGCGCGCCCGGGCCGAGTTCACCGATCTCCTCTATCAGGTGGAGCGCGCGCAAGGGGTCGCGGCTCAGGGCGCCGAGGGTGTGGTGCCGGAGGGCGCGCAGCTCGGGCTTGGCGTCCGGCTCGCCGCCATCCGCAACGTCCATCTCCAGGGCTCGTTGCGCGAAACCGGCAACAAGCTCGACCTCGCCATCAACGGGCAGGGCTGGTTCCAGATCCAGGGGCCAGGCGGCGATACGCTCTACTCGCGCGACGGCGCGTTCAACACCAATGCGCAAGGCCAGCTCGTCACGCTCGACGGCTTCCTGGTCGAGCCGAACATCACCATGCCGGCCAACACGACCGAAGTGGTCGTCAATTCCAGCGGCGAGGTCTTCGCTCGGGTCGAGAACGAGCTTCAGACGGTCGGCAATCTCTCGCTCGTCACCTTCGCCAACGATGCGGGCCTTCATGCCGAGGGCGGCAACCTCTTCCGCGAGACGGTCGCCTCCGGCGCGCCAGTTGCCGGCATTCCGGGCGATCCGGGCTATGGCGTCATTCATCAGGGCTATCTCGAAGACTCCAACGTCGATCCGATCAAGGAAATCTCCGAACTGATCTCGGCCCAGCGCGCCTATGAAATGAATTCGAAGGTGATCTCGGCCGCCGACGAGATGGCGAGCGTCGTCTCCAAGGGCATTCGCTGATCATGGCCCGCTTCAAGCGCTTCCTGTTTCTCGCCGCCGCCTCCTGTCTTTCGACGGCGGCTTTGGCCGCCGAAGTCGATCTGCCGGTTCCGAGCGCCGTGGTCTATGCCGGCAAGGACGTGCTCTCGGCGGGCCTCGGCACGCGCAGCTTCATCGTCAAGGACGAGAAGCTCTCCCTTTTCGTCTCCGATCCGAGCGAATTGCGGGGCAAGGTCGCGCGCCGGCGCCTGGTGCCGGGACAGGCGATCCGCCTCAGCGATCTGACCACCGCCGATTCGGTCAAGGCCGGAATGCCGGTGATGCTCGTCTATCAGGCCGCCGGGCTGACGATCACCGGCCTCGGCACCGCGCTTCAGTCGGGCGCGGAAGGCGAGGTCGTTCAGGTCCGCAATATCGACAGTGGTATCACCGTGTCCGGCGTCGTCGACTCCGACGGCTCGGTCCAGGTGCAAGGATGAGGCCTATCGTGCCCCGCCGTTTTCTCGCAAGTCTCTTCGGCGCCATTCTGGCGCTTGCGCCGGTCGCCGAAGCGGCGGACTATGTCGCTTATCCCGGCCCGAGCGCGACACCTTATGTGCGCGGCAATCCGGAAGATGCGCTCGGCTCCGTTCGCATCAAGGACATCACCTCTGTGCGGGGCGTGCGCGGCAACCAGCTGGTCGGCTATGGTCTCGTCATCGGCCTTCAGGGCACGGGCGATTCCATGCGCAACTCGCCCTATACCGAGCAGTCGCTGCAATCGATGCTCGATCGTATGGGCGTCAATATTCGGGAACAGGCATCGGGCAGCAAGAATGTCGCGGCCGTGACGGTCACGGCCGAATTGCCGGCCTTCATCGGCACTGGTTCACGCATCGACGTCACGGTCTCCTCGCTCGGCGATGCCAAGTCGCTGCTCGGCGGCACGCTGATCATGACGCCGCTCTATGGCGCCGATGGCGAGATCTATGCCGTCGCGCAGGGGCCCATCGCGGTCACCGGCTTTGCCACGGAAGGGGCGAGCGAGACGCTCTCCCAGGGTGTGCCGACCACCGGCCGCATTCCGAACGGTGCGTTCGTCGAGCGCGAGGTGCCGGGTTCGTTCAATGACGACGGCCAGCTTTCGATGGAGCTCTCCAATCCCGACTTCAAGACCATGATCCGCATGGTCGATCTCATCAACGCCTATGCCAGCGAACGCTGGGGCACGCCCGTCGCCCGCGAAGAGGACTATCGGACCGTCCAACTGGAGCGGCCCGGCAATATTTCGCCCGTGCGCTTCCTCGCCGAGATCGGCGATCTGAGGATCGATCCGGATCAGACCGCCAAGGTCGTGATCGACGAGCGGACCGGGACGATCGTGATCGGCCAGAACGTCCAGATCTCCACGGTTGCCTTGACCCACGGCAATCTGACGGTTCGCGTGTCCGAACTGCCGCAGGTTTCTCAGCCCAATCCCTTGGCGAACGGCCAGACCGTGGTGACCTCGGAGACGATCGTCAATGCCGATCAGCAAGGTGGCAACTTCGCCTTCGTCGGCGGCACCGATCTCGACACCGTGGTGCAGGGCCTCAACCGCATCGGCCTCAAGCCTTCGGGGGTCATCGCGATCCTTCAGGCGATCAAGACCGCCGGTGCCCTTCAAGCTGAATTGGTGGTGCAATGATTGCTCTCGACCGCTTCGCCCGAACTCAGGCTCTGACGGCGCTGGCCTTGGCTCTATCCCTGTCTTGTGCTGGCACGACCTTCGCGTCCGAGGCGACCAAGCACTCCAAGAGCCCGCCGGAGCTCCCACCGCAAGAGCTGCGCATCGTCGACGAAACCACCGGGGCACCGGTTGAGGCCAAGCCGACGAGCGAGGTCGAGAACTATTGTCTCAACATCGCCGACAAAGCGCAGGACGCCCGTTACGCCATCCAGGAAAAGCAGCTTCGCGAACTGGAAGGCGAGATCACCTCGCGCATCGACGAGTTGGAGACGCGACGGGCCGAGTATCAGAAATGGATGGAAGAGCGGAAAGCCTTCCTGGAATCGGCCTCCACCGTCGTCGTCGACATCTATTCGAAGATGAAGTCCGATGCCGCCGCGCCGCAGCTTGCCAAGCTCGGCACCGAGAATGCCGCGATGATCCTCGTGCGCCTCAAGCCACGTCAGGCGAGCGACATTCTTTCGGAAATGGAGCCGGCGGTCGCCGCGGAAGTCGCCAAGCTCATCGTCGAAAAGACGTCTTCGGATACCAAGAGCGACGAAGCCGCGGGCGACAAGGTCGCGGAGAACCAGCACTGATGCGCCTTACCCTTCGCCCCCTCGCTGCCTGCGCCGTCCTTGCTCTTCTCTCGGCCTGTTCGACGGCGCCGGAGAATGCGATGAAGGAGCCGGCACTGTCTCCGGTGGGCTCCGGCCTCTATCAATATCCGAGCCTCGTTCAGCCGGCTGCCTTCCCGAGAGGCGGGCCGCGTGGCAAGCATTCGCTCTGGTCCGACGACCGGGCCGACTTCTATCACGACCCGCGCGCCCTGTCGGTCGGCGACATCGTGACGGTCCGGATCAACATCAAGGACGAGGCCTCCTTACGCAACGCGACGGATCGGACCCGTGAATCGAAGGTCGGTGCCGGCCTGAGCCTGGCCGGTGCCCTCGGCGAATGGGTCCTACCGGATGTCGGCGTCGATCTGGAAGCCGACGGCAAATCCGATGCCAAGGGGGCAGGGCGCATCTCGCGCTCGGAAGACATCAAGCTCTCGGTCGCGGCGGTCGTCACCCAGGAACTGCCGAACGGCAATCTGATGATCTCCGGCCAGCAGGAAATGCGGGTCAATTTCGAGGTGCGCGTCCTGTCGATCGCCGGCATCATCCGTCCACGCGACATCTTGGCCGACAACACGATCGACTATGACAAGATCGCGGAAGCGCGCATCTCCTATGGCGGCCGTGGCCGGGTAACCGACGTCCAGCAGCCACAATGGGGCCAGCAGGTCTACGACGTCGTCGCACCGTTCTGACGCCTGTTTCAGCCAATAAAACAAGGCCGGGTACCGCTTGGACGGCGTCCGGCCTTTTGCCGTGGTGCCTAGCTGGCCGGGGAGAGCACGACCCGCTTGTTGTCTGGCGGATCGAAAAGGCGTTGACGAACGATAGGGAAAGGCATAGCGTCCGCCACCATGACCAACACGACCATCATCGTACTTGTAGGGATGCGCACACGCGAAGCGGTTTGAACCGCTCGGCGAATGCCACGTGTGCGCGAATGACCAAGGGCCCGAGTGGCCCTTTTTTCATGCGCCGACGCCGGGACGAAACATGGATGGCCCGGTGCTGGAGGAGATCGGGCAGGACATGGACATCATGACGACGGACACTTTCGAAATAAGCGAACCCCGGGAAATGACTGGGGCCGAAATGGTCGTCCAGGCGCTGAAGGACAACGGCGTCACGGACATCTTCGGCTATCCGGGCGGCGCGGTGCTTCCCATCTATGACGAGATCTTCCAGCAGGAGGCGGTTCGCCACATTCTCGTGCGCCACGAGCAGGGCGCCGGCCATGCGGCCGAAGGCTATGCCCGCTCCACCGGCAAGCCCGGCGTCATGCTGGTCACCTCTGGCCCTGGCGCGACCAATGCGGTCACCGCGCTGCAGGATGCGCTGATGGATTCGATCCCGCTGGTCTGCATCACCGGCCAGGTTCCGACGACGCTGATCGGCTCGGACGCGTTCCAGGAATGCGACACGGTCGGCATCACGCGCCCCTGCACCAAGCACAACTGGCTGGTGAAGGACGTCAATCAGCTGGCCCGCGTCCTGCACGAGGCGTTTCACGTCGCAACGACCGGCCGTCCCGGCCCGGTCGTCGTCGATATTCCGAAAGACGTTCAGTTCGCGACCGGCTTCTACGCGCCGCCGCCGCCCGATCAGGTTCATGAGAGCTATCGGCCGAAACTCTCGGCCGACGAGGCCAGCATCAAGGCGGCGGTCGAATTGCTCGCCTCGGCCAAGCGCCCGATGATCTATTCGGGTGGCGGCGTGATCAATTCCGGGCCCGAAGCGACGCGCCTCTTGCGCGAGCTCGTCGATCTGACCCGCTTTCCGATCACCTCGACCCTGATGGGGCTCGGCGCCTATCCGGCTTCCGGCAAGTCCTGGATGGGTATGCTCGGCATGCACGGCACCTATGAGGCCAATCTCGCCATGCATGGCTGCGACGTCATGCTGTGCGTCGGCGCGCGCTTCGACGACCGCATCACGGGCCGGCTGGACGCCTTCTCGCCCCATTCGCGCAAGATCCACATCGATATCGACCCCTCTTCGATCAACAAGAATGTCCGCGTCGATCTGCCGATCATCGGCGATGTGGGCCATGTGTTGGCCGATCTGGTCAAAGCTTGGAAACAGAGCGGCGCCAAAACCGACGAAAAGGCGCTCGCGGGCTGGTGGACCGAGATCGAGAAGTGGAAGGCGCGCAACTGCCTTGCCTATCGGCCGAACAACGACGTCATCATGCCGCAATATGCGGTTCAGCGGCTTTACGAGGCGACGAAGGATCGGGAGACCTATGTGTCGACCGAGGTCGGCCAACATCAGATGTGGGCAGCCCAGTTCTACGGCTTCGAGGCACCGAACCGGTGGCTCACCTCCGGCGGTCTCGGCACCATGGGCTATGGTCTGCCGGCTTCTATCGGAGCTGCGATCGCGCATCCGGACGCGCTCTCGATCTGTATCGCGGGCGATGCCTCGGTGCTGATGAATATGCAGGAGATGTCAACGGCGGTTCAGCATTCGGCGAACGTCAAGATCTTCATCCTGAACAACCAGTATATGGGCATGGTGCGCCAGTGGCAGCAGTTGCTGCACGGCAATCGCCTGTCGCACTCCTATACGGAAGCGCTGCCGGACTTCGTGAAGCTCGCCGAGGCTTATGGAGCCGTCGGTCTGCGTTGCGAAAAGCCGGGTGATCTGGACGATGCGATCGACGAGATGCTGAAGGTCGACGCCCCGGTCCTCTTCGACTGCCGCGTCGCCAATCTCGCCAACTGCTTCCCGATGATTCCCTCGGGCAAGGCGCATAACGAGATCCTCCTGCCGGAGGAGGCGACCGACGAAGCCGTCGCCAATGCGATCGACGCCAAGGGCAAGGCGCTGGTCTAAGTCGGGCTTGGTGAGACGAGAATACGCCGAGCGGTCAAGGCCGCTCGGCGTGGGCTCCTAGCAAGTCTCCGGAACGTGCTCTACGATTTTCTGCCCAGAACCTGCGACAAACCAAATCGATAATCATATGAAGTGTTGGCCTGTCCTGGTCGCACGACGGCTTCTTCAAGCGGCATCTATCGAATGCTCGGCACTCGAAGGTCTGGCGCTGACTTTCATTGAGATCGTCATGCTCGGGCTCCGTCCCGAGCATCCAGTGCGCCGATGAAGCCGCTCTTGTTTCAGACGTTTCTGGGTTCTCGGCATGATGGCCGACAATGACGATGCGTCGAAGTGTTCTGCTTCAAGATCAACTCGCCGTCTGTGACCGAGCGTAGTCTGCTGTCTGGCCGGCGAGCGAATGTCTGCCGAGGGGCTACCCACACCACCTACCAATGGCTTTGCCGGTGTTCTGAACGAGCCGAGGCACACACCTTCGAGAGCAGGCGACGGCGAAGAGCAACGACGCATCGCCGCCAGCCGCGTCGCTTTTCCAAATGCCCGCGTCCCTTTTATCCTTTCCGTGTCGGCAGCCTTTTCTCTATCCTTTAGCGGTGTCGAGCTGTCGGCTCGAGGGCAAGGGGAGCCCTCCAAGGCGGCATGGGGTCCGTCTGTGATGGGGCGTCGAGGGAGCAGACAGCCGATGTTCAACGTCTTGTCCGGTATTTGGGCGCTTCTGATCGGTATCGTCCTGATCATGCTGGGCAACGGCATGCATTTCACCCTCATCGGTCTGCGCGGTGGCATCGAGGGCTTTTCCGCGACCGAACTCGCCATCATCACCTCGGGCTATTTCGTGGGTTTCCTGTCCGGCGCGCGGTTCACGCCCTCGTTGATCCGCCGGGTCGGCCATGTGCGTGTTTTCGCCGCGCTTGGCAGCTTCATGTCGGCGGGGTTGATCAGCTTCCCGCTCCTGACCGAGCCCTGGGCCTGGACCGTGCTGCGCCTTCTCATCGGCTTTTGCATGTCCGGTGTCTATGTAACTGCCGAAAGCTGGCTGAACGATGCCTCGACCAATGAGACACGGGGCAAGGTACTGTCCGCCTATATGATCTCGCAGACGGTCGGGATTATCGGCGCGCAGGGCCTGCTCAATCTCGGCGATCCGGCGACCTCGGTTCTCTTCATCGGCGCCTCGATCCTTGTTTCGATCTCCTTTGCGCCCATTCTTCTGACCGTGTCGCGGGCGCCGACGACCGATGTGACGCGCCCGATGCCGCTCCGAGCCCTGTTCTCCGGTTCGCCGCTCGGGACGATCGGCATTTTCCTGCTCGGCAGCGTCTATGCGACCCAATCGGGCATGGGTGCCGTCTTCGGCTCGCTGATCGGTATGACGGCGGCTGAGATTTCGCTATTCATCGCCATGCTCTTTGCCGGCGCCCTGGTGCTGCAATATCCGATCGGCTGGATATCGGACCGGGTCGATCGTCGGCTCGTGATCTTCGCGGTCTCCGTGATCGGCGCCATATCCTGCCTGTTCGGCTGGATTGCCGGGGGCGGGATCGTGGCGCTTCTGATCGCGGCCTTTCTCGCCGGCGGCATGACGACGCCGCTTTACGCGCTGTTTCTCGCACATACCAATGACTTCCTGTCGGCCGAGGACATGCCGGCCGCATCCGGCGGTCTCGTCTTCACTTTCGGCCTCGGCGCGATCATCGGCCCGCTGGTCACCGGCTGGGCGATGCAGGGTGCCGGTCCCTTCACCTTCTGGCTGGTCCTGAGCCTCAGCTTCGCGGCGATCGCGCTTTATGCGCTCTATCGCATGACCCAGCGTTCCGCTCTGCCGGCCAGCCAGACCGACAGCTATATCGGTGTCGTGCCCACGACCTCTCCGGTCGCCGTCGAGGCCGCGAGTGCCTGGGCGGTGGAGCAGGCGGAAGCGCAGACGCAGGACGAGGTGAAGCCCAACGACGGCGAGGACGAGGCCGAGACCGGCACCCGCCAGCAAAGCCCGGCCTAATGTCGCGGCCGGCTGATCGATCCTCGCCTCTTCAGCCGCTAGCCTCTATCAGCATCGTCTCCAGGCGGTCGAGAACGTTCGTTGCGTGGTCGACCCGGTTGGCTTCCTCGCTTCCCGGCGCTGGGAAGATAAGGCGCTGTTTCGACCAGCGGATCGACGCCGTGTCGTCTTTGTCCTGATCATCGAGTTTCAACGCTTCCAGCTTTTGAACGCTCTCAGGCGTCAGGCTGAGCGCTGTCGCTTTGGGGCCGAAATCGAGCTTCGTCACGCCCAATTCAGCGCATCGCAGCCGCAATTCGGCGAGTTCGAAGCTTGTTTCGAGCGTTTTCGGCATGGATCCGAAACGATCCTCGATCTCGGCCTTGAGCTCTTCCAAAGTCGCCATGCCGTCGACGCGCTCCAGAAGCAGCGCGAGCTCGATGCGCATATCCGGCTCTGGCACGTAATCGACGGGGATCGAGGCTGAAAGCCCCAGCGAGACCACCGGGCGGAGCTCGATCTTACCGGGCCCGCCTTCGGCAACGCCGATCGCCTGTTCCAGCATCTTGCGATAAAGGCCGATGCCGATCGTCTGGACATGGCCGGCCTGTTCGTCGCCGAGGAGTTCGCCTGTCCCGCGCAGGTCGAGATCGCGGGCGGCGATGTCGAAGCCGGCGCCGAGCGTGTTGAATTCGACGAGCGCCTTCAGGCGCTTCTCGGCGTCTTCGCCGATCTCCTCCGTTGCGTCCGTTGTCAACAGGACATGGCCGCGCCTGACGCCGCGCCCGACACGGCCGCGCAGCTGATGCAGCTCGGCAAGGCCGAAGCGATCGGCCCGGCAGACGACCATGGTGTTGGCATTGGCGACATCGAGCCCACTTTCGACGATGGTCGTTGCGAGAAGGATGTCATAGTCACCTTCGGAGAAGGCGAGCATCGCATCCTCGACCTCGTCGGCCTTCATCTTCCCATGCAGCGTGACGACACGCTGATCGGGCACGAGCTCCGCGATCTTGTGTTCCATGGGTTCGAGGTCGTCGATGCGCGGGCAGACGACGAAGCTCTGGCCCTGGCGGGCATGTTCCTCTGCCAGCGCCTTGCGCACCTTTTCATCGTCGAAGGGGCCGGTCTCGGTTCGCACAGGGCTTCGGCGGATGGGCGGGGTCGCGATGATCGACAGATCGTTCAGCCCGACAAAGCCGGCCTGGAGGGTGCGCGGGATCGGGGTCGCGGTCATGGCGAGACAGTGAAGTCCCTCGGCCAGCGCCCTCATTTGCGCCTTTGCCTCGCTGCCGAAGCGCTGTTCTTCGTCGATGACGACAAGTGCCAGATCGTTGAATTCGAGGCTTTCGGAGAGGACGGCATGGGTGCCGATAACGATTTTCGCCTTGCCCGTCTTCAACGCCTCTTTCGCGGCTTCGGCCTCCTTCTTCTCGACCAGTCGGGACAGGCGGACGACGTCGACATTCTGCGGCGCGAAGCGTTCGGCGAAGCTGCGATAATGCTGCTGCGCAAGCACCGTCGTCGGTGCGATGACAGCGACCTGCCTGCCGGAAAACACTGCGGCCGCAGCCGCGCGCAGCGCCACTTCCGTCTTGCCATAGCCGACATCGCCGCAGATCAGCCGGTCCATCGGCCGCCCGGCGGCAAGATCGGCCAGGACATCGATGACCGCGTTATTCTGATCCGGTGTCAGCTCATAGGGAAAACGCGCGCAAAAGCGCTCGAAAGAGACCCGATCGGGCTTGATGGCCGGAGCCTTCGCATTGGCCTTCTCCTTCAAGCGCTTGACCATCGCGTCGGCTGTCGACGCGATTTGCTTGAAGACGTCGTCGCGCCGTTTTTCCCAGCTTTGTCCCTTCAACGTGTCGAGGGCGACGTCGCTGGACGGGCCACCATAACGCCAGACCGCGCCGATATCGTTCATCGGCACGAGCAAGGTCTCGTTCTTTCGGAACTTGAGAACCAGAGCCTCGCCGGCTTCTTCGCTCCCCGTTCCGCTTGGATCGATCGGGGCAACACCTTCGAGAATGGCGACGCCATGCTCGATATGGACGACCTTGTCGCCAATGAAGAAGGTGTCGATCTCGGCGCTGAATGGGACGTCCGATACCTTGGCCGACGCGGCGGCCTTCTGGCCTTCCAAATCCTGCAGACTGACGACGACGATGTCGCTCTCCGGGGCAATGAAGCCTTCGTCGATCGCTGCCTCGAATAGGAGAAGGGCTCCAGGCTTTGCCTTGGAGATCTCCGCCCAGCTTTCGATCGTTTCGAATTCGGCGCCGAGCGTTTTGGACGCCCGCCTTGCTGTCGATTTGAGATTGCGGCCGGCTCGTCCCGCAAGCACGAGCCGATAACCCTCGTTGAGCCAAGCCTTGGCGGCTTTCGAGAAGGCCTTGAAAGGTTGACGCTCCATGGCGAAGATCGGCACGGAGAGATCGGCCTCGACATCGCCGACAAGCGCATTCAGGCGATCGCGCAAGGCCTGGTCCCAGGCCGCTCGGTCCAGATGGTCGGATCGGATCGCATGGGCCTTGGCGCCTTCGCCATCGATTGCGGACAGGGCCGCAAAGACTTCCTCGGCGCGAAGATCTGCTCCTTCTTCGAGAATGATCTCGGCGTCTGGCAGTCCATCGAAAAGGCTCTCGCAGGCGTCGTAATGGCGACATAAGAATTGCGGCGCACCGACTGCTTCATCATCGGCCCTCTGCGCTTCTTGGCTCCGATCGTCGTCGTCGGATGCTCCGTCGCATCGCCCGATAATCTCGCTCGCTGCATCGACGATAAGCCGATCGGTCTCGGCAACCGATCGCTGGCTGATCGGATCATAGGAGCGGATCGCGGTGACGGCACCGTCTTCATGCTCGATTCGGCAGGGGCGCGGCGCTGCCGCCGGGAAGATCTCGACGACTTTTCCCCGGAAAGCGGCTTCGCCCGCCTCGTCCACCCGCTCGTCAAGCCAATAGCCGAGAGCTGAGAGCCTCGATTTGAGTGTTTCGAGTTCGATGGTCTCGCCGACGGCAATCTCGAGATGCATCGCCTTCGTGACCGAGCGAGGCGGTACCTTTCGGATCAGCGCTGCCGGCGTCGTAATGACGACCGAGGGCCTGTTGTCCGGATCGCGAAGCCATCGCAGCATCGCCATCCGATTGCCGGCAATCGCCGCCGTGACGGGCAGCCCGTCGCCCGGAAAGCCGTCGGGGGCCATGAATTCGCAGACCGAGCCCGGTTTCGACAGAAGGCTCGCCAATCGGAAGATGTCCTGCCGCCGCCGTCCGGTTTCAGCAATATAGATCAAGGGTTTCGTCTCATCCGCCACACGCTTTGCGATCATCGCGGCAATCGTCCCTATGGGGTGACGCGGATAGACGGGTTTCGACCAGGTCTTGGAGGCTTTGTTCGTCGGCGAGTGATGCAAGCGTCGATCTCCGATGGCTGACCATGGCGAACGGTCAGGCCACCGAAACGATCCAGCCTTCGGGACGATTCCTTTTGATCAGTGGGTCCATAAGGCCGGGCCATAACGGCGTCGGCCGACCGCGCTTTGAATTCAGATGGTCGGACCTCCGCTTAGGGAACCCGTTTGCCCTTGAAAAAACGTCTCAGAATTTCGGCGCAATCGGTTTCGGCGAGGCCCGAATAGACCTCTGGCGCATGATGGCATGTGCTTTGCGAGAAGAAGCGTGGGCCTGTCTCGACGGCGCCGCCCTTTTCGTCGCTCGCGCCGAAATAGAGGCGGCGGATGCGCGCGAAGGAGATGGCTGCCGCGCACATGGCGCAGGGCTCCAGCGTCACATAGAGATCGCACCCGGATAGGCGTTCCGAGCCTAGCGCGGCGCAGGCTCGGCGAATGGCGAGAATTTCCGCATGGGCGGTCGGGTCGTTCAGGGCCCGCGTTTCGTTTCCGGCCCGCGCGACGATCGTGCCCTCTCGGACGATGATCGCGCCGACGGGTGTCTCGTCGCGCCCTGCTGCTGCGCGGGCCTCGTCGAGGGCCGCCTCCATGAAACTTCTCTTGCGCTCGCTCATGATGGCCAGGCTTTGCTTTGCCGGCCTGTCCGGGCATCGTTCATTGCGGGCTCCGACGGGTTTTCTCGTTTTCATGACGATGATTCGGTGATAGAGGCATGGCCAGAACGGCGCCAGAGTGCGCCGACCGATCCCCGACATTGAAGACCGGCCGCCGAACGCGATGCGACGGCGACAGGGGCGGCAAGATCGCTCCAGATTAGGCATGACATGAGTGACGATCAGGACGGCCGCTCGACACGCGGCAACAACGCATCCGGCGGGCGCGGTCCCGGCCGAGGTTCAAGGCCCAGTGGCGAAGGGCGCTTCGGTGCTGGCGGTCGCGGCAACCGGCCGGGCGGCGACGCTCGCACGGGTCGCCCTGGCGGCAAGCCCTCCTTTCGCCCGCGTGGCGAAGGCGGCGAGCGAGCCGAGGGGGAAGGGGCCGGCGGCGGTGAGGGTCGCAAATCCGGGCCTCGTTCGGGCGCTTCCAAGCCCTTTACGCCCAAGAGCCGGGGAATGATGTCCCATGGCGCCCCCCGCACAAGGGATGGGGAGCGCGGCGAGGGCGGCGCGCGCAAACCCAGAAGCTTCGGCAAGCGCGACCATCCAGCCGCCGGCGAGGGCGAGACCCGTCGCGCTCCACGCGAATTAAGCGAAACCGGGGAGGGCCGGCCGCACCGGCGCGAGGGGCGTGCCTTTGGCGGAAAGCCGCGCCGGGACGGCGAGGGACCGCGCGATGGCGGGTTTCGGCGCCGGGAGGACGGGGATCGGCCGCGCGGCGAGCGCTCCGAGCGTCCCGCGTTCCGCAAGGAGGGCGAGGGATTTCGGCCTCGGCGGGACGACGCCCGCCCACAGCGCTCCGACGATCGCAGGCCGCGCGAGGACGCGCGCCGGCCTCGTGAGGAGGCCGCCCCGACCGATACGATGCGCATTGCCCGGCGCCTCGCGCGCGCCGGCATCGCCTCGCGCCGCGATGCCGAGGGCATGATCGCCGACGGTCGGGTGAAGGTGAACGGCAAGCTGATCGACAGCCCGGCCCTCGATGTGAAGGCCAGCGACCGTATCGAGATCGACGGAACGCCCTTGCCGGCCTCCGAGCGCACCCGGCTCTGGCTGTTCCACAAGCCGGCCGGAACGGTGACGACCAACAAGGATCCGGAAGGCCGCCCAACGGTCTTCGATCGCCTGCCCGACGACATGCCGCGCGTTCTGACCGTCGGCCGTCTCGACATCAACACCGAAGGCCTGCTTCTCCTGACCAATGACGGCGGGCTTTCCCGTGTCCTGGAGCTTCCCTCCACGGGTTGGCTGCGGCGCTACCGCGTGCGCGCCCATGGCGAAATCAATCAGGCGCGTCTCGACGAATTGGCGCAAGGCATCGCCATCGATGGCGTCTTCTACGGGGCGATCGAGGCCGTGTTGGATCGGGAACAGGGCCACAATGTCTGGCTGACTCTCGGCCTTCGCGAGGGCAAGAACCGAGAGGTCAAGAAGGTGCTCGGCCATCTCGGCCTGGAAGTGAACCGCCTGATCCGCCTGTCCTTTGGCCCGTTCCAGCTCGGCGATCTGGCCGAGGGCGCGGTGCGCGAGGTTAAGGGCCGCACCCTGCGCGACCAGCTCGGCGATCGGCTGATTGAGGAAGCCGGAGCCGATTTCGACGGTCCGATCACCAAGCCCTTCTCCAACAAGGCCGTCGAGACCGAAGGGACCCGTGGGTCTCGCCGCACGAGCGATTGGGTTTCGGCCGGCGGCGCCGCGGCGCCGAACCGCAAGAAGTTCGGCGAGAAGAAGCGTGAAAGCGCTTTGGAGCGCCTCGACACGCGCCCGCGCCGGAACGAGCGTCCGGGCGGCGGCAAGGGTGGTCCGGGCGCAAAGCCTGGCTTCAAGCCGCGCGGCGATCGAAGTGAACGCGGCGACGAGGCATCGGGCGAGCGCGCAGCGAAGCGTCCCGGCATCGGCGCGGCCGGTCGGCGCAACACCAATGTCTGGATCGCGCCGGGCGCACGGCCGGAGGGAAAGAAGCGGATCGAGGCCAAGCAGCGCTCCGCCGAATCCGCTGCCGGCGAGGATCGTCCAAAGCGGGGCCCGGCGCGGCCCGCGCCGGTCTCCGGCCGCAACACGCCGGGACGGGGCGGACCGGGCGGCAAACCGGGACCTCGCGGCGACCGTCCGCGCGGCCCGCGCAAGGACTGACCGGCCATGCGGATCGTCGGCGGTGAATTTCGCGGGCGAAAGCTCGCGACGCCTGAAGGTCACACGATCCGTCCGACGACGGATCGCACCCGGGAAACCGTCTTCAACATGCTCAGCCATCGGACCGGGTTCCGGCTCGATGGCGCAAGGGTGCTGGACCTCTTTGCCGGCACGGGCGCCCTCGGCTGCGAGGCTTTGTCGCGCGGCGCGCGCTTCTGCGTCTTCATTGAGGAGAGCGTCGAGGGTCGGGGGCTGATCCGACAGAACGTCGAGGCCTTCGGCCTGACCGGGCGCTCTAAGATTTATCGGCGCGATGCGACACGCCTCGGCGGCGTCGGGACCTTCGAACCCTTCGATCTGCTTCTGGCTGATCCCCCTTATGGCAAAGGCCTTGGCGAGAAGGCCCTCGTCTCCGCCCGCGATGGCGGTTGGCTGAAGCCGGACGGCCTCGCTGTCATCGAAGAGGCTGGCAATGTCGCCTTCGAGACGCCCGATGGGTTTTCGCTGGAGGACGAGAGGTCGATCGGCGAGAGCGTCGTTCGGTTTTTTGTCTTAAGCTGATTTGCGGCTTGATTGGAAAAGTGAAAAGCACTAACTATGGATTGTTGCATCGTTATAGATGCGCAAATTCCGAGGCCCGCGCTGTGCGCGGGTCTTCGTGTTTTCCGGGGGCATGGTCGGAGCTCACGTGAACTTCGTCGTTTATCTTGACGAATTTGGGCACATTGGGCCCTTCATTTCCCGCGCTCACTCGCATTACAATGAAAGCCCAGTCTTTGGGTTAGCCGGCCTCGTCTTGCCGGTAGAGCAAGTGCGCCATTTCGGAACATGGTTTTTCCAGCGTAAGCAGGAGTTGCTAGCCTGGGAAATCGAGCGGGCTCAAAAACATCCCGCGCTCTGGGAAAAGAAGGGCTCATCTCTCTATACTCTCAATAACGTCGAAAAATATTCAGAATTGCGCAAATTCACCAACCGCTTTATGAATAAGATCGAAAATGTTGGAGGTTACGTCTTTTATGTGGGTGTAGAGAAGACAAGCTCTCCAGAACAGCATGACGCGAATGCGCTTTATGTCTCGATTTTACGTGAAGCGATCAAGCGATTGGATCAATTTTGTGAAGACGACATTGGCGGAGATACCGGCTTCTTGCTGGTATTGGATGAACACGATCAGCGCGAGCGACTTGTGAGCGCTGCAGCGCAGGCGATGTATCAAGCCGGAGAGCCGAGACGTCACCTTATCGAGCCTCCCTTCCAGGTCGAGAGCCATCGATATCAGACAGTCCAGGCGGCTGACTGGATCGCCGGGCTGACGGGACGAATAGCTGCGATTTGGGCAAAACCGGACGAATATGCAGATTGGCTGCCCATCAGACGTTACTTCGAGGCGCGTTTGAACCGAGCGGCGCTTAGAAGTGGAGTCAGAACCGGTGGGCACGCACGGTTCGAAGACGGCCAGACCGATCTCATCGTACAGATCGCTGAGGAAATTGGGCGAACAGATCGACAGCGGTAAATTTCACTTTAGGGGTGTCGTGTTGATCGCATCTTCCTAACGAAACCGTAATTGGCGTGCATGCCCTGCCTCCGCCATATGGTGGTGCACAGCTTTTCGTAAGACGAGGCAGGGATTTCATCGTTGATCCAACAGTTTGTACGCAGCGCCAAAGCGACGAGCGTCCTGGCGGCACTCGTCGTCACGGCTCCGTGTTTTGCCGCCAGCCCATCCGAACAGGCACCGATTAGCGTCGGCGATGCCGCCATCCCCGATGAGCATGTGACGAGTTTCACGCTGGATAACGGACTCCAGGTCGTCGTGCTGCCGGATCGCCGGGCGCCTGTCGTTACCCAGATGATCTATTACAAGGTTGGCGGCGCGGACGAGGCGCCGGGTGAGAGCGGCGTTGCCCATTTTCTCGAACATCTCATGTTCAAGGGCACGAAGACCCATCCGGAAGGCGAGTTCTCGCAGAAGGTCGCCGAGATCGGCGGTCAGGAAAACGCCTTCACCACGGACGATTATACGGGCTATTATCAACAGGTTCCGTCCGACGCGCTGGAAATGGTGATGAGCTACGAGGCGGACCGAATGTCCAATCTCGTCCTCACCGACGAGGTGGTTCTGCCTGAGCGGGACGTTATCCAGGAAGAACGGCGCATGCGCGTCGGCAACGAGCCGGGTGCGAAGCTTTCGGAAATCGTCCAGGGCACGCTGTTTCTCAACAGTCCCTATGGGACGCCCGTCATCGGCTGGCCGGAGGAGATCGCGAGCCTGACGCGCGAGGACGCAATCCGCTTCTACGACAAATATTATACGCCTTCCAATGCCGTCCTTCTGATCGCGGGCGACGTTTCGGTCGACGAGGTGCGGGCGCTGGCGGAAAAGACTTATGGCCAGATTGCCGAGCGCGCCGAGGTCGGTCCGAGACTGCGCCCGCAGGAGCCTGAGCCGATCGCCGAGCGCAGCGTGACCTTGCGCGACGAACGCGTCACCCAGCCCTCCTTCCAGACCAATTATCTCGTCCCATCCGCCACGAGCGGGGAGCCCGGCGAAGCCGAGGCGCTCGACATTCTGGCCGACATCCTCGGCGGCGGAACGACGAGCCGGCTCTATCGCGATCTGATCATCGACAAGGGCATCGCGGCCAGTGCTGGCGCCTATTATTCCGGGGCCGCGCTCGATGATACGCGTCTTGTTCTCTATGGCAGCCCGCGCGGCGATGCCTCGCTCGACGAGGTCGAGGCCGCCGTCGAGGCCGAAGTTGCGCGCCTAGTGAAGGACGGCATCACGAAAGAGGAGCTCGAGCGCTCTAAGAACCGGGTGCGCAAGGGCGTCATCTATCTTCGCGACAGCCAGACCGCGATGGCTCGGCGCTTCGCGACGGCGCTGGCCACGGGCCGGACGATCGAAGACGTGGAAAAATGGCCCGAGCGCATCGAGGCCGTGACCATCGAAGACGTCAACCGCGCCGCTCGCACCTATCTGAAGCCTGAACGCTCGGTGACCGGCTACCTTCTGCCGGCGGACGAAAGCAGAGCGGCCGCCGACGGCGCAAATCTGGCCGATCCGGCTCAGAGGAGCGAGGCCGGAGGGGATCGCGATGGAGTGCCATCGCAGACCAAACCATCCGTCGCGGCATCGAACGATGTTCGCGCGGACGGTGAAGGAACGAGCGGAGGCCTTTGATATGCGGACGATTATGACGAGCGCCACCCGGCGCATGCCGAAGCTGGCCGCGGTCTTTTCCCTGGCCCTTGTCTCGCTCTGGCCGCTCTCGGCCGAAGCGGTCGATATCCAGGAGGTCACGAGCCCCGGCGGCATCAAGGCGCTTCTGGTGGAAGACCATACCAATCCGCTGATCGCCATGGATTTCGCGTTTCAGGGCGCCGGATCAACGCAGGATCCGGAAGGGAAGGCGGGCCTTGCCAATCTCCTTTCGGGGCTTCTGGATGAAGGCGCGGGCGACATCGAGAGCGAAGCCTTCCAGACCCGCCTCGACGATCTCGGCGTCTCGCTCGGCTTCGATGCGAGCCGCGACGACTTCACCGGCAGCATCACGGCGATCACCGACTTTTCTGACGAAGCCTTCGACCTTCTTCATCTGGCGCTGACCGATCCGCGCTTCGACGAGGAACCGGTCTCGCGGATCAAGGGCCAGATCGCGACGCGCATCATTTCGCAGGAGAACGATCCCGGGACGCTGGCCGGCGAGGCCTTCCGCAAAAGTCTTTTCGCCGATCACCCCTA
Source organism: Fulvimarina manganoxydans (assembly GCF_900176465.1). GTDB lineage: Bacteria > Pseudomonadota > Alphaproteobacteria > Rhizobiales > Rhizobiaceae > Fulvimarina > Fulvimarina manganoxydans. The sequence goes on from NZ_FWXR01000001.1 coordinate 446,756, forward strand.
TGGCCGGGACAGTGATGGAACGCTGGAGACCCTGCGGTCGATCGCGCCCGGCGATCTTCAGGACTTTCGTGCTCGGGCATTTGCCAGGAACAATCTCGTCGTCGGCGTCGTCGGCGATATCGATCCCGAACGCCTCGGAAAGGTGCTCGACAACGTGTTCGGCGATCTGCCGGAGACGACCGGGCTGACGCCGGTGGCAGACGTGCAGCCAACTTATGGCGACCGCGTTTCCGTCGATCTCGCGATCCCCCAGACCACCATCCAGTTCGCCCTGCCGGGGGTCGAGCGCGACGACAAGGATTTCTTCGCCGCCTATCTGATGAACCACATTCTCGGCGGCGGCAGCTTTTCTTCTCGGCTTTATGAGGAGATCCGCGAAAAGCGGGGCCTCGCCTATGGGGTGAGTTCGTATCTCGCCTCCTACGACCATGCCGCCATCCTGGGCATTTCCACCGCGACGCGAGCCGACGCGGCCGAGGAGAGCATTGCTATCATCCGCAACGAGATCGAGCGTATGGCGACGGAAGGTCCGACGGCGGACGAACTCGCCAAGGCCAAGGCCTATGTGAAAGGCTCTTATGCCGTTCGCAATCTCGACTCTTCGGGCGCGATCGCTAAAACTCTCGTCGGCATCCAGCTCGACGATCTCGGCACCGATTACATCGATCGGCGTCAGGATCTGATCGACGCGGTCACGTTGGACGAGGTGAAGGCGATGGCGAAGAAACTTCTGACGGTCGAGCCGACCGTCATCACCGTCGGTCCGGCGGGAGCCTGACCGGAGTGGCGCCGCGGATCGGACTCGCGCTGGGGGGCGGTGGCGCTCGCGGCATCGCCCATATCCATGTGCTTGCGGTTCTCGACGAACTCGGCCTCGTGCCCACACGCATCGTCGGCTCCTCGATCGGCGCGATCATGGGAGCCGGCTATGCAGCCGGTCTCTCGGCACAGACGATCAGCGACTATGTCACCGAGAGCTTCGCCGACATGCCGAAGGTCATCTCGCGGCTTTGGCAAACCCGCCCGCCGAGCTTTCAGCATTTCATGGCGGACGGCGGCCTGCGCATCGGCCAGCTCAACGCTGAGCGGGTCGTTCGCGTGTTCCTACCCGACGATCTTCCAGAGACCTTCGAGGAGCTTCGCACGCCCCTCGGCGTCATGGCGACCGATTTCTATCGGCGTCTGGAATGCGAACTCGATAGCGGCGATTTGTTCTCGGCCCTTGCGGCCTCGGCCGCCATTCCGGCCGTCTTCCGGCCGGTCAAGCGCCAGGGGCGGATCCTGATCGATGGCGGCATCTACAATCCGCTGCCCTATGACCGCTTGCGCGATCACGCCGATATTCTGATTGCCTGCGATGTGAATGGCGGGCCGGAAGGCGATCCGTCGATCGTACCGGCAACGATGGAGGCGATGGTCGGTGCGTCCCAATTGATGATGCAGTCGATCATCGATCTGAAGGTGAAGGTCGCGCCGCCCGACATTCTCGTCAGGCCTTATGTCTCCCCGTACCGCGTCCTCGATTTCATGCGCAGTGATGAAATTCTTTTGGCCACCCTATCGATCAAGGACGGTCTGAAGCGTGCGATCGCCGGTGCGATCGAAGCTCGTGAGAAGGGTGTCGATAACCGGTCGCTCGCCATCGTCGAAGGCGCCACGGCCTCCCATCCCCATGGGCTTGGCACGCAAGCGGCGGAGTAGAACGCCGCCACCTCGTCATCCAGTGATCATGAAGGGATCATTCCCCGATTTTCGGCGTGGCGCTCGGGGCGTTCTGGAGACCTGAACGGATATTGCCGAGATCGATGCCAACGGGCGGCTCTGGAATTCGATAGTCGGCATTGCTGCCAGCGCCGGGCGTCGACTGGAAGTCGCTGCCGCTCTCGCCGCCGAAGCTCGTCACCGAGGATGTACCCGTCTGGCCGCTCCTGGCCAGCGCATCGGCATTGATCGAGTTGATGGTGGAGGACCCTTCCGTGGCGGTGAGGCTGTTCTGATCGGATGGCGATTGTGTCGCGCCCGTCGATCCGAGTCCCAGATCGCCGCCCGTGGAGCCGATCGAACTCGTTCCGGAGGACATGGAATCGTTCGACAGCGAGCCGGACATGCCCGGAGACGTCGATGACAGACCGCTTCCCGTCGCGCTGCCGCCGATCGAACTGCTGGTCGAGGCGCCACCAGTCTGGATGCCGCCTGTCGCGCTTCCAGTCGTCGAGCCGACGCCCGAACTGATCTGAGCCATGGCGGGGCTCGCCCCGAGGGCCAGAGCGACGGTTAGAAGGCTGAAATGGCGCATCGGTCCTGTCCTCATTCGCGTGCCGCAGTCTAAAGGTGACAGACTTATCATCGTCGGTCGTCAAGACAATCGGTTTCAGAAGATAAGCGGCGAGACTGCTCGAGGTTCCGACAAAGGTCCTCGCACTCGGGTCAGCGCCGAATGATCGCGCGCCCGCCTTCCGCCGGATGCCGTCGCCCGCGGCTTTCGGTTCCGGAAATGCTGGAGCCGCCGATCGCGGAGGGCCCTTGCCGCGAATAAAAGTCCGCGGCCGGATTGCTCAGGCCTGAACGCCCCTGGATCGCTTGCTCGGTGGCGGAGTTGCCGGCTTGGGGCTGCGGAACCTTCGGTTTCAGATAGCTGTCGTCGAACTCGCGACCATATTGCCGCTCCAAGACCGTGTCGCCGAAAACCTCCGCATTCGGAATGCGAAGGCCAGAGGAGGGCGGTGGCGGCGCGCCGACGATCCTCTGCCCGGTGCTGGACGTTCCCGGAAGGGTACCCGCCGGACCGGGCCCGAACGGTTGGGCGGCGCTCTCGCCGATCGAGACGGCTGAGACGCCGCCCAGACCGGTCAGTCCGATAACGAGGGAAAGGGCGAGCGATGGGCGCGCCCACCGAGGGGTCACGAGATCGCTGTGAAATCTTTGGGCGGGGTTTTTGGCCATTGCCGATCGATATGGGGCCTTTCACGGATTCAGGGAAGACAAGCCTTCGCGAGGTGCTTATTCTGAAAGCGAAGCGGTCAAATGCCGCTTTGTCGATCAAGCGCCTTATTCCCGAGAGGACGTCCATGCCCGCCACGATCTCCCGCGCCTCATATGCCGCCATGTTCGGTCCGACCACTGGCGACAAAGTGAGGCTGGCAGATACCGAATTGTTCATCGAGGTGGAGAAGGACTTCACCATCTATGGAGAAGAAGTGAAGTTCGGCGGCGGAAAGGTGATCCGCGACGGCATGGGCCAGTCGCAGCATTCCAGAGCGGATGGCGCGGTCGACACCGTGATCACCAACGCCCTTATTCTCGACCATACTGGCATCTACAAGGCCGATATCGGCCTGAAGGATGGCCGGATCGTCGCCATTGGCAAGGCCGGCAATCCCGACACCCAGCCGGGCGTCGATATCATTATCGGCCCCGGCACCGAGGCGATCGCGGCTGAGGGCAAGATCGTCACCGCCGGCGGTTTCGACAGCCACATCCACTTCATCTGCCCGCAGCAGATCGAGGAGGCGCTGTTTTCGGGCGTCACCACCATGCTCGGCGGCGGCACGGGACCGGCCCATGGCACGCTGGCGACGACCTGCACGCCGGGGCCCTGGCATCTGGCGCGCATGATCCAGGCAACCGACGTCTTTCCGATGAATCTCGGCTTTTCCGGTAAGGGCAATGCCTCACTGCCGGCGCCGCTGATCGAGATGATCAAAGGCGGCGCCTGCGCCCTGAAGCTGCATGAGGACTGGGGCACGACGCCGGCGGCGATCGACAATTGCCTGTCCGTCGCCGACGATTTCGACGTCCAGGTGATGATCCATACGGACACGCTGAACGAATCCGGTTTCGTCGAAAACACGGTCGACGCCTTCAAAGGCCGCACGATTCACGCTTTCCACACCGAAGGGGCCGGCGGGGGCCATGCGCCGGACATCATCAAGGTCTGCGGCCTGCCCAACGTTTTGCCGTCTTCGACCAATCCGACGCGGCCCTATACGGTGAACACGCTGGAAGAGCATCTCGATATGCTCATGGTCTGCCACCATCTCGATGCCTCGATCCCCGAGGACATCGCCTTTGCCGAAAGCCGCATCCGCAAGGAGACGATTGCGGCGGAAGACATCCTCCACGACATGGGAGCCTTCTCGATCATCGCGTCGGACTCACAGGCGATGGGCCGCGTCGGCGAGGTCATCATCCGAACCTGGCAGACCGCCGACAAGATGAAGCGCCAGCGGGGCCGTCTGCCCGACGAGAGCGGTGAGAACGACAATGTTCGCGCCAAACGCTATGTGGCGAAATACACCATCAATCCGGCGATCGCCCATGGCATGTCCAAGGAGATCGGCTCGATCGAGGTCGGCAAGCGCGCCGATCTCGTTCTCTGGGATCCGGCCTTCTTCGGTGTGAAGCCGATGATGGTGCTTCTCGGCGGCATGATCGTCGCGGCGCCCATGGGCGATCCCAACGCCTCCATCCCGACGCCCCAGCCGGTCCATTACCGGCCGATGTTCGGCGCCTTCGGCAAGGCGGTCGGCGCGTCCGGCGTCACCTTCGTCAGCCAAGCGGCGATCGAGGACGGGCTCAAGGAGTGGATTGGCTGCGACAAGACGTTCCTGGCGGTCGAGAACACCCGCGGCGGCATCTCCAAGGCCTCCATGATCCACAACAGCGCGACCCCGACTGTCGAGGTCCATCCCGAGACCTACGAGGTCCGCGCTGATGGTGAACTCCTCACCTGCGAGCCGGCGAAGGAACTTGCCATGGCCCAGCGCTATTTCCTCTTTTGATCGGGCCGCTCGCCGATCTTGATGATGGAGCCCGGAATAATGTCCAAGTTGCAGTGGGACCGGCGATCGGACGACGTGGTCTCACCCGACCCGCAGGTGCCAACGATCGATCGACGGGCATCAGCGGCGACCCATCGCGGAGATTTCTTTCTCTGGGCCAACGAACAGGCGCTGGCGCTCAGCGAGGGGCGCTGGGACGCGCTGGACGTCGCGAATCTGGTGGACGAGGTGCACGATTTGGGTCGATCGCAGAAGCGTGAGATCAGTTCGCGGACGACGGTCCTGCTTCAGCATTTGCTCAAGTGGAAATTTCAGCCGAAAGGCCGATCAAGCAGTTGGAGAGGAACGATCCGCGAGCAGCGGCGTGCGCTCAACGAAGAACTCGACGACAGCCCCAGCCTGCGTCCTTACGCGCTCGAACAGATCTCGAAGACCTATGATATCGCTCGGGACAAGGCTGCGGGCGAGACGGAACTCAACCCCGATATTTTTCCCGATGCCTGCCCTTTCACCATGGACGAATTGCTGGATGACTCCTTCTATCCGGAAGAGACGTGAAGAACAGGGCGGGATGCGCCGGCTGTATTTTCGGCGTTGGACGCCTGTGCGGTGCCTGAGCGTCGTCGGCGCGATGCTCGTGGCGATCGGCGGCACGCCCCATGCTCACTCGGAAACTGTGTCGCTCGACCTCGATGGTCCGGTCGACCGCCAGAGCGTCGCCTATGAGTGCCGCGCCTCGGCTGACGCGCAGCCCACCTCCTTGAGCGTTGAATATCTCAACATGCCGACGAACAACCTGGCGATCCTGCCCGTCGAGGGCAGTCCTCGCTTGTTCGTCTCCACTCTCTCGGCCTCGGGGGCGAAATATGTGTCCGGCGAATGGGTGTGGTGGACCAAGGGCCCACGTGGCGATCTCTATAGCGAGCGGCGAAAAGAGTCATCCGAGACGACCGTCTGCCGCGTGACACGCTGAGGCGAGAGTTGGCGCGAAAGGGCAGACGGGTGTCGTTTCGTCTTAGCCACTGAGCCTTGTTGCCGATTCGTGCAGGACGGGCCGATAGCCATTGCGAAGGGCGGCGAGGCTCGGTAGCGGTGTTAGGACTGGCACGAGCCCGGACGGCCTCGGCTCGGTCTTGTCATATCCCGATGGTCGGTAACGAAGACGGTTCTTTCCAAGGATTAGCCAGCTTTCGTTCTCCATTCGGATAAAGGCACCGTCGGGCAGCGTCTCGGCGGCAAGCCCCGCACGGCTCGGCGCTTTGGTGCGTTTGTCGATTCGCATCCGATGCAGAGCGTCATCCATCGCCTTTGCCGACATCGGCTCCTTGCCCGGCCCGGCAAAGGCGGCCTGAAAGGCCTTGAAGGCCTCTCTGCGGCATTCGGCGCAGGGGCGATGGCCGGCTGCCAGAGCCACCGCTTCGTCGAGAAAGAACAATTCGGTATAAGCACCTTTGGACATCATTTCACGCTGCCGACCGGCGAAGACAAGGCGGCAGATGATCCAATGCTTGTGGCGCCAGCGCGCCGAGCCGAGCTGTTTGGTCTCATCATGCAGAATGCCGCGATTGCCCATGAAGAGGCCGGAGCGAGATGGGTGCGCGACAAAGTCGCCTTCCGGCGTTACCCGGTTCTGGAGCGGCATGACGATCTTCCAGTTACCATGAGAAGTCAGCGAGGGCGGGCGACTGCTTTGATACGAAATCCGTTTGATCGCTTCACGGCACGAATTTCCAAGTCGCTCGAGCGCCGCGCGGGCTCTGATACTCGGCACGGCGAGAAGCCCCGCTTCCGCCGCGTCTCAGTTTACAGCAATGCACTGGCGCGGATGGGCAATTGCGCACTGAGTCCCAAGCCATCCTATCCCGCTCACGTCTGGACGTTCGAATGACGTTGAGGAAACGCCTTTCGCTCAAGTGGCGTGATGCGCCGGAGGTTATCGTCGCCCCTTGGCGAACCATGCCAAGCTACAAATATTCTCAACTGAAACGGCCAAGCCATTAACATATTTTGTTTCGCGCGATGGCGGAAGCGGGGAGGTATCGCCGACCACCCGCAACGCAGATAACACCTTGCAGAACCCGCTCATTCTTCGCCTTTCCCATCCCGTCGATCTCTCCAGTGATGACCGCGCCGTGCTTCAAGCCATCACATCGGATACCCGCGAGGTTCCGCGGCGGACGGATATCATCCATGAGGGCGATCGGCCGGACTGCGTCCGCGTTGTGATGGAGGGCATCGCCTGCCGCTACAAACTTCTGCGCGACGGAAGCCGTCAGATCACGGCCTTCCTGGTGCCCGGCGATCTATGCAATCCGCACATCACCCGTCTGCAGGAGATGGATCACGGGATCGCCTCGGTCTCTCCTTGTATGATCGTCGAAATTCCGCCGAGCACGATCACTAAACTCGCGAGCCGGCATCCGCGCGTGATCGACGGGCTGGTCTGGGCAAGTCTTGCGGACGAATCGGTGATGCGGGAATGGATCGTCGGGCTCGGCCGTCGCATGGCCGACCGGAACATGGCGCATCTCATCTGCGAGCTCTACACGCGGCTGGAGGCGGTCGGACTTGTCGAGGATCGGTCCTTCCATATGCCGATCACCCAGAACGAGTTGAGCGACGCGCTGGGCATCACCACGGTCCACACCAATCGAACTATGGCCGATCTGCGCGATCGCGGACTGATCGCTTTCGAGGGACGTTGGCTGAGGGTTCTGGATCTGGCCGGCCTTCGCGATCTCGGTCAGTTCAATCCGCAATATCTCCACCTTAGGCGTCAGCGGTCGGGGAGCGATCTCGAAAATGGCGAAGTTTGAGAGCGCGAGCTTGCCAGAGCGCTGGGCGAAAAAGGGGCGCGGGCTTCGCGGCCATCCGGCACGGGATCAAGGCAATCAAGCGCATCTGGCGATGCCGATTGAACACCTGATGCTCTGACGCCATCATTGCCTAAGCGTCTTGGAAAATGAGCGCCTCGGCCATGACGAGAGGCTGGCATCACCCGCTGCGATCGAGTAGCGTTTCGGCGATTGCGGGCGTGGCGGAACCGGTAGACGCACGGCACTTAAAATGCCGAGCCGCAAGGCGTGCGGGTTCGAGTCCCGCCGCCCGCACCAATCTCTGACGACGATACTCTTCTAGCTGAACCGCCACGTCCTCAATCCAGGGCGGCGCGGATGGCTTCCGCATCGGCCTTGATCGTTTCTTGATCGACCTCGCCCATGGCATGCTTTTTCAGCGCGACGCCCTCATAGATCGGGATGATGTGGATGTGGAGGTGGAACACGGTCTGGCCGGCCGGCGCTTCGTTATACTGGATGACGCGGACGCCATCGGCCGCAAAGGCCGTCTTGGCGGCATTGGCGAGCTTGCGCACAACGGGCATGGCGGCCGCAAGAGCCTGGTCGGACGCATCGAGAAGGTTGCGGGATGGCGCCTTCGGGATCACCAGGCAGTGGCCTTTCGATTCCGGCATAATGTCCATGATGGCGAGCGTGTTCTCGTCCTCATAGAGCTTGATGGCTGGGATATCACCGCGAATGATCTTGGCGAAGATGTTGCTGTCGTCATAGGTCGTCATGTGGGTCCCCCAAAGAAGGCCGATTCCGATCGGCGCGCGTCATCTGGACATTAGCGGGACGGCCTCGGATTTCCATGAGTGTCACCCTTGGAAGGGGCGCCGATTTAGCTCTTTCGCAAAGGTCAATCGCCCTTCCTGAAGGGCGTGTGTCCGCCGAGAATGGCGCCGATCTCGTCAACTTCCATGCGCTCGGCTTCCAGATAATCGGAGACCGCCGCTCGCAAGCCGGGATGGCGGATGTGATGGGCCGAATGGGTGGTCACCGGTTCGTAGCCTCGAGCGATCTTATGCTGCCCTTGTGCGCCCGCCTCGACGACCGCGAGCTTGTGCTCGATCGCGAAATCGATGGCCTGGTGGTAGCAGACCTCGAAATGCAGGAAAGGATGGTCCTCGATGCAGCCCCAGTTGCGGCCATAGAGCGTTTCGGCGCCGATGAAATTGAGCGCGCCGGCAATATAGCGCCCCTGGCGCCGGGCCATCACCAGCAAAATCCGGTCGGCCATGCGCTCGGAAATCAGACTGAAGAAGCGCCGATTGAGGTAGGGCCGACCCCATTTGCGGCTGCCTGTATCCATATAGAATTCGTAGAAGGCGTCCCAGGCGCGCTCGGTGAGATCGCTTCCCGTCAGCCACTCGATTTCGATGCCGTTCTCGATTGCGCTCGCGCGTTCCTTGCGCAGATTTTTGCGTTTGCGCGAGGCGAGCTGCTCCAGGAAATCTTCGTAGCTGTCATAGCCTCGATTGAAGAAGTGGAATTGCTGATCCGTTCGGTGCAGCCATTCGGACGACTCCATGACGGTGAGATCGGCTTCGGTCAGGAATGTCGCATGGGCGGAGGATACGCCGGTCTGATCGCAATAGGCTTCGAGCCCTTGCACGAGCGCATGGCGCCGAAGTCCGGCCTCCTCCCCATGTCCGACGAGGAGCCGAGGCCCCGTCGCCGGCGTGAAGGGTACGGAGAGCTGGAGCTTCGGATAATAGCGCCCGCCCGCCCGCTGAAAGGCGTCGGCCCAGCCATAGTCGAAGACATATTCGCCTTGGCTATGGCTCTTCAGATAGGCCGGCGCGATGGCGAGGATCGCGCCCTCGCTATCTTCCAGAACGAGATGTTGCGGTATCCATCCGGCCCGCTCGCCGACGCAAGTGCTGTCTTCGAGCGCCGAGAGAAAGGCGTGGGACAGGAAGGGATTGGCGGGCTTCGGCTGTTCTTCGCCGCCGGGGGCAGTCTCGGCCAATGCGTCCCAGCGCTCGGCGGGGATCGATTGGATGGCGTCGACGACGCGTAGCGATAACGTAGCCCTGTCGGGCTGCCGGTCCATGGTCATGGGCAAGGACTTATGGAGCCGTGCCCATGGCGGCAAGCGCTTCTCTTTGCCGCGTCGTCAAATCGAGGGGCGAAAGCCTTCGAATGTGATCTGATCCGCCGTTTGACGCGCGCGGCTCGCTTCGGCCTCGCTGCGAATGGTCCAACAAAGAATGTGGAGGCCCCGCGCGGCGACCTCGTCAAGAAAGGCGTTGGGCATCGCCGCGTGATCATAGGAGACGAAGTCGAAGCCCTTGGCCAGAGCATCGTCATGGGCCGAGAGCTCGTCCGGTTGGCTGCCCTCTGCCGTCAGCCCGACAGGAACGCTCGAAGGAGCACGGCCTCGGCATGCATCGACCAGACCATAATCAAAGGACATCAGGGCTAGCGGACCGTCATAATTTTGAAGCGCTGCGACGACGGCTTCGACGAAGCCGGTCGCGTCGCGCTCCGGACAAGCTTTGAGTTCAACAAGCAGCGGCACTCGGCCCGCAACGAGAGCGAGCAACTCCGCGAAGAGTGGTACAGGCTCGTCGGTCCCACAGAGCGTCAAAGCCGTGGCCTCTTGCGATGTCAGGTCGCGAACCGAGCCAGAACGGCCTGTCAGCCGCTCGAGCACGTCGTCGTGAAAGACGATCGGTACCCCGTCCGCGCAGAATTGCAGATCGCATTCGATCCCGTAGCCCGCTTCGATCGCGGCATGGGCGGCGGCAAGCGAGTTCTCGGGCACCGAGCGGTTGCCGTCATGCAGGCCGCGATGGGCAAAGGGCAGGGCGGTCAGCCACCTGGCCTTAACGGACGGGGTGCGCCGGGTCATTGGATTTCGAACAGCGCCTCGATCTCGACCGGGGCATCCAGTGGCAGCGCCGGGACGCCGACCGCCGAGCGGGCATGGCGCCCGATGTCGCCGAGGATCTCGACCATGAAGTCGGACGCGCCATTGGCGACCTTGTGCTGTTCGGTGAAGCTCGCCTCGCTGGCGACGAAGACGGTCAGCTTCAGGAGACGGCCGAGCCGGTCCCAGTCGCCGCCGAGCGCTGCCTTGGCCTGGGCGAGAATGTTGATGGCGCAGAGTTTGGCGGCCTTTTGGCCGTCTTCGAGGGAGACGGTGCCGCCGAGCTTGCCGGTCATGGCGAGCTTGCCGTTTTCCATCGGCAGCTGGCCCGATGTCTGCAGGCTCGTCCCGAAATGGACATAGGAGACATAATTGGCAGCGGGTGCTGCGGCGTCCGGCAATGTGATACCGGCTTCCGAAAGCCGCGATTCGATCGTATGGGCCATAATGTCCTCGTGTTCTGGCCGTCGAGGGCCTGTTGCGTTGCGCAGGGTGCCTATCGCGCCACTGAGGGCATCGGCGTCGAGCAGCCCCGATTTTTCGGAAAGGCCTAGCCGATAGGCGGGTGGAGAGAAAGAGTTTCCAAATGATCCTACGCCTGATTTCCATCCTTCTTGCCGGCGGTGCCGCTTGGGTCCCGAACGCCGCCGCTGCGGTCGATCTCGTCCCGCATCGGGCTGTCTATGATGTGAGCCTTGCGGGAGAGCCCGCCGATATCGATTCGGTAGAAGGCCGTATCGTCGTGGAGATGACCCGGCCGGACTGCGAGACCTTCGAACTCGATTATCGCTTTGTGGCGCGCTTCATCAGTCCGCAGGACGTGGTGGTCACCGATCAGCAGACCAAGGCGAGCGAGACACGCAGGGGCGATCGCTTCACCTTCGATATGAAGACCTATGTGGATGGCACCGAGAGCCAGCGCTCGGTCGGCACTGCGACCTCCAGCGGCCAGACGACGATGGTCGCCTATGAGGCGCCCACAGTCGAGACCGTCGATATTCCACTCGCCGCTTTCCCCGTTGCCCATACGCGCACGCTCATTGCCGCAGCCGAGGATGGCGCCTTCGTCCATGAAGCCGCCATCTTCGACGGCGATCCCGATGCGCGCAAGCTGACACGCTCGACGGCCATCATCTCGGCGGCACCGGCCAAGGACGGTGAGGCCGGGGCGGGCGATCCAGACGAAGCCGCGAAATTCGCGCAACGCCTGGATGGCCTCGATCGCTGGCGCGTCTCCGAAGCCTATTACAGCGGCGCCGAGCAGGCCGACGCCGAGCCCGATTTCCGCACCGCCTATACGCTCTATGCCAATGGCGTCTCCGACGACCTCACCCTCAGCTTCCAGGGTTATTCGCTTCAGGGGCGCTTGAACGAACTGACCTATCTCGACGCACCCGCCTGCGAAGCCGGTGAGATTGAAAAGGGGTGATGACACCCCCATAAAGGGACGAGCGGCGCAGCGCCCGGCTTGCCTTTTGGCGGCGGATGGGGTACCGGCGCCCTCATTCCACACACGGGAACCGGACGGCACGCGTCTTTTCGCGAAGGCGCTTCCGTCCACCGGTGGCGAATTCTTCGCTCGATCCCGTGGAGGCTTAACCGGAAAAGGCAAGACAATGGCACTTCCCGACTACTCCATGCGCCAGCTTCTCGAAGCCGGCGTTCACTTCGGTCACCAGACCCATCGCTGGAACCCGAAGATGGCTCCGTACATCTTCGGCGCCCGCAACAACATCCATATCCTGGATCTGGCGCAGACCGTTCCGCTGCTTCATCGCGCCCTTCAGGCCGTGTCCGACACGGTCGCGCGCGGCGGTCGTGTGCTCTTCGTCGGCACCAAGCGCCAGGCGTCCGATCTCGTCGCCGACGCAGCCCAGCGTTCGGCCCAGTACTACGTCAATGCCCGCTGGCTCGGCGGCATGCTGACAAACTGGAAGACGATTTCCCATTCGATCCAGCGCCTGCGTCGTCTCGACGAACTCCTGGCCGGCGAAGCCCAGGGCTTCACCAAGAAGGAGCGTCTGACGCTGACCCGCGAGCGTGACAAGCTCGAGCGCGCCCTCGGCGGTATCCGCGACATGGGCGGCGTGCCGGACATGATCTTCATCATCGACACCAACAAGGAGTCGATTGCGATCGACGAGGCGCGCCGGCTCAATATCCCGGTTGTCGCGATCGTCGATTCCAACTGCGATCCCGCACGTGTCGACTATCCGATCCCGGGCAATGACGACGCCTCACGCGCCATCGCGCTCTATTGCGACTTGATCGCTCGCGCCGCCGTCGACGGTATCGCGCGCCAGCAGGGCGACACGGGCATGGACATCGGCGCCATGGAAGACGCGCCGGTCGAGATGCTGGACGAGGCGCCGGCTGAGCAGGCGAACGACGCCGCAGCCTAACGGCCAAGGTCGGAACGGCGCCTCTGGCGCCGTTCTCGTTTCATGGCCCGGATGCAGGCCCTTGTGGGCCCTGGCATCGGACATCAGTGTTCCGCACGCCATGTCGTGCGGTAATCAGGACGTCACATTTCTGGCGCACCCGTTCCAGCAAGGGCAGGTGCGCCGACTCGCGCCTTCGGACCGGATGCGGTCGCTCATGGCAGCGGGCTAGGTGTGGCGACACAATTTTTTCCGGCCGCAGGAGGGAAAGCGCCTTCCGGGGCCGCCAGTCTCATATGGACAGAGGACGATATGGCTATCTCCGCTTCGATGGTGAAGGAACTGCGCGAGAAGACCGGCGCAGGCATGATGGACTGCAAGACCGCGCTCGCCGAGGCCAATGGCGACATGGAGGCCGCGGTCGATTGGCTTCGCGCGAAGGGTATCGCCAAGGCTGACAAGAAGTCCGGCCGCACGGCAGCCGAAGGTCTCGTGGGCGTTGCCGCCGACGGCGCCTCTGCGGTCGTGGTCGAGGTCAATTCCGAGACGGACTTCGTTGCGCGCAACGAAGCCTTCCAGTCGCTCGTCAAGACGGTCGCAGAAGTTGCTCTTACGACCGACGGAACGGTCGAGGCCGTCTCCGCCGCCGCCTATCCGGGCGCTGGCAAGCCGGTGGGTGACGCCGTAAAGGACGCCGTCGCAACGATCGGCGAGAACATCCAGCTGCGCCGTACGGCCAAGCTCTCGGTCGGTGAGGGCGTCGTCGCCACCTATATCCACAACCAGGTCGTCGACGGTCTCGGCAAGCTCGGCGTGCTCGTCGCCATCGAGTCGGCTGGCGACAAGGACAAGATCGCCGCGTTCGGTCGCCAGGTCGCGATGCATGTGGCTGCGACGAACCCTGTCGCCCTGTCGCCGGATCAGGTTCCGGCCGAGACGGTCGAGCGTGAGCGCGCGATCTTCTCCGAGCAGGCGCGTGCGTCGGGTAAGCCGGAAAACATCATCGACAAGATGGTCGAAGGCCGCCTCCGCAAGTTCTACGAGGAAGTCGCTCTTCTCAAGCAGGCCTTCGTGATCAATCCCGACCTCACGGTCGAGAAGGCGCTCGAAGAGGCGGCTAAGGACTTCGGCGCTCCGGCCAAGATCGTCTCCTTCGTTCGCTTCGCTCTCGGCGAAGGCATCGAGCGCGAGGCCAGCGATTTCGCGGCGGAAGTGGCGCAGGCCGCCGGCCGCTGAGACCTCTTTCGGTTTTTCGAAATTCGGGCGTCCGCTTCACAAGCGGGCGCCCTTCCTGTATCGCAAGGAACCGCGTCGTTTGGCCGGGCCTTGCGATGCTTGATGCGGCCAACTGTCGATGTCGATGGCGTTTTTGCCGGACCTGTCCGGCCCTTGAGACATGCGGCGGGCGAAGCGGGTAGGCAATGACTTCGGAGATCAGATATCGCCGCGTCCTTCTGAAGGTGTCCGGCGAAGCGCTGATGGGCAGCCAAGGTTTCGGAATCGACGTAGCGGTCGCGGACCGTATTGCAGGCGACATTGCGGAAGTGCGTCGGCTAGGCGTCGAGATCTCGGTGGTCATCGGCGGTGGCAATATTTTTCGCGGGGTCTCCGTCGCCTCGAAGGGCGGCGACCGTGTGACCGGCGACCACATGGGCATGCTCGGCACCGTCATAAACGCGCTCGCGCTCCGCACCTCGCTGAACAAGATGGGCGTTGAATCCGTGGTTCTATCCGCGATCGCCATGCCTGAAATCTGCGAGAGCTTCACCCAGCGAAAGGCTTTGGCCCATCAGGCCGCTGGCCGCGTGGTCATTTTCGCCGGTGGCACTGGCAACCCCTTCTTCACGACCGATTCGGCTGGCGCCTTGCGCGCCGCGGAAATGGGCGCGGCCGCGCTCTTCAAGGGCACGCAGGTCGACGGCATCTATTCCGCCGATCCGAAGAAAGATCCAACGGCCGAACGCTTCGAGCGGCTGACCCATGCCGAGGTCCTGCACAAGGGCCTTGCCGTCATGGATGTCGCCGCCGTCGCGTTGGCGCGCGAGAATCATATCCCCATTGTGGTCTTTTCGATCCACGAAAAGGGCGAATTTGCAAAAATCCTGTCCGGATCTGGACGTTCGACCATCGTCGCCGACTGAAATTGCAGTCGCGTAGGACGATGCCGGCAGGCGAAATATGTGAGGAGACGACATGGCCGAATTCGATTTCGAAGACATCAAGCGGCGAATGGACGGGGCGATCGCTTCGCTGAAGAGCGATCTGGCGGGCCTGCGAACCGGCCGTGCTTCGCCCAATCTGCTCGATCCGATCACGGTCGACGCCTATGGCTCGGCGATGCCGATCAATCAGGTGGCCAATATTTCCGTTCCCGAGCCGCGTCTCGTCACCGTTTCCGTCTGGGACAAGCAGATGGTCGGCAAGGTCGAGCGTGCCATCCGCGAAAGCAATCTGGGTCTCAATCCCGTGACGGACGGGACCACCTTGCGCATCCCGCTTCCTGAACTGAACGAGCAGCGCCGCAAGGAACTGGTCAAGGTCGCGCATCAATATGGCGAGCAGGCCAAGGTTGCGGTGCGTCATGTTCGCCGGGACGGCATGGACCTTCTGAAGAAGCTCGAAAAGGATGGCGATATCAGCCAGGATGACAGCCGGCAGATGTCCGATCGGGTTCAGAAGATGACCGACGAATCCGTGTCCGAGATCGACAAGACGCTCTCCGCTAAGGAAAGCGAAATCATGCAGGTTTAAGGTTCAAGCTCGCCGCCGCGCCCGGCCGAACGGCCCGCTAGCCCGACGTCATCCAGAAGAAAAGGTTGAGCTCGTGCGTCATCCTCGACACGTCGCCATCATCATGGACGGCAACGGACGTTGGGCGCGTGCGCGCGGCCTTCCGCGCAGCATGGGCCATCGCCGGGGCGTCGAAGCCGTGCGCGAGGCGGTGCGGGCCGCCGGCGAGTTCGGGATCGACTATCTGACGCTTTTCGCGTTTTCCTCGGAGAACTGGCGGCGTCCGAAGGACGAGGTCGACGAACTGCTCGGCCTGTTGCGCCATTTCATTCGTCGCGATCTCGCCGACCTCCACAAGGAGGGCGTGCGCGTGCGCGTGATCGGCGCGCGCGAGAATCTCGCCCCCGATATTCTCGGGCTTTTGGAAGAGGCCGAGAATCTGACGCGCGACAATCAGCGTCAGACCCTCATCATCGCCTTCAATTACGGGGCGCGGGACGAGGTGGCCCGGGCGATGCGCACCATCGCGCAGAAATTCGCGCGCGGTGAAATCGAACTGTCGGCCATGACCGACAGCTGCATCGACGCTCATCTTGATACGGCGGGGATCCCCGATCCCGATCTGATCATCCGCACCAGCGGCGAAATCCGGCTGTCGAACTTCCTTCTGTGGCAAGCCGCCTATTCCGAATTCGTCTTCGTGCCGCTCAATTGGCCCGAATTCGACAAACGGGCCTTCCAGGCGGCGCTCGACGAATTTGCTTCGCGTGATCGCAGGTTCGGGGGCCTGTCTCGCGAAATCGCGTCCTGAGCCGCGATATGAGCTCCCTGATCTCGCGTATCGCTGAAATAGGCAGCTGGGGTGATCTGAAGTCGCGCGTGATCTCGGCCGTGCTTCTCGGCCTTGCCGTCATTGCCGTGACCCTCGTGGGCGGTTTCGCGTTTCGCATTCTCTGCGTCGCCATCGGCGTCATCGTCTTCGACGAATGGTCGCGGATGACCAGGTCCAAGCACCGCGCGGGGCCTCTGCATCCCTTTGCCCGGCGTTGCCTCTATCTCACTCTGCTTCTGTTTCTCTTCGGCCTGCCCGAGCTATCGCTTCTCATTCTCGTCGGCGGGGTCGTCTTCATCACATTCGTCGATCGGCAGGAACAGCGCGCGATCTGGACCCTCGGCGGGTTGGTTTATGCCGCTGCCGCCGCCTTGCCGCTTGGCCTGCTGCGCGCCGACAGCACCGAAGGGCTTATCGCGCTCGGCTATGTGGTCGCGATCGTCTGGTCGACCGACATCTTCGCTTACTTCACCGGGCGCAGCATCGGCGGGCCGAAACTGATGCCGATCGTCTCGCCGAAGAAGACGATTTCGGGCGCAATCGGCGGTCTGATCGCCGGTGTTGTGGCGGCGTGCCTCTTTTTGGAACTGACGGTCGGCTCAGTGAGCTGGAGTCTGGCAATCCTCGCCGCTTTTCTCTCGGCTCTCGGTCAGGCCGGCGATCTTTATGAGTCCTGGATCAAGCGACGGTTCGGCGTGAAGGATTCGGGGCGGGTCATTCCCGGGCATGGCGGCATTATGGACCGGATCGATGCGCTCATCGTCGCTGTCGCCGCCGCCTTTCTCATCGGCGCGGCGTTTGCATCTCCCTTTGATCCGGCTCGTGGTCTGATCTGATCGCCTTTGTGGGTTTGCTCTGACATACCGTTCGGGCGTTTGGGTCACACCCGCCGGAAAATCTCAGCTGCCCGCCAATCTGCGGATACACTTGCCGCGCTTCGCCATGCTTACGGCATGGTCGTGGCTCCGAATGCCGAAGGCTCATTCGAGAAGCAAATACGAAAAGGTGGACGATGGAAGCGGGATTGGGACTGGGCAGCATCTGGAATGGCGGTTTGATGTACATCATCCCCTTTCTCTTCGTCCTCACGATCATCGTCTTCTTCCATGAGCTCGGCCATTATCTGGTGGGGCGTTGGTGCGGGATTCGCTCGCTCGCCTTCTCGGTCGGCTTCGGTCCTGAGATCGTCGGTTTCACGGACCGGCAAGGGACGCGCTGGAAGCTCTCCGCGATCCCACTCGGCGGCTATGTGAAATTCCTTGGCGACGAGAATGCGGCCTCGGTTCCGGATCGTTCCGCGGTCGCTCGGATGAGCGAGAAGGAGGCGCGCGAGGCCTTCCCGACCGCAAGCGTCGGAAGGCGGGCTGCGACGGTCGCTGCCGGGCCGATCGCGAATTTCATCCTTGCCATCGCGATCTTTGCCGGTGTCGCCTATGTCCAGGGCCGCCCGGTTGCCGATCCGATCGTCTCGGAGGTGGTAGAAGGCTCCCCGGCGGAGGAAGCCGGGTTTGAGGCGGGAGACCGGGTCCTTGCGACCGATGGCCAGCCGGTCACTTATTTCTCCGATCTCCAGAAATACGTCACGGCCCGACCGGATCAGCCGATCGTCGTCACGGTCGAGCGCGACGGCAAGCCGATCGAGCTAACAGTGACCCCGCGCACGGAAGAGCGCGACGATGGGTTCGGCAAGACCTTCAACGTACCGGTCGTCGGCATCGTCGCGAGAGGGACCGAATCGTCCTTCCGCGTCGAAGAGCTCGGACCGGTCGAATCACTGCGCTACGGCGTCGAGCAGACCTGGTTCGTCACCGAGCGCACCGTCAACTTCATCGGCGAGGTCTTCACCGGCCGACAGAATGCCGATCAGATCGGCGGGCCGATCCGCATCGCTCAAGTGTCCGGAGAGGTCTCCACCCTCGGCCTTGGCGCGCTTCTCAACCTGGCGGCCCTCCTCTCGGTGTCGATCGGTCTTCTCAATCTGATGCCGGTTCCGATGCTGGACGGGGGCCACCTTTTATTCTACGCGTTCGAGGCGGTGAGGGGACGGCCGCTCAGTGAGCAGGTTCAGGAGGTCGGGTTCAAGATCGGCCTGGCGCTCGTCATGATGCTGATGGTCTTCGCGTTTTGGAACGACATTTCCGGCCTTGTCTAACCGGAGTGTTCCATCGCGAGATGCCACGGGGCATGTTGGGGGATGCTTAACCATGATCCGACAGCGCGTGACACCGGCGCAACGCCGTTTCCGAATCCTCAAGGGAAGAGCGCGACTTTGCTTGCTTGAGGACGCAAACCGGATACAAACGACCCTGCATCCGCAGGCGGCGACGTCAAATGAATGGCGAAAAGGTGGTTAAGCCTATGAAGGCTGGAAAAAACATCCTGCGAGCGACTGTGACGGCAGCCAAGTCGACGACGGTTCTCACGGTCGCCCTCGTGGGAATGCAGCTCGCGGCAGCCCAGTCTGCCAGCGCTGCAGTGGTCAATCGGATCGACGTGCGGGGGAATAGTCGCGTCGAGGCCTCCACAATTCGCAGCTTCACGCAGATCCAGCCGGGGACGAATGTCTCCGAAGCCGATCAGGACGCCATCCTTCAGCGCCTCTTTGCGACCGGCCTATTCTCCGATGTGCGTGTCAGCCAGTCAGGTGGCGCGCTGATCATTCAGGTCGACGAGAATCAGATCGTCAATCAGGTGCTCTTCCAGGGCAATTCGAAGATCAAGGATGAGCAGCTGAACGCCGCCATCCAGACGCGGCCGCGCGGCGCCTATTCGCGCGCTCAGGTCGATCAGGATGTCGAGATGATCCGCGAGGCCTATCAGCGGATCGGGCGCAGTGACGCCGTGGTCAGCGTCCAGGCCCAGGAGATCGGCGAAGGCCGCGTCAACGTCATCTATAATATTCAGGAAGGCGATCGCACGAAGATCGCTTCCATCAGCTTCGTCGGCAATAATTTCTTTGGTGACACGCGGCTGAAGCAGGTCATCTCGCTGCGCGAGACCGGCCTTCTCTCCTTCTTCCAGCGCAACGACGTCTATGACGAGGACAAGCTGCGGGTCGACGAGGAAGCGCTGCGCCGCTTCTACTACAATCGCGGCTTTGCCGATTTTCGCATCGTCTCGGCGGTCGCCGAGCTCGATGAGACCGAGAACTCCTATTACATCACCATCACGGTGGATGAGGGCGAGCGCTATGCCTTCGGCGACATCTCGATCGATTCGACCATTGCCGGCGTCGATTCCGGTGCGCTCTACAGCGAGTTGGAGACCTCTCCGGGTGAGGTCTACAGCGCCGAGGATGTCGAGGACTCTCTCGTCAATCTGACCAACAGGCTCGCTGGGGAGGGCTATGCCTTTGCCCAGGTGACGCCGCGCGGCGATCGCGATTTCACCAATCGGACGATCTCGGTCAATTACGTGATCGACCAGGGCCCGCGCGCCTATGTCGAGCGTCTGGAAATTCGCGGCAACACCAAGACCCGCGACTATGTCATTCGCCGCGAATTCGACGTATCCGAGGGCGACGCCTTCAATCAGGTGCTGGTCCAGCGCGCCAAGCAGCGTCTCGAAGATCTCGGCTATTTCGAGAGCGTGAAGGTTTCGACCGCGCCGGGCAGCGAGCCTGACCGTGTGATCGTCATTGTGGATGTTGCCGAGAAGGCGACGGGCGAGCTTTCCATCGGTGGTGGCTATACGACAGGCGGCGAAAGCTCGGGTCCTGTGGCGGAAGTCGGCGTCACCGAGCGCAACTTCCTCGGCAGAGGTCAATTCATCAAAGTCTCGGCGGGCTTCGGCACCGATACCCGCAACTACAATCTTTCCTTCACCGAGCCCTATTTCCTCGGCCAGCGCCTCGCGGTTGGTTTCGACCTCTATCGCACCGAGTCGACGGCAGGCGATTACGATACGCTGCGCAACGGTGGTGACGTGCGAATTGCAGCGCCGATCACGGAAAATCTGACCGCTCAGCTCGCCTACAACTACAAAGAAGAAGAATTCGGCGACAATAACGGCATCACGCTGCGCGATCCGATCACGAACGAGCCGCTCGAGCTCGCCAATGGCGATCGGTTGCGCAGCCTGTGCAGTGATCCGAATCCCGCAGCCTATCGGACGCTGACCGGCCAGGACGTCGTCGATAAGAACGGCAATGTGGTGACGGCGCCGAACTATACGGACTCGGCGATCATCAACAACGCGATCTGCGAGAGCCCCTATTCGACCTCGTCGATCTCCTATTCGCTGACCTACAACTCACTCGACAACTCGAATGACCCGCGCGAAGGCTTCTTCGTCCAGGCGGGCCAGGAATACGCCGGCCTCGGCGGCGATGCCGAATTCCTGAAGTCGACGGTCAAGGCGAGCGCCTATACGCTCCTCAACGAAGAGTTCGACGTCATCGGCTCGGTCAGCGCCAGCGCCGGCCACGTGACGTCGCTCGGCGGCGGCGATCTTCGCGTCTTCGACAACTTCTTCAAGGGCAAGGATCTGGTTCGCGGCTTCGAATATAAGGGTATCGGCCCGCGTCAGAACGGCGTCTCCATCGGCGGAACTCAATATGCCGGTGCACAGGCCGAGGCGACCTTCCCGCTGCCCGGTATTAGTCGCGATCTTGGTTTCCGCGGTGCGGTCTTCGCCGATGCGGGTTCGCTCTGGGGCTCGGAGTATGCGGGCGTCCAGGGTGTCGAAGGTGACGATTCGGCAATTCGCGCGGCAGCCGGTGTGGGTCTCATCTGGGCGTCGCCCTTTGGCCCGCTGCGCGTGAACTATGCCCATCCCTTCATGAAGGAAGATTTCGACAAGACCCAGGAATTCTCCTTCGGCTTCTCGTCGCGCTTCTAACGCAAAGGGGCTGAGAGCGGCCAATTTCGAAGAGCGGGTCGTGGTCTTTGCGGATCGCTGGCCCGCTCTAAATTTGGGCGGGTATCGTGAATGGGCGATCAACTGCCCGGCTCACCCTGTTCCAACGGAGAGACCATGCCGCCAGCCGTCTTTTTTCCGCGCGGCGCAGGACTCGCGGTCGGTGAAATCGCCGAACTGACCCAAGCGGAGATCCGTGAGGGTTCGGACGATGCCTGTCGGATCGATGGGATCGCGTCTCTCTCCGAGGCGAACCGCACCGACATCGCCATGTTCGACAATGTTCGATACGAGGCCGATCTTGATACGACCCATGCGGGCTGCATCCTCTTGTCCAGGCGCTATGCAACTCGTAGCGTCCCGCAGCGGGTTGCGGCCGTTCTGGTCGCACCCGACGCCGGCAAGGCGTTCGCCGCTATCGGTCGCACTCTGTTTCCGGCAGCTCTCGCGCCGGAAGCTGTGGCCGGAACGGACACCATTTCAGTCAAGGCCCATATCGACGAGACGGCTCACCTTGAAGATGGCGTGGTGGTCGAACCATTCGCCGTCATAGGCCCCAATGTCGCGATCGGACGCGGAACGATCGTCGGGGCTGGCGCGCAGATCGCTGCCGGTTGCCGGATCGGCCGTGACTGCCGTATCGGCGCCGGCGTAAGCCTGTCGCATAGTTTGCTTGGCAATCGCGTGATTCTTCATCCGGGTGTCAAAGCGGGGCAGGACGGATTCGGCTATGTGGTTGGGCCGAAAGGCTTAGAAAAGACCGTCCAGATCGGGCGTGTGGTCATTCAGGACGACGTGGAGATTGGCGCCAACAGCACGATCGATCGCGGCGCGGTGCGGGACACGATCATTGGCGAAGGCACGAAGATCGACAATCAGGTTCAAATTGGCCACAACGTCGTTATCGGTCGCAGTTGCGTGATCGTCTCTCAGGTGGGTATCTCCGGTAGTGCGACGATCGAGGACGGCGTGATGATCGGCGGGCAGTCCGGCGTCAACGGTCATGTGACCATTGGGGCCGGCGCGCAGATTGCTGCGGTGTCTTCGGTGAATGGTGATGTTCCCGCGCGTGCCCGATGGGGTGGCGTGCCGGCCAAGCCGGTCCGGGATTGGTTTCGCGAGGTTACGCTTCTCGCGGAGCTGGCAAAAAAGAGGCGGTCTTCAGGAAGGAACGATGAGTGAAGAGCCCAAGGCGTTGGAAAGCGCCGATATTTTCAAGATACTGAAGCTGTTGCCTCATCGGTATCCGTTCCTGATGGTGGATCGGATCATTGATATCGATGGTGACGTCTCGGCGATAGGCGTCAAGAATGTGACCGCCAACGAGCCGCATTTTCAAGGTCATTTTCCGGACAATCCCGTCATGCCGGGTGTCCTCATCATCGAGGGTATGGCGCAGACGGCCGGAGCCATTTGCACCTTGAGCCGTGGCGGCGAGACGCCGGCGCTCGTCTATTTCATGACGATCGACAACGCCAAGTTCCGCAAGCCCGTGCTGCCGGGTGACATGCTGGAATATCACGTCAAACAGAGCAAGAAGCGCGGCAATATCTGGAAGTTCGATTGCCTCGCCATCGTCGCCGGCACGAAGGTCGCCGAGGCGACCGTGAGCGCGATGCTGGTGGCCGCCGACGGAGCCCAATGACATCAGAGACGACAATCCATCCGACTGCGGTGGTCGAAGACGGGGCGGAGATCGGCGAAGGCTGTGAGATCGGCCCTTTCTGCCATATCGGGCCTCAGGTGCGGCTCGGGGCCCATTCGCGGCTTCGTTCTCACATCGCCCTTTGGGGCAACACCGAGATTGGGGAAGGGGCGCAAATTTGGCCCTTCGCCTCGCTCGGCCACGCGCCCCAGCATCTGAAATATCGCGGTGAGGACACCCGCCTTGTTATCGGCAAGAACGCGCTGGTGCGCGAACATGTGACGATGAATCCCGGCACGGTGCAAGGCCGGTCGGAGACGACGGTCGGCGACAATTGCTCCTTCTTCACCGGCGCCCATGTGGCGCATGACTGCGTCCTCGGCAACAGCGTGACGCTGATCAACAATGTCATGCTGGCCGGCCATTGCAGCATCGGCGAGTTCGCCACGATCGCCGGTGGCTCAGGGATCCATCAATTCACCCGTATCGGTCATCACGCCTATATTGGCGGGCTCGCGGCCGTCGAAGGCGATGTCATCCCCTTCGGCATGGTTCTCGGCAATCGCGCCTATCTCTCCGGCCTCAACGTCATCGGCATGAAGCGCGCGGGCTTCTCTCGCGATGCGATCCGCAACGTGCGGCGCGCCTATCGGATGTTGTTCTCCTTCGACCAGACCTTCAAGGAAAGCATCGACGAGGTAGCACTGGAGTTCCCGGAAGACCCGCTCGTCGTCGATCTGGTCGGTTTCATCCGGGCCGGCGGTGATCGCGCCTTGTGTTTCCCGCGTCATACGCCGACGGGCTGACAAAATGGGCGAGGGGACCGGCGAGCGGCTCGGCATTCTGGCGGGTGGCGGTTCGTTGCCCTGTGTCGTCGCACGCGCTGCGCTCGAAGAGGGTTATCAGCCGATCTTTGCCCGGTTTGGCGATGGAACCGGTGGATCGCAGGATGGTTTTGGCGAGGGGCGGGATTTCGCCTGGGGCGAAGCCGGCAATGCCATTATGTGGCTCCGCGAAATGCAGGTTCGAAGGGTGGTCTTCTGTGGAACGATTTCCCGGCGCCCGGATTTCAAGGCCCTCATTCCCAGCTGGCAGACGCTGAAGCGGCTTCCGGCTGCGCTCTCCATCGTGCGGGGCGGCGACGACCGCCTCTTGCGCAATCTCGCCGCCTATCTGGAGCGTCAGGGCTTCACACTGTTGCCCGTCCAGGCGGTCGCACCTCAGCTTCTGACGCCTGGTGGAACCTTGTCTGCGCGAAAGCCGGAGACGTTGGAGTTGTCCGCCTTGACCAGCGCGCGGGACGCGGCGATCGCTCTTGGCCGCCTCGATGCCGGTCAAGCCGTCGTCGCCTCGAACGAGCGGATCATCGCGCTGGAAGGCATTGAGGGAACCCGCGAGATGATGCGGCGCGTGGCTGATCTTAGAGCGCGCGGCCGGATCCATCGCGGCGAGAGACTCGCGCTGGTCAAGGCGGTGAAGCCCGACCAGGATCACCGCTTCGATCTGCCAAGCATCGGCTTGCGGACGATCGACGAGGCCGTCGAGGCAGGGATCAGCGCGATCGGCCTGTCGGCAGGCGCCAGCCTCGTTCTCGATTACGATGACGTCGTTGCGGCGGCAGACCGGGCGATGATTGCATTGGTTGGGCTCTCCTCGGCCGAGGGCACGGCCAAGGCCATGGGAGACGCTCCATGACGCGAATAGCCTTTGTCGTCGGAGAACCCTCGGGCGACCGGATCGGCGCCGATCTGATCGTCTATCTCAAGAAGCGCTACGGCATCGATCTCGAATTGGTCGGGCTCGGCGGCGACGCGATGGCCGAACAGGGGCTGACGAGCCTCTTCGAAATTGAGGAATTGTCGATCATCGGGATCGGCGCGATTGTGATGCGTCTGCCGCAGCTCCTCAGCCGGTTGCGGCAGACGTCGAAGGCGATTTTGGCGGCAAAGCCGGATGCGCTCGTCATCATCGACAGCCCGACATTTTCCCATCGTATCGCCAAGGCGGTAAGGGCGGAACGACCGCACATTCCCATCATAAATTATATTCCGCCGACCGTCTGGGCCTGGCGGGAGGAGCGCGCGGCAAAGATGCGCGCCTATATCGACCACGCGATCTGCGCGCTTCCCTTTGAACCGGACGTCTATCACCGGCTCGACGGACCACCCGCGACCTATGTCGGTCATCCGCTTCTGACCGATCCGGCCTTGCAGCGGATTCTCGAACATCCGCTAAGACCGCGTCCAGCCGATCCGCCGACTCTTCTTCTCCTGCCGGGCTCTCGCCGGGGTGAGATCGACCGGCTCCTGAGTGATTTCGGCGAGACCTATGAAAGGCTCGCCGCGCGGATGCCCGCGCTCAACGCAGTGTTGCCAACGCTTCCGCGCCACAGGGCCCGGGTGGAAAAGGTGATCGCTGATTGGTCGTTCAGACCCGAGGTGGTGACAGGGGAGACGGCGAAATGGGCGGCCTTCGAAAAGGCGGATGCCGCCCTTGCAGCGTCAGGAACGGTGTCGCTGGAACTGGCGCTGGCTGGCGTTCCGATGGCGCTCGCTTATAAGCTCGATCCAGTCGCTTATCGCTTTCGCCATCTCGTCACCGCCTGGACGGCGGCGCTGCCGAACTTCATCACCGGCCACCCGCTGGTCCCGGAGCATTTCCACGAATTCGTCCGGCCCGAGCACTTGGCTCGTCGGCTCGAACGTCTTTTGACGGATACGCCTGAGCGCGCCGCTCAGATGGCCGGCTTTGGCGAGATCCGACAAGCCATGTCGATCGACCGCCCGCCCGGTGAGGCGGCTGCCGAGATCGTCGCCCGGCTCATCGAAGGGACGAACGCGAAGCGCTGATTGATCGGCTCTTTCGCGCTACCGATCACTCGAAGATCAAAGATGCGGCTTCGTCTCCGCAAGCTTCGGATTGGCGGCATAGAAGGCATCTGCCCATGCCGTCAGGGTCGGAAACTCGTTCAGCTTGTCCGCATAACGGAGCTCAATCCAACCCAGGAGAGAAGCGAGGGCGCAATGGGCGATCGTCGGCTGGTCTCCGAGTTCGCCGAGATGCTCGCCGAGCCAGGCAAGACCGCGGTCGGCCTTGCGCGTCTGCCGATCCGTCCAGTCGGAATGACGCTTCTCCTCTGGGCGGAATCGCACCTCATAAAGGCACAGAATCAACGCATCGACGACACCGGATGCGACCGATTCGAAGGTCTTGGCCTTCCGGTATTCGACAAGGGTCTGCGGGATCAGCTGATTGCCGCTCATCCGGTCGAGATATTCGCAGATGACGGCACTGTCGAAGACCGCATCGCCGTCTTCGGTGACGAGCGCAGGGATCTTGCCGAGCGGATTAACCGAGGTAAGGGCCTCCGGCTCATTGCCCGTATCGATCGCATCGACGCTGAGTTCGATATCGCAGATGGCCGCCGCCATCCTCACTTTGGCGACGAAGGGGGAGGCGGAAGAACCAAGAAGACGCATCGAAGCTCCGATCGAGAATCAGTATTTCGTCACATAGCCATAGCCGGTTCTGCCTTCCGGCTGATAGCGGCGAAGCGACTGGCAGTTGGCGCCATACACATGCCAGAGATCCAGCCCGACGACGCAGCCCTCCGCTCGCCAGGACTTAACCGGCGAGAACATGCCGAGGACACCGCCAGCGCCGGCAAAACCCATCGGATGCTCGATCACATAATAGACCGTGCGGGCCACATGATCGGAGATCAGCGCGGTGGCCTCGCAATAGCGGCGCTCGATAGGCTGCGGCGGGGGCAGGGGATCGTTCCGCACCAGCGGGAAATAGGCCTTTTCGTGCATGCCGGAAAATTCGAGGATTTCCAGATCGGCTTCCAGCATGCGCGGCGCGCCATATTCGAACTGATCCTCGACCTCCGCCAAGACGGCTGGGTTGTCGCATTGCGGGACCAGCGCGTCCGCTTCCGGCGCGGGCTGATAGCGAAGATCGGCCGCGAAGGAGGGCGTCGCCGCCAGGGATGTTGCAGCAAGGCAGGCCGCGAAAATCAGGCGAAGGTGGCGTCCCATGGCTGGCTCTCTTCGTCAAAGAATGGCTGTTTGGGATCAAGAGGTAGCATGGGTGGGGCGCGTGGCTTGCCTCAACCTTTGGATTTCAGTCGAAAAACTCGTGCTGTTGCGGATGGGTCGCGGGCCAGAACCGGCAACAGGGCGTCGAAGATCGTCTGTGCCTCTTCGGCAAAGACAAAGGGCGGATTGATGACCGCGAGCCCGGTGCCAACGAAGCGCTCGTCCCCAGGCCGCAAGGCCTCAACGATGAGCTCGGCGGCGAGGGTCTCCGGGTCGCCGATCGCGGCCAGCCCATCGCGCAGAGCGCGAACGCTCGTCTCGCGCTTGATCGGATACCAGACAGCGAAGGTGCCACCCGGCCAACGCTTGTAGGCCTTCCCGACACCCTCGACGATGTCGTCGATTTCGCTGGTCTTCTCGAAGGGCGGGTCGATGAGAACGAGCCCGCGCTTTTCCTTCGGCGGCAGATGGGCTCCGAGCGCGAGCCAACCGTCGAGCGCGATGGCTTTCGCCTGCACATCGCCGGCAAAAAGGGCCTTCAGCGCATCGGCGTCTTCGGGATGCAGCTCATAGGCCGACAGGCGATCCTGGGGCCGCAGACATCGCCGGGCAATAAGCGGAGAGCCGGGATAGAGCCCATCATCGATATCCGTGCCAAGCGCCGCGCGGTAGTCCGCAAGCAATGGATGCTCGGCAAGAGCCGGCTCGCTCAAGAAGCGCGTTACGCCATCTTCCGCTTCCCGTGTCTTCAGCGCTGATTCGCTCGACAGATCATAGAGCCCGCGCCCGGCATGGGTGTCATAGACGCGGAAAGCCTTCTCCTTGCGCTTGAGGTAGGCAATAAGCCGCGTCAGCAGCGCGTGTTTGACGACGTCGGCGAAATTCCCGGCGTGATAGGCGTGGCGATAATTCACCGGGCCTCCATTCCTCTTGTGTGGTCAAATCCCTGCCATGGGGAGATCGATCACGGATGAGCGACATTGCGTTCAACGATCTTTTCAGCGGCCGAGGGCGACCCACATTCATGCCCAACGCCGGGCGGCGGTTTCACGCCGAGCCGGCTTTCTCATGCTTTTCGTATCGAAAGGTCATCCGATGGCAAGCCATAAGCTGTTCGAGCCCTATGCGCTCGGACCAATCCAGCTGTCCAATCGCATCGTTATGGCGCCGTTGACGCGCTCCCGCGCCACAAGCGACGGCGTGCCCAAGGACATGCATGTGGACTATTACCGCCAGCGCGCCGGCGCCGGTCTGATCATCACCGAGGCGACGAATATCTCTGTCGAAGGCCGAGGCTATGCCTGGACGCCGGGCATCTATTCCGACGAGCAGGTCGTCGCCTGGCGCAAGGTGACGGAGGCCGTTCACGAGGCGGGCGGCAAGATCGTCCTGCAGCTCTGGCATGTGGGCCGGGTCTCGCATCCCGATCTCCAGATGAACGGCCAGCTTCCCGTTGCGCCCTCCGCCATCGCTCCGCAGATGAAGGCTTTCACCGAAAGTGGCATGAAGGAAGTCCCGACCCCGCGTGCTTTGGAGACGGATGAGCTTCCGCGTGTCGTCGAGGATTATGTGAAGGCGGCGCGCAATGCGATCGCCGCCGGCTTCGACGGGGTCGAGGTCCATTCGGCGAACGGCTATCTGCTCGACCAGTTCCTGCGCGACGGCGCCAACCAGCGCACCGACGACTATGGCGGTTCGATCGAGAACCGGATGCGTTTCCCCTTGGAAGTGGTGGATGCCGTCGTCGCCGCGGTCGGCGCCGAGCGCACCGGTATCCGCGTTTCGCCAGTCAGCCCGGCGAATGATCTCCAGGACAGCGATCCGCGAGCACTCTTCACGGCCTATGCGGCGGAGCTGAAGAAGCGCGGCCTTCTCTATCTCCACGCGATCGAGGGCGAGACCCGTGGCAAGCGTGATCCCCACGAATTCAAAGCCTGGGAGCTGAAGGACGTTTTTGGCGGCCCCTATATGGGCAACAATGGCTATGACCGGGATCTCGCGATCGAGCGCGTTGAGAATGGCGATGTCGATCTCGCCTGCTTCGGCCGGGACTTCATCTCCAACCCCGATCTCGTCACACGCCTCGAACTGAACGCGCCACTCGCCCCCTATGACGAGAGCACCTTCTATGGCGGCGACGAAAAGGGCTATACGGATTATCCGTCCCTCTCGGAAGAAGAGAAGGCCCGCTACGCAAAGGCTGCCTGATCGAACCGACCAGCTGTTCGGCTGACTTTGAGGCCTCCGCGCGTTTGTCGACGCGCGGAGGCCTTTTTCCGTTCAGGCTGTAAATTGATTTCGTGACAGGAAAGGATTGGTCGGGCGATGCGGTGCCTGCTAATTCTTGAGCATGAACAAGCCTCTGCCTTCCCGCTTCGGCCATTCGGCCTGCCCACATGACTGTCCCTCGACCTGCGCGCTAGATGTCGAGCTCCTGCCAGACGGCCGAATTGGCCGCCTGCGCGGGGCGCCGGACAACAGCTATACGGCCGGTGTCATCTGCGCCAAGGTCGCTCGCTATGCGGAGCGAATTCATCACCCCGATCGGCTCTTGAAGCCGCTGCAGCGCGTTGGCGGTAAGGGCGAAGGCAATTGGCGGGAGATCGGCTGGGACGACGCGCTCGACCTCGTTGCCGAACAGTTTCTCAAGGCCGAACAGATGGACGGCCCGGAGGCGGTCTGGCCCTATTACTATGCCGGGACCATGGGCCTCGTTCAGCGCGACGGCATCAATCGCCTGCGCCACGCCAAAGGCTATTCCGGGCAGTTCTCGACGATCTGCACCAATATGGCCTGGACCGGCTGGGTGATGGGGGCGGGCGCCTTGCGCGGCGCGGACCCGCGCGAGATCGCCAAATCCGACTGCGTCGTCATCTGGGGCACCAATGCCGTGGCGACGCAGGTCAATGTCATGACCCACGCAGCGCGCGCGCGAAAAGAGCGCGGCGCCAAGATCGTCGTCATCGACATCTATGACAACGCGACCATGGCTCAGGCCGATCTTGCCTTGAAACTTCGGCCCGGCACGGACGGCGCTCTGGCCTGCGCGCTCATGCATATCGCCTTTCGCGACGGGACGGCCGACCGGGCCTATCTCGACCGCTACACCGACGACCCGAAAGGGCTCGAAGCCCATCTTGCGACTCGCGGCCCGGAATGGGCGGCGGCGATCACCGGCCTTTCGGTCGATGAGATTGAAAGCTTTGGCGCCCTGATCGGCCGAACGCAGCGAAGCTATTTCCGCCTCGGCTATGGCTTTACGCGCCAGCGCAATGGCGCGGCCGCCATGCATGCGGCCCTCTCAGTCCCGACGGTTTTCGGCCATTGGCAATATGAGGGCGGCGGCGCCTTCCATTCCAACAGCGACATATTCGGTTTGGACGGCTCTTTGATCCAAGGTGCAGCCCTGCGCGACCGAGATACACGCTTCCTCGATCAGTCGCGGATCGGTGCGATCCTGACGGGTGATCGCGAAGCGTTGTCGGGCGGGCCGCCGGTGACGGCGATGCTCGTCCAAAACACCAATCCAGCCAATGTCTGCCCGGAACAGCGCAAGGTCGTCGCCGGATTGCGGCGCGAGGACCTGTTCGTCGCCGTCCATGAGCAATTCCTGACGGACACGGCCAAGCTTGCCGATCTGGTGCTGCCGGCGACGATGTTCCTGGAGCATGACGACATCTATCGCGGCGGTGGGCAGAGCCATATCGTGCTCGGACCGAAGCTGACCGAGCCGCCCGAAACCGTGCGCTCCAATCACTTCGTGATTGAGGCGCTGGCCGAGCGATTGGGCGCTTCCGGCAAGCCGGGATTTGGGATGAGCGAGCGCGATCTCATCACCGATCTTCTCGAGCGGTCGGGCGTGGAAACCGATTTCGGTAGCCTTATCGAGGAGAAATGGATCGATAAGGGCATCGATTTCGAGAAGGCTCATTTCATCGATGGGTTTGCACATGAGAATGGCAAGTTCCGTTTCCGGCCCGACTGGACGGGTACGCGCGCACCCAACCGGCCGCCAAGCTCGCTCGGGCCCCAGGGGCCGCATGCGAGCCTGTCGGCTTTCCCCGACCACGTCGAAACGATTGAGGGAGTGGACGAGGATCACCCTTATCGACTCGCGACTTCGCCAGCGCGCCAGTTCCTGAATTCGTCCTTTGCCGAAACACCCGGTTCGCGAAAGCGCGAGGGCACCCCAGCGCTCATGATCCATCCGGACGATGCAGCCCGTGAAGCCCTATCGGAGGGCGATGTGGTGCAGGTCGGCAATCAGAGGGGCGACCTGCGCCTCGCGGTGACGATCACCGAAACCGTCCGCCCCGGTGTTCTCGTTCACGAGGGCCTCTGGGCCAATTCTGATTTTCTGGACGGGGAGGGGATCAACGTTCTCACCGGCGCCGATCCGGTGGCGCCCTATGGCGGGGCGGCCTTCCACGACAATCGCGTGTGGTTGAGGCGTTCGTGACAGCCCGTCTTGTAATGGCGGGTCGGAGAAACTGACTGCCTCGCGGAGGGTGCGATCCATATTGCCAGAAGCTTCGAAATCGGGCGGCGCGATGCCGTTCGATTGCGTCCAAAGCACGCTTAAAGCTGCCGGCACAGCGGATGACGGGTCTCGCTGGCTTAAACGAAAACGGGCCCGTCAGGGCCCGAAATTCGTCATGATCATGAAGACATCGCCGCAGCCTCGACTGTAGCAATTGGGCGTTGGGCGACGCGAGAGCGTTACGTGCCGGTCGCGATCAGCATGAAAGCGGGGATGTCGTCGCCGAAACCGACAGGCGTGTGGTCGTCGCGGTTGTCGCGGCCGGAATTGCCGGAATAGCCTTCATTGCGACCGCGCGAAGAGGCGGTTGGGCGCTGAGACCGCGACCCGGCGCCTGACCGCGAGCGAGGCTGGCTGCGCGACTCGCGACGGGTCTTGCTCGGGCTCTCCACCTCGGATGCCTCCTCTACGGTGTCCGTGCTTTCGGGGCACGCGGCGACGACCTCGTCCACCGCTTCCTCCACGCGTTCCACCGGCTCCGCGCTCTCTTTGCGACGCGAGCGCGAACGCGTTCCCCTGCTCGACGAACGCGAACGGCTGCGGCGGGTGTCGCCGTCATCGTCCTCGTCGCTGGTCACGATCGAAGAGAGATCGCCATCGAGCCATTCGATATCCGTGCCGATCATCTTCTTGATGGCTTCGAGGTGCTTGGTCTCGGACTGGGTCACCAGCGTAAAGGCCTTGCCGGAGCGCCCGGCGCGTCCAGTACGCCCGATGCGATGGACATAGTCCTCGGCATGGATCGGCACGTCGAAATTGAAGACGTGACTGACTGCTGGAATATCCAGACCACGCGCCGCGACGTCGGAAGCGACGAGAAGCTGCAGCTTATTTTCCCGGAAATTATGCAGCATCATCATACGCGCGCGTTGGTCCATGTCGCCATGGAGCGCGCCGGCCGAAAAGCCGTGTTTTTCCAGGGATCGGAACAAGGTGGAGACGTCGCGCTTGCGATTGCAGAAAATGATGGCGTTGGTCAGATCGCTCTGCTGACGCAGAAGGTCGCGCAGCCGGGACCGCTTGTCGTAATCCTTGGGCTTCGAGGCGACGAGACGCTGCTGCACCGTCAGCGCTGCCGAAGCGGGCTTCGCCACCTCGACGCGCACCGGATTCTGCAGGAACTGCTCGGTGAGCTTGGTGATCTCCGGCGGCATGGTCGCCGAGAAAAAGAGCGTCTGCCGCGTGAAGGGCAGCAGCTTGCAGATCCGCTCGATGTCCGGGATGAAACCCATGTCGAGCATGCGATCGGCCTCGTCGATGACAAGGATCTCGACGCCGGTGAGCAACAGCTTGCCGCGCTCGAAATGATCGAGCAGGCGCCCAGGTGTCGCAATCAGAACGTCGCAACCACGGTCGAGCTTGCGGTCCTGTTCGTCGAAGGACATGCCACCGATCAGTAGAGCGACGTTCAGCTTGTGATTGCTGCCATATTTGGTGAAGGACTCTTCGACCTGAGCGGCCAGCTCGCGCGTCGGCTCGATGATGAGCGTGCGCGGCATTCGAGCCCTGGCGCGACCCTTTTCGAGCAGCGTCAGCATCGGAAGAACGAAGGACGCCGTCTTGCCGGTTCCGGTCTGGGCAATGCCAAGAACATCGCGCCGTTCCAGCGCGTGTGGAATGGCTTCCGCTTGAATCGGCGTGGGTTCGGTATATCCGGCGGATTCGACGGCGGATTGAACCTTGGCACTCAAGCCGAGTTCGGAAAAGCTGGTCAAGTGGTCGGTACTCTTGTGCTCTTTTCGATAGGTCGGGAGACAGCTGCGATTGCGGGCGCGATAGAGCGCAGACGCCCAAGAGTCAACTGCCAGCTCTATATGGCGATGCCATGTATCATTTTAAAGACGGCCCGTCAGTGGCCATTCCAAGCAACGAATCCGACTTCCGGATGCACTGAACGATAAGGGTTAATCGCGCGGACGATCTCTCTCGCTGGGCGCTCGGAAAACGTCTTGACCTCAGTTGGTCGCAAACCCGAAATCGTAAGACCCGTCCGGCTGGACGTGAAGCTCGTAGGTCTCCGAGATTTCGCCATCACGCGGCACGATTTCGAAGAAGAGTGACAAGCCGCTTGGTTCATCGCTCGACGGTTCGTCGGCACGGTAACCGACCACGGCGCCGCCCATCTCGCCGATTTCGGTGATCTCGATCGTCTTGACGAGCGTCGCTCCGCCTTCCGCGCCGGCGATCTGCTGGAGGAAGAAATGCGAGCGGGACGGATCGGCCGGATCGCGGGCCATGACGGTGCGCCAAACACCCTTCGTCCCGTCCTGATCCCACGGTCCGACGATCTGCACGTCCTCGATCAAAGGCGAAAGCCCACCGATCATCGATCCCGCTTGGCCTTCATCCGAGGACGACGAGGCGGGCGCGGCCGTTGCGGATGGGGTGGACGAGCCTGCGGCATCGCCTGTCTGGGCCGTTCCCTCCTGCGCGAGCGCTGACGATAAAAGAAGCACCAAAGCGAGCGGCACTGCCCATAAGCGACCCTGCATGCCCATTTTCAAAGCCATGATGTCTATCGTCCCGTCTGTTGCTCGATCAGATGTCGAGATCTTCGACAAAAGCGGAGCGCTCCTGAATGAAGCGGAAGCGCAAATCCGCCTTCGTGCCCATCAAAGCCTCGACGGCACCGGATGTTCCGCTTTCAGGAGTCTCGTCGATGACCACCTGAAGCAGCGTCCGCTTGCGCGGATCCATGGTGGTTTCCTTCAGCTGGGCGGGAAGCATCTCGCCAAGTCCCTTGAAGCGGGACACCTCGACCTTGCCCTTGCCTTTGAAGTCGCGGGCCACCAGCCGATCTCGATCGCGGTCGTCGCGGGCATAGGCCGTCTTGCCGCCCTGGGTCAGCTTATAGAGGGGCGGGACGGCCAGATAGAGATGGCCGCCACGAACGAGCTCCGGCATCTCGCGATAAAAAAAGGTGATCAGCAGGGAGGCGATATGGGCGCCGTCGACATCGGCGTCCGTCATCACGATCACCTTCTCGTAGCGAAGGTCGCTCTCGCGATATTTTGACCGAGTGCCGCAGCCCAGCGCCTGAACAAGATCGGCGAGCTGCTGATTGGCACCCAGCTTGTCGCGTCCGGCGCTCGCCACATTGAGGATCTTGCCTCGAAGGGGCAAGATCGCCTGGGTGCGTCGGTCGCGCGCCTGCTTAGCCGATCCGCCAGCGGAATCGCCCTCTACGATGAAGATTTCCGAGCCGCTTGCGCCGGCTTGCGAACAATCGGCGAGCTTGCCCGGCAGTCTCAGCTTGCGGGTCGCGCTCTTGCGGTTGACCTCTTTCTCCTGGCGCCTGCGAAGCCGCTCGTCGGCTCGCTCCAGCGTCCAGTCGATCAGCCGCGCCGCGTCCTGGGGCGATGATGCAAGCCAGATGTCGAAGGAATCGCGCATCGACTGCTCGACGATGCGCTGGGCCTCGACCGTCGCCAGGCGATCCTTGGTCTGGCCGACGAATTCGGGTTCGCGGATGAAGACCGAGAGCATGGCACTGGCCGTCGACATGACGTCGTCGCCGGTAATCACGGACGCACGCTTATTCCCCGAGACCTCGGCGAAGGCTTTCAGCCCACGCAGGATCACCGACCGCAGACCCGCCTCATGGGTGCCGCCTTCGGGTGTCGGGATCGTGTTGCAGTAGGAGCGGATGACGCCGTCGTCCGGCGTCCAGGCAACGGCCCATTCCACCGCCCCATGGCCCGAGACCTTTTGCGTGCGGCCGGAAAAGATCTGCCCAGTGATGCGATCCTTGCCGATCGAGCTGTCGAGATAATCCTTGAGACCGCCTGGAAAGTGGAAGCTCTCGCGCGCCGGGATATCGCTTCCGTCCGGAAGCAGTCGCGGATCGCACTGCCAGCGAATCTCGACGCCACCGAAGAGATACGCCTTGGACCGGGCCATTTGGAACAGGCGGGCGGGCTCGAAACCGGCGCCATTGCCGAAGATCTGACTGTCCGGCTTGAAGCGCACGCGTGTGCCGCGCCGGTTCTGAATCTCGCCGACCTCGATGAGAGGTGTCACTGCAAGGCCGCGCGAATAGGTCTGACGGTACAGCCGCCGATTGCGTGCGACCTCGACCTCGAGCGTCTCTGAGAGGGCGTTGACCACCGATACGCCGACGCCATGCAGGCCGCCGGAAGTCTCATAGACTTTCGAGTCGAACTTACCGCCGGCGTGGAGTGTCGTCAGAATGACCTCCAAGGCCGACTTGTCCTTGAAGCGCGGATGGGGATCGATCGGAATGCCGCGTCCATTGTCCGTGACGGTCAGGAAGCCTTCGGCATCCAGCGAGACTTCGATGAAGTTGGCATGGCCGGCTGTCGCCTCGTCCATCGAATTGTCGATCACCTCGGCAAAGAGGTGATGCAGGGCCTTGGCGTCGGTGCCGCCAATATACATGCCGGGACGTCTGCGAACCGGCTCGAGCCCCTCCAGGACCTCGATGTCTGCGGCAGTGTAATCGCCGGGTTCGTGCGCGGTTTCGGGATGAGCCGGTTGCGCCCGCTTCGGGCGTCGGGGCGGCGGTGCCTCCTCCTGACGACGAGCTGCCGAGCCGCCTGAGAACAGGTCGTCGCTCATCGTCCGCGCCCCGCTGCAGGCAGATCGGGGCGAGAAGGTCGAACAAAGTGGCGATCAAGCGTCGGCATGGGTTCCTGGTACACTTTCACGTATTGTTCTTCAAGCGGAGCATCGGAACTTATCCGGCCAACTCCGATTTCGAGGCCGCTATCCGTGATGCTGGCGCTCCTCGCATGAATAGCGCCTCACCAATGAAAAGGGGCGCCCGTTCGGCGCCCCTTTCGTGACATATCTTTGTCGTCTCAGCCTGATCAGACCGAGTAGTACATCTCGAATTCGACCGGATGCGGGGTCATTTCGAAACGCAGAACCTCGGCCATCTTCAGGTCGATGAAGGCGTCGATCTGGTCGTCGTCGAAGACGCCGCCGGCCTTCAGGAACTCGCGGTCACTGTCGAGATTCTCGAGCGACTCGCGCAGGCTGCGGCAGACGGTCGGGATTTCCTTCAGCTCTTCCGGCGGCAGATCGTAGAGATCCTTGTCCATGGCCGAGCCTGGATGGATCTTGTTCTTGATGCCGTCGAGACCGGCCATCAGCATGGCGGCGAAAGCGAGATAGGGGTTCGCCGTCGGATCGGGGAAGCGCACCTCGACGCGCTTGGCCTTCGGCGACTGGCCAAACGGGATGCGGCAGGACGCCGAACGGTTGCGCGCCGAATAGGCGAGCAGAACCGGTGCCTCGTAGCCCGGAACCAGACGCTTGAAGGAGTTGGTCGACGGGTTGGTGAAGGCGTTCAGGGCGCGCGCATGCTTGATGATGCCGCCGATGTAGAACAAGCAGCTTTCGGAAAGCCCGGCATATTCTTCGCCCGCGAAGGTCGGCTTGGAGTCCTTCCAGATCGACTGGTGGACATGCATGCCCGAGCCGTTGTCGCCGAAGACCGGCTTCGGCATGAAGGTCGCCGTCTTGCCATAGGCGTTCGCCACCTGATGGATTACATATTTGTAGATCTGCATCTTGTCGGCGTTGCGCGTCAGCGTGTCGAACTTGATGCCGAGTTCGTGCTGGGCCGCGGCCACCTCATGGTGATGCTTCTCGACGGCAACGCCCATTTCGGCCATGACCGTCAGCATTTCCGAGCGCATGTCCTGGCAGCTGTCGATCGGCGGAACGGGGAAATAGCCGCCCTTGGTCCGCGGACGATGGCCGAGATTGCCGGTCTCGTATTCGGTGTCGTCATTGGAGGGAAGCTCGGTCGAATCGAGCTTGAAGCCGGTGTTGTAAGGGTCGGCCTTGTAACGCACGTCGTCGAAGACGAAGAACTCGGCCTCGGGGCCGAAATAGGCGGTGTCGCCGACGCCGGACTGGGTCAGATAGGCCTCGGCCTTCTTGGCCGTCGTGCGCGGATCGCGATTGTAAGCCTCGCCGGAGACCGGATCGAGAATGTCGCAGACGATCGCCATGGTCGACTGGGCGAAGAACGGGTCCATATAGGCCGTTTCAGGGTCCGGCATCAGGACCATGTCCGATTCGTTGATGGCCTTCCAGCCCGCGATCGACGATCCGTCGAACATCGTGCCTTCTGCAAAGATGTCCTCGTCGATCATCGAGGCATCCATGGTCACATGCTGCGTCTTGCCCTTCGGATCGGTGAAGCGAAGGTCGACGAACTTCACGTCGTTGTCCTTAACCTGCTTCAGGATGTCGTTCGCGCTCGTCATGGCGTTCCTTCCTAGTAGGGATATGCTTGGTTTGGCTGGATGCGGTTATGCGGAATGATCAAAGAGCGGTCATATCGCGTCCGTGCCGGCTTCGCCGGTGCGGATGCGGATCGCTTCCTCGATATTGGAGACGAAGATCTTGCCGTCGCCGATCCGGCCAGTCTGAGCGGCCTTCCGGATAGCCTCCACGGCTGAGGCCACCATCTCGTCGCCGAGCACGATCTCCACCTTCACCTTCGGCAGGAAATCGACGACGTATTCGGCGCCGCGATACAGTTCCGTGTGACCCTTCTGGCGCCCGAAGCCCTTGGCTTCAGTCACGGTGATGCCCTGCAGGCCAACCTCCTGCAGCGCTTCCTTGACCTCATCCAGCTTGAACGGCTTGATGATCGCCTCGACCTTCTTCATCGAATGTCCTTCTCGAATGGTCCCCGATACGGGTCTCGCCCGTCGCCTCGATCATGCACAGTGCATGCCAACTGGCCGGCTGCAAGTCGGGCAGTGGAGAAAAATGAGGCCTCGCCCCCATGTCCACCGCGCGCCCACCGCGAAGGGTATAGAAGCTTCGGCCCTGGCGTCCACCGACCTGTGCTCCATTGTTCGTCCAAACCAAGCGAAGAGGCTTTGGGGCGTGCGTTTCGGGCTTCTGTTTGAATAATAATGATGCATATCGCCTAAAGGATAAGCAAGTCGATGCCAACATGCGCGCCAATCGGAACCGCCTTGCTCACGCCCACGGAAATGGCGGAGGCGGATAGGCTGACGATCGAAAGCGGGATATCGGGCTGGCAGCTGATGAGCGCGGCCGGGCGTGCGGTCGCGGGCGTTGCCGCAGAGATGGTCGCGCTGCCCGGACCAGTGGCCTGTCTTGCCGGACCGGGCAACAATGGCGGCGACGCCTATGTGGCGGCGGCAAACTTGCGGGAACAGGGATTTGCGGTCCGCGTCTTCGCGCTGGGTGATCCCGAGCGCCTGGCTGGCGATGCTGCCTTCGCGCGTGCAGCCTGGAATGCCGAGATCGAGCCGCTCGCCGCCTTCGAGGCGGACCAATTCTCGCTCATCATCGACGGTCTGTTCGGCGCCGGTCTCTCGCGAGCTTTGGATGGCGAGGTCGCCAACTGCGTCGAGCGGGCGAACGCATGTCGAACGCCGATCCTATCCATCGATTTGCCCTCCGGCGTCGCGGGCGATAGCGGCGTGGTGCTCGGCACGGCCTTCAAAGCCCGTCGCACGATCAGCTTCTTTCGCGCAAAGCCCGGTCATCGTCTGGAGCCCGGGCGCAGCCTCTGCGGCGAGATCACGATCCGGCCAATCGGTATTCTGCCAGACGTCCTGCAGACGATTCGGCCGCGGACCTTCGATAACGATCCGAATTTGTGGGGCAGAGCGCTCCGGTGGCCTGCCGATGCCGGCCACAAATATGATCGCGGCCATGCGGTCATTCTGTCCGGCGGCGCGTCGAAGACCGGCGCCGCACGGCTTGCCGCCAATGCCGCACTTCGCGCCGGGGCCGGGCTGGTTACCGTCTTTTCGCCCGCGAGCGCGGTGTTGGTCCATGCGGCCCATCTGACGGCTGCTATGATAAAACGCTGCGAGGGGGCGAGCGAACTCGATACTCACCTCGCGGACGAACGCCTGAACGCCTTCGTCCTTGGGCCGGGCTTCGGCGTCGGCGCCAAGGCGCGGGATGCCGCCCGGCTAATCCTTGAGAAAGCGCGCGCGCTCGTTCTCGATGCCGACGGCATCACGTCCTATGCCGACGATCCCCGGGCCTTGTTCGCCCTGGCTCGCGAAGCGGGAAAAAAAGCCAGCGAAACACGTCTTGTCATGACGCCGCATGCCGGAGAGTTCAAACGCCTGTTTCCCGATCTCGCATCCTCTGAAGGGGCCAAACTCGAACAGGCGCGGGAAGCGGCGGCCCGCGCCCATTCGATCGTCGTCCTGAAAGGCCGGGATACGGTGATCGCGGAGCCCGGCGGGCGGGCCGCCATCAATTCAACGGGCACGCCCTGGCTCGCTACGGCCGGGACCGGGGACGTCCTCACCGGCATGATCGTCGCACAACTCGCGCAGGGAACCCCGGCCTTCGAGGCGGCCTGCGCCGGGGTTTGGATGCATGGCAAGGCGGCCGAGGCCTTCGGGCCCGGGCTGATCGCCGAGGATCTGGCGCCGATGCTGCCGAAGGTGTTTGGCGACCTCGCCCGCCTCATGGACGAGACCTAACCTACTCCGCCGCTTCCTTTTTCACGGTGGGGCGGCGCTCCAAGAGCTCTTTCAGGAAGCGGCCCGTATAGGAGCGCCAGGTCTCGCAGACGGTCTCGGGCGTTCCGGTCGCGACAATTTCACCGCCACCATCGCCACCTTCCGGGCCGATATCGACCAACCAATCGGCGGTCTTGATGACCTCGAGATTGTGCTCGATGACAACAACCGTATTGCCGCGATCGACCAGATCATGGAGGACTTCCAGAAGCTTGGCGACGTCATGGAAATGCAGGCCCGTTGTCGGCTCGTCGAGAATATAGAGCGTCTTGCCCGTGGCCCGCCGCGAAAGCTCCTTGGCAAGTTTCACCCGCTGGGCCTCGCCACCGGACAAGGTCGTCGCCTGCTGGCCGACCTTGACATAGCCGAGCCCCACCTCCTTCAGCGTCGCCAGCTTGTCGCGGACGGCCGGTACCGCCTCGAAAAAGCCGACGCCTTCCTCGACCGTCATGTCGAGAACGTCGGCGATCGACTTGCCCTTGAAGGTGACTTCCAGCGTCTCGCGATTGTAGCGCTTCCCGTGACAGACGTCGCAGGTGACGTAGACATCGGGCAGGAAGTGCATCTCGATCTTGATGACGCCGTCGCCCTGGCAGGCCTCGCAGCGTCCGCCCTTCACATTGAAGGAGAAGCGGCCCGCCTGATAGCCGCGCGCCTTGGCTTCGGGCAGGGCCGCGAACCACTCGCGGATCGGCGTGAAGGCGCCGGTATAGGTCGCCGGATTGGAACGCGGCGTGCGCCCGATCGGCGACTGGTCGATGTCGATGACCTTATCGAGATGTTCCAGCCCCTCGATCCGATCATGCTCGGCTGGCACGTCGCGGCCATTGGCGATGCGGCGCGAGGCGGCCTTGAACAGGGTCTCGATGAGGAAGGTCGACTTGCCGCCGCCGGAAACGCCCGTGACGCAGGAGAAGAGGCCGAGCGGGATTTCAGCCGAGACATTTTTGAGATTGTTGCCCCGCGCGCCGACGACCTTGACCGCCTTGCCCTTCTTCGGCTGGCGGCGCTTTTCGGGAACGGCAATGCCAAGGTCGCCCGAAAGATAGCGCCCGGTGAGCGACTTCGGATTGGCCATGATCTCGGCAGGCGTGCCGGATGCGATGACTTCGCCGCCATGGACGCCGGCCGCAGGCCCGATATCGACGACGTAGTCGGCGGCGCGGATCGCGTCCTCGTCATGCTCGACGACGATCACCGTGTTGCCGATGTCCCGCAAATGCTTGAGCGTTTCGAGAAGACGTTCATTGTCGCGTTGATGCAGGCCGATCGAGGGTTCGTCGAGAACGTAGAGAACGCCCGTCAGCCCCGAGCCGATCTGCGAAGCCAGACGGATGCGCTGGCTTTCGCCGCCGGAGAGCGTCCCGGACGAGCGCGACAAGGTCAGATAGTCGAGGCCGACATCGTTGAGGAAACGCAGCCGCTCGCGAATCTCCTTCAGGATCCGCACGGCGATCTCGTTCTGTTTGTCGGACAGTTTTGCCGGAAGCGCCTCGAACCATTCGACGGCCGTCTTGATCGACAGCGCGGTGACTTCGCCGATGTGGCAACCGGCAACCTTCACCGCCAGCGCCTCGGGCTTCAGGCGATAGCCGTTGCAGGCGGGGCAGGGGGTCGCGGACATGAAGCGCTCGATCTCCTCGCGCATGAAGGCTGATTCGGTCTCCTTCCAGCGCCGTGAGAGATTGTTGACGACGCCCTCGAAGGTCTTCGTCGTCGAATAGGCGCGCAAACCATCCTTGAAGCGGAATTCGACCTTGTCCTTGCCAGTGCCGAACAGGATCGCCTTGCGGCCGTCCTCGGGCAGGTCCGCCCACCGGTCGGTCTGCTTGAAGCCGTAATGCCGGCCGAGTCCATCGAGGATCTGGCCGTAATAGGGCGAGGTGGATTTGGCCCAGGGCGCCACCGCGCCGGATTTGAGGGTTACGGCTTCATTGGGCACGACGAGCTTCGGATCGACTGCCTGCTGCGAGCCGAGACCGTCACATTTCGGACAGGCGCCGAACGGGTTGTTGAAGGAAAAGAGCCGAGGCTCGATTTCCGGGATGGTGAAGCCGGAGACCGGGCAGGCGAACTTTTCGGAAAAGACGATCTGGCGCGGTTTGCCGTCTTCGTCGGTCCCATCGGCGAATTCGGCGACCGCGATGCCGTCGGACAGGCCGAGAGCCGTCTCCAGCGAGTCGGCGAGGCGCGATGCGATATCGTCGCGCACGACGATGCGATCGACCACCACGTCGATGTCGTGCTTGAACTTCTTGTCGAGAGCAGGCGCGTCGGCGATGTCGTGAAACTCGCCATCGATGCGGACGCGCTGGAAGCCCTTCTTCTGAAGCTCCGCCAGTTCCTTGCGATATTCGCCCTTGCGGCCGCGCACCATGGGTGCCAGCAGATAGAGCCGGGTCCCTTCCTCCAGCGCCATCACCCGGTCCACCATCTGGCTGACCGTCTGGCTTTCGATGGGAAGGCCCGTTGCCGGCGAATAGGGGATGCCGACCCGGGCGAAGAGAAGCCGCAGATAGTCGTAGATCTCTGTGACCGTTCCGACCGTCGAACGCGGGTTCTTCGACGTCGTCTTCTGCTCGATCGAGATCGCCGGCGACAAGCCGTCGATCTGATCGACATCCGGCTTCTGCATCATTTCGAGGAATTGCCGCGCATAGGCCGAAAGGCTCTCGACATAGCGGCGCTGGCCTTCCGCATAGATCGTGTCGAAGGCGAGCGAGGATTTGCCGGACCCCGAAAGGCCGGTCATGACGATCAGCGTGTCGCGCGGCAGGTCGAGATCGACATTCTTGAGGTTGTGCTCGCGCGCGCCGCGAACCGAGATCGTCTTCAGTTCCGCCATGGGATATCGGTCTTTGTCTGTTGTCGAGAGTCGCGCCTATCTATGGCCGCGCGTGTCGTCTTTAAAGCGCTCGGCCTGGACT
This sequence comes from Fulvimarina manganoxydans, assembly GCF_900176465.1. Lineage (GTDB taxonomy): Bacteria > Pseudomonadota > Alphaproteobacteria > Rhizobiales > Rhizobiaceae > Fulvimarina > Fulvimarina manganoxydans. The sequence continues at coordinate 489,705 of NZ_FWXR01000001.1, forward strand.
CCCTTGATCGTTCTATTTTTGTTCTATAGCCTGGACGCCGCAGAGTCACAATGGCGTGCCGTGCTTTTTGTTGTTGACGATGAAATCCGAGCCCTTTCGTCCGGGCGTCCCACCGACTAGGGTTCGGCGCGAAATTCGAAGGGAGTTTTTCGTCATGGCAGGCAGCGTCAACAAGGTCATCCTCGTCGGCAATCTCGGCGCGGATCCCGAGATTCGCCGCCTGAATTCCGGCGATGCGGTGGTCAATCTGCGGATTGCCACGTCCGAACAGTGGCGCGATCGCCAATCCGGCGAGCGGCGCGAGCGGACCGAATGGCACAATGTCGTCATCTTCAACGAAAATCTCGTCAAGGTTGCCGAGCAGTTCCTGAAAAAGGGCTCGAAGGTCTATCTGGAAGGCCAGTTGCAGACGCGGTCCTGGGACGATCAGTCCGGCCAGAAGCGTTACACGACCGAAGTCGTGCTGCAGCGCTATCGTGGTGAATTGCAAATGCTCGACAGCCGCGGCGAAGGCGGCGGCGCGGGCGGCGGAAGCTATGGCGGGCCGCGCGGCGGGGGCGGAAGCTCTTCTCGCGACGACGACCGTGGATATGGCGGCGGCGGCGGTTATGGCGGCAGCTCCGGGGGCGGGGGCGGCTCCAACGACTTCGACGACGAAATCCCGTTCTGATTGGAAAATGTCGTATCGGCCGGAGACGGTGCCAGCGCTACGGCCCGTCCCGGTCAGAGAGAGGCCAAAACCCTGCACCATCGCTCTTGCGCGCGGTGTGGAAACGTCGCGCAACGTTTCCACACCATGCTCTAAGCGGAGGCGGTGGCTTCGGATGAGCCGGCGCCTCCTGCAAGAGCTTGGTGCCCTTGTTGGGACTGGACCTCGACGAAGACGCGCCGCACGATCGGAAAGGCGTCCCTAACACGGCGCTCGATCTCGGTCACGATCGTCTCGATCCGTTGGGATACGACGTCGTCGCGAAAGTCGAGGCTCATGGTCAGGAGCACGTCGCTCGGGCCCAGATGCAGCGTGCGCAGCTCGTTCACGCCGATGATCTCTGGTTGATCGGCGATCCGATCGCGGATGCGCTCTTCCATCTCTGGTCCGGCCGCCTCTCCGATCAAGAGACCCTTCACTTCGATGGCAAGCAGCACGGCTGTGACGCCGAGAAGAACCCCGATTAGGATCGAGCCAATCGCATCGAAAGCCGGAATGCCGGTGCCCCATGCAAGGCCAACACCCGCCGCCGCGATGAGTATGCCGAGACACGCCGCCGAATCCTCGAAAAGGACGACGAAGATCGACGGGTCCTTCATGTCGCGGAAATCCCGGAGCAGGCCATTGCCGCGTCGTCTGTCCTGAAACTCGCGAAAGGCAACGCTCCAGGAATAGCCCTCGAAGCAGAAGGAGAGGGCCAGAACGCCGAGAGCCACCAATGGCGAGTTGATGCTTTCGGACTCCCCGGCGATCAGTCCCTCCACGCCCTCGAAGATTGAAAAGCCCGCGCCCAGTGCGAAGATGATGATGGCGACGAGGAAGGACCAGAAATAGACCTCCGATCCGTAGCCAAAGGGATGTTTCTCGTCTGCGGGCTTCTTCGCCCGTTTGAGACCGATCAGGAGAAAGCCTTCATTCGCCGTATCGATGATGGAATGAAAACCCTCGGCGAGCATGGACGAGGATCCGGTGAAGACCGCCGCGACCAGCTTCGTCACCGCGATCGCCAGATTGGCGCCCATGGCGGCGATCACCGCCTTCTTGCTGCCATCGGCTTCTTGCTCACCATCCCGAACCTTGCGCCGTGATCGTGCCATGCAACTGCTCCTGTTCGGTGTGCCGGAGCGGTAAGTCTTCAGGCGCCGAAAAAGTTCGCCGGCTCTTCAAGATTTCGCGAGTCGCGCGTCAGTGAAAGGCGATTTCGCCTGTCCCCGGTCCTGCGCACCTCTGCGTCCCCGAACAGAAGGTTTTCGATAATTGCCAGATGGATAGCGCGGCGCGATTGTCAGATCGCTTCAATATCGCCCCGCGCCCAAGCCTCCATGGTCTCCGACCGAAAATCGGCGAACCGGCCCGCCTCGATCGCCGAGCGCATGCCGGCCATCAGCGACTGGTAATAGGCGAGGTTGGTCCAGGTCAGGAGCATGCCGGCGAGCGACTCGTTGGCGCGCACGAGATGATGGAGATAGGCGCGCGAATAATCCCGCGTCGCCGGGCAATCGGAGGTCTCGTCCAGCGGCCTCGGATCGTCGGCATGACGGGCATTGCGCAGATTGATCTTGCCGAAGCGCGTATAAGCGAGGCCGTGGCGTCCGGCCCGTGTCGGCATCACGCAATCGAACATGTCGATGCCGCGCGCCACCGACTGCAGGAGATCGTCGGGCGTGCCGACGCCCATCAGATAGCGCGGTTTCTCGCCCGGCATGGCCGGCAGCGTCTCTTCGAGGACTTTCAGCATGACCTCCTGCGGCTCGCCCACCGCTAAGCCGCCGACCGAATAGCCCTTGAGGTCCATCGCCGCGAGCGCCTCGGCCGAGCGCAGGCGCAGATCGATCACGTCGCCGCCTTGGACGATGCCGAACATCGCCTTGCCCGGCTGATTGCCAAAGGCCTTGGCCGAGCGTTCGGCCCAACGGAGCGAGAGCTCCATCGCACGCTCGATCTCGGCGCGCTCCGCCGGCAGGCGGATGCATTCGTCGAGCTGCATCTGAATGTCCGAATCCAGAAGGTTCTGGATCTCGATCGAACGCTCAGGCGTCAGCTCGTATTCGCTTCCGTCCACATGACTCTTGAACTTCACGCCGCGCTCGTCGAGCTTTCGAAGATCAGCCAGAGACATGATCTGAAAGCCGCCGGAATCGGTCAGGATCGGATAGGGCCAGCGGGCAAATTCATGCAGGCCGCCGAGCCGCGCCACGCGCTCGGCGCCGGGGCGCAGCATGAGATGATAGACATTGCCAAGGATGATGTCTGAGCCGAGATCGCGCACCTGGTCGAGATACATCGCCTTGACCGTGCCGGCGGTGCCGACGGGCATGAAGGCCGGGGTCCGCACCGTGCCGCGCGGCATGGTGATCTCGCCGCGCCGCGCCTTGCCGTCGGTGGCGATCAGGTTGAAGCGGAACTCATCGCTCATGCGTCTGTCGCCCGCTCCAAGAGGCAGGCATCTCCATAGGAATAGAAACGATAGCCCGCGCCGATTGCATGGGTGTAGGCCGCTCTCATGCGCTCCAGGCCACTGAAGGCCGAAACCAGCATGAACAGCGTCGAGCGCGGCAGATGGAAATTCGTCATCAACGCATCGACGGCACGAAAGCGATAGCCGGGGGTGATGAAGATGTCGGTCGGGCCGGAAAACGGCTTGATCGTGCCGTCCGGCTCCGCCGCGCTTTCCAGGAGGCGGAGCGAGGTGGTGCCGACCGAGACGATACGGCGGCCCGCGCGCTTGGCGTCTGTCAGCCGGGTAGCCAAAGCCGCATCGATATGCCCGATTTCGGCATGCATGCGATGGTCCTCGGTCGTCTCGGCCTTGACGGGCAAAAACGTCCCGGCGCCCACATGCAAGGTCAAGAACTCGGTGGAAACGCCGCGCGCCTTCAGCGCCACGAACAAGGACGGAGTAAAATGAAGACCCGCCGTCGGTGCCGCGACGGCGCCCGGGTCCTTCGCATAGACCGTCTGATAATCGGTTCGGTCTTGTGCGTCCTCAGGGCGCTTCGAGGCAATGTAAGGGGGCAGCGGCACATGGCCGACAGCGGCGATCGCCTCGTCGAGCACCGGGCCGGACAGATCGAAGGCGAGCACCGCTTCGCCAGCCTCGCCTCGCTCCTCGACATTTGCCTGCAGCGAGCCGTGAAGGCAGGTCTCGCCCTCATGGCCGAAGACGATCCGGTCGCCCGGTCTCAGCCGTTTGGCGGGCCGCACGAAGGCCGCCCATTTCTCCGGACCGAGGCGCATATGAAGCGTCGCCTCGATCTCGGCGACGCCTTGGCCCTCCGGCAGGCCTTCCCGCCGGCGGATGCCGACGAGTTGGGCCGGAATGACGCGCGTGTCGTTGAAGACGAGAATGTCGTCCGGCCGCAGACAATCGGGAAGATCGGCGACGCGTCGATCCGTCAGGCCGCTCGGCGCGACCTGAAGAAGCCGCGCCGATTCACGCGGTTCTGCCGGACGCAGCGCGATGCGCTCTTCCGGCAGATCGAAATCGAACAGATCGACGCGCATGAGAGCCTGAACGGTTCGATTACTCAGCGCCGATATCGGTCGCGACGCGCATGGTCGTGATCGAGTCTGGATCGCGGACCGGCTCGCCCTTCTTAATCTTGTCGACATTCTCCATGCCTTCGATCACCTCGCCGAAGACCGAATACTGCTTGTTCAGCCAGGGGGCTTCGTCGAAGCAGATGAAGAACTGCGAATTGGCCGAATTCGGCGCCGCGGTGCGGGCGGCCGAAACCGTGCCGCGCTTGTGCGGCTCGGCGGTGAATTCCGCCTTGAGGTCGGGCTTGTCGGAGCCGCCGGCGCCGGTTCCCGTCGGATCGCCCGTCTGAGCCATGAAGCCATCGATCACGCGGTGGAAGACGACACCGTCATAGAAATTTTCGCGCGCCAGCTCCTTGATCCGAGCGACGTGGTTCGGGGCGAGATCGGGGCGCAGGCGGATAACCACGCGGCCCTTCGTCGTCTCGAGGATCAGGACGTTTTCGGGATTTTCGTAAGCCATCTGAAAAGGCTCCTTTCTTCGATCGGCCAGGACCCCGCACGGAGCGGGCGACCTCATCGCCGTCTCAGCCAGAGTTGCGTCGCGCTCCAGCTATGGAAACGGCGGCCCGGGTCAATCCCGAACCGCCGCAAATTGGGGTCTATCTCGACCAAAACGACCTGAGGCGCAAGTCCGCGAAGTCTCGCGGGGCCACCCCCATGACGGGTCCGATCAGTTGGCGCCGCCGCCGACGGTGACCTTCACCATCTTGTCGGGGTTCTCGACCGACCCGTTCTGTGCCGGATCACCCTTCTTGATCTCGTCGACCACATCCATGCCCTCAACGACGTCGCCGACGATCGTGTATTGGCCGTCCAGGAAATCGCCATCGGCGAGCATGATGAAGAATTGAGAGTTGGCGGAATTCGGGTTCTGCGAGCGCGCCATGCCGACCGTGCCGCGATCAAAGGTCTCGCTATCGCTGAATTCGGCGGGGAGATCAGGCTTGTCCGATCCACCCGTCCCGACCATCGACGCGTCGTAGCCGTTACCCGTCTCCTTCCCGAACTGGACATCGCCCGTCTGGGCCATGAAGCCGTCGATCACCCGGTGGAAGACGACATTGTCATAGGCCCCTTCGCGGGCGAGCTCCTTTAAGCGCTCCACATGCTGGGGCGCGAGATCGGGTCGCAGCTGAATGACGACCTCGCCCTTATTGGTCTCGATGGCCATCCGGTTGTCGGCGTCATCGGACTGCGCAAAGGCCGAGCCGACCCCGGTCGCAAGGACCAGACCGGCAATCAGACCGATCGTCGAGAAAAACTTCATGAAGAACACCTCGTTGAACAAATAGGGCGCGCCCTGCGCAAAGCGTTTCCTGCCTTACGCCCGGCGATCGGCCAAAGCGGCCGCGACCGGCTTCGGCACGAAGGGCGTGACGTCGCCCCCCATCTTCGCGATCTGACGAACCAATGTGGCCGTAATGGGCCTGGTCGCCGGGCTTGCCGGAAAGAAGATCGTCGCGATCTGAGGTTTCATGACGCCGTTCATGCCCGCCATCTGCATCTCGTAGTCGAGATCCGTCCCATCCCGCAGGCCGCGTATGAGGACGCTGGCACCGGCTTGTGCTGCCGCTTCGACGACAAGGCCATCGAAGGGAACCACATCAACGCGGGCAGCCGCTTCGGCGGTGAGCGAGTCGCGGATCAGGGCCACGCGCTCGTCGAAAGAGAACATCGCCATCTTCGACGCATGGACTCCGATCCCGACTACGACCCTTTCGAAAGCAATCAGCGACTGGCGCAGAATGTCCAAATGTCCGTTCGTCACGGGATCGAAGGAGCCGGGATAGAATGCCAGCCTCACGGGTCACCTCTCGGAGTGTTGCAGGAGCTGTCACGAAACTTAACTCGCCAAAGCCAAGCAGCGAAGATACATTCTATGGTGTCAGAGATGCTTGTGCTGTCACATGCCGGTCTGGCTGCAAGGTTGTTGGCGCGCGTCTTGGAACGAATTGCTGCGCACGGCCGTTAATGGGGTACGAAACGAGGAGAACACTTGCATGTTGATCGTCGCGCTTTCACTCGCCATGGTCCTCAGCCTTGCCGCAGCGACCGCGGTCACCCTCCATAACGAGCAGCAGGACTCGCGGGTCAAAGTGTTGGCACGCCGCTCCAGACAGATACGCTGATTAGCGCATCGACGCAGACTGTCGAGCATCCTTGCCTACCGTTAGTCCTTTATCAACCTTTCAATTTCTTCATTGCAGTATCGATCACCAGCCGTTTCATCTATTAGATGCGGCCTGCCATTGAAACGAAAAAGGCTCCCCTTCAATCGAAGAGGAGCCTTTTTGCTAGATCTGCCGAGAGGCGGTCAGACCTCTTCATCCGGGTTCGAGCCGTCAGGTCCGGAGAGATCGCCATCGTTCCTGTTCGTGGCCGAATTCTCGCCGCTTTCCGATGAGCCGTCCTCTGGTTCGATGATCGCGTCGGCGTCTGCTTCACCCGCCTCATCCGTTCCCTGATCGGGAATGCGCTCCACCGAGACGACGCGCTCGCCTTCGGCTGTGCGGAAGATCGTCACGCCGCGTGTCGCGCGACCGGCAATGCGGATGCCTTCGACCGGAACGCGGATCAACTGACCCCGATCGGTGACGAGCAGAATCTGGTCGCCCGGCTCGACGGGGAAGCCCGCGATCAACTGGCCGATCTCGCCCATCCGGTTCACGTCGGTCGCACGAATTCCCTTGCCGCCGCGCCCGGAGGTGCGGAAGTCGTAGGAGGATGAGCGCTTGCCATAGCCGAATTCGCTGACCGTGAGGATGAACTCCTCATTGGCCGACAGGAAGCCGTAGCGCTCGGGATCGATGCGAACGTCCTCGATGCCCTCTTCGTCGACCGACACCTCGCTCTGCACCTCGCCATCGGTGGCGCGGCTCATCTTGATATAGGTCGAGCGCTCGGCCGGTGTCGCATCCACATGACGCAGGATCGCCATGGAGATCAGCCGATCGCCCTTGGCCATCGAAATGCCGCGCACGCCGACCGAGTTGCGGCCCGCAAAGACGCGCACATCGGTCGCGGGGAAACGAATGCACAGGCCCGACGACGCCGTGAGAAGCACATCGTCCTCCTCCTGGCAGGTCGCGACGGCGAGAATTTCGTCGCCGTCTTCCTCGAGCTTCATCGCGATCTTGCCGTTGCGATTCACCTGCGTGAAATCGCTCAGCTTGTTGCGGCGAACGGTGCCGCGCGTCGTCGCGAACATGACGTTCAGCTTTTCCGCCGCCTCGTCGTCGGTCGGCAGCGGCAGAATCGAGGTGATGCGCTCGTTCTTTTCGAGCGGCAGCATATTGATCAATGCCTTGCCACGCGATTGCGGCGTCGCCAGAGGCAGCCGCCAGACCTTCTCCTTGTAGACGATGCCACGGGAGGAGAAGAACAGGACGGGCGTATGGGTGTTGGCGACGAAGAGCCGGGTGACCGAATCCTCGTCGTTCTTCAGGCTCATGCCCGAACGGCCCTTGCCGCCCCGGCGCTGGGCCCGATAGACGCTGAGCGGAACGCGCTTGATGTAGCCGCCATGGCTGACGGTCACGACCATGTCCTCGCGCGGGATCAGGTCCTCATCGTCGAGATCGGCCGCGCCTTCCGTCAATTCGGTCCGGCGCGGCGTGGCGAACTCGTCGCGAATATCGGTCAGCTCATCTTTGATGATCTGAAGAACGCGAGCCCGCGAGGACAGAATATCGAGATAGTCCTTGATCTCGGTCCCGATCTTTTCGAGCTCGTCGCCGATCTCGTCACGGCCGAGTGCCGTCAGACGCTGGAGGCGCAGATCGAGGATCGCACGCGCCTGGGCCTCGGACAGGCGATAGGTGCCGGCCTCCGAAATGCGATGGCGCGGGTCGTCGATGAGACGCACGAGCGGCGCCACATCCTTGGCGTCCCATTCACGCTCCATCAACTGCTCGCGAGCCGTCGCCGGATCGGGCGCCTGGCGAATGAGCTTGATCACCTCGTCGATATTGGCGACGGCGATGGCAAGACCAACCAACACATGGGCGCGCTCGCGCGCTTTGCGCAGGAGATATTTAGTCCGCCGGTTGACCACCTCTTCGCGGAAGGCGACGAAGGCCGACAGCATGTCCATCAAGGTCAGCTGTTCGGGCTTGCCGCCATTCAGCGCGACGATATTGGCGCCGAAGGAGGTTTGAAGCGGCGTGAAACGATAAAGTTGGTTGAGAACGACGTCGCTGGAGGCGTCGCGCTTCAATTCGATGACGACGCGGTAACCCTCGCGATCGGATTCGTCGCGAATGTCGGAGATGCCCTCGATCCGCTTGTCGCGAACGAGTTCGGCCATCTTCTCGATCATCGTCGCCTTGTTCACTTGATACGGAACTTCGGTGACGACGATGGCCTCGCGGTCCCCGCGCATCGTTTCCACATGGACCTTGCCGCGCATAAGGATCGAGCCGCGACCGGTCGAATAGGCCGACAGGATACCGGCCCGGCCGAGCACGATCGCACCGGTCGGGAAATCCGGCCCCGGAATAATCTCCATCATCTCGGACAGAGAAATCGCCGGATTGTCGATCAGCGCAATACAGCCATCGATCACTTCACCCAGATTATGGGGCGGAATGTTCGTCGCCATGCCGACGGCGATGCCGCCCGACCCATTGACGAGGAGATTTGGAAAGCGGGCCGGAAGGACGACAGGCTCGGTCTCGCGTCCGTCGTAATTGTCCTGGAAGTCGACCGTTTCCTTGTCGATGTCGACGAGGAGCGCATCGGTGATCTTCTGAAGACGGCACTCGGTGTAGCGCATGGCCGCCGGCGGATCGCCGTCGATCGAGCCGAAATTTCCCTGGCCCTCGATGAGCGGGGCGCGCATCGACCAGTCCTGCGCCATGCGCACCAGCGCGTCATAGATCGCCGAGTCGCCATGGGGATGGAACTTACCCATCACCTCGCCGACCACACCCGCCGATTTGCGGTAAGGCTTGGTCGAGGTGAGGCCCATCTCGTTCATGGCATGTAGAATGCGGCGATGGACGGGCTTCAGGCCATCGCGCACGTCGGGGAGGGCGCGGCTGACGATGACGCTCATGGCGTAATCGAGATAGCTGCGCTGCATTTCCTCTATGATCGAAACGGTGCCGATACCGCTTTCGGTCGGCCCTTCCGGCCCCCTGGGGGGAGGTGCGGGCGGAATGTCGTCGTTCTCTTCGGCCAAGGAATCGTCCTGAAAATCCGATGGATGCGTGCGCTCGCTATAGACCGAAGGTCAAAGGCAGCGCAAACAATGCCGCGCGCCCGGAATGGCACGGCAGCTCAGACCGGTCATATAAGACCGATGACAGGGGTGTGAAAGCGATAGAGCGCGTTTGGCGAGCCATGACGAGCTCCCGCGCAGCGTTCCTTGCCTCCTAACCCAAAGGATGGTGTGAAGAAGAGGCTGCACCCATGCGAGGGCTCGATGCTCGATCTTCTTCTCAATGGCTTCGTGACGCTGTTCGTCATCGTCGATCCGCTCGGGCTTATCCCGCTCTTTCTGGCGGTGACACCGGGTGTCGATCAGAAAGGTCGTATCGCGATTGCCATGCGGGCCTGCCTCCTTGCTTTGGCGATTCTCTCCGTCTTCGCGCTGGTCGGTCTTTCGCTGCTTCAGACGCTGGGAATCTCGCTCGGGGCGTTTCGGGTGGCCGGCGGGCTGTTTCTCTTCTGGATCGGATTCGAACTGGTCTTCGAACGGCGCAAGGAGCGCCATCAAAAGAGCGCCGATCGCGCCGTTGCGGAAAATGACGATATTGCCGACGTCGCGGCCTTTCCGCTCGCAATTCCCCTGATTGCCGGTCCCGGCGCGATCTCCGCCGTCATCCTCCTGTCCGGCCAATTGCCGAGCGTGATCGGCAAGGCCGGCGTCATCGCCACCATCGCCTTGGCTTTGGCCGTGACCTTCGCCTGCCTTGCCGTCGCCCATCGCATCGACGGACTTCTCGGCGCGACCGGCCGGGCCGTCATCTCACGCCTCCTCGGCGTCGTTCTCGCCGCTTTGGCCGTCCAATTCGTCGCCGATGGGGCGATCCAGCTCTTCGACATCAATACGGCTCGATAGCGATCTGCCTCGCGATTCTCGGGCGTATCAAGAGGTCTCGAAGACGGGCGGATGGCGCACCGTCGGGCGACACGATAAACGGTCGAGAGACGGAAAATAGACGGGCTCTGCCTTGGAAAAGACTGCCTGACGCCGTCCGGGGCGTTGATCCTGCGGGATATCGAGTCACTGCGATCTGCCGAGATTGGGCTTATACGGAGGTTTCCTCGGACTGGCGGAGCACGCAGCCGGTGATCTTCATCGTCCCGTCCGGCTGACGCTCCAGGGTGTAGGAGGCGACCCAGCTTCGACCTTTCGGCCCCGTGAGGTGAACGTCCTGGCGAAAGCCGCCGCGATAGGGCTCCAATTTCCCGAAAACGACATTGCTGGCGCGATAGACGGAGGGATATCCGCTTCTGACCATCTTCATGAAGCGGTCCTCGGTGCCGAACATCGAGCGGATGCCGGGTGCGGCATAGGAAAAGGCCGCGGCGGCGTCATCCGTGCGGAACGCGTTGATTTGGGCGGAGATCACCGCCCGAATGTCCTCGGCGTCACCGGCTCGAGCCGGCGCTCCCGTGATCAAGACGCCCAATAAGGCCAATGTGAAAAGGATTGGGCGCCATGTCATGATCCGAGGTCTCCCTGTCCGATACTCATATCCTGAAGATGAGATACGGTTTTCGGAACCAGGATCGGTCTCAAAAGCCTGTGAAATCGCTCCTTCTCACGTCAGAGTGACGGTGGAGCCGTCAGAAGTCATTGGCCGAATGCAGATCCTCTGGGCGTCTGCCAACGTCCGATCCGCTTAAGTGGACGACAACCCGACGCCGATCCGTGCGAGAGCCCTCGCGGGGGTGCGAGACGACTTCGACATCGACCGATTGGCCGAGTTCGGCGGCCTGATTGAGAGCCTTGCTCAAAGCCTCGGCGCAGCGATGCACCTCTTGGATTGCCTCCTCGCGTGTCATGGGACGTAACTTCCTTTCTGATCTCTCGTGATGGTCCTATTGCGTCTGCCGTCTCAAGATGGCCGATCGAATCTCGGGTCTCACCCGCGTCTCGGATACGCCGCGCCGTCACGATTCGTTGCAAAATGATGTGGAGAAAAGAAAGAAGCCGTCCAGGTCGCCCCGGACGGCTCTTCAGCGGTCGATCCTGCCGGTACATCCGCGGTCAGGACAGACCGATCGCGCCAGGCTCCGTCAGGGTGGAGCGCGCCGATCTGGGGCTATCGTCCCGCCTTCGGCTTTCGCGAGGCTGGAGATCGGTTGGCAAACGACGAAGCGATCCGCGCGCGATGAGAAACATCGTGAGGAACCGAAGGCTGCGCTGGCCGCGATCCGGTGGCCGCTTCTCGCGCACTAGCGCGACGGGGCGGCGAAAAGAACGTAGCCATGTCTGAATCGAAGCGGCGGCAGCGGCGGCGATCGATTCGCGTCGCGGCGGAGCGAATTCAGTCGAGGCGGACACGCTCGGACAGGAGCGACGCCGTCCAATTGGCCCGGTGACATGTGTTTGTCACGGGCAAAGCGCATGCTTTGAACGCAACCGCGAAATTCGATCGATTTCGAGGGTTGCATTCGTCCGAGAGACCGGTTAGCAAGCCTCCACCGGCGGCCGAGACGGCAACGACCTCTCAGCCGACCAAGGCAAGCGCCCGTAGCTCAGCTGGATAGAGCACCAGACTACGAATCTGGGGGTCAGAGGTTCGAATCCTTTCGGGCGCGCCATCTCGCTTCTAGGGGGTGGAAAATCACCTAATATCCTGAATGGAAAGGATAAATTAGGTGTTCGAAGTCCTTCGATCCGGCTGTATGCCAAAGGCTCCAGAAAAGCCAGTCTAAGGACTGTTTTCTTGCCGATCAAATCGGCATTCATCCATATTTTCCAAGGTCTTGATAGAAAATGGAGTGCGTGTTCGAACGACTTCTCCCAGGTCATGCGCGGTTTGCCGTTTGCTACCAGCTGTTCTTCGGCCAAAGCCTTTTCCCGCTCCAGCTTACTGATGCGCTTTTCATAGGCTGCAATGACTGAGGCGTTGTCGGTCTCGACGATGCGGTCGAGCACTGCCTCGATCTTCTTTTCGACCTCGGCGACGTTGGCCTTGAGATGCTTTGTGGCGTGCTTCGCCTGCGCAAGGCGCATGTCCCACGCATCCTTGAACATGGCTTTCGCCAGCTTGAACAGGTTCTCGGACGGCTCCAGACGCTCCAGAAGTCCTTCGAACGAGCTTTCCAGCTCTTCGCGCTTGATGGACTTGCGGTAGCTCTCACAGCCCTTGGTCGGGCAGAGATAATACGGATACTTTTGATTCTTGCCCTGCAACCAGCAGGCAGTCAGCGGCTTCTGGCAATCGTCGCAGAGGATAAAGCCGCGCAGCGGGAAGTCCGCATTGATGTCTTTGCGTGCCGGAGCCTTTGCCGTGCCTTTTAGGCGAGTCTGAATCTTCTCGAAGGTCTCAAAGCTGATAAGCCCTTCGTGCTTGCCCTTGCGCAGCGTGACTCCCCAGCCGGGAGATTCGATATACCCGGCATAGACGACGCGCGTCAGCATGTCGGTGATGCGCTGATTACGGATTTCGCCGTTCGGCAAGTCTTTCGGGAAAGACGGCTGACGCTCCAGAAAGCGTTTCACTTCGACCTGCGTCTCGAAGCGCCCGGAGGCATAGCCTTCCAGCGCTTCTTGCAGGACGGAGGCATTCGGCTCATCGCGCACTAGGATTTTGCCATGCCCGCTTTCGCGCTCATAACGATAGCCGACCGGAGCCTGATGCACCCAATAGCCATTTTGCATGCGCGCGCGCATACGGTTGACCGTCTGCTCGCCGTTTTTCTGGCGCTGGTGCTGGGAAACAGAAGCAAGAAGGTTCTCGACAAGCTGAGAGTCGGAATCTTCGCCGAATTCGATAGAGGGGCTGACAAGGACGCCACCGGCATCGCCGATCTTCACCCGCAGCTCAAAATGCGCCATCAGTCCGCGCGCAAGGCGGCTGATGTCGTCAATGATGACCGCGTGCGGTTCCTTGCGGTGTTGCGAAAGGAAAGCCAGCATGGCTTGCATGCCGGGGCGGGAGGTGAGGCTTCCTGAGCTGTCGTCGCGGAAAACTTCGACGACTTCGTAATTTTTGTACTTGGCGAACTCGCGGCAGCGCGTTTCCTGGGAGCCGAGGCCGTCACCGCGCACGGTCTGCTTCGTGCTCGACACGCGGCAATAGATGACGGCCTTGCTTATATCCCGGTCTTGTGTCTCGTGCATGTTCATGTCTGCCTCCAGTCCGCCCTTCATGTTCAAGGGGCTGGAATCTAAGTGTTTTCAGGTTGCTCTAAAGGCTTCGATTTTACTCTATCGAAGCCTTCTTTTGCGCACGGACAGGACTCTTCCGAATCTTGTCCACATACTTCTTGCAAGGGATGGACGCCGAAGCCGAGGTCTACAAAGGCAACCATGATAGACCAGATGGCCTGAAGGAACTCCTCTTTCTGTTCTTCGCTCAGGTTCGGATCGTCGAGATACGCCTGATACTTCTCCACATCCACAGTAACGATAGGCCGTGCTGACGCATCGAAACGACCGGAGAGATTGCGGTTACCGCCATTCGTGTTATCACCCAACATATCGCACCCCTTCTATAATTTTACTACTAAATGTAGTAGTCGATCAAATTCTACATCCTTCGATAGTCTGTCTGAGTCCGCTCCACTCCTTTTGAATCCGTTTGAGTCCGCTTCGCCCCGCCGTCATTCTTCAGCGAGCTTTTCCCAATCGGGCGGGATCAGTTTGAAGAGGCCGCAGGTCTCGCCACCGACCGGCACGACGACGCGCCGCCCCTGAAAACCGTGATAGATGCAATAGTTGAAGGACTGGCAGGGCTGACCCGGACGTGTCGGATAGCGGCACTGGTACTCGCTGCCGATATGCGGCGTGCCGACATTGCAGGCGAACCAGATACCGCCCAGGAGCATCAGCACGCGCGGACGCTTGAGCGCCGCGACTGTCAAATCCCAAGGCGCATCGAGAATGCGCAGGATGATATGCGGGCGCTTGTGCGGCTTCTTCGTGCCAGTGATTTTCACATCGTAATCATTCATCGCCGTTGCTCCTCTTGCTGTAGGTGAGCCGCAGTTGCGGCCTTGGCTGTGGATAGCCGCCTTCGACGGGATTGCGCGCCGCCCACGACGCCCAGGGCGAGACGAACCAGAAAGGCAGACGCTGCGCGCGGATCGGCGGCAGCGCCTTGATGAGCAGAAGCTGCTCATCCGCACCCATCAGGCGGATTTCATCGGGCGACATGAGCGGCCTGCCGGTCTCGCCGAGGCTTTCGCCGATCTCGTCGTCTTCAGTGCGTCCGAGGTTGAAATTGCGGGTTTTGACCGTGCGCTGGCCGAGCGCCGCCGAGAGGGTCTTGGCGAGCTGATCGTCCTGCACGGCGAAGAACTGCTTCACTTCGGCCTGCGAGAGGACGGTGCGCGCCGTGTACGGCCCGTAGAGCCGGATCAACTCTGATAGCTCCTGCACGAAGGCCCAGACGCGCACGCCGAGGCCGGGAAGCGCCGTCAGGCTTTCGGCGAGCCCTGCGAGCTTGCCCATGTTCGCGAACTCATCGAGGACGAACAGCACTTCGTTGCGCCCGGAAGATCGCGCTACGGCGGCGATGGCCTGCCGTGTGACAAGGCCGAGCCAGGCCCCGTGCGTGGCGATCCGATCCTGCGGGATCACCAGATAGACGCTGGCCTTGCCTTCCTTCAGCGCGCGGAAATCGACGTCGGAGCCGCTGACGGCAGCACCGAGGAAGCCGACCGGATCGAAGATATCGAGCGTCTGCACCGCGCCCTGCCGGAAATCTGCAAACTGATCGGGATTGTCTTCGAGTTGATGAGCCAAATCCTGGCCCAGATCGGCGACCATGCCGAACAGCGCATCGGAAGCGGTCATCTGGGCGACCAGCTTCTCGATACGTTTGGTGCTGGAGAGCACGCGCCACATCTCAGGCAGCGTGCAGGTGACAGGAGCGCCGCGCGTGGCGAGATGCAGCATGACGGCGCGCAAAATGGTGCGCGCGCCTTCGCGAAAATAGCGGTTCCGCGAGTCTTCCGGCTCCGGCAGAAGCTGGAGCGCGAGCGCCTTGGCTTCGTCCGCAACGCCACGTATCAAAGCCGGATCGTTCACCGCATCGAGCAGCGGCTGCAACGGATTGCAGCGATGCTGCGGCAGGCCATGCAGGCCCCAGGGATTGAGGATATAGACCTTCTGGCCGAGCCGTTCGGCGCGATGCGCCGCCGTCACCGCCGCCAGCTCGCCCTTGGGATCGGTGACAAAGACCGAGCCCTGGAAGTGCAGCAGGTTCGGAATAACGACATTGATACCCTTGCCCTGGCGAGCGGGGGCAGCGGTCAGCAGATGTGCCTTGCCGGAATAAAAGAGCGGTTGGCCATCCAGCACGCCGAGATACAGCCCGCGCGGATCGCACAGGCCCGCCGCCTCACAGTCTGGAAGCGTCGCAAATGCCGCGCCGCCAAATGTGTTGGAGGGCAGCTCAGCCAGCTTGCGCTTCGCGCGCTGTTGCCAGAGCTTCAGATAACCGCCGACGCCGATCAGCATCGCCGTCGCGCCGATGAACTGGAAAAAGCCAAGATAAAGCTGATCCGCAGCAGTGAGACTTGGGCCGTCCATTCCAGAGGTCAGTGCGAAGACCGACACGCCAATCAGTAGATTGCCGAGCGGTGCTCCTGACTTTTGCTTGTTCTGGCCCGACATTGGACTTCCCCTTCGTCACGATTGACAAAGGAAAAGCTGGTGATGCTGGAAAACCTGAAACAGAAAGGAAAGCAAACTTCTTCATTCGCATTTTTCGTGCAAAGCTCCGCACCGATGCGGAGATTTGCAGATTCGGATACGCGATGCCCTGGCAGGAAACGGAAGAGCATAACAGGCGGCTGCACGAGGCCCTGAGCGAGTTAGCCGCCGAGAAGGGCGCTCTGGTGCGCCTTGCCGGGGCGCTCAATGCCGACCCGCGCGCTACCGCGACCGATAGTACCCGCAGGGGCGGCCAGCATCAGGACAGAAAAGACCTGATCGCCGCATCGACATTGGCGCGCTGGCAGCAAGAAGGGCTTGCGCGCCTCACAAACGCGCAATCGCACAAGAAGCGCATTGTGTTCGAGTTCCTGGAGCGCTCCGAGAGCTTTCGCACGTCGATCTACAATCCGGCCCCCGACCTGCCGGAAGGCTTCGCCGCCTTCATCGCCGCGCAGCAGAAAACGCTATCGCAGCTCAGGTTCAGCCGACTCAATAATCTCGACGGCACATACCGCCTCTACCGCCGCGCCTGGACGACACCGGCGCGGCGCGACCGCGTTTTAATATCCCGCCTCATCATCACGACCGTGGGCGGTCTCACCCGCTATCGCGAAGAACAGACCTACCGCGACGAAGCACGCGGCGGCATCCTCATCGAGGAAGCCGACGAGGGGCTTGTGTTCAATTCCGGCACCAATCTCTTCCTGTTCGGCTTCGGCGAAGAGGAGCCCCGCGTGAAGTTCTACGCCATCCACGCCTGGCGACCGATGGTCGATGGCAACAGGCCGGTGCAGGAGCTACGCGGCACCGTGATCGCAGTGGCATGGGAGGGCCCGCATCCGGGCTACAGCTTTGTGGCCTATCGGGCGGATGACCCACTCTTTGCGCCGGAGATCGTCCTCGCGAACGCGGTTGATGCTGAAATTTGCAGCTGGATCGGTTGCGAGGCTAGTGATCAGAAACGATTTTAACGATGTCACCGTTTCTGTTGATAGTGATATCAGCGCCGGACTGCATATGAGCTGTCATGGTCGTTGGGTCGAAACTCTGAACGAGCGTAGCCTTTGTGTTTAGTCGCCACAAAAGCTGCCAATTTCGGTTGAAACAAAATAAATTATCATACACAACGCGGGTTGATATCAGCACGTAAAAATTTCCGTCATGTGCATATATTTCATCATTTTCATCTATATTGAGATGCTCGTTTTTCTTTATAATTTGATATAGCGCATCATTTGTTTCCATTCTATAGGCTGCGGCCTTTCTATCGCTTAACTCAATGTATAATTGCGAAGATTTTCGTAATCAATAATGTCGATCTGATCTAAACGGCTGCCGCCTCGCGCATCTAGCTCTTTGTACTCAGACGTATTCTTGCCATTCGACGACGGCGCACTTCCGAATCTGTCAAGCTTTCAGGTTCGATCTGATCCGTCACCCGAAGGTACTCTTGAGAATCGCCGCGATCCCATGCTTCATGAGCGCGCGTCCGCAAGCCACCGAATTGCATGTCGGCCAATACAAGACGTCGACTCTCTTGCGCAACTGTATGCAGCCGCTGAAGCTCATCCAAATCTCCGAGAAGCAGTTTGTGCAAGTGGGTTTTCACTTTTTCAGCCAGCTTCTGGAGGCATTTAGCGGCAACGGCGTCCTCATATGCGTATAGTCCGC
Organism: Fulvimarina manganoxydans; assembly: GCF_900176465.1. Classification (GTDB taxonomy): domain Bacteria; phylum Pseudomonadota; class Alphaproteobacteria; order Rhizobiales; family Rhizobiaceae; genus Fulvimarina; species Fulvimarina manganoxydans. The sequence continues at coordinate 507,470 of NZ_FWXR01000001.1, forward strand.
TCTCGTAATCCTCAAGGGCTCCACCAAACTGGCCAGCTATCTCTTCTAGAGATACCCCCATCTCGCCAGTGGCCGTAGATATCTCCAATCCAATCCATCCAGATCTAGTTTCTCTTTCAATCGATAGGAGGATTTTTTCGGACCGAAAATGGATTTCTAGAGGGTATTCTATTGACATTTCAAACTGATAATCTTTTATAAGAAATTCAAAGCATTCAGCGACTAACGATGAAAAATATAAATCTTTGTCCATAATATTAACTAATTTCTCGCCCCTAATTTGGCGGATGCCAATGCTGAGTTGAAGAATTATACACCCATCCTCTCGATTTTAGTATAAATCTTTCCATCATTAAGAATCCTGTATTCGATGTGCGGAGCGTTGATCCAATATTAGGATTGACGGAGCCGTCTCTAATTGGAATGCCTTTTCTGATCTCTTTCCTAAGTTCGGAGTAATTTTGACGCCAATTGGATTGAGGAGTTCCCCGGTTTGGCAATCTGGACAGTAATGTCATCTCATTTTTTCTGAGCGTCGTGTCTCTCAGACGAGAATAAGATTTTCCAGTCTGTACACTCTGAAGTGTTCGCACCTTCCCAATAACTACCGTCGCATTAGTAATCGAATTAAATGAACCAGAAATCCTAGAGCTACGAGTTAGATTGTCACCGGCGAATCGTGCCTCGATACCTGAAGGACTCAATTTTCTTCCGAAGTATCGTTGAGGGTGGCGGGGACCGTCGAGTCGATCTGAGTTGCTGGGGGAGCTTCGGTCCAGTAGAGTGGGCGTTCTCCCACTGATGGTGCCTGCGCGCAAGGCAATCGACGGAGCCCTACGAAGTGATCTTCTTGCCCGATCGATGCGTTCGCGCTCCGCTACCCGGCGAGCCTGTTCCCGCTGCGCCGCCTTTCGCGCTTGCTCTTGCTGCAAGGCTTTCTGCCTTTGCTGCTGCTGATAGCGCCGTGCCTGCTCCCGCTGTTGCTGGAGCTGTCTTTGCCGAAGCTGTTGCTGACGCTGCAAGCGCTGCTGTTGTTGCCACTGGTTATTCCGGATTGCACCGCCGCCCCGCCATCTCTGGACAAGGATGACGGGCGCGTTGGTCGTATGGGTGTCATGAGCCAGGCTGCGCTCCGGAGAGAGCCACGCAGCGTTCGCTGTGCCTGGACCCCAGAACGAAAACAGCGCGATAACAGCAAGAAGCAGCGCTTGGGACGGTCTCATTGGAATCTCCCCCAATAACGGGACTCGCCAATCAGTTAACGATAGCTTAACTTTTCGTAATTCGTAAGTGTAGGGACTAGCCGATGCCGCTGTCGCGTGCGTTGCTTGCAGGATGCTGCCTCTTGGCAGGGGCGCTTGCGCCTGCCGTTGTATGGGCGCAGACCTCAGACGCGGATGTACCGCTTCTTCACGACTGCGACTTCCTCGTCTCTCATCCGGATGACCCCGACCGCATAAGCCCCGGCGTCCCGGACGCGGACCTGGTGCCATTATTGGCGGTCACGGTATGCGAAAATGCTGTCGCAGAGTATCCTTCGGTCGTTCGTTTTTCTTTCCAGCTTGGGCGGGCCCTCTTTGCCGCGGGGAGAGAGGAAGAGGCGCTGGCGCAGCTCAGCGCGGCGGCAAAGCAGGATTACGCCATCGCTCATCTCTTTCTCGGCGATGCCTATCGCTTCGGTCTTGGACTGGAGGCCGACCTAATGCAGGCAAGGCAGCACTATCAGACGGCGCTGGATAGCGGCTTCGAGGGTGCAGCACCCTTGCTGGCCGCCGTGACATTTGACGCCGATGCCTTCCTGATACCGATGGCGGCGGGCATCAACAACGGCATATCGGAACTCTCGACTTCTCTGGATTTGAGCACGCAGCCGCTGTTGATCGCTTATGTCTACAGCTTCGCGGTCGCTGCCAATAGCGAGTGCCGTGGGCGCGTCCGACCGGCCAATCTGATGCGGCTCCTCGAACTTCGATTCAAGGGGCCTGTAACGCCGGAGATGGAGTCCGGCGGAGACATCCAGATATACTCATCCGCCGGTGACTATGACGCAGCGACCTTCGTCGCCCGACACGGCTGCGATGGGGCGTTTCCGGAGACGTTTTTTGAGAATCTCAATCGATACGTCGCTCTTCACAGGAGTTCTCAATGACAGGCTCTATATCGCTCGCCCTGGGTGCGCTCCTTTTCGGTGGCATTAGCGGTTTGCTAATACCCGCTCAAAGCGAATTACAAAGCCAAACTATTCCACTGGTCGCGGTCGAATATGTAACGGACCCATCCAGATCGGCCAGTGACAGCTTCTCAGTCACGGGCATTTGGGAGGGCTCCTTCACATGCGGAAGCGCGTCATCGCTCGTCACCTTGACCATAGAAAGCGAAAATGATTCCGGAGCGGCAAGGGTGGATTACTATCCACCTGTCGGCAAGAGCGGCGCTAGCGGCAGCCGCTCCTATGAGTACGAAGTTGACCCTTTTACGGGCTCAATCAATCTTACCGCCGGCGCACTGATTGATGGAGAGAAATCGCCGGATATCTCCTTCGATGGCTTGGTGAGCGAGGACGGCAACACGCTGGAAGGCACAGCGGACCTGCGCCGTCAGTGCGGAACTTTCCACTTCCGGAGGGTAACATCACCCGCTCAATTGCAAGAAGCCACGGCAAGCCTTGTGGAGGTGACCAGTGCGCCGCCCGCTGTGACGATCATGGAAGCCGACACGCCGCAGGAGTTCTGCGATGCCTTTCAGGCATGGGGCGATCAGCTTATCGCTGCTTTTCCCGACATAAGGTCGGCACACGATCTCAGGGGTGTTCCACCGCAGATGGAGCGCAACCTTTTCAGGGATGATCGCTTCGAGCCGTTTTTCGGATTCCCGACTTCGACAATAACCAAGCAAATCTATCAAGCGATCGATCGCAAGTACCGCGACCGCCGGGAATGCAGGCTAAGGGATGAGGAGATGTTCCGTGTCCTCTACAGCATGTACCGCACGACACAGAACACCGTTTTCAAACGTGGGATTGCCGACATTGAGGCCGCGACGGATTGGAAGGAGCGGATTATCGGCAGCCTTGACCGACTTCCGCAGGATCAAAGCGCCTTGGACAGACTAGACGAACTGGCCGCAGAAGCAGCGGAACGTCTGGAGCCTCTGTGGCCAACTGATCTTGCTGAGCTTATGCAGGCGATATCGGCAAAGCGAACGCAGTTGGAAGGCCAAGTGGTGGCCGCTCTGGTGGAGACGGAGAAAGCACTGCCGTCAAAGGAGGAGCTGGCCTCATTGCTCCGCCTGAGCCAATCGCCGGAAGCCGGACAGCCCGCAATGCAGAAGGCGGAGGAGTGGATGGTCGCTTATGTCGACGCCGCTGTTCGAGAAACCGATCCAGATATGCCCGCCTATGAAAAGCTCCTCAATCTTGGCCGTTTGCAAGCCGAGATCGAGAAAGAATTCCAGGCGTATTCGACGAGTGCTGCTTTTCGTGCAGGGCTCGCACGCCTTTCGAGCGAAATGCAGAACCTGACACCCCCTGCCGAAGAGGAGTTGCGACTGTCGCTGGCGGCTGCCGTGCAGGCTCAGGCCTTTTATCCAATCCGGGACCAGGTGATCCGCGCCCGGAACATCCTGCCACAGCCATCGACCTACGAGCGGTTTTGGGACTTATACCACGACGCGGTAAATGCGTGGGTGGATGGCGTGATTGCCGATTCCACGAAGAATGCCGCCTCAGGAGGCGGTGACTTTCCGGCCGGAAGTGAGCCAGATAAACAAGACACGGCTTTCGATGCCACGAACCCCCTGGGCCGACAGACGCCGGACGTTCCCGTAACCTCAGCGGCGGATAGCGCCTTTCGCACTCAGCCCTGGACCAATAGTGCTGTCATGGTCGGCACCTACGAAGCCGATTTTGGCAGGTTGCATGAATTTGGCGCTGATGGCGCGAAGATTTATCTAGGCGGCGTGACTGCCGAAATCGGCAACAGTTGTCCAAACCTCAAAAGCCTTGAGGTTGAACTGGCCGGGCAGTCCGCCCTGTTAGGATCAGATATCCGCAATCCCGACCTGCAACGGCTCGGGATGGAGCAGTTGGAGAACCTGGCCAAAAACCTTCAGAACCCTGGGCGACTTATGGATGCGGCAATTCAACAAGAGGAATTCAGGCGCAGCGTCAGCGCCGATGCCGTCTTGTTTCTGAGAAATTTCGATTGCTACGACGAGGCGGCTATTCGGTTCCAAGACAACGCGCTGGCCTTTGTCCGTGATCCGATGAAGGGTGTTCCGGCTGATAAGCTGTCAATGCGCGATATCTGCATATCTCATTTGAGGCGCAACAATCCGCCTGTGAGCAGCCCGGAGAGCTACTGTCGCTGCGCCGGTGACATCCTGACCGGCTTTCTTTCCGAGAACCAACGATTGTTTCTCGTCGCATCGGAAGAGCCAACATTCAACGTCATGCTAAACCTGTATCCGATGGTTGATGCCGAATTGAGACAATGCAGGCGCTGAGCTGCTGGCAAGCGAAATCATAGGAGCATTCAGACGTGTGGCTTCGTACTACGCTCAGCTGGGATGTCGTTCCGGGGTAGCGCAAGATGTGTTTTGTAATACAAAACCATCTTGGCAAGGGGGCCGCTGCGCGCCCCCGTTGCATCCCCCAGGCCGTGGCTCTTCCAGGGTATTGAACCCGTTCCAGAGCCACAGACCGTATCGCCGGTCAACCACTCGCGGGAGACTTCGCTCTCCCTGCACCCATCGACTTGGCGGGCGTTCCTGCCCCCAAGACCCTAGACCATTTCATGGAGACCAGGAAGGGAGCGTTCGTGCTGCCCTTCCTTGGAGCCATCCCACCGACCAAAGGGCGTGTCGCACCCCTTGGAACCCCGACCAACCCTGCGCGGATTGGATGCCGATCAGGGTTTTCGCACCCCGATACCCACGACCATTTCATGGAGACCAATCGACGCCGATTGGATCCGGCATCATGCCAAAGATGATCCCGGTTGCCTGCGCTTTGCCCCGCTCAGGTTCTGACTGAGCGACATCAGCGGTAGTGCTAAAAGGACTTCCCATATGTGTACCCATTGGCTACACTTCTCACGCTATGAAGGACGTCGGAATCAGAATCAGGGTACAGCGGGAATTGCGGGAGCAATTCGTTGCCGCTTGCAAGGCGGAAGACAAACCCGCCGCCCAAGTCCTGCGCGAGTTTATGCGCTCGTATGTCGATGCATACGCGCCGCGAGCACAAAGCCACCACTCAGTCGCTCATGACAATAAACAACCCAGGTTCAATGTTGGTGACGCGGGACGGTCTCGGCGTGTGAATACTAGGGATAGCATCAATCGAGGGGTCAGCCCGAACAAGGATAAGAAAATATGACGGGGCAAGAGCAACGCGCAGCGCTACAACGGAAAATCTGGGACATCGCAAACGATGTGCGCGGCTCCGTCGATGGCTGGGACTTTAAGCAGTATGTCCTGGGTACGCTCTTCTATCGTTTCATCAGCGAGAACTTCGCCGCCTATATCGAGGCGGATGATGAGAGCATCGACTATGCGGCTCTATCCGATGACGTCATCACCGATGATATCAAGGACGACGCCATCAAGACCAAGGGCTATTTCATCTATCCCAGCCAGCTGTTTGTGAATGTCGCGAAGAACGCCAACACGAATGACAGCTTGAACACCGATCTGGCGCACATCTTCGCAGCGATCGAATCATCGGCCAATGGCTACCCTTCCGAGCAGGACATCAGAGGCCTTTTCGCTGATTTCGACACGACCAGCACACGCCTTGGCAATACCGTCACGGAAAAGAACAGCCGATTAGCCAAGGTCCTGAAACGTGTTGCAGAACTCGATTTCGGCGACTTCCACAACAGTCAGATTGATCTGTTCGGCGATGCCTATGAATTCCTGATCTCGAACTATGCCGCCAATGCGGGCAAATCCGGCGGGGAGTTCTTCACCCCACAACACGTCTCAAAGCTCATCGCGCAGCTCGCGATGCATGGGCAGGAAAAGGTCAACAAGATTTACGACCCGGCCTGCGGCTCTGGCTCGCTCTTGCTGCAGGCCAAGAAGCACTTTGACGAACATATCATCGAAGAGGGTTTCTTCGGGCAGGAGATCAACCACACGACCTACAACCTCGCTCGCATGAACATGTTCCTGCACAACATCAATTACGACAAGTTCAATATTCAGCGCGGCGATACGCTGACCCAGCCGCATTTCCAGGACGACAAACCCTTTGACGCCATCGTCTCCAACCCGCCTTATTCGGTAAAGTGGATCGGCTCGGACGATCCGACCCTGATCAACGATGACCGCTTTGCTCCGGCGGGCGTGCTGGCACCCAAATCAAAGGCCGATTTCGCCTTTGTGCTCCATGCGCTCAGCTATCTCTCGGCCAAAGGCCGCGCGGCGATTGTATGCTTCCCTGGGATATTCTATCGCGACGGGGCGGAGAAGAAGATCCGGCAATATCTGGTCGATAACAACTATGTCGAGACGGTGATCGCCCTCGCCTCCAACCTTTTCTATGGCACGACCATCGCGGTGACGATCCTCGTGCTCGCCAAGAACAAAACCGACACGGCCATCCAATTCATCGACGCCAGCGGGGAAGAGTTCTTCAAGAAGGCCACCAACACCAATCTGATGACGGACAATCACATCGCGCGGGTGATGGAGATTTTTGATCGCAAGGAGGACGTCGACCATGTCGCGGCTTCGGTGCCCTATGAGACGATCGTGGAACGGGGCTATAACCTCTCTGTCAGTTCCTATGTTGAGCCGCGCGACACGCGCGAGGTTGTGAACATCAATGAACTGAATGAAGAGATCAGCGCGACGGTAGATCGGATCAATCAGCTGCGCGCCGACATCGACGCCATCATTGCGGAGATTGACGCATGAGCGCGGCGGGCTTTCTGGAGAAACTGCTCGGTGGGGCTGATGTCGCGTGGGTGCCGTTGGGTGAACTAACAACGGTCAAAACAGGCCAACTGGTCAATAAAAACCTGATTGCCACCAATCCGGGGCCTTACCCTGTCATCAACAGCGGGCGAGAACCTCTTGGCTTTATTGATAAATGGAATACTGACGACGACCCAATCGGCGTCACAACACGAGGTGCAGGTGTCGGCTCAATTACCTGGCAAGAAGGCAAGTACTATCGTGGCAACCTCAACTATGCCGTCAGTGTGCGTCCGAATGTAAGTTTGGCGGTCAGATTTCTCTATCACCTCTTGCTTGAAATGCAGTCCGAGATTCACTCTCTGTGCACATTTGATGGAATTCCAGCTCTCAACGCCAGTAAACTTAAAGAGTTGGCCATACCAATTCCGTGCCCAAATGATCCGGATAAGTCTTTGGCGATACAGGGGGAGATTGTTCGGATACTGGATAGCTTCACCCAGCTTACCGCCGAGCTTACCGCCGAGCTTACTTTGCGTGAGAAGCAATATAAGCACTACCGCGATGAGCTGCTGACCTTCCCGAAACCTGAGCAGGCATCGGATTAGGATGGGACAGTCGCTGACAGAGATATCTGAAACGCTGCGGGACGCCGACAAGAAGGTGCAGTTGATCTATGCGTTCAATGCCTCCGGCAAGACGCGACTGTCACGCGAATTCAGGGAACTGATCGACCCGAAGACCGAGGAACGGGACGACGATTATCGGCCAAAAGTGCTTTACTACAACGCTTTCACTGAAGACCTGTTCTTCTGGGACAATGACCTCACCGGCGATACTGAGCGGAAGCTTTGCATTCATCCGAATTCTTACACGAAATCCGCCTTTGAAGTCCTCGGACTCGATACTAGGGTCATCACAGCGTTCCAGCGCTATACCCAACCGAATTTGACGCCGCGCTTCAGCCCCGATTTTTCAGAGGTGACCTTCTCGCTTGAGCGCGGCACTGATACGAGCACCGGCAATCTGAAAATCTCCAAAGGCGAGGAGAGCAACTTCATCTGGAGCGTCTTCTATTGCCTGTTGGATCAGGTGATCAGCACGCGCAACATCACCGAGGTTGATGATCGCGAGACGGACCAGTTCAATGACCTTCAATATGTCTTCATTGATGACCCGGTCAGTTCGCTTGACGAGAACCACCTCATTCAGCTCGCCGTTGATGTCGCCGACCTGATTAGGAGAAGTGAAAGCACGAACGGCCTGAAGTTTATCATCACGACGCATAGCCCGCTTTTCTTCAACGTGCTGTTCAATGAGCTGAAAAACAAGACCTGCTACATGCTGAAACGCCTTGAAGACGGAACCTTTGATCTGGGCGTGAAGAGTGGCGACTCAAACCAGAGCTTTTCTTATCACCTTTACCTCAAGCAGACGCTGGAGGAGGCAATCGCGGCGGATAGGATCGAGCGCTATCACTTCACCCTGCTGCGCAATCTCTATGAAAAGACTTCGAACTTTCTGGGCTATCCGCGATGGTCTGAGCTGCTGCCGGGCGACCAGCAGCTTTACTTCAACCGCATCATTCAGTTTACGAGCCATAGCACGCTTTCGAACGAGGCCGTTGCCGAGCCGTCTGCGCAAGAGAAGCAGACAGTAAAGCTCCTTCTGGAGCATCTGCGCAACAATTACAGCTATTGGCAGGAGGGAGCGCCGAATGGCTGAGCAGACCACCACCATCGCTGAGACCAATCGTTTCATCGTCCTCGATAAATATGTGCGCGCCTGGGAGGCGGCGGACAGCTATCAGTCCGAGGCCGACCTCGAGCGCGAGCTGATCCAAGACCTACGCAATCAGGGCTACGAATTTCGGGCCGATCTGAAGTCAACAGACGCCATGCTGGCCAATGTGCGTGTGCAGCTGCAGGCGCTCAATGATGTTCAGTTTACTGATAAGGAGTGGGCGCGCTTCGTCGAAACCTATTTGGACAAGCCCAGCGACAGCGCGACGGACAAAGCCCGCAAGCTCCATGACGACTACATCTTCGATTTCGTCTTCGATGATGGCCGGATTCAGAACATCTATCTCGTCGATAAGGGAAATGTCTGTCACAACAAAGTTCAGGTTATTAAGCAATTCGAGCAGGCCGGAGCGCATGCGAATCGCTATGATGTGACGATCCTCGTGAATGGTTTGCCGCTGGTGCAGGTGGAACTGAAAAAGCGCGGCGTCGCCATCCGTGAGGCGTTCAACCAGATCCACCGTTACAGCAAAGAGAGCTTCAACTCGGACAGTTCGCTTTTCAAATACCTCCAGATCTTCGTGATCTCGAACGGTACCGATACCCGCTACTTCGCCAACACGACCAAACGCGACAAGAACAGCTTCGACTTCACTATGAACTGGGCGCAGGCCGATAACAGCCTGATCCGGGACCTGAAGGATTTTACGGCAACTTTCTTCGAGAAGCGCACCCTCTTGAAGGTGTTGTTGGACTATTCCGTCTTTGATGTGAGCGATACGCTACTGGTGATGCGTCCTTACCAGATCGCGGCAACGGAACGCATCCTGAGGAAGATCCGAAGCTCATTCGAAGCCAAGACGCCTCAAGGCAAGATTTTGGGCAAGCCCGAAAGCGGCGGGTATATCTGGCATACGACAGGTTCAGGCAAGACGCTGACCAGCTTCAAGGCGGCGCGCCTCGCCACGCAGCTCGACTTCATCGACAAGGTCTTTTTCGTGGTCGACCGCAAGGACCTCGATTACCAGACGATGAAGGAGTATCAGCGTTTCTCCCCGGATAGCGTCAATGGCTCAGACAGCACCGCCGGATTGAAGCGGAACCTCTCTAAGGACGACAACAAGATCATCGTCACGACGATCCAGAAGCTCAACAATCTGATGAAGAGTGAGGGCGACCTGCCGGTCTATACCCAGCGCGTCGTCTTCATTTTCGACGAATGCCATCGTAGCCAGTTTGGTGAGGCGCAGAAGAACCTCAAACGCAAGTTCAAATACTTCTGCCAGTTTGGCTTCACAGGCACGCCGATCTTCCCGGAAAATGCCTCAGGGGCAGAGACAACTGCCAGCGTGTTCGGGAACGAACTCCACTCATACGTCATCACCGACGCCATCCGCGATGAGAAGGTCCTGAAGTTCAAGGTCGACTACAACGATGTGCGGCCGCAATTTAAGGCCATTGAGACCGAGCAGGATGAGAAGAAACTGACAGCCGCTGAAAACCGTCAGGCCCTTCAGCATCCTCAACGTATCGCTGAAATTTCGCAGTACATCCTCGACAACTTCCGCCGCAAGACGCATCGGCTTTATGGGGACAACAAGGGTTTTAATGCCATGTTTGCCGTGAGCAGTGTCGAGGCGGCAAAGCTCTATTATGAGAGCCTGAACAAGCTGCAGGCAGATAGCGACAAACCGTTGAAGATCGCGACGATTTTTTCGTTTGCGGCTAATGAGGAGCAGGACGCAATTGGCGACATTCCCGACGAGAGCTTTGAGGTTTCCGCGCTAAACAGCAGCGCCAAGGAATTCCTGAGCGCAGCCATCGCGGATTACAATGCCTTTTTCAAAACGAATTTCAGCGTCGATAGCAAAGGCTTCCAGAATTATTATCGGGATCTGGCCAAGCGGGTGAAGTCCAAAGAAGTGGATCTGCTCATTGTGGTGGGCATGTTCCTGACTGGCTTTGATGCACCGACGCTCAACACGCTGTTCGTGGACAAGAACCTGCGCTTTCACGGTCTCATTCAGGCCTATTCCCGTACCAACCGCATTTATGATGCGACCAAGTCATTCGGAAACATCGTCACCTTCCGCGACCTCGAAGAGGCGACCGTCAAAGCGATTACGCTGTTCGGTAATGCGAACACCAAGAACGTCGTCCTCGAAAAAAGCTACTCGGAATACATGGAGGGCTTCACGGACCAGACGACCGGAGAGGCAAGACGCGGCTTCATAGATGTTGTAAAGGAGCTTGAAGAACGTTTCCCCGACCCCTCGGCGATTGCAAAGGAGGCTGACAAAAAGGCCTTTGCGAAGCTGTTCGGTGAGTATCTCCGTGTTGAGAATATCCTTCAGAACTACGATGAATTTGCTAATCTCAGAGAGCTGCAGGAGCTCGACCAGAGTGATCCCAGAGCTCTAACAGCCTTCAAAGAACGGCATCATCTGAGCGATGATGACGTTGAAAACCTGAAGACCGTCAAAATGCCCGCAGACCGGAGGATCCAGGACTACCGTTCGACTTACAACGATATTCGGGACTGGCTTCGCCGAGAAAAGGCAAGCTCTGAGCAAGTCGAGTCCAATATTGATTGGGGCGATGTTGTCTTTGAGGTTGATCTGCTGAAATCCCAGGAGATCAATCTCGATTACATTCTTGAGCTTATCTTCGAGCATAACAAAAAGACGAAAAGCAAGTCTGAGCTCGTCGGTGAAATTCGCCGCGTCATCCGCGCGAGTATCGGCAACCGTGCAAAGGAAAGCCTCATCGTCGATTTCATAAATCAGACCGATCTCGATGAACTCGGGGACAAGGCCGGGGTGATCGAGGCCTTCTTTGCATTCGCACAAGCGGAACAACGCCGCGAAGCGGAAGAGCTCATTATCGGCGAAAAGCTGAATCCGGACGCTGCGAAGCGCTATATCGCGACATCAATTAAGCGAGAGTATGCGAGCGAGAACGGTACGGAGTTGAACTCGATCCTGCCAAAAATGAGCCCCCTCAATCCGGACTATCTGACCAAGAAACGCGACGTGTTCCAGCGCATCTCTGCTTTCGTGGAGAAGTTTAAAGGTGTTGGTGGAAAAATCTAGTTGGTAGTAATCTTGGAGATGCCAGCCTTCGCCTGGGCATTTTGTGCCTGGTTTTAGGGGCCTGCGGCCCATCATCCATCAAGACCAAGCCCTTCGGGCGAGCCAGCGGTTTCCCCACCCTTCCGCTCCCGGATCAAGTCCGGGGTTGTGCAGGGCGGGTGATCCCCCTCCGCTGGCTGCGGTCTTGACGGCTTCCCCCGCTCATTGGCGCGGGCCTAGTCCGGTTGCAGGGCAACCGGCTGGCCAATTCATAGATGGGCAGAGGGGCAATGCGCGCACATCAACTGATATGCATGGCCGGGGCGAACCTGCTGAAATCGGCAATATGCGGCTGGCCGTCAGGCCAGCCGCACCGGCTTTAGAGCCGTGGAGCACGAGATGCCAGCTCATGCTCGATGTTGCGGATCGACTCCAGCGCATCGTGGCGCTCTTGCGAGCCGTAGACGGCGCGGGCGAAGGCGCGTTTTGCCTCTCCAAGCAGACCGTGCAATTCGGCGGTGCTGCGTGCTGCCGCTTCAAAACGTGAGACGAGTTTCATTGTATCCTCCTTCGTTTCAAGGAGGCCCCGAACCACTCAGGGCCTTTCGGCCCCGGCACACATCATCGGCCTGGGAAGGTCTGATGGTTCGGGATCGGATTGAGACGGATAGGAGGATGCAGAAAAGAGACGCCCTCACGTATTGAGGCGGTCAGCATCGCGGGCGGCAGGATTGTCAAAGGATGATGGGAGAGCGAGACGAGGCTTCGCCCGCGCTGGATGCGCGAGGCAGGAGCCACAGGAGCGAAGAGATCAGGCGTACATCAGTGGAGCTGTCGCGGCGAGACGGAAATCACGCGATCAAAGCCGGGATCGTCGACTATAACAACCCTCACATTTTCATCGACTTGGCGGCAATATTCGCCCATGAGGAAACGCCAGACTTCGGCCCACAGGTCGCGGCCAGATTGAGTCGGCCAGCTTGTCATGCGCCATTCCGCTTCGCCGATGGGTGAGGGCTTGCCTTCAGCATTTTCGCAGGCCGCTTCGAGGCGGCGGGCGGTGCGGTAAACGCGGCGCGGTACATAGGTCGTCCATACAAGCTCAGTCATCTTCGGCTCCTTTCTGCTTTGCTCATTCCATGCGGGGGCTGCGGGTTCGCCTGCGCCTGCCGGAGCGGCTGCGGCCCTCGCGTTCGGGTTTGTTGTCGTCGCGCTCCCGGTCCGGCGCCGCCATGTCGCGGTAGCGGCTGATGTCCTGGCGGAGCAGGAGCAGATCGGCCTGCTGCTGCTCGCGCTGGCCCTGTATTTCCTGTTCCAGGGCGCGGCGTTCATCGAGCTGCCGGATGATGAGGCTTTCGCGTTCGGCGCGGTCGCGCAGCGTGGCCTGCCAAGCTTCCTGCTCGTTTTGCTTTCTGATCCGGCCATAGCGGCCCGTGATCCGGTGCCAGATGCCGGAGAAGCCGCGCGGCAGGCGGGCGGCCCGCTCTTTGGTCTCAGCAAGCCAGCGCATTTCGTGCGCTTGTTTCAGCTCCTGCCGTTCATGACGGTGACGCCCGGTCATTTCGCTGCGGCGGAAAGCCAAGACCTTGAGGCCGCGCTCGGCCTCGCGTTCGGCGTCCTTGATGAAGCCCTGAAGCTGCTCGGTCATTTGCGCTGCCAGCGCGGCGCGGGCCTCATCGGCAGACGGCAGTTTCTTGGGGTCGCCAAGACGGGCGGCGACTTCCGTGGTTTTCGCGCCGGTCAGGCGGGTGAGGCTGTAGATTTCACCGCGATAATCGACGGCGACAAAGCCGCGCTGGTCGCCGCGCGCGAGCGTGAAGCCGCGTTCCTTGAGCGCATTCTGGAAGGCGACCCCGGAATCCGACTGCTTCCAGCATTTCTGGAAAAGCGCCTTGAGCTGTTTCGGGTCGAGCCCCACACGGCGGGCTTGCTGCCATTCGGCGCGCGTGAAGTTCAGCGGATCGCGCAGGCTGCGATCCTCAAGCCCGCGCGGCATGTCCCAGCCATGCTCGCGATAGAGCTGCTGCGACACGTCGCGCAGCTTGACCTTGTAATGCGCCATGTTCAGCGCGCGCATACGCTCGGCATCGATGCGCGACCAGACGACATGCGCGTGCCGCCGCCCGTCCTTTTCGTGGAAGACGATGGCGCGCGGCTGGTTCTCCAGGCCGAGCATTTCCTCAATCCGGGAAATCGCCTGCTCGAAGGCTTCGGCGCTGACATTCTCGCTCGCAGGCGGGTTGAGGCTCATCGAGAAGAGGTGCTTGCGGCAGCGCGTGCCGCTGGCGATGGCATCGGCCTCGTGGAAGGCCCCTAGCAGATCGTCGCTCGCAAAGCCGCGCACGTCATGCAGCTCGACGTGATCGTTGTCGCGCATGGCGAGCAGGTAGCGAGCGAGCTGCGGGCCGTCCCCGCGTTCCTTGGCCTTAAGGATCATGGCCCATCCCCCGGATTCTTGCCGAGGGCGCGCAGCAGATCGGCCCGCAGGGCGGATATGTCCCGGCAGGCTTGCTGGAGATCGGCTTCGGTTTCAGGGGTGACGGGCAGCGAGCCCGTATTCACGGCCTTAGCGAGTTGGTTCAGGTTCGAGGACAGGCGCGACTGGCCGAGCGCTGCCAGGACGCGCGCCAGCGCCTCGTGATCCTTGACTGGGCTGTTGCCTTGCCGCTTGCGCGGAACAGCATTCTGGCCGAACAGCCGCTCGCGGATATAGACGCCGAGCGGCTTGCGGCCTGCCTCCGCCAGCAACTGCGCTTTTTCGGCATAGGTCAGCCGCAGCGAGAAGGGCGAAGGATATTTCGCCGCTTTTTCAGCCTGTTGGTGAAACTCATGGCGAAGGATCGTCATGGCCGCACCTCAGACCCTTAGCCGGGTCTAGCTGTGCGAGATGACGCTCCCATTCATCCAGCACCTCAAAAAGAGTGTTCGAACTCTCTCCTTCGAGGTGCGCCATCAATTCTCAAAAAAACAGATTTTCGATTGGTGCGCAGAGGTGCTGCCCGATTACACGGGTCACTCCGCAATGCCTCTCGGCGTATGTTTGCGGACCACCGAACTTGCCTGCGAACGCTGCAGCTGCTTCGTGCTCTGTTCCTCAAACTCAATCGGTCTATCACTTCTGAGGCTCGGTTGGCGCGCTTCGGCCGCGATTCGTTTGAACACCTTCACCCAAACGAGCCCAAAGCAAAAAGCCCGGCGATCATCCTCATCGCCGGGCTTTTGTCATGTCTAACGGAGATGGCCAGGCGTCTCAGGCCGCGCCGTTGATCCAGGCTGCGAGCTTGGACTTCGATTGGGCGCCGACCAGCGTGTCCACATGCTGCCCGTCCTTGAACATCATCAGCGTCGGGATCGAGCGCACCCCGAACTTGACGGCGAGATCCTGATTCTCGTCGATATTCACCTTGGCGATTTCGACGCCGGAATTCTCTTCCGAAATCTCTTCGAGGCTTGGCGCGATCATCTTACAGGGACCGCACCATTCGGCCCAGAAATCCACGACGACCGGCTTGGACGAGCCGAGCACGTCGCTGTCAAAACTTGCAGTATCGACCTTTTTGGTGGCCATTGTCGTTCGGCTCCATTGTCTGAGTTCGCTTCTCAAGTAGACGCGGGGGCAGGCGAGTTCAAGCGCCGGCTCGACCCCCATCCTCGCCTGCTCGGACCGGCTCACGTCCGGCTAGGGTCTTGTCCATCAACTCCACCGGCAGTTCGATCCAATGCGGACCTTCCGTGAAATGGAGAACCGCGCGAACACGTCGCCCAGGATAGAGTGGTTCGAGCAAGGCTCTGTAGATTGCAAGCTGGGTCACATATTCGGCCGGGACAGCCTCGATCGTCGATGGCGGTGGGCGGTTCGTCTTGTAATCGACGATCAGCACCTCGTGCTCGCTGACGGCCAGGCGGTCGATGGTGCCGCTCACCTGATAGTCCGCCCCATGGAAACGCACCGTTCCGCCGATGGCGACCTCGGCGCGGCTCTGCGCTTTAAAGGCGATTGCAAAGCGCGGATCGTCCAGGACCTGCTCGACCGTGTCGCGGAGATAGGCCCGGTGATGGGCCGTGATATCGGACGCTGTGCGGGCGAGATATGCCTCGGCGACGCTGCGGCGCTCGTCGGGGTCGATATCCGGCAGATGCTGGAGAAGGCGGTGGACGATCAAGCCCCGCCGAATCGCGAAGGACGGCCCATCGACGCCGTCGAGGATGGGCGAAAGCGGCGGGGCGCCCTCCTGGCCGACTTCGCTGGCCGCCTCGCCGGCGCTGGCCAGATCGTCCGGCGTTTCGGTTTCCAGGCCCGCACCGGCCGAAGACGGCGTCAGAGGACGAGGGGGCAGATCTTCCGGCGCAAGCGGGGAAAGATCGAGCGCTGGCGCTACGTCGTCGAACTTCGAGAGAGGGCCGGCTGAAGGCGCGCTTTCTCTTCTGCCGCGTTCGCCGATCCGCCATGCGATCGGCTCTCCGTCCTGGTCCTCTATTGTGGTGGCGGTCTCTGCCAAGGCGTTCTCGACGCGGCTGCGCCAGACATCCGGTCCCGGTTTGCGCACGCCCCCCAGTCCGCAGACGACCAGCCGGTCGGCCGCGCGGGTCATGCCGACATAGAGAAGCCGGCGATATTCCTCCTCCGCCAGATGCCTTTCGCTTTCGCGCAGTTCTGTAAGAACAGCGGTCTCCACGTCCTTCGACGCGCGCCATAGAAAACCCGGCGCCTGGCCCGGATAAAGCGTGCCCGCCATGCCGTCCCAGCGCATCAGCCGGGCGCCATGGGTGTGGGAAAAGGGCGCCGAGCCCGGATCGACCAGAAATACGACCGGCGCCTCGAGGCCCTTCGAGGCATGGGCCGTCATGATCCGCACTTCGCGCCGACCTTGTTCCATCTCCCGCTTGATCTCTGGCGGTGCCGCTTCGAGATCGGCGAGGAAGCCGTCGAGACCGGAAACGCCAGCGGCTTCTTCCGCCAGCGCAAGATCGAGAAAGGCATCGACCACATCGGCCGTGTCGGGTCCAAGCCGCGCCATCAGCTGTCTGCGCCCGCCTTCGGGACCGAGAATGCGGGCATAGAAGGTAAAGACACTCTCGAATCCCGCGCGGTCGCGCAGGTCGTCGAGCCGCGCCATGGCCGCTCTGGCTTTCTCCAGGAGCTTGGCTGCCGGCGCGCCATCGGCGAACCATTCGGGAATGCGGGCAGAGCCTTCATCGCCCGCCAACCGGCGCAAGCCCAGCGACAGGTGTTCGCGCTCGCCACGCGACAGCGCTAGAGCCATGAGCTCGTCGTCGGTCAAGCCGAAAAGCGGGCTCTTGAGCACCGCCGCGAGCGAAAGATCGTCCTCGAAATTGGCAACGACGCGGCCGAGCGCCATGAGATCCTGGACCGCGATATGGTTGGTGATGACCAGCCGATCCGTGCCCGCGACGCCGATATGCTTGTCACGCAGGGCCGCTGCCATCGCCGAGACGAAGCCGGTCCGATTGCGAACGAGAATCAGAAAGTCGCCGGCATCCAGCGTCTTCGGTTCGCCGCGGTGAAGGATGGTGTCGCCGATCCAGTCGCCGATCTGATCGGCGATCCGCTTGGCCAGTCGGAAAGCGGGTGAGGATTTCGGCTCCTCGTCGATCGGCGTCGTCCAGTCCTCCGGCTCGACCTTCGATTCGGCCTGGATCACCGGCCAGACCTCGACGAGACCCGGCCCGTCGCGCCGGGCTGCATCATGGGTCGGCGCCTCGCCCGAGGCCGAAAGGCCGGCGCGGTTTTCCGGCACGGCAAAGACCGTGTCGACCGCCTGCAATATCGTCTCGACGGTTCGGAAGGACTGGTTGAGCGTGACGGTCGCAAAGCCGAGCCGGGCGTCTTCAGCCTTGGCCGCGACAGTGCGGCGCTCCTCGTCGAACATGTGCGGCGAGGCGCCCTGAAAGGAATAGATCGATTGCTTCTCGTCACCGACGGCAAAGACCGAACGCGGGCGATTGTGGCTGCCTTTTCCGGCGAAAAACTCGTCGATCAGCTGGCGCATCACCTGCCATTGGCGCGGGCTCGTATCCTGCGCCTCGTCGATGAGGATGTGATCGATGCCCTGGTCGAGCTTGTAATGGACCCAGGCCGAGGCTTCCGTTCGCAAGAGAAGGTCGGCGGTGCGGGCGATGAGGTCGGTGAAGTCGAGCTTGCCGCGGCGCCGCTTGAGCCGCGCATAATCGCGCTCGAAGGCATCGGCGATGACGAGGGCGGCGCGGCTGGCGCGAAAGAGGCGTAAGGTGGCGAGCCGGTCTTCGACGCGTTTCAGATGATCCTGCAGGGCTGACAGGCGCTCGTCGAAATCGGGAAATTTCGCTGCGACGGCCTTGGTCAGGACGCTGCTCGCCTTGCGCGGATCGCCTTTCTGGGTCTGGCAGAGGCGCTTTAGAAGCGCCAGCCGTTCATAGCCGTCCTGAGAATCGATCAGGCGCGACAGGATGTCGGCGGTCGTCTGATCGGTCTTCTTGTCGCTCGTTTCGGCCGCTGCCAGAACGGCGACGCGGAAGCTCGCATCGAAGCCGTCCGGTTCACCCAGATCGGACAGAAGCCGAGCCTCGTCGTCGCGCGGAGACAGGCCGAGCGCGCGGGTCAGAAGCGCGATCGCTCCGTCGAGACCGCCGCAGCTTTCCACATGGCGACGAATATCGTCACGCTTGGCGACGATCTCCTGAAGCAGGCGATCGAGCCCGAATTCCCCGCCAAGGCTCAAAGCCTCGCTGAATGCCGCCGTCAACTCGGCGGCAGCCTCTTCGCCGGCCGAGGCGGCAGCCGCGCCGGTAATGAGCCGGCGCCTCGCCTCGCCCAGCATCAGCCGGCTCTCGGCATCGTCGAGCACGTCGAAGTGGGCCGGAACATTGGCTTCCAGCGGGAACTGATGGAGGATCGCCTCGCAAAAGGCGTGGATCGTCTGGATTTTCAGCCCGCCGGGCGTCTCCAGCGCCTTGGCGAAGAGTTGCCGGGCGTCCGCGATCCGCTCGGGCGAGGGGGGGCGCTCTTCAAGCGTTTCCAACTCCTTCGCAAGCGCCTCTTGGCTTGCAATGGCCCAGGCGCCGAGCCGCTTGAACACCCGGTTCGCCATCTCCGCTGCCGCCGCCTTGGTGAAGGTCAGGCAGAGGATTTTGGATGGGTCGGAGCCGGAAAGGAGAAGGCGCACCACCCGCTCGGTCAGGACATGGGTCTTGCCGGAGCCGGCATTGGCGGAAACGAAGACCGACCGCGTCGGGTCGGTCGCAAGCCGCTGCTGCTCTTTCGTCCGCTCGCTGACGGAAAGCGCGCTCATTCCTCGCCTCCTTCGTCCTCGCCGCCGGCGATCACCCATTCACGAGCGCGGGAGAGATGATCGTAGGTGCCGGAGAAGTCGCCGGCATAAGCCGGCCGCGTTCGTGACGCGAAGGGGTGCTCCTCGCGCCGGAAGAGGGCGGCCAAGCCGATGAATTTGTCGATCGCCTGATCGGAGAGCTCGCCCGGATCGACGGGATCCTCGCCCTTGGTGCCGCCCGTCGCCAGCCCCTCTTCCACGACCTCACGTTCCTTCAGTCTGAGAAAGGCGAGATCGGCGATCGTCTCTCCGGCCTTGGTGTCCGCAAAACCGCCGCGCCGGGCGATGCCGCCCTCAAGGGCAAGTTGGGGGGCGAGCAGGATGCGCGCCTGTTTGACCGAGGGCGTGGCGCCGGTCTTGAAGTCTACGATATGCAGCGCTCCGTCCTTCAATCGGTCGATACGGTCGGCGCGGGCCGTCAGCCGCGTCTCGATCTCGGCAAGGTCGAGACCGCCGGAGATTTCGGCCGCCCGTGATGCGACACTGCCATGACGTGCCCGCTCCCAATCGAGATAGCCTGCGACCATGGTTTCCAGGCGGGGCCACCAGAGCGCCTCGATCTCAGGCGGCAGATCGGCTTCGGCAAAGAGACCGCGAGCGATTTCGATAAGGATATTCTGGGCATTCGGCGTGGCCGGATCATGACCGCCTGTGATGAAGTCCGAGAGGATCGCGTGATAGAGCGAGCCGCGCTCGGCCACATTGGGGGCCCGCATCAAAGGTGGCAAAGGCTCGAGATTCATGATGCGCGCGGCGTGGATCGTGTAAGGATCGCGGATCAGCGTTTCCACTTCCGTCACCGAATAACGGGTTGGGCGCTTCTCGACGGGCGGTTTGGGCCGCGGGCGTTCAGCCGGGGGCATGGTTTCAGCCCGCTCCAATCGGCGCGCCGCCTCGATGAAGACCTCGCCCCGGCGGCGAAGCTCCGATCCGCGTTCGTCTCCGGCGAGAGCCAGAACACGCTGCAGCCAGCGCGAGGCGATCGTCGGGGCGCCGTCCATGCGCCGCGAGCGGGTCATGACCACGGTCTTTGCGCCCATCGCCATCCAGAAGTCGTGGGCCGACAGACCGATGCGCCGTTCCGGAGGATCGAGCGTCAGATCCCGGCGCATCATCCGCGACAGAAAGGCGCCGGTCTTGGCGTTTGGCGGCCAGGTGGCTTCGTTCAATCCTCCGAGGATGGCCGTGTCGACGCTTTGGAGGCGTGCTTCCAATGTGCCCCAGACGAAGGCGCGGTTTGAAAGCCCGCCGCGCGGGCGGACCGTCGCGTCGGCCATCAAGGTGTCGGCGACATCGCCGAGTTCGCCAGATGGGAAGCCGAAACCGGTCTTTGGCGCGGCGGCGAGATTGGCCAGAAAGTCCTTCATGACGCGCCCAGGCTCTTCGGCATAGAGCTCGCGCGTATCGCGTTCCTCGTTACAGGCGAAGGCTTCCAAGCTGCGGATCAGGACGGATGCGTAGTCCGATAGTTCACGCTCCGTATCACCGCGCAGGGCGATCAAGGACGCGATCGCCTTGTCGAAGCGCGCCGCGAAATCGATGGCCCGTTCCAGCGCCTCGTCCGAGACGAGCCGCACCGGTCGGGCAAGGCGGATCGCCGTCGCCTCGCCGGAACGCGCCTTGCGGATTTCTCCAAGACGCGCCTCGACCATCGCCGACAGCCGCGCTCCATCGGCAATGTCGACCGTTCCACGGAGGACGAGAAGCTCGATCGTCCGCGCCGCGTTTCGGGCATCGCCCGCAGGAAGGCCGAGCCGGGTGAGAGGGTGCTTCAGCAGGGCAATGAGCGCGATCGGATCGCCAGGCTCGAAGGCGACGGACAGAAGCGTCGACAGAAGCGTGCCCGGCGCGGTGGCGCCGAGCGGGCGTCCGGCCGAATCGTTGGCAGTGATCCCGAAGCGCGCGAGCTCGACCACCACCCGGCGTGCGAGATTGCGGTCCGGAGTGATGAGGGCACAGCTTGCATTCGGATCGCTCAGCGCGGTCCGCATGGCGCAGGCGATCGCGAGCGCCTCCTCGCGGGGATCGGCTGCTTCGATGAGCGCAATCCCCTCCAGCGCGTCGCTTGGATGGGCGCCGGCGCTCGAACCCCAGCGATCTGTCGTCTCGGCGGGCCGCAGCGCATCGGAGAGGAAGCGCTCGCGTGCAGCAAGGCCGGCCTCGGTCGCCCCGAGCGCGATCACCGCGTCGCGGTCCGCAAGAAGGCCTTCCAGAATGCGCTTCAGCCCATATTGATGATGGCCCGGAGCCGCGATGGCCCGTTCTCTGTCAATCTTCGAAAAGCTCTCTTCGTCGAGATGGGTGTCGAGACCTGGCAGGATCACGGCGCCCTTTTCGAGATGGGCGATGACGCGCATCAAGGCGATGGTCTTCGGCGCGGTCGCAGTCGAGCCGGCGAGGATGACCGGTCCATTGGGCGGCGAGCGCGTCAGCCGGTCGGCCTCGGCCTGGAGCCACAGATTTTGCGCCCGGGCTTCGCTGATGCGATCCTGTTCGGACAGAACGGCCGGCCAGTGTTCCGTCACGATGGTCAGGAAAGTCAGTGTCAGCCGCCACCATTCGGCGAGAGCTTCCGGCGCGAGGCCCGCAAGCGCCGAGATCGTGACGTCTTCAGTCTCGATCTCGTCGAGAAGAGCGCCGAGATCGCGCGCCAGCGCCAAGGCATCGGCCGCCGAAGCTGGCAGCACCACATCTTCGCCGATGAGGGCGGTGAGTTCGGCCTCCCGGGTCATCGTTCGCCAACGCCGGGTTAGTTGGCCGAGCCTCAGCCGGCGTTCGAGCTCGCCCATGACCGGCTCCAGAACGGGCGTCGCGTTTCTCGCGGCGAGTATTTCCGCCTCGTCGCCCTCGCCGATCGGCCGGATCTGGGGCAGGATGGCCGATGCGCCGCCCAGAAGCTGCTGAAAGCTTCCTGCCAGGCTGCGGGCGGCGCGCCGGGTCGGGACGTAGATGAGCACGTCGGAGAGCGCGAGCGGGTCGCCATCATGGCGCCAGCCCTCGATCAAACGCCCTTCGAGGAGGCTTGCCGCGAGCGTCTTCGAAAACGCAATGCCGGGAGGAATCGAAAAAAGATGAGGCCGCATGGGGCGACCATAGACTGATCCATCCGCTCGCCACAGGGGGCGTGGCCTGCAAGCTCTGGACGGATCGGCCGGCAACCCTTGAAATGCCCTTCTTTTTGGCGAATGACGGGGCCCTGAAGTCGGCAGACGACCGCAACACGCGAGAAAGGAGCCCGAAGAGGGTTTCGCCATGAGTGATGAAACGATCCGCCAACGCCTTGTGCTGATCACGACACCGCTGTCCGACGATGGCGCGTTGGAAGCGCTACGCCGCGCGCTTTCCGGCGGCGACGTCGCATCCGTGCTGATCGACCCGGCGGGGCGGGAGAACGCCGCCTTCCAGGCCTATGCCGAGCCCCTCGTCGCTCTGGCACAAGAGGCGGGCGCGGCTGCCATCGTCATCGACGACACGCGCTGCGCCGGGCGACTGAAGGCCGATGGCGTTCATCTGACGCAAGGCGATGCGG
This sequence comes from Fulvimarina manganoxydans, assembly GCF_900176465.1. Taxonomy (GTDB): domain Bacteria; phylum Pseudomonadota; class Alphaproteobacteria; order Rhizobiales; family Rhizobiaceae; genus Fulvimarina; species Fulvimarina manganoxydans. Next base: position 530,061 of record NZ_FWXR01000001.1, read on the forward strand.
CCGCCTTGGCCGAGGCGACGTCGTCCTATCAGCCGAAGCTGATTGTCGGCGCATCCGGTTTCGAGACCCGGCACGATGCCCTCGAAGCTGGCGAGGCGATGCCAGACTACATCCTCTTCGGACGCTTGGGCCAGGACGCCGACGAGGTGCCCCATGCCAAGACCTTGTCCATGGCTGAATGGTGGTCGGCGATGGTCGAAATTCCCTGCATCGCTCTTGGCGCGCGCGACGTGGAAAGCGTCGCCGACGTCGCGCAGACGGGCGCTGAGTTCGTCGCCCTTGGCGCGGCCATCTTTGCCGAACCGGGCAAGGAGGCCGAAAAGATCGCCCGAGCCAACGCCATTCTCGACGAATTCGAGGTTCCGGTGGAGGACGCGTGATGATCGGCTTGGTCCGCCCGCCGACTCGGCTGGTCCTTGCGGTCTGCGCCTTCGGACTGGCTTTCGATCTAGCCGGTCTGCCAGCTTTGGCGCAGACCGCACCCACGCCCGGCGAAGCAAGAGATGACGGCCCGACGCTTCCAATCCCTGAGTTGCGCACCGGCGATGGGGCGTTGGGCGCGCCCGAAGCGGCGGCCCGCGATGTGCCGCCAAGTGACGTCGCCTATGCCGCCTTTCAGCGCGGCTACTATCTGACCGCTCTGGATCTCGCTAAGCCTCTTGCCAATCTTGGCGATCCCGCCGCTCAGACGCTTCTTGGCGAAATCTATGAGCGTGGCCTGGCGGTTCCGCAGAACCCGGAAGAGGCGGCCCGCTGGTATAAGAGCGCTGCCGAAGCGGGCTTTCCCGAGGCCCAGTTTCGCTACGCTTTGATGCTGCTCGAAGGTATCGCGGTCACGCGGGACGCCGAGAAGGCGCGAGAGATGATGAAGAAGGCGGCCGAGGCTGGGCTGCCCATGGCCGAGTTCAACTATGCCCAGCTTCTCGTGGAAGCCTCTCCCGCCAGTGGTTTTCAGGAAGCGGTCAGCTATTTCCGATCGGCGGCCGAAGCCGGCATCGCCGATGCGCAATATGCGCTCGCCCAGCTCTATTCCGTGGGCCAGGGCGTCGAGAAGGATGAGGTTGAGGCGCGTAGATGGCTCCGGTCGGCCGCACTTGCGCGGTTCGATATCGCTGAAATCGAATATGGCATCTGGCTGATCAATGGCCGCGGCGGTCCGGCCCGTATGGACGAGGGTTTCCGCTTCCTCCTGCGGGCCGCGCGCAAGGGCAACGCCATCGCGGCCAACCGGGTCGCCCATCTGTTCAAGGATGGCTTGGGGACGACGCCCGATGTTGCGGAAGCCGCGAAATGGGCGATCATCGCCAAACGCATCGGCAACAGCGATCCGGTTCTCGATGACTTCTTCCGAGGACTTGACCCGGACCAGCAGAAGGCGGCGCTGGAAGCGGCCAATCGCTTCCGGCCGAGCTGATTTCAGCGCGGTTCGACTCGTTCAAGATGCCCGCATCCTCGGTGAAAGCCATGGTCGGTCGGATGTCCCGGCTTGAACAGGCGCGATAATTATGGTGTTGAGCGGGCCTATGAACGAGCCTGCTGCAATCGGTCGGCACCATTCCTCGCGCTTTCACCCCGCGTGACGGGACGGTGCCCCTGATCGGGCTCGCGTACGAATTCCTGACAATCGGCCACGGCGCCTCCTTTGCGAGTTGCGCCCGCTAGAGCGACGACGAAGAGACCCATGAAGATCAACGGCAACGAAATCCGCCCCGGCAACGTCATCGAGCACAATGGCGGTCTGTGGGCAGCGGTGAAGACCTCCCATGTGAAGCCTGGCAAAGGCGGCGCTTTTGCTCAGGTCGAATTGAAGAACCTCATCGACGGCACCAAGCTCAACGAGCGCTTCCGTGCTTCCGAGACTGTGGAGCGTGTGCGCCTGGAGCAAAAGGATTTCCAGTTCCTTTATGCCGAAGGGGAGATGCTGGTGTTCATGGACACCGAGACCTTCGAGCAGCTCGAACTCGCCAAGGATTTTGTCGGCGATCGCGCGGCCTTCCTCCAAGACGGGATGACGGTGACCGTCGAACTCCATGAAGAACGGCCGATCGGCATTCAGCTCCCCGATCAGGTCGTTCTGACCATCGTCGAGGCCGATCCGGTGGTGAAGGGCCAGACGGCGGCGTCGTCCTACAAGCCTGCGATGATGGAGAATGGTGTACGCGTGATGGTGCCGCCCTTCATCGAGTCGGGCGAGAAGATCCTCGTCGATACGAACGAGATCACCTATTTGCGCCGCGCCGACTGAGACGAACTGCATTCGAAAGGCGGCGGCCGACAGTATTTGGCTGCGCCAAAATCACGAGCTGTCCGGACGGGAGGCGGCAGCGCGAGGCTTTGAGCGGAAGGCGATGATTTGTCAGATCGCCGTTCCGCTCGACGTTCTTGTTTCGGCGCATGGTGAGATCGGAAAGGCCGCGCAGCTTTTCCGCATCATGCTTTAACATGGCATCAGAACCGAGACCGACATGGCACAATCTGCTCTTCTCAATGTGATGATCACGGCGGCCATGAAGGCCGGACGCATCCTGGCTCGCGATTTCGGAGAGGTGCAGAACCTGCAGGTCTCCATGAAGGGGCCGGCAGACTTCGTGTCGGCCGCTGACCGCCGTGCCGAGGAAACGGTTTATCGCGAGCTGTCGCGGGCCCGCCCCGACTGGGGTTTCCTGATGGAGGAGCGCGGCGCTGTCGAGGGACGCGACCCGCAGCACCGCTGGATCGTCGACCCGCTCGACGGAACGACGAATTTCCTGCACGGGCTTCCCATTTTCGCGGTATCGATCGCTTTGGAGCGGGACGGGGAGATCGTCGCGGGCGTGATCTTCAACCCGGCGATGGACGAGCTCTTCACCGCTGAAAAGGGCGGCGGCGCCTTCATGAATGATCGCCGCATTCGCGTTGCCGCGCGTCAGCGCATGCCCGAGGCTCTGTTCGGCACCGGTGTGCCCTTCCTTGGCAAGGGCGATCATCCCGGCTTCTTGTATGAATTGCGCCAGATCATGGGTGAGAGCGCGGGCATTCGCCGCTATGGCGCGGCCGCTCTGGACCTGGCTTATGTTGCCTCCGGGCGTCTCGACGGCTTCTGGGAGCGGGCGCTTCAGCCTTGGGACGTTGCGGCCGGCGCGATCCTCGTTCGCGAGGCCGGCGGTTTCCTGACCGGTATTGAGGGCGAGCCCTTCGATCACATTCGCGGCGACGTCGTCTGCGGCAACGAGTTCATGCACAAGGCGCTGGTCACCGAACTCGGCAAGGCCACGGCCAAGCGCAAGGCCGCGCGCAGCCCGGCGTCTTGAGCTCTGAGTGCCGTTGAATCCGACCTGCATCCGCCGCTCCATCGCGCAGGACGCTGTGCGGGGCGATTAACGGTAAATTAACACTTGCATTTTTGTGGATCGCCCGCGTGTTTCCAACCATGCGGCTACCCCCTATTGTTGCTGCGCAGGATCGGGCATTCGAATGACGCATGGCCGAAGACGTCGGGACGGACGCCGGCGACGACGGTGAAAGCAGCGGGGCAGTATGAAGGTCTTCAATTCGCGATCGGACACGAAGACGAGACCGGACCAGTATGACGCGATGCGGCTGTCGAGCCCGCTCGTCTTTCTCTGGTCCATGCTGGTCTTTCTCGCGCTGGCGGGCTTCGTCGCGGCGATCCTCGGCAGGCAGGTGTCCCAGGCCTTCGCCACCAATCCCGGCCTCAATGGCTTGATCGTCGGCGTCCTGACCGTGGGCATCGTCCTGGCGCTCCTGCAGGTCTGGCGTTTGTCGCGGGAAGTGCGCTGGGTGAATGCCTATCGCGACGGCGACGAGAGCTTTCAGCGCATGAAGGACCCGGTCCTCCTGGCGCCGATGCGCGCCATGATCGGCGGACGGCGAACGATCTCCCTTTCGACGACCTCCATGCGGTCGATCCTCGATTCGATCGCCACCCGGCTCGACGAGACGCGCGACATTGCCCGCTATCTCATCGGGCTTCTCGTCTTTCTGGGCCTTCTCGGCACCTTCTGGGGCCTCTTGCGGACGATCGGATCGATCGGCGCAACCATTCAGGGTCTCGATCCGACGGGCGGCGATACGGCGAGCGTGCTCGACGCGCTGAAGGCCGGTCTCGCCGCGCCGCTCGCCGGCATGGGCACCGCGTTTTCCTCTTCGCTCTTCGGCCTGTCGGGCTCGCTCGTTCTTGGTTTTCTCGACCTGCAGATCGGGCGCGCCCAGAACCGGTTCTACACCGAGCTTGAAAACTGGCTGTCCTCGGTGACCGATGTTGGCTCCGACATGGTTCTGCCGCCACATCAGGGTCAACAAGCCGCGATATCGGGGAGCGAGGAACTGAGGAAGCTCGCCGAACGGCTCGACCGCATGGTGCAGGATCAATCGGCCAATCCGCGCACCAGCGCTGCCATGGCCAATCTCGCCGAGAGCATTCAGGGCCTCGTCCAGCACATGCGCGGGGAACAGCAGATCATGCGCGACTTCGTGGAATCCCAGGCGAGCGAACAACGCGAATTGCGCAAAGTGCTGGAGCGGCTCGCGGCCAAGACCGACGACAGCTCCGGTCAGGGGAGTTGATCCATGGCGCTCGCCCGCAATCGCCGCGCCGAGCGTGGCGTCGATTACTGGCCCGGCTTCGTCGACGCTTTGTCGACGCTGCTTCTGGCGATCATGTTCCTCCTCTCGGTCTTCGTCTTGGCGCAGTTTCTTCTGAGCCGCGAAATTTCCGGCAAGGATGCCGTGCTTGATCGGTTGAACAGCCAGATCGCTGAATTGACCCAGCTTTTGGCGCTCGAACGCTCGGCCGGCCAGGATTACGAGGATCAGATCGTGACGCTGCGGGCCTCCTTGGCTGGTATTACGGATGAGCGTGACCAATTGCAGACGGCGCTGAACTCGGGCGCGGGTTCGGTGGCGGAGGCCAACCAGCAGCTGAGCGCGCTTCAGGAAAATCTGGAGGACGAACGCTCGATCTCCCAGCGGGCCCAGAGCCAGATCGAACTCCTCAACCAGCAGCTCGCCGCCTTGCGCCAGCAGATCGCCGCGTTGGAAGCAGCCCTTGAAGCCTCGGAAACCCGCGACCGGGAAAGCCAGACCAAGATCGCCGATCTCGGCCGGCGCTTGAACGTGGCGCTCGCCCAGCGGGTTCAGGAACTCTCGCGCTATCGCTCCGACTTCTTCGGTCGTCTGCGGGAAATCCTCGCGGGTCGCGACAATATCCGCATTGTCGGCGATCGCTTCGTCTTCCAGTCGGAGGTCCTCTTCTCCTCTGGTTCTGCTGATCTTCAAGCCGCCGGTACGGACGAACTCGACCAGATCGCTACGGCGATCAAGGAGATCGCCCGTGAGATTCCGTCCGACATCAATTGGATCATCCGTGTCGACGGCCACACGGACAATGTGCCGGTCTCGAGCAATCGCTTCGTCGACAATTGGGAGCTTTCGACCGCGCGTGCTGATGCCGTCGTTCGCTATCTCGTCGATCAGGGCGTGCCGGGTGAACATCTCGCCGCGGCCGGTTTCGGCGAGTTTCAGCCTCTGGAAGAGGGCGACAGCCCGGAGGCACGCTCGCGCAATCGCCGGATCGAGTTCAAGCTGACCGAGCGATGACGGCGTCTTTCACAGTTCGCTTCTGACATGGCTGGGATGTCGCGCGCGGCTCGTCTTCTCGATTTGATCGAGGCGCTGCGCCGCCATCGTCGCCCCGTGCGGGGCGTCGACCTGGCCGGAGACCTCGGCATCAGCCTGCGCACCCTTTACCGCGATATCGCAACGCTGCAGGGGCAGGGCGTGCCCGTTGAAGGGGAGGCGGGGCTCGGCTACGTGCTTCGTCCTGGCCTCACGCTTCCGCCGCTGAATTTCGATATCGACGAGATCGACGCCATGGTTCTTGGCCTGCGGCTCGTCGCAAGGCGTTTGCCCAAGACGCTCGGACGGGATGCGGAGAGCGCTCTCGCGAAGATCGAGGCGGTTCTTCCCAAGGGGCGATCGATCGACGACGTTCAGCTTCTCGTCGGCTCGCCCGCTGGCGAAACAGGCCCCGTGCTCGAGACGATCCGACGCGGCATTCGGGACGAAGCGGCGCTCGCCATCGACTACCGTGACAAGAATGGCGCTCCCAGCCGGCGGGTCGTCTGGCCCGTGCTTGTCGGCTTTTTCGACCAGGTCGAGGTGTTGGCGGCGTGGTGCGAACTGCGCGCGGGTTTCCGCTATTTTCGCCTCGACCGTATCGCCGCGATCGAGCCGGCCGGTCGGGGCATCGGCCGGCGGCACAGAATTCTTCTCGCGGATTGGAAGATTTATCGTGATCAGGAGGAGGCGAAAGGCGAAAAGGGACCGTCGCCTTTTCCGTCGACCCCCGCCAACGCTCCTGACAGAAGCTGACACTGGCTCGCGTTAGTCCTGTTTCGTCATCAACGACCAACGGGACGGAATGTCATGACTCTCAAGATCGCAGGTGCCCCTTATACGCTTCTCTATGTGGACGATGTCCCTGCCTCGGCAGCGAAGATCGCCACTTTCCTCGGCGTCGAGCCGGTCCACAACGAGGCGACCTTCGCGCTCTTCATCGTGGCGGGCGGCAAGCTCGGCCTCTGGCGGATCGGCGACGTCCTTCCTCTAGTGGCGGAGCGTCCCGGTTCTGCCGAGTTCGCACTCGCCATCGAAGGCGGCCCGGCAGCGGTGGACGCAGCTTTCGACAAGGCCAAGGAAATCGGGCTCATACCCCTCCAGGCCCCGACCGCAATGGATTTCGGCTACACCTTCACCGCCGCCTTCGAAGACGGCAATCGTATTCGGATCTTCGACACGGCAGACGATCCACGCTGATCGTTGCCATCCCACTGACACAAAACGAGCGGCGCGGGTCATCCGCGCCGCTCGATCAATCCATTCAAGTTCTTACTGGGCTGTGATCGTCTGGGTCACGAGGTTCCCATCGACGCGGATCGGACCGTCTTCCTTCGCGCCAAGCGTATATTCGAAGACGCCTTCCTCGTTGCCGCCAGCCTCGGAATGGACCATCAGCATCAGCATGTCGCCGCTTGCGACGTCCTCGTCGAGGGTCGCGGAGACGTTCTCATTCGTCCCGGCTTCAAGCGGCGCATGGCCGACGACGGGACCCGGTTTCATCTCGGAATCGGTGCGGTGGATCACCAGCCAACCCTTTTCGGGCGCGACCACCTGCTCGGCGGTGACGGAGCCGCCCGAAACGCTCTGGTCGGATGCGGTGACCGAGGGGGTCATGTCGCTTTGGGCGAAAGCCGGCACGGCGAGGCCGGCGGTCAGGAAGAGGGCGATCGTCGTTCTCGTCATGAAGTGTTCCTCTCAAGGCTCTTGAAGCTCGGACGGCTTGGCGCTCTTCATGTCGCCAAAAACCGCCTTGGGTTCACGATCGAATTCCGCCTGCCATTGATCGGCGGTATGACGGATTTCGGAGGAAGGTACGTCACCCGAGACAGACGGCTTCGTGCCTCGCCGTGACGTGATCGACGCAGTATCTTTACTCACGTCCACGTTATGCGCCCGTGATCAATCTGTTCTTCTGACTAAACGGCAATTGACGAAAACGAGCCTTGCGAGCAGCATAGCTGACGAACGGGGAGGACCGTTCGAAGCAAAAAGCCGCGCGTTTCGACGCGGCAAGGGAGGACAATCGCATGAAGACTTGGCTTCTGGCCTCGGTGGCGACGCTTGCCCTGGGACTGGCTTCGGCCGCAACTGCGCAGCAGCAACAGCTCGGCGACAACATGGAGAAGCTTCAGGCGTTCCAGGCGACCGGGACGTCCATGGACTTCCGCACGATCGAGCAGACGGGCGATTATGCCGATCAGCTGCGCAAGAACCTCCAAAGCATCGAGCTGCCCGACGGGTTCAAGATCGATCTTTACGCCGTCGTTCCCGATGCCCGACACATCGCAGTCGGTCCACAAGGGGTTGCGACCTTTGTCGGCACACGAAAGCAGAATGTCTGGGTCGTGACGGACCGAGATAAGAACCGCGTCGCGGATGAGGTCAAAGAGTTCGCGCCGTCGATCGAATTCGCGATCCCCAACGGCGTCTGCTTCTCCAAGGACGGGTTCCTCTACATCGCCGAACAGAACCGGGTCCTGGTCATGCCGGCGGCCGAATTCTTCTATGAAAGCCCCGACGTGGCGGTGGGTGTCGTCGTGCCCAAGGGCGAGCTGGTTCCGGCCTCGGAGGAATCGTTCAACCACACGGCGCGCGTCTGTCGCATCGGGCCGGACGACAAGCTCTATATCGCGCTTGGCCAGCCCTTCAATGTGCCGCCTCAGGAGAAGATGGACCTCTACAATCAGGAGGGGATCGGCGGCATCGTTCGCATGAATCGCGATGGAACGGGCCGCGAAGTCTTTGCGCGAGGGATCCGCAATTCGGTCGGCATGCAATTCAATCCCGCCAATGGCGATCTGTGGTTTACCGATAATCAGGTCGACGGCATGGGCGACGACATCCCACCCGGCGAGCTCAATCGCGCGACTGGGTCTGGCCAGAATTTCGGGTTTCCTTGGTATGGCGGCGGCTCGGTTCGCACAGCCGAATACAAAGATGAAGAGCCGGCTGCGGATGCCGTGATGCCGCAGGTCGAGTTCACCGCCCATGCGGCCGATCTCGGCATGGACTTCTACTCTGGCACCAGCTTTCCCCAAAAATACCGAGGCGGCATCTTCTCCGCCCAGCACGGCTCCTGGAATCGCACTGAGCCGGTCGGCGCTCGGGTGATGTTCACGCCGGTGAATGAGGACGGGACAGCTGGCGAAGCGGAAGTTTTTGCATCCGGCTGGCTGACCGAGAGCGGCGAATATATCGGCCGTCCGGTCGATGTCGAAGTGATGAAGGACGGCTCGCTTCTCGTCTCCGACGATCTCGCCGGCGCGGTCTATCGCATCTCCTACGAGAAATAGGACCACCGCATCAGACCGGCCGCAAGCTGATTGCGGCCGGCACTCGGTCTCAATCAATCGCCCGCCCGCGGCACACTTCTTTGAAGGTCCATCCCCCATGATCGTCTCGCCGCGCGCCGCACTTGCGGGTTTCTTCTTCGCTTGCGCTCTGACAAGCGCGACTGCCGCCGCAGATCTATCGGCAGGTCGCGAAAAGGCGGCCCAATGCGCGACCTGCCATGGGCTCGACGGGATCGCCACGGCGCCGGATGCGCCCAATATCGCAGGTGACAGCCGCTATTACTTGAAAGACCAACTCGAAGCCTTTCGCTCCGGCCGGCGCCAACACCAGCAGATGTCGATCATCGCGCAAGGGCTCTCGGACGAGGATATCGCTGACCTCGTCGCCTGGTATTCGGCGATCGAGGTGACCGCGACAATGCCGCAGTAGGACAATTGCCGCAGTCGGATGCGGACCTACTCCGCTGCTTCGCTGATGCGGCCGGCCTCGAATTGCAGTCTTGCCAAGCGCGCATACAGGCCGCCCTGAGCGATCAGGCTCTGATGGGTGCCTTCCTCGACGATGCGGCCGCCATCGAGCACCAGGATGCGGTCGGCTTTGAGCACCGTGGCGAGGCGATGGGCGATGACGAGGGTGGTTCGTCCGACCATCAATTCGTCGAGCGCCTTCTGAACGAGAACCTCGCTCTCGGCGTCGAGCGCCGATGTCGCCTCGTCGAGCAGCAGGATGGGGGCGTCGCGTAAGATCGCTCGCGCGATCGCGATCCGTTGGCGTTGGCCGCCGGAAAGCGTGACGCCGCGCTCGCCGAGGATCGTTTGATAGCCGTGTTCGAGCCTCTCGATGAACTCGCTAGCCAGCGCCGATTTTGCCGCCTGTCTCACGGCATCTTCGCTGGCGCCGGCCTCCCCGAAGGCGATATTCTCGAGAGCGGAAGCCGCGAAGACCACGGTGTCCTGGGGCACGAGGGCGAGACGCCGGCGCAGATCAGCAGGGTCGGCCTGTTTGAGATTGACGCCATCGACGCGGATCGTTCCTTTCATCGGATCGTAGAAGCGCTCGAGAAGGGCGAAGATCGTCGATTTGCCGGAGCCGGACGGCCCGACGATTGCGACCGTTTCGCCTTGCCCGATCGAGAAGCTGAGATCGTGGATCGCCGGAAGATCGGGCCGGGTCGGATAGGCGAAGGACACGTTCTGGAACGCGACTGTTCCGCGAGCCGGCGAGGGGAGGGCGATCGGTTTTGCTGGGCTGATCACCAACGGTTCCTCGGCAAGAAGTTCCGACAGACGCTCGGCCGCGCCGGCGGCAAGCGCCAATTCGCCCCAGACTTCCGACAATTGCCCGAGCGCTCCCGCCGCGAAGACGGCATATAGCAGGAATTGGCCGAGCGTGCCGGGCGACAGGGTGCCGATGGCGACCCGGCTGGCGCCGATCCAGAGGACGGCGACGACGGAGGCGAAGATCAGGAAGATCGCGAAGGCGGTCAGAAAAGCGCGCGCCTTGATCGACGAGCGTGCCGCGCCGAAGGCGGCATCGACCGCCCTGTCGTAGCGTCCCGAGATCGCTCGCTCGCTCGTAAAAGCCTGAACCGTGCGCATCGCGCCGATCGCCTCGGTGGCATAGGCGGTTGCCTCCGCCAGCGTGTCCTGGGCAATGCGCGAGCGGCGCCGCACTCCGCGCCCGAAGGCGACGAGCGGCAAGACGATGAAGGGGATCGCGGCGATGACGATGAGCGACAAGCCGGGGCTCGTCGCGACCATCATCGCCAGTGCCCCGAGAAACAGAATCGCGTTGCGCAGGAAGAGGGAGGCCGTCGCGCCGACCGCGGATTTCACCTGAGTCGTATCGGCCGCAAGGCGCGAGACGATCTCGCCCGAAAGTGACTTGTCGTAAAAGCTCGGCGAAAGCCGCGTCACATGCGCGAAAACGTCTTTGCGCAGATCCGCCACCACGCGCTCGCCGAGACTGATGACGAAGAAATAGCGCCCCGCGCTTGCGATCGCGAGAAGCGCAGCAAGGACGAGAAGCATGGCGAAATAGGTGTCGATGAAGCCGGTATCGGCCGCGCCGAATCCCTTGTCGATCACGCGGCGAACGGCGAGCGGGAGCGACAAGGTCGTCAAAGCGGCGAGGGCGAGAAAGATCACCGCCCCGACGACCATGCCCTTATGACGTTTGAGATAAGGTATGAGGCGGGCGAGGGGCTGCAGATTTCGGCGGCGTTTGGCCTCGTCCTGGGCGTCCGCTGTCCTCCGCGCCATGCCGCGTCTCCTACTATCTGCCTGTCTGACTGTGATCCGTCGTCGACATGTCATGCAATGCCGGCGGCGTCGGCCCTTGGGCCTTGTGCCGAATGCGTCGCTTGTGTATAGGCTCGCCCCTGAATTTGAAAGCTTTCAAGCTTTCTTGTCCCCGCGACATCGAGACGTGCCGGCAGCTTCTGCTGCAGCGTCTGCCTTTGCGGGACGCCTGGCATAGCGAAGGACAGGACCGATGAAGAAAGACATCCATCCCAAATACCACACCATCACCGTAGTGATGACCAACGGCACCGAGTACCAGACTCGTTCGACCTGGGGCTCCGAGGGCGACAAGCTCAATCTCGACATCGATCCGACGAGCCATCCGGCCTGGACCGGCGGCAATCAGCAGCTCATGGATCGCGGCGGCCGTGTCTCGCGCTTCAAGAAGCGCTACGAAGGCCTCGGCATCTAATTCGGCACTCTGCGGGCCGAGCGATCGGTTGCATGAGACTGAAGGCCCGGCTCGCGTCTTAGCGAGGCCGGGTTTTTCTCGTTGGCATTGAGAGTTCGGATAGGGGGCCTGGCCTCACCGCCCGAGTGAATGGAATTCCGCATTGGGGCGCATCGCCGTCGCATTCGCCATCCGGTTCGACAGAGCAAAAAAACTCGCGATCGCCGCCATGTCCCAGGCGTCTTCCAAACCCCAGCCATGGCTCTCGAGAGTCCGGTAATCCTCGTCACCGATCGCGTAAGCCTCGAAAGCGACCTTCATGGCGAAGTCCAGCATGGCCCGCTGCTTCTCGGTGATATCGGCTTTGCGATAATTGATTGCGACTTGATCGGCGATCAGCGGATCCTTGGCGCGAATGCGCAGGATCGCGCCATGGGCGATGACGCAATATTGGCACTGATTGGCGTTGCTCGTGGCGACCACGATCATTTCGCGCTCGGCCTTGGTGAGGCCGCCCGGCTTGTCCATCAGCGCGTCGTGATAGGCCATGAAGGCGCGGAACTCGTCCGGCCGATGGGCGAGGACGAGAAAGACATTTGGCACGAAGCCGCTTTTCTCCTGAACGCTCCGAATGCGTTCGCGGATATCCTCCGGCAGATCATCGATCTTCGGCACGTCGAATCGGCTGATCGGTTTGGCCGCATCGTCGCTCATCGGTCTTCCTCCCATAAAACCATCGCCTCGTTTCGGACGAGGACGGGCCGGAAGGCAAGAGCCATTGACGCGGACGCGCAGGAGTCTCGGTCGTGGCGCAGCACCGAGACGCGTTCGCGGCGACCGAGTTCTTCGTCCTCGGCAACCGATCGTGTCAGCGATCGAAGGCGGTCTTCAGAAGATTGATTTGCTCGCCGACCGGATTGGCCTGCTCGCGCTCGGTCCTCACCATGTCGTTGCCGTAGAGCTCGCGGTCCAGCAGCGCGATGCGCCTTTCGAGAAGCTTGGCCCTTTCGGCAAGATCACGAAAGGCTTCCGGCAAAGCGCCGTAATTCTCGGTCTCGCGTGAGGCGACGTGGGAATCGAGGCGTACCTTGCGCTTCTCCGCCTCGACCTGAGAGCGCGACATGTCGCCCTCGTTTACGGCCCGTTGGAGCAGCAGCCACGAGGCGACCTGCATCAGACGTGTCGTCAGGCGCATCGATTCGGCCGCATAGAGGGTGGCGATGGATTTCGGCAATTCGCGTGCGCTCTGCCGACCTTCTCCATCGAGATAGGTCGCCGTTTCATCGACAAGGGCCATGCCCTCGTTGAAAAGCGGCTGAAAAGCGCGCGAAAACGCTTTGTGCTCGGCAAGTCGCACCGGCGAGACGCTCTCGTCCGTATCGGTCGTCCTGTTATTCATGGACGCGGAGTCGCTCCAGCTCGGTCAAAGATATTGGAATCGATGCGAAATCTCGCACCCATCCGCTCAAAATGTCCGGTCCCGTCTGCCTTTGCAAGCGCGGCCGGAGTGACATGGTTAAGCTGGAGCAAGGCGCTTCGTTCCACATCGTTTGAAATGCCAACGACATCGGTGCCGCCGCTCTCCCATTGATGGCAAAAAAAAGAGCCGTCGAAACGGCTCTCAGGAGTCTCAACAGGGAGGCGTCAAACGGTGCGCGAGGCGCTCCGCCTATCCGGAAAATCCGAACTGGCTTCATTACACCTCATGAAGCTTAACTGAAGGTTACCGCCGCATGAAAGTTGCAACGCTTCCTCCACCTTGAGGGTGGCAATCGCTTTGTCACCAATGGACTGGCCGAGGCTTGCGGGCGCGACAGATAGTCGGGCAGCGCGGCGCAAATGCCCGCATAAATGACGATATGGAGGGACGCGGCATGACGGGGTCGAGCGAGATGCGGATCGTCGAAATCAAAGGATCGGGCGGTCCGGAGGTTCTGACGATCGCGAAGCGGCCACGGCCGGAGCCGGGACCTGGCGAAATCCGCATCAAGGTCGCCGCAGCGGGCGTCAATCGCCCGGATGTTTTCCAGAGGCAGGGCGCCTATCCGCCGCCACCCGGCGCGCCAGAGTGGCCGGGCCTGGAAGTTGCCGGCATCGTCGAAGCGGCAGGACCCGATGCGAACCGCTTTTCACCCGGCGATCGCGTTATGGCTCTCGTGCCTGGAGGCGGTTATGCCGAGGCCGTCTGCGTTCATGAGACCAACGCGCTCCACGTTCCGGCCAATCTCAGCTTCGTCGAAGCCGCCGCGATCCCGGAAACCTTCTTCACGGTCTGGAGCAATGTTTTCATGCGCGCAGGTCTGAGGAGCGGCGAGAGCTTTCTGGTCCATGGCGGGACGAGCGGCATCGGGACGACAGCGATCCAGCTCGCGCATCATTTCGGTGCGCGGGTCTTCGCGACGGCAGGCTCCGCCAACAAATGTCGAGCGGCGGAAAAGCTCGGCGCAGATGCCTGCATCAATTACCGCGACACCGATTTCGTCGAACCGCTGATGGAAGCGACCGGCAATCAGGGCGTCAACGTCATTCTCGACATGGTCGGCGGCGACTATGCGGCACGAAACGTCAAGCTGGCCGCTGTCGAAGGGCGCATAATCCAGATCGCAACCCTCAAGGGCGCGAAAGCCGAAATCAATCTCAGCCAGATCATGATGAAGCGTCTCGTCTATACGGGGTCGACGCTACGGGCGCGGCCGGTCGCCTTCAAGGCATCGATTGCCGAACAGCTGGACAAGCTTGTGGTCCCGCTTCTCGCCGACGGCAAAGTGCGCCCGATCATCGAGAAGACCTATTTGCTCGAAGAGGCTGCGAGCGCGCATCGGCATATGGACGAGGACCATATCGGCAAGATCGTCCTCACCACCTCGATGGCCGACTGAACCGGTGGCGGCGCGGCGTTCGCACGCTCCTATCATGGACGGCATTATGGCCTCTCTGGGCCTGCGATAAGACAGAGCCACGCTTCGCAACGGTTTCTCAGCGGAACGGATCGCCGCTTCGCTGTGTTGGGCCCACACGGCTGAACGCTGCGAAGGTGGCCTCGCAGCGCCCCAAATGCGGAACGCAGTCATCGAGAACCGTCGGAGGCTCCGGGCCCCGCGATAGAACCGGAGCCTTTTGTCGAATGCCTGATTTTTCCAGTCTGGGTCTGACTTTCAATATTGCGATCTTCCTCGCGGCGGCCGCCGCAATCGCTTTTGCAGGCGTCAAACTGTCGGTCATCGCGGACGAACTCGCCGACAGGACCGGAATGGGCGAGATCGTCGCAGGCGCTCTGTTCGTCGGCGCGTCCACTTCGCTCCCCGGAGCAATCACCTCGGTTTCGACCGCCTATCAGGGCTTTCCGGAGCTCGCGATCGGCAACGCTCTGGGCGGCCTCACGGCCCAGACGCTGTTCATAGCCGTCGCTGACGTCTTTTACCGCCGCGCCAATCTGGAACATGCTGCGGCAACGCCGGTCGGGCTCGTTCAGGGCATCCTTCTCAATGCCCTTCTTTGCCTCGCTTTGATCGGGTCCGTCACCACAGGCCTGACCGTCTTTGGGATGCATCCGGTCTCCGTCATTTTGCCGATCGCCTACATCTTCGGCCTTCTGATGCTCCGCACGATCCGCAAGGAGGAGATGTGGAAGGCGGTTGAGACGGACGAGACGAGGGAGGAGGAATCGGATCCGAGCGACAGCACGGACGAGCGGAGCGATAAGACGCTCTGGCTTCTTTTCCTCCTTTATGCGGCTATCACCGCTATCGCGGGCTATGCGATCGGCGAGAGCTCGATTGCCATCGTCGACGAGACGGGCGTCTCCCAGACCCTGTTCGGCACGACCTTCACGGCGATCGCCAACTCCTTGCCCGAGCTCGTCACAGCCGTCGCAGCCGTGCGCATCGGCGCGGTCAGCCTCGCCGTCGGCGACATTATCGGCGGCAATGCCTTCGAGGTCTTGTTCCTGTCGCTGGCCGACTTCGTGACGCCTCAGTCGATTTACGAGTCGGTCAAGCCGGACGATCAGGCGACGGCGCTCTTTGCCATGCTCATGGTGACGGTCGTGCTGCTCGGCATGATGAAGCGGGAAAAGCGCGGCTTCCTCAATATCGGCTTCGAATCGACGCTCGTCTTCGTTCTTTATGCCCTCTCCGTGGCGGTCATCGCGTTCTGAGGCCGGGCCGGCGCGCGCCGCGTTTCGCCTGTCCTATTGCGAGACGGTTGTTGCGACGGGCGGCACGAAGGCCTATAAGATGGGCGAATTCCCGGACACTTGTGGTTACATCCACGCCCCGCCCCTCCGGAGCGGGACATGAGAAGGATTGTATTCGTGGCCCAGCAACTTTTGATGCCGAAAGCGACGGCCGTCTGGCTCGTCGACAACACCTCGCTTTCCTTCGACCAGATTGCCGAATTCTGCTCGATGCACCCGCTGGAGATCAAGGCGATCGCCGATGGAGAGGCGGCACAAGGGATCAAGGGGCTCGATCCGTTGATGAACGGCCAGCTTTCGCGTGAGGAGATCGAACGGGCGGAAAAGAACCCGGCGCATAAGCTGAAGATCGCGCCGCCCAAGGTTCGCGTGCCGGAATCCAAGCGCAAGGGCCCGCGCTATACGCCAGTCTCCAAGCGCCAGGATCGGCCGAACGCCATTCTCTGGCTGGTGCGCAACCATCCCGAACTGGAAAACGCCGCGATCTCGCGTCTGGTCGGCACGACCAAGAACACGATCGAAGCGATCCGCGAGCGCACGCACTGGAACTCGGCCAATCTTGTGCCGATGGACCCGGTGACCCTCGGTCTCTGCACTCAGATCGATCTCGATCTCGAAGTCGAGAAGGCAACGCGCGGCCTGCCGCCCAAGCCCGAGGATCTGGCCGAGGAAGAGCGCCTGCTCTCGGCCTCCCAGACCCAGGAGTGGCTCTCTTCTGGTCCGAGCTTCGACCAGAAGCCCAAGGACGAGGACGAAGAACTCGACGCAGCCGCCGTCTTTGCCAAGCTCTCCTCCATGAAGAGCTCCACCGACGAGGACGAAGAGGGGCACTAGAGCGCCGGGCGAAAAAGGTGGATGCCGGTTTTTCGACAACCCGGCGCGTTATCAAAGAGTTATAGAGCGTCGGGCGATCTTGATTTATCGCACGACGCTCAAAGGCGCTGAACTCCTGGCGAACGAGATGAGGCCACCGGACGTGGATAGACCCTGAAGGTCCATCCCTACGTCTGGCGGTCTCATGCGTTCAAGCGTCGGACGCGGCGCGATTGCGTCGATCGATTATTCGGCGAGCTCGGCGATGATTGGCACGTGATCGGAGGGCTTCTCCCAACCGCGCACATGCTTGTCGATACCGACCGAGCGAAGCGCGATGCGCGCCTCTGGCGACAGGAGAAGATGGTCGATGCGAATGCCGTTGTTCTTCTGCCAGGCGCCGGCCTGATAATCCCAGAACGTATAGACCGCCTCGCTCTCATCGACTTCGCGCAAAGCGTCGACGAGGCCGAGATGGATGAGACGGCGCAAGGCGCCGCGGCTCTCGGGCTGGAAGAGCGCGTCGTTCACCCAGACGTCAGGTTTGGCAGCATCCGTCGGCTCGGGAATGACATTGTAGTCGCCGGCGAGGATCAATCGCTCCTCGCGTTCGAGGAGGCCGGCCGCATGTTTCTCCAGCCGCGCCATCCAGGCAAGCTTGTAGTCGAACTTCTCCGTGCCGAGCGGGTTGCCGTTCGGCAGATAGATCGAGGCGACCCGCAGCGGACCGGCCTCGGTCTGCCACAAGGCCTCGATATAGCGCGACTGCTCGTCGCTCTCGTCGCCGGGAAGACCGCGCAGGACGCTGCCCTCTTCGGGCGCCTTCAAGGACAGAAGCGCGACGCCGTTGAAGCCCTTCTGGCCGTGGGTCTCCACATGATAGCCGAGATCCTCGATCGCCTTTCGGGGAAAGCCCTCGTCGACGCTCTTGATCTCCTGGAGACAGGCAATGTCCGGCCGCCGTTCGGTCAGCCAGGCGGTGAGGGCGTCAAGGCGAGCCTTGACGCCGTTGATGTTCCAGGAGGCGATCAGCACGGAGGCGAAGAATCCATCAGATCGAGAAGCTGGTGCCGCAGCCGCAGGAGGCGACGGCGTTCGGATTGCGGATCTGGAAGGACTGGCCCATCAGATCGTCGACGAAATCGATGACCGAGCCTTCCAGATAGACGAGGGAGGTCGGATCGATCACCACCTTCGCCCCGTCGCGTTGGAGAACGAAGTCGTCCGCCTCGGTTTCGTCGCTGAGGTCGTATTTGTAGGAAAAGCCGGAACAACCGCCGCCTTCCACCGAGACGCGAAGATGCTTTGCATCCGGCGTCTTCGACAGGATCGCGGCGATACGACGGACAGCGCTGTCCGAGAGGGTCACAGGTGTTTCGAGAGTTTCGCTCATAAGCCGATCGATGCGCCGGTTCAAAGTCGGCGCCTCGCTCCTTGTTTGAGGGTCCCTCCACAGTTATGGATCGCGGCGGTTGGGGTCAATCGGCGGTGCAGCGCGATCATGGCAGCCATGAGGGGCGCGATGGACAGGATCGGAATGGGACGCGAAGCGCTGGCGCCTTATGCGGTCGATCACAGAAAGACCCGAGGCCGCTTCTACGCCGAGGCCGAGAGCCCCACACGAACCGCCTATCAGCGCGACCGCGACCGGATCGTCCACACGACGGCATTTCGGCGCCTCAAGCACAAGACCCAGGTCTTCGTCGCGACCGAAGCCGATCACTACCGCACGCGCCTGACCCATACGATCGAGGTCTCGCAGATTGCACGGGCCTTTGCGCGCGCGCTGCGGCTCGACGAGGATCTGACCGAGGCGATCGCCCTCGTTCACGATTTCGGGCATCCGCCCTTCGGCCATGCGGGCGAGCGCGCTCTCGACCGCGCCATGGCCGATTATGGCGGCTTCGACCACAATGCCCAATCCTTGCGGATCGTCACGGCACTGGAGCGCCGCTACGCCGAATTCGACGGGCTCAATCTTGCCTGGGAAACCCTGGAAGGCCTGGTGAAGCACAATGGACCGTTGACCGGTCCCCATGCGACAGAGCCGGATCTGCCGAAACCGATCGCCGATTTCGATGCCCTGTTCGCGCTCGACCTCGGCAGCTTCGCCAGCCTGGAAGCCCAGGCCGCAGCGATCTCCGACGACATAGCCTACAACACCCACGATCTCGATGACGGGCTGCGGGCCGGGCTCATCCGGCTCGATGATTTGCGGGAATTGTCGCTTGCCGGTTCGATCCTGACCGAGATCGAATCGCGCTATCCGGCGATCGAGGCCTCGCGTCTCGCCAATGAGATCATGCGCCGGCACATAACGCGGATGGTCGAGAACGTGATCGAGACCGCGCTGGCCAATATGGCCGAGGTCGGTATTGCCAGCGCCGACGACGTGCGCGGGGCAGGGCGCACCCTGATCGACTTTTCGCCCGCCATGCGCGAAGCCGTCGACGAGACGCGGCGTTTTCTCTTCTCGCGCGTCTACCGGGCCCCGAGCGTCATGGAGAAGATGCAGATGGCGGAGGACGTCGTCTCGCGGCTCTTCGAGCGCCTTCTCACTCATCCGCAGGATCTTCCGGCCGAGTGGGGCGCGCAGATGGATCGGCTCGGCCCTGATAAGCGGGCCCGCCGGGTGGCCGACTATCTGTCGGGCATGACCGACACCTATGCCTTGCGAGAATATGGCCGGCTGTTTGACGATTTGCCGGCTTTGGGCTAGCCGCCAAGCGACAGTTTCGCCAGGGAATGGCGCGTTCGCTTTTGTCCGCTCGGGGCTCTCATGCCTTGCTCGGCCGCGCTCCGTCTCCCGCAGAGCTTCTTTGGATTTGCCATGAACATCTTCGCCGAATTCGAAACGCGCGTTCGCCAAGCCGTCGAGGGGCTGCTTGCGAAAGATGGGCGAGAGGTGCCGGATCTGTCCCGCGTCACGGTCGAGCCGCCGCGCGATACGGCCCATGGTGATCTGGCCACCAATGCCGCGATGGTGCTCGCAAAGCCGCTCGGCCTGAAGCCGCGCGACTTTGCCGAGGCGATCGCGCAAGCGCTTCAGTCCGATGGCGATGTGGCGTCGGCGGAGGTCGCGGGCCCTGGCTTCATCAATCTGCGCCTTGAGACCCGCTTTTGGACCGCGCACCTGGCCTCGCTCCTCGAAGCGGGCGAAGCTTATGGGGGGGGCGAGGCGACCGGCAAGAAGATCAATGTCGAATATGTTTCGGCCAATCCGACCGGGCCCATGCATGTGGGCCATTGCCGGGGCGCGGTCGTGGGCGATGCGCTCGCCAAGCTTCTCGCCTTTGCGGGCGACGAGGTGACGACCGAATATTACATCAACGATGCCGGCGAGCAGATCGGTGTTCTGGCGCGGTCCGCCTTCCTGCGCTACCGCGAGGCGCTCGGCGAGACGATCGACGCGATTCCGGCAGGCCTTTATCCCGGCGACTATTTGAAGCCCCTCGGCGAAGCGCTGAAGACCGAATTCGGCGACGCGCTTTTGCATATGCCGGAAGCGGAATGGGAGCCCGTCGTTCGCGACCGGGCGATCGACGCCATGATGGCGATGATCCGGGACGATCTGAAGCGCCTCGGCATCGAGCAGGACGTCTTCTTCTCCGAGCGCACGCTCCATGCCGACAATGGCGGAAAGATCGCCAAGGCAATCGCCGATCTTCAGGAGCGGGGTTTCGTCTATCAGGGCACGCTGCCGCCGCCCAAGGGCAAGCTTCCCGAGGATTGGGAGGATCGCGAGCAGACGCTTCTGCGCTCGACGGATGTCGGCGACGATCAGGATCGGCCGCTGATCAAATCCAACGGGCTCTACACCTATTTCGCCGCCGACGTTGCCTATTTCCAAGACAAATATGCCCGCGGCTACGACGAGATGATCTATGTGCTCGGCGCCGACCATTCGGGCTATGTGAAGCGGCTCGAAGCGGTCGCGCGGGCGGTCTCGGGCGGCTCGGCCAAGGCGACGGTCATTCTCTGCCAATTGGTCAAGCTCTTCCGGGACGGCGAGCCGGTGAAGATGTCGAAGCGCTCGGGCGACTTCGTCACTTTGGCCGACGTCGTTGAGGAAGTCGGGCGCGATCCTGTTCGCTTCATGATGCTTTATCGCAAGAGTGACGCGCCGCTCGACTTCGATTTTCAGAAAGTCACGGAGCAGTCCAAGGACAATCCGGTCTTCTATGTCCAATATGCCCATGCCCGCGCCCATTCGGTCTTTCGCCAGGCAAGGGAGGCGGGAATCGCCTTTACTCCGGGCGAATCGGGGCGCGATGTGGACCTCTCCGTCCTGACGGACGAGGGCGAGATCGGGCTGATCCGCAAGCTCGCGGAATTTCCGCGCCTCGTCCAAGCTGCCGCTTCGGCACGCGAGCCGCACCGGCTGACCTTCTTCCTGTTCGACGTCGCCTCGGCGTTCCACGCTCAATATAATCGCGGTAAGGACCTGACGGACTTACGCTTTGTTAACCCTGACGCTCCAGAAATAACGAAGGCTCGGCTGTCTTTGGTCGATGCCGTCGCCATCGTGATCCGCTCCGGGCTCGCCGTCATCGGCGCCAGTTCTCCGGAGGAAATGCGATAGACGATCACGCTTTGGTCAATTTCATCTTCTAGCGCAAAGAAGAGGCGCGAGGGGTATTAGCGAAGAGGGATCGATGGGGGACACATCGGGGACCGATCGCCACATGGCTGGCGGAAACGATGCGTTTGACGACGATCCGTTCGCGGAGCTCGCGCGGCTGATCGACGAGCCATGGAATGCGCCTCAGGCGCAGCGGCCGGCGAAGTCGGATCGTTCGGTTGCCGCTGCGCCAGATCTGGCGACTGTGTCGGCCGAAGAAATAAGCGCGTCACGGGGCAGCCAATCGCAAGAGCCCTCCCTGGGCCAGGCGCCACAGCCTATTTTGAGCGAGACCTTCAAGCCTGGTCTAGAAGCGATCAGCGGCGCGAGGCGTGAAGCCTCGACGACCGACGTCGCTCAGCACTCGAACTGGTCGACGCCGTCTGTCCGTCCCGCCGCGCCGATCGAGCCATCGCAGCCTTCGAGCCAGTCTCGTTCCAACCATTTTATCGCGCCGCATGTGCCTATGCCGGCACAAGACAATGCGGTCGCCTCGACCAAAATTCAGTCCGAATCAGCAGGCGACGGATTCGACTTCGATTTCGCTTCCGATCTCGACAGCGTTCTTGCAAGCGAACTTGGGGCCGAACTCGCCAGTCTCGACGAAGCGGATCTTGTTGGCCCAAAGGTCGAAGCGCCCATCGCTTCGCCCGCGCCGGCATCGAAATCGCAGCCCAAACCGTCGAAACCCATCCAGCGCGGCAATCCCCAGCCGGCCGCCTTCAGCGCCGCCGCGCTTGAATCGGCAGGGACTGGCTCCAGCCGACCGCGCTCCGCTCCGACGGCGCCCAAGCCTGCCGCCCCTTCGTTCGAGGGGTTTGATTCGGCTGGTCCGGCCATGCGCCAGCCGGAGCAGAAGCCGGTTGGCCCGAAAGCCGCGGAGCCGAACCTTCCTGGCCCCCAGACCGCCACGGCTGCGGCATCGCCCGGCATCACCGCGAGCGCGACCGCCGAGGGTGGGAAGACGTCCGGCAAGCGGAAGAGCGAGACCACCTTCGAGCAGGAATTTGCCGAGGCTCTCGCCGGCCTCTCCGCCCCGGCCGATCCGCGCGCGGGGCATGTCAACAAGACGCATGCCTTTGCACCGGCCCGAGAGGAAGAGGTCGTCGAGGCACATCGCGGCGTCTCCTATGACGATTTCGATGCGCTTCTGGCGAGCGAGATGGCCGCGTTGAAGGCCGCCCAGCCGGTCCGAAAGGCGCCCGCCGCGCCGCAGAAGGCCGCAGCTGTAGCCGAGCTTCAGTCGGCGGAGGCGGACGACTCGGCGCCTCGTGCCGATCGCGTCCTTGGCGATTTCGCCGATGCGGCGGATAAGCAGCGTCCGGCCCCGGCCAACCGCAATATCTCGATCCGCCGTATCGCGGCTTCGGTCGCCATCGTTGCGCTGGCTTCCGGTGCGGGTTGGATGATGTTTTCGGGGTCGGGCGAGACCGTTGGTGATGGTGGTCCGCTGATCGTTAAGGCCGACACCGATCCGGTCAAGATCGTGCCGCCCAATCCCGGCGGTCGCAAGGTCGCAAATCAGGACAGTCCCACCTATCGAGCAGTCGCCTCGCGTTCCGAACAGCCCAAGGCACCGGAACAGGAGACGCTTGTCTCTTCAGCCGAAGAGCCGGTCGCGCTGCCCGAGCGGCAGGAGACCGATTACGAGAACCTGCCCGGCGTCGAGATGGCCGGTCTCGACAGCGCGCTTGATAGTGGTGAGAGCGTCGAAGTGGCGAGCGCCGAGCCCATATCCGAGCCGGTGTTGATGCCTCGCCGCGTGAAGAGCGTGAAGGTTCTGCCTGACGGAACGATTGTTACCGATGGACAGGCAGCCGCGGAGCCCGCGCTGATCGAGGCTGCGGCCCGGCCGATCGACGCGAATGGCGCTGCCGGCGATCTCGAAGCCGCCGCATCGGCGCTTGCCGGCGAACCTTCGGCGGAGGCGAGTGAATCCGACACGGAGATGGCCGGCGAAGCGCTTGGCCAGCCGGCGCCGAATGTGCCCGTGCCGTCGGCGAAGCCGCCCGTGCCGAGCCGCCGTGTTGCCGAGCCCGCCCGCCAGCCGGCAAGCTCCTGGCCCGACGAAATGCGAACCGCGAGCGTCGAGCCGGCGACCCCGGTTCAGAGCCCGGCTGCAGCCCCCGTCCAGACGAGTGCCGCATCGAGCCCGAGCGGCTGGTATGTCCAGATTTCCTCGCAACCCAGCGAAGAAGCCGCAAAGACCTCGGCCCGCAATATGAGCAGCCGCTATGCGAGCGTTCTCGGCGGTCGCAATCTGGTCATCCAGACAGCGCAGATCGAGGGGAAGGGCACCTATCACCGGGTGCGCCTGCCCGCCGGATCGAAGGACGAGGCCAACGCCCTGTGTTCGAGCCTGAAATCCGCCGGCGGCAGCTGCTTCGTCTCGCGCTAGCCGGCGTTGGCTTTGCCGGCGCCGCAGGCCTGGCTGGCCTCTTTGGCTCGTCGGACAGATCACGATCGACGAGCTCTCCCGTTTCTCGCCGCGATGAGAAAAGCGGCTTTCCGGAGCATTCGATGAGCGACGCCAAGTCTTGGATCGCCGCGCCTTTGGGCTATGCGCCCTCGCGCGACGAGCGGGCCTTTTTCGAGGGCGAGCGTCCGTGGGGCTTCATCCTCTTCGGTCGCAATCTCGCCAGCCCATCTCAGCTCGCGGAACTGGTCGAGGAGTTGAAGGAGATCGGTGGACGCGAAACGACACCGATCTTTATCGATCAAGAAGGCGGACGCATCCGGCGTCTGAAGCCGCCATTCGCGCCGCAAAGGCCAGCGCCTGGTGTCATCGGTCCGCTTTATCGCGAGGATCCCGAGCGCGCGATTCGCGCAGCTTTCCTCCATGGCCGGCTGCTCGCCGCCGATCTCGCCGCCTACGGCATCAACGCCAATTGCGTTCCTTGCCTCGACGTGCCGGTGGCGGGCGCCCACGACATCATCGGCGATCGGGCTCTTCATTCCGATCCGGAGGTGGTGGCCGTTCTCGGCCGCGCCATGGCCGAAGGAACCATGGCCGGCGCCGCCTTGCCGGTGATGAAGCATATGCCGGGCCACGGGCGAGGCCGCGCGGACAGCCATCATGAGCTTCCCGTCGTCTTCACCGAACATGGCGAACTCGCCGAAACGGATTTTCTGCCTTTCGCGCGCCTTGCCGATCTGCCTTGCGCGATGACCGCGCATATTCTCTACCATGCGATCGATCCAGAGCGTTGCGCGACCCTCTCCCCGCGCGTCGTTTCGGAGACTATCCGCGCGGAGATCGGTTTCGATGGTCTTTTGATGACCGACGACATCTCGATGAAAGCGCTCACCGGCAGCTTCCGGGACCTGTCGGCGCAGGCTCTCGCGGCCGGCTGTGATCTCGTGCTTCACTGCAATGGCGACATGGCGGAGATGCGCGAGGTGGCCAAGGCAACCCGCCACTTGACTGGGGACGCGGAACGGCGCGCCGCTCGTGCTGAAACGGTCATCTCAGGCGCAAGCGACAAGGTGGACGTCGAAGCGCTCTCCGAGGAATACGAATCGCTTCTTGCCATCGCGGCCTGAGGCCCTGACGACTTGCCTGTCGCTGCAAGCCCTTGCGGGCGCGCTGGCAGAGGGGTAACCGAGGTCAAGATCGACGCGATTGGGCGATAGGCAAGGGCAGCCGAGACGGGCGCCCACCGCTCGGACGCAAACTCGACGAGAGGGGTCGTTCCGCCGTGTTGTCGCGTATGATGAAGAGCGAGCCACTTGAACTATCCCCCCGCCGAAGCGCGGGCGTCAGCTTCGCCGCAAGCCTGTCTTACAACGGCATCCGCCACCATTTCGGCTCGAAACAGGTTCTGAACGGGATCGATCTGGTTGCCGAGCCTGGCGGCATCCTTTGCCTTCTCGGCCCGTCGGGATCGGGCAAAACCACCCTTCTACGGATTGCAGCCGGTATCGAAAGGCAGACGGACGGCCGGCTTTATCTGAACGAGCAGGAGATCGCGGGGCCGGACGTGTTCCTTCCGCCCGAGCAGCGCGGCGTCGGGCTGATGTTCCAGGACTACGCGCTGTTCCCCCATATGACGCTCGCGGAGAATGTGGCCTTCGGGCTGACCGGACTTTCAAGCCGGGCGCAGAAGGAAGCGGCTGGCACCGCGCTCGAGCGGGTGGGGCTCTCTGCTCGAGCAAGCCAATATCCCCATATGCTGTCGGGCGGCGAGCAGCAGCGCGTCGCTTTGGCCCGCGCGCTCGCGCCGCGCCCCTCGGTTCTTCTGATGGACGAGCCCTTCTCCGGTCTCGATTCGCGCCTGAAGGATACGGTTCGAAGCGACACGCTGCAGATCCTGCGCGAGACGCGCGCAACTGCCATCGTCGTCACCCATGACGCGGAAGAGGCGATGCGCATGGCCGATCGAATCGCACTTCTGCGCGATGGCCGGCTCGTGCAGGTCGGAACGGCCGGCGATCTCTATCGCCGACCGGCCGATCTTTTTGCCGCCGGCTTTTTTTCCGAGCTCAATGTGGTCGAAGGCGAGGCAAGGGGCGGGCGCGTGATCACGCCGCTCGGACCCGTCGCTGAGACGAATCGGCCCGACGGCACCGATTTGACGGTCGCGGTCCGCCTCACCGGGCTTCGGCTCAACGAGGCGCAGGACGGAATCATCGGGCGGATCGTCACACGCAGATTCCTCGGGGGTGTCGATCTATTCACGGTGGTTGTGGAAGGGATCGACGAACCGTTGCGTTCGCGCATGCGGGCTGGGACGATTTCGCCCGAAATGCGCGATGTCGTCGTTTCAGTCGACCCTCAAGACGTGATCGTGTTTGAAAAAGCCGGAAATGATCGCTAGTTAGCAGTGGTTATTCAGGCGATGCCGCGCCGCGACGGTCCGGCTGAGTGGAGAAGATCATGGGTAGCTTCAGCATCTGGCACTGGTTGATCGTGCTGGCGGTCGTTCTTCTGTTGTTTGGTCGCGGCAAGATCCCCGAATTGATGGGTGATGTCGCCAAGGGCATCAAGAACTTCAAGAAGGGCATGTCTGACGACGATCAGCAGCAGGCGACGCAGGAGCGCCGTGAGATCGACAACCAGCCTGGCCAAACTGTGAATCACGAGACCAAGAGCGAGAAGTCGACGGTCTGAGGACCAAGTCGATTTCTTCGACGGAATCACGATGCGGCGCGGCGAACGATCGTCGCGCCGAAACGCGGCGGGTGAGGGCGTCTTGCCGAACCGCGCGACTTCGAAGAATGGAAACGGATGCCGGTCTGGGGCGACCCGGACCAGGGGCCGTAGGTCCGAGGGCTGACAATGTTCGATATCGGCTGGGCCGAGCTTATGGTCGTGGCGGTCATCTTGATCGTCGTGGTCGGCCCGAAGGACTTGCCGCGCATGCTGCGCACATTCGGTCGGGTCACGTCGCAAATGCGCTCGATGGCTTCCGATTTCCGCAAGCAGTTCGACGAAGCCTTGAAGGACGCAGAACTCGACGAGGTCCGAAAGACGGCCTCGGATATGCGTAAGCTCGATCCGCGTCAGCAGATGCGTGACGCGCTCAATCCCATGCGCCAGATCGGCGATGATATCCGCTCCTCTCTCAACTCCGCGACCGAGGCGCCGCCGCCGCGCACCGAGGCTCGAAGCGAGGGCGCCGTGCCGGAACAGCCGGTGAAGACGGGGGCGACAGCCGCAGTGAGCCCCGAAGCGTCCGCGGGCCATTCTGATAGCACCTCTGAGAAGGCGTCCCGCGGCGATGCTGCCGACACGAATTCTGAGACCGAGCGCAAGAGCCAAGCCGTGGAGCGACAGGCATGAGCGGCACCGAGCGTGACACGAGCGAAATCGACGCGTCCTCCGCGCCGCTGATCGAGCATCTGATCGAGCTTCGCAAACGGCTTATCTGGTCGATCCTCGGCTTCTTTATCGCTTTCGTCTTCTGCTTCTTCTTCGCCAAGGGGATCTTCAATCTCCTGGTGATCCCCTATCAGCAGGCGACCGAATGGGCCGGAATCACGGGGCGCCAAGTCGAGCTGATCTATACGGCACCGCAGGAGTTTTTCTTCACCCAGGTGAAGATCGCCGCCTTTGGCGGCTTCTTCCTCGCCTTTCCGCTGATCGCCGGACAAGTCTACAAATTCGTAGCACCGGGCCTTTACCGCAATGAGCGGGCGGCCTTTCTGCCGTTCCTCATTGCAACGCCACTTTTGTTTCTTCTCGGCGCGGCGCTCGTCTATTTCTTCTTCACGCCGATGGTGATGTGGTTCTTCCTGTCGATGGAACAGCAGGGAACCGGCGGGCAGGCCGCGATTCAGCTTTTGCCGCGTGTGTCGGAATATCTGTCGCTGATTATGACGCTGATCTTCGCCTTCGGACTGGTTTTTCAGCTGCCCGTCGTCGCGACGCTTCTCGTTCGCGCTGGCATCACGTCGTCCGAGGGGCTCGCCTCCAAGCGCAAATATGCAATCGTCATTGCCTTCATCGCGGCGGCGATCCTGACGCCGCCAGATCCCTTGTCTCAGATCGGTCTTGCGGTGCCGACGATCCTTCTCTACGAGGTCTCCATTATCGCGGCGCGGATGATCGAGAAGAAGCGCGCCGAACAGCTCGACGGGGCCGACGCTCAGACCGGAAGTTGAGCCGGTCGCACCGTCTTCCCCGTCCGTTCGCGATGGGGAATCATGCTCGATATCAAGTGGATACGTGACAATCCTGCTAAGCTGGATGAGGCGCTCGCCGCGCGCGGTGCCCCGCCTGCGGCTATGGATCTCATCAAGCTCGACGAGCGTCGCCGCGACCACCTGAAGGTGCTTCAGGACCTTCAGAGCCGGCGCAACGAAGCGTCCAAGGAAATCGGCAAGGCCAAGGGCTCCGGCGACCATGAGCGAGCGCAATCGCTGATCGACGAGGTCGCCTCGATCAAGGCCTCGATCCAGAGCGGCGAAGACCTCGAACGGCGTATCGATGCCGAGCTCGAGGAGAAGCTCGCTCGGCTTCCCAATATTCCACTTGCCGACGTGCCCCAAGGCGCTGACGAAGCCGATAATCTCGAGGTCCGGCTGATCGGAGAAAAGCCGGCTCTCGGCTTCGACGCGAAAGAGCATTACGAGCTCGGCGAAGCGCTCGGGATGATGGATTTCGAGACGGCGGGGCGGATTTCCGGCTCGCGATTCACGATCTTGCGCGGTCAGCTGGCGCGTTTGGAGCGAGCGATCGGCCAATTCATGATCGATCTCCATACGAACGAGCACGGCTATGAGGAGGTTCAACCACCGCTTCTGGTTCGCAACGATGCCATGTATGGCACGTCGCAGCTGCCGAAATTCGGTGAGGACCTGTTCATCGGCGCGTCGATGACCGGCCGTTCCGAGCAGACCAACCGGATCCTCGGCGAGCTCACGAGTGAGGCGGATCTCGAACGGTTGAAGTCGGGCGAGGTGAGCTTTCAGGATCTTGTCGCCGAAGTTCTGGAACGGGCTCCTACCGAGGAAGAATATTGGCTGATCCCGACCGCCGAGGTGCCGCTGACCAATATGGTTCGCGAGACGACGCTGACGCAGGATCGTCTGCCGATGCGCCTGACGGCACTGACGCCCTGCTTTCGCTCGGAGGCGGGGTCTGCCGGGCGTGATACACGTGGCATGTTGCGGCAGCACCAATTCGACAAGGTCGAGATGGTCTCGATCACCGATGATCAGACCTCGCTCGACGAGTTGGAGCGGATGACCGGCTGCGCCGAGGAAGTGCTGAAGCGTCTCGGCCTTCACTACCGGGTGGTCATGCTGTGTACCGGCGACATGGGCTTTGCCGCCCGCAAGACCTACGACATCGAGGTCTGGCTTCCCGGTCAGAAGGCCTATCGCGAGATTTCCTCCTGCTCGGTCTGCGGCGATTTCCAGGCGCGGCGCATGGGCGCCCGTTACAAGGTGGAGGGCGAGAAGCAGCCGCGCTTCGTTCATACGCTCAACGGGTCGGGCGTCGCGGTCGGTCGCGCGCTGATTGCCGTGATGGAGAACTATCAGAACGAGGATGGCTCGATCACCGTCCCCGACGTGCTTCGGCCCTATATGGGCGGCCTTGAGCGCATTGGCGGACCGAGCTGATGCGCATCCTCATCACCAATGACGACGGCATCTATTCCGATGGCCTCGAGGCCCTGGAACGCATCGCCGCGCAGCTTTCGGACGATGTCTGGGTGGTTGCCCCGCAGACCGATCAGAGCGGCCTTGCCCATTCCTTGACCCTTTCGTCCCCGCTGCGGCTCCGGACGCTTGGCGAGAAGCGCTTTGCCTTGAGCGGAACGCCGACGGATTGCGTCATCATGGCGACCCGGCGGCTCATGAACTCACCGCCCGATCTCATTCTGTCCGGCATCAATGTCGGCCAGAACGTCGCGGATGACGTCACCTATTCAGGCACCGTCGCCGGGGCGATGGAAGGAACGATGCTCGGCATTCGTTCGATTGCCCTGAGCCAGGCTTTTGATCGCTCCAAACCGCTGAAGTCGCCTTGGGCGACGGCCGAGGCCCATGCGGTTGCGGTCCTCGACAAGCTTCTCAAGGTGGATCTGCCGCGTGGCCATCTTCTGAACGTCAATTTTCCGGCGGTCGAGCCGGAGGCGGTGAAGGGCATCAGGGCGACCCGGCAGGGTGTGCTCGATTACGCACTCGCTTTGGAAGAGCGCCATGATGGTCGCGGATTCCCATACTATTGGCTGAAATTCGGCAGGCAAACCGGGCCGGCCGTCGAGGCGTCCGATCTGGCCGCACTGGCCGATGGCTATATCTCGGTGACGCCGCTGCACCTCGATCTCACCGCTCACCGGCTGCGCGAGACGCTTGAGGAGACCTTCGCGGGATGACCCAGCCGCTCGCCCCACGCGGTCGCGCCGAGTTTCTCGATTGGGTGGATGCCAGCGGTCTCGTCATCACTGAGGCCATGAGAGAGGCGATCGAAGTTGTCCAACGCGACCGCTTCGTTCCCGCCTATTGGGGCGACCCTTATGGACGCGGCAGCATACCGATCGACTGCGGGGAGACTATGCTGGACCCAGAACAGGCGATCCGGCTGTTTGCGGCGACCGAGCCCGAGCCCCATCACCGGGTTTTGGAGGTGGGAACCGGCAGCGGCTATCTCACCGCGCTTCTGGCGAAATCCGTTCTCCATGTGACTTCGCTGGAACGCTACCGCCGCCTTCTAAAAAGCGCGGAAGCCGCTCTTCAGCGTTCATCGATCACGAATGTCTCGCTTTTCGTTGCCGATGGTTCGGAAGGCTATCGGGACGGTGCGCCTTACGACCGGATCGTGGTTCATTCGGCTTTTCCTACCGTCCCGCGGCTCTTCGTCGATCAACTGGTTGCGCAAGGTGCGTTGATCTGCGCTATCGGGCCGGGCGACGGGGAGCAGATGCTGGTTCGGATGCAGAAAGTGGGCAGCCGCTTCGAGCGGCAGAACCTTTGGCCCGTTCGCTATCAGCCGATCGCTTTCGGCACGGCAGAGGTGCTCTGAAGGCCGGGCGGGGGAAGGCTTCCCAAGCCGATCACGCGAATGTGCATTAAGAGGCCGAGTACGGTCGGTCATCTTCTTGAATGATTTATAATTTCCCGGCTCTGACTTTAACCGGGTGGTAAGATTAACGCGGTCTACTGGGTGGCGATTTCCTGCCGCTTAAGGGACAGCAATGCGTATCCGAGTGCTGAGACCGATTACCTACCGCCAGGGGCTGACAAGCGCCATCATCGTCGCGGCCGGGCTGTCGGCCGGATGCTCGAGCGACGTCGCCCGCTTCGACGACGGCTTTTATACAGGAGCCGTGCCGCAGGCGAGCGCACCGAGCCAGGTCGCATCCAACGACATGTACGGGGCCGGCGGAACGACAAATTATCCGGCCAATATCGACCGCACCACGACGGGCTCGATCACGCCGGCTGGCGGCCAGATGGCCGGCGCGAATGCCGGCTATGGTGGATACCCCGCGCCGACGGCGAATGCCGCGCCGGCCGGACAGGTCCAATCGAGCCAGTTGCCTCTGCCGCCCGGCAATCAGCGCACGGCGCCGAGTGACGTCTTCGGCGCGACGTCGACAGCAAGCGCGCCTCAACAGGGTGGGTACCCGGCGAACCCGGCAGAGATGGCAGCCCAGGCCAATAACACCCAGCGTGGCGCGCCGCCGACCACTCTTCAGGCGCAGGCGCGCCATCTGGCGATGCCTAGCCAGCGGCCGAGCCAGCCTACCTCCAATTCGCCTTCAGCATCGCCCCAGGTCGCATCCAATTCGTCCGGTCGGACGGTGCAGGTGGAAAGCGGTGACACGCTGAGCGCGATCGCTCGGCGTTCGGGCGTCTCGGCGTCGGCGATCCGAGAGGCGAATGGGCTCTCTGGTGACACGATCCGGCTCGGACAGAAGCTCGTCATTCCGACGGGCCGGCCGGGTAGCGCTGTGGCGCCAAGCGGCCAGACGAGCGTCGCATCGAATGCGCCCAAGCCTTACACGAAGCCCGAAAGCGGCCCCGCCGCCAAGAGCCCCCAAGCCATCGACGAGCGGCAGACGGCCAGCGTAACGACGCCCGAAGCCTCCAGCGGCAAGTCGGGGCGGCCTCATGCCGCGACCGCGCAGAGTTCACCCGCGCAGGAGACGCGCGTGGCCAATGTCGCACCGAAAGAGACAGTTAGCGCTGCCGCGAAGGAGGGTAGCGGCGCGTCGGCGCCCGCCGAGAGCGGCATTTCGCGCTTCCGCTGGCCGGTGCAGGGCCGTGTTTTGGCGCGGTATGGCGACAAGGTCGGCTCGCGCCGCAATGACGGTCTGAACATCTCCGTTCCGCGCGGAACGCCCGTCAAGGCTGCAGAGAACGGTGTCGTCATTTATGCTGGCGACGGCCTCAAGGAGTTCGGCAACACCGTCCTCGTCAAGCATTCCGACGGTCTCGTGACGGTCTATGGCCATGCCGACAAGCTGAACGTCAAGCGCGGCGACAAGGTTCAGCGGGGTCAGGAAATCGCGCTCTCCGGCATGTCGGGCGACACCGATACGCCGCAGCTTCATTTCGAGGTGCGCAAGGATTCCGCTCCGGTCGATCCGTCGAAATTCCTGAATTGATTCGGGACGAAGAGGTTTGTCCTCTTCGGCGCCAGAGCTTCGTCAGCACATCGTCTGACGAAAACGTGACCTCCATGTCCTGACGGAGGAAACCCGGCCGGTCCATCGCAAGATGGGCCGGCCGATCGCTTTTCAGAAGCTGGTCGCCGCCTTCAGTCGATATGTTGGCCGAGCCGACCCGCCAAATCCTGAATGAATTGATGGGCCACCCGGCCCGATCGGCTGCCGCGCGTGACCTGCCATTCCAGCGCTTCGCGTCGCAATTCGTCTTCTCCGACCGTCAGCCCATAGGCTTCTGCATAGGCATCGACCATGGCGAGATAGTCGTCCTGGCTGCAATTGTGGAAGCCGATCCAGAGACCAAACCGGTCCGACAGGGAGACCTTTTCTTCCACCGCTTCGCCGGGATGGATCGCCGTCGCCCGTTCGTTCTCCATCATATCGCGAGGCAACAGATGACGGCGGTTTGAGGTCGCGTAGAAGAGAACGTTGCGCGGCCGTCCTTCGACGCCGCCCTCCAGCACCGCCTTCAGCGACTTGTAGCTCGAATCACCAATGTCGAAGGAGAGGTCGTCGCAAAACAGCAAGATCTGGAAAGGGGCCTGCCGCATGGCGCCCATCAGCTGCGGCAAATGATCAATGTCTTCGCGCGCGATCTCGACGAGCTTCAAGGGCTTGCGACCCGCCTGACGAGCACCCTCGTTGACCGCTGCGTGAGCGGCTTTGACGAGGGATGATTTGCCCATGCCGCGCGCGCCCCAAAGAAGGGCGTTATTGGCCGGCAGAGCGGCGGCAAACCGCTTTGTATTGTCGAGTAGCAGTTCGCGCGAGCGCTCAATGCCCTGGAGAAGGCCGATCGGTACACGGTTCACCTTCTCGACGGGATGAAGCCGCATAGGCGGCTCGAACACGAAGCAATCCGCCGCCTCGAAATCGAGCGTCGCATCCCCTTTCGGCGCCATGGCCTCAAGCGCCTCTGCGATCCGTTCGAGAAGCGGGCCGAGGCCGGAAAATTCATCCGCTGTCATAGGCGATGAGATCCTTGGGTCGCGTCTATCGTCGGGGCCGGCCAGCCAGCGATCTTGCCGGCCGGAAACGGCATTGGCGGGCTGTCGCACCAACCGGTGTGCCGGGTCAATTCACCAAGGAGCCTTCCGGTCGATCATCGACAGATGAAGCGCCGTCAAACGCAAAAGGCGCCGAATTGTTGCATTCGCATCGGGCGATCGTATATTCCGCCCGCATCCAGCCAAGCGGCTTAGACCGCCCTTTCGCCAACGAGGTATCTTGATGTTCGTCACCGAAGCTTTCGCCCAGGGCGCGGCAACCGCGGCCGGGGGAAGCGAATTGCTCATCAGCATTCTCCCCTTCGTCGCCGTCTTCGCGATCATGTATTTCCTCATCATTCGTCCCCAGCGGTCGCAGATGAAGAAGCGCGAGGAGATGCTGAAGAATATCCGGCGCGGCGACACCGTCGTCACCGGTGGCGGCATCATCGGTAAAGTGACCAAGGTTCTGGAGAATGGCGAATTGGAGGTTCAGATCTCCGAGCAGACGCGCGTTCGCCTCGTTCAGGCCATGGTCAGCGACGTCCGGGTCAAGGGCGAGCCGGCAGCCGCCAATCAGAAGTGACCTCAAAGGGTCAGAAATTACGGCAGGCCGAGCTTTAAGCGCTTTCGTCCTGCCATGATCTTGCGTTAATCGAACACCCTAAAAGACGGCCGGGTCCGCAGGACTTTGGCC
Organism: Fulvimarina manganoxydans; assembly: GCF_900176465.1. Lineage (GTDB taxonomy): Bacteria > Pseudomonadota > Alphaproteobacteria > Rhizobiales > Rhizobiaceae > Fulvimarina > Fulvimarina manganoxydans. The sequence continues at coordinate 564,100 of NZ_FWXR01000001.1, forward strand.
GTCGTTTCGGCATTTTGGAAGCCTTCGATGCTCTATTTTTCGCGCTGGAAGACGATCCTCATCTGGCTGGTCGTGGCGGCTGGCGCTTTGTTCGCCGCCCCCAATCTCGTCTCACGCGATACGCTCGCCGGTCTTCCCGACTTCCTGCCGAAAGAGCAGATCACGCTGGGGCTCGATCTGCAGGGCGGCTCCTACATCCTGCTGGGTGTCGATCGCCAGTCGCTCATCAATGAGCGCCTCCAATCGCTTCAGGACGACGCCCGCCAGCAGCTACGCGATGCGCGGATCGGCTATGGCAGCATTTCCGCCAACGGGACGACCGTGACGGTCCGCCTGCGCGATCCAAGCCAAGCAGAAGCCGCACGCGAGGCGCTATCGGATCTGACGGCGCCGATCTCGTCCGGCATGCTAACCGGCGGATCCATCAGCGAAGTGGCCATCACTTCGCCCTCGGACGGTGTCCTGACCCTCTCCTTGACGAATGAGGGGGTCGACTACCGCGTCCGCAGCGCCGTGACGCAATCGATCGAAGTCGTCCGCCGGCGTGTGGACGAGCTTGGCACGACGGAGCCGATCATTCAGCGTCAGGGCGATGATCGGATCATGGTTCAGGTGCCGGGTCTCGGTGACCCTGAGCGGCTGAAGAGCCTTCTCAACCAGACAGCCAAGCTCTCCTTCCGCTTAGTCGATCTCAGCGCCTCGGCCGACGCCGTGGCAAGCGGCGGCGCGCGTCCCCCGGCAGGCTCGGAACTCCTCTACACCACCGACCAGCCGCCCCAGCCGATCTTGGTGCAGCGGCAGGTGATGGTGTCGGGCGAGAATCTCGTCGACGCCCAGCCCGGCTTCGACCAGCAGACCAATCAGCCCGTCGTGAATATCCGCTTCGACAGCCAGGGCGCCCAACGTTTTGGTCGCGTGACCCAGGCCAATGTCGGCAAGCCCTTCGCCATCGTGCTCGACGACAAGGTGCTGTCAGCCCCGAACATTCGCGAACCGATTTTGGGTGGTCAGGCGCAGATTAGCGGCAATTTCACGGTCCAGTCCGCCAACGACCTTGCCGTTCTCCTCCGTGCCGGCGCGCTGCCGGCGACGCTGAACATTCTGGAAGAGCGCACGGTCGGACCAGGCCTTGGCGCCGACTCGATCGCCGCTGGCGAGATCGCGGGCGTCATCGGCGCCGTGCTCGTCGTCGTCTTCATGATCGCCGCCTATGGCTTTCTCGGCATCATTGCCAATGTGGCGCTGGCGGCGAACGTCATTCTTCTTTTCGCGGTGCTGACGGTTCTCGGCGCGACGCTGACGCTGCCCGGCATTGCCGGTATCGTTCTGACCGTCGGTATGGCGGTCGATTCCAACGTGCTCATCTATGAGCGCATTCGAGAAGAACGGCGGCTCGGCCGCTCGGTCGTCCAGGCGATCGATATTGGCTTCCAAAAGGCGCTCGCGACCATCGTGGACGCCAACATCACGACGCTGATCGCCGCCGTCATCCTGTTTTTCCTCGGCTCCGGCCCGGTGCGCGGCTTCGCCGTCACGCTCGCCGTCGGCATCGTGACCACCGTCTTCACAGCCTACACGCTGACGCGTTGGCTCGTCGCCTATTGGGTGAAGACCCGCCGTCCGAAAGCGCTTCCCGACGGCCCGCTGCGGCTGGTTCGCGAGGTCACGCGCATCCGCTTCATGCTGTTCCGCCTGAAAGCCTTCTATCTGTCCATGGTTCTCGTGGCCGCCTCGCTTGTCGCGCTCCCGACGGTCGGCCTGAATTTCGGCATCGATTTCACCGGCGGCTCGGTCCTTGAACTGCGTGCCAATGATGGCGAGGCTGATATCGGCGGTATCCGCGAACGGCTTGCGGAAGCCGGGATCACCGACGTCCAGGTGCAGGAATTCGGCTCGCCGGCCGAGGCACTGGTGCGGATCGGAACGGATCCATCCGCCGGCGACGGGGCGCAGCAGGCGACAATTCAGAAGGCACAGACCGCGCTGCAGTCCGATTATGAATTCCGCCGCACGGAAGTCGTCGGGCCGACCGTGTCGGGCGAACTTGCCTTAGCCGCGATCCTCGGGGTTCTTGCCTCGCTCTTCGGCATCTTGCTCTATATCTGGATCCGCTTCGAGTGGCAGTTCGCCATCGGCTCGATCATCGCCACCGTCAACGATGTCTGCCTGACGCTCGGCTTCATGGTTCTGACCCAGATCGAGTTCAATCTCGCGACCGTCGCGGCGATCCTCACAATCGTGGGCTATTCACTGAACGACACGGTCGTCATCTACGACCGCGTTCGCGAAAATCTGCGGCGTTTCAAGCAGAAGAATCTTGGCGATCTGCTCGACCTGTCCGACAACGAGATGCTGTCACGCACCTTGACCACGTCCTTGACCACGCTGCTGGCTCTAACGGCGCTCTACATCTTCGGTGGCGAGGTCATTCAGAACTTCGTCGCGCCGATGATCTTCGGCGTCGTCATCGGCACCTTCTCATCGATCTTCGTCGCCGCGCCAGTCCTCTATTTCTTCAATCTCCGACCATCGGAGTTCGAGGCCCATAAACGCGACGATCATCAGATCGAAGGGGCAGGAACAGGCCAGGCCAGGTAAAAGGCGCGACGGGTTTTAGCGGCGACGAGCGGCGTTCCTCGAAATTTCATCGGCGGCTCCTTCATGATCCGCCGATGAAACCGTTTGGTGCCCCCGGCCATTAGGCTCGGGGGTGCGAGGCCTCCATCGATGGCGACGTCGACACCGCCACAATGCCCGGCAACGAAAAGGATCGCCGCAAGGACTCATGGCCAAGGGAATCGAGATCAGGCAAGCGCATTTCCCCGGTCGGGCACCGATCGAAGCCTATGGCAATGGCGGATTCCGCTTCGCCGACATGTCCCATCGCGGCTCGATCCTTTGCTTGCCGTCCGGCATCTATGGCTGGAGCGCGACCGCGGACAATCCATTCTCCGGGGACCGTTTCGATCTGATTTTAAAGGAGGCTGAGGATTATCGCTTCCTTCTGTTCGGGACCGGCCCGAATATTCAGTTCTTGCCGCCGGCTCTCAAGGAGCGCCTGAAAAGGCTGAGCATTTCTTGCGATCCGATGTCGACCGGCGCGGCGGTCAGAACTTACAATGTTATGCTCGCCGAACAGCGTCCCGTGGCCGCCGCGCTGATTGCGGTGGATTGAGCGACCGCGGTTGATGGTGTCTTCGAGCGATACGCAAGATGAGAGGAACGCTCTCTTCTCGTTTCTCGAACGGGAGGATCGGGATCGCTCTCTCTCCTTACCCTTCGTGCCTGCTGATCGCCGGACTGCCCTCGCAGCGCTCTATGCGTTCAACGCCGAGACGGCCCGCATCCGTGACCTCGTTAGCCAACCTATGCCCGGAGAAATCCGGCTGCAGTGGTGGCGCGATCTGATCGCTTCGGGCGCGTTCGGTGGATCGGGACATCCGACCGGCGATGCCCTTCTCGAGACGATCTCCCATTACGATCTGCCGCGATCGGCCTTCGATCGCTTTCTCGAAGCGCGCATCTTCGATCTTTATGACGATCCGATGTCGTCGCGAACGGCGTTCGAAGCCTATGCGGGCGAGACTCAGTCGACCTTGATTATGCTGGCCGCAATGGTTCTCTCGCGCCCCGATGCGGGCCAGATCAGCGATGCCGCCGGCCATGCCGGAGTTGCCCAGACGGTCGGAGCCGTTATCCGCGCCTTGCCGCTTCATCGCCGACGCGGTCAGATTTATGTGCCGGCCGACATCCTGTCGGCGTCGGGCTGTACGCCAGAGGCCTTTCTGAAAGCCGAGCCGGAACCTGCATCACGCGCTCTCGCGGCCCTAATCGCCTTCGGCCGGGACCATGACACGCGTTGGCGAGAGCGCGTTGCGGCCGTCCCGAAAGCACTCCGCCCAGCCTTCCTGCCCGCAACCCTGGCGTCGGGCATTTTTCAAGCCGCTGAGAAAGTCGGCATCGGCGCATTCTCCGAACCGATCACGATCGGCCCTCTTCGCAAGAGTTGGCGATTCTGGCGCGCAATGCGCAGCTGAATTCAAGCTTTCGCGCCTTGTTCCAATACCGGGACGCGCGTCAGGCGAGGCGGCTTCGAGAAATTTGGTCCGCGGACATCAGCGGGATATGTACGTGGAGACGGCGAAAATGGCCGCCGCTGTGACAGGCCTTGCGAGAGCTCAGTGTGGCAATGGGGCGTTTGCGGGACCTAGCCTTTGATCCGGAAATGCAGCCGTGACTTATCCGTCCGCTGGTAGGCGACGTAATATTCCACCGGCAGATCGTCCTGATCGAAGCTGATGGATTCGATCTTGACCAAGGCTTCTCCCGGCGCAACGTGCAGAAGATCGGCAATCGCTTCGTCGGCTCTGACCGCCTCGATCCAGCGCTCGGCATGCTTGAAGATAATGCCGTATTGGTGACGCAGGGTCTCGTAGAGCGAACGGTTTTCGAGAGCGATCGTCTCGAGGCTCGGCGCCGCGACAGGCAGGATCGCGGTCGAGACCCAGAGTCGGGGCAGGCGATCGACCACCAGGAGACGTTCGATCGCCACGATCGGCGCATCGATCGCGATGCGCATGAATTTTGCCTCGCGGGCCGTGGCCGGTCGCAGCTTCTGGTCAAGAACATGCCGGCTGATATGGCGATCGGTGCCGCGAAAATCGCTGGAGAAACCGATCGTCGTCCCGACGAAGTCGTGGTCTTCGCGCCCGCCGGCCACGAAGGTGCCCTTGCCCTGGATCCGATAGACCTGACCTTCGACGACGAGCTGGTTCAGAGCCTCTCGGACGACGGTCCGCGAGACGGAAAAGAGATCGCAGAGCTCGGGCTCGGAGGGAAGGCGCGTATGGGCTAGTAACCCTTCGTCGGCGATATAGTCGATGAGAGCTTCGCGCAATTGCGCCCAGAGAGACCCGCTTTCGGCGCTGCGTTGAAGGGGTTTGGCCTGGACGAATGCGGGAGCGGGCTCGTTGCGCATCTGCGCCGCTCCCGAACTCACCGGCTCAGACGGGGATGGCGTCCTCGACGTCTTTGATCGCATGGGCCCCGACATCCACTCTGTAGCGCCGCTCGAGGCATTGGAGACTGGTCTCGATCTCGGCGTCAATCTGGGGTCGCGGCCAATCAAGGGTCTCACCCACGATCCCGCCGACCTCTTCAACGACGTCTCTTCTAGAGCGGGATGACATCGAACTGAGTCGCTGAGGATTCCGCTTTTCTCTGGGCTGTGATTCAACATGCTGGCTGGAAGGAGGCCAGCATGAATG
>NZ_FWXR01000002.1 GCF_900176465.1 Fulvimarina manganoxydans
GAAAGTCGCAATCATCGCCGTCGCCAGAAAGCTTCTCACCGTCCTCAACGCCATGCAGAGAGACAAAAAGGCCTTCGCATGAACACAGTTGCCATGCTGCATGACTGAAGCGGGTCGGGCTGGCGAGAGAATAAGGGCGGCCCTTAGCCCGAAGCGGGTCAAAGGCCTGCTGCCGGCGGATCGTCCTCCATTCGATCACCCTGCAAAGGCTCCTTGGTCTCCAGTCTGAGCGTTGACCGTATCGCGATCGTGACGGAGGCTTGTCAGGATTAATTCGTAACGGGTCCGCACCGTCTCTGGATGGATATCCAGCGGCGCCAGATCCTCGATCACCTTGTCCAGCCCGCCGGAGGCATCGACCGTCAATATTCCCGCCAGAACAATCGAGCGCGCATAGCCCTCTTCTGCCTCTTCGCCGTGATGGCCGAGCTTTGCTGCCGCCCATAGGCCGAGATGGCGATCGGCCGAGCAGTGATCCGCGAGCCCTACGCGCCCCCTGGCTGACCAGGGTAGAGAGGTCGTTGCATGGCGGAACTGTTGCGGCTCCTCGTCCTCGGCGAAGGCGATGTTGCTTGCATTGGCATCCGATGCCTTCAGCTGCAGATCATCTGCCGCGTCCACCTCGTCTTTCTCTTCGGCGGAATCTTCGTCTCCGAAGTTCCCTTCCGAGACCGCGTCCAATGCGGATGTGAGGGGGCTCAGAACCTCGCTTGGTTCATCGAGCCCCGTCTGGCTTGGTTCATCGCCGAGACCCGGCAACGCTTCCATGGCGGGCGGCGTCTCGGAAGGCTCGGCTAGTGTCTCTTCGGCGGTGCCGGCAAGAGCTGCGTCATCGAGGAGGCCGTTGAGATCGGCTGCGTCCTCGCCCTCTTCGTCCTCGTCGTTCTGCGCAGCCCCGGCAAAGGCCGTTTCGGGGTCGAAGGCTATTTCGGACGCATCGTCCGAGACCTCCTCCTCTTCGCTGGAAAGGTCGAGCGCCTCGTCCTCCGTGCCGCGATCGGCGATCTGGAGTGGAAAGTCTGATGGGGCGAGTGCCAGTTCGTCGCCGTCGCGGGCTTCGGCGTCCTCGCCCTCTTCGTCCGCGTCGTTCAGTGTAGCCCCGGCAAAGGCGGTTTCGGGATCGAAGGCCAACTTGGGCGCGTCGTCCAAGACCTCGTCGTCATAGCCGGAAAGGTCGAGCGCCTCGTCCTCGCCCTCTTCATCCTCGTCGCTCTGTTCAGCTCCCGCAAAGGCCTTTTCGGGGTCGAAGGCAAGCTGTGGTTCGTCGTCCGTATCCTCGCCTTCGCTGGAAAGATCGAACGCTTCGTCGTCGTCCGAATACGCGCTTTCGCTGTCGTCGGCCTCTGCATCCGGCAGCGGAAAAGCAAAATCGGCGGCGGAAATGGCGGACAGCTCGCCACCGAGTGCCGCAGGTTCTTCGGCTTCGTCGTTGACCGACGTCTCCTCCTCGTCTCCGGCCTGCTCGAAAGCCGTCAGATCAAAGGCGCCGGTCGTGGCTTCCACATCCTCTTCGGAGCCTTCGTCCCCGATGGCATTCTTCGCCAAGCCCTCACCGTCGCCGGAGGCGTGAGCGAAGGCCGCCAGCGTCGCCAAGGCGTCATCCTCGATTTGAGGAAGGTCGACCGTCGCCTCGATTTTTGGCTTCGTCGTCTTCTTCATCTGCCTCACCATCCGATTTGGAATGAGGATGGCGAAGAGAGTTGGAGAATTCGTTTTCCCGGTGCGCGAAATTTGACCAACAGGTCATTTTAGAAAACGAAATTGACATATACAGAGCCTGCACGATGGAAGATCGTGGTGACCAGCCGTCATTCGGTGCGACTCTCAGGCACTCATCAAATGCGCGACGATCTCGCTGACATGGGCTTTGATGATCCCATGGCCAGGCGCCGGGGGACGGGAGATCATCATGACCGGCAGGCCCAGTTGCCGGGCAGCCTCGACCTTCGGATAGGATGCCAGCCCGCCGGCATTGCGGCAGATCAAATGGGTGATCCCGAGGCGCCGAAAGACTACCGCCTCCTCGCCAGGCGTCTTCGATGGGCCTGCGAGGATCACCTCCGCCTTTGGGTGAACCCTTGTCTCCAGGGGCTCGATCATTCTGAGCACCGGGCGCAGATCGGGACGCAGCGCCAGCGGCGAAAGATGCTGGCGTCCGAGCGCGACAAAGGGGCGCGCGGCGAAGGGCAGGGCGCTGATCGCAGCGGTCTCGTCCTCGACGAGGGTCCACTGATCGCCCGGCATTGGCGCCCAAGCTTGGCGCAGCAATTTGAGCAAGGGGATTTCGGCCCGGCTTGCCGCCGCAGCGGCATGAGCGGCCATCTGCTTGGCGAAAGGATGAGTCGCGTCGATCAGATGGTCGATCCGCTGCTCGATAAGATGGGCGAGAAGGCCATCGACGCCGCCAAAGCCGCCGATCCGCAATTCGATACCCGGCGGGCAGCTGGGCTGACGCGTTCGGCCCGCAAGAGACAGACAAACACGGACCTGCGAGGCCGGAAGATCACCGAGAGCCTTGGCAAGCGCGTTTGCCTCCGCGGTTCCACCGAGCAGGAGAACCCGTTTCGGCGCGTCTCTCCCGTCCTCGCCGTCCAAGGTCCTCATGGAGCAGACCTGTCCCCTACATCGATCGAGGCATACCAGTCGCTGAGAAAGCGCTCCTTCTTCTTCTGATCGAGCCAGGTGAGGAGGCCGGGCCGCAGGCGGATTGGCAGGAGCGAGGTCGCGCCCTTGAAGCGCTCGCCGAAAAAGGCCTGTTGCGGCGCGCCGGCCGAGACCAGGGGAAAGAGCGACGACTGCTGTGCGATTACGTCCTGTCCAGCGGGCGAGAGCAGGAAGTCGATGAAACCTTCGGCGGCCAGCGGATGGTCGCTCGAGGCCATGACGAAGGCCGAGCGTGTCATGACGAGCGCATAGTCCGAGAGAAGCAGAATGCCGATCCGCTCGTCGGCCTCGACGCTCTGAAGCGCATAGGAGCCGATGACATTATAGGCGAGGACGGTCGTGCCGTCGGCAACGTCGGCGACCATGTCCCCTGTGCAGCAATAGGTGCGGGCCCGCGCTCGGCCGAGCGATTCGACGAGGCGGGACGCCTGATAGCCGCGCTGGGCGTCCTGGGTCGCGAACATATAGCCGACGCCGGACAGAGCGATGTCATAGGTGCCAACCCGGCCGTTGAAGAAGGCCGGATCGTCGCGGATCATGCCGGCAAGGTCGGAGCGGGTCTCGGGCAAAGGGCGGTCGGCGAAGGCCGCACGGTTGAAGACGAGGGCGACGGGTTCGGAGGTGAAGCCGAAAAGCTCGTTCCGCCAGCGAGCCCATTCCGGTGTCTCGTTCGAGACCGTGATCGGCAGGGCCAGGCCGCGATTGACGAGCTCGACCTGAAGATCCATCGCCGAGGAGATCACGATATCGGGCGCCTGGTCAGGCTTTGCCCCGAGAACGGCGGCATGAAGCTCGCTCGTGTTGAACTCGGTATAATGGATGTCGATCGTCGGATTGGCGTCCTCGAAGGCTTCGATCAAGGCCGTCATCGCGACAGTGTCGGTCGCGCTCCAGATGGAAAGGTCGATCGGCCGATCGCCGGCCTCGCCTGTCTTGCCGCTCTCCAGGCCATGCGAAACAAGAAAGAGAGCACCCGCGAGGCAGAGCCCGACGCCGAGAAGCACGGCGAACAGAGCGATTGGCCGCCATCGCATCAGGATGGCTCCCCGGCCCGCAGGCCCAAGGTTCCGCCTCGGGGCGCGATCGGCAGAACGAGCGTCGCCTTCAAGCCGCCCTCCGCGCTCTGCCCAAGATCGAGCCGGCCATCATGGCTTGCTGCCACAGAGGCCGCGATCGAGAGCCCGAGACCCGAGCCGCCATGGCTGCCGCGCGTATAAAAGCGCTCGACGACTTTCGCGCGCTCGTCGGCCGGAATGCCGGGGCCCGTATCCTCGATCGAAAGAGCCATGGCGGCTCGACCCGAGATTTCGGCCGGTGCGGCGCTCAGCGTCACGGCGCCGCTAGCCGGGCTATGACGCACGGCATTGTCGAGGAGATTGCGCATGGCTTCGCGAATGGCGATCGCGTCGCCATGGACGTGAAACGGCTCGCCGGACGGCGGCAGGTCGACGGCGAACTCGATCTCGGCCGCGCCCTCCGCGCGGATCGCCTCCTCCAGAAGCTGACGCAGGAGAAGCGCCAGATCGACCGGTTCAAGGCGCGCCTCGTCGGCCCGGTGGATCACCATGGCATGGGAGAGAAGCTGGTTGGTCAGGCGAATGGTGCGCGCCGCCTGGTCGCGCGCCCGCAGGATCGCCGCTTCGCTTCTCAGGTCGTCGGTCTCGACCGCCATCTGCAATTGGCTGTTCAGCGTCGCAAGCGAAGTGCGAATCTGATGGGCGACATCGGCGATGAAGGATTCGGCCTGGCCTTTTGAGTGTTTCAGGCGGAGCATGAAGCCGTTGATCGAGGCGATCAGACTTTCGACCTCGCGCGGCGGGACGGCGCGAAGCGGCTCGAGATCCGATGGTTGGCGCATGCGGATATCGCGTTCGATGCCCGAAAGGGGACGCATGGCGAGGCCGATGCCGGCCCGCGCCCAGGCGATGCCGGCGAGCGAAAGGGCGGCAAGCGGCACGAGACCCTTGAGGATCAGGTCGTTCTGCATCGCCACGCGCGCCCGGCGGGTCTGACCGATCTGCACGCCGACCCATTGGGGATCGGCCGAGCCGAGGAGGGTGCGCCCATGCACGACGAAGCGCACCGTCTCGCCGCTATAGGCGTGATCGAAGAAGATCGGCTCGTCCGAGGGCAGGTCCGGGCCGAGACGATCGTCGAGCGGCAGGTCCGGCGTCCCGGTCAGCGTGCGCCCCTCCCGGTCGAGAATGCGATAGAAGACCCGGTCGCTCTCGGCGAGCGCGAGAATGTCGAGCGCCGAAGGCGGCAAATCGATATCGACACCTTCCGGGGTGAGGGTGATGCGCTCCAGGACCGAGATCGCCGCGCCGCGCAGGAGAAGATCATAGGTCTCGTTGGCGGCGCTTCGCGCATAGGTCCACAAGCCGATGGACAGGACCGCGATCAGCACCGCGAAAGCGGCGGTCGCGGCGATCATCAGCCGTCGGCGGAGGGAATAGGGGCGTGTCTCAGCCGTCGCGGACATTGGCGATATAGCCGAGGCCGCGAATGGTGCGGATATGGATCGGGGTTCCTTCGAGCTTGCGGCGAAGGCGTGTCAGCGTCTGTTCGACGGCGTTGAGGGTCGGGGTCTCGTCGAAGGTATAGATGCGGTCGGCGACATCCTCCTTGGTCAGAACCCGATCGAGGGAGCCCAGGAAGAGTTCGAGAAGCTGCACCTCGCGCTGGCGCAGTTCGAGATCGACGCCGTTGAAGGTTGCCCGCCGCGCCCCGCGATCGAATTCGAAGGCGCCTTGCACGAAGCGATTGCTCGCCTCTCCCGACCGGCGCCTGACCAGAGCCCGGCAGCGCGCCGACAATTCGCGCAGGTCGAAGGGCTTGACCATGTAGTCGTCGGCGCCGACGTCGAGACCGGTAATTCGGTCGTCGATCTCCGAGCGCGCCGTCAGCACCAGAGCAGGGGTGCGGTCACCGCGCCCACGCATCGCCCGGAGCACTTCATAGCCGTTCATGCCCGGCAGATTGATGTCGAGAATGACGACGTCGAAACTCGCATGGCGCAGCAGCGCCTCCGCCTCGGCCCCATTGGTCTCGAGGTCGATCGCATGACCCTCCGCGCCGATCCGCTCGCGGATGGCGTCGGCCAGATCCTGGTTGTCTTCGACGAGAAGAATTCGCATGACGACAAAGCCATAGACCAAGGATGGCGGCGGGGAAATCAGGTTTTTCCCCGATCAGGCCCGCGCATTGTCGCCGAATGCCGCCGCGGATTGCCGCACTGCACCATGAAAAGATGTCAGTTTCCCGTCAGTTAGCGGTCAAGAACGCGTCAGTTCCTGCTAATAGATGAAGCAACCGGGAGGGAGAACCCGGACGTCTGTCGCCGATCCGTTATGGATGTGAGCGGCGTGCGCTCTTCGAGCGGACAGGGCCGGGCATCGTCCCAAAGCGACGTTGGCCGCTTATGAAAAGACGAATTCGACACTTGGGAGGAAATCACATGAGATTGAGACTGTTCGCTTCGACCCTGATCGCCGCGACCGTCTTTGCCGGCGTTGCCATGGCGCAGGATATCGAACGCCCCGAATGCATTGCGCCGGCTCAGCCCGGCGGCGGCTTCGACCTCACCTGCCGCATCGCCCAGAAGGGCCTCGAAGGCGTGATCGCCAACCCGATCCAGGTGACCTTCATGCCCGGCGGCATCGGCGCCGTCGCGATCAACCTCTTCAACACGACCCGCACCGACGATCCGAACGCCATCGTCGCCTTCTCGTCCGGTTCGCTCCTCAACATGGCGACCGGAAAATATGGCGAGTGGAACGAGGATGACGTGCGCTTTACGGCGACCGCCGGCACGGACTACGGCGCTGTCATCGTACGCGCCGATTCCGAATATAAGACGCTCGCCGATCTGATGGCCGCCCTCAAGCAGGATGTGGGCTCGGTGGTTCTCGGCGCCGGTGGCTCCGTCGGATCGCAGGATTGGATGAAGGCGGCGCTTCTGGTTCGCGCCGAAAATCTCGACCCGCGCCAGATGCGCTATGTTGCCTTCGATGGCGGCGGCGACGCGATGTCGGGCCTCCTCGGCGGTTCGATCCAGGTCTATACCGGCGATGTGGGCGAGATGATCTCTCAGCTCGACGCCGGCACCGTGCGCATCCTCGCTGTCATGAGCAAGGAGCGCCTGCCCGAGCCCTTCGCCGACATTCCGACGACGGCCGAGCTCGGCTATCCCGATGCCGAATGGGCCATCCTGCGCGGCTATTACATGGGCAAGAACGTCTCGGACGAGGCTTACAATGCCTGGGTCGACGCCTTCAAACAGGCCTATGGCACCGAGAAGTGGCAGGAGACCGTGAAGGCCCAGGGCCTGCAGGTCTATTCGGTCGCTGGCGAGGAGTTCAATCAGGAGATCCTGGGGCGGGTCGACCGCATGCGGCAAATCGCGAAGGAAGCCGGTCTGATCCAGGAGTAATAGGGCTCTCTCCCTTTTGATTATAGTCCTCTCATAGTCGTGCCGGCCGCCCAGTCTTCAGGCCGGCACGATCGGTTGAGAGGGATGCGCCTTGGCTTTTTGCGAAGGTGCTCGAACACGGGCCGGCGCCTTGGCGATTCGAAACGCCGGCATGTCTCAACTCTTTCGAAAGACACGACGATGGCCGATCGGCTGTTTGCCGGCGCCCTTTTGATCGTCGCGATCGCCTACACCTATATTGCGTTCGCGATCCTCAAGGCGCCTTTCCAATACGATCCGCTGGGGCCCGAGAGCTGGCCGCAGATCCTCGGATGCGTGGCGATCCCGTGCATCCTCTATGTGCTGTGGCGTCCAGACGTCGCGAGCTTCGATCTGGAAATGCCGACCTGGGCCCGTGTCGGAGCCCTGTTCGTGCTGCTTATGGCCTATGCCTGGGTGTTCCAGCCGCTCGGCTTCATCCTGTCGACGCTGATCTTCTGCTTCCTGCTCTCCTTGATGCTGGGGGCCAAGCCGCTCAAGGCCGGCCTGTTCGGCATCGTCACTGGCGTCGCCGGCTATTTCGTCTGCACCCGCCTTCTTGAATTGAACCTGCCTGCCGGCAAGCTCTTCGTCGGGCTTCTCTGAAAGAGATCATCGTCATGGACGCAGTCTTTTCGGGGCTCGCCTCCGGTTTCGCGACCGCTCTCGACCCCTTCAACCTCATGCTCGTGCTCGTCGGTTGCTTTGCCGGCACACTGATCGGCGCGCTTCCGGGCATCGGCCCGATCAACGGTGTCGCCATCCTCTTGCCGATCGCCTACGGCCTCGGCTTCAAACCGGAATCGGCGATCATCCTGCTCGCCGGCATTTATTACGGCGCCGAATATGGCGGCCGTATCTCTTCGATCCTGCTCAATGTTCCGGGCGATGCCGGCGCCGTCATGACGACGCTCGACGGCAATCCAATGGCCCGGAAAGGCGAAGCGGGCAAGGCGCTGTCGCTCTCGGCCGTCGCCTCCTTCGTCGGCGGCACTTTCGCCGTTATTCTGATGACGTTGTTCGGCCCGCTCCTGGCGGCCTATGCCGTGACCTTCTCGCCATCGGACTATGTGGCGCTGATGGTTTTCGCCTTCGCCTCGCTTGCCTCTCTCGTCGGCTCCAATCCGGTCAAGACGCTGCTCGGCGCCGTCATCGGCCTGATGCTCGCCTCGATCGGCATCGACGCCAATACGGGCGTTGCGCGTTACACCTTCGGCATCCCCGATATTCTCGCTGGCATCGACTTCCTGGTCGTTGTCATCGGCCTGTTCGGCATGGCCGAACTGATCCATCTGGTCGAGCAGCAGGCGCGGGGAACGCTGAAGACTCTCGAGATCGACAAGAGCTTCGTCACCATGGCCGATCTCGCGCGGACCAAATGGACGATCCTGCGCTCCTCCTGCATCGGATTCTTCATTGGCATTCTGCCGGGAACCGGCGCCTCGGTCGCCTCGGCCGTTGCCTATGGCACCGAGAAGCGCGTCCAGAACAATCCGAAGAGCTTCGGCGAGGGCGACATCCGCGGTCTTGCCGCGCCGGAAGCGGCGAACAACGCGGCGGCCGGCGGCGCCATGGTGCCGATGCTGACCCTCGGCATTCCGGGCTCGGGCACGACCGCGATCCTTCTCGGCGCGCTGCTTCTCTTCAACGTCACGCCCGGCCCGCTGATGTTCCAGCAGCGTCCCGAAATCGCCTGGGGCCTCATCGCCTCCATGTATATCGGCAATATCGCGCTTCTGGTTATCAACCTGCCGCTGGTCGGCCTGTTCGCCCGGCTCCTGACCATCCCGCAGCAATATCTGACCCCGCTGATCGCCGTTCTTGCCTTCATCGGTGTCTATTCGATCGTCTCCAACCCGCATGATCTCTACATGATCACGCTTCTCGGCCTGTTCGGCTGGATCATGCGCAAGCTCGGCTTCTCGCTGGCGCCGGTCATTCTGGGCTTCGTCCTTGGCAGTCTGTTCGAGAACAATCTGCGCCGGGCTCTGTCGATCTCGGCCGGCGACTGGACCATTCTCCTCCAGTCCTGGAACTCGATCGTCCTCTACGTGCTGACGGCGATCGTGGTCATCGTGCCGATCTGGTACGGACGCCGGGTCGCGGCCCGCAACGCTCGCTCCGAAGACGAATCTCCCAAGGCCCCCGCATGATCGATGCCTATCGGCCGGTATTCCTGGCCATTGGGGCCGCGCTTCTCGGCGCGGCCCTTTTCAGCCTTCTGGGCGCGCCTGCCGGAGCCCTTGTCGGCTCGACCCTGGCTGTCACCGCCGTCGCCGCCTTGCGCTGGCATCCGCGCGTGCCGGGAACCTTGCGCAATCTCGGCTTCACGACGATCGGTGTGACGCTCGGCGCCGGCGTCACCCCCCATTTCGTCACCGATGTCTTGCGCTTCCCGATCAGCCTCTTTGCCCTGACCGTCACAATTCTGATCGTCATGGTCTCGTCGAGCTTCGTCCTTCGGCGCTTTTTCGGTGCGGCGAAGACTACGTCCATTCTCGCTACCTCGCCGGGCGCCTTGTCCTATTCCCTGTCGCTGGCGACCGATCGCCCCGGCGCCGAGGTCGACATTCCCTTCGTGATGGTTCTGCAGAGCCTTCGCCTCCTTCTCATCACCCTGCTTTTGCCGCCGATCGTCGCCATCGTCGATCAGGCAAGCGGTCAGGAGAGCATGGCGACGCTCGCGCCCCATACGCTCAATCTTCCCGTCAGCATCGTTTTAATCGCCCTGTCGGCCGGCCTCGGCTATGTCGCCGAGAAGATCCGCATTCCCGCCGCCTATCTTCTCGCCGGCGTGGTTCTCAGTGGCCTCGGCCATGGCGTCGGCCTTCTGGAAGGGAGGCCATCCACCTTCCTCACCTTTTTCGGCTTCTCGCTGGCTGGTGCTGTCATCGGGGCACGGTTCTCTTCGATCACACGTGATCAGCTCCGCGCGCTTTTCTTCGCCGGATGTACCGCGACGGGGCTTGCGGTCGGCCTGTCGGGGGCGGTGAGCGCGCTCGTCGCCCATCTTCTCGATCTGCCCTTCGGCCAGGTCTGGGTCTCCTTTGCGCCCGGCGGCGTCGAAGGGATGAGCGCCATGGCCCTCTCGCTCGGCTACGACCCGGCTTATGTGGCGACCCACCACATCTTCCGCCTGCTTCTCCTGATCGCGGTCCTGCCACTCTTCGTGCGCCCGCCCAAGGCGACTGAGGGCGGTTGATCCGACGTCCGGACGTTACGGCCGCAAATCCGATCGAGCCCGCGCGGCGCTAACCGAGGCGCGGCGGGGTTCCCGGCCGACGGGCATGTCGGTTTCACGAAAGGAAACGGCTAGATTCTTCTTCCGTCTTCTCGGGCTGCCAATCTATAATGGATTACCTGATCGCCTTTTAATGTGTTCGAATGAGCGATCTGGATTGGGGACCCGCTGATGCCGCAGATCGGCCACCAGACGAAAGAACGCGCCTGTCTCGAACTCGTCGATCGACTCGCCAAGCTCGAGACGATCGATGCCGTTCGCGAATCCATCTTGGGAATTCTCGGGGATTACGGCGTCGAAAAGCTGATCGTGACCCATGTGCCGGCGGGAAAGGATCGCCTGCGTCCCCATGTTCTCCTCGAACATGGCTGGGCGGACTGGCTGGCCCATTACGATCGCCACCGCTACTTCATGCATGATCCGGTCGGGCGTCATTGTTTCTCGACGGTCGAGCCTTTCGCTTGGTCGGAAGCCCCGATCGATCTCGATGCCCAGCCGCTGGCCCTCAAGGTCATGGACGAAGCGGCCGCTATCGGCATGCGAACGGGTTTCTCCGTGCCGGTGGTCGATCTTTACGGCTATCACGCGGTCATTTCGATGGGTGGTCGGGCGATCTCGATCGATGCCCACGAAAGACGGCTGCTCCAGCTGCTGAGCTATTACGTCCATGGCGCAGCGGTGCGGATCAATCGCATCCGACGCGATGGCCCGGCGTTGAGCCAGCGTGAGAAGGAAATTCTCGTCCAATATGCGGCGGGCCATCGCAGCCCACAGATCGCACAGGCGCTCGGGATCAACATCGAAACCGTGACGACCCATGTCAAACGGGCTCGCTCGAAGCTGAAGACCGAGACCATCACCCAGACCGTCGTCGAAGCGTTGAGGACGAAGCAGATCACGCTTTGATGGCGTGATTGCTGCCCATCGCAGGCTGATCAAGGCGCCGGAGGGCAATGCGTATTCGCACGCCCAACGCTCTTTTGCGCCGCGTGAGTTCGCGGCGATTGCGCGATGTCGGGGAATACCCAGATCGGTCGTCGGCCTCAGTCCGTCGGGGCTGGGAACCCATGCCTAGAAGCCCGTTGACGTAACTCGCCTTGGCGGCCTGCCGCCGGCTCTTTCTCCGCCCCACGAACAATCTCGCATTGCCATTTATCTTGGCGTGTATAACGGCGGCTTCGCGCCACAATTATTCGTTGCTGTCCCCCTTTACGGGGATACCGGCGCTTTTCCTCTCATGGTTCTCCTGACCCAACGAAACAGGAGATGCCGCCGTGATCCAGATCGTTGTCGTTGATGCCGGCAAGCGTGAGCTTTATGCCGATGAAATCGATGCCTATTTCCGCCTTCGTGCCGATGTCTTCGTCACGGAGTTGAAATGGAGCGCGATGACCGTGGTCGACGGGCGTGAGCGCGATCAGTTCGACCATGAGGAGGCCATTCACGTGCTCGCGCTCGACGATGGTCGGGTCGTCGGCGGCGTCCGATTGCTCCCGACGACGCGGCCGGTTCTGATCAACACGGTCTTTCCCCAGGCGATCGCGACGCCGCTTGAAACCGGGCCACGCTATTTCGAGTGGTCGCGCATCTTTACGGTAAAGTCCCATCGCGGCGAGGGCGCGCTATCGCCAACGACCGGCGCGATCATCTGCGGCCTGTTCGAGTATCTCGTCGCGATCGATTGCGCGAGCCTCCACGCCGTCGGCGAGACCTGGTGGATGCCGCGCTTCATCGGGCTTGGGCTCGAACCACGTCCGCTCGGAATGCCCTTCGATCACGAGCATTACTCGCTCGTCGGATTTACCATCGTTCCGAGCGCCGAAAAGGTGGTTCGGATGAAGGAAATCTACGGTTTTGGCGACCACCGCTTCTATCGCCCGGCGCTCGAGCGCGCCGCGACGAACCCGAATCTCTCACTCATTTCGGAAGATGTCCGATGAACGCAACGATCCAATATGAAGAGGCCGTCCGCGAGCTCTTTCAGAGCCTCGTCGACAAGATCGGGCCTAGAGAGCGCACCACGCTGCTCGCCTTCCTGCATCTGTCCCAGAGCGCCGACGTATCTGTGGAATTGTCGGGAACGTCCAGCGGTGATCTGCGGCTGGAGGTCAGGGCAGCCGAAGAGCGGCGGCAGCTGCACTCCTAAAATCAGAAGCTACATTTGCGCCGGGATCGAGCGCATCGCGTGACGCCCTTCGACTTGGTGGCGATACGAGGCACAGCACGGAAGAGTCGCTTCGCTTTTCCGTCCCCTGGCGCCCCTCAACTTGCGCGGATCGCCGGAATCGTGATCCTGACGACCAGTCCCTCCGGCTCGAAGCGCCGCTCGATCGAGCCGCCGAGCTCGCGCTCGATATTCATGTCGATAAGCCTCGTGCCAAAGCCCTTTCGGGTGGGTTCGCTCATCGGCGAGGACGTGGCGGACCGCTCGCGCCAGACGAGAGCGATCGAATCGCCCTCATGTTGCCAAGTCACGGAAATCGCGCCGTCATTACCGCCGACCGCGCCGTATTTCAAAGCATTGGTCGCCAGTTCATGAAAGGTGAGGCCGAGTGCCTGGGCCGCTGCCTCGTCGACCTCGATGGCCGGCCCCTCGATCTCGCAATTCTCCATCTCCTCGCCGAAGACCTGCCCGAGCTCGGCTGACAGCAGATCGCCGATTGCCGCGCGCCGGCGTGCCGACTGGTTGAGCATTTCCTGGGCGGCTGCCATCGCTCCGAGACGGGCGGTGTAAGAGCCCATGAATTGCTCCAGATCCTGCGAATAGCGGCCCGTCTGACGGGCGATCGCAAGAACGCGGGTGATCGAGTTCTTGATGCGATGGTTCATTTCCCGCAGCAGGAGATCTTTCTGTTCCAAGCTGCGCGAGGTCGTGTCCGCCAGGGCCGCGACGGCTTCGGCGCGCCGAGCTTGGGAGAAGGCGAGAAGTGCGAGCATCAGGGCGAGCATGATCCCGGTCATCGCAAGAAGAAGGGCGGGCAGATCGGAGGCCGAGCGGGCAAATGACGCATCCGGACGCATGGCGAGGATCCAGCTGCGCCCGCCGGCCGACAGGCGACGAACCGTCGAGAAGGGATGAATGCCTCCTGTATCCCGACCCGGTGTTTCGAAGAGAAGGCTCTCAGGCGCGATCGCGCTGTCATAGAGCTGCAGGCTCACCGGCAGATCCTGACCGACGGAGAGGGCCGCGAAGACCAGGTCTCCAGCCCGGAAGGGCGCGTAGATGAAGCCATCCGCAGCCAGGATCGCTTCTGCCGTGCCGAGGAGCGATCCCGAGCTCACCTCGCGAAGCGGAAGATAGATCAGGAACCCGCGTTGACGGTTTTCGTCGATCTCCTGGACGAGTTGGACAGGCGCGGTCGCCGAGGGAAGTCCCGTGACAGCGGAGCGCAGAATGGCGCTGCGCCGAATGGGATCGGAAAACATGTCATAGCCGATTGCGGCCTGGTTGCGCCGATCCTGGGGCTCCAGGAGCCGAATGGGCGTGCGCACGTCCATATCCGTCGCTTCCGGAAAGATGCCACGGTCATTGCCATAGGTTTGAGCCAGGGTGCGATCGAAGGTCGCCTCGTCGCCGGTTTCGATCGACTGGGCATAGCCAATGCCCTGAATGCCCCCATAGTGCCCTTCGATGTCGAGATTGCCGATAAAGTCGGCAAATCCCGCGCGGTCGGCCCCGCGATCCGATGTTCGCAGATAGGCTCGGGTGGCCTGGAGAAGGGAAATGTGAAGGCTCACACGGTTCTGAAGCCGGGCGGCCGCATCGTCCGCAAAGCCCTCGAAGCGCAGGCGATCGCCCTCCGTATCTGAGCGCCAGACGTAAGCCGATAGCGCCAGCGCGAAAGCCGACGAGACGAGGAAGATGATGGCGGGTAACAGAAATTTTCGCAACGAACCCCAACCCAATGTCCCGGCGCGCGGGTGTGGGCGGCCGAACGTCCCGACAAGTCGAAGGGAAAACGGCATTTTCCCTTGGAATTCAAGGCCAAATTTCGAGCAGACGGGACGCGCGGAGCGAAGCTGCCGCGTAAGCCTATGATAAATCTGAAACGAATTTTTCGGGTCGGACTTGGCACCTTCGTCCGCCCTTGAGCCATGAATACGAAGAGGATCTCGTCCCCATCGCGTGTTCTCGCTCAGTGCTTGCCGCAAGCGGCGGCGTCGCGGCGAAGGCCCGCGACGCCTGACCCGGCGCGCCAGAGGCAAGTGGCAAGCTTAGATTGCCGCAAATCCACGTTCGAGATCGGCCTTCAGATCCTCCGGGTCCTCCAATCCGATCTGAAGCCGGATCAGCGGTCTGTCGCGGCGGCTCGTCGCGACGGTTCGATCGGAGAGGTCGACGAGCACCGCAAGGCTTTCGTGACCGCCCCATGAATAGCCGAGGCCGAAGATGTCCAGCGCGTCCAGAAACCGTTTCGCTGCCGCGACGTCGCAGTCGAGCGAGACCGCGAAGAGGCCGCTCGCTCCTGAAAACTGGTTCTTGAACGCCGCGTGGTCGGGGAAGGAGGGCAGGGCCGGATGGAGGACGGCCGACACCTCACTACGGGCTTCGAGCCAGGTCGCGAGCGCAAGAGCGCTTCGCTCGTGATGGCGCAAGCGTACACCCATGGTCTTCAGACCTCGGATCACCAAAAAGGTGTCGTCGGGGGCGGCGTTGACGCCGAGCTGCATCTGCGCGTCGCGGAGTCGTTTATAGGTTGCTTCATTGGCCGAGACCGACCCCATCAGGAGATCGGAATGACCGCCGGGATATTTGGTAAGGGCATGGATCGACAGATCGACCCCATGCTCTAGCGGGCGGAAGAGGAGGGGGGTCGCCCAGGTGTTGTCCAGCATGGTGACCGCCCCATGCTCGCGGGCGATCGCCGCGACGGCTTTGACATCCATGATCTCGAACGTGTTCGATCCGGGCGATTCGAGGAAGACGACCGAGGTTTCCGGGCGCATCAGATCGGCGATCCCGGCGCCGATATGGGGATCGAAATATTCGACGCTCGCGCCGAGCCTCGCGAGCATCTTGTCGCAAAAGACCCGGGTCGGCGTATAGACCGAATCGACGATCAGCACATGGTCGCCTGCCGAGACGAAGGCCAGAAGCGGCAGTGTCACCGCAGCAAGTCCCGACGGGACGAGGACGGTCCCGAAGGCGCCTTCGAGTTCGCTCAGCTGGTCTTCGAGGGCCGTCGTCGTCGGGGTTCCGCGCAGGCCGTAGCTATAGGCCAGTGACTGGCGGCCCGACATCGCCGCGGTCGATTCGAACAGGACGGTCGAACCATGAACGACTGGAGGATTGACAAAGCCGTGTAAGGACATCGGATCATAAGGAGGATGAACGAGTCGGGTATCCTGACGCTGCTTTTGCCGGTTTTCTTCGCTTTTCTTGCTCAAGGGCTTTGCTCTTTGCTTCATAGTTGGGCGACGCGAGCGGTGCTCAGATATCGCAGTGCGAATTTCAAGGCACGTACTTGACCTGCCCATTTCTTTGTCATGAGATAGACGAGGCTAATGGTGAGGTAGAGTGATCAATCGCCGAAGGGCGTTGGACGTCGCTTCCGCCGTTCGTCGACGATTTGCCGACACAAAACAAACCCAACAGGGAAAAACAAATGAAGTTGAACCTCCTGACTGCAGCACTCGGCCTCTCCGTCGCGGCTTTCGCGACCGCCGGCGCGTCTGCGCAGACGTTGGATACCGTGAAAGAGCGCGGCACCCTGCGCTGCGGCGTCAACACCGGTCTGCCGGGCTTCGCTTCTCAGAACGACCAGGGCGAATGGCAGGGTCTCGACGTCGATTACTGCAAGGCGATCGCCGCTGCCGTTTTCGGTGATGTGTCCAAGGTCCAGTATTCGCCTCTTTCAGCCGTTCAGCGCTTCCCTGCGCTTCAGAACAACGAGATCGACGTTCTGGCGCGCAACACGACCTGGACGATGGATCGCGACACGACGCTCGGCCTTGCCTTCGCCGGCGTCAACTACTATGACGGCCAAGGCTTCATGGTGAAGAACGACCTCGGCGTCACCTCGGCCCTCGAGCTCTCCGGCGCGACCGTTTGCGTCCAGTCCGGCACCACGACCGAGCTCAATCTCGCCGATTATTTCGCCACCAACAATATGGACTACAATCCGGTGGTCATCGAGTCCCAGTCGGACGTCAACTCGGCCTATGACAGCGGTCGTTGCGATGTCCTGACGACGGACGCTTCGGGACTGGCCGCCTCGCGTCTCGAAATGGCCAATCCGGATAACCACACGATCCTGCCGGAGATCATCTCCAAGGAGCCGCTCGGACCGGCTGTGCGCCAGGGCGACGACCAGTGGTTCAACGTGGTCAAGTGGACGCATTATGCGCTTCTCAACGCCGAAGAGCTGGGCGTGACCCAGGAGAATGTCGAGGACATGCTGAAGTCCGAGAACCCGGAAATCCGCCGTCTCCTCGGACAGGACAAGAACTATGGTGAGGCGATCGGTCTCGATCAGGACTGGGTCGTCAACATCATCAAGGGTGTCGGCAATTACGGCGAAATCTTCGAGCGCAATATCGGCGTCAACACGCCGCTGAAGATCCAGCGTGGCCAGAATGCGCTGTGGACCGATGGCGGTCTTCAGTACGGCATGCCGATTCGCTGATCGGGCGGACCTGGGCCGGTGGGCGCGCCGACTGAGGCGCGTCCACCCCTTCGTCGCCGGTGACGCCGAGAGGGCCATAGCCCCCCTTTTAGCGGCGCCGGACCCCTCGTATCGGGAAAACCTGAATGTCCGCCGAGATTGAAGCCCGCTCCGGGCCGCCTCGGGGCGCAAGGACGTCGTCCTCGCTCCTCAACGATCCCACCTTCCGGTCGATCGCGATCCAGGTGTCGCTGATCCTTGCACTGGTTCTCTTTGCATGGTGGTTGATCGACAACACGGCCCGCAATCTTGCGGCAGCCAATATCGCTTCCGGTTTCGGCTTTCTGTGGTCGCGGGCTGGCTTCGACATCGCCCAGACGCCGATCGAATATTCGAGCTCCGAGACGTATGGGCGGGCGATCTTCGTCGGCATCGTCAACACATTGATCGTCGCGGGCGCGGGTATCGTCTTTGCGACCATTGTCGGCTTCATCGTCGGCATCGGACGGTTGTCGCAGAACTTCCTGATCCGGCTTCTGTCGACCGTCTATGTCGAGACGTTCCGCAACATCCCGACGCTTCTCGTCATCCTGTTCTGGTATTTCGGCGTCCTTTCCGTTCTGGATGGTCCGCGCGGGCTGGAAGAGAACGCTTTCGGCTTCTACCTGACCAATCGCGGCCTGCAGACGCCGCTCGTCCTGTTCGATCCCCTGGCTTGGCTGACCTTCGCCGCCTTCGTCATCGGCGTTCTCGCGGTGGTCGTGCTCGCCCGCCAGAACAAGAAACGCCAGCTCGCCACCGGCGAGCGCCGTCCGATCTTGTGGCCGGCTCTCGGTCTCATCATCGGCTTGCCGCTGATCACATTCCTTGTCACGGGCATTCCCGCCACGATCGATTATCCGACGCCTTCGCGTTTCAATCTGCAAGGCGGTTTTCAGATCAGGCCGGAATTCATTGCGCTGTTCCTGGCGCTGTCGATCTACACGGCGGCCTTTATCGCTGAGATCGTGCGCGCCGGCATTCTGTCGGTCGCCAAAGGGCAGACCGAGGCGGCATCAGCCCTTGGCCTGCGGCGCGGTCTGACATTGCGTCTCGTCGTGGTGCCCCAGGCCTTCCGGGTGATCATTCCGCCGCTGACCAGCCAATATCTCAACCTCACCAAGAACTCTTCGCTCGGTCTTGCCATCGGCTATCCCGAGCTCGTCGCCATCGGCTCGACCGTTCTCAACCAGTCGGGTCAGTCCATCGAAGTCGTGATGATCTGGATGACCGTCTATCTGACGATCAGCCTGACGGTCTCGGTCTTCATGAATTGGTTCAACGCCAAAATGGCGCTGGTCGAGCGGTAAGGGATAGCCAGGATGCAGGAACAAGTCGCTCGCTTCGTCGCAACCGACGAGAAGCCCGCTCTGCCACCACCACCCGGCGACCATGGCTTCTTCGGAACGGTCCGCAAGAACCTCTTCGCCACACCGATCGACAGCGTCCTGTCGATCATCGCCGGCATCTTCATCGCCTGGGGTGTCTGGAACATCCTCGAATGGGCGATTTTCGACGCTGTCTTCACCGGCTCTGACCGCGAAGCCTGTCTGGTGGAAGGCGGCGGCCATGGCGGCGCCTGCTGGGCCTTCATCAACGCCAAATTCGGCCAGTTCATCTATGGCGTCTATCCGATCGCCGAGCGTTGGCGCGTGAATCTGTCCTTCGCGCTCCTGGCGATCCTCGCGGCCGGAATACTTATTCCGAAAGTACCCTATAAGGCCATCAACGCGGTCTTGCTCTTTGCGGTCTTCCCGGTCGTCACGCTCGTCCTTCTTACGGGCGGCCGCTTCGCCTTTTCGGGCGGCGAGCTTGCGCTCGTCTTCCTGATCGCAGGCGCGTTGACGGTGAGCGGGGTGGCCGCGCGGCCCGATGTCACTTCTTCGCGGATCGAGATGCGCATCGCAGTCTGGCTTCTTGTCGCCGGTGCGGCGGCGATGCTCCTGTCGAATGTCGTCAGTGCCGGGTCGGTGACCTTCCTCGATTTCCGTTTCTCTATTCTGACGCTCGTCGCCTTTCTGGCCTCGCTCGCTGCGGTCGCTCTAGCCGCCTACATGGCGATCACGGTCTCGGCCGCGACGGAGTGGTTCAAGCTTCTGACGCCCGTGATCGCGGCGATCCTGTTTGTCTGGGTGATGACCGCGAATTTCGGTCTGCGCCCCGTACCCACCAATCTCTGGGGCGGCCTGATGCTGACCCTGGTTGTCGCCTTGAGCGGGATCGCCGCCTCGCTTCCGCTCGGCATCCTCCTCGCCCTTGGTCGTCGTTCGGATATGCCGGCAGTGAAGCTGATCTGCGTGGTCTTCATCGAGTTCTGGCGCGGTGTACCTCTGATCACCGTTCTGTTCATGGCCAATTTCATGCTGCCGCTCTTCATGCCCGAGGGCGTCAGCTTCAACCAGCTTCTTCGAGCGGTCGTCGGCGTCGCGCTGTTCGCGGCCGCCTATATGGCGGAGGTGATCCGTGGCGGCCTTCAGGCGATTCCGAAGGGCCAGTATGAGGGCGCCGATGCCATGGCGCTCACCTATTGGCAGAAGATGCGGCTGGTCATCCTGCCCCAGGCGCTGAAGCTGGTGATCCCGGGGATCGTCAACACCTTCATCGGCCTCTTCAAGGATACGAGCCTCGTCTACATCATCGGCCTTGCCGATCTTCTCGGCACGGTGCGGCGCGGCTTCAACGATCCGACCTGGATCACGCCCTCGACGCCGGCCACCGGCCTCATCTTCGCGGCCTTTGTCTTCTGGCTCTTCTGCTTTTCCATGTCGCGCTACTCGATCTTCATGGAGCGCCGGCTCGATACGGGCCACAAACGGTAAGGATAAGACTTCATGTCGCTCGCAACCGAAACCGACACCGCCCCCGCCAAGCGCATGGAGGTCTCCGACGAGGTCGCCGTGCAGATGATCGACGTCAACAAGTGGTATGGCGAATTCCACGTCCTGCGCGACATCAATCTCACTGTCTACAAGGGTGAGCGCATCGTCGTCTGCGGACCGTCCGGGTCCGGCAAGTCCACCATGATCCGCTGCATCAACCGGCTGGAGGAGCATCAGCGGGGCCAGATCATCGTGGATGGCACCGAACTCACCGGCGATCTGAAGAAGATCGACGAGGTGCGCCGCGAGGTCGGCATGGTGTTCCAGCACTTCAATCTCTTCCCCCATCTGACGATCCTGGAAAACTGCACGCTGGCGCCGATCTGGGTGCGCAAGATGCCGAAGAAGAAGGCGGAGGAGATTGCTATGCACTATCTCACCCGCGTGAAGATCCCGGATCAGGCGCACAAATATCCCGGTCAGCTGTCGGGCGGCCAGCAGCAGCGCGTGGCGATCGCCCGCTCGCTCTGCATGAACCCCCGCATCATGCTCTTCGACGAGCCCACCTCGGCGCTCGATCCGGAAATGATCAAGGAAGTCCTCGACGTCATGGTGGGTCTTGCCGAGGAAGGCATGACCATGCTTTGCGTGACCCATGAAATGGGCTTTGCCCGTTCGGTGGCGAACCGTGTGATCTTCATGGATCGCGGCCAGATCGTCGAACAGAACGAGCCCCAGGCCTTCTTCGACAATCCGCAGCATGAGCGCACCAAGCTCTTCCTTTCGCAGATCCTGCATTGACCCAGACCGGCGATCGCTAATGGGCAGTCATAGGCGGGCGGGGCTGTCTGCCAGCTTTCTTCGCTCGCCCCATGCTGCCCTTTGTCGATAAAATTGGCTGACCATTAATTGGTCGGAACACCTGATCACATTTTCCGTTATCGCCGGAATGCCGATCGGAGGGTCATGGATTGGGCGAGCGCGATGACAAACCGAAGGCTGTGAGCCCCTCGGTCACCAATTTCTCTCCCACCCTCGGCCTCGTGACGCGACAGACATTCGAAAGCGGCCCGCGATGGGCGGTCATCGGCATCTTCTTCATTCTGCTGTTCGGCGGGCTCTATCTCACGGCCAGCTTCGTCCTTCCGGTCATTATCGCCGTTCTCTTCGCGCTGGTGATGAGCCCGATCGTGCGCTTTCTGCGCCGGCGGCTGAAGATCTGGGAGCCGATTTCCGCGCTCGTCCTCGTGGTCGGCTCGCTTTTGTTCATCACGCTCGGCTTCTACATGCTGAGCGATCCGATCGCGAATATCGTCTCCGACGCGCCGCGCTATGCGCGGGCCGTGGACTCGGAGATCCGCACCATGCAGGCGCGGATCGAGAGGCTGCGGACGGCCTCGCGAAGCCTGGAGCAAAGCGACTCTCTTCCGCCATCGCCCTTCATCCGCCCCGAAGAGCAGCGGCCGGCCGATCAGGGCCCCCAGGAAGTCGTCGTCCAGAATCCGGGCCTTCTCGACAATGCGGCGAACGAACTCCCGACGATCATCGCCTCGATTCTGTTCTCGCTGGTGTTTCTGTTCTTCCTTCTGGCCTCGGGAGATCTCTTCTATCAGAAGCTTGTGCGGCTGATGCCGACGCTTTCGGATAAGAAGCGGGCCCTTCACATCGCCCATGACATCGAGCGGGAGCTGTCGCGCTACTTCCTGACGATCACCTTGATCAACACGATGCTCGGCATTGCGGTGGGAACGTCCCTCTGGCTGGTCGGCATGCCGGGTGCGCTCGTCTTCGGAGCGCTTGCGGGGCTCCTGAACTTCATCCCCTATCTCGGCTCGCTTTTCGGCATGGGCCTTGTCGGGGTCATTGCACTTGCCGAATTCGGCGATCTCGCCGCCGCCGCGCCGCCGGTTCTCGCCTATCTCGCCTGCACCACGATCGAGGGTCAGTTCGTGACGCCGATGATCGTCGGGCGACGGCTTCAGATGAATGCGGCAGCCGTCTTCCTCTCGGTCGCCTTCTGGGGCTGGATCTGGGGCGTCGTCGGCATGTTCCTGGCCGTTCCCCTTATGGTCGCGATCAAGGTCTTTGCGACCTATGTAGACGGGATGCAGGCCTTTGGGGCCTTTCTATCAGGAGAAGACGCGCCTGATGATGAGAGTTGACCTCCGGGACCGCACCCTTCGACCAGGATGAGGGTCGGCCTCCGCTGGTTGGCCAAAAGGAAAGCCGGACGTTCATCGTCCGGCTTTCCAAAAACCTCAAAAAAGATTGGTGTCGATCGATGGCCCTCAAGGCCTTGAGCTTCAGAGAGCCCCGATGACCATCGCCCCCACAAAGGCGAACGCGGCACAGATCATCAACATGTTCAAAGAACGTGCGATTTCCATTAGCCAGTCTCCTCCAACGGATGGGTGTCATACGCTTGCTGCGGACCACCACCCTGACGCTTCTACCGTGAGAGACGCGACGAAGTCACGAAACCTTTCACGGCTGTCACGGACGTTAACGCAAGATCGACCATCTCAAAAGCCCTTTTCGACGCTGCACCGCACAGGAAAATTGGCCGACTTCAAAAAGACCGCATTCGTCGCCGCGAGTACGAATATATATGGGAAGATTAGATATCGGCCGTGCCTGTTTATCATCGTCTGAACGACTCGCTTTAATGAGCGAAAGACTGGAATTGTCTCGGAGTGGGACAAATTCCCGGCTTTCATTTCGACTTAGCGCTGGTTCTTTCCGATGCGAGACTTTCGAGCGCCGGACCCGCAGTGATTGGAATCGAGCTTGTCCTGCGGTGTCGGGCGTTGCCTGATGCTCATTCGCTTGGCCGTCCTCGATCAGCTTGGATCAGGCGCTCAAGACGGTCCGCGATGGTCAGGGCCTCCCAGTCCCGGCCAAAGCGCGTGACAATCGAAACGCCCAGCGGCAGGCCGGCGGAGGTCGTGAGCCCTGGCACATTGACGACTGGATTACCGGTGAGCGTCCAGAGCTTCGCCATCGTCGGATCGCCGGTCGAAGCCAGCCCCGCGGGCGGTGGACCGGAGGCGGAGGGGACAAGGAGAGCGTCGACGGTTTCGAACAGGCTCGTCGCCGCCTTTCTCGCAAGGCGTGCGCAGCGCCGGGCGCCGTCATAGGCGTCGGGCTCGACAGTGGCGCCCTCATCGAGAATGGCCCGTAGTTTCGGGCCAAGCCTGTCGCCGCCGCTCACATGTTCATGCATCAAGGCCCGTGCCGCCTCGAAACCCTGAATCGTTCTGTGGGAATCGCGGCCTTCACTCAAGGCGGCGGGTTCGGCGAGATCGACGATGCGCGCGCCGGCCCGTTCTAGGAGCCGCGCGGCCGCGCCGATCGCCTCCGTCATCTCGTGGTCCAGGTGATCGTCGACCTTCGCGCGATAAAGCCCGATCTTCAGGCCATTGGCATCCGCGGCGCTTAGAGAGGTGAGGGGACGGCCTGTGATGCGCTCTGCGAGAAGAGCGAGATCGGCAACGCTCGCGGCAAAGAGGCCCGCCGTGTCGAGGGACCAGGAGAAGGTCTTCATGCCGACCGTCGGCAGCAGCCGGAAGCTCGGCTTAAAACCGGCAATCCCGCAGAAACTTGCTGGTCGGATGACCGAACCTCCCGTCTGCGATCCAAAGGCCGCCGCGACGAAGCCGGCCGCGACAGCCGCCGCCGAACCGGAAGAAGAACCGCCCGGCGTGTGGCCTGGCGCGACCGGATTGCGCGTGTCCTTCGGGTCGATCGAGGCCAATTCCGTCGTGACAGTCTTGCCAATGATGGTCGCGCCCGCGCTGCGCGCCATGGCGACGAGCGCCGCATCAAAGCGCGGTCGATGCCCTTCATAGAGAGGGGAGCCCATCTCAGTCGGCATGTCATGGGTGTCGAAGATGTCTTTGACCCCGATACTTATGCCCGCGAGCGGAGCCTCCGTCGATTGGCGGGCGTCGTCCTCGGCAAGACAGACAAAGGCGCCGATCTCGCTATCCCCGGCCGCGATCCGTCGGCGGGCGGCTTCGATCGCATCGACCGCTGTCATGCGCCGATCCTCGATGGCTTTCAGGATGGCGCCGACATGAAGGCGCGGCGCCTCGAGTGGATGATCGGTCATGACGGTCCTTTCACTGACTTCTCAGACGCGGTATCGGGTTCACCGCCCGGCCTTTGGCGGGATTTGCTCGAGACACGCGGCCCGCCGCGCTTGTCCATGGGCGCGGGCGCCCGACTTTGCGGGAAACGACAGCGACGCGATAGGAGACTTCTCGCCTTGCAAAGCTTTTCCACTGCCAAGGATGCTGCGCTCCATCTGCGCCCGGACGAGCCGGTCTATTGCTTCCGCCCCGAAGTGCTCAAGGCCGATGCCAAGGCGTTCGTGGACGCCTTTCCCGGCGAGACCGCCTATGCGGTGAAGACCAATGGCGAGCCGCTGGTCCTCGAAACGCTCGCAAAGGCGGGGATGCGCATCTTCGACGTCGCCTCGCCTGGCGAGTTCGCGGCCGTGAAGGCGGCAAGGCCTGACGCTGAGATGCTCTATATGCATCCTGTGAAGGCGCAATCGGATATCCGGCTTGCCCTCGAAACCTACGGGATACGCGTCCTGGCCCTCGACCATGAGGACGAGGTCGCCAAGGTTCTGCGCATCGTGCGCGCGCTCGATCTCGATCCCGGCACGTTGACGATCTTCGTGCGGCTCCAGACCAAGGGCCATGCGATGTACGAACTATCAAAAAAGTTCGGCGCCGCCCCGGCTCATGCGGTGGAGCTTCTGCAGCGCTGCCATCGGATCGGCTTCAAGGTCGGCATCTGTTTTCATGTGGGCTCGCAGATCGAGGATCCCGACACCTATGAGCGCGCGCTCGCCTCGGCCGATTGGGTGCGGAACAGGGCTGACGTGCCGCTCGCCGGGCTCGATGTCGGCGGCGGATTTCCAGCCGAATATGGCCACGATCCGCGCCGCAAGAAGCCTGATATGCCGGGCTTTCCTGAGATCATGACGCAACTTCGCAGCGATCTCGACGAATGGGGCTTTTCCGATATTCCGCTCGTCGCCGAACCCGGCCGGGTCATCGTCGCCCGTTGCTTCTCGCTGATCGTCCGAGTGCTCCTGCGCAAGGGCAAGAGGCTCTATATCAATGACGGGATCTGGTCGTCCTTGTCCGATTCCTGGACCGGCAAAATCACGCTGCCCGCCCGCTTTATTCCCGATCCCGCGCGCACCCATCGCAACGGCAATCCGGACCGGATCGAAAGCTTCAAAGTGTGTGGGGCGACCTGCGACTCGGTCGATATCCTGTCGCGGCCCTTCTGGCTGCCGGAAACGGTCGATACGGGTGATTGGATCGAGATCGGCCATATCGGGGCCTATTCGCTATCCCTGCGCACCCGGTTCAACGGCTTTTATCCCGACACTTTCGTCGAGGTGACGACCCCCTTCGACGAGGGCGAGGCGGCGGAAGGCTATGCGAGCCTTGAGACGATGGCCGACTGATCCTCTGCCCCTCGGGTCGCGCCGAGCGCCTCGATCCGAATGATGCGCCACGACAAAAGGCGGCGCGCGGACCCGCTTGGTCCACCAGCCGCCATGACACATGAACACCGCATCGCCCTTGTAAGGATAGAGGGGCGCTGCTTTGTCGAGATTTGAAGAGCCTCGCTCAGCCGGCCTTGCGTTGGGACAGGGTGATGACCTTGGAGCGCCCGCTTCCCCGGACCGCTTCTGCTTTGAAAGCTTCGGCCTGTTCGCGCAGGAGATCGCCCTTGGCCCCCGCCAGCCGGCGCAATTCGGCGAGCTCGCAGCCCAGGATCACCTCGAAGCCGAGCGTACGCAGATGCACACGGGCATAGCAGAAGAAAGCCAGCTTCACGCGAGTGACGGATGGAATCGTCGCAATCAGCGCCTCGCGCGCTTCACCATCGGTCCGAATCAGCTGTGCCAGCATGTCGAGCGCAACGGGGCAGGTTTGTTCGTTGATCAGACTATCGGGTTGAGACGGGGTCATCGTCGTCCTCGCGGGTGGAAGGTCAGCATTCCTTTCGCCGGCGGTCATGTCAGCAACGCAGCACGGCGCTTCATGCGCGATAAACGCGAAAATACCCGACATATCTGGTGCAAGCCTGGAAAGCTGCAGAGCCAGACTTTTCAGGTTCGAATTATTTTGCAAGCTTATGGTGTCGATCCGAGTGCGATATGCGGACTGCCCATGCGGGCCGGCCGAGCCATTGGGCAAACTGGCCGACTGAACCGCGTCAAATCTCGCTTCTTCTTCATCCATTCGAACCGATGCCGTCTCGGGAGAAGGCAACCCGCCGGATCGTTGCGCCTTGCGGCTTTATCGGCACTCGGCGCACAGGCCCTTTAATTCCACCGTCGCGCGCGTCGGCAGAAAGCCGCGCTCGCGGGACACACGTTCGATCTCCCGATTAACGGCTTCGTCCTCGATCTCGTCGACGAGACCGCAATTCTCGCAGATGGCGAAGGCGACCGTCGAATGGCCGCTGCAGGCTTCGTGCTGACAGGCGACGAAGGCGTTGAGGCTTTCCAGCCGATGGACGAGCCCCTTCTCCATGAGCTTGTCGAGCGCGCGATAGATCTGCAACGGCGCGCGAAGACCGTCGCCGCGCAGCCTATCGAGGATGGCATAGGCGGTGAGAGGTTTTTCCTGCTCGCGCAGGGCCGAGAACACCATCGATTGGTTGCGGGTGAGCTTTGTCGGCGCTTCGTATGAATGCGCGTGGTCGTGGCCCATCTCAGCTTTGGCCATAGCCGTCTCCTTTCGATAATCGAGCTCGCCCATCGGCGGCCCGTCCGAGGCGAAACCCCGAAGGAAGAGGCAGGAGCCCGAGAACGAAAAGGCTGAGCGCCGCCACCACGATCGATGGGCCTGATGGCGTATCCCAATGCAGCGAGCCGAAAAGACCCAATATCACCGCTAGAGCTCCAAAGAGCGCCGCAAGGCCGGCCATGACTTCCGGGCTCGCCGCAAATCGCCTTGCCGTTGCGGCCGGGATGATCAGCATGGCAGTCACCAGAAGCGCGCCGACAAGTTTCAGCGCGATCGCGACGACGGATGCCAGAAGCAGCATGAAGACGAGGTCGGCAAAGGCCGGATCGAGCCCCTCGGCTTCGGCAAGCTCGCGATTGACGGTCGCGGCAAAAAGCGGATGCCAGATCGCGGCGAGGATCGCGAGGACGATGGCCCCGCCGACATAGATCGCCAGAATGTCGAAGCGTGAGACCGCAAGGATGTCGCCGAAGAGATAGCCCATCAGATCGATGCGCACCCAGGTCATGAAGGCAAGCACCACGAGCCCGATCGCGAGTGCCGAATGGGAGAGAAGGCCGAGGAGCGCGTCGGACGAGAGCGAGCCGGTGCGCCTGAGCCCAAGAAGCGCGAAGGCGACCAGCGCCGAGACCGCAAAGACGGCGAGCGTCGTATCGATCTCGAACAGGAAGGCGCAGGCGACGCCGAGAAGCGCGGCATGGGAGAGCGTGTCGCCGAAATAAGCCAGGCGCCGCCACACGACGAAACAGCCGAGCGGGCCGGCCACGATCGCAACGCCGACGCCGGCGACAATCGCCCGAGTGAAGAAATCGTCGAGCACTTACGAATGCCTTCCCGTTTCGTCTGTCCCGGTGGACGCGCCCGCACCTTGTCGCGACGTCTCTTCCAGATGGTGATGAATGTGATGATGATGGTGGTCGTGCCCGCAGCTATCGGCATGGCCATGAGCGCTTGCCAATCCGTTCGCAAGAGCGATCCGGCCGTTCGGCAGATGGACATGATCATGGTCATGTTCGTAGACGGCGAGGGCTTCGGCCGCCCGGTCGCCGAAAAGGCGGCGATATTCCGGCGTCGCCGCGACCGCCCTTGGCGAACCCTCGCAACAGACATGGCCGTTGAGGCAGACCACCCGATCGGTCGCAGCCATGACCACGTGAAGGTCGTGGGAGATCAGGAGGACGCCGCAGCCCATGTCGTCGCGCACGCGCCGGATCATCTCGTAGAGCGCGACCTCGCCGCCGAAATCGACGCCCTGGACTGGCTCGTCGAGCACGAGAAGATCGGGATTGCGCGCGATCGCGCGCGCCAGGAGAACGCGCTGGAATTCGCCGCCCGACAGGCTCCGCACCTCTGCCGAGGCAAGATGCGAGACGCCGGTTTCGGCCATCGCCGCCTCGATCCGCTTGGAGTCAACGCGTCCGGTCAACCGCATGAAACGGGCGACGTCGAGCGGCAAGGTCCAATCGATCGCAAGCTTCTGGGGCACGTAGCCGACGGTGAGGTTTCGCCGTTTGCGAGCCTCGCCTTCGTCCGGCTTCAGAATGCCGAGCGCGAGCTTGGCGCTGGTCGATTTGCCGGCACCGTTCGGCCCGATCAGCGTCACGATCTCGCCGGGCGCAATGGAAAAGGTGATGCCGCGCACGAGCCAGCGCCCGCTTCGCCGAATGCCGGCGCCGCTCAGGCTTATCAACGGGGCTTCGTCAGGATGCGCCAGCTTTTCGTGTTTCATGGGGTTGCTATCGCATATGTTATACTGTAACGCAACCGTTATCGGCAATGATACGATATAACATGTAGCAGGAGATCACCGATGCCCTCACGTCTCTTCAGCGCCGCCACGACCGGGCTTCTCGCCTCTGTCGCTTTCGCGGCGACCGCCGGCAGCGCATGGGCCGAACCCAAAGTGGTCGCCTCGATCAAACCGATCCAGTCCCTCGTCGCGGGCGTGATGGAAGGCGTCGGCGAGCCGGAGCTTCTGGTTCAGGGCGCGGGTTCCCCTCATGGCTATCAGCTGAAGCCCTCTCAGGCGGCCTCGCTGTCCGATGCCGACATCGTCTTCTGGGTCGGCCCGGAGCTCGAGACGTTCCTGCGCAAGCCCCTGGAAACGCTGGCGGCGGGAGCGCAGTCGGTTCCCCTCGACAAGACCGAGGGCCTCAAGCTCATGACCTTCAAGGAAGGCCACGATCATGATCACGGCGAAGGCGGTGAGCATGCTTCCGGTGAGGGCGATCACGACCATGAAGAGGCCGGTCACGACCATGAAGAGGCCGGTCACGAGCATGAAGACCATGCCGAGGGCGAGGAAGGCCATCATCACGCCGCCGGCTCGCTCGATCCGCATATCTGGCTCGACCCCGACAATGCCAAGGTGATGGTCGGCGCGATCGAGACGACGCTTGCCAAAGCCGATCCCGACAACGCCGAGACCTACAAGGCGAATGCCGAAAAGCTCGATGCGCGCCTCGACAAGCTAACCGCCGACACCGAAGCGGCGCTCGCGCCGGTCAGGAGCAAGCCCTTCATCGTCTTCCATGACGGCTATCAATATTTCGAGGATCGCTTCGACATTCATGCAGCCGCCGCGCTGACCGTCAGCCCGGAACTCAGCCCCGGCGCCGAGCGGGTCGCCCATGTCCGCGAGGAAGTGGTGGAGGAAGGCGCGCTGTGCGTCTTCGCGGAACCGCAATTCGAGCCGCGCCTGGTCTCGACCATCATCGAGGGCACGAAAGCCAAGTCGGGAACCCTCGATCCCCTTGGCGCCTCGTTGACGGACGGACCGGATCTCTATTTCGAACTGATCCATAATCTGTCGTCGTCTCTGGTCGACTGCCTCGGCTCACAGAGCTAAACGGGCGAGAGCCCCGGCTTTACCCCGCCGCAGAAGGAGGGCATGAGGGGCGTATCTCATAAGGGAGGGAGTCCCCATGCCCATCACACTCGGCCTCGATCTCGGCACGTCCTCGCTCAAGGCGCTTCTCGTCGGTGAGGACGGCACGCCCATCACTTCGGTGACCGAAAGCCTGACGGTCGAACGGCCTCATTTCGGCTGGTCGGAACAGAATCCGGAAAGCTGGATCGTCGCCTGCGAGGCCGCGCTTTCCAGGCTTCAGGCCGATTATGGCGAGGCGCTATCGGCCGTCGAGGGCATCGGTCTCTCTGGCCACATGCATGGGGCGACCCTGGTCGGAGCCGACGGCTCGGTCCTGCGTCCCTGCATCCTATGGAACGACACACGTTCCAGCATCGAGGCCGCCGCTCTCGACGACGACGAGGCGCGTCGGATCACCGGCAATATCGTCTTTCCGGGTTTTACCGCGCCCAAGCTCGATTGGGTCCGCGCCAACGAGCCGGAGATTTTCGCCAAGATCGACAAGGTGCTCCTGCCCAAGGACTATCTTCGTCTGTGGCTAACGGGCGAGGCCGTTTCGGAGATGTCGGACGCGGCCGGCACATCCTGGCTCGATACCGGAGCGAGGGACTGGTCGGATCGCATGCTGGAGCGGACCCATTTATCTCGCGCCCATATGCCCCGGCTCGTGGAGGGCACCGAGCGCTCGGGCGATTTGAGACCGGAGCTGGCCGAGCGTTTCGGCATGAAGCGTGGCGTCGTCATTGCGGGCGGTGCGGGCGACAATGCGGCTTCGGCCTGCGGCGTCGGCCTGTCGGAGCCGCGCACGGGCTTTCTCTCCCTCGGCACCTCTGGCGTCCTCTTCACCCCGAGCGCCGGCTACGAGCCGGCCCCCGAGACCGCGATCCACACCTTCTGCCATGCGCTTCCGGGCCTATGGCACCAGATGGGCGTCACGCTGTCGGCCGCCGGTTCGATCGAATGGTTGTCGCAGATCCTGAAGGAGAAGCCCGGCGATCTGACGGGCGCGCTTGGCGAGACGATCGGCGAGCCCGGCCGCGTGACGTTCCTTCCCTATCTCGCGGGCGAACGCACACCGCACAACAACGCCGCCATTCGTGGCGTCTTTGCCGGGCTCGACGCGGCGACGGGGCGCGAGGCGCTGACTCAGGCGGTCCTTGAAGGCGTTGCCTTCTCCATGCGCGACTGTCTGGAGGCGGGGGCCGAGGCTTCGCGCCCGCATCAGCTCATCGCGGTCGGGGCCGGCGCCCGCTCGGCCTATTGGCTCGAATTGATGGCGACGGTTCTGGGTGTCGAGATCGTCCTGCCCGAAGCCGGTGATTTCGGTGCGGCCCTTGGCGCTGCCCGTTTGGGAGCCTGCGCGGCCACCGGCGCCGATCCGAAGACGATCATGACGACGCCGCCCGTCGCCAAGCGCTTTGCTCCGCGCGAGGAACTGCGCCAAGCCTATGAGGAGTCCTATCGCCGCTATCGGGCGCTCTATCCGATGGTGTCGGCTCTTTGACGAATACGGTCGCCAAGTAACCACTCAGACTCGAAAGTCTGGCTGGAATTCATTATATGAGAAGAGGGATACGCCCCGGCCGAAGCCGGGGCGCCCCTTCGTTACTTTGCTATCATGACGATAAGCGCCGCTAACGCTATCGCCACAGACAAAGCTTGAAGGGTTAGGCTGACGGATTGATGGTCCAGTGGCCTTCCCTCTTTTGCGTTGGGGCGGGGCGATCCCGCCCCTTCGACGCGCTTTTATCTTCTACTTTGCGGAAATTTTCGGCAACCGAAATTGGAAATTCGGCATCCAAAAGATTTGCCATTGCCGGCCATGTCTATAAACTCTGAGAAGAATTATTAAGTCGGCAGGATTATTTGCTTTTGTGCCTCGGCCGCTGTGAGCGCCGGTGCAATTTTTTGCTTTCGGATTAAAGAAGTCCGGTCGTCCGATAGCCCGTTGCTCACTCCGTTATTTGCAATGGGTGGTCGAGCGCGGCGACTGACGACTGCAGTCAGCGCGTCTCCGCCACCCCCAACCGGTCGAGAAGTTCGCGGGCCATGGCGCTGGGCGACCGGTCGCCCGCACGGACCTGGGATTCGGCGTCCGATAACGCCGTTCTCGCCTTACGCGTGCCGAGCACGCGGCGGCGCAGTTCTTCATCGACCGCCCGCTCCAGCCAGCGCACCCTTTGGCCGGCGCGTTTTTCGGTAAAGGCGCCCGTCTCTTCCTGAATCTTACGGAAGTCGCCGACCGTCTCCCAGAGTTCGGCAAGTCCGGTGCCTTCCATCGCCGACACACAGGCGACCGGCGGTTTCCATGCGGCGGATTTCGGGGCCATGATATCGAGGGCGGCGCGGAGCTCAGCGGCGGCCTTGCGGGCGCGTTTCAGATTGTCGCCGTCGGCCTTGTTGACGACGACGATGTCGGCAACTTCCAAAATGCCCTTCTTGATTCCCTGCAATTCGTCGCCGCCCCCCGCAATGGTGAGGAGCACGACGAGATCGACCATTTCCGATACCGTGACCTCTGACTGGCCGACGCCGACCGTTTCCACGATGACCACGTCGTAACCGGCCGCCTCGCATAAGAGCATGGTCTCGCGCGTTTTCCCGGCGACGCCGCCAAGCGTGCCCGATGTGGGGGAAGGGCGAATGAAGGCGTTCGGCTCGGTTGCGAGGCGCTGCATGCGCGTCTTGTCGCCGAGGATCGAACCGCCGGTGCGGATCGAGGAGGGATCGACCGCGAGGATCGCGACTTTGTGCCCCTTCTGCGCAAGCATCATGCCGAAAGCGTCGAGAAGCGTCGACTTTCCAGCGCCTGGCACGCCCGAAAGCCCGATGCGGATGGCACGGCCGGTCTTGTGGATCAGCCCATCGAGAATGCTCGCGGCCTTGGCGCGGTGGTCCGCGCGGGTGGATTCGACGAGCGTAATCGCTCGGCTGAGCGCGGCTCGGTCGCCGGACGCGATGGCATCGGCAAGGGCCGCCGGATCACTCGCATTCAACGCCATCACCCTCTCGCTTCGCATCTCGTCAGACGGTCTCGATGCCTGCCTGATAAGGAGTTCGATGGCAATGGACATGCCGCTCGCAAAATTGATGAAAGGGCGATCTGCAATTTCAAGTAAATACGGCGCCTCCGGCGCGCGGCAAGATGACGTTCAGCATGGGCTCAGGGACTTTTTCCCGTTTGATCGATCGAGACCAAAGAGATCGCGTACGACCCTTTCAGTACCTGGAACAGTTTTGATATGTTTGGGTTGGGTACCATAGGAGTCGTCGGTTCTCGGCGGTTCCCGAAACTTTGGGAGAGTTAGAATATGGCCTGGAACAAGCCCGTCATCACCGAAGTCTGCGTCGCGATGGAAATCAACGGCTACATGCCGATCGAATTCTAAGTTGCTTCGCAGCAGCGCAGATCGCCGCGGGCGGGGAGATCCCCGTCTGCGGCTTTTGGTGTTGGGGTCGGCGGCCGGCGGCGGCTACCCCCAATGGAATTGTTTGTGCGAGACGTGCCGCCTGTTTTGGGCGGGCGACAAACGCGTGACCGCCCGAAGCCAATCCTCCATCGCGGCGAGCGCCGATGGCGAGACTTGGCTGCTCCTCAACGCATCGCCCGATTTGCGCCAGCAGATCATGACGCTCGGCCCCATGCGTCCGGACGCGACACCGGCGGCCGACGAAGGCGCCAAGCGTGCCTCGCCGATCGGCGCGGTGCTAATCACCAATGGCGATGTCGATCACACGGCCGGCCTCCTGACGCTTCGTGAGAAGCAGACCTTTTCTCTTTACGGCACCGGCGGCGTTCTCGATATCGTCGGCGCCAATTCGGTTTTTTCGGTTCTCGATCCAGCGCATGTCGCGCGTCGTGCAATCAAGATGGGCGAGCCCTTCGAACCGGTCGCTGGTCTCGAAGTCGAATTGTTTTCCGTTCCCGGTAAGGTGCCCCTCTATCTTGAGACCGACCAGGTCGATGTCGGTGAAGAGAGCGAGATGACGGTCGGCGTCCGCCTCTCGGCGCATGGACGCACATCCTATTATATTCCGGGCTGTGCCCATGTTCCGGAGAGCCTGCGCGAAAGGCTGCGCGGCGCCGACGCTCTTCTCTTCGACGGGACTGTCTTCGAGGACGACGAGATGAGCCGCGCCGGTGTCGGCGCCAAGACCGGGCGCCGCATGGGGCATATGCCGATCGCCGGGGAGGGCGGAAGCCTCAGGGCCTTCAATGGTTTGGATATCGGTTCGCGAATCTATATCCATATCAACAACACCAATCCGATCCTGATCGACGGATCGCGTGAACGAGAAGCGATCGAGGCCGAAGGCTGGCAGGTCGCCTATGACGGGATGGAGATCGAACCATGAGCGAGATGATGTCGCGGGAGGCTCTGGAAGCCGCGCTTCGAGCCATTGGCGAGGAGCGTTATCATTCGCGCCATCCCTTCCAGATCCTGCTTCAGGAAGGGCGTCTGACCCGCGAGCAGGTCCAGGCCTGGGCGCTGAACCGCTATTATTACCAGTCAATGATCCCGGTGAAGGACAGCTTCATTCTCGCCCGCCTCGGCACCGTCGAATTGCGGCGGGAATGGCGGGAGCGCATCATCGATCATGACGGCTCCGAGAGCGAGCGCGGCGGCATCGAGAAATGGATCGCCCTGACCGATGGCGTCGGGCTCGATCGCGACTATGTCATGTCTGGGCGCGGCATCTTGCCGGGAACGCGCTTTGCCGTCGACGCCTATGTGCATTTCGTGCGCGAGCGCTCGCTTCTGGAGGCGATCGCTTCGTCTCTGACCGAACTTTTCTCGCCGAGTGTCATCGGCGTTCGCAACAAGGGCATGCTCGCCCATTACGACTTCATCTCGAAAGAGACGCTGGCCTATTTCGACAAACGCCCGGTTCAGGCCAAGCGGGATTCCGATTTTGCGTTGACCTATTGCCTCGACCATGCCCGCAATCGCCAGGAGCAGGAAGCTGTCATCGACGCGCTGAAGTTCAAATGTCAGGTGCTCTGGACCCAGCTCGACGCGCTGTACCACGCTTATGTCGAACCGGGCCATCTGCCTTTCGACGCCTGGCGGCCGGGCGAGGCAGGCACGGCTGGCGAAAGCGAAAGCCGCGCCGCATGAGCGGGACGATCGATGGGACAAGTGTCCCGAAACTGCCGCGCGGCGTGCGCTTTCGCGAGGACAAGACTCGAGGTGGCTATATTCTCGTCGGGCCCGAACGCATCTTCAATATCGACGGCGTCGCGGTCGAGATCTTGAAACGCGTCGATGGCGAGACGAGCTTGGATGGGATCGTCGCCGATCTTTCCAAGGTCTTTGCAGCGAGCGACGACGTCATCCGCCCGGATGTCGAGGCCTTCTTTCTCGACCTTCGCGACAAGCAGATGCTGACGCTTTGAGACAAAACAACAAAAACGCGGGGCGCCGACGTCGGCAAGCCTGCGAATGGGGAGCGAGAGCGGATTGATAGAACGGCTCATCGCATCCAGGGAGGACTTGAGATGAGCGAAACCCTACTCGATCGTCGTGACGCGCCCGCTCCGAGCCGGCCGCCGCGCCCCGAGCCCCCGATTGGGCTCCTGGC
Organism: Fulvimarina manganoxydans; assembly: GCF_900176465.1. Taxonomy (GTDB): domain Bacteria; phylum Pseudomonadota; class Alphaproteobacteria; order Rhizobiales; family Rhizobiaceae; genus Fulvimarina; species Fulvimarina manganoxydans. The sequence goes on from NZ_FWXR01000002.1 coordinate 35,053, forward strand.
CGAACTCACCCATCGCTGCCCCTTGCGGTGTACCTATTGTTCGAACCCGATCGAGCTCGAAACCCGCTCGGCAGAGCTCGACACCGAGACCTGGAAGCGCGTGTTCACCCAGGCCGCCGAACTTGGCGTCATTCATGTCCATTTGTCCGGCGGCGAACCGACGGCGCGCAAGGATATCGTCGAGCTGACGCGCCATGCCGCCGAGGTCGGTCTCTATACCAATCTCATTACCTCCGGCGTCGGCGTCTCCGAGGATCAGCTCGATGCCTTGGTCGAGGCCGGCTGCGACCATATCCAGCTGTCGATGCAGGGTGCCGATCCCGAAATCACCGTCGCGGTCGCCGGCATGAAGGGCGCGTTCGAGCGCAAGCAGGCCTTCGCCGAGCAGGTCGTCCGGCGCGGCGTGCCCTTGACGCTGAATTCCGTGATCCACCGCCAGAACATCCATCAAGTGCCGGTGATGATCGAGAAGGCGGTCGAATTTGGCGCCAAACGCATCGAGATCGCCCATACCCAATATTACGGCTGGGCGCTGAAGAACCGTGCGCAACTGATGCCGGCCAAGGCCGATGTCGATCGCACCATCGAAGAGGTGAAGGAGGCGCGCGAGCGACTGAAGGGCACCCTCGTCATCGACGCCGTCTTTCCGGATTATTACGCGCGCTATCCCAAGCTCTGCAACGGTGGCTGGGGGACGCGGACCTTGAGCGTCACGCCGTCGGGCAAGGTGCTGCCCTGCCACGCTGCCGAAACGCTCAAGCATCTGGACTTCTGGACCGTGCGCGACCATGGCCTGGCTGATATCTGGTACGAGTCTCCCGCCTTCGAAGCCTATCGCGGCACTGGCTGGATGAAAGAGCCTTGTCGGTCTTGCGAGCGGCGTGAGGTCGACTTCGGTGGCTGCCGCTGTCAGGCGCTCGCTTTGACGGGCGACCCGAATGCCACGGATCCCGCCTGCATCAAGTCGCCCCATCACGAGCGGATCGGCGATCTGGCCCGCACCGAAGCGAGCCTCTCGACCGATCCCGGCGCGGTGACCTATCGCAATTTTGGCGCGGCCTGAGGTCGCTGCCGCACCCTCAGGCGAGGGCCGGCGGAAGCGATGAAGCCCGCTGACCTCGGCTTTGCATCAACCGCGCGTGCGGCTCATGCCCTCCTTGGCGGGGGCATAATTTGGGTCGAGCTGGGCGGCCCGGGCGTAGGAACGATAGGCCTTCTGCCGATCGCCCTGACGTTCCAGAAGGATCGCCTGGTTCGTCCAATATTCGGCCTTGGTCTTGTCGAGCTTGAGGGCAGCCGCGAAATCGGCGGCGGCATTCTCCACATCGCCGAGCGCCAGATAGGACACCCCTCGGCCGGAATAGGGCTCGGCGGCGGTCGATTGCAGCGAGATCGCCTTGGAGAAATCCTCGATCGCCTGGGCGTGTTGGCCGTCCAGCTGATAGAGCAGGCCGCGATTGTGATAGGCGCGCGGATCGGTCGTCTTCAGATCGATCGCCGATTGGAAATCCGACAGCGCTTCCCGGTTTCGGCCGGCCAGACGATAGATATTGCCGCGTCCGATATAGGCCGAGGCATAGTTCGGATTGATCTGGATCGCGCGGTTGTAGTCTTCGACGGCCTTCAGCCGTTCGCCGGTCTGGCGATAGATCAGCGCCCGGTTCGCATAGGCCTGATAGAAATTCGGATCGAGCTGGATCGCCTTGGTAAAGTCTTGGATCGCGAGCGCATATTGCCCCGAACGACCATAGGCCGTGCCGCGCACGTTATAGGCTTCCGGATCGCTTGGATTGGCGGTGACCGTCTGACTGAGCGAGGCGATATTCTGTTCCAGGCCCTGGTTCTGATCGAGGGCGATCGCCGTGACCAGAGGTTCGTTCCCGGTCTGACAAGCCGACAGCCACAGGGCGGCCGACATGATCGCTCCAGCGCGCAAGGCACGGGAGGCGCAGATCGTCGAACGAAGATGGGGCGCAAGCAGCGTCACGGGGCAGGCCTCTTTTTCGGAATTTCGCTTTTCCAACAGCTCTTAACGAGGCCAGATTAGACCGGCGCGCCAAGCGATTCCAGCGACCGCTGCCGATCGGCCTCGTGACTGTTGCGCGGCGACCATGGGCACCCTGTCGCATCGGCGACCATGGTCAAAGACAAAAGGCGCGGTCGACTTGCCGCCGGCCACGCCTGTCAGTCCGATTCACTTGATCGTCCGACGCGAAAAGACGCGCCGGTCGGCTTTGTCAGCGGCCGCGGCCGGCCACGATGCCTTCGCGCTGGGCCTGCTTGCGCGCCAGCTTGCGGGCGCGGCGAACGGCTTCGGCCTTCTCGCGTGCGCGCTTTTCCGAGGGCTTCTCGAAGAAGTTGCGCTGCTTCATCTCGCGGAAGACGCCTTCGCGCTGCAGCTTCTTCTTGAGCGCGCGGAGGGCTTGGTCGACATTGTTGTCACGAACGAGGACTTGCACTGAGCGTTCCGTCTTTCAGTTTGGCAAAAAGGGGACAATCACGCGGGACGGTCAGACCGCCCGAGAAAATTCGGTCGCGCGCCCTTAGCAGACCTGTTGCACCCTGTCGAGATGGATTCGGCCGAGCACTATCCGGCGCCTCGACCCTGTCACGCGTAAAGCGCTCTTAGAAGCGATGTCGGACCGTTGGGTGGATTGACGTTAGGTCACGAATGATGTCCCAGTTTGTCGCATTCGATCGGGCCGGGAAGCGATCTTCGGTGTCCGACCGTGTGTCGGCTGGTGGTTCTCGTCATGCGCGCCATATCGGCCGCACCTAAACGATGATGATGAATGAGGATAGCCTATGGCGATCGGCGAATACCGGCGTGAAAGATATCAGACGGCATCGACAGCAAGGCAGCGCAGCCTGTCCTGGGGAGCGATCGTCGCCGGCGTTGTCCTCGCGATCGCCCTGCAACTGATGCTCGGGCTTCTCGGCCTCGGCATCGGTCTTGGCGGCGTTCCGGGGAGCGACCGGGCCGTGACGGCGCTGGCCTCCACAGCCGGAATCTGGTCGATCGCCGTCGCCTTGATCGGCCTCTTCGTCGGCGCCTTCGCCGCGGCGCGGCTCGGCGGCGTAACGGAGACCCTCGACGCCGTGCTCCATGGTGCCATAACCTGGGCGGTGGCGACGCTTCTCGTCGTGGTGCTTCTCGCAGGCACGGCTTCGGCCGTGCTCGGCGGTGCCTTTGGCGCGATCGGCGCTTCGATCGAAGGGCTGAGCCGCGCGGCCATCGCGATGACGGCGAGCCGTGGGCCGGACGGCGCGCTGCCGGATGCGATCCGCTCCGACCTGCGCTCCATTCTGAGTGCCGGATCGACGAATGAGGCGGCAGAGGGAGCGCTCGCCGCCGAACCGACCGGCGGGGATGAGGTAAGCGCCGCCGCCGAGACGAGGGCGGACGCCGCGTCGACGAACCCGGCCGAGACGATCGCGACGGTGGCCTCGGGCCTCTCCGAGACGGCGGGCGATGACGAACGCGAGGCGGCCGTCCGGGCAATCGCCGAAGCATCCGGGCTGTCGACCGACGCCGCCCGGCAGAAGCTCGCGACCTATCAGCAGGAATTTGATCAATTCGTGCGCGAGGCGCGCCAGGCAGCGGACAACGCCGCGCGCACGGTCGCAGCGTCCTCCTTCTCGGCCTTCGTCGCGCTTCTGCTCGGCCTCGTCGTCGGCTCCCTCGGCGGTCTTTTGGGTCGCAGCGGGAGCGGTCGGACAAGTCGCGACGCCGGCTGATACCGGCGGACATATGAAAGCATCGCCTTCGACTATCCGCTGGCAGCCCGAGCGGCGTCTGAGCCGATTCCCGGACAGGGATTAACCCCAGGGATCAATTCAATTGTCCGGATAAGACGCCATAGGGCGAGAACGAGATCATCGGGCAAGGCCTCACGCCCGATGCTTGGCGCCTCCTGATATCGGGTCGAATCGCCCGATCGGCCCTCGAAGCATTCGATCATGAGGGCGCAGCCATGCGCGCGTCACGATGACATTTGCATGACGCGGGAGGATGAGCCGCTTTTTGGTTCTCCGAGGCGCGGATAAGCCTGGTCAGGCCCCTTAAACGTCGCGTGGCCCGGTGCTCGGCGATCCGTTTCGGCCTATGCATGCCCGCCTTCCGAAAGGGCCGGAAAATTCTTGGGCAGAAGGTGCTGGACAGGGCAAAATCGCTTCTCTATAAGGCGCCCATCCCGAGCGCAGACGGCCCACATGGCCGGCTCAGACAGGCGCCGCTCGGAAATGCCCAGGTAGCTCAGTTGGTAGAGCATGCGACTGAAAATCGCAGTGTCGGCGGTTCAATTCCGTCCCTGGGCACCACTTTTGATTTTGACATCAGTCCGTTCCGCAGCTTCGTCTCGGCAGTCGTTCTGCTGTAGGAGGGGACAGCTTTTCACCGGCCGTGAATGGCGCGATTGGTGGGGCGTTCGGGCCGAGCGGGACCACCGCAGAAAGCCGGGAGAGGGTGTCGAGCTATGCCGAGGCCTCGCTCGACGCGCTTCCCACAGTTTGCAGACCTATTCCATCATGCCCGGATGGCGGCGGCGATAGTCGGCCTGGAGGCGACGAGCCTCGATGATGCTCTCGCCGAGCCCTTTCAGGGCGTTGGCGAAACGGGAAAATCCTGTGCGGCGGCTGGTGGGCTTCATGGCGTTGTCCTCTTTCCTGCTGGCTAACGCATCGGACGCAGAGGCCTCGCTCTTGCGTCTGATGTCGGTGCTGCAGTGCAATATAAGGGACGCTGATGGAGTGAGGGACCGGCCTCGCCGCAAGGCAGCTATGCACGTCCGCAGAAGGCTTTCTTTCAACAGTCTTCGGTTTGGACCTGTGGCCAGGAGATAAGCCCATGTGGCGCCTGGACGGTTCAGCGGCCCAATGCACCAGCATCTTGGGCCGCTGGTTTGGGCTTTGTTCTGCCCTCAGCGACGCTTTATGGCTGCTGCGAGAGCATCTGCAAGGGCGCCTTGTTGTTGCGTCTCCTTGCGCGGGGCGCGATCCGATCCGGCCTTGGTGCTTAGCTGGTTCGTCGGCTTTCCAGGACCTTGCCGGCGGTCGGTCTGTCCCGCTTCCGGCATCTCGCTCTTCATCGTCAGTGAAATGCGCTTGCGCTTCACATCGACCTCGATGACGCGCACAGTCACCACTTGCCCGGTCTTCACCACATCGGCCGGGTCTTTCACAAAGCGGTCGGCGAGCTGGGAGATGTGGATCAGGCCGTCTTGATGGACGCCGATATCGACGAAAGCGCCGAAGGCGGCGACATTGGTCACGGTGCCTTCCAGCGCCATGCCGGGCTTGAGATCGGTGATCTCGTTCACGCCGTCTGTGAAGGATGCGGTCCTGAAGGCCGGGCGGGGATCACGGCCCGGCTTTTCGAGCTCGGCGATAATGTCCTTGACCGTCGGCAGCCCGAAGCCGTCGCCCACGAAGCGGCCTGGATCGACAGATTTAAGGGCCTGCGGATCGCGCATTACCTGGGCGACGTCCTTGCCGATCGCCGCGACGATCTTGCGGGCGACCGGATAGGCTTCCGGGTGAACGGCCGAGGCGTCGAGCGGCTCTTTGCCATGGGCGATGCGCAGGAAGCCGGCGCATTGCTCAAAGGCCTTGGGCCCGAGCCGCGGCACTTTCAGGAGCTTGCGGCGACTATCGAAAGGGCCCTCGCGATCGCGATGGGAGACGATCGCTTCGGCGAGCGAGGGGCCGAGGCCGGCAACGCGTGACAGAAGCGCGGCCGAAGCGGTGTTCAGATCGACGCCGACGGCGTTCACCGCATCCTCGACGACGGCGTCGAGAGCCTTGGAGAGGCGCGCCTGATCGACATCGTGCTGATATTGGCCGACGCCGATCGCCTTCGGATCGATCTTGATGAGCTCGGCCAGTGGGTCCTGAAGCCGCCGGGCGATGGACACCGCGCCGCGGATCGAGACGTCCACATCCGGCATTTCCTTCGACGCGATCTCGGACGCTGAATAGACCGAAGCGCCCGCCTCGCTGACGACGGCCTTGACCGGCTTTCTGCCCTTCAGCGCCTTGATCACCTCGCCGGCCAGCTGCTCGGTCTCCCGGCTCGCCGTGCCATTGCCGATTGCGACAAGCTCGACGCCATGTTGTTCGATGAGTTGGGTGAGTTTCGCCATCGCCCCGGAAACATCGTTGCGCGGCTGGAAGGGATAGACCGTAGCGCTATCGACAAGCCTGCCCGTCGCGTCGATCACGGCGACCTTGACGCCCGTGCGAATGCCCGGATCGAGGCCCATTGTCGCCTTGGCGCCTGCCGGCGCTGCCAGAAGGAGATCCTTCAGATTGCGCGAGAAGACGCGGATCGCCTCGTCGTCGGCGCCTTCCTTCAGCATTGTCATCATCTGGGTCGAAAGGCTCGGCTTCAGCTTGGACCGCCACACCCAGCGCGCCACGCCGAGAAGCCATTCGTCGGCGGGGCTCGCAGCGCTGCCCATGCGAATGCGGTTGTGACGCGCGATCATCGCCTCGACCGGTTTGACGCTGGACGGATCCTCCGCATCCACCTCGATGTCGAGGCTTATGATGCCTTCGCGCTCGGCGCGCAGCAGCGCCAGAACCCGGTGGCTCGGTGCTTTGGCCCAGGATTCGGTGTGGTCGAAATAGTCGGAAAACTTCGCGCCTTCCTCTTCCTTGCCTTTGACGACCTTGGCTCGAAGTTCGGCCTTCGCGACGAGATGGTTGCGGATGTCGCCGACGAGGGCGGCATTCTCTGCCATCGTCTCGCCGACGATGTCGCGTGCGCCTTCGAGCGCGGCCTTCACATCCGGCACTTCGGCGGTGACGAAGCGGGCGGCAAGCGCTTCCGGGTTGGTGGAGCGGTCCGAGAGGATCGTCTCGGCCAGCGGCCCGAGCCCCTTTTCACGCGCCGCCTCGGCACGATTGCGCCGTTTCGGGCGGAAGGGAAGATAAAGGTCTTCGAGCGCGACGCGGGTGGTCGTCGCCATGATGGCGACGACGAGCTGGTCGGTCAGCTTGCCTTGCTCGCGGATCGATTTGAGCACCGCCTGCCGGCGCGCCTCGAGATCGCGCAGATAGGTCAGCCGCGTTTCGAGCGTGCGAAGCTGGGCATCGTCGAGACCGCCAGTCGCTTCCTTCCGGTAGCGAGCGATGAAGGGCACCGTCGCGCCGCCGTCGATCAGTGCGACCGCCGAGGCAACCTGCTCGGAGCGCGCGCCGATCTCCTCGGCGATGATCCTCTCAGGGGAAGCGGGCGTCGGTGTCATGAGCATTCTTTCTTCAGACGAAAAGGAGGGGCCGAAGGCTGGCGACGGCCCCTGTGGCCAATGCCATTCCCTTAGCATTCCGACGATTCGAAGACAGTCTTCGCAAAGGCTGAGAACGCTCGATCCCGATCGTCGATCGGGGATCTCGTTGGCCGGCCATCTTCGTCGTCGCCTTTGGCGACCCCCGTCTTTGCGACGATGGTCGCCATCCGTCTCGGCACGCCGGGTGTCGACTGACCGGCAGGGTCCGGTAAGCGTTCGCCTTACGCTTTGGCCATATGCTCGAAGAGACGGGCGACGGCCTCAGCGCCGGGGTCCTTGTGGCCTTTGAGATGATTTGCGCCGAGATAGGCGGCCCGGCCGGCGCCTGCCCGGGTCATTCTTGCGGTGTCGTCGGCACCCTTGCGGGCCGCTTTCGCCGCTTCGGCAAGGCCTTGGTCAAGCGCGTCGAGGGCGGGGGTGAGCGCGTCGATCATGGTGCGGTCGCCCGGTTTTGCGCCACCGATCTCCTGCATGCGGGCAAGGCCTGCCTTGAGGGCGTCCGGCATCGAGGCGCCCCCTTCGGCCGCCTCGCCGGATGCGGCGAAGAAGATCGCGAGAAGAACGCCAGACGAGCCGCCCATGGTCTGGCCGAGTTCCAGGCCGATCGCGCGCAGAAGCTTGGTGCGATCGGCAAGCGGCAGACGGTCCATGGCTCCGATCAGCGCTTCGGCCGCATGGGAAAGCGTCGAGCCCGTATCGCCATCCCCGGACTTTGCGTCGAGCGCGTTGAGATCGCTCTCGGCCTCGATCATCGCCTTGCAGCAACCGGTCAGGAAGGCGCGCAGCTCGGGATCGTCGCTCGGCGCGGGCGCGGACGGCGTCAGCTTGTCCGGAAGAGCCACCGTCTTCGGCTCACCAACGGCCTTCACACCCGGCCAGGCGGACAATGCGACCGGCCGCGAGAGCCAATCGAGTTCGCTGTCGTCGGCGGTGAAAAGCGAGATCGAAAAGCCGCGCATGTCGAGCGACGTCATCATCGGCGCCGGCCCGACCATATGGCGAATGCGCCGACCGATCGTGGAGCGGGCGAGATCGTTTGCAAGAACCCCCATTTCCAGGGAGGAAACGCCGCCGAGATTGTTGAGAAGCGCGACGAGTGGCGCGTCCGAGGCGCCTTTGCCGAGCTTGTCGGCCATTGCCTCGATTGCGCCGGCCGCGCCTTTGAAGTCGATCTGCTCGACACCTGGCTCGCCATGGATGCCGAGGCCGAGTTCGGCCATGCCGTCCGGAATGCGCTCTTCCTTCGGCGAACCCGGCACGGTGCAGGTGTCGAGTGACAGGCCGATGCTCTTGATTTTCTCGATGGCTTTCGTCGCCGCCTGTGAGATTGCAGGCAGGTCGGCACCGTCCTCGGAAAGCGCGCCGGCGATCTTGTGGATGAAGAGCGTTCCGGCAATGCCGCGAGGCGAGGGAAGGTCGGGCAGCGCGATGTCGTCACCGACGATGACCATCTCCACCTTCAGCCCTTGTTCGCGAGCGCGCTCGGCCGCGAGGCCGAAATTCAGCCGGTCGCCGGTATAGTTCTTGACGACCAATAGGCAGCCGGCAGCGCCGGTGACGGCGAGGATCGCGGCAAGCACCGCGTCGACGCTGGGCGAGGCGAAGACGTCGCCGCAGACGGCTGCCGTCAGCATTCCTTCGCCGACGAAACCGGCATGGGCCGGCTCGTGCCCCGAACCGCCGCCCGAGATGATCGCGACCTTCGATCGATCCCAGTCGCTGCGCAGGACGACCCGGATATGCGGGAAGCCGTCGAGCCTTGCGAGCTTGCCGTCGGAGGCTCGGATGAGGCCGTCCACCGCCTCGGTGACGATGTCGTCCTTGCGATTGATGAATTGCGCCATGCTCGGCCCTCCCTCAAAAGTCCGGGCGGCTTTCGCCCTTGATCGATCTCTCGCCGAGAGCGCCGGCCTGCCTGCCGTCGCCCTCCGCTTGAAACCGTATCTATGAGGGATCCCGGCCGTGACGATGCCTTATCGGCGAAGAGGCGGGGAGCGGCCGGTCTCGGGCGCAGGTCCTTTGAAGGATCGACATTGCCGGTCAGGCTCTGTCCGACAGGGCTTCTTCGATCGCCTCGCCGATCGAGCATGCGACGTCTTCGGCAAAGGGCGCGGCCGCGATCTGGACGCTCGCTTTCAAGCCGCCGGTCGTCACTGGACCCGGAACCGACAGGGTCGGCAGGCCGAGAAAGGAGAAGACGCGGGTGAATTTGGCGATCGAGACCATCACCCGCGTCATCGCCTCGCTCGCCCCGACCTCCACATCGGCCGAGATCGGCGGCAGGCTGGGCATGGTCGGCGTCAGCACGGCGTCGCATTCGGACAGGACTTCGGCCATGAAGCGTTCGAGGAAGACACCCTTGATCTGCAATGCCCTGAGATAAATCGGGGCGGGGACGCCAAGGCCCTGGATCAGCCGCGCGCGAACCTGTTCGCCATAGTCCTCGGGCCGTGCGCGCATCGTATCAAGATGGATCGCGCCGGCCTCGGTCATGGCGACGAGATTGGCGAGCTCGATGACGTCTTCGAGCGGCGGCAGCTTCGGCCGGACGATCTTCGCGCCGGCCTTCATCAGGATCGTTTCGGCCTCGCCGAGAAAGGTGACGACTTCGGGCGCGAGATCCTCGGTGAAGAAGCCGGAATCGGGGATGGCGATGGTGAGATCGCTGACCGAGGGGCCTTTGGCCGGGATGGGCGCTACGTCGAGGCAGGCGGGATCGCGATCGTCGGCCCCCGAAATCAGGCGGGTGATCAGACGCGCATCGGCGACCGAGCGCGCAAGGGGGCCGACGCAATCGAGGGAGTGGGACAAGGGCATGGCGCCGAAACGGCTGACGCGCCCTTGCGTCGGCTTCAGCCCGACGACGCCACAACAGGCGGCGGGCAGTCGGATCGAGCCGCCGGTGTCGGAGCCGAGCGCGGCAAAGACCGTATTCGAACCGACGGCGCTGCCGGAGCCCGACGAGGAACCGCCGGCGATCCGCGCCGGATCGAGCGGGTTGCAGGCCCTGCCGAAATGGGCGTTGAAGCCGGTCGGCCCCATCGCGAATTCCGACATGTTGAGCCGGCCAAGATGGATCTGCCCGGCGGTATCGAGGCGCCGGATCACCGTTGCGGTGTGCGACGCGATCTCATCCTTGCGGATCTTCGAGCCGCAGCCGGTCACCTGTCCTGCCCGGTCATACATGTCCTTGTGGGCGAGGGGCACGCCATGGAGCGGGCCTAGGAGGCGGCCGGCGGCAAGGGCCTCGTCGGCGGATCGGGCCGCCGCCCGGGCGCTCTCGTCTTCGATGGCAATGAAGCTGTTGAGGCTCGGCTGCAGGGTTTCAGCGCGCTCGATCGCCAGATCGGTGAGTTCGCGCGAGGAGATCTGTTTGTCGCGGATCGCGCTAGCGGCTTGGATCAAGGTCCAGGCGAGCGGTTCGGTCATCGTGCGGCGCCTTTCGATCGGGCCAGGCGCGCGATCGCCGCGCCATAGGCGTCGGGCTCCACATAGAAGAGATCCCGGCCCTTGGTCAGATCGGTCATGACGCAATGGTCGAAGGCGCGGCGGGCCTGCGCGGCGACGGCGATCGCTTCCCCCTTGAGAGGCGCACGTGCCAGCGTCTTGCGAATGAGGCGGGCCGCTTCGTCGACGGGGTCGGGCTCGGTCAGATCAGGCATGGCTGGAACCTTGTGAGTTGCGCGGGAAGGGAGCCTCGACATCCTGTGTCATCGCCAAATGAATGCCGAGGAGGCAGACAAGACGCGGGTTCGCCGAGACAGCCCCAGAATGGCCGGCTCGGCGATGGCTCGGGTACGGATCGGCCAGGGATGGATATGACATGCTGCACTGCGAATGGAGCGAGTTTGTCCGGACATATACATATAGTCAATCACCCTTGCCGGATTTATGGTTCGGCAGGTTCGACCGACGAAACCGGGATACGTGTCTTTGCCCGGCCTGGCGTTCCGCTATAGCGATCGAGGCGATGCGCGATGCGTCCGCCGCAGACCGAGAATGAGAGGAGCCGGCGTGTCGTCCGATGCTGCGCGCAAGCGGAAAAGGCGTGAGAGCGGCGTGGAGACAGCGACCGGGCCTGTGCAGGACAACTCATTCGCTCGCACGCCGCTCTATCTTGCGCTGGCCCACGATCTGGAGGGCCGCATCCGGGACGGGCGGCTTCCGCTCGGCTCGTTGCTGCCGCCGGAGCCGGACCTTGCCGCCGAGTTCGGCGTCTCGCGCCATACGCTTCGTCAGGCCATTCAGCGGCTCAGACGCCTCGGCCTCGTCAGCGCCAAGAAGGGCGTGGGTACGACCATTTGCGAGGCCGACGCGTCGAGCGCCCGCCGCTTCGTCTCGGCGTCCCGCGCGGATTTGAGCGAACAGGCCGAGGGCACCGACTTCACCATTTTCGAGAGCGCCTCCGTGCGTGCGCGTGGGTCTCTGGCGAGCGAGCTCGCTTGCCGGCCGGGGCGGGAATGGTTCACACTGAAAGGCACGCGCTCGGAGATCGGCGCCGACCGGCCGATGGCGCTGGATGAGGTCTATGTGGACCCGCGCCTTGCCGAAACGCTCAAAGCCATGAACCCGATCCGCCAGGCGATCTTTCGCCTGGTCGAAGAGGTGACGGGCGAACGCATTGCTGAAATTCGGCAAACGATCCGCCCCGTCATCCTTGATCGCCCGACGGCCGAGGTCTTAAACGCGCAAGCTGGCGAGCCCGCGCTCAAGATCACGAGAGCCTATTTCAGCCCCAGCGGACGGCTTTTGGAACTCTCCTATCAAACGCTGCCGGCCGATCGCTTCGCCTATACGACAGTGTTGCGCGATGTGACGGCCTGATGCGTCGCGGTCGAAGGCCCTGGGGTGCCCTCGAATAATGAAGCGGCATGCCCATTGTATGCGCATTGAGAATGGGATGCCTAATCCGTATACAGTCGACGCCTGCGCCCGCGTCGTTCCGATCGTCGAGAGCGCGGTTGGCGTCTGAAGCCGAGGACCACCGAGCGAATTTTTTGGCGTCCTCGTTTGGACGTGTTCGGAGAAGGCTCCCATCCCGTGCCAATCCGCGTCGAGGGCTGCCCTGAGCCAGGTGGCCGACCGATGGCGATGAGCGCCCGGCGATTGAAGATTGCGCGCTTCTCTTGCGCCGGGGAGTGGATCGCGTCGGGCTAGCGTCGCTGCTTGGCACGCCCCTTGCAAAGCCACCCATGAGGCACCCGCCAGCCTCACGAGCCAACCGCTTTCGCCAATCGGGTAAAAGGATCGCCCATGTTTCTCAAGCCGCTTCGCAGCGCCGCTCTGGCCGTCGCTACTGTCGCGCTCCTCTCGACCTCGGCCCTGGCCGCGGGCACATTGCGCGTCGGCATGACGGCCTCCGACATTCCGCTGACCACCGGCCAGACCGACCAGGGCGGTGAGGGCATGCGCTTCATGGGCTATACGGTCTATGACAGTCTCATCAATTGGGACCTCTCCAGCGCCGATAAGCCTTCCACCCTGACGCCGGGCCTTGCCACCGAATGGTCGACCGATCCCGAGGATCGGACAAAATGGACCTTCAAGCTGCGCGAGGGGGTCAAGTTCCATGATGGATCGGACTTCACCGCCGATGCGGTGGTCTGGAATCTGGATAAGCCCCTCAACGACCAGTCCGAGCAATATGATACGCGCCAAGCCGCGCAAGGCGCGAGCCGCATTCCCTCCATCGCGAGCTATAAGGTCGTCGATCCTTTGACGGTCGAGATCGTCACCAAGGCGCCGGATGCGACGCTGCCCTATCAGATCGCCTGGATCATGTTCTCCTCACCGGCCAATTGGGAGGCCAATGGCAAGGACTGGGAAAAGGTCGCGGCGAACCCCTCCGGCACCGGCCCATGGAAGCTGACAAGCTTTGTGCCGCGCGAGCGCGCCGAACTCGTTCCCAACACTGATTATTGGGACGAGAACCGTATCCCGAAGCTCGACAAGATGGTGCTGATCCCGCTCCCCGAGCCGAATGCCCGCTCATCGGCGCTTTTGTCGGGCCAAGTCGATTGGATCGAAGCGCCGGCGCCCGATCTCGTTCCGGCGCTCGAAGGCAACGGCTTCGAGATCGTCTCCAACGCCTATCCGCACAACTGGACCTATCACTTCTCGCGCCTCGAAGGCTCGCCCTGGAACGACATCAATGTCCGCAAGGCCGCCAATCTCGCCATCGACCGGGCGGGGCTGAAGCAGCTTCTCGGCGGCCTGATGATCGAGGCCAAGGGCTTCATGCCGCCGTCATCACAATGGTTCGGCAATCCCGAATTCGATGTGAAATACGATCCTGACGCGGCCAAGGAGTATCTCGCCAAGGCCGGCTACGGGCCGGACAAGCCGCTGACGGTGAAGGCGCTGATCTCGCCATCGGGATCGGGTCAGATGCTGCCGCTGCCGATGAACGAGTTCATCCAGCAAAATCTTGCGGAAGTCGGCATCAATGTGGATTTCGAGGTCGTCGAGTGGAACACGATGATCAATATCTGGCGCGCCGGCGCGGCCGATCCGTCCGCCCAAGGGGCTCAGTCCATCAACTTCTCTTACTTCATTCAGGACCCGTTCACCGGTCTCATCCGGCATCTGTCCTGTGACCTCATCGCGCCCAATGGCACCAATTGGGGCCATTACTGCGATCCGGAGATGGAGGACCTGTTCAAGCAGATCCGAAACACCTTCGATCCGGCCGAGCAGGACAAGGTCTTGCAGAAAACCCACGAGAAATACGTCAACGACGCGCTCTTCCTCTTCGTTGCCCACGACGTGGCGCCGCGCGCCATGAGCCCGAAGGTGAAGGGCTTCGTCCAGGCCCAGAACTGGTTCCAGGATTTCTCGACGATCTCGATCGAAGAGTAATCCGAAAGCTCCTCGGGCGGCCTGCCTGCGACACGCCGGGCCGCCCGATCGCCTGATCCGCATTCCAGTCATGCCGGCCTACCGCGCCACGAAAGGGCCCGTCACGCCATGCTCGCCTATACGCTTCAGCGTCTTCTCTACGTCATTCCGGTGGCGTTCGGCGTCAGCGTCATCTGCTTCATGCTCGTCCATATCGCGCCTGGCGATCCGCTGACGGCGGTCATGCCGATCGATGCGACGGCCGAACAACAGGCCGCGATGCGGGCCGAATATGGCTTTGACCGGCCGCTCCCGGTCCAATTCGCGATCTGGCTCACCAATGCGCTTCAGGGTGATCTCGGCGCGTCCATCGCCACGGGCCGCCCGGTCGCCTCGGAAGTCTCGCGGGCCGTCGGCAACACGCTGATCCTCGCCTTCACCGCCTCGCTCATCGGCTTTCCGCTCGGCATTTTCTTTGGCTTCGTCGCCGGCATCTTCAAGGACACGCTGATCGACCGGGCGGTCACGGCCTTCGCCATCACGGGCGTCTCGGTACCCAATTACTGGCTCGGTATCGTCCTCGTCGTCATCTTCTCGGTGACATTGGGCTGGCTGCCCTCCATGGGGGCGGGGCCCGGAGGCTCGACCAACTGGGCCTGGGACTACGAGCACTTGCGCTTCATCATTCTGCCGGCGGTGACGCTCGCGGTGGTGCCGATGGGCATCGTCACCCGGACCGTTCGGGCGCTGGTCGGCGACATTCTCTCCCAGGACTTCATCGGCGCGCTCAAGGCCAAGGGCCTGTCGCGCTTTGGCGTCCTACGCCATGTGGTGCGCAATGTGACGCCGACGACGCTCTCCGTCGTCGGCCTGCAACTCGGCTATCTTCTTGGCGGCTCGATCCTCATCGAGACGGTGTTCAACTGGCCGGGCACCGGCTTCCTTCTCTCCAACGCCATCTTTCAGCGCGACCTGCCGCTGCTCCAGGGCACGATCCTCGTCCTCGCGCTGTTCTTCGTCTTCGCCAATCTGATCGTCGACCTTCTGCAGCCGCTCGTCGATCCCCGCATCAAGCGAGGCTGAGCGCACCTATGTCCACCACGATCGACACGAAGACCGTCAAGGCCAATCCGAGACCGGCCGCAGAAGAAGCGCCCGCCAAGTCCAAGGGCTATTGGCATGGCGTCGGCGCGCGCCTCATCCGCGATCCCGTCTCCATGATCTGCGCGGGCCTTCTCGCTCTCTTGCTCGGGGCGGTCGTCTTCGCCCCGCTCCTGCCTCTGGCCGATCCCTTCACCGGCTCGATGGTGTCGCGCCTGAAGCCCATCGGGACGGAGGGCCATATCCTCGGCACCGACGAACTCGGCCGCGATATGTTCGCGCGGCTCATCTATGGCGGCCGGCTGACATTGATGCTGGGCCTTCTGCCCGTCGCCTTCGCCTTCGCGATCGGGACGTGCCTTGGCGTTCTCGCCGGCTATGTGGGCGGCTGGCTCAACACGGCGATCATGCGCACCGTCGACGTCTTTTTCGCCTTTCCCTCTATCCTTCTCGCCATCGCCATTTCGGGCGCGCTGGGCGCCGGCATCGTCAACTCGCTGGTCTCACTCACGATCGTCTTCATTCCGCCGATCACCCGTGTCGCCGAAAGCGTCACCGCCTCGGTCCGCTCTCTCGAATATGTCGATGCCGCCCGGATCTCCGGCGCCCATCCGCTCACCGTCGTGCGGGTGCATGTTCTCGGCAATGTCATGAGCCCGATCTTCGTCTATGCGACGAGCCTCACCTCGGTCTCGATGATCCTCGCGGCGGGCCTGTCCTTCCTTGGCCTCGGCGTGAAGCCGCCCGAGCCGGAATGGGGTCTGATGCTGAACACCCTGCGCACCGCGATCTATATCGATCCGGTTCTGGCCGCGCTCCCCGGCGCGATGATCTTCCTCACCTCGCTCTGCCTCAACCTCCTTTCCGACGGCCTGCGCTCGGCCATGAACATCAAGGACTGAGCCCATGACGGATACACGAGACGCCGACATTCCCATCCGGCGGAAGGTACAGGAAAAGACAAAGGCGGCCGATCGCGGCGGACCGGCCCAGCCGCTGGTCATCGCACGCGATCTGAAATGCCACTTTCCCGTCCGCAAGGGCGTGTTCAATCGCAAGGCCACTGCGGTCAGGGCCGTCGACGGCGTCTCCTTCACCGTCGAAAAGGGCGAGACGCTCGGCATCGTCGGCGAATCCGGCTGCGGCAAGTCGACGACGGCAAGGCTCTTGGTTGGGCTCACTGGGCTCAATGCGGGCGACCTCATCTTCGACGGCGATCGGCTCGGCGAGGATCTCTCGCTCAAGGAGCTCTGGGACGGCGTCCAGATGGTGTTCCAGGATTCCTACGCCTCGCTCAATCCCCGCCTGACCATCGAGGAGACCATCGCTTTCGGCCCGAAGATGCGGGGTGTTGCGAGCGGCGCGGCGCGGCGCCTTTCCCATGAGCTTCTGGAGCGCGTCGGCTTGGCGCCGGGCCGCTTTGCCGGCCGCTATCCGCACGAACTCTCCGGCGGTCAGCGCCAGCGCGTGAACATCGCCCGCTCGCTCGCCATGAAACCGCGCCTCGTCATCTTGGACGAAGCCGTCTCGGCGCTCGACAAATCGGTCGAGGCTCAGGTGCTCAATCTCCTGAAGGAGTTGAAGGACGAGTTCGGCCTGACCTTCGTCTTCATCTCCCACGACCTCAATGTGGTGCGCTACATCTCGGACCGGATCATGGTCATGTATCTCGGCGAGGTGGTCGAGATCGGTCCGGTCGGCTCGGTCTGGGACAAGCGCGCTCATCCCTATACGGCGGCGCTCTTTGCCGCGATGCCGTCCATGGACCCGGACAACCGGACCGAGGTTCCCCCGCTCCTGGGCGATCCGCCGAACCCGATCGACCCGCCCTCCGGCTGCCGGTTTCACACACGATGCCCCTTTGCCGAAAGTGTCTGCTCAGCGGCCAAGCCCAAGATCGTCGCGGTCGACGGCGCTCAAGGGCACGAGGCGGCCTGCCACATGCTCGACCCCGTCTCCGGCCATTCGAAATCGGCCGGCGGCGCCCATCTGGAGGCTGCCGAATGAGCCACACGACGCCCAATCTCCTCGACATCGAAGGGCTGGAGGTCCGCTTTCACGGCGAGCGGACGGTCCATGCGATCAACGGCCTCGATCTTACGCTCAAGCCCGGGGAGGTGATGACCATTCTGGGCGAATCCGGCTCTGGCAAGTCGGTGACGCTCAAGGCGCTTTTGAAGCTCCTGCCGGAAAAACGCACGGCGATGAGCGGCGCCATGCGTGTGGACGGCATCGACGTCATGGCGCTCACGGGCAGGGCCTTGTCGGATTATCGCGGCAAGACGGTCTCGATGATCTTTCAGGAGCCGGCGCTCGCCCTCGACCCGGTCTATACGATCGGTGACCAGATCGCCGAGGCCGTGATCCGTCATGAACGGGTCTCCAAGCGCGAGGCGATGGATCGCGCCCTCGACATGCTGAAGCGTGTGCGCATCCCCTCGCCGGAAAGCCGACTGAAGAACTATCCCCACGAAATGTCCGGCGGCATGCGCCAGCGCGCGATGATCGCTCTCGCGCTCGCCTGCAAGCCGGACCTTCTGCTCGCCGACGAGCCGACGACGGCGCTCGACGCGACGGTGCAGATCCAGGTGTTGCTTCTCCTGCGCGAGCTGCAGAAGGAGTTCGGCATGGGCATCATCTTCGTCACCCATGATATCGGCGTCGCGGTTGAAATCTCCGACCGCATTGCCGTCATGTATGCAGGAAACATCGTGGAGGAGGGGAGCGTCGCGGAGATCATCAAGGACCCGCGCCACCCCTATACGAAGGGCTTGCTCGAAGCCAATCTCCACGATGCGGACCCGTCCGAGACGCTGACCTCGATCCCCGGCTCGCCGCCGCCCCTCGATGTGAAGCCGGACCATTGCTCCTTCGCGCCACGCTGCGCTTATGCCGAGGCGCGCTGCTTCAAGGCTCTGCCGCCAGTGCTGAAGCCTGGACCTGGCCGCCGCGTCGCCTGCATTCTGGAAGAGGGGCGGGCGCCGGTGATGACCCCGGCGCGCGAGCCCGAGCCCGCCTGACCTCATCTTTAGAGTGAAACGCGACCAAGTCGGGTGGCATGTTCACTCTAACCTCTTGTTTGTCGTAAGCCGTGATCCAAAAAGTCGATCAACTTTTTGGCGTCTTACTCTAGGAACTCGTCGTCATGCTGATCGAGACCGATCCCGTCCGCGCCTTCATGCCCTATCCACCCGTGGCGGTGCCGAACGCGGCCGAAGGGCCGCTCAAGGGCCTGACCTTTGCGGTCAAGGACCTTTTCGATGTGGAAGGTTATCGAACCGGCTGCGGCTGCCCGCTGAAGCTCGCCATGAGCGAGGTGAAGACGAGGACGGCGCCAAGCGTCCAGAGGCTTCTTAATGCCGGCGCCAAATTCATGGGCAAGACCCATACGGACGAACTCGCCTGGTCGCTCTACGGCCTCAATGCCCATTTCGGCACGCCGATCAATCCGGCCGCGCCCGACCGCATTCCCGGCGGCTCGTCCTCGGGATCGGCGGCGGCGGTGGCGGCGGGGCTCGTCGATTTCGCCGTTGGCACCGATACGGGCGGCTCGGTGCGCGCGCCGGCGAGTTTCTGCGGGCTCTGGACCCTGCGGCCGACCCATGGCCGCGTATCGCTCGAGGACTGCATGGAACTTGCCGCGAGCTTCGACACGTTCGGACTGTTCGCTCGTGAGGCGAAAACGCTGCTTGCCGCGCTGGAGGTGGTCTCGGGCGAGGACGTTGTCACTCTGCCCGCTGAGCCACGGCTGCTGGCACCCGTCGATATGGTGGCGCAGCTGAAGCCCGAACCGCGTGCGGTCTATGACGAGACCTTCGGCGGCCTTTCCGCAAAGCCGGTCGAAGTCTATCCAGACGGCGGCGCGAATGCCCTTTACGACGCCTTCCGTCTTTTGCAGGCGGCCGATGCCAAGCGGGCAGTCGTGCCCTTCATACAGACTTCCGGCATGCCGCTCGCCGCCGGCATCGATGAGCGCGCCGCCTTCGCCGCAGGCTTGAGCGAGGCGGAAGAGGCTGAAGGCAATGCGGTCCGTGACCCCTACCGCGCCTTCATCGACGACCTTCTCGGCGACGACGGCGTCCTGCTCGCGCCCGTCGTCCACGATGCCGCCTTTCACCTCGATGCGGGACGGGATGTCTTCGACGGCTTTCGGCACGATGCGATGCGGCTCTTATGCGTTTGCGGCATGAGCGGCCTGCCGCAGGTGGTGTTTCCGGCCGGAACCGTCGACGGCGCGCCCTATGGCCTGTCGATGATCGGACCGCGCGGCTCCGATCTTTCGCTGGTGAGGCTCGCCGCGCGATTGTTCGGAACGCTGGCGCGGCCGACGCCGAAGATCGTCGCCCTGACGCCCGCCTGACCCTTATCGCGACAGGGCCCGGGCGATCTGGCGCGCGGCCGCCCGCACCGGCGCGACGATCGGGATCGACAGGCGGCCGCTCAAAGTCTCGGCCGCTTCCGCAAGAGGTCCGCCGCCGATGATCACGGCTTCGGCGCCGAGCTCGTCGCGGGCCCTCCGGCAGGCTTCATGAAGGGCCGCTGCCAGGTGTTCGGGCGAAGAGACGAGGGCGTGCGGATCGCCCTCGGTGAGGACGGTGCCGAGGAAGTTGGGTTCGTGGCCAAAACGTCGGACGCGCTCGGCGATCGCCGCGACGAGACCCGGCGTCGTGGTGGCGACGGCAAAGCGACGGCCATCGGCGTTCGCCTCCGCAAAGCTTGCCTCGCCAATGCCGGCGGCGGGGAGGTTCGGGTGAAGGGTTCGTACGGCCTCGATCCCCGGATCGCCGAAAGCCGCGACGATGACGGCTCGCGCATCGCCCCTGTCAAGAATTGTCCGCGCCAGGGCCGAAACGGCCTCGGCCCCGACCGAAAGACCCTCTTCGTCGGTGATCATGGAGGGGCCGAAGGGCGCCGTCAGACCGATGATCGAAAGGCTTGGCGCCTCGGCTCTTGCAATGGCGGTCATCGCCTCGGTCGTGGTCTCGGAGCTGTTAGGATTGAGAAGATAGACCGTCATTTGACCTTCGGGCGACAAGAGGCGGGAAAACGCGGGGGGTATGGGCCGTCTCAGCCCATCGAGCCCGCGCCGAGACATGAGCTCTGGACCGCCATCATGGCGGGCCATCGCCGGCGACACCAGTTAAAAAGGACAGAAAGCCATGAGCGATCCGATCGAGACCAAGCTGGCCGAAATGGGCCTGTCCCTGCCCGAGAGTTCCCCCTCCCGGGCGAATTTCCTGCCCTTCAAGCGTACGGGCAATCTTCTCTTCCTCGCCGGCCAGATCTGCGAGTGGGAGGGCGTGCCGAAGGTCTTCGGTCCGGTCGAGCCGGGCTATGATCTTGCTCAAGCGAAGAAGGCTGCCGAAATGTGCGCGCTGAACCTTCTCTTCAACATGCGCGAGGCGGCAGGCTCCCTGTCCAATGTGGCGAGCATCGTCCGGCTCGGCGGCTTCGTCTCGGCTCCCCCCGGCTTCGGCGAAGGGCCGATGATCGTCGACGGCGCATCCGAACTCTTCATCGCCCTTTATGGCGATGCCGGCCGTCACGCCCGAACGGCGGTCTGCGTCTCCTCCCTGCCGGCCAACGCCCTCGTCGAAGTGGATGCGGTCGTCGAATTGCGGGAATGAGCCTATCGCCTGGGGAGAAAGGGATGGCGCAAAAATGCTGTACAATCCATCGCCTTTTTGCCTTCTTCGTATACAGGAATCGCCTGATATGGAGGTGTCGTACATGATAAGTGATTGAAATTCGGAAATGGCACATCTCTTGCAGTGCAGCATCACGGGCGCCTTCGAGCCCGCCCTCGATCTGATCGCTGAAGGAGACATGCCTTGGAACGTCGCAAATTTCTCACCGGTGCCGCCTTCGCCGCTTCGGCAACGCTCGCCGCACCGACCGTTGCGAGAGCTCAGCAGAGCTTTTCCTGGAAAATGACGAATGCCTATGGGCCAGGCTCGCCCTTCTATGTCGAAGGCCCTGGCAGCCCGACCGACTTCTGCAAGAAGGTCGCCGCCCTGTCGGATGGCCGTCTGACCATCCAGCATTTCGCGGCCGGCGAGCTTATTCCGGCTCTCGAGGGCTTCGATGCCGTCCAGAACGGCATCGTCGAGATGAATGCCGCCAACGCCTATTTCTGGGCCGGCAAGATTCCAGCCGCTCAGTATTTCACGACGGTGCCCTTCGGGATGGACGTGAAGGGCACCAATGCCTGGCTCTATAATGGCGGCGGGATCGAGCTGTGGCACGAGCTCTACGAGCCGCTCGGAATGATCGCCTTTCCAATGGGCAATACCGGCGTTCAGATGACCGGCTGGTTCCGCAAGGAGATCAAATCGGTCGAGGACTTCAACGGCCTCAAAATGCGCATTCCGGGTCTCGCCGGAAAAGTCTACGCCAAGCTTGGCGTCAATGTGCAGCTTCTACCGGGCGGCGAGATCTTTCCGGCGCTGGAACGCGGGGTGATCGACGCGGCCGAGTTTGTCGGGCCCTTCCAGGATCGGCGTCTTGGCCTGCAGAAGGCTGCGAAATACTACTACACCACCGGCTGGCACGAGCCGAACAACGTCACCGAGCTTTTGATCAACAAGGCCGCCTGGGACAGTCTGCCGGCGGATCTGCAGGAGATCGTCAAGATCGCCGCCATGGCCTGCAATGTCGAAAGCAATTCCTGGTGCGACGCCACCAATGCCGAGGCGATGACCGATCTCGTCGACAATTTCGGCGTCGTCGCCCAGCCTCTGCCGGATGAAGTCGTCGAGGCGCTGCGCCCGATCACCGCCGAAACGCTCGAGGAGGGCGCGGCCGCCGATCCAACCACCCGGAAGGTCCATGACGCTTATATGGCCTTCAAGAAGCAGTATGGCGACTGGGCCGACGATTCGGCCGAGCCTCTCCTTCCCCTTCTCTACAAGTCGTAACCCATGTTGGATCGCCTTTTGCGTCTGGCGAACGGAGCGGATCGCTTCGTTCGCCTCGTCGGCGAGATCATGGCCTGGACGGGTCTCGCCATGGTCCTCGTCATCGCCTTCAATGTCTGCGCCCGGTATCTGTTCTCCTTCGGAGCCGTGGCCCTGCAGGAGACCGAATGGCATCTCATGGCCGTCGGCGCCCTGTTCGGCATGTCCTACGGGCTCAATCGGGGCGAGGAGGTCCGGGTCGACGTTCTCTACGGGAACTTCTCGGCGCGGACGAAGCGGATCGTCAACGCGGTCGGCGCTTTCCTCCTCGCGCTTTCGGCTCTCGCCATCGCCTATCTGGCGCTGCGCTTCGTCTCCCAGTCCTATGCCTTGGGTGAGGGGTCGGCCGATCCCGGCGGGCTTCCGGCCCGCTGGGCCTTGAAGGCCGCAATTCCTATCGCCTTCGCCCTTCTCGCCCTCCAGGCCCTCGTCGCCTTTCTGCGCGATCTTGCGGTTCTCCTGCGCGGAGAAGACGCCATGGCCGCGCCCGTGCCTTCGGAGAGCTGATGGACATGCCCTTCAATGAAATTCTCGCGCTGGCGATGATCGGCGCGTTCTTCCTTCTGCTTCTCGTCGGATTGCCGGTGCCGATCTGCCTGGCCGTCACCGGCTTCGTCTTCGGCTATATCGGTTTCGGCGACATGCTGTTCGGCCTGCTGCCGGCCCGCATCTTCGGCGTCGTCACCAACTACACGCTGCTGGCGCTTCCGCTGTTCATCTTCATGGGCATCATGCTGGAGCGGTCCAAGATGGCCGAGGATCTCCTCGATGTCATCGGTCTGGCCATGGGGCGGCTGCGCGGCGGCATGGCGCTCGCCATCGTGCTCGTCGGCGTCCTGATGGGCGCGGCTTCCGGCGTCGTCGGCGCGACCGTCGTCACGGTCGGTCTGATCGCGCTCAATCCGCTGATCCGGCGCGGCTACGACAAGGGCGTCGCAGCCGGCGTCATCTGCGCCTCGGGAACCCTCGGGCAGATCATCCCGCCAAGCCTCGTCCTGATCCTTCTGGCCGACATCATGGGCGAGTCGGTCGGCACGCTCTTTGCCGCCGCGCTGATCCCAGGTCTGATGCTGGCCGGGCTCTTCGTCGCCTATATTCTCATCTTGGGTTTCGTCCTGCCGGACAAGGTTCCCCCGATCCCGCTCGAAGAGCGGCAGGCCGTGTCTGGACGCGATCTTTTCATTCGGGTCCTGAAAGTCGTGGTGCCGCCGCTCGCCCTGATCTTTCTGGTGCTCGGTTCGATCATTGGCGGGATCGCGGCGCCGACGGAAGCCGCCGCCATGGGCGCTTTCGGCTCGATCCTGCTCGCCCTCGTTTCAGGACGTCTCAGTCTCAAGGTCATGACCGAGGTGGTGCGGGGCGCTTTCGTTACCAGCGCCATGGTCTTCTTCATTCTGATCTTCGCGCAGGTCTTCTCGCTGGCCTTTCGTGGTCTTGGAGGCGAGCGCTTGGTTCAGGATGCCTTCGCCTTCGTGCCTGGTGGCATCGACGGACAGCTTCTCTTCCTGATGCTGCTCCTCTTCGTTCTCGGCTTCTTCCTGGAATGGATCGAGATCTCCTATATCGCTCTGCCGCTTTTTCTGCCGGTGCTGCACCAGTCGGGCGTGGACCTCGCATGGGTCGCGATCCTCGTCGCGGTCAATCTTCAGACCTCGTTCCTGACACCGCCCTTCGGCTGGGCCCTGTTCTTCCTGAAGGGTGTCGCCCCGCCGGAGCTGAAGACCTCCGACATCTATCGTGGTGTCATTCCCTTCATCGTCCTTCAGCTCTTCGGGCTGGTTCTTGTCTATCTCTTCCCGTCGATGGCGCTCTGGCTGCCCGACGCGATCGGCTGGTAAAGGAGGCTTTTCGCCATGCTGCATTCCGCATCGGGGCTCAATGGCTGCGTCAGCGCCCCGCATCTGTCCGCCGCCCTTGCCGGTCGCGACGTCCTTGCCAAGGGCGGGACTGCGATCGAGGCGATGGTCGCGGCGGCGGCCACCATCGCCGTGGTCTATCCGCATATGAACTCGATCGGCGGCGACGGATTCTGGATCGTCCAGGAGCCGGGCAAGGCGCCGGTGGGCATTTCCGCCTGTGGCCGCGCGGCGGCGCTCGCAACGCCTGAATTCTACGCAAGTCATGGCCATCACGACACCATCCCGGCGCGCGGCAGCCTGGCGGCCTTGACCGTGCCGGGCACGATCTCCGGCTGGGCGAAGGCCTTGGACATGGTGCCCGAAGACCGGCGCCTGCCGCTCGGCGATCTTCTCGCTGCCGCCGAAGCCTATGCCCGGGACGGGATCGTCGTCACCGGCAATCAGAGCGACTGCACCCGCGCCAAGCTCAGCGGGCTGAAGGACGTTCCGGGCTTTGCCGAGATCTATCTGCCCGGCGGCGAACCGCCCGAAGAGCGCAGCATCCTGAAGCAGCCGGCGTTGGCCGAGACCTTCGCGACTCTCGCTCGCGAGGGACTGGAGAGTGCCTATCGCGGCAGTCTCGCACAGACCCATGCGGCTTTTCTGGAGGCCGAAGGCTCGCCCCTGCGGTTCGGCGATTTCGAGCGGTTCGAGGCCGAGATCGTCGAGCCTTTGTCGACAGAACTGTCGGTTGGAACGGTGTTCAACATGCCGCCGCCGACGCAAGGGGTCTCGTCGCTGATGATCCTTGCTCTGTTCGACCGGCTGAAGGTCGCGCTCGGCGAAGGGTTCGATCATGTCCATGGGCTGGTGGAGGCCACGAAACAGGCCTTCATCTTGAGAAACCAAGGCCTCGGCGACCCGGATTTTATGGAGAGGGCCGCAAGCGAATGGCTGCGCTCCGAAGACCTCGATGCGCTCCATGCCAGGATCGATCGAAAGCGCGCACTGCCTTGGCCGCACGAAGCGAAAGATGGCGACACGATCTGGATGGGCGCAGCCGACAGTGAAGGCCGCGTCGTCAGCTTCATCCAGAGCGTCTTCTGGGAGTTCGGGTCCGGCCTGACTTGCCCCGACACCGGCGTCGTCTTTCAAAATCGCGGCGCGGGCTTTTCCCTGAAAGCCGGCCCCAACCAGCTCGGCCCCGGTCGCCGGCCGTTCCACACGCTCAATCCGGCGCTTGCCCATCTGAAGGACGGACGGATCATGGCCTATGGCACCATGGGCGGGGAAGGACAGCCCCAGACCCAGGCCGCGATCTTCTCGCGCTATGCGATGTTCGGCCAGGGGCTGCAGCAGGCCGTCACCGCGCCGCGCTGGCTTCTCGGTCGCACCTGGGGCGAGGTGACGACGTCGCTGAAATTAGAGGATCGCTTCTCGCCGTCGCTTGTCGCCGAACTCGAGGCTTGTGGGCACGAGATCGAGATGATCGCGCCTTTCTCCGATCTTGCCGGTCATGCCGGCGCCGTCGTGCGTCACCCCTCCGGCGTCATCGAGGGCGCCAGCGATCCGCGGGCCGATGGCGGCGCGGCCGCGTTCTGATCGTCGAAGGGAGGGGCGAATGGGCTTTGATCGACGCGATGGGCGCGAGCGGGATCCGGCTGGGAGCGCGAGGCGGGCGAAGGGTGCGGAGAAGGGTGGCAGGCCGCTCGCTCGGCTGGTAGATCGGCGGGCGGACAATCCATCGGGGCGAGCGGGCATGAGTGGTGAGGCGAAGGGAAAGGCGCAAGCCCAGGGGCAGCGCGCGGTCCATAGCGATCTCATCGCCGAATGCCTTGAGACGGAGATCGTCGATGGCACGCTATCCGCCGGTGCCAAGCTCGACGAGACGGCGATCGCCGAACGTTTCGGCGTTTCGCGCACGCCGGTCCGCGAAGCCTTTCTCATCCTCGTGTCCCGTTCGCTCGCCGAGCGCGTGCCCTATCGCGGCGTCGTCGTCTGCGATCTCTCGCCCGAGCGCATCGAGGAGATGTTCGAGGCGATGGGTGAGATCGAAGGCCTGTGCGGTCGTCTGGCAGCGGGTCGGATGAGCCCGAGCGAACGGGCGGCGCTGTCGAAGCTTCACGGATCCATGTGCGAACTCGCGGCCGCCGGGCGCTTCGAAGACTATGAGCGGGCGAATGGCGAGCTCCACGAGATGATCCATCTCGGCACCCATAATAGCGATCTGATCGACATCGCCCATGGCATGCGCGTCAAGCTCGCTCCCTTCCGGCGCTCCCAGCTTCTCAATCGCGAGCGGGCCGAGCAATCGAATGCCGAACACGAGGCCATTGTCGAAGCGATCGTCGAGCGCGACGCGATCACGGCCGAGCGTCGCCTTCGTCTCCATCTGATCCGCTCGGCGCAGACTTATATTGCCTCGCTCAACGCCCGTATCGGGGATGCCAAGACGCAAAAGGCGGATGCGGCCGAGAAAGCCAGACGCGCCGGGCGCCAGGCCTGATACGGTGTCCGACTGGTTCAGTCGGGCTCCGTATCAAAGCCCGCACGGCGTTTGAGCGCCTTTAAAAAAGTACGGTTCGCGGAGCGATCAAACGGATTTCATCTGCCAAGGCCGGACCGAGACAAGACAAGGAAGGGAATGTCCATGCGGCTTCCGAAAATCGACAAGTTCGTGCTCGCGCTGGCGGCGGCCGTGATCCTTGCGATCCTCTTTCCCGAACCGGGCCGGACTGGCGGACTGCTCCATTGGGATTATGTCACCACTTACGGCGTCTGCGCGGTCTTCTTCCTTTACGGTCTGACGCTCGCGCCCGAGCGGATGAAGCATGGGCTGACGCGCTGGAAGGCGCATATCGTCGTCGTGTTGACGACCTTCGGCTTGTTTCCGGCCGTGGTCCTGCTGGCGGTGACGCTGTTTCCGGGCGCCTTGCCGGAGGCGGCGGAAATCGGCTTCTTCTATGTCGCGGCTCTCCCCTCGACCGTCTCCTCCTCGGTCGCCATGGTTTCGCTCGCGCGCGGCAACGTGCCGGTCGCCATCTTCAACGCGACCCTGTCGAGCCTGCTCGGCGTCGTTCTGACGCCGGCCTTGATGGCCTGGTATCTGCAATCGAGCGGAGCGCCGGTGCCGCTTCTACCGACGATCTTCAAGGTGGTGCTTCTGGTCCTTCTGCCGATCATCGTCGGGCAGGTAGCCCGGCACTGGCTCGGCGGCTGGGCTGAGCGGCACAAAGCCGTCATCAAGCTCGCCGATCGTGGCATCATCCTTGCGGTCGTCTACGGGGCCTTTTCCAATTCGGTGGCCGACGGCGTCTGGCTGCGCCACGATCCGCTGGTCGTTGCCGAAATCGCCGTGGCAGCGATCGTGCTTTTCTTCGTGATTTATGCCGCGACCGTTCTGGTCTCCAAGCTTCTCGCTATGTCGGAGGAGGACGTGATCGCGGTCGCCTTTTGCGGCTCGAAGAAATCGCTGGCCGCCGGCGTGCCGCTTGCCCCCGTCATTTTCGCGGGACGCAGCGATGTGGGGCTGATCATCCTGCCCATCATGCTGTTCCACTTCTTCCAGCTATTGATCGTCAGCTTCATCGCCGCGCGCGCCGGCCGGCGACCGGAGGCCGAGGAGGATACGCTTTCGAGCCGGAGCGAGCCTGCAAAGGTCGCCTGACCGCCGCAAGACAAGATGCATGGTTCGTGGTGTCTTGGCGCGGCTCGAACCCTTTGCGCCAAAGCACAGAGGGCGGCGCGCTGTCGAGCGTGCGGCGCTCTTGTTGCATTCTACCTCGCAACGTTTTCTCCCCACGCGTCGTTTTTAACGCGCGGGCAGCGGCTCCGCAGACCCTTAAAGACGCGGAGATCATATGCAGGCTTGGGCGCAGACGCAGACGCAAAACCTGGCCGACGCCGCCAGTGGGCAACCTCAAACCTTGGATCAGGCGGTCACTCTCGAGCCCGCTTTCGCGCTCGGCAAGATCGAAGACTGGGTCATCGGTTTCCAGAAGCTACTGCCCAACATCGTCGTCGGCCTCGTTGTCATTGCGATCTTCTGGATGGTCGGATGGCTGTTCGACCGGGCCTTCAACCGCTGGGCGCGTCGTCATTCCCGCGACAATCTCGGCGAGGTGCTGGGTGCCTTCGTCAAATGGCTCATCATTCTCTTCGGCACGCTTATCGGTTTGACGATCGTCATTCCCTCGCTCAACCCGGCTGACCTGCTCGCGGGTCTCGGCATCGGCTCCGTCGCCATCGGTTTCGCCTTCAAGGACATTCTGCAGAACTGGCTGGCCGGGCTGCTTCTCCTTATCCGCCAGCCTTTCCAGGTGGGCGATCAGATCGTCGTCAACGGCTATGAGGGCACCGTCGACTGGATCGAGACCCGGGCGACGATCATCACGACCTATGACCGCCGACGGGTGATCATCCCGAATGCCGACGTTTATTCCAACGCCGT
This sequence comes from Fulvimarina manganoxydans, assembly GCF_900176465.1. Classification (GTDB taxonomy): domain Bacteria; phylum Pseudomonadota; class Alphaproteobacteria; order Rhizobiales; family Rhizobiaceae; genus Fulvimarina; species Fulvimarina manganoxydans. The sequence goes on from NZ_FWXR01000002.1 coordinate 63,524, forward strand.
CACCGTCAACACGGCCCATGCGGTGCGGCGCTCTCAATATGATATCGGCATCGGCTATGGCGACGTCATGGAGCAAGCGCGCGCCGTGATCCTGAAGGCGCTCGGCGAGACGCCGGGCGTCGAGGCCGAACCCAAGCCGGAAGTTCTCGTCATGGATCTCGCCGCCTCCTGGGTAACGCTCAGGGCGCGGTGGTGGACGAGTTCGAAGCGCACCGATGTGGTCCATGCCCAGGCCGCCGCTTTGGAGCGCATCAAGACGGCGCTCGACGCGGCCGGCATCGACATGCCCTTCGACACCAAGGTGCTGCTCTTCCACGACCAAAGCGAAGAGATCGACGGCATTCGCGGCCGCCAGCGCGAAGGCTGGCCGAAACCGACGAGCGGTCCGGCGCCGCGGCCCGCGCGCTTGGTTGGCGTTGAGGACGATCAGACGGGGAGAGACTGAGGGGGCGAAAATGGGAGCAAGAGAGGACCTTTTGGCGTTGAGCCTGCTCCCTTCGTCAGCCCTCCGGATCGACAGTGCCAGCTACGGACAGTTGCGGCTTTCTCAGTCCGTCCCGTACCGTAGTAATCCTTGGACATTCAGGGCCTTAGGATCCATGCCTCAGCGCTCATCACGCCTGCTCACCTTCGCGGTATGCGCCGCGTTCTTCCTCCGCCGGAATGCCGCATCGAAGGGGACAGCATGGTCCCCGCCCTCTTCGAGGGCGAGGATGACGAAGCGTCGGGGGCGCATTCGCGCATTTCGAAGTTTGCTGACGCGGCCATCGTTCAGGCCGGAAAGTAAAAATGCGAGCGGACAGGCCTGGCTTGTTGGATGCGCGAAATCGTTTTCAGGACGCCGCCAGCTCGGCTTCCGCGAGCGCGAGGCCTTTCACCAGGAGCTTGTTCGCCTCGTCCTCAGTCGGTGCTTCCACATAGCAGCGTAGTTCGGGGGCGTTGCCCGAAGCTCGGTAGTGGATCGACCGGCCGCCGGCGAGGACCATGCGAACCCCGTCGAGAGCGTCGACGCCCTGGATCGGCGCGATATCGGCCATGAGCTTGGACCGATAGGCTTCGTCCTCCGCAAGCCGCTGGAGGAAAGGGCCCGAGCGATCGGCCGAAATCTCCTTCAGGCGATTGGCGGCGGTGCATCCTGCATTGAGCGAGGCGACGACGCCTGACAGGCCGCTCGTGCCGGCGGCCTTGGCCTCCAGAAGCGCGCACAGGATCGGCAGGACCGCATCGCGGGTGGCGAGCGCCGGCAGTCTTTTGCTATCGCGCTCCACATCGCTGCCGAGAAGCACGCCGCCATTCGCTTCGAAGCCGACGATTCCGGAAAGGCCTGCTGTCCGAGCCTCCTCGATCCCGGCGATGACGAAGGGGGAGCCGACCTTGGTTCGCTTGACCGTCGAGGCGATACCCGTCGCCTCGATCGCGGAAGAGGAGGTCACTGGGGTGACGATCGTCTGAAGCTTCAGGTGGCGGGCGACGATGAGCCCGAGGACATCGCCTCTCAGGATCGCACCCTTCGAATCGGCGACCATCGGCCGGTCCGCGTCGCCATCGGTCGACACGATCGCGTCGAACCGCCCTTCGCCGGCCCAGCCTTCAACGAGCGCGATATCCTCCGGCCGATGCGCTTCGGTATCGACCGGGATGAAGCGGTCGGCGCGGGCGAGAGACACCACATCGGCGCCGAGGCCTCTAAGAATGTCGCCGAGACTGTCGCGAGCGACAGAGCTCTGTTCGTAAAGGCCGACGGTCAGGCCTTTGAGGGCCTCGTTGCCGAAGAACGCTATATAGCGCTCGGCATAGGCCTTCAGCGCCGCCGTTCCCGCCTGTTCGACGCTTGACAGATCGAGAGTGGTCTCGACCTGTCTGACATCGGCCGGCAAGGCCTCATGGGCCGCCCTGATGCCGGCTTCGTCGCTTTTCGAAACTTCGCCCGTTGGCACGTAGAATTTCAGGCCGTTGCGATCGTCGGGAATGTGGCTGCCGGTGATCATGACGGCCGCGCCAGCTCGCGCCATCGCGGCCATGGCGAGCGCCGGCGTCGGCAGGGCGCCGCAGGCGACCGGCGTCATTCCCGCGTCCTGGATCGCAGCCGCGACGCGCCGGGCAATCGCCGGGCTCGAGGCCCGCAGATCTTCGCCGATAAAAACCGTCCGACTTCCCGCCTGGCCCGAGGCTTCGAGATGGTCGACAAAGGCCCGCGTCCAGGCATAGGCCGCAGGGGTGTCGAGATCGGTGACGAGGCCGCGCAGGCCACTGGTTCCAAACTTCAAAGAGTCCATTGTGCCAACTTTCCTGACGGTCCCGCCGATGCGCCCGAAGAGTATGAGTAGCGCGCTTGCCTGCTCGTAACGGCGATTGGTACGGGAGAAAAGGGCTCGGGGCCTTGCTCGATCTCGATCGGAGGCGATCGAGGTGCGGTAGCGCATAAGCTTTTGCCCGATAAACCATTCGGCGGGCGCAAATGCCGAATGGCTTGCGGCGGCACGCCGTCCGGGTGTATCGGCTTTTGCGTTTTCTTTCCCGTTGGAAAGGCGCCTTGGAGCGGGCTGCGACGGATTTGCGTCGCCAAGCCGTTCTCAGACCTTGTTTTGATGCATGGTGGTATCAGGGACGTCGTGCTGCGCGCGCCCCTCATGCTTTAGAAAGCGAGACGACGGATGTTTTCGGATATCCTTATCGGAATGGTCATCAGCTTCCTGTTGGCCGGTGTTCTATTCGCGGGCGTGGATTATGAAATCCATCACGCGGCCTATCGTGGCTCGACCCATGTGGTGGTGCCGGATTGGGAACATCCCGCGCACGGATAATCGCCTCGTTCCAGGCGGCGACGGGCTCCAACAAGCCGGACTATGACGCAGAATGTGGACGTCAGCCCTTCCGTTCCCCAGACCTGTGCTCAGCCTCCCGCTTTTCGCGCCGACGCCTCTCGCGCTTCTCGACGGCGAGCGGGCCTTTATATATCTGCGTGTACCAGGCGATCGCCATGATCAGGACCAGGATCCCGAGTTCGATCAGCCCATACCAGTGATCCATCGACGACGCCTCGCTCCCGCATTGGATTTGAGGGAAGCGGGTTGCCAAGCCCGACGCTTCCCACCAACAATTTCGCCGATTTCGCTAAACAGACCAAGCGGATGATTCGCCGCGCCTCGCGCATATGGGGCCAGCAGCGCGCGAGCCGACACCCGAACGGGTCTCTCAAGTGACCGTCCCGCCCAGAGCGATTGTCATGGAGTTGTCGATGTGGCGCTCCAAGGCGCGGGTTGCGGCTTCGACATGACCTTCTGCAAGAGGGTCGAGGATCGCTCGATGTTCTTTCAGGATCCGCGCGGCGTTGTCGCCCGTCACTTGCAGGCGCGACTGGACTGCCATGCGGATCTTGATCGCCGTGACGCGATAGACATTGTCGACCAATCGGTTGCCGAGAGCGGCGACGATCTCGGCATGCATGGCCCAGTCATAACGTTGGACCTGATCGATCAGACTTCGAGCGATTCCGCCGGCGGATTCCTGAACCGCGATCTCCTTTGCCTCATGCCAAACTCGCCATTCTTCGATCTGTTCGCGCGGAATGCGCCGCGCTGCTTCTCGGAGGGCGGACAATTCGATCATTCGGCGCAATTGATAGGCTTCTCGCACGAAGGCCACGTCGAGGCTTGGGACCATCAGCCCCTTTTTCGGCACGGTGACCAGAAGCCCCTCGGCTTCGAAGCGGGGAATGGCCTCTCGCACCGAGCCGAGCGTTGCCCCCGTCGCCTCGACGAGTTCACGCTGGGAGACCAATTGGCCCGGCCTCAACTGGCCGGAATTCAGAAGATCCTCGATTTTCCCATAGGCATAGCGCCGCAGCGAGCCCATCCCGGACTTTCCGTGGGCTTCTTGCTCCGATGCTGAAAGCGCTTCGGACGTCGGGTTCGACATCGGGTCTCCGCTTTTCCGATTGATGACATCTTACTAACATGTTAGTTGGAAGTCCAGATGGCGACGACTGCCGGGAGGGCACGCCATCACTGCCAATCGTCTCGGGAGGACCATTTCATGCCCATCACTCGTCGCCTGCTTCTGGCCTGCGGTTTCGCGTTTGCCGGCGCAACGGCCCTTGGCTCCAGCCTCGCTTTCGCTCAGGACAAGGTCACGATCCGGATGTCGACGCCGGCTTCCGAGACGGACCAGCGCACGATCGCGCTCGCCGAGGTCTTCGGACCGGCGGTCGAGGGCTTCGCCGCTTATGAGCCCCATTACAACGCGTCCCTCGTCGCGCAGGGCTCTGAGCTCGAAGCCATCGCCTCCGGCGACCTCGAAATGTCGATCGCCTCGGCTCAGGAACTCGCCACCTTCTTCCCCGAATTCTCGATCTTCACGGCTGGCTATGTCCATCAGAGCGCCGAGCATCAGGTCGCCGTCTTCAATGATCCGTTGATGGATCCGTTCAAGCAGAAGGTCGAAGACGAACTCGGCGTGAAGCTCCTCTCGGTCATGTATCTCGGCAAGCGCCATGTGAATCTGCGCTTTCCGAAATCCGAGCGGAACATTCAGACACCGGACGATCTTTCGGGCGTCAATCTGCGCATGCCCGGCAGCGATGCCTGGCAGTTCCTCGGCCGTGCGCTCGGCGCCAATCCGACGCCGATGGCCTTCACGGAAATCTACACCGCGCTTCAGACCGGCTCGGTCGACGGGCAGGACAACCCGCTGCCGACCGTGGTCGACGCGAAGTTCTACGAGGTGACCAAGCAGGTCGCGCTGACCCAGCATCTGGTCGATCTCAACTATATCGCTTTCTCGAAGGCGGTTTGGGACGAGCTGACTCCGGAACAGCAAGAGACCGTGCAAAAGGCGGCTGACGATGCCGCCGCATCGGCGCGTGAGGCGCAGATCGCCAAGGAAGAGGAACTGGTCGGCTTCCTGCGCGAGCAGGGGCTCGACGTTTACGAGCCGGATCTTGCCGCCTTCCGCGAGCATGTCCAAGCGGCCTATCAGGGTTCGGAATTCGCCCAATCCTGGCCGGAAGGCGTCTTGGAGAAGATCAACGCTCTCGCGAAGTGATCCTGCGGCGCCGGCCTCGCTCGTCCTGTCGCGATGATGGGCGCGAGGCCGGCTCCAAGACGGCCGAGACCCTGGCGCGCTTGCGGTCTCGGCCTCGGTCCCCCTAGCCGCACTTTCCGCATCCTCCAGTTCAACCGGATCCTGCCATGTCGAGAACAGTCGCGACGCTTCGCAGCGCGGCCGAGGCGGTCGCCGCGCTCTTCATGTTTCTGATGTTCGCGACCTTCATCCTGCAGGTCGCCATCCGCTATGGCGCGCGGCTCGACGGCTTCGTCGCGGCCTTCCCCTTTTTCGACCCGACCCATTTCGGCTGGACGCTTGAATTCTGCCTGGCCCTCTGGGTCTGGCTGATCTTCTGGGGCAATGCCTTCGTCGTACGCGACACCGATCACGTCACCTTCGACATCCTGTCGGCGAGCGTCTCCTGGCCGGTCCGACGCATCTTCATCATCGTCACGGGCCTTGCCATTGCCGGCGGGCTGCTTCTGTCCATCGCGCCGACCTGGGATCGCTTCGCCATTTTGAGGCTGAAGCAGACCGCGACCCTCGGCGATCTCTTCGGCGACTGGATCCGCATGCGCGACGTCTATGCGATCTACATTGTCTTTCTCGTTGCCGTGTCGGCGCGCTATCTCTTCGCCGTCTGGCGCGCTTTCCGCCATTCGATGAATGATCCTGATGACCTGCCGGGCGGGGAGGGCGGACGATGAGCCTCGCCTTCCTCCTCTGCATCCTCGTCCTCCTCATCATCGCGGCCCTCGGCGCGCCCGTTGCCTATGCGATCATCATCGCATCCTTCGTCTATCTCTATGCCGCCGGACAGAGCATCGGTATCGCCGGCAAGGTCCTGATGGACGGGCTCTATCAAAGCTTCATCCTGCTCGCCGTGCCACTTTTTATCGTGGCGGCGAACATCATGAATGCCGGTACGGTGTCGGACCGGCTCCTGCGCTTCTGCGTTGCCGTCGTCGGGCGATTTCGCGGCGGTCTCGGCCATGTGAACGTCATGGCCTCGCTCGTCTTTTCCGGCATGTCGGGCTCGGCGGTGGCGGACGCGGCTGGTATCGGCAAGATCATCATCGAGATGATGACGAAGTCCGGCCATTATACGCGCGGTTATGCCGCCGCGATCACGGCTGCTTCCGCCACCATCGGGCCGATCATTCCCCCATCGATCCCGATGGTGCTCTATGCCCTGGTCTCCAATTCCTCGATCGGCTTTCTCTTCCTCGCCGGCATCTTCCCTGGGCTCTTGATGGGCCTCGTCCTGATGGCGATGAATCTCTGGCTGTCCTATCGGCGCAATTTCGCCGTCGAAGAGCCGGTGCCCTTGAAAGAGCTGCCACGCACCACCTTTCGCGCCTTCCCGGCGCTGATGATGCCCATCATTCTTCTTTACGGCATCTATGGCGGGGTCACGACGCCGACCGAGGCGGCGGCGGTCGCGGCCTTCTACGCCCTCATCCTCGCGGCGGTCTTCTATCGAAGCCTCAGCTTCAAGGTGTTCTACAACATCCTCGTCACCAGCGCCCGCTCCTCGGCCGCGGTCGGTCTCGTCATCGGCGGAGCGCTGATCCTCAATTACATCGTCGCCTCGGAGAACGTGCCGGGCCGTGTCGCGGAAGCCCTTGTCGGGCTCGACATTTCGCCGCTCGCCTTCCTGCTTCTCGTCAATCTCCTCATCCTGCTTCTCGGCTGCGTTCTGGATGCCTCGACGATCATTCTCGTCATCATCCCGCTCTTCCTGCCGGCCTGCCGCGAACTCGGCATCGATCTCGTCCATTTCGGCGTCGTCGCCATCGTCAATTGCATGATCGGCCTGATCACGCCGCCCTATGGCATCCTGCTTTTCGTCATCAATGCCGTGACGCGGATCCCGCTGGTCGAGATCATCCGCGAAATCTGGCTTTTCCTTGCGGTCCTGATCTTCGCGCTCCTCCTTCTCATCCTCTTTCCAGGGATCACCCTCTGGCTGCCCCGTCTCTTCGGCTATGCCGGCTGACGGGCCGACATCTCTCAACCGGTTTCTCCCAAGGACTTAAACCCATGGCCTCCGCGATCTCGGGTATCTTTCCCGTCGTCATCACCCCCTTCAACGACGACGACAGCATCGATTTCGACGGCTATGGCCGTCTCCTCGACTGGTACCTCCAGAATGGCGCGCAAGGGCTCTTCGCGGTCTGCCAATCCTCGGAGATGCAGGCCCTGTCGCTCGACGAGCGCGTGGCTCTCGCCCGCTTCACGATGGATCACGTCAAGGGTCGCATTCCCGTCGTCGCATCCGGTCATATCTCGGACAGCCGGGACGATCAGTTGGCGGAATTGACGGCGATCGCCGAGACGGGGGTCGATGCGGTCGTCCTCGTCACCAATAGGCTCGCCGGCAAAGACGATCCGGCGGGAACGCTTCTCACCAACGCCAAGGCGCTGATCGACGCCTTGCCTTCCGATATGCGCTTTGGCCTCTATGAGTGCCCGGCGCCCTATCGCCGGCTCCTGAGCGAGGACGAATTACGCTGGTTCGCCGAGAGCGGGCGCTTTGCCTTTCTCAAGGACGTTTCCTGCGATCTCGATGTGGTCAAACGCCGTTTGGCGATCGTCAAAGGCACGCCGCTTGCCATCAACAACGCTAATGCCGCGATCGCCTATGCCGCTATGCAAGCGGGCGGCGAGGGCTTCTCCGGGGTCATGAACAATTTCCACCCCGATCTCTACAATTGGCTTTACACGCACGGGACGGCCCATCCGCTGCTCGCCGCCGAAGTCGACGAATTCCTGGTGCTGTCGGCCATGAGCGAGGCCATGGGCTATCCCAAGCTCGCCAAGCGCTACCACCGCCGCATCGGCACTTTTGCCAGCGAGCACACGCGGGTCGTGGCTTACGATCTCGAAGAGCGCCATTGGGCGGTCGACGCCGTTCTCGACCAGATCATGGCAGGAGCCGACCGGCTTCGCGGGCGCATCGCGGCGCTAGCCAAGGCCGCGTGAGGCCATGCGGGCCTGCCGTCTTGGTAGGCCTGTTCCCGCTGCCCCTTGGGGGGCGACTATAATGGATGATCCTGCCAAACGGCCTTCCCCATGCCAATCATGAGGAAGGCCGTTTTGGTTGAGAGCGGAATGCGCTCAATCGGATTTGCTGTTTCGCCCAGACGTCGTTGCTTTGGCGGTGTGATGGTGTGCGAAAAGCCCTGAAGCTTTGCGGCACCATGCGTCTATCGCCCGGTGATCCACGGGAAGGCGACGAGAAGACCGACCGCCAGCATTTGCAGGCAGATGAAGGGCAGCAGGGACTTGAAGATGTCGCCGAGCGAGATTTCTGGCGGTGTGACGGACTTCAGATAGAAGGCCGCGGGGCCGAAGGGCGGCGACAGGAACGAGATCTGCATGTTCATGCAGAACAGGACGCCGAACCAGACCGGGTCCATGCCAAGATCGCGGACGATCGGCACGAAGATCGGCATGGTGAGAAGCGCGATGCCCACCCAGTCGAGAAAGGCGCCAAGGACGAAGAGGATCGCCATCATCAACAGGATGATGACCGTCGGATTGTCCGACACGCCGGTGATCATGTCGGAGACGAAGTTGACGCCGCCCATGAGGTTGTAGACGCCGACGATCGCGGTCGCGCCGATGCCGATCCAGACGATCATGCCGACGGTGGCGAGCGTCTGCATCGCCGCATCGCGCATCAGGGCATAGGAAAACTCGCCGCGCAGGATGGTCGACAAGACGACGCCGCCGACGCCGATGGCGGAGGCCTCCGTCACCGAGGCGATGCCGCCATAGATCGAGCCGAGAACGATCACCACCACGAGGATCGGCAAGGCGAGACCTTTGAGCAGCCGCAGCTTTTCGGCGGTCGGGATCGGCTCCTGCTCGGGCTCCGGAACATAGCCGGTTGAGACATAGGCGCGGAAGAGAATATAGGCGACATAGAACATCGCCAGCATGAAACCGGGCAGGAAGGCTGCGGTGAAGAGCTCGCCTATCGAGACATTCGCGGTCAGGCCGTAAATGATGAGCACGATTGAGGGCGGGATCATCGTGCCGAGCGAGCCGCCTGCGCAGACGACGCCGATCGAGAGATTCCGGTCATAGCCGAGCCGCAGCATCTGGGGCAGGGCGATCATGCCGAGAAGCACGATCTCGCCGCCGATGATGCCGCTCATCGCCGCGAGGATGACCGAGACGAAGACGGTCTGGACGGCGACACCGCCGCGAATTCGGCCGGCGAAGAGCTTCATGGCGTCGAAGAGATCGCGCGCGATGCCCGATCGGTCGAGGATCGCCGCCATCAGGACGAACATCGGCACCGAGACGAAGACGAAGTTCATCACGAAAGAATAGACGCGGCTGGTGATCAGCGGGATCGACATCGGGCCGAACCAGCCAAGCGCGAAGATCAGCGCCACGAGCAGCGTGACAAAGGCGAGTGGCATGCCGGTGAGCAGAAGCGCCACCAGCATGAGGAACATCACCAAAGTCCCCCAGCCGATGCCGAGAGACTGAAGGTTGAAGGAGATATCGAGAATCTGGCTCATTTGGCCGACCGATGACTGCCGCGCGCATAGTTGACGGCGAGAATGAGGAACTGGACCACCAGAAGGACCATGACGACGAAGACGAAGATTTTGATGAGGGCCGGGGTCGGCGGGCTCCAGGCGCTGCCCGTGGTCTCCAGCCGGATCGTGCCGGCCGGCGTGACGACGGCGCGCATGACCATGTGCCAGGCCGCATAGGCGAAGAAGCCAGAAGCGATCGCCGAGACGATCGAAATGCCGATATCGGCGATACGGCGCAGCCAGGGCGGGAAGCTGTCATAGAGCAGCACGACGCGGATATGGCTGTTGCGCGAGGTGCAGTAGAGACCGCCGAAGACGAAGGCGAGCCCGCAGAGGAAGACGCTCGTCTCATGCACCCAAATCGTCGGGCTGTCGAAGAAGTAGCGCATGACGACTTCGTAAAGCAGGATGGCCGCCGCGACGACGATGCCGGCGGCGAAGATATAGCCGGCGCGGTCGACCAGCCTTCCCATCAGCCCGGCTTCGGGCGCGGTGCGGCCGGTGCCTTCGCTGGTCGCGGCCAGATCGGTGTCGTCATCGGTGCGGGATGGGTCACTCATGGGGATCGCGCTGGAAAGAGGAAAGGACGGCCGGAAGGCGAAGCGGCCGCACCTTTGAAGGGAGCGGCCGCCTGCAAGCGCTTTACTGAAGGAGGTTCTTTTCCGTCAAATAGGCGGTCAGCGTGTCATAGACCTTCTGGGCCATCGGCGACTGCTGAGCGATGGTCTGCCATTCGGCCTGGCCGAGCTTGCGGAACTTGGCTCGCTCTTCCTCTGACCAGTCGTGAATGGTGATCTTGCCACCCGCCTTGGCTTCCTCGACTGCCTTGAGATCGGCGGCCTTGTTGCCCTCGATCTGGGTCTTCTGGAATTCCTTGACGGTCTCTTCCAGCATCGTCTTGATGTCGTCTGGCAGCGCGTCCCACTTTGCCTGGTTCATCGAGACTTCGACGAGAGGCAGCGAGTGGAAGCCCGGATAGACAGGGTTGGGCGCGATGTCGTTAAGGCCCTGCTGCTGGTTCACCGAGAACACTGAATAATCGGCGGCATCGACGACGCCCTTGTCGAGCGAGGTGTAGACTTCCGCCGAAGGCAGGTTCACGGGCGAGGCGCCGGCGGCCGCGAAGACATTGGCGATCGGGCCTTCCGGCGAGCGCATCTTCAAGCCCTTGAGATCGTCCACGCCATCGAGCGGAACGCGCGAGACGAAAGCTTCGAGACCCGGCGTCGAGACGCCGATGAAATGGAGGCCGTAAGAGCCCAGAAGCTCCTGCATGATCTCCTTGCCGCCGCCATTCTCGACGAAATCGATCATCTGGGCCGGATCGGACCAGGCACCGACCGGATTGGCGATCAGGCCGAAGGCGGGATCCTTGCCGGCCCAATAGGAGCTATCGCAGATCTGGCCGTCGAGAATGCCGGCCGCGACCGCGTCGAGCGTCTCGTTATATTCGACCACCGAACCCACCGGCAGAAGCTCGATCTGAACCTGGCCATTGGAGCGCTCCTTGACGAGGTCGGTCCAGCCTTTCTGATATTCGAAATTCGGGTTGCCGGCCGGATCGGACGACTGAAAGCGGAACGAATAGTCTTGAGCGTTGGCGAAGCCGGCCATGGCGAGTATCGCGACGGCGGCAACGCCTGCGCGAACGAGTTGGTTTTTCATGAGAATCCTCCCTTGGATGAAGTCTTGGGGTTGAAGGCGGCGAACGCTCCCCTGATGAAGCGTTCGCTATAGGGGCCGGCCGCTTATGTCACGGTGGCGGAGGGGTTTTTCGCCTCGCTGCCTTTGACCGGAGCATAGCGGATGTCGAGCCAATGCGGATCGATCCGGCGTTCCAACTCGTCGATCATGTCGATGCCGCAGGCGACCAAAGCCTCGCATGAGTCCCGCGCCGCCCGCTCGTTGCCGGAGAGAACGGCATCCATGATGGCGATGTGGCGCTCGACTGTCCGCGCAAGACCGGTCTCGCCGCTGATCTGCGTCAAATGCAGGTAACCCGTCCGCCGGGCAATGGCATGGAGCGGGCGCAGCGCCCGTTCCAGAAAGCGTTCGCCCGAGGCCTGGATCAACAGCGTATCGAACGATTTGTCGATCTCGTTGAAGCGGTCGACGCTCATCGGCGTCTCGCCGGAGAGCAGCTCCCTGCGCAGATAATGGACCCGCGCCCGCTCGTTCGCCGTCATATTGCGCATCGCCGCTTCGGTCACGAAGCGGATCATGTCGCGGCGCAGGACTGCCAGATGGCGCTCGCGGGCCAGATCGATCGGCGCCACCATCAGCCCGTTGCGAGGCCGGATCTCGAACAGGGTTTCGGCGGCCAGGCGCCGGATCGCCTGATGGACCGGGGTGCGACCCAGCCCGATTCGGCTCTGAATGTCCTGGGTACGAAGGGATGCGCCGGGCGCAAGCTGCATCGAGACGAAGAGTTCCTCGATCCGCTCATAGGCCGTCGTCGTCAGGTCGGCAGCGCGGCCCGCTTCGGGCTCGCCCGATGCGGCCGCAGACGCTTCGTGGCCATTGGTCGTGAGCGTTTTCCGATCCCGTTCTGGCGAAGCAACTTGCAAATCAGGCCCTATCCCCGTATCCGTCCACTGTGATATTTCACGATATGCAAAGGCATGTCAATTGCGTCACGGTTCGCGTGAACCAGTCGGACCAGGCTCGTGAAGGCCGAGAGGCTAGTGGAGGACACCGTTGAAGATCACCGCGCTCGAAACGCTGCGCACCGAGGAATTCTCGAATGTCCTCTGGGTGCGCGTTCACACCGATGAGGGCACGATCGGGCTGGGTGAGACCTTTTATGGCGCGGGCGCCGTCGAGGCGCATATCCACGACACGCTCGCCGGCCGGCTCCTGGGTAAGGATCCGTTACGCATCGAGGCCCATTCGCGTGAACTCGTGAATCTGCCGATGGCGCAGTCTTCGACCGGGGCGGAATACCGCGCGGCCTCCGCCATCGACCTCGCTCTGTGGGATATTTTCGGCAAGGTCTGCGGCCAGCCCGTGCATCAGATGCTGGGCGGCCTGTGCCACGATAAGGTGCCCGTCTATAACACCTGCGCCGGCTACGGCTATGTGCGCTCCAATAAGATCAAGCCGGTCGACACCTGGAATTTCGGGGCCGAGAAGGACGGCCCCTACGAAGACCTCCAGGGCTTCATGACCGATGCCGGTGCCGTCGCCGATAGCCTGCTCGAACAGGGCATCACCGGCATGAAGATCTGGCCGTTCGATCCGCCGGCCATCGCGAATGACGGACGTTTCATCTCCGCCGAAGACATGCGCCGCGCCATCGAGCCTTTCGAGAAGATCCGCAAGCGCGTCGGCGATAAGATGCAGATCATGGTGGAGTTTCACTGCCTGTGGAATCTGCCGACGATCAAACGCATCGCCCGCGAACTCGAAGCCTTCGATCCGACCTGGTACGAAGACCCGATCCGCATGAATTCGGTCTCGGCGCTGAAGGAACTGGCGGCTTCCACGAGCGTGCCGATCTGCGCCTCCGAGACGCTGGGGAGCCGCTTCCCCTACAAGGACATGCTGGAAGCCGGCGCCATCGGCGTCGTCATGACAGACCTCGTCTGGACGGGCGGCCTCACCGAAGGGCGCAAGATCGCGGCGCTCGCCGACACCTATCACCGCCCCTACGCCCCGCATGACTGCACCGGACCGGTCGCCTATGTGGCCGCCGTCCATTCCTCGCTTTCCCAGCCCAACACGATGATCCAGGAGTCCGTCCGGGCCTTCTATACCGGCTGGTACAAGGAACTCGTCACCGAACTGCCGGTGATCGAGAACGGCCATGTCCTGCCCATGCAGGGGCCGGGCCTCGGCACCGAGCTTCTGCCCGCCGTCTTCGAACGGTCCGACCTCACAATCCGCAAATCGGAGCTTTCCTGATGCCTCACGCCACCAAGCCCAATCCCCTTTTCGACCTCACCGGACGGACCGCGCTCGTCACCGGCTCCTCGCGTGGGCTCGGACGGGCGATCGCCGAAGGGCTCGGAGATGCGGGCGCGAAACTCGTCATCAACGGGCGCAAAGCGGATACGTTGAAGCAGGCGGCGGACGAGATGCGCGCCAAGGGCTATGACGTTCTGGAAGCAGTGTTCGACGTCGCACTGGAGAAGGAGGTCGAGGCGGCCTTCGAAAGGTTCGATGCCGAGGGCACCCAAATCGATATCCTGGTCAACAATGCCGGCATCCAGCATCGCCAACCCATGGTCGAATTGAAGCTCGCTGACTGGCAGCGCGTCATCGACACCAATCTGACAGCCTCCTTCCTTCTGGGGCGCGAAGCGGCCAAGCGGATGATTGCGCGCGGCCACGGCAAGGTCATCAATATCGGCTCGCTCACCTCCGAACTCGCCCGGCGCACCGTCATTCCCTATACGGTCGCCAAAGGCGGCGTCCGGCTTCTGACCAAGGGCATGGCGGCCGAATGGGCCGAGCACGGCATTCAGGCCAATGCGATCGGTCCGGGCTATATGGTCACCGACATGAACGAGGCGCTTTTGTCGGACGAAAAGTTCGACGCCTGGGTCAAGTCCCGCACGCCCGCCGGTCGCTGGGGTCAGCCGGACGAACTCGTCGGCGCGGCGGTCTTTTTGGCTTCGCCTGCCTCGAACTATGTCAACGGTCAGATGATCTATGTAGATGGAGGCATGCTCTCGGTCCTCTGAGCGATCGAGGCTCAAACCGCCCCGCAAGGAGATCCCACCCATGACGCCGCCGCTCGCTTCGACCGAAACCGGCTTCTGGCTGGACGATCCGACACATCGGGCCTTTCTGGCGGCGGACGCGCGGCGCCAGCTCGCCTTTTTCGATCGCAGCCTTCGCCAAGACGGCGGTCTGGTCTCGCTCGACTATGAAGGCAAGCCCCTTAAAGGGCCTCAGGAGCTCTTTGCGACGACGCGTCTCGTCCATTCCTATGGTCTCGCGCAGATCGCCGGGCGTCCAGATGCGGCGGGCATTGTCGATCGCGGCATGGACGATCTTTGGACGCGCCATCGCGACAAGGAGCATGGCGGCTATCTTCACGCGGTGGATGGCGAAGAGGTCGTCGACGGCATCAAGCTTGGCTACGGCCATGTCTTCGTGCTTCTGGCGGCGTCGACCGCCAAGCAGCTCGGCCATCCTGACGCCGATCGGCTTTTCGACGACATCGTGGCCGTTCTCGACCGCCATTATTGGGACGAGGCGGTAGGTCTTTTTCGCGACGAGTTCACCCGCGATTGGCAGCCCTTTTCCACCTATCGCGGCATGAACGCCAATATGCACGGCGTCGAGGCCCTGCTCGCGGCCTTCGAGGCGACCGGCGAGCCGATCTTTCTGACGCGCGCCCGGCGAATTCTCGCCTTCTTCATCGATCGGATTGCGCCGCAGGAAGGCTGGCGGATCGCCGAACACTATACGGACGATTGGCGGATCGATCGCGCCTATGAGGGCAATCCGATGTTCCGTCCGGCCGGAACGACCCCGGGCCATTCCTTCGAGATGGCGCGGCTTCACCTTCAGGCCTGGGATCTGGCCGGCCGGCCCGACGACGACAGTGTCGCCAAGGCGCGGCGTCTGGCCGAGACGGCGCTTCTTGCCTGGGACGAGAGGAGGGGCGGCTTCGCCTATACGCTGAACGTCGATGGCACCATTGCCCGCAACGCCCGCTATTGGTGGCCGGTGACGGAGGCAATCGGCGTCGTTGCAGCGCTGATCAAGCTCGACCGCAAGGAGAGCGACGAAGTCTGGTACCGAAAGCTCTGGCGCTTTGCCGATCAGTGCCTCATCGACCATGAGACAGGCGGCTGGTTTCCGGAACTTGGCGAGAACGACCGACCAGCGATGGACCAATTTGCCGGCAAGCCCGATATCTATCATGCGCTTCAGGCCGAACTGTTCCCTCTCGCGGGCGGCATCTCGCGCGCGGCCGAGGCGCTTGCGGTGCAAAAACCCTTGGCCGAATGACATGCCGCTCCGAGACCCGATGTTGGGGAGGGAGGGCGTCATCGACGAAAGCTTCATCGTTCGGGCTACTGGCCGCTCAATGCCATGCCGGGCCGAGGGAAAGCGCATGCAAGGGCTAGGCGTCGTAAGGCAAATTGACGTCATGGAGCCGTCATCAAGGCGAGACGATACCGTCATCCTTTGCGGATAAAAGGGCGGGATATCGTTAGTGGCCCAAAGAAATGGCCGATGTTGCCCGATCCCGGCCGGTCCATCGTTCCGGCGTGAGCGGGGACTGCGGCCGAGGCACCGTCTTCGAAAGACCGATTGATTCCGTGTCCGCGACCGATCCTCTCTCCTCCTCCGCCGCTCCTGACCATGGTCTTCGAACTGGTCTCGCCAAAGATGCCGTTCGCCTGTCCTATGCCGCGACCATCGAGCACAAGTTGATGCGCCGCTTGTGCCTGGCGCTCGAGGCGCTGACCGGCCGGCCGAAGCTCGAACGGCTTTACGAGCGCTATTGCGCCGAGCCCCATGGCGAGGATTTCTTCATCGAGGCGATCGAGCGGATGGGTGTCGAGATCCGCCTGCGGGGGGAGGGTGCCATACCCGCGACCGGCTCGCTCGCGGTCGTTGCCAATCATCCGTTCGGCGCGATGGACGGGATTGCCGTCGGATGCCTCCTCGGTCGCGTACGACCCGATGTGATGGTCATCGCCCATTCGGCGCTCACCCGTGTGCCGGAGCTCGCCGAGCGCCTGTTTCCGATCGATTTCAGCGGCACACGGGAGGCCGAGCGGGGCAACATCAAGAGCCGCACGGCCGCGCTCGCCCATCTGAAATCCGGCGGCTGTCTCGTGGTCTTCCCGGCTGGCGCCGTGATGACGACGCCGCGCCCTTGGGCGCGGGCCGCCGAAGAGCTTCCCTGGGGACCCCTGAGCGCAAGGCTGATCATGCGCTCCGGCGCTGCCGTTCTACCGCTCTATGTGGGTGGGCAGAATTCGCGTCTATTCCAGCTTGCAAGTCATGTGTCGCAATCCTTCCGCTATGCGCTGCTCTTTCATGAGGCGGCCCGCATGATCGGCGGGACAATCGACATGACCCTCGGGCGGTCGATTCCGTTCGAGACGGTCGCGACCTTCCAGGACGCCGTCGCGCTCACGGCTTGGCTGCGCCGCCAAGTCTTTTCGCTTGCGGAGATTGAAACGAACCGGATTGCTGAGGATTCCAGTTTCTTCGGCGATTTCCTGGAAGAGGGTCGTGCCGAAGGCGACGAGCGGGATGGGTTCTCGACCGCTGCGGCTCGTGGTTGAAATCGTGACCCGCTTGGCTTCTCGCGGCGTCTCGATAGATTCATGAAAACTTTGCAAGCGATGCTCTGGCAGGGCGCTCACAAGGGGGATAGACAAGGGCCGATTCTCTGACCGAGGAGGCGGCATCATGCGCGTTGCGATCTATCACACGCCGCCCTACGAACATCCGCTGACCAAGGCGGCGGCCGATTGGCTCGGACGCTGCGCCTTCACCGGTGCGCCGAAGGTTTCGCCCATTGCGCCGGAATTGACGGCATCGGCACGCCGATATGGGTTCCATGCGACGATCCGGGCGCCCTTCCGGCTCGCCGAGGGATGTGATCTCGGCGCGCTCGAAGAGCGTCTGTCGGATCTCTGTGCGAAGGCCGCACCGATCGTTTTCGAGCGTCTCGCACTGGCCGAACTCGGCCAGTTTCTTGCGCTCGTCGCCGAACCGCAGCCCGAGGCGCTTGCACTCCTTCAAAGGCAGATTCTCGAACTCGCCGAGCCTTTCCGCGCCCCTCTCAGCGAGGCGGAGATCGCGCGGCGAAACCCGCAAAAGCTAACGGATCGCCAGCGCCATTATCTGGAGCAATGGGGTTATCCTTACGTGCTGAAAGATTTTCGCTTCCACATGACGCTGACCGAAAGCCTGGAGCCTATCGTCCGCCGGGATGTCTCGGACAAGGCGCGGGCTCATTTCGCCGAGTTTATCGATCGACCTTATCGCCTCGACGCGCTCGCGCTCTTCGTCGAGCCTGCGGCGGGCGCCGATTTCACCATTCGATCGATCCATCCCTTCGGGCAAGCCGCTCGGAAAGGCTGACATGTTGCAGGAAACCGTTCTCACCAACGCCCGCATCGTTCTCAAGGACACGGTGATCGACGGCCATCTGGTCCTGCGCGACGGACGGATCGCGGAGATCGGCAGCGGGTCCGCGCGCGGCGAGGATCAAGGCGGCGATCTTCTCATTCCCGGCCTCGTGGAGCTTCACACCGACCATATCGAGGGCCATTATCTGCCGCGCCCGAAGGTCGTGTGGAACCCGTATGCCGCGCTCCAGGCCCATGATGCCCAGATCGCCGGCTCCGGCATCACCACCGTCTTCGACGCGATCCGCGTCGGCACGGAGGAGGGGATCGCCCTCAACCACGAGACCGCCGCGCAACTGGCCGACGCCATCGCCGAAGCACAGGCGACGGGCCGCCTTCGCGCCGAGCACTTCATTCATCTGCGCTGCGAGGTCTCGGTCGCAGACGCCGTCGAGGGCTTCTCGCAGCTTTCGGGAAATCCGCGTGTCAGGCTCGCTTCGCTGATGGATCACGCGCCGGGCCAGCGCCAATTCGTCGATATCGACACCTATCGCGCCTATCATCAGAAGAAGCGCGGGCTTTCCGACAACGAGTTCGAGCGCTTCATGGCGCGGCGGCGGGCCGAATCGGACGAAAACAGCGCCCGCTCGCGAAAGGGCATCGCCGATCTCTGCCGAGAGAAGGGGATCGTCGTCGCCTCCCATGACGATGCATTCGAATCCCATGTGGAGGAAGCCGTCGTGCTCGGAACCCGGATCGCCGAATTTCCGACGACGAGCATCGCGGCCAGCGCCTCCCGCAAGGCCGGCCTGTCCGTCCTCATGGGCGCGCCGAACATCGTTCGCGGCGGATCCCATTCGGGCAATGTCGCCGCGCTCGATCTCCTCAAGGCCGGCGATCTCGACATTCTGTCCTCCGATTACGTGCCCTTTTCGCTTCTTCAGGCGGCGTTCCACCTGACTGACACCGAGGATGCGGACTTGCCCGCGGCGGTCCGCCTCGTCGCCACCCATCCGGCGCAAGCGGCGGGGTTGGACGATCGCGGGGAGATCGCGATCGACAAGCGAGCCGACCTCGTTCGAGTGGATGCGAGCATGAAGGGGCGCCCACCCATTGTGCGGAGTGTCATGCGGGAGGGGAGGCGTGTCGCCTGAACCGTTTTCGCCCGCCATGGCCGACGGACCGAGAGGCGCGGGACGCGGCGTCGGCCTATTCGTTGCCGTCGTCGGTCCAAGCGGGGCGGGAAAGGATACGCTCATCCGACGCGCCGCAGCGGCTCTCGGCGGCGATCCGGGCGTCGTCTTCGCTCGTCGCATCGTCACGCGGGAAGCCGATCCTGAGGCCGAGGATCATGCAAGCCTTGACCTTATGGCCTTCGAAGCGCGGGAGGCGGCCGGCCGTTTCTGCCTCGCCTGGGGCGCGCATGGGCTGCGCTACGGGCTCGAGCGGGATTTGCTCGCCCATATCGAACGAGGCCGGCTTGTCGTTGCCAATCTGTCGCGCCGTGCGATCGGTCCGGCCGCCCTGGCCTTTCCGCGCCTTGCCATCGCCGAGATCACGGCGCCGCGGGCGGTCCTGATCGAACGGATCGTCGCGCGCGGCCGGGAGACGCGGCCCGAGGCAAAGGCGCGGGCTGCCCGCGAGGCGTCTATCGTTGTGCCGGACGGTCTCGAAGCGCTTCGGCGAATCGACAATGGCGGCGCTCTGGACGAGGCTACGGCCGCCTTTCTCGGCTTTCTCGCAAAATGCCGGGAGACCGGTCTTCGCTGACCGTCCGAGCGCGCGATCAGGCGGCCGAAACAGAGCGCTGGCGGCGCGGCCTTTGCGGCGTCTGCTCTTTGATGCGCCCCTGCCCCATTTCGGAGAGAAGGCGCTGACTGGCATCGGCTGCGCACATCGGCTTTCCGAAATAGAAACCTTGAATGATGTCGCAGCCAAAACGATCGAGCATCTCGACCTGTTCGCGAAGTTCGACGCCCTCGGTGGTCACCTTCATGTCCATGTGATGAGCCATGGAGATGATCGTTCCGACGAGCTGCTCGACCCTCTTTTCACCGCGCGCCAGAGCGAACATGAAGCTCTGATCGATCTTCAGCTTGTTGAAGGGGAAGCGCCAGAGATAGCTGAGCGACGAATAGCCGGTCCCGAAGTCGTCCATGGCCAGGGATGCGCCGAGGGCTTTCAGCCGGCGGAGCTGGTCGAGAATGTCGTCCGAGCGGTCGAGAACGAGCGATTCGACCACTTCGAGTTCCAGGCGTTCGCCGCTGACGCCGGCGTTGTCGAGCGCCGTCTGCACGATCTTGATCAGATCGCCATCGGCAAATTGCACGGCGCTCAGATTGACCGAGACGAAGATCGGATCCGGCCACTCCGCAACCTGGCGGGTGGCCTCCCGGATGACCCAGGTGCCGATCCGCTTGATATAGCCGCGCGCCTCCGCGACGGGCACGAATTCGGTCGGCGAGATATAGTTTCCATCGGCATCACGAAGGCGAAGCAGGGCTTCGAAGCCGATCGTGCGATGGCTGCGCCCGTCGATGAGCGGCTGATAGAAGAGCTCGAAACCCTTGTTCTCGACCGCCTGGCGAACGACGCCCTCGATCTGGCGGCGACGATGGGCCTCTTCATCCATCCAGGCTTCGAACAGAACGAGATCGTCCTGCTTCGAAGATTTATGTCTCAGATGGGCGATCTCGGCATGTTTGACGAGCTCGGTATGGTTGCGGCCATCGAGCGGGGCCAGGGCGCAGCCGACCGAAATCCGCGGCGCGATGGGCTCGCCAGCAATTTCGAGGGGCGCGCAGACGACCGAGGTCAGACGTCTGGCAAAGGCGTGGGCGTCGTCGGGCGAGATGATCCTGCGGCGCAGGATCGTGAAATCGTCCGGTCCGACCCGTGCTGCGAGATCGTCCGGCCCGCAGACGGCGCGCAGACGGCGCGCGACCCCTCTGAGCAACTCGTCGCCATTGGCTTGGCCCAGCCGATCGTTAATCTCGGCCAATTCGTCGATATCGATGAAGAAATAGGCCATGCGCTCACGCGTCGCGCGTGCTGTCTGCAGGTGGCGATCGGTCTCCTCCTGCATGCGGCGGCGATTGAGGAGCCGGGTGAGATTATCGTGATTGGCGAGGAATTCGATGCGCGCGTCGGCCTCTTCCAGGATCCTCCGGCGGCGCAAGAACAAGAGGAAGGGAACCCCAGTGGCAAGCAGTAGGACGGCGGCAATAATCGCCGAAGCCTTAACCAACGTGTTGCTATAGGCGCTGCGATCGGCCGTCACGTCGGCAACCACCGACAGAAAGCCAATGCGCTCCCCATCGCGATAGAGAGGCTGAAGCACGGAGACCGGCGAGTTGCCGTCGTCTAGCACCATCTGCCACTGCCCCGTATGATCGAGCATCTGCGGAGATAAGGAGTCACCCGTGGAAATGCCGCCCGGACGGTCTCGGATCATCCATTGATAGCGATCCGAACGAGATTTGTAGATTTCCTGGCCGTTCCGATCGAAGAT
The DNA here is from genome assembly GCF_900176465.1 of Fulvimarina manganoxydans. Lineage (GTDB taxonomy): Bacteria > Pseudomonadota > Alphaproteobacteria > Rhizobiales > Rhizobiaceae > Fulvimarina > Fulvimarina manganoxydans. Next base: position 84,688 of record NZ_FWXR01000002.1, read on the forward strand.
CGAGAAGCTCTCGATGCCGGCGAGGTTGGAGACTTGGCGGATCTTCGCTTCGGTCTCGGCCTCTCGGCTGATGCCTGTCAAAAGCGAGTCGATCGCATCGGGCTCGGTGAGAAGAACATCTGCGAAGCTGTCGCTGCGACCGCGAAGCTCGGTTTCCACAATATCGCCGATGGCCTTGTTGCCGACAAGAAGGGCGCTTGCGACGACGAAGCCTGCGATCGCAAGCCCACCTCCCATGACGGCCCAATGTTGTCGTAGCGCTTTGAGCACAGTTCGCGTCCACCCCTGTCTATCAAAGGACTTAGCAAGCCAAGGTTAAGAAACACTGCACGTCTTTGGCGATGGCGCCAGTCGGCATCCTACACAAAGCGCATTGACGGTGTGAAACGGCGCAACCCGTTTGGGCCCGAGCCTACCAAGGAGGGGGCGACCCCATTCCGGGATGGGCCGAATTCGCCGGATGCGCGTTCCACGGAAAAGCAATCGCGCAGCGCAGGCGAGGGGAATGGCACATTGCTCGCTCTGGCAGGGCAGCCGAGCAACGGCGTAAAATCAAACGCGATCAGCCGAAATTGATCGACTGCTCCCGTCATCGTTTGAAATGTTCACCGGCGGACATTCCCTAGCGAGAGGCCAAAAATTGGTCATCGCTCTTGGTTTCACGAGTAGGTGATCTTAACAGGTTGCGGCGAAGTCACCTTTCGGCGGGCCGTTCACCTTGGTGTCGGCTGCAGAATTGCCCTGGACATCCGCCAGATTTAGGCTTTCATTGGGTGAAAATAAGGCAATAACTAGGCTGGAGTGTTCCCATGAAATCCTATTTGGCGGTTCTAACCGTCCTCTTTGCTGTGTTCGGCTTCGGGCTCACGGGCGCACAGGCGCGTCTCGTCGCGAAGGTTGATCTTTCGAGCCAAACCATGACGGTGATTCAGGACGGCAAGGTCCGTTATCGCTGGCCGGTTTCGACGGCCAGACGCGGTTATGTCACCCCGACCGGCACGTGGCGCCCCAAGCGTGTTCATCGCATGTGGTACTCCCGGAAATATGATATGTCGCCCATGCCCTATTCGGTCTTCTATCATGGGGGATATGCGATCCATGGAACCGGCGCGGTCTCGCGCCTGGGCCGTCCCGCATCCCATGGCTGCGTGCGGCTGCATACAGCCAATGCGAAGACCTTCTATGATCTGGTTCGGCGCGTCGGCATGGGCAATACGCGAGTTGTCGTCCAGCGCTGATTCGGCTTGTGATGAGGGCATCAGCCCGAGTATCGGAATTGATTTTCGGGCTGATGCTGGAGATTTAAGGATCGACAGCATCCGTTCGGACCGACGGCGCTTCTATGAGCACGGAAACTGACCGAATGGGCAGGCCACTCCTTTGGAGCGTATTCGAGCCGAAGCCATGCAGGTTCGGGCATCGTCGCTGATGCCTGAAAGCCCTCGTCACGGCGTATCGCACGGTCATCCAAGCCCATAAAGTCAAATGGGCCAGAAGCGTGCTTTGAATAAATGTCTTGGAGAATGCGGCAAAAGCGCTGACGGCACATCTCGTCGAGCAAATGGTGCTGCTGGCGAGGATTGAACTCGCGACCTCTCCCTTACCAAGGGAGCATTTTTGATTGCAAGTCATTGTTTTATATAACGTCGGCTTTCCGTTCCCCCAGGTTTTCCCCCAGCTTCTGGCTGAAGTCCCAACCAAAACGCTTCACGCGGCGGCCGAGATCGGGCGTGCCGATCTTGGTGTAGCGCTGCCATTCGTTCGATAGCCAGCCGCCCTCCACCTGCAGCCGGCGCACATCGTTTGTTTGCGCATAGAACCATGTCGCCCAGGTGTGGCGGCAAACGTGCGGGGTGTATCGCCGCTCATCGAGATGAGCGCTTTTCACAGCTGTTCGGAACGCGCTCTTGATCTGGCCGCCAGCAGCTTCGTCCGTCTTAAATGGGTGGCCGTCCAGCCGGCGGAACACCGGCCCTGGCTCGCCGATCGTCGGCAGATTGGACATCGCCGCGACGACACGGGGAATCAGCGACACGCGCCGCTCCTCGCCATTCTTCGTCAGCCGCAGGATCGCCAATCGGTCGTCGAGGTGAACGTCCCGCCCATCAAGCGTCAGCGTCTCCTTCATTCGGCTGCCCTGGCCGATCAGGAACGTCACCAGCGGGCCGAGATAAGCGTTCGGGTTCGCGTTCAGGCTTAGAAGAACCGCGTCGACTTCCTCTGGCTTGAAGAACACGGTTCGGCGATTCGCTTGCACCTTGATCTTGAGCCGGGGAGGGGCGCAAAGCTCTTCGTCGGCCGCATGGTTCAGGATCGCTTTGACGGGGGTGTAAAGTTGCCGGCGGATCGTCTCATCGGATGCATCGGGATAGAGCTTCTTCGCCGCTTCGCGCATGGCCGCATTGTTGATCTCGGACACCGCCCTGGCGCCGAAATGCGACAGCAGTGGATCCAGAAACCGCGCTTTCGGCTTCGTCTCGCGATAGATCGCCAGGGCGGCGGCAAAGGTCAGTTCGGCTTCCTCCGAAACGGGATCGGCTGAAAGGATGCGTCGTTCGATGTCTTGAAGCTTTCGCCGGGCCTCTCGGAGATTGTCGGTTCCGGTGCTCTCTTCGACGCGCTGTCCGTTGATCGTGCCGCGCGCATAGTAGAACGGGCTTTTCGGGCGTTTGACGAGTTTGAGCATGGGGCAGGTTCCGCAATGCGTTCGAGGTCGTCCGGCGTAAAGAATACCGCCTGACCAATTTTCCGAAATGCCCCGAGCTTTTTACCACGCTCGATCAGCGTCCGTTTTGAAATATCAATGCCGCGCTCGGCGAATCGGGCCACGGCTTCATCAGGCGAGATCGCGCGATCAAGAATGGTGTTCGACATCGCCTGTCTCCGCCCGTAAATCGTACCATTCTGTCGTCTTCCCGCAGCGCCGGCATTTGAAAGAGACCGCCCATGGTGCGCCTTGCTTGCGAGCCACCCGAACCGCGTTGTCATGGCCTCCGGTCAATTCGCACCACGCTCTTCGTAGACGGGACGGCGTGCGTGTCGTGACCTCGACCGCATCAGTCAGCCGCATGGCTGTCCTCCTTCCCTGCGCGGATGGCTGCGGCGATCTCGTTCGTGCCGCTCCGGTAAGCGAGACCCCAAGTCTTTCCAAAATCATCTACGACGAGAGCACACCTCTCCCTTTCCGCCTCCACCGCCGCCTTAACGCGCTGGTCTGCGTCTGCCTGGGCGGATGAGAGGGCTTCGATCACCCGACGAGCCGCAAACAGGCGAGCCTCATGGACGTTCTTGGCGTCGATGGCTCCAGGGAAATCCTCCCATGCCTTCTTGTTCACCTCAGCGACCATTTCGACGAGCTTGGACGTGTCAGTCATGGGCGGAGCCCTCCGTGCGGGAAGAGGTTCGGCGCACGATGATCGTGTCGTCTCTTGCTGCGGCCTCTGCCTCCATGTCAGCGATCTTCCGCTTGCAGTAATCCTCGTACCCAAGGAGTTCATCCCGGCGACCAGCGGTCATTATGACCGGGCGGAAGTGAGCGATGCACTGGAGGATGAACATCACGCCAAACATCCAATTTGACGGCGTTGAACTGCGCGCACCCATCCTCATCCCTCCTCACGCTTGGCCGGTGATGGCGGGGTGGGGAGATGGCGCCAGTGGGTGAAGTGGTTCGAACGATTGTATCCAGCATCGCCGCCGAACATGACATGTTCCGCCACCCTGATACCTTCGGCGGTCGTGAAGTCGTGCTCCGGTTCGTCGGGGAAGTACCAGCCAGGATCAGGATCGCCATCGGGCCACTCATACCAACGGCAGATCACCAAGGTTTGCCAGCGTCCCTTTGCCAGGGGCGGCCTATAGGCTTCGATCCACGTTCCGTCTTTCGGCGCGGTCTCGATCGGATGCCACCCATCTTGACTCTCACCCGTTACAGGCAAGCCGGTTTGAGTGTCACCGATCAGGGCTTCGTGAGAGGCAACGTCCTCAGAGGCTGGGGCGTGGGCGGAGAGGGCGGCGCGATCGAGAAGCGCGCGGCCTTCCTTCACCAGACGCGCGAAGCGATCCGATGGCTTCACATCAGGATACGATCGGATCATCTCTTCGTCGCGCTCAACGAAGTCGGTCAGCCTCGCGACAAGCTCCTCCACCAGCCCAGCCTCACGCGCTGCCCGGTCTGCGTCTCTGCCGGACTGGATTGCGCGGGCGATGATGTTTTCCACGGCGCTGCGCTGGTCTATTCCCCCGGTCGCTAATTCGGTGCCGATTTGGCGCGCGCACTCTGCGGCCAGCCTGCGGACGGTCTCTGTGCGATTATCCATTGTCGGACCCTTTCGTGCGATCGCCGATACGTCGTTCCCGAATCATTTTGCCAGCCTCGCGCCAAGTGATCTCCTGCGCGCCGGCTGCAACAGCCAGAGCGCGCTTCGAGAGCGCAATGTCGAAATGCTCGTGAGCGGTTCCGGCATTTTGGAGCCACTTGCGCGCAACGCCGATCCGATCGGCCATCGCGATCAATTCGTCGGTCGTGTCTGCCAGCATGTGACACATCACAAGACGGCCATACCGGGCGCGCATATCATCGACATAGACGGCCATCAGCATACCTCGTCGAAATACGAGTTCAGGAGGTCGTCGAGATCGTCCGGCGCGCCTTCTTTGGCAGCGATCGTGTCGGGCTCATCCTGACCACCGGAAGCGACAAGCTCCAATCGTTCTTGGCTGAGACTCGAAAGCCATGCGTCCGACGAAGAGAGAGTTTGAAGCGGTTGCTTATCAGCCCAGCGGTCGAAGTCGCGACGCTGATCCTCGACGGAGCGGCACCTATTGATGCCGCCGTTGTCCAAGGCGATGAGGAGATAGGCGCGATAGAGACCGGGGAATTCGGGATGGTTCGATCGCATCACTCGCCTCCCTCTGTGCGGGCTGCGCGGGCGGCAAGCTCCGATCTGATGTGCTCGACCATGACGCGGTCTTCGTCTTCCGGGCCTTCTCCCGTTGCCTCCGTGAGATAGTCGAGATTGGCGAGCAAGGTGGCGGCATGACTGCGCCAAGTCTCGTTCTCCTCCCGCAGCCGTGCCAAGGCTGGCAGTCGATCGACGGGAAGGTCAGGCCTGTCTCGCAAGACGGCGTTTCTCCGCACCATCTCGTCATAATTGGCCTTCCAGTGCGCAGCCTCCTTGCGGGCGGCGTCTCGCTCCTGCCGCAGCCGGTCTAGGTCGGCGGAGGGGCGGGCGTAAAATGGCTTCACGTAGCCGTTGGCGATCCCATATCTGAGGGCTTCGACTACAAACCGGATAGGCTTTCCCCGGTCATCGCACGGCAAGCCATCGTTTGGGCATTTACCGTTTTCATCGGCGCAATCTCGGCAGTCGCCGCCGTATCGTGCCACCCAATCGACTACGTCTTCCAGGTCGCTCACCGCCTCTCCCGGCTCTGCCTTTTCGGCGGCCTGTGTAACGCGCTCCAGTTTCTCCAAGCGTATCGCCACCTTGAGAATATCAAATGCGAGCGATCCCCAAGTTTCACCTTTTGCATAGTCAGGCGACAACCACCCGGCATTGGCGTACTCCCGAAGGAATCGCTCATGCAGATCGCAGAGGAACTTGACTTCCGGCGTTGCGTTTTTCGTGTCCACCGCCTCTGCCTTTGCGGGGGTGGGCTCCGGCGCCTCGGCAGGCGTGGGGGCAGGAGCGTTGGCAACCATGCGGCTATAGATGGCCGTGACTACTTCCTCGTTGCTGCCGCAGTTTTCGATATCGTCGGACATGAAATCGACTCCGGCTTCAACCATGATGTCCGTTGGCTCAAGCGGCACAACGCGCACTCTCGTCTGCTCGGTCGGGCGGCCTGGGTTGGGGGTGGTCATCGGGAAACCCTCGCTGGGATGTGAGGCGCCGCCTCGTAATTCTCGATCGCAATGTCCTCGAAGCGGAACGCGAAGAGATCGTCGATCTCGGGACCAAGCTTGAGCATCGGCAAAGGGCCTGGCGTACGTGTCAGCTGTAGCTGAGCCTGCTCGAAGTGATCGCGATAGAGATGCGCGTCGCCCAACGTGTGGACGAAGACGCCCGGCTTGAACCCTGTCACCTGGGCGACCATCGCCGTCAGCAGGGCATAGGACGCAATATTGAAGGGCACGCCCAGGAACATATCGCCCGAGCGCTGGTAGAGCTGGCAGGACAGCCGGCCCTCGGCAACGTAGAACTGAAACAGACAGTGGCAGGGCGGCAGCGCCATCTCGTCGACAAGCGCGGGGTTCCAGGCCGAGACGATCAGCCGGCGGGAATTCGGCGTCTTGCGGATCGCTTCGACCACCTTCGCGATCTGGTCCACATGACCGCCGTCGTAGTCCGGCCAGGATCGCCACTGCGCCCCGTAGACCGGGCCGAGATCACCGTGCTCGTCGGCCCACTCGTCCCAAATCCTGACGCCGTTGGCCTTCAGATAGGCAATATTGGTCTCACCCTTCAGAAACCAGAGCAGTTCATGGACGATCGAACGGATATGTAGCTTCTTGGTCGTCAGGAGAGGGAACCCGTCCGACAGATCGAAGCGCATCTGATGACCGAAGATCGAGCGCGTCCCGGTTCCGGTCCGGTCGCCGCGATCAACGCCGGTCTCAAGGACTGTCTTGAGGAGGTCGAGATATTGCTTCACGCTGCATCCCTCCGGCCCTCAGCCCGGCCGCGCTCGAGGAGCGCGTTGAGCTCATCGACAAGTTTGGTGATCTCCATGTCGGCCGCCGGATTTGGCGTCGGCGACATATTGGCGAGCTCGCGGCCGCGCTTGGTGATCATGACGCCGATCGAGGCAATGTGCCCGGCGGTGTTCGTGTGGCGCCCGCTCATGACGCTGCCTCATTGGGCTGGCGGGCGGGGAACCAGTGCGTCGGCTGAGAGCGAACCATCCCGTCCGCACAGACGAAATATGCGCTTGGCGACCATGCATCGCCGACAAATCTCGCCGTCGTCTCGTGAAATGACGAGCCCCGCCGAAACGAGGATGGGTCAGCAATGTGCGCGACCGAAATGCGCGTTCCATCCTTTGGCGCCGCCTTGATGTCTTCCCAGCCCTCGGGGATCGTGACCTCAATCGTCTTTCTCATCGTGCCTGCTCCAGATGCGCCGATCTCACGGCGGAAAATGCTTCCTGGTTGATGGTGTCCTGCCTCTCGATCGCAGCATCAGCGACGTGGCCGATGGCGTAGAGGGCTAGGAGGATTGGGAGGGTGATGAGGGCGCGGGTCATGACAGACCCTCGGCTTTGGAGGTTTTGCCATCGCCCATCCGAACCTCGATTGCGTCAGCGGCTTCGAGGTAGAAGTGAGCCCTTCTCAAGAGACGAGTTCGCCATTCGAACGGACTGCGCCCCTTCTTTGGCTTGGCGGTCGGGTCAGCCCGAAACCTCTTCCACTCTTCAAGTAGTTGTTGAGCGTCTCGGTTGGCACTCTCAGCCCGGCGACGAAGAAAGGCGACGACATCTGCGGCTGTGGTGAGCCGCCCGAACCCGTTGCCCTTGAGTTCCTTGACGATAGGGGTCTCGCTCATGACGCCTCCCCCTTCGCATCGGGGGAGAGAGCGGAGCGGGCGATCTGGCGAAGACCGCCGTGCTGCCTCTGAGCCCAGCTCAGTTCATCTCCGCCATAGGCCGCTGGCTGATCTGGAATGTGCCGCTCGCTGATCTCAGTCAGCGCCTCCCTCAGCCTCTCCACCGCCGCCTCGGCGGCCTCGGCGCGCTCTTTGAAGGCAAAACCAGCGTCTGCATTCCCGTCAGAAATTGCTGAGGTTTCTTCCAGCTCTCGCCTCAGCCTCTCCACCTCGCTCTCAAGCTCTGAGACGCAGGGGTCAGGCGTTCCGTTCGCCGCTCGGACAATGGCCTCCCACTGTCCCGGCGAAATGCGGTGCGTCTCGACGCTCTCGTATCCGCTGTCGGCTTTTAGGGTCAGGGTGAGCTTGGCGCCCTTCTCGGTGTCCATCTCCCCCTCCCTCACGCTGCGATCTGATCGGACGCAGGAGCGCCGCCCTCCATCCGGCGCAGGCCGGACAGAAGATCGGTGAGATGGTCGACGCCCGGAATGTCGCTGGCATCGACTGCGGCCGCGAAGGCCTCGTTGTCGCGATGAAGCTCGTCGATCAGGCCGTCGGCATAGTCGAGGGCCATGATGAGGTCGGAGATGGTGGGGCGTGCGTTGGGCATGGTAACCACCTTCACGCAGCGTCGGCGACGCGGGGCGTCGTGCGGACGACGTAGAAAGGCACGCTCTCGCGATCGAAGCCGGCGATCACGTCCTTGCCGAAGCGCTTCTCGAGACCTTTGCGGTCGAGCGACTTGCGGCTCTGCAGAGCGACCGTGGCAATATTCTCGTCGCCTCCGACCGCATCGCGATCGCCGATCATCTCGATGACCTGTTCCTTCAACGCCTTTTCGCGCTTCGTCAGCTCGGCAATGCGGGCCTTCACGTCGACTAGTTCGTCGACTGGATGGCGGTTGGTTTGTGGCATGGGGTGTCTCCATCGGTTTGGCGCGTTGCGCTGTTCGATGGGCAGACTATGAGATTATCGCATATATTCTGTCAAGCGCTAACTGTGAGAAAATCGCATAAATTGTCTCGGCGAGCTGTTCGCTCACCCGACTCGACAAAAGCTTTTGGTTCGGGAATCTTATAGAACAAAAGGAGAACTAGATGTCCGACGACACTCGCATCATCGCCGCTCGCTTCACCCTATTCGTTCGGTGCGCAAATTGTCTGCGCGACACTAAGCGCTGCCTTGAAGTGCCTCAGGCAGACGATGCGCCCAGCGACATCGACGAGCTACTTGATAGTGCCTACCTAGCCGGCCAGCGCTTCGCGTGCACTCAATGCGACAGCTCGATCGCCACCATCGTTGGGATCAAGCAGAACGCAGCTTAAGACAGAGGAATATCGTTGATGATGCGCCGGACAACCGCAATGACCTGGACGGCCGTTCCGTCGTCAGCCTGCATGTCGCGCTCGATAACGATCGGCCTGTGGCGCTTGTTCGTCGATCGCGGATGAAATTCCGTTCGATCCTCGTAAAGCTCAACTTGCTTGACCGACCATTCGCGCGTCTGCCCGCCGTCGCGGGCGCGCTCCACGACGACCACCATGCCGTCGCGCATGCGGATTTGATCCGCGACATCTTCAAATGCGACGCCAACCACCTGATCTCCGGGGAGGATAGGGCGAGGCTTAAGGTCGTTCATGGAATCGCCGGCAACGTCGAATGACAGCACGCGAGCGTTCGGAAATTGCGGATCTCGAGGGACGCTAATTTGGCGGGTCTCGTCGAACGGATTGTCAGCGAATTCATCCACTTCACGGAAGGCGCCGGCCTCAACAACGCCAGCTCTAAACGCGATGACTGTTCCACCTGTGGCGCTCGGCATCGCTTCGATAGAAGGCGCGTCCTCGCCGAAATATTCGGCTGCTCCCACCACCTCATGGGACTTTAGCAGCCGTTTGCGCTTCACGACTTTGTTAATGCTTGAAGGATCGACCCCAAGGTGCCGGGCAAGGCCAGACTGACTTTTCCCCGGTTTTGCGAGGTTGTCCACAAGCCACTTGATGTAGGGGTCGTCGCGCATGTGCGTTTTTTGCACGGTCTATGCGCCCGCGTCCTGTGATTAAATCGCATATTCGTGCTTGACAGAGACTGTGCGATAATCTCATAGTTGCTTTTATGAGATGCGAACCGGCAAATTCCCTGATCCAGAAGTTCGGCGGCCTTAGCGCTGTCGCCAAGGTCGTTGAGGCCACGCCGAACGCCGTCATGCGTTGGCGTATGCCAAAGGCGAAGGGCGGCACCGGAGGCGCTATCCCTCATTGGCATATTCCGAAGCTCATCGCCGAAGCGAGGCGCAGCGGGATTAATGTCGAACCGGGCGACTTCATTGTTCTCGACGAGGCAGCCGCATGATCGCTGCCCTCCCATTATGCGCGGCCGCCATCTGCGCGGCCTTCGCAATTCGCGACATGCGGCGAGGCGGGTCGGCTTTCGCCTCCCGCTCTCCGCTTTCTGATTTCGTCGATGATCGCTCCAACGATCTCGCCGATCTGCCTCGGCCCGTCAGCTTTGTTCGTGGTGGGCCTGTCTGTGATGGCAATCCGCATCTCCTGTTTCGTGTTCGCTTCCATGTCCAAGTACATGGCGGAGAACTGACAGCATGTGGTGCGGAAAAACTCAGCATCTGGTGCGCGAAATGACGAGCGCCACCAAGACATACATTGACCGCATGGTCGCGTGGGAGAGTGCCGGCTGGGGCGATCAGAAGAACGCAGTCGAACGCCTCGCACGTCGCCATCAGATCCCGTTCTGGTCGCTCGAACATGCTCGAACGAGAGCAAAGACGATCAAAGACGACTTCGCCGCCATGGTTCGGTCGGCATACCTCAAAGAGTGCGAGAGGCAGATCGAGTGCTTGCGGCACGAACTCGAAATGGAACGCGCGAAAGGTGCCGGCGATGATTTTGCAGACCTTGAGCGTGAGGCTGAGGCGTTGGTTGCGAAGCTTGTGGAAGCGCGCAAGGCCGCGCTTCGCCGAGCGGGACGATAAGGACGGCCGCCCATGAACGTCCAAGCCTCATTCGAACACACCGCGTCCGTGGCGGGCCGTGGTGAGCAGATCGGGGAGGGCTCCACCTCCCGGCCCTCCCCGATCACCTTCACATGCCCCGTGCCGCCAAGCGTCAACGCGGCTTTCAAGAACACGAAGCGCGGCCGGGCGAAGACGAAAGCCTACGAGGACTGGCGTTTGATCGCGGCTGCCGCGATCCGCCGGCAAGGCGTCCAGCCGGTCGCAGGGCGCGTGATCGTCAACATGGCCTTCGAGATCGACATCGACCGCGCCGATGCGTCGAACCGCATCAAGCTCATGGAAGACCTTCTCGGCAAGCGCCACGGCATCGGGATCATCGAAGACGACAGCCTGATCCCTGGAGGCCTCTATTCCAAGCTGCCACCGACGAACGGCGCGGCGCACGTTCAGATTTGGCCGGTTCAGAACCTGACGGCCACTTTTCACGCCTCGCAGAATGGTGCGAGCGGCGCGTGGATCATCACCGCACCACAATCACCAGAAGGAGATGATCATGGCGATTTCGCTGAATGATCTTCGAACCGTCCGGGCCGATCGGCCTCCGCGCATTCTGATCTACGGCAACGAGGGCGTCGGCAAGACGACGCTTGCCAGCGAGTTTCCGAACCCGGTCTTCCTCCAATGCGAGGAGGGGACGCCAGGCGAACTCGAGTTGCAGTCGTTCGGCTTCCTGCCCGACTTCAACGCCGTCATGGAGGCCATGACTGCGCTCTACGATGGCGAGCACGACTTCCAGACGCTCGTTCTCGACAGCGTGACGGCTCTGCAGGCGATGATCTTCGCCGAGGTCTGCCGGCGCGGCGACGAACACGGCAACCCCAAAGCGCGGATTGAAGATTTCGGCTACGGCAAGGGCTACGCCAATTCCAAGCCTGTTCTTCGTGAGTTTCAGGACGGCTGCGACGCACTGCGCCGCGATCGAGGCATGGCCGTGGTTCTGATTGCCCACTCGATCGTGACGACGTTCAACGATCCCGAAACGCAGGCTTACGATCGCTATGAGATCGACCTGCACAAGCAACTCAACGGCCAGATCACCCGCGACCTCGACGCGATCCTGCTTCTCAAGAAGCCGGTCAACATGAAGGTCGAGGACGGGAAGGGCTTCAACCAGAAACGCGCCCGCGCCGAGGGCGCCGCCTCGACGATTAAGATCCACGCCGTCGGCAAGCCGGCCTTCGTCGCGAAGAACCGCTACGGCATCCCCGAGAGCGTCATCTTCGAGCGCGGCCGAGGCTACGACGCCCTGGCTCAGTATCTGCCGGCGCCAGCCGACGCCTCCCCCATCAAGAACGCCGCTTAAGGAGCGCCAATCATGGTTGATATTTCAGGCTTCAACGCCAACGACTACGAGCCAACGCAGGAATATGAAGTCTTGCCCGAAGGCAAATACCACGCCGAGATCGTCAACTCAGAAGAGCGTGACATCGGACAAGGCGGATCAAAGGGTTTGAAGCTGACCCTTCAGTGGAAGATTTTGTCCGGCTCTGCCGAGGGGCGGATTGTCTTTCAGGATATCCTCCATCGCTACAATGTGCAGGGCGAGAAGGGCGACAAGACGCGCGAGATCGCGGCTCGTCAACTCTCTTCGATCTGCCACGCCGTTGGCCGGCTCGCGCCGAACAACACCGACGAGCTCCACAACATCCCGTGCGAAATCTCGGTCGGCTTCCAGAAGCAGAACGTCAACCCGGAGACCGGCGAGAAGTACGCCCTGCGCAACGAGATCAAGGGCGTGAAGCCCTGGAGCCAGAACGGCAACGCCGCTCCGCGCCAACAGTCGTCTCCGCCGCCGCAGGCTCGCCAGTCGACGCCTCCCGCCGCTGGCGGCTGGGCTCGCCGGGCTGGATAGGTCAGCGGCCGGGCGGGTCGTGAGATTGGCGTCCTAGCCCGCCCGGCACCCCATCGAACCAACGATTTGAACGTCGCTCGAAGGAGTTTCAGCGATGACAGGAAACGTGTGCCCTGAAAAGGGCAAGAGACCTCGCCGAACCGGCTGGCTCAAGAACCCAAAGGTCGCTCGCAAGGGCGAAACGATCGGTGGCGGCTGGTTTGTCTTCCGCCGTGGCAACGACACCCGTCGCATCCGCCCATCATGGTGGCCGTTCGAATATGCGAGCCGTGAGGATGCTGCCGTCCAGGCGGAGAAGCTGGCGGCTGAAAACCCCGGATACCGCTTCGATGTCGTCGGCGTGACCGATAGCTTCGCGACGGCTGCCACCGTTCAGGCGGAGGCGGCATAATGGTCGCTCTCGCCCCCAATCTCATCTCGCAAACCATCACCGCAATTGACGCCGCCCTGGCAGATCGCCAGCGGCCGCGCTTTCAGCGCCGGCTGTCCGGCTCCATGATCGGCAAGGAGTGCGAACGGGCCATCTGGTTTCAGTTCCGCTGGGCCTATGAGCCGGAGCGCTTCTCCGGCCAGATGCTGCGGCTGTTCGAGACCGGCCATCTTCGCGAGCCGCGGGTCTTTCGCGAACTCGCCCTGATCGGCGTAAAGGCGTCCGACATCGACCCGGAGACGGGCGAGCAATGGACCTTCACCGAACTGGACGGCCACTTCGTCGTCAAGATCGATGGGCGAGGAACCGGCTTCGTCGAGGCGCCGAAGACCGAGCACATCGTCGGCATCAAGACGATGAACGACAAGAACTTCAAGGAATTGAAGAAGGTCGGCATCGCGGTCTCGAAGCCCGAGCACGTCGCCCAGGCGCAGAGCGAAATGCACTGCTCCGGCATCCATCGGTTCTTCTACTATGCCGTCAACAAGGACACCGACGAGCTTTATTCCGGCGCCGATGTCCGCATTCGCTACGACGAGGTCGCGGCGATCAAACTGATGGTCAAGGCCAAGCGCGTACTGGACGCCATCCGGCCGCCAGAGCCCATCTCACAAGACCGCAGCGCGTTCGCCTGTCGGTTCTGTAAAGCGAAAGCGGTCTGTGGCGGCGAGGCGTTCGCGCCTCGGACCTGTCGATCATGTCTGCATAGCACTCCGGCCCTCGGCGGCGACGCCGAATGGCGGTGCGAAAAGCACGGCACGATTTTGACCGTCGAAGATCAGGAAGCTGGCTGCGGCGAGCATTTGTTCATCCCTGAACTGGTCCCGGGCAGCCAAATTGACGTCGCGCCTGACGGCTCGTCCGTCACCTACGAGATGCCGGACGGCACGACGTGGGTGGACGGCATTGCGCAGGAGGCTGCGTGATGGGCGATAACCAGTCGAAACCCGACCAATATCAATTGCGCTTTCCTGACGGCCTCCGTGACCGTCTCAAGGACGCAGCCGCAGCCAACCACCGCAGCATGAACAGCGAGATCGTGGCCCGCCTTCTGGCGAGCTTTGGCGAATCCATAAGCGAGCCGGAGGCCGCGCCGATGGAACGAATTACAGCGCAACAAGGCGACCCGCAGATCAAGTTCCGCTTTCCAACATGGATGCACGAAGCAGTGAAAGCTCGTGCAGATGCGAATGGCCGATCAATGAACGCAGAGGTTTCTGCGATCGTGGCGGCAGCGCTGAACGGCGAAGACGACCGGCTCGCACGTATCGAAGCTAAGCTGGACGCCCTCCTGAATGGAGGGGCTGCGTGATGGCGAAGCGACCAAGACGGCTCATCGAACAACAGGTCACGGTCGAGTTGAGCCTCGACGAGTTCGAAGACGAAGTCATCCGCGATGAGTACGAGGCGCGGTTTGGCGCCATGGCGGCGATTGAGCCGCGCAATGCTGACCGCCTCGCCGAACTGATTGCCGAGGGCGCGACCGACGAAGCGCTCGACCTCCTGCGCGAGATCGCGCCGGACACCCTCTACCCATCCACCATCAAGCGCCTGGTCGCCGACCGGCAGCATCAGCGGAGCCTTGCCTGATGTTCGATTTCACCATCCCACGCGCCGATTTCCTGGCTGCCGTCGAGCGCATCGAAAAGCTCTCGCCACCAAAGGCCACGGTGCCGATCCTGTCTCATTGCCTGATCGCCCTTGGCGAGGACGGCACGCTGACAATCACCGCCACCGACTTGCAACGCAAGGGCGTTGCCACGACGCGAGCCGAGATCCAAACCGGCCACGGCGCTGTCTGCGTCTCGACCGTCCATCTGGCGACAACCCTCAAGCGCGTCAGCGCCGACAGCGTGATGTTCACGGTCGACGATCGCGAGGCGCTGCTCAAGTGCGGCCGGTCCAAGATCAAGATGCCGACGCTGCCGGCTGTCGATTTCCCCGACATTCGCAAAGAGGCGATCGGCGGAAGCGTCATGCGAATGGCTGGCCCCGACATCGAGCGGATCGTCTCTGCCTGCGCCTTCGCGATGGAGAAGAGCGAAATCCGCTTTCACCTCAAGGGCGTTTATCTGACGAGCGAGGGAGACAAACTGACGGCAGTGGCGACGGACGGGTACAAACTCGCCCTGGTCAGTCAGTCAATGCCGGAGGGCACGCACGACCTGCCGCCGTCCATTCTCCCGGATGCCCTGATCGTCGCACTCGCGCCCTTCACGAAGTCGCAGACTGTGGACGTGACGATCGGCGAGAGCTTCGCCGAGTTCGCCACGGACGGCTATTCGCTGACTTCTCGTCTAGTGGATGCGACCTATCCCGACTTCCGGCGGGTCGTTCCGACTGACCAGCCGCTCGTTGTCAGGGCAGATCGAGAGGCGCTGATCGCTTCGATCCGTCGTGTCGAGACGTTTGCCGGCGGCGGCGAGCGTGAGATCGCCTTCATCGTCACGCCCGACACGCTTCGGCTTGTCGCGGCTTCGGCCGCGACGGGCGAGGCTGAAGACGAGATGGAGGTCGACGGCGACGCCGACATGCTCATCGGCTTCAAATCGGACGTGATCTTGCTCTCGCTCCAAAGCCTCGATTGCGACGAGGTGGAGATCAAGCTTCGCGACGGAAGTTCGCCCGGCGTCCTGATCGATCCCGGTGACGACAGCCGTCTGGTGGTCGTCATGCCGTACCGCCTCGGCGCCGCGACCATGCAAGCCGTCAATCGCGGCGTGCCTTCCATGATGGAGGCGGCGTGATGGGTGTTCAAGATTACGGGCAGTTTCTCAAAGCCAAGACGCACGAAGGCGCGAAGCATGGTTTCGAACCAATCTTCATGCCAGAAAGCGCCTTCGATTTTCAGGAAGCGATGATCGGCTACGCCGTCGAGAAGGGGCGCGCTGCGGTCTTCGAAGACTGCGGGCTCGGAAAGACGCTTCAGTTTCTCGCCTGGGCGGAAAACGTCGTTCGTTTCACCAATCGACCGGTTCTCATTCTCACGCCGCTGGCGGTGGCCGGGCAGACGATCCGCGAAGCCGAAAAGTTCGGCATTGAAGCGTCTCGTTCGTCCGATGGGTCAATCCCTACGAAGATCGTCGTCACCAATTACGAACGCCTCGGCGCGTTCAACCCGGCCGATTTCGCGGGTGTCGTCTGCGACGAGAGCTCAATCCTGAAAAGCTTCGACGGCTCGCGCAAAGCTGAAATCACGGATTTCATGCGCAAGGTGCCGTACCGGCTTCTTGCGACCGCGACGGCCGCGCCCAACGACTACATCGAACTCGGCACATCGTCCGAAGCCCTTGGATACATGGGTTACATGGACATGCTGAACCGGTTCTTCAAAAACGACCAGAACAACAGCGCAACCAGGCGCATGTACGGCGAGGCGACGAAATGGCGCTTCAAGGGACATGCCGAACTGCCGTTCTGGCAGTGGGTGTGCTCGTGGTCACGAGCGATGCGCAAGCCGTCCGATCTCGGCTTTGACGATGGCGCATTTCGGCTTCCGCCGCTGATCGAGAACTCGCATCTGGTCGAAGCCAAGAGCCTCGCAAACGGAATGCTTTTTGCTCTTCCGGCCGCGACGCTCCCCGAGCAGCGAGACGAGAAGAAGCGAACAATCAAGGAGCGGTGTGAGCGCGCCGCTCAACTGGTCGATCACGGCGAGCCGGCCATAGTGTGGTGCCAGTTCAACGAGGAGGCCGACCTTCTCGAGAGCATCATCCCTGGCGCGAAGCAGGTGTCGGGATCGCAGAAGGACGAGTTGAAGGAAGCTCGGTTCATGGACTTCATCAATGGGGACATACGTGTCCTTGTGACGAAGCCGAAGATCGGCGCTCTCGGGCTCAATTTCCAGCACTGCGCCCACGTCGTCTATTCCCCCTCGCACTCCTTCGAGCAGTACTACCAAGCGGTTCGGCGATGCTGGAGGTTCGGTCAAAAGCGCCCTGTGACGGTCGATATCGTCATGACCGAAGGCGAGCGGAAGGTGATGGAAAACCTTCGCCGCAAAGCCGACGCCGCCGAAGTGATGTTCGGCAATCTCATCTCTGAAATGAACAACGCCATGACCGTCTCGACGGCGAAGGCATTCGATCGCCCAATGGAGGTGCCAGCATGGTAAACGTCATCGATCAGGTCATTAGCGACAACTACGCCATCTACAACGGCGATTGCATCGAGGTTATGGCCGGACTGCCCGACAAGTCGGTGCATCTTTCGGTCTACAGCCCACCGTTCGGCGGCCTCTATAATTACTCGTCCGACGAGCGAGACCTTTCGAACTGTCGAGACTACGATCAGTTTTTCGACCACTATCGGTTCGTGATCGAGCAGATTGCCCGTGTCACGCTGCCGGGGCGTTGCTCGGCCGTCCATTGCATGGATGTCCCGACCGGCAACACCGGGTCTGATGCCTATATCGATTTCCCCGGTGACATAATCCGGCTTCACCAGAAGATGGGTTTCCACTTCATCGCGCGGCACGCGATCTGGAAAGAGCCGCTGTGGGTCCGCAATCGGACCATGCAAAAGAACCTCGCCCACAAGACAGCCGTGGACGACAGCGTTCAATGCGGTGTGGCCTCGGCCGACTACCTTCTGATCTTTCGCAAGCGAGGTGAGAACCGGGTCCCGGTCGCGAACCCCATCGGATTCCTCGAATATGCCGGCGACGACAGCAAAATGCCGAACGACGTTCGGCGGCTACGCGGCTTCGATGGAGATCAGAAGCAGAACAAGTTCTCGCACTGGATCTGGCGACGGTACGCCTCTTCGATTTGGGACGACATCCGCATGGGCAACGTCCTGCCCTATGAGGAAAGCAGGGAGGCGGATGACGAAAAGCACGTCCATCCGCTCCAACTCGACGTCATCGATCGCGTCGTCCAGATGCGCAGCAATCCCGGCGAGACCGTTCTGACGCCCTTCATGGGCGTCGGATCGGAGGTCTATTCGGCTGTCACCAAGGGGCGTCGCGGGATCGGGGCGGAGCTGAAAACCAGCTACTACCGACAGGCTGTTCGAAATCTCGAAAACGCCGTCAGCGGAAGTCGCGCCATCCAAGGCGGGCAGATTGACGCCTTCGATGTAATCGAGGCCGCCGAATGACCGCGCCCGGCTATTGCCACCGCACCAATGCGGATCGGCACTTCACCCTCATCACGCAATGCCGGCGCGAGGTCGCCGTCCGCACGGGCGAACAGACGCCGCGCGGAATCAAGGAGAAGCGACAGGCGCGAGAGGGCGCCGTCGCATCCTGGAAAGACCTCGACGCCTTCAAGAACCCAGAGTGGGAGATCCAATCATGAGCGACACCCCACCATATGCAGGCCTGCGTTCCGTGCTGATGAGCGCGCTGGAACAAGCCGCCAACGGCAAGGGATCGGATCGCCATGGCAATGGCTTGCCCTTCACAGATCAGCCGATGATGGAGATCGGTCGCATGACCGGGGCCGGAGGGCCCGCCTTCCAAGCGATGAAGAAATCCCAGGAAGCGCTCGGCATGATCCGTCGCGGCCAAGATAAGGCGGCCGAGGCTGAATTGCTTGGGGCGATCAACTATCTGGCCGGCGCCATCCTCTTGATCAGGGAGGGCCGGGCATGACGATCTTATCCGCACAATCCATCCGCGACGTTCGTCCGATCGAACCCTTCCTTGAAAGCTTCAAGGTGGCTGGCATGACGGCAGGTCTTTCGGTCGCCGGCTATGACATCAGGATCCGCGAAACGATCACGCTCGAGCGAGGCGGATTCGCCCTCGCATCGACCATTGAGCGCTTCGTCATGCCGCTCGATGTGATCGGCATCGTTCACGACAAAAGCACGTGGGCAAGGCGCGGGCTCGCTTGCCAGAACACCGTGATTGAATGCGGCTGGCAAGGCTTCCTGACCCTCGAGCTGACCAATCACGGCGATGGCCCGTTGCAGATCGAAGCCGGAATGCCGATCGCGCAGATCCTGTTCCATTGGGTCGATCGCGTGACGGAGGGCTACGACGGAAAATACCAGAACCAAGCTGATCGTCCGGTGCCGGCCATCCTCGAAACGGACGAGGTGTCGGCATGAGCACTCAAAGCGTTCTCGATCGCCTTTCAGCTTGGGATCACACGCCCCACGAGGGCGACCCGATGGTTGATTGCCTTCTGGATGATGTCGCCTTGGCGAAAGCCGAAATCGAAAGGCTTCAAGCGATCATCGATAGCCGCCCAGCGATCAACGCGGGTCTGCCTGGAACCTACATTCGATGGTCTCGGAGCATCTACGTGATGGAAGCCGCTCATGTTCTGGAGACGGCACAATGACCCTAACCCTCCGTCCATACCAGCGCAAAAGTCTTGATGCTCTCTATGGCTATTGGGAGACCGAGCGCGGTTCGCCTCTCATCGTGCTTCCGACCGGCGCCGGCAAGTCGCTCGTCATCGCCAAAATGGTGGAAGAGCTCTTGGCGCAGTTCCCTGATCTTCGGGTGGCGATCGTCACCCATTCCAAGGAGCTGATCGTTCAGAATTATCGGGAGCTGATCGGCCTGTGGCCGGCGGCGCCCGCCGGCATTTATAGCGCCAGCGTCGGCCGCCGAGAGACGCATTCCCGCATCCTCTTCTGCGGCGTCCAGTCGGTCTACAACAAGGTGGACCTGATCGGGCCGCGCGATCTGATCATCGTGGATGAGGCTCACCTTATCCCGCGTGACAGCTCGACCATGTACGGCAAGTTCTTCGCGAACATGGCCGAAATCACCGCCGACATGCGCGTCTGCGGACTAACGGCGACACCCTATCGAATGGACAGCGGCCTTCTCGCCGAGGGGCCGGGCGCGATGTTCGATCGAATCGTCTATGAGGCCAATGTCGGCGATCTGATCGAAGGTGAATATCTCTCGCCGCTGATCTCCAAGGCGTCGGCCGCTCAGATCGATCTCAACGGTATCGGCACCAGGGCGGGCGACTTCATTTCGTCGGACATGGAGCGCGCGGCTATGGCCGACGGTCTGGTCGAACGGGCCGTTGCCGAGCTCGTGGCCTATGGCCAGGACCGGCGGGCATGGCTCGCCTTCTGTTCCGGCGTCGATCATGCGACGGCCGTTCGCGATGCGATCCGCGCTCACGGCATTGCCGCTGAGACCGTCCATGGTGCGATGAAGCAGGGCGAACGCAACGGGGTCATCGAGCGGTTCCGCCGAGGCGAGATCCGATGCCTGACATCGGTCAACGTCCTGTCGATCGGCTTCAACGTCCCGCATGTCGATCTGGTGGCGCTGATGCGCGGCACGAAATCGACCGGCATGTATGTCCAGCAGGTCGGCCGGGGCTTCCGCCGCGCGCCTGGCAAGGAGAACGCGTTGATCCTCGACTTCGCGTCCGTGATCCGAATGCATGGGCCGGTCGACGCCGTATCGGTCCTGCCGAAAAAGAAAGGTGCGAAGGGCGAGACCGAGAAGGTGACGGTCAACGATGTTCGGGCCAAGGAATGCCCGGACTGCGAAAGCCTGGCGGCGCTGAACGCGAGAACCTGCAAGGTCTGCGGCCACGAGTGGCAGATCGAGGTGAAGCCCAGCCATGAGGCCGAGGCGGATGCGACGACGGGCATTCTGTCGTCAGAAAAGGTGCCGCCGCAGTCCATCCCGGTCCTGCGCTGGGATTGGAAGCGGTGGAAGAAGGAGGGGTCGCCGGACAGCGTCCGCATCACCTATGTCGCCGGGCTCAACACCTATATCGAATGGGTATGCCCCGAGCATGGCGGCCGTGCCGGCGAGAAGGCGGCGAACTGGTGGTCGGAGCACGGGGGCGACATGCCGCCGCCAAGAGATGCGGACGAGGCATTGGAGCGGCGAGGCGAGGCCACCTTGCCCGCCACCATCACCGTTCGACCGGCCAAGCACAATCCTCGCTATTTCGACATCGTGGGCCGGTCCTTTGCGGCCGCGCAGGGGAGGGCGGCATAATGAACCCTCCGCCACCAAACCGGCGCTCAGTCGCCGGCATTCCGAAAGAGCTTCTCGCGACGGCGCCGAGAAAATGGATGCCGAACGCGATCGGCGTCAGGGTGCGCGTGATCGATCCGAAATGGATCGAAGAGTGGCATCTGGAGCAGGAAGCTATCGCGGCTTGGGAGGCGCTGATTGCCGAGCGCCAGCAGGACATCAGAAGCCATATCGAAAGGGTCGCCGATATCATCGCGGGGCGATCGGAGGGTGTCGTGACGCCATTCGAGAGAACGATCGCGGAGCTCGACGCCATCATGCGGCGACGCGGCATCACGTCGGATGAGCTGTTCGGGCCATCCCGCAAGCGGGCCATCGTTGAGGCGCGCGCTGACTGCTACGCCTTTCTGCAAAAGAAGGGGTGGAGCCTTCCCCGCATCGGCCGCATGTTCCGCAAGGATCACACCACCATCCTGAACGGCATTCAGCGCCGGCGGGAGACCACCAATGCCGCGTAGCTCCGATCACTCGACCTGTGCCGTCTGTGGGCGGCGCGGGACCGGCCTCGGATATTCCGAGCCCAGGCAACCCTTCCGCCCGCTCTGGCTCTGCGACGACCCAGATTGCATCCAGATCGCCAAGGACAGCTATTCCATGCCCCAGGACGACTTCAACCGGATCGAGCGGATGGCGCACCAGGACGCCGGCCATGCGCTAGAGCGCTATTGCGACCGGATCGGCAAGACCGATTTCCGCGATTTTACCCAGGACGAGTTCGAGGGCGCGATGGAAAGCGTCTTCGCCGAATATCACGAGGCCATGAAGGGCCGGCTCAAGAACGAGGCGCCGTTCTGATGGGCGCGGCAGAGGCAATCGCAACCCAGCGCGAGGCGCTGTGGAAGTCCGGCTACCGCCCGGTCCCGGTCTACAATATCGACGCGCGGGTCAATTCGCCCGGGAAGCAGCCGAAGGGGTTCGCGTGGCAGCGCGAAGCGCTCTTGGACCCGCCAGGATGCGTCGCGCGGCCACCGGACGGGGACGCCCTGAACACCGGCGTCATGGCCAATGGATATCGGGTCGTCGATCTCGACGTGGATGATGGAGCCGTATCAGATCAACTGATGCGGCTTTCTCTTTCTCTTCTCGGCCAAGCGCCCATGCGGTTCCGCGAGAACAGCGGCCGCCGGCTTCTGGTCTACCGCGCTGCCCATGGGGAACCGGGCAAGCGATCGATTAAGGGCGCACTTGGAAAGGTCGAGGTGCTGGGCAAGGGGCAGCAGTTCGTCGCCTATGGCAAGCATCCATCGGGCGCCGATCTTTGCTGGGAGCGTCCGCTCGAGGATTGGCCAGCGGAGGATTTGCAGCCGGTCAGTGAGGATCAGATCGGCGAGTTTCTGGCCAGGGCCGCCGAATTGATCGGCAGTGCGGAGCACGCGCGCGACGTCGTGCCCTTCCGGCTCGGCGAATACACGGCCAACTCGCCGACAGGCCTTGGCGAGATCGACCACCTGTTGAGTTTCGTGCCGCCGGACAGCCCCTATGAGGAGTGGGTTTCGACCCTCATGGCCGTCCATGCGGCGACGGGTGGATCGTCTGACGGCCTCGAGATCGCCGACAACTGGAGCCGGCGGGGATCGAAATACAAGCCGGGAGAGGTGGCGAAGAAGTGGGGATCGTTCCGATCGACCGGCATCACCGGGGCAACTCTCGCCGAGCTTGCCCGCCAGCATGGCGCGGACCTGTCAGCCATTCGCATCGCTCACATGCCGGAGGACCCCGAATGGAAGGCGATGGTGGAGCACGGGCGCCAGGTCGCGCGGACGATCAAGGCGCCGCGGGCCGGACAGATCAGGCACTATGTCGAGGACGACGACGGCAACGTCTTCGACGAGGACGGTAATGCGGCGCCGGAAGAGGTTGCGGAGGTCGAGCGTCAACGGCGAGTCGCGGCGAGATCGGACCTCGAATGGTTCGATGACGTTCGGCCGGTGGTCGAGGTTCCGTACATCGTGAAGGGGCTTCTCGATCATGGGTCCATGTCGGTGGTTTACGGACCATCGAACAGCGGCAAGACGTTTTTCGCGCTCGATCTCGTTTTCAACATCGCGATCGGCAATCAGTGGCGGGACAGGCGCGTTCACGGCGGGTCGGTTCTCTACCTTGCCGCAGAGGGTGGAAACGGCATCGCCAATCGCATTGCAGGCCTGCGGAGCGTCTTCGGCTCTGTCGACGTGCCCCTGGCGCTCAGACGTGCGGGCCTCGATCTCCTGAAGCCCACGGCTGATCTGAACTACGTCATCACGCTCGCCGAGGAGGTGGCGCGGCGCGAACCGTTGGCTGTGATCGTGATCGACACCCTGTCGCGCGTGATCGCCGGGGGCGATGAGAACGCGGCTTCCGACATGACCGCCTTCATCAAGAACATCGACGTGATCCGCCAGAAGACCGGCGCGCACATCATGATCGTCCACCACACCGGCAAGGACGCGGCGAAGGGCGCGCGCGGCCACTCGTCGCTTCGCGCGGCAACCGACACCGAGATCGAGCTCTCGGTCGACGATTTCGAAAACCGGGTCGCCAAGGTCACGAAGCAGCGCGACTACGAGGGCGGCGAGGAGTTCGTCTTCGGCCTCAAGTCGGTGTTCCTCGGCATCGATCAGGACGGAGACAACGTCACCACATGCGTCATCGAACCCATCGAGAAGGTGACGACGGGCGGCGAGGACGCGCCGCCGATCGAAGTGTGTCGGGCCATGCTGAAGGAGATCGACGCCGGCTGGACGTCGAACAATCCGCTCTCGACGGCGCCCCAGAGCAAGCACTCTGGGCGGTACGCGGCGCGCTATCTGGCGACCACGTTCAAGCTCCCGCAGGGCAAGGTTCAAAAGCTTCTGGAGGGGTGGATCGATGGCGAAATCATCGTCGTCGACATGGTCGATTTCCATTCCAAGAAGCGCGGCCTTCGTGTTCGGGAATGGATTTAAGGTAGCATTCGTGGCTTGCGGAAGTCTGCGGAGGTCCAAGAAAAAAGCCAATTATTTCAATGCGGAAGTTTGTTGCGGAAGTGCGGAGGTTGTATGTGTAAGTCATTGAAATCATTTGCGGAGGTCTGCGGAAGTCTGGCTATACCCTAAAGGGTTCCGCCGGGCGCCTCGGAGCGCCCCGGCGAGAGGGAGGACGAAGGGGCGTTATCCACACCCGCCGATCTTCCCGTCCGGCTTCGTTTCTGCCATCATCCGAATTGCTCACCACGCCTGCCACGGGCTCCCTCACCGCCACCCCGAGGAAGCCCGACATGAAGAAAGCCGAGACTGCTTCGACGTCACAGGACCGTTCGCCATCGCTCCGTGAGCGAATGAGCGACACGCAAGTCGATCACGACATTCTCGACATCGCGGCACGTTTGCACTGGTACGCCTTGACCGTTCCGGCGCAGAAGGAGTTCGTCGCTCAGAAGATCCTGCGGCGATATGGGCTCCGCACGTTCGTCCCCTTGCGCCGCGAATATCGGCACGCCAGCGCGAAGGCGAAGCGAACCCGGCAGCCGAAGCAGGAATTCTGCTTTCCACTCGCACCACGCTACCTGTTTGCCGGCTTCACCCCTGGGCGGCCTCTCTGGTTCGATCTGTTCTCGCTGCCATGCATCTCTGGCGTGGTCGGCATTGATGGGCGGCCCATGCCGATCGTCAGGAAGGACATGACCCGGCTCGTCAGAAAGACGGCGACTGGCATCAATGCGCCGGAGGCTCAGAAATTCATGCGGACCCATCACGAGTTCTCCGTGGGCGATGTGGTCCGCGTTATGGATGGCCCGTTCGAGGGGCTATCGGTGCCGGTGGTTGAGATCACAGGCGGATTGGCTCGTCTTTGCCTCTCGTTGTTCGGCGGCGCGGTGGATGGCGTCGAGGTGAGGCTTGACTGGCTTGAGGCGGCGTGAGATGGATGGGCTCAGGACGACCCCGGCCATTGCGTGAATGCATGTCAGTGCTCGGACCCAGCCCCAGCGTTGAGCTTGGCGGTATGGATGGATGTTTATGGCCTCGCCGATGCGGGGCCTTTTTTGTTTCTCCCAAACATCACGAGATCGGTCATGGCGCTCACCGCGAAGCAGAGCCGCTTCGTGGAGCAAGATCATGAAGCTTCTGAACCGTTTGTTCGCCAGGATGATCATCCGGGCAATGCTCAAGCGCGGGCTGTGATGCCCGACCCCAACCCCGCCGCCTCCGAAATCCTCCCATACGATGAGCGGACGGAGAGGTTTGAGTGATGCTGATCCTCAAGATCACAGGCGATGGGCTGCCGAAGCTGAACCGTGCTCTTGATGAGCTTGGCAACGAGACGGTGGCCCACAAGGCATATCGCAGGGCGATCAACAAGATCGGCGATCAAGCCCGAACCCGCGTAAAGCGAGAGCTGGCTGCCCAGGTGGGGCTCACGCAAAAGAAGCTCGTCGAACTCGGCGGTTTTCGCGTGACCCGAGCCAACTACTCGGCGCTCGAATACAAGATCAGCACGTCCGGCAGCCCGATCCCTTTGAAGGAGTTCAGCGCGAAGCAGTTCTCCTACGGCGTTCGTGCAAAGCCATGGGGGCGCTCGCAACAATTTCCGTCTGCTTTCATCTACGCAGGCCGGTGGGATAGCGGCAATGCAATCGCAGACGGCCACGTCTTCAAACGCACGTCGAAGAACTCTTTGCCGATTGAAAAGCTCTACGGCCCCTCCATCCCCAAAGAGATGGTGCAAGGCGCGACGGCCGCAGCCTTCACCGAGTATGGACCGAAGCTTCGTGAGCGCGTCGAGCATGAGCTAAGGCAGATCACTCAAGGCGTGGTCAGCTAGATCGTATCCGAAATGCCATGGCGATATGCTACCCTCGGTTTAGGGACCGTCCTATGGGGGCAAGGCGGACGGGTGCGCGGCAGCCCGAGATATCGCTAGTTTCTCAATTTTCGAAATGAGCTTCCCTCCCTATGCCAAGCACCGTCAGTCAGATTGCCTTGGCAGAGCTTTTGGACGTCACGCCGAAGACTGTCCGGGCATGGGAGCGGCAGGGCTGCCCGGTGGAGGTCAAGTCACGGAAACGAGGCCAGCCTTCGGAATACCTCGTGGCGGATGTCGTCCGCTGGCGCGAGCAACAGGCGGCTCTCGCAGCTTCTGGCGATCTCTCCGCAATGGACATGGACGAGGCGAAAAGGCGGAAGCTTGCCGCTGAGGCCGCCATGGCGGAAATCGTGCTGGATAAGGAGCGCGGGGAGATTGCCGAGATCGCGACCATCATGGGCGTCGTCGGCAAGGGATTGGAATCCTGCCGGGCTCGCTTGCTTGGCATCAGTTCGAAGATTGCGCCGATCCTCGCGATGGAGACGGACGCCACAACAGCGAAAGAGATCGTGGACGACGCGATCCACGAGGCGTTGAATGAAATCAGCGGCCCCGCATTTGCATTCGCGGACGAGGCAGAGGGCGATGGTGAAGAAGGCGCTGACGGCTCTTTTGATGAGCCGGATGACGCCGCCTCCAACGCTCACCCTAAGCGAATGGGCTGACGAATACCGGAAGCTTTCCAGCGAGAGTTCAGCCGAGCCCGGAGACTGGAAGACGAGCCGAGCTGAATATCAGCGCGGTATCATGGATGCTCTCGCCGAGGATCGCGTTAAGAAAGTTGTCTGCATCAAGGCCGCGCAAGTCGGCTGGACGGAGATCATCAACAACACGGTCGGCTATTATATCGACCGTGATCCCGCGAGCATTCTCGTCTTGCAGCCGACCGTCCACATGGCGGAGCAGTGGTCGAAGAAGCGCTTGGCGCCGATGCTTCGAGACACGCCCTGTCTCGCCGGAAAGGTGAAAGACCCGAAAAGCCGCGACAGCGACAACACCATCCGAGAGAAGGGTTTCCCAGGCGGCTATCTTGCGATCGTGGGGGCGAACGCACCATCCGATCTTGCGTCTCGACCTGTTCGGATTGTTCTTGCCGACGAGGTTGATCGCTATCCCTTGTCGGCTGGGTCGGAAGGTGATCCGCTGACGCTCGCGGCCAAACGCCAGACAAATTACTGGAACAGAAAATCCCTGGTAGGATCGACGCCGGTCGACAAGGAAAGCTCGGTTGTCTATCGCGAGTGGCTGGCCTCGGACAGGCGGCGCTTTCACGTTCCATGCCCCGATTGCGGGCATGAGCAGCATTTGAAATGGGCGCAGGTTCATTGGGACAAAGACGAGCGCGGCGAGCATCGACCGGAAACGGCGATGTATGCTTGCGAAGAGTGCGGATCGCTTTGGACTGACGGACAGCGCTGGCGCGCCATTGCGAAAGGTCGTTGGATCGCGGAACGGCCGTTTGCCGGCGTGGCCGGCTTTCATGTTCCTGGGTTCCTGTCCCCTTGGCTGACGCTCCAAGATATCGTTGAGGACTTCATCGCCTCAAAGTCTTGGCCGACCAAGCTCAAGACGTGGGTCAACACGGTTCTCGGCGAGCCATGGGAAGAACGAGGCGAGGCGTCGGACCCGAACCAGCTTCGACAACGCGCCGAGCCCTACAACGATGACAATGTGCCCGAAGCGGTGCGCGTCATTACTGCCGGCGTCGATACGCAGGACGACCGCCTTGAGGTCACGTTTGTCGGATGGGGCGACGGCGAAGAGGCATGGGTGCTCCGACACTACGTCCTGCCCGGCGTTGTTGGCGAACCTGAGCTTTGGAACAAGGAATTGGACCCGCTATTGAAGCGGACCTTCACTTCAGAGACCGGGCATAGGCTTTTGTGTCGGGCGGTTTGCATTGATAGCGGTGGTCACTTTGGCGCCATGGTCCATGCGTTTTGCCGGGCTCGGCCATCGCGGAAGATCTACGCGACGAAGGGTATCGGCAACGATCATCGGGGGTCGAAGCCGATCTGGGGCAATTCGCTCCTGCGATCCAAGAATTCTGCCGATCGCCTTTGGGCAGTGGGTGTTGATAGCGCCAAGGATGACCTAGCAGCTCGGCTGCGGATTCTACCGAAAGCGGGAGAGAGGGCGCCTCGTGCTGTCCATTTTCCACTGCCGGATGTTTTGAGCGTCGATTACTTCGAACAGCTTACGGCCGAACACGCGGTAACGGAGTTCAACAAGGACGGCCGGAAAGTCCGGCGCTGGAAGCCGAAACAAGAGGGCGCCAGAAACGAAGCGCTGGATTGTTTCAATCTCGCCCAGGCCGCGATGTTGTCGCTCCCAATTCGCTTGTCGAAGCCGTCATTGATTGCCTTGCCTGAAACGACGCCCGAACGTGCCGAGCCTGAACAGAAAACGGCGGAGCCGCAGGCCGAGCGTGTCACCGCCGAACCAGTTCGACCGATTGCGCGTCCCGCGCGTGTTGGGCGCGGACGCTGGAACAGCTACCGATAGGGACTACTCATGCAAGACCTGAAGCCGCGCGTTCGCGTCAAAGCGGGGGCGGTCGCGTTTCCTGCCGCGCCTGCGGCTTCGAAAGCGCCTACGATCACGGCCCGCTACCTTCGCGACACCCGAACCGGGATGCTCTCCATGCGGCGGGCGGTGACGCGAGACGCGAAATGGGACGTGGCCGAGGCGGCGCAACGCGCGTCGTCTCTCGCCTACGACTTCATTCGCAACAGCGGCTATCTGGCCGGGGCTGTGAACCAGGTTCTGTGCGACACGATCGGCGAAGAGCTTAAGCTCAACTGCCGTGCGCAGCTCCAGGCCCTTGGCTACTCGGCAGAGGACGAAGGTAAATGGCAGAGGGACGTCGAACGCCGGTGGCGCCGCTGGTCCTATGACGCCAAGGAGTGCGATCTCGCAGGCAAGATGACGATCGCCGAGATGACGGACGCCATGTTGCGCTCCTATCTCGCGACGGGTGAAGGGTTCGCCATCCTCGACAGTCTGACCGTTCGCCAGCGGCGCATGTTGAAATGCTCGACCGGGCTGAAGGTGACGTTGGTCCCGGCGCATCGGTGCCCGAATGTCTCGCGCGAGTTCGAAGGCTTCAACGGCGGCATCTTTCACGACGCCTGGGACCGGGCTCGGTTCTATCGTTTTCGCCGTCGTGAGAGCGGCATCGACGTTGATCATGATGTGCCGGCGTCCGACGTCATCCATGTGATGGATCGCGGAGACAATCTCGGCAGTCCACGCGGCATCTCGCCGATGGCGCCCATTCTGAGGGCCGCTGCTCAGGGCGACCAACTGGCCGATGCGACGCTGGCCGTGGCGCTGATGCAATCGGCCTTCGCTGCCGTTGTTCGATCGCCAGAGCCATCGGAGACCGCTTTTCAGGCGTTGCAAACCCTTGAGGGTCTGGAAGCCCCGATGGGTGAAGATCCACTCGGCTGGGGCGAATATCTCGGCGGGTTGCGTGCCGATCTCCTTGAGGTCTGGGCTCAGCGCATCGACGCGCTCAAGAATGGAAGCCTGGCGCTCAACGACCCGGCGCGCGTCGCGCATCTCGGTCCTGGCGAGACGCTGGAGATGGTCACGGCCGATAATCGGGCCGACAATTACAAGGCGCTGTGGGAGACGCTGGCGCGCGAGATGGCCCGGTGCCTGGGGCTCACCTTCGAGAGCTTCGCGGGCGACCATTCCAACGCGACCTATTCGAGCGTTCGCATGGCTTGGGCTTCGATCTGGCCGGTCGTCATGCGGCGGCGCGAGCGGATCGCCGTTCCCTTCGTCCAGTCGGTTTATGAACGATGGCTGGAGGACGAGATCGCCGAGGGGCGCATTGATTTTCGGGGTGGCTATCAAGCCTTTGCTGCCAACCGTGAAGCAGTGTTTCAGGCCGAGTTTCAAGGGCCGTCTCAGCCGACGGCCGACGACTATAAGAGCGCGATGGCTGCGAAGGTGAAGCTCGAAACCGGACAGGCTTCGCTTGAAGAGATCCACGCGGCGGCCGGGCAGAACCATTCCGAGACCCTCGCTGCAATCGAGCGCGGGCATCAGTGGTTCACGGAGCGAGGGATACCCTCTCCGTATGGCCGTTCAACGGGTGGCGGCGCTGGCCCTCTTGGGTCGGCCGCAGATGGCAACCGTGAGCCGGCGAACGCCAGCGTCTAACAACTGAAATTCCACGGTCGCAAACGTGGACAGAACGCAATCGCCAAAGCTTCATCGGCTCCGGCGGTTGTGAAAACAACCCCCTGTGCGTTCCGGGCTTTGCGGGCCGGAAGCCGATGGAGACTGGAAATGGACGATCAACGCGATGGCCTGACGCTTTTGGAAAGAGCACAACTTCGTAAGGTTGAGGCGGAAGCCGCTCTTTTGGAGCTTCAGATCAAGAAAGAGGGCGGCGATCTGATTGATCTGACGGAGGCTGAAAACCTCCTGCGCCCTTGTGGCGACAACGATGGGAATAAATGCTCGCTGGCGGATTTC
Organism: Fulvimarina manganoxydans; assembly: GCF_900176465.1. GTDB lineage: Bacteria > Pseudomonadota > Alphaproteobacteria > Rhizobiales > Rhizobiaceae > Fulvimarina > Fulvimarina manganoxydans. The sequence continues at coordinate 114,871 of NZ_FWXR01000002.1, forward strand.
CTTAACCCAAAGCGCACCCCTGCTTATCCTGCGGCAGAGGAGGCGCTGTTCGATCTCGGCGTTCGAATGATCATTATCACTGGCGATGCGGGCACCGGCAAAAGCACTTTGATGATGCATTTAAGCCGGCTGGCGGCACTCAGTGGCCCCGCCGTTTGTCTTTACCCGACCATGAGCGCGGCGAACGCCGCCGAAAAGTTAGCCGGCCAGTTTCATGGTGCGACATTCGACGTTTCTGGCGCTCCGATTGCGCGTCCATGCAAGACGATCTTCATCGAGGATTGGACCACGCAAGCCCAGGATTCGACGGAGGGAGATTTGGTCGATCTCTGTATGAAGCGAGTAGACAGTTATTGCGGCGGCAAAGTCGTCGTGATTGCAAACGAGCGCTTTCAGTTTTCATGCTTGCGGCTGATCAAGCCCGTATGCACACGCATAATTTCGATGCCATCCGGCCATGTCGCGAGCTTCTGAGGCTATTCATGGCAGACGACATTGACCCCTGCGCAGAGGCGGTGCGCCTTCGGCAGAAGCTTTCTGAAATCGCGACGGGCGAGGCTGTCTCATCGTCGCGCTTTGGAAACGATGAGGCAAAGTTCGCCAAGGCCGACGTGACAGAGCTGAAAAAGCTGATCGCCCATTATGAGCGCGAATGCGCCATTTCGAAGGGCGAAACACCAAAGCGGACCCGCTACGCCATGGCCGCGCGGATGCGCCCCCACTGATCCGAGGACACTATGGCAGCCATTCTTGACGGCGATCGGCTGACGCTGACCGGCGATGTCGGTGATCTGTGGGGAGGTGATGCCTTCAACTATGCCGATGTGTTCGCCGCTCTTGCATCGTATGATGATGACGCAGATCTCACAGTCATCCTGAACAGCGGCGGCGGCGTGGCGACTGAGGGCGCCGCAATTCACTCGCTTCTCTCTCAGCGATCTGGCCGCACTGATGTTCGGATCGACGGCATTGCTGCAAGCGCAGCCTCTTTGATCGCAATGGCCGGCGAGACTGTCACGATGAGTGCCGGTTCGACGCTGATGGTTCACGATCCTGCCGGCATGACGTTCGGCAACAGCGACGCGCACACGAAAACCGTTGAGGCATTGGAAGCCCTCGCGACCGGGTATGCGGCGATCTATGCGAGAAAGACCGGGAAGACCCCGGAAGAATGCCGCGCCGTCATGAAGGCCGAGACGTGGTTCACGCCTGATAAGGCGGTTGCCGATGGCTTTGCAGATGCCGTTCTTGGCAATTCCGCGCCAGCCGTCGCGGCTTTCCCATACCAGATTTACGCCAAGGCTCCTGAGCGGTTTGTCGCGCTCGCCAAGGCTTCGAATTGGCGTCCCTCGGACGACCAAGAACGCGGCTCCGCCGCATCGTCCGAAAACAAGGAGACCCCTATGACGGACAAGGAACGGGCGGATCAGCTTGCCGCCGAACTCGAAGCCCTGAAGGCGCAGATGTCAGCGTCGAAGGATGCCGAGAAGATCGCATCGATGGAGGCCGAACTCGAAAGCCATCGCAAGGAAAAGGCGGATCGCGAGAACGCCGACGCCATCATGAAGCTCGAAAGCGCCAAGGATCATCCCGCGCTGGCGAAGGCTCTCGCCGAGCAGAAGACGCCCGTCGCTGCGGCCGACGCCATCATGAAGGCTACGCCGAAGGCCGAAGCCAGCGCGAACGACGATCGACAGCCGAATGGCGCCGGTCTCGGTATTGGCGCCGGCGGTATGCCGAAAGCCGCTGCCGGACAGGCCGCAATGCTCGCCAACATGAACAAGCTTATCGGTAAGGGGGCCTAATCAGATGCCTGCGATTTTGACCGAAGGCCGGTACGCAAGCGACTGGCTGAAGGAATACGAGCACGACTATTCGGTCGAGGAAGTGACGATCGTTTCCGGCGCCGGCGTGGTCGATAGCGGGACCGTGGTCGGCAAGATCACCGCGTCCGGCAAATACAAGCCCGTCACGGTTGCTGCGAGCGATGGCAGCGAAAATGCCGCCGGCATCGTCATGCGTCTGGTTGATGCGACATCCGCCGACGCCACTGCCGTCATCGTGGCTCGTAAGGCCAAGGTCGTTCACCAGGGCCTCAAGTACGGCGCCGATGTCGATACCTCGGCCGAGCGCGCCGCCATCCATGCTGCTCTCGGCGCTCTCAACCCGCCGATCCTCGTGCGCGAAGGAGCGTAACCCATGCCCAGCATCGTTGACATCTTCAACGACGACGCCTTCAGCGCCACGTCGCTGACTGCCGCCATCAATGTCGTTCCGAATGACTACGGCCGTCTTCGGGAGCTGAACCTGTTCCCCGAGGAGCCGATCCCGACCACCACTGTTGCGGTTGAGTATGCGAACGGCACGCTCAATCTACTCCCGACCCGCGAGCGTGGCGCTCCGTCTTCTCTCGGCATGCCCGAGAAGCGTCAGGTTCGTTCGTTTGAGGCATTTCACGTCCCGCACGATGATTTCGTGCGCGCCGACGATGTCCAGAACATTCTGGCTCGCGTTGGATCAGCCGGGGTCCTGGAGTCGGTTCAGACGCTCGTGAACCGCAAGCAGATCACCATGCGCCGCAAGCACGCGATCACGCTGGAGCATATGCGGATGGGTGCGCTGCGCGGGGAAATCCTCGACAGCGACGGCTCGTCTCTGCTCAACCTGTTCACGACCTTCGGTGTCACGCAGCAAAGCGTCGACTTCGTGCTCGGCACGGCCACGACTGATGTGAAGGCGAAGGCCCGTTCGGTCGTTTCCTACATGGAGGACAACCTTGAAGGCGAGGTGATGACCGGCGTCCATGTCCTCGCGTCGCCGGAGTGGTACGAGAAGTTTATCGGCCATGCGAAGGTCGAGGAAATCTACAAATATTACGACGGGCAGAACAATCCGCTCCGCCAGGATGTGCGGCGCGGCTTCCCGTTCCACGGCCTCACGATCGAAGAGTATCGCGGATCTGCGCAGTATCTGCAGGAAGACGGCACCTATGCCACTCGGCGCTTTGTGCCGGCTGGCGAGGCGATCGCGTTCCCGCTCGGAACGATGGACGTCTTCCGAACCTACTTCGCGCCCGCCGACTTCATGGACACGGTCAACACCCTTGGCGAGCAGATCTACGTTCGCCAAGCCGTCGATCCTGAGTTCCAGCGCTGGGTGAAGATCCACTCCCAGTCGAACCCGCTTCCGCTCGTGAAGCGGCCAAAGCTCCTCGTCAAGCTGACGTCGAGCAACTGAGGAGGCTGACCGATGCAAGTGAAGAACTCGAAGGGCGAGGTCGAGACAATGCGCTATGGCCCCGCTATGGCTGCCGTCGAAGCAGGGACCCATACGATCGTCAACCTCGACGAAGACGGAAAGCCGAAGGCGGAGAAGTCCAAGGCCAAGAAGTCCGACGAGAAGAAGTCGGGCTGACATGCCGGCCCCTGACGAAAAATATCGCGCGCTCGCCAAGAGTGGGCGCGCGAGCATCTGGGATGAGGCACTGCGCCTCTACCCGCTAAAGAACGGCGTCGTTGATCAAAGCCGGCCCCTGCATTCCTGCACAGGCTCTGTCCGGCAGGGCAATGAGAAGGAAGCCAATGCTTCGGGCGGCGGCGCTCAGGCATGGTCGACGCGCATCGCAGCAGGTGAGGCGGAAGCCTACATCACCCGCTCCACCTATACCGGCCCGCAGATCAAGGAAGGCGACAAGCTGCGCCGCATGGATCGCGCCGGGCAGCCTTTCTACGAGATCGCCTCGGTCAATGACCGGGACGCGGGCGACATCATCCTCAAGCTGACGGAAGCCTGATGAGCCTCGTTCGCTATGCTCTCCGCCTTTGCGCCGTCGAGGCGCTGAAGGGGCGCACCCTCGTTGGCGAGAACGTCCGCAACAGCCGGATCGGCGCAATCGACATCGCCGCCGACGGCACGCTGCGCATCAACGAAGAGCGCGGCTTCGTGGACGTCTTCACCGACGACAGCACGGCCGACGAGAACATCGACACCCGCGATCTCCGCGAGAACGGCATGCTGGCGATGAACTTCGAGACCGGCATCACCACCACAATGGTCGAGACCGATGAGCAGACAGCCGAGAGCGTGATTGTAGGCGTTGGCATACCGGCGACAGATGATGCTTTCGAAGCGACCTTGGACATTCTCGACAATCAAATAGTCCGAGCGCTGACCGATCCCGAGAACGAATGGGCCGAACTCTGGCGCAAGCTGTCGGGCGGGGTGGCGAAGATCGAGCGTCGCCGCATCTCCTCGCAGGATGATGGCGTGCGCCGCGCGGCCCGGCAGCTTCGCATCACGCTCAAGGCAAAAGCCGATCCGACCTGGGGGCAAGAGCTTGTTGAGACGTCACCATTCATGCGGTTCAAGGCTTTGGTCGAAGATCGCATTCCGCAACATGCCGGCACCGTCGCTCTGATGATGGGCATGGAAGTCGAAGGCGACCCGGTTGCCATGATCCGTGCGGCCTTCGGCCAGACCGCTTCCGAGGCCAAGGCCCTCGGCTACGCTCTTGCGAGCGACGCGCCGATCTCCGGCTTTACCATCAAGGATGCGCGCGATGAGCCTGCCTCCTGACGACATTTTGCAGATGATCCCCTGGCTCGTTCGCCAGAAGGCGGAAGAGCAAAGGCGCAATCGCAACCGGCGCCGGGCGGGACGGATCATCGAAGCCAAGCCGGCGGAAGGGCTCTATCGGGTTCGGTTCCGCGATGAAGACGGTGAGACGCCTGCCTTTGATAGCCCATGGCTCCCGGTTCGGGCCGTCTCGACTGGCGGTCTCAAAATCCAGGCGGAGCCGACCATCGGCCAGTGGGTCGAGGTCGTGTCCGAAAGCGGCGAGATGATCGACGGGTGGATCGAGATGAGCGGCTTCAACGACGACGATCCGCGCCCGCACGACAAGAACGGCGAGCTGGCCGTGAGCGTGTCGGATGGAGCGTATCGCCAGACCATCGCTCAGAACGGTTCCGAGACCACCAAGGCGGTAAGCCGGACGCACAACACGGACGGCGACATCGACTTCAATACTGGCGGCATAGTCCGTTTCAACTAACCGCGTGAGGTTTCATGCTTTTGCCCGGCGTCATTTTCATTCGCAAGTTCAGAGATGAATTCTCTGGTTTGCCGATGTCTATCGGCTATGCCCATCCGCTTACGGTTGCCGCAGAGACCGCTGAGAACGCGCTGTTGATGGCCGTCGATAACACGGTGGCTGAGACGACCCCGCAGGAAATCGAAGCAAGCGCCATGGAAATGATGCCAGTCAGCGCAACGGACTTCGAAAGAAGCGTGGCCGGCTCTTTGGCAAAGCTCGCGGCCATCGTTCAGATTGCCAGCGTGACGCAATGTCAGATCCCGTCGCCACGCTAGGCGACGGCGCGAGCCATCCCGGCAAAATCACAAGTTCATGTTCCCGTCATTACGCGAACAATGGTCGCCTGATCGCAAGACAGGGCGACACTTTTACGTGCGAGTGGCACGGCGAAAACCCCATCCTCGGCAACGTCTCGCCGAAGGTTCAAGTCGAAGGCCAGATGGCCGCTCGGCATGGCTCCATCTGCGCATGCGGCGCCGTGATCGTCGCCTCCGCAATATCCCCAGAGGTTTGAGATGCAGACCAAGACTTACACCGTCATGGAGCCCGGCTTCCTGTTCGGCGATCACTATCCCAAGGGCGCCAAGATCGAGCTGAACGAAAAGCAGGCGCGTCGCTTCGTCGACGAGGGCCGGATCGCTCTACCGAAGGCTGAAGAGCCCAAGAAGGCGCCTGCGCCGGCCAAAACGGACACGAAGGACTGAGCCGTTGCCAGCGTCCGTCGGGATCAACCGACAGGTCGGGCGCCCTCTGACCGGATGGGAGCACGTCGAGCAAAGCATTGCCGTCATCCTCACAACGCCGATCGGTTCCCGCGTGATGCGCCGTGAGTTTGGCTCCGAGGTTCCAGCTTTGATCGACAGGCCAATGACGAACAGGGTGATCCTGGCCGTCTATGCGGCAACGGCCAATGCTCTGCGCCGATGGGAGCCGCGCTTCCGGCTGACGCGGTGCCAACTCCAGCAGGCTTCGCTGACCGGCGAATTATCGATCGCGCTGTTCGGCACGTATTACCCGAGCGGCCATCTCGGCGATTTCACACCAGATCGGTCTGAGATGACCAGCGTCGTTAGCCTGGGGAGGGCGGCATGAAGACGTTTGTTGCCCCCCAGATCAATCCTTCTCTCCTTCCGGCACCGGATGCGATCGAAGAGGTTGATTTCGAGAGCATCCGATCTGATCGTATTACCGACTTCGTACAGCGCGCCGCATCGGAAGGGCTTGATTATGATGTCGGAGGACTGGAGACGGATCCAGTCGTCATCGTCGAAGAAGTCGACTCATATCGGGAAACTCTTGTTCGAGCCCGCATCAATGACGGCATCCGCGCAGTTCTGCCTGCCTTCGCTAAGGGTGCGGATCTCGATCATGTCGCCTTAAAATCGGGCGTCGTTCGCCAGCCCGGCTGGTCGGACAAGACGCTGCTCCAGGCCTATCTCGCCAATTTCGCTCGACCCTCTGCCGGGTCGGAAGACGCCTACATCATCCATTGCGTCGAGGCTTGGCCGGACGCCTATGACGTGGCCGTGCGGCACGCCGGGCGTGGCCAAGTGGCAATCACCTTGCTGGCGAAGCCCGGCGAGCGGGTGCCGGAAGGTGCTTTCGACGCTATCCGCGAAAGGCTGCGCGGGCGGTATGCAGTGCCGCTGACCGACCGCGATATGATTACCATCGGCGAAGCATCGCTACCGGTATGGACGGCGGCCGTCACGCTTGTCGTGCCGCCCGGCCCGGCGCCCTCCGGCATAGTCGCAGCCGCCGAGAAGCAATTCGCTGATCTTGCCGCGATCACCTATGCGATCGGGATGGGCGTGCCGCTTGACGCCATCTATGCCGCCGCCCGGGTGCCGAACGTCCTTTCGGTTCGCCTCGACGAGCCGTTCGTGGAGATCCCGCGATCGGTTAACGCGGCGCCCGTGTTCGGTGGCGTCCGCATTCGAACAGAGGTCGCCCGATGATCCCGTTCGAGAGGCACCTCCTGCCGCTGTCGTCTTCGACGGCGCTGGAACGCGTCATCTCGGCGACTTCGCATCGGTTGCTCGATCTGCCGGTCCCGTTTCGCGAGACGCTCGACCCGCTCACGACGCCGGCAGAATTTCTGCCAATCCTCGCTCATGGGCAGTCGGTCGACCTTTGGCGCGAGGAATGGCCCGAGGAAAAGCAGCGCTGGGTCGTCGACAACTGGTACAAATTCGAAGCGGCCAAGGGCACGCTTGGCGGTCTCGAAGACTTTGTCGGCCTCGTCGATGCGGCGGTGGTTCACGTCATCATCCCGCCGCAGGACGCGTTCTGGGAAGAGGATTTGACGCTCGAAGAGCACCGGGCTTTCCTTGAGCGGTTTCGCCAGCTCCGGGTCTATCCGTTCTTTCCGGAGATCAAGCACACCGAGGATTGCTTCCCGTCGTCGGACCTTGTCGCCGATGCCGATGCCTATTGGGATGACATGGTCCTGCTCGACGAGGGGGCGGACAACATCTTCCGCCGGGCGGCCTATCTTTACGATCCAGCCGATGGGTCGATGACGGAGCTGACCTTCCGCACGACGACGGAGCTGGTCACCCGCGAGACCTATGTCACTTATGACGAAGTGGTCTTGCCGTCGAAGCCGTCCGAAGGCTTCTTCTGGGACGACTGCCTCGGCGCCTATTTCCTCGACGCCGACGGCTCGGCTGACCGGCTCGTCTATCGGGTGGCGACGGATCGCTCGGCGATGTGGGCGCGCAACCGGGCGCAGATCAACACGGTCGCGCCCTCGCTCGATCCGATCAACATCGACCCCGAGCTCGTCTCGGAAACGGCGCCATTGCGGCCAGGTGACGACTGCTATGACGCCGACAGCTTCTGGGACGACTGCTATCTGCCGGAGAACGATTCCTGGCGCTTCGTCTATGAGCGCACGTTCCTCTTCGAGCCCGATCGCGCTCCGAGCGGGCCGGGCGGCTTCGGCGGCACGTTCTGGGATCACGCTCGGCTCGGCATGCCGGAGTTTCAGGCGATCGCGAAGGTCGATGTGACCGACACCCAGCCGGTCTTCGCGTTTGGTGACGGATTCTGGGGCGAATGCCTGCCCGACCCTGACCTGCGCAAATATGAGGACGTTCTCGACGCGGCCGATCTCGCCCGCGCAGCGCGCGATCAAATCCTCGTCGACACTGCCATCTACCGCCCGCGCCGGGTCGGCGATCCGATCATCATGGGCAAATCCCGCGTCGGCGACTTCGTCCCCGACTTCTTCTGATCTTCCTTCACAATCGAGGACTGCAATGGACCGTGCGGTAAACGTTCGGCCGAACCAGCAAATGACGGCTGGCGACGGGCAGAACATTCAAGAGTTCCTGCGCGCTGGCATCGCCCGGCTCATTCAGGATGCCTTCGGATCGACCGGCTATTATTCCGGCTTCCAGATCTCCCGGCGCGATGTCTGGGAAATCCAGTTCACCGAAGGGCGGCTCTACGTCTCGGGGCAGGCCTATTCGGAGCGCTCGCCGGCACCGATCAATCTCTACAATCAGCGCCCGCTCGAAGGGCAGCGGAAGATCGCGACCATCGTTGCGCGGGGCGAGCCAGTCGATAGCGACGACCAGCCGCGCAAGTTCTTGAAGGACGTGAACACCCGCGAGACGCAGGTCAACACGGTCTCGATGCTGAAGACCTGGACGGTTTTCCTTGAGGCCATCGTCGGCCCGCCCGCGGCCCAGCCCGTCGCCCCCGCCGCGCCCGCCGGCTATGTGAAGATCGGCGAGGTGGAGCTGACCTCGGGCGGCATCCCATCAACCGACGGCATCCGCATGTCGCTTGAGACCGAGCTGCCGAACGTCACTGACATCCTGATGTCGGTCGACGTGCTCGAAGACTGGCGCGAGCAGACGGAAGTGTCTGTCGGCCGCCTGCGAACCGACCTCTTTGCGCTGTCGCGCTCGCTCGAAAATTATGCGTCGCTCGCGCTTCTGCAGGAGGTTCTTCAGCGGCTTTCCGCAACTGAGAAGACGGCGAACGATGCCCTGGCGCTCGCCAGCGACGAGCCATTCCTACTCGATTTCATCGAAGAATTCGCGTCGGAAGAGGCAAGCGACACGGGCTATGCCGGATACTCGGCGCGCATCAAGGATGGGCGGCTGCGCTTCCCGCGCACCGAGGGGAACATCCAGGGCGGCATCCAGCTTGCCAATGCGATCGATCCGAAGGTCGACAAGGTCGGCGATGTGATCACGCCGAAATCGTCGGCGCGCACGGTCATCGACAATTCGGGCAGCCTCGGCCCGTCCGTCCGTCTCCAATCCTACACCATCGCTGAGCAGCCCGTGAGCTACACACCGCCGAGTTCGCCAAGCGGCTATCAGGCCCCGGTCGTCAACCAGCCGACCAAGACCGTCGCCCAGACGCAGGAGCCGGCGAAGACCTGGCTACCATCGACGCAGTCGCTCTCGCAGGTCCAGGCGTCCCTGGGGTCTGGCTACACCGTCACGGTCAAATCGCCGCCCAATCAGTTCGGCGTCGCGTCCTACTACGTCGTCAAAAAATAAGCTCGGAAAGGCGGGGAAGCACCCATGGCAACGCATACTGCACAAGGCCGGGCTCAAACCTTCATCGCGGCATCCGGCGGCCGCCTCAAGGATCTGACGCTCTACTTTCAATCCAAGGCCAGCGTCGGCAACGTCGTGGCCGTGATCTGCCACACGGACGGTGGCTACCCGAACATCGCCAACGCGATCGTTGAGGTGACGATCACGCCTGCGGATATCATCGTCGGAGCCGTTGGCACGAAGATCCCGCTGCCGCCGGAATCGCTCGTGGCCGGTCAGCGCTACGGCCTCGTCATTCTGTCTGCCGGGGACCACGCGCTCTATACGTCGGCCAAGCCGCGCTCAACGACACAGGGTCAACATTGGGCGTTGAACGGGTCGAGCAGTTACATCAAGGGCGATCAGGACGCTTACGACATCGCGTTCCGGCTGACCTATCAGACCTATGAGCAGCCGCAGTGCATCGTCGATCTCGGGGCGATCACCTTCGCGGGCGGGATGGACGGCGTCGTCATCGACGGTGTGGTCGACGAGCCGTCTGGCACGGACATCTATTTCGAGATCCAGAAGGCCGGGGGTCAATGGCAGACGATTGGCATCACCGGCGGTCAGCGGCTCCAGGCCGATTTTACGGACCGGCCGGACAGCATCCAATTTCGCGCCGTTTTCAACGGCACGTCCGAAAAGATGCCCAGCCTTGTGGTCGGCGGCGCGCGGACGGCCATCAAGCCGTTCCGCAACGAGTCGACCTTCAAGCACGCATCGAACGAGATCGATGCCGGGGCGGGTGAGACCGTCAGCTATGTGAAGCTGAACGCCGTCCTCGACTTCTTCGACACCGATGACGACGACTATTCCTTCGACATGCAACTCGATGTCGGCGGCTCGATCATCAATCCGGCCAGCGTGAAGGACGTCCACTTGCGCGACTCGACGCTTGTCTCGCGCACGGCGATCTTCGAACTCGGCACGCCGACGCAGACCTATGCGGCGGTTCTGACGGGGGCAATGGCGACCGGCCGCCTGGAACGCTTCACGGTCGACAACGTCAAGCACTATGCAAAGGCGTAATCTCCTATGCGCAAATACCCGATCCCTTACGCCGTCCAGGGCAACGAGGACTACACGCCTGAATTCTGGAACGATTTCCGCGAGGATGTGGATATCCGCATCCATGTGATCGAGGAATTTCGAGAGCTGGTCCTTGGCGACGGCTATCTCGGCGGCCTTATCAAGGAGGCGCGGGACACCCTGCAAGGCGTTCTCGACCCGGCTGTTCAGACGATCCAGAAGATCCAGGAGAAGGGCTTCCTCGTCGCGCGATCCACAACGAGCGTGACGCTTGCCGAAGGCGCCGAACTCGGCTGGATCATCTCGGAAGGCGACTCCCGTGATCTCTTCACGCCCTCGACCTTCACCATTCTGGCGAACACGTCCGAGCCGACGAACTATGCGGTGCTGCGCACGATCTCCTATGATCGCGATAGCGGTACGTATTTCGCCGAGGTCGTGACCTTCAACGGTTCGCCGGGGCCGCATGGCGGGTGGGAAATCGGTGCGCTCGCCGGCCCGACGCTCGCCATGCTGGATTACCTTGCGCAGGTGAAGGGCGCCCGCGATGCCGTGCTGACGGCCACCGGCCCGATCGCAGACTATGTCGCCGCGATCGAGGCGGACCGCCAGGAGATTGCGACGCTCGCCGGCCAGATCAATCAAAACCGGATCGACGCGGAAGAGGCGGCGCAGGCGGCCCAGACCTTCGACCCGGCGAATTATTACACGAAGACGGCTGCTGACCTGCTGCTCGACAAGAAGGCCGATGCGGATGCGACCGCGACGGCGCTTGCCTCGAAGGCAGATGCCGCCGCGACGACGGCCGCTCTCACCGATCGCGACACGAAGGCCGAGGCGGCGCAACGGGTCTCCGATGCGATCGATGCAATCGTGTTCCCGAAATCCTCGGGCGTCATCACCGCTGTGGCATCCGGCGCTATTGGCAATGGTGACGTGGTCGTTCTGAATCCAGACGGGACAGTCAGTGTTGTAACGCTAACGCCCGAGGGCCTTGGTCCAACTGAAACCTTTTCAAGCGAAAACCTTAGTTGGTTAGCGGGCGCAAAAATCAATGATAATACAATTGTTCTCTGCTATCGTGACGAAGGCAACGCTGGGCGCGGAAGGGCTGTTATTGGCTCTATATCTGGAAACCAGATAATATTTAGCCCACCGATCACATTCCTTAATACTGGCGTCAATTTTTTGAGCGTTGCCGCTATTGGTGATAACAGATTTGTCGTCTGTTACCGCGATGAGGCCGTAAGCAATTACGGTAGCGCCATGGTTGGCCAAATATCTGGGGCATCTATAAGCTTCGGATCGAGCGCAATCTTTCGTGGTGGCGGGGCTGCGATAGGGCGGAATGATGTTGCTTATCTAGGCAATAATAGAATTGTTGTTGGATGGGTTCTGACTAATTCACCATATTCCGGAGAATGCAATATAGGGACAGTTTCTGGAACTGAGATTTCCTTTCCTAGCTTCAAAACTATCAGGAGTGGGCAAACATCAAACCCGTCAGTTGCAGTAATTGATCAAGATCGTTTTGTTTTTGCAACAAGAGCCGATAACTCCAACGGACTAGGGCATGTTGCGTTTTGCACGATTGCTGGAAACACAATCTCCGTAGTTTCAGGGCTTAATTTTGATACCAATAGCTGCTCTTATATTGACGTCGCATTTGTCAGCCCGGATAAAATATTAATTGCTTATGTTGATACATCCACATCACCGTGGACAGGGAAACTTTTTCTAGGAAAGATTAATGGAAGCTCGATTTCATCGATTAGCCAAATAGCATTTGATCAAACGAACATATATTCGATCATGCTTACGCATGACGACGAAAGTGACTCGTTCATTATAGCCTATAGGGATGGAACAGCGGGCGGATATACGTTTTTTGTTTCGGCAGCGGTATCCGGGGATGCCGTGAACGTCTCGGGTAAAATCGCTGTAGCAAGTTTCAGCACACAAAATTCGATGGTCACAGCCACAACAAGAGGCCGGCTGTATTTCCACTACCGAAACAACGTGAGCGGATTTGGGGAGACGGCTTTCTACCAAATGGAGACGACCGACGCAGGAAATTGGCTCGGCATTTCCGACGCTGATTATGACGATGCCGATCCCGCAGACATTCTCGTCGCCGGAAGCGTATCACAAGCGCAATCTGGCCTGACAATTGGCTCCGTCTATTACATCGCCGACGACGGCTCTCTGACGACGGATAGCGCATCGGGCCGCAAGATCGGCTTTGCGATTTCGCCGACAGACTTGCTCATCACGGAGACCAACCCATGACCGCGACCGCTATCGTCCGTAAGGATGACGGTCTGGTGCTCTATCTCTTCGATGGATCGCCGGACCTGACGATTGACGAGCGCGGGCTGCACGGGCCAGTCCGCGCGCTGGATATCCGACCCGAAACGCATGAAGCGATTGAGGTCGAAGACGTACCGTCGCCATGGGTTGGCGGCGCCTATGCCTGGGATGGTTCGGATTGGGCCGTCGTCAATCAGGCGATCCTCGACGCTATCGAGCTTCGTCGATCCGAAGAGGCGGGTGCGCTCCTGACAAAACGCCTTGCGACGCTCGCCGAGTATCGATGGCGCCGGGAGGAGGCCGGCATTGCCTGGGTCCGTCCAAGCGATAGCCGCGTCTTCGGCATCGCGACCGACCGGGAAAGCCAAGCGAAAATGCAGGCCGAGCGATCGGCGGCGCGCGACGGTCTTCGGACCGATGGCGCCGGCTGGAAATGCCTCGACGCGGCGACCGGCCGGATTGTCTGGGAGCCGATGGCGAATGCCGACGTCGAAGCCTTCGCAGCGGACGCCTGGGCTTATGTCTCAGCGTGTTTCGCGCGCGAAGGCGCGCTCGGCGCGGCGCTCTATGCCGCTGCGGCCGATGACGGCCGGACGGCGGATGAGCGGATCTCCGCGATCGAAGCCGTCGATCTCGAAGTTGGCTGGCCTTAAGGCCTCCGGCTTCGCCTCTTCCACATCAAACGATCGGGCGACCTATGGCGCAATCCACCATTACCGACCGGCATCGCTCGGTCCTCATCACGCAAGTTCGCGAGATCGCCATTACCGAGGTCGCAACAGACGGCAATGTCCACCGTCGGGCGCTTCGCATTTTGGGCGAGCCGCAGACCAACGGGCAGCTGACCGAGATCTTCGAACTCATCCTCGAAACCGAGCGTGAGAAGGAAGACATCCGCATCGACGCGCCGCCGTTCGAATTCTGATGGCCGCTGTCCCCGACTATTGCACCGGCTGGTTCGAGGGCTCCTGGGCCTCGTGCTGCGCGGCTCATGATCTTGCCTATGCCGATCCGGCGATCGGCCGCCTGTCAGCCGATTGGGCGCTCGCGCAATGCGTCGCGGCGACGAGCGGCGGGCCGGTGATGGCTGCGATTATGTTCGGCGGTGTTGTCTTGTTCGGCTGGTGGTTTCGCTGGCGGGCACAAAAGCGCAGGCCGCCGAAGGCCTAATCACCCGCAACCCCACACCCAACCGGCCGCCACAAGCGGCCTTTTTCATGCCGGCCATTCGCGCCCGGTTCGCCGACTGACGCCCTTCGGCAAGGCAGTATCACCCACATAGGAGGGCCGGATGGCCTCTGTCGAAAATCACCACGGCGTCCGGGTTTTCCAGTCCGGCGACGAGCCGGTCGTGATCCGGCTCCGAAACACGTCTACGGGCGGCCTTGTCATTCCGATCGAGACGGATGACCTGCCGACCGGCTATGCCTTCAACAAACCTTTCCTCGTCGCCAAGCCTTCCGATGCCGCAAACCTGCCGGACGCGGTCAAGGAGGAGATCGACAGCTTCTATGACCAGACGGTCAATCAGATCGTTGTCGTCATGGTGGACAAGGGCGAGGACGCGACCGAGACGACCGCGAACATGGTCGGCGACTTCGCGACCAAGACTGGCGTCCATGCGCTTCTCAAGGCGACGTCGCAGAGCCTGCCTCGGCCGAAGCTGATCGCGATGGCCGGCTACGCCAATACGGCTGCGGCCGATGGCGTGGCGTCCGTTGCTGTCACGACGCAGGGCTCGGGCTATTCGGCCGACACCACCGTCACCGTCGCTGGCACGACCGGGCAGGGCGCCGTCCTTCAGCCTGTCATCGGGACGGATGGGGCGATCACCGCCATTGCAGTCGTGAAGCCGGGCTATGGCTATACGGGTACGCTGGCTTTCACGATCACCGACCCGGCGGGCACAGGTTCCGGCGCGGCTCTGTCCGGCACAATCGGCTCTGTCCTCAACCCGATCCTCGCCGAGATGATTGGCGTCGCCGACAAGCTCCGCGCCATGATCTACACCGATGGCCCGGACAGCACAAACCAGGCGGCGGTGCAGGCCCGTCAGCTTATCGGCTCGAAGCGGGTCGCCTACTGCGATCCCCGCATCCTCAAGAACATCGGCGGTATCAACTATCCCCGCGCGCTCTCGACCGTCTATGCCGGCTTGCAGGCCAAGATGGACAAGGAAAAGGGCGCTGTGTTCGCCGGCTCGAACATGGTCATCAACGGCATCAGCGGCACAAATCGCCCCGTAGAATACGGCGAGGATGCGAACGACCTGAATTTCAATCGGGTCAACACGGTCATTAATCGCTCGAACATCGATGGTGCCGGCAGCTTCCGGGCGTGGGGCGTTTGGACGTGCTCGGATAACACGATTGATCAGTTCATCCCGGTCGTCCGGGTAATGGACCTTGTCAACGAGAGCGTTGAGGAAGGATTCCTTCCTTTCGTTGATCGACCGCAGACGCTTGCCCAACTCGACCTTATGGTGATGACTGGCAACAACGTCCTGAAGCGCCTCGAAGGCGAAGGCTTCCTTCTCCCTGGTTCCAGGTTCTGGCTGCTTGACGATCAGACCGCAGATGATGGCGTACAGGGTATTGTTAAGTTCGGGATGCGTTTCGAACCGCCATCTCCAATGGTTGATATTCGCATCTCAGCATATAGAAACTTTACGATTGGCTACGAGCTTCTGTATTCGGCCGTCTCAGGCGAGGTCGAAGTCGGCAATATTCTCTGATGATCTGCGGCGGTCCCTCGCGGGCCGCCTTTTCTTTTGGCTAAAGGAGCCGACCTATGGCGCGTAAGCCCGCATATATCTTGAAGAACGTCAGCCTGTCTGTTGAGGGCGACGTTCGCATTGGACAGTGCCAGTCCATCACCATCCCGGTCCTCGAACGGACCATGGAAGAGTTTCGCAACGCCGGCATGATTAAGCCGCGCGAAGTGGCGATGGGCTATGAGGTCACGACCGCGACCTTCACGGAGACCGCTTTCGACCCGGCCGTTATGGCGCTGTTCGGGATCGTCAACGGCTCGAACCGCAACATCATCGCCTATGGATATCTCGAAAGCGAGGACGGCCGGGAGCATGAAGCTCGGTTCGAGATGGTCTGCGACTTTAAGAAGGTCGACGGAGGCGACTGGTCTCCCGGCGAGAAAGCTGAGACCGAATACGAGATCGCCGTCCACGAAGGCCGACTCGTTATCGATGGAACCGAGGTCTACGCCTATGACGATTTCGGGATCACCATCGGTGGCGTGAAGCAGCAGCCCGGCATGGCCGGTGCCTTGCGCATGATTTGAGGTGACCCATGACCGACCAGAAAACCATCACCGTGAAGCTCGAAGACCCGGTCGAGTTCGACAAGAAGACCTACACCGAGCTGACTTTCGGAAAGCTTAAGGCCAAGCACCTTGCTGCCATGGATCTGGTGAAGGGCGAGAGCGTCAAGCCGATGGCGATGTACGCCAGCATGGCCGGCGTTCCTCTGCCCGTCATCCAAGAGCTTTCCATCGACGAATGGGAGAAGGTCCAGGAGGAGACAATCCCGCTCCTGGGAAAGTCGATGCAGGCGCACATGAGGCGCCATCTGGAAAAACAAGAAGCAAGCGGCGAGACACCGACTACCACCTGATGATTGCGGCGATCGGCCGGTATCTCCATCAGCCGATCGACCAAGTCGAAGAATGGGAAGTCGAGAAGTTCCTGGCCTACTACGATCGGGCGCAGGAGCTTTTGAAGATGGAAAACCCCGAGAGCGACTAGGATTGGAAGACGTCAATCAGGGCGGAGATTTCAGCGGGGTTTCCGCCCCATTCCTCGACAGCTATCCGCCCACCGTCCATAGCCTCGATGCTTTCAGCATTCACATATTGTTTAGCTTTGCCCGTAACCGGATGAACCACCGGCTTTCCGTCTCGCTCTGTGACCTCGAATAATCCGCCAACCGAAGTGTTGAGTACCGGATGGCAATAAACGAAGCTGCGGTCATTCAATTCCTCGGTGTCACAGACAACGGCAGACCACCCGCTAGTCTTCACAAAATGAAGTTCGATCGCACTCGCCCCGTCGTCGATGCCCCCCGCAATGGCGGGCGAAGTGAAGAGGATTGCGGCTGCGGCTGCAAATAAGGTTTTCATGGCTCGCCTCACTTCAGAACTTGTGCTGTCGCTGGTCGACAAAGTGACCGGCCCCGCGAAAGGTGTCGCGGGTGCGATCTCGACCATGCAGGATCGGTTGCGCGCAAACAACCAGCGGCTCGACGAAATGCGCGGCCGGATGGTCGAAACTGCCGCAGTTGGCTACGGGCTTTACCGCGCGATCAAAGCGCCCGTCATGGCGGCGGTGGAGTTCGAAAGCGCAATGGCTGATGTGCGAAAGGTCGTCGATTTTCCGACGCCCGACGCTTTCAAGCAGATGTCGGCCGATATCGTCGCCATGTCCACCCGCATTCCGATCGCCGCCACGGGTATCGCAGACATCGTTGCGGCGGCCGGTCAGGCTGCCATGGCGGGCAACGAGCTTTTGCAGTTCACGGAGATCGCCGCCAAGGTCGGTGTGGCCTTCGACATGACGTCGGCTGACGTTGGCGAAGCCCTGGCGAAGATCAAGACGCAACTCCAGCTCTCGGTTGCCGATACCGGCGCGCTGGCCGATGCGATCAATCATCTCTCGAACACTTCGGCGTCTTCGGCCCCCGACATCGTCAACTTCATGAAGAGGGTCGCGGCGACCGGCGAACAGTTCGGGTTCACCTCAACGCAGACCGCAGCGATTGGCTCGGCGATGATCGCCGCTGGCGCCGAGGCAGAAGTTGCAGCGACTTCATTCAGGAACGTGGGTCGGGCGCTCGCCAAGGGAGAAACCGCGACTGACCGGCTGAGCGAAGCTTTCGAATCTCTGGGGCTCGACGCGGTTGATGTCGCAAAGCGCTTCAACAAGGATGCCGTCGGCACGCTGCGCGATGTGATAACGCGCATCAACAAACTTCCCGACCACATGAAAGCGAACGCGCTCTCGGAGATTTTTGGCGACGAGGCGCGCGCTCTAGCACCGCTGGTCACGAACATCGAGCTTTATGACAACGCCCTGAAGTCCGTTGCGGACCAAGCATCCTATCTCGGGTCCGCTCAGAAGGAGTTCGAGGCGCGCGCGGCCACCACGGCAAACGCAATGCAGCTCTTCCAGAATAAGGCGACGGCAGCCGGCATTGCGATCGGCTCGGCGCTCTTGCCGGCCCTCAACGACCTGATGGATCGCCTTGGCCCAATCGTCATGGCAGTGGCGCGGTTCGCGGAGGCCAACCCGAAGCTGACGCAATCGATCATCGCTCTCACGGCTGGCTTCGTCGGCCTCCGCGTTGCGGCGATGGCTGCGCAGTTCTCGTTCTTCTGGATGCGAGGCGCTTATCTCGGCGCCGCCCTTCGAGGTCTGAAGTCGCTTGCCTCAGCCATGGCCTTCATGGGCTTCAAGGGCAAGCAGACCTATCAGGTATTTTCGAAGCTCGATCAGGTCACTGACACGGCCAAGAAGGCGTCTCAGGCGAGCCAAGCCATGATCGCCGGCATGTCGCGGTCGCAGTCGGCTTCCCAGATCGCAGCCGCAGCGGCAAACGCGACGGCGGCCACTCGGATGATCCAGGGCATGTCGGCGGCGGGCGCGGCTGCCGCGCCCATTCTGGCCGGCCTATCGTGGCCGATCTTGGCGATTGGCGCGGCTCTCGGCGTCGCTGCAATCCTTATCCGCCGATATTGGGAGCCAATCTCTAACTTCTTCGAGGGCTTCGGCGAGGTAATTGGCGCCGCTCTATCCAATGCCGCCACTGAGGTGGGCAATTTTGGGATGAAGGTCGCGGAGGCCCTTGGC
The DNA here is from genome assembly GCF_900176465.1 of Fulvimarina manganoxydans. Taxonomy (GTDB): domain Bacteria; phylum Pseudomonadota; class Alphaproteobacteria; order Rhizobiales; family Rhizobiaceae; genus Fulvimarina; species Fulvimarina manganoxydans. The sequence continues at coordinate 133,733 of NZ_FWXR01000002.1, forward strand.
GTTGAACAGTTTGTCCAGCCGGCGTTGAACGCAATCAACGAATTCGGCGCTATGGTGATGGATGCTTTCCGGGCTGTTGGAACTTGGATTAGCGATGTTTTCGCAAACATCTGGGCTGTTGAAGATTTCTCAGGTGCGGCAGAAAGCGAATTCCGATCGGCTGGTCAGCGCGCCGCAACGGCCTTCTTGAATATGGTTACCGCCGTTCCAAGCAAGATCGCGGCGAACTTTCAAAACCTGGCTTCCCTTATCGTCGGCCAAATTGGCATCATTGACTTCTTCGAACGGTTCCAGAACCCGGTTGAACGTATTCTTGCTTGGTTCCAAGGTCTCGGTTCTCGGATCATGAGTGCGATCGGGACCATCGATTTGGCAAGTCTGGTCAAATGGCCCAGCATGCCGGGCTGGATGGGGTCACAGGCTGTCGGGAAAGGTCACGCTGGCAACGACCCCATGAAGCCGATAATGCCGGGCGACTCTTCCGCTGCTCTTCTTGGCTCCGGTGCCGCTCGGATGGAAGGCCGCGCCACAGGCGGCCCGGTCACCGCTGGCATGCCGTTCACGGTTGGCGAGCGCGGACGCGAAATCTTCGTCCCGCCGGTCAACGGTCACATCATCAACGCGCGAGACACGAACGCTTTGGTTCGGTCGTCACGGCAAAGTGGCGCAGGACAGGGCGGCGGCGGGCCAGTGAGCGTCACTTTCGGCAACATCATCGTTCAGGGCGGCTCGAACGCGAGCGCTGCGGATATTCGCCGAGAGTTCAGCCGTGAAGCTGGCATTCTTCTCAGGTCTCATTTTACGGATGGGATATACTAATGGCCGGCCCCGTCATTATGGCACTCGGGCCTTTCGCCTTCGAGGCGCACGGCTTCGGCTTCGACAAACGGCGCCGCAGCCAGGGCACACGCTGGGCGGAGGTCCAAGTTGCCGGCGGCATGAACCCGTCGCAATGGACCGGCGGCGACGGCTATATCGAACAGATCAGCGGCGTCTTGTTCCCCGTGGAGTTCGGCGGCGAGCGAAATCTATTCGGGCTCTATGAGGCGGCGAAGGGCGGGCAGATCCTGCCACTCGTCGCGCTCAACGGCACGACGCAGAACATCTTCGACATGTTCGTCATCGAAGCCATCAACGACGATCCCGAGTTCGTCGACGAGTTCGGCCGCCCGCGCAAGAACGCCTATGCGATCGACCTGAAAGCCTATCAGGGGTCGGGCTCGATTGCGTTCAACCCGGCGTCCGTTCTGAGCTACTTCTGAGGCAATCATGGCAGACACCATCGTGACCGAAACGAAGGAGATGCTGGACGTGATCTGCCGGCGAACCTATGGCGACGAAAGCGGCTACGTCGAAGCCGTCCTTGACGCCAATCCTGGCCTTGCCGCGCTCGGCCCGATCCTGCCTGTCGGTACGTCCATTCTCCTACCTGACATCCCGACAGCGATTGAGGTTGTCCCGGTCGTGACGCTCTGGGACTGAGCCATGACGCCATCCTGCAAGATCACGATCGACGGCCAGCTTGTCAGCGGCGTCTTCGCCTCGCGCATCATCTCGTGCAAGGTGACGGATAAGGAGGGCGTGTCCTCGGATACGTGCTCCATCCAGCTTAACGATTTCCCCGTCGCAGCGATCCCCCGCAAGGGCGCGATCATCCGTATCTGGATGGGTTACGGCGTTGCCGGTATGGCCTACATGGGCGCCTTCACTGCCGAGGAAATCGAGGTCGAGATGTTCCCATTCTCAATGTCGATCACTGGCAAGGCGGCCGAGATGCGCGGATCAAGCAAGCAGAATAAGGAACGTCATTGGGACCAGAAGTCCGTGAAGGATATCGTCTCCCAAGTCGCTAGCGAGAACGGCCTTCAGCCGGTCATAGACGACGAGGCCGGCTCGCATGTCTATGAATGGTTCGCCCAGCAAGGCGAAAGCGACATTCACTTTGTAGAGCGGCTGGCCGATCGCCACGGGGCTATCGTCTCGGTCAAGGATGGCAAGCTGATCTTCGCCTCGAAAGCCAGCGGCAAAAGCCCGTCAGGCTCCGCGCTGACGCCGGTCATCGTCACGCCGTCCATTCTTCAGCCCGGATCGGCCCGCGTCCGGTTCTCTGACCGCACGCAATACAAGGCAGTGAAGGCCTCCTACACGGATCGCAAGAAGGCCAAGAAGCTCGACGTCGAGGAACAGAGCGACCCTGAAGGGGCTGCGGTCTATCGGTTGAACGAGCAATTCGCAGACGAAGCGGAAGCCAAGCGCGCGGCGAAGGCCAAGGCCGGCGATCTCCTGCGGCGCCAAGCGACGTTCTCATGCACGATCGTTGGCAACCCGGCCGCACGTGCTGGCGCTCCGCTGACGTTTGCCGGATGCCGCCCAGGTGTCGACGGTCTGCCCTTCATCATCGCCACGGCCAACCACGACTATTCGAAGAGCGGCTACACCACGTCGCTGGACGGCGAGAGCCAAAGCGGCCAGCGCGCCGCAGGCTGACCTCCCCACCCCATCAACAAGCAATCCACAGGGCTCGCTCAGGCGGGCCTTTTTCTTTGAGGTGAACCATGTCGAAAGAGATCGTCAAGGCGGTGCAGACGCGCCTTGCAGACCTGAACTATTACGATGGCGCGATCGACGGCGATGCCGGGGCGAAGACAGAAGCGGCGCTGACTGACTTCAAGCGCGCGAATGGCCTGACGGCGAGGCCGTATCCTGTCATCCAGACGATGCATCTCCTCTATGACGAGGACGCCAAACCTCGGGCAAAACCGATCGCGGTCGAAGGCGGCGAACCCGCCTGGATGATCGAGGCCCGATCGGTGAAGGGGCTACACGAGGCAAAGAACTATTCCGAGCTGTCCGCTTGGCTGCGCTCGGATGGCTTGACGCTCGGCGACCCTCGCAAGCTGCCTTGGTGCGGTGACTTCGTACAGACCGCGATCAAGCGGGCGCTGCCGGGCGAGGATATTCCGGCGAACCCTTATCTCGCGCGCAACTGGCTGAAATTCGGCACTGAGACCAAGCCGCGCCTCGGCGCCGTGATGGTATTCTGGCGAGGCTCGCGCAACGGCGTCAGCGGCCATGTCGCCTTCTACGTGGGCGAAGACGCTTCGACCTATCACATTCTCGGCGGCAACCAGTCGAACGCAGTGACGATCACGCGTATCGCCAAGTCGCGCCTTCTCGGCGCCCGCTGGCCGAAGACCGACGCCACCCACACCCAATCGCAACAGATGGCCGCCGAGGGCGCCATCAGCACCAACGAGGCGTGATCATGAGCAAGTGGTTCCCAGACCGCAAGGTTCTCGGCGGCGGCATGTCCGCTATCGTGGCGTTCTTGCTGATCCAAATCGCGTCCGCTGCCGGTGCCGACATCCCCGCCGAGTGGCAGGCGATCCTGCCTACCGCAATCGGCTATGCCGTTTCTTACCTGTTGCCGCCGGCAGCGCGCGACGTGATTGCGCGCATGGATGACGCGCTCGTTGAGATCGCGGCCGCAGACCCAAAGTCCAAGGTGTCGCCAGCCGTCGGCGAAGCGGTCAAACGCATCCACGATGGGACATAGCTCATGGGCCGCACACTTGCCGCCGCCCTGACTATCGCGGCCTTCCTCGCGCTGGCGTGGATGCTGTTCACGCCCGCTCACTCCAAGCCCGCCCCCGGCCGCTCTCTCGCGGGCCTCATGCGTGACTGTCAGCGGATCGGCGCCGAGAACAGCATCCGCAATCGAGGAGGGCAAATCGAAGCGCTGACCCGCGACAAGGACGGGTGCCTCGTTTGGCGCCGAATGCACTCCGGCGGGCCAAGGTAGGCCATGCCTGAGGCAGTGATCGGCACCGCAAGCCAGGCTCTCATCGACAATGGCGTCATCGGCGCCGTCTGCATCCTGCTCATGGGCGCCCTGGTGTGGGTCGTGCGGACCTTGAGGGCGGAAATCAAGGACGAGCGAGACGCCCACCAGCGGACGAGAGAGGAGCACCTGAAGGACGTTCGGATGCTAGGCAGCCTCGGGGAATCGGTCAGGGATCAGCTCAAAGTGCTGGAGCTTTTGATCAACGAGAGGGACCGGCGATGAACCTTCTCGGCTTCCTGACACGGCGAAATGACAAAGACGAGGTTGCAAGGCGCGAGGTTGAAACGTGCCTTGAACAGGAGCGGGGCGACTTGCGTAACACAGTGCAGACTATTCACTCGCATTCGAGGCGGCTGACCCTCATGGCCGGCGTGATGGAAATGAGGGGGCACGGCCATGAAGAGGCTAGCTAAGAACGAACTGTTCATGCTCATCCTCACCGGCTTCGCCCTCTATTGGGTCGTCGGGATGCTGGCCGAAGGACCTTGGCTGACGGCCGTTGTCGCGGCGGCAAAGCTAGTCTTCGGCGTCGTCGTCTTTTTCGGATGGGGGCCGGACGCCTGGGGCGTGCTGCGGAGCAAATACGGCAAGGTCGAAGGGCGCCACTATGCGCTTCTTGGCATTGTCCTGATTTCCCTCGGCGTCGTCTATAGCGGCACCTTCGGAATTGCCTGGGTGGTGGCGGGGAGGCCGATGGAATGGCTAGGGACGCTCTATTCCAACTTCGGCAACTTCTGGCTGACCGGCGGCCTTATTCTCTTGGCCGTCTCGCCAGACGTGACGAAGGAGGGGTTCCAGCCGCCACACTGGTATTACATCATTGCCGGCGGTTCGGCCCTCGCGATCGTCGCGTTTCTTCTAGGGACGCAATGGGCGGGCGCCGACCGGGAAGAAGCCTATGCGCCTCACATTTACGGCCAGAGCTATCCGATATGCCCGATCGACCGGCCGGTGAAAGGCAACAGGACCAACCGAGGGAAAATCTATCACGAGCCTAGCTCGATCGACTATCACCGGACGATTGCCGAGAGGTGCTTTGTCGATGTGGCGAGCGCTCGCGGGGCCGGATATCGCCCACCGGGATAGCGTGACGAAACCTTAACCCTTTCCGCCGACAATCTCCGTAGGCAATCGTTCCCCAATCCCTCGATCGCCGACATTGTGTGATGCGTAAGCGCCCGTCGTCGCATTTCCCGTGACGGCGGGCGTTCTATTTGCGTTCCATTCCTTATCAACCGTTATGGTAGTGGAACATTCTTAGAACTAACCCAACAACTTGGCCTTCACCATCACAACGATCTCGCGAGAGCCACAACGCTTGCATCGCAAAGGCCACTTCCGTTGGATATAAACCGCCTCCGGGCCGTACCGCTTGATCAGCGCGTCCAGCACAAGCTCGGAGTGACCGCAGCCGTCACAGTGCGCGATCAAACCCATTCCGAGGGATCGGAGATGGCCAAGCGTGTCGTCTGGATAGGTGGCGTTCACAGCAGCGAAAGCATGGCGGCTGAACCGAGGACGACGACGCAGATGCCGACGAGCATGAAGGTTTGGTCGGACATGCCGCCATCCCGCTGTTCTGTGATCCCTACGATCTCAGAATGGTCAACCGGCTCGCTGAGGGCAACACATCATTCGTCGGCCATGTTCGCCGGCAACTCACCGTGGCGTGCGAGCACCACCGGTTCGTCGAGAACCTCGCCGGTCTCGTCGTCCGCGACTTGCCGGAAGGCGACCACGCCCGCGAAACGCTTCGCATCACGCTCGGCCCGGCCAATCGCATCGTCATCGGACCGGCATTGGGTCGGCTGGACCGCGAGAAGGCGCTTGCCCTTCTTCTCGAACGCCTGGACGACGAAATAGGTCTTCTCTGCCATCTCAGCGTCCGCACCATTTGTTGCCTTCATTCGGCCAAGGCTGGCTCAGGCCTTCGTTGATCAGCACCTGCCCGGCGTCTCGCCCGTCACTGAGCCGGACCTTCACCAGATCCCGCCCATATCGGCCGGTCTCGCCACTATCCTCAATCCGATAGCCGCCGTCCATCAATTCGCGCAGCCGATCGCGTGCCTGGATAGCAAGGTCGGCCTCTCGCGAACACTCGGCATGGCCGGCCATCTCGGGCGTATTGACGCCCGCCATGCGCCACTTCACGCCGCGCTCCCATCCGGTATCGCCGTCGACGATGCAGGTAAGCTTGCGCGCCGCCCGATCACCACCTTCGCAGACGGGGATGGCTTGGGCGGCTGCGGGGAAGAGGAGGGCGGTGCGGGTCATTCTGGCGAGGTAGAGTCGCCGGCGCCGAGCGGCAAGTCATGAGCGATATGACGTGAACGGCCAGAGAACCTATTCCCCCAGCTTTCCCCCACGAACCGTTGCGAGTTCGGCGTCTGTTCACGTTGGAACGCGCTAAAACCTGCAAGCCCAATTGAGCCAAAGTGCTGGAAATCCCTGAGATTAATGGTGCTGCTGGCGAGGATTGAACTCGCGACCTCTCCCTTACCAAGGGAGTGCTCTACCACTGAGCTACAGCAGCGCTCTGACCCAACTCGTTGGCGGAGGATCAAACCGATCCCGAAACCGCAAAAGGGTCGAAATTTGGCGTATCGTCGCGATCCGCGAAGGCGAACGACACTTCGAGAGAACGCCGCTGGAACGGCGCGTCGTCGATGGGCGCTGTCTCTCCGTTTTCGCGCCGTTCGTCAAGTGCGAATTTGAGGCAATGGCGCTGAAGGATGCGTGAGGCTTGATCGGCCGTCACGAAACGTGCCGGAAAGACATCCGGTTCGCGGCGGGTGTCTTTTTTCGGCGCTCATGTTATAGTGCCCCCAATATCGCCTCGCCACGGTGCGAGATCGACAGAGCTTGGATGCCGGAACCACCGGAACTATCTGAGCATTGCCCATCAAAGTCGTCAACAACCGGAGACAACGACCATTCGCAGACCATTTCGTGCACCGCCGGCTCAAAAGGAGGGGCCGCGCTCCAATAGGGAAATTCGCGTCCCGACCATCCAGCTGATCGATTCGGAGGGTCAGAATCGCGGTGAGATTCCGACGTCAGAGGCTCTCGCCATGGCGGAGGAGGCTGGGCTCGATCTCGTGGAGATCGTGCCGAATGCATCGCCTCCCGTCTGCAAGATTCTCGATCTCGGCAAGCTGAAATACGAGAACCAGAAAAAGGCCGCCGAAGCCCGCAAGCGCCAGAAGACCATCGAGGTCAAAGAGGTGAAGATGCGGCCGAATATCGACGATCACGACTATGAGACGAAGATGAAGGCCGTGCGCCGCTTCTTCGACGACGGCGACAAGGTGAAGGTCACCTTGCGGTTTCGTGGTCGCGAAATGGCTCACCAGGAACTCGGAATGCAGTTGCTAAATCGCGTTCGCGAGGAGACCAGCGAGATTTCGAAGGTCGAAGCCGAGCCAAAGTTGGAAGGCCGTCAGATGATGATGGTTCTGGCGCCGCGCGGCTGAAAGGTCAGGCCGTTTCGGCCGATTTTTAATGATGACGGGCGGCGGCACGAATTGCGCCGCCCCAAGATCAGTCTCGGTCCGCGAGAGCATATCGATCTTGATCCGACGTGACTGACGCTTGATGTGCGCCGCTCGCGCATGGTTCCCATATTCGAAGGCTGAGCCAGGGAATACTCGCCGTCCGAAAAGCGGTGGGCGGGTTGCTTGACCAATGACCCTCGCCTGACAAATCACCTTCGCGACCGATCGGCCGGCATAGTCGGCGATGAGGCCAGCCCATCGAATGAGGTTGGTCGCTCTCCTATCGCTGCAGGTCGAGCGACGCCTTTCCCTTAGATCGCGATCGTTGCAATGATGCGCCCACGTCTTTGCGGGGAGGACTTCGCCGAGTCCGACGCGGTTCTGAGATCGATGGCGATCTCGCGGCAGCGCTTGCCGATCGTCACGGAGGCGGATTGACGTCGACCCCTTGCCAGGTCACTGACCGTTTCGTGCAGGCGATCATGGTCTAGAGCCGCCGCCGGGCGCAGGCGATCATGGGCCTTGGACGGTCTGAAAAGCTTGCGATCGTCGAGCATGTCGATCATTGCGGCGTTCAGGCCGTGAATGCGTAAATCGCTCGAAATCAGGGCGACGGGTCGTTGGACTCGGTCCCACTGGGTTTCGAGGCGAGTGCGATCGAGGGACACGTCATCCAGCCCGCGAAACGCGGCTGTGCGATAGGCATCGGAGATATCGTCGGCCAGCATGGCGAGGAGAACCTCCAGCGGACGGCGATACATCTCCTGCCGATCTTCGGGCATTCTTGCAATCAGAAATTGCAGACGTTTGTCGTCGCAGTCGAGAAGAAGAGCCCGAATCCCGGTTCGGTCGCCTTCGATGAAATTGGGCTCGCTGAGAAGCGTCCCGCGTTCCGGATTGCCGAGACCCAGATGCCAATAGCGATCGCCCGCGTGAGACCCGACGCCTGATCCGACCATGGCGAGGACCGGAATCTGCGAGCCGGGCGCCAGCGTAACCTCTTCTGTCGAAACGAGAAGGCCGGGAAAGGCGTGCTCCAGATGGCGCAAGAACATCGTCCACTCGAGACGATCGAGGGAAGCTTCTGCCAGCAACGCACGGAATCGATCGGGGCGTCCAGGAAACTGGATCAGCATCGTATACACCGTTTTGTAGCCCCGCCTAGAAGAAGCCATATTTGAGCAACATTCGCAAGCCTCCCGAAGGAATTCCCTCGCATTCGAGGCTGCTCTGGCCGCGATTTATTACCAATAATAGCAATTCGTGTTCTTCTGGTCTAAGGGGATGGCGATTGCTAGACGCAGTCCGCCGCAGCCTTGGATACCGGAATGTCTGTTGATTGGCGGAGGCGCTCAATACGGGGCTCAGCAGGATATCTTAACGGGCGTCAACGATCGCCCTGCTCGAAATTCGGGCGAAATCAGCCCGCAGAGTAGCCGGACTGGTCTCACGACGGCCCGTTGGCGCCGATGAAAATCGAAGCCTCAAGCTCCTGTATCGAAGCGCCCCGAACTCATGTAGAAGGCGGTTGCTCAACCCTCACGCCGACCAGCGGGCCGAGAAACATGCAGATTTTCGACCGTATCGCCGATCTGAGATCAGCCCTCGAACGCAGCCGCCGGGCTGGCCGGACAATCGGTTTCGTGCCGACCATGGGCGCGCTTCACGATGGGCATCTGTCCTTGATCGAACGAGCGCGGGCCGAATGCGACATCGTCGTCGTCTCGATCTTCGTCAATCCGACGCAGTTCGGTGAGAGCGAGGATTTCGCGCTCTATCCGCGTGATCTAGAGCGTGATAGCGCCTTGTGCGAGCGCTCCGGCGCCGACATCGTCTTCGCCCCGCCGGTCAACGAGATGTACCCCCGCCCCATGGAGACCGTCGTCTCGGTCGAGCCGCTCGGGAGCGATCTGATCGGGGCGGTGCGTCCTGGGCATTTTCGCGGCGTCGCGACCGTCGTCTCCAAACTCTTCAATATCGTTGGCCCCCATCGCGCCTATTTCGGCGAGAAGGATTTCCAGCAGCTGACGGTCATTCGGCGGATGGTCGAAGATCTGGCAAGCCCGGTGCGTATTGTCGGTGTTGCGACGGTTCGCGAAGAGGACGGCCTTGCCATGTCCTCGCGCAATGTCCGCCTGACACCGGAAGACCGCGTCGCCGCGCGCGTCCTGTCGCAGGCCTTGGATCTCGGCGCCAGGATGATCGAAGGCGGGGAGGGCGATGTCGAAGCGGTTCTCTCCGCAATGCGCGGCCTGATTGCCCAAGAGCCGCGCGCAGATCTTGCCTCTTTGGATATTCGCAGTAGCAACGGACTGGCACCGATCGAGACGATCGGACAAGAGCCGGTCGTCATGCTGATCACGGCGCGCTTCGGCAAGGTTCTTCTCATCGACCAGCGAGAAGCCGCCGCGCCTCATGCCGGTATCAACCGCAAGATGGCCTCATGAGTACCGGGGCCGCAACGAAGCGCCGGACGGCTGTCGACATCCGAGGCCGCAAGGGCGGCGAGCCGATCGTTTCGCTGACGGCCTATAGCGCCGTCATGGCGCGGCTCGTCGAACCGCATGTGGATTTCCTTCTCGTCGGCGACAGTCTCGCAATGGTCGAATATGGCATGGACTCGACCCTTGCCGCGACGCCCGACATGATGATCCGCCATGGCGCCGCCGTGGTCTCAGCGACAAGCCTGCCACTCGTCGTCATCGATCTGCCCTTCGGCTCTTATGAGGCGAGCCCCGAGCAGGCTTTCGCCACGGCCTCGGCGGTCATGGCCGGCACGGGGGCTGGCGCGGTCAAGCTCGAAGGCGGCCAAGCCATGGCGCCGACGATCCGTTTCTTAAGCGATCGCGGCATTCCGGTCATGGCCCATGTGGGCCTGACGCCCCAAGCCGTGAACGCGCTTGGCGGCTTTCGCAGCCAGGGCCATGACGAGGCCGCGCGAAGGAGGATTTTGGAGGACGGGCAAGCCGTCGCTGAGGCCGGAGCGTTCGCCGTCGTCGTCGAAGGCGTCGTCGAACCTCTGGCCGACGAGATCACGGCTCAAATCGGTGTCCCGACGATCGGCATCGGCGCGTCCGTATCCTGCGACGGTCAGATTCTCGTCCTGGAGGATATGCTGGGCCTGACACCACGCGTGCCCCGGTTCGTCCATACCTTTGGCGCTCTGGCCGGTGCCGTCGACGAGGCTGCCAGTGCCTATGCGAGTGCCGTCAAGGAGCGGCGCTTTCCAGGGCCCGGCAATGTCTACAAACCGCGCGGCTGACGGCTACCGGGTCAGTCTTCGAATTGCAGCGGCAGCACGAACGGCGTTCCCGCATAGGCGTCCTCGCCCCGGCCGATCGAGCGGATCGCCTCGATCATCTTGCCCTCGCGCTTCAGCTTCTCGTCGGCAAAGGTCACGAGACGCAGATTGGGCGTTGCCGAGGGGGCCCGTTTGCGCAGCTCGTCGGCGAGCCGCATTGCGTCGAGTTCGGGATTGATCGATAAGGCCAGGATATAGGCCGCCGCCGTCGAGCGGCTGATCCCGGCAAAGCAGTGGATCGCCAAGGGTGTTTCGCGGTTCCAGCGGGCGCCGAAGGCGATCAACTCGTCCACATGCTGGGCGCCGGGCGCGGTCAGGCCTTCGGTCGGCTCGACGATGTCGTTGAAGCCGAGAAAGAGGTGGCGGGACGCCTCGATCGTCGCCGGGCGTGGGACCGGCGTATCGGCATTGATCAGGGTCACGAGATCGAGCGCGCCATGGCGGGCGACCGTTTCGGGAAGATCGGCGAGAGACGAGACGACGAGATAGCTCATGTCACCCTTCTTGGGCTCGAAGGTCGGTTTCGGCAAGGGCGTCCCGGTTCGGGATCGTCTCGCTCGCCCGGCGAGCTGCCTGAAGGCACTCGCCGTCGATGGCCGCGAAACGCTCCAGAAAGCGCGCCTGGGCATCCTTCGCAGGCAAGGGCGCAAGGTCGGCCGGATTGACGCGATGGCGTTTCGGGCGGCCGAAAAAGGTGTTCGCCTCGTCCGGTGTGAAGCCGGCAAGGGTCACGGCCTCGGCATGGGCCGAGAGGCGATCGGCCGCCTTGATCGCCTTGGTTACGGTCTCCGGCAGATCGGAGGGCAGTCCGAAGCGGATATGGATCGCCCGCTGCAGCCGGGCTTCGACGCTCTTGTAGTCGCCACCGAGGATCGCCTTGAAGGGCGAGATCATGTCGCCGATGACATATTCCGGGCCGTCATGGAGGAGAGCTGCGAGGCGCCAGCGCGGATCGTCCGTCTCCTTTGCCACGATCGCCTCGACGATGAGGGAATGCTGGGCGACGGAAAAGGCATGATCGCCGATGGTCTGTCCGTTCCATCGGGCAACGCGTGCCAGCCCATGGGCGATATCGCCGATCTCGATATCGAGCGGCGACGGGTCGAGGAGATCGAGCCTTCGCCCCGAGAGCATGCGCTGCCAGGCCCGAATGGGCTTTGGGCTTCGGCTTGGGGCTCTCACAATGCGCTCTCGTCTTCGCTGTCCTTTGGCGCCGCGGCGAGGGAAAAGCCTGCCCATGGCGGCACGGTTGCTTCCACCGGCACCCCGTCCACCGAGACCGACTGGCCGTCGGTCAGGGCCTTGGCGAGCTTGTCGATGCGCAGAACGGCGAAGCCGGCGCTCCCGGTCGCCGCATAGAGCGTGCCGATGGCAGCGAGCCCGCCGGCCGAGACGTTGGCGCCGGGGGTCAGATGGCCTTCGCCGTCGATCAGCATCAGCCGCCGACGCGCCGTGCCGCGATGCTGCATTCGCGAGACGACCTCCTGGCCGACGAAGCAGCCCTTCTTGAAAGACACCCCGCCATTTTGGTCGAGAAGGACATCGTGGGGAAAGAGATCGGATGCCGGATAATCGGTTTCGGCCTCCGCGACCCCGGCGCGGATCCGCCGGTCGTGATAGGCGCCGGCGGCCACGGTTTCGGTGCCTTCAGGCAGGTCGCCATAGAGCCGCAGAACGGCTCCGTCCGCGAAACGTTCGTCCACATAGGTCGCCTTGGCCTCATCGGCCGACGCCTGGTCGAAGATCGCGTGAACCGCATCGTCGACGGACGTGATCGTGACCTTGGCTCTCAGCTTGTAGAGCGTCAGGCGTTTGACGAGCGTATCCCTGACGCTCGCCGCGCATTCGAGACGAAAACCGGTATCGGTCCGCCCGACGAGGAAATCGAAGAGGATCTTGCCCTGAGGCGTCAGAAGCGCGGAGGGGCGCATATGGCCCGGCGCGATCGAGGGAATGTCGGCCGTGACCAGATTTTGCAGGAAATGTTCGGCCTCGGCCCCCTCGACCAGGAGGCAGGCGCGGTCGGTCAGTCGACTGATGGGCATGATGGCATCCTCTGGCGTCTCGTCTGGAAACGCCGAATCCTTGTTCGCTGATCCACCCTTAGGCTATCGGAGGACAACACGAAGACAAGTCACGAAGCGACAGGGGCGCTCAAGCCATGACGACGACCTATGACAGGATCCTCAAAGGCGGCACGGTCGTCAATCAGGATGGGGCCGGGGCGCGCGATATCGGTATCATCGACGGACGCATCGCGGCGATCGGCGAACTCTCGGCGCAGTCGGCCGGCGAGGTGATCGACTGTACCGGCCTCACCATCCTGCCCGGAGTCATCGACAGCCAGGTCCATTTCCGCGAGCCGGGCGCCGAACACAAGGAAGACCTCGAATCGGGCTCCCGAGCCGCTGTTCTCGGCGGCGTGACTTGCGTCTTCGAAATGCCCAACACCAATCCCTTGACCGTCACCGAAGCAGCGCTGGCCGACAAGGTGAAGCGCGGTCGTCATCGCATGCATTGCGACTTCGCCTTCTGGGTCGGCGGAACGCGCGAGAATGCCGGCGACGTCGCCGAGCTCGAACGCTTGCCCGGCGCGGCGGGCATCAAGGTCTTCATGGGCTCCTCCACCGGCTCGCTTCTCGTCGAGGACGACGAGGGCGTCCGCGCCATTTTGACGAATACGCGCCGCCGCGCGGCCTTTCATTCGGAAGACGAGTATCGGCTTCGTGAGCGCCAGAGTGAACGTGTCGAGAACGATCCGACCTCGCATCCCGTCTGGCGCGACGAGATCGCCGCGCTGACCTGCACCGAGCGGCTCGTACGGATCGCAGAAGAGACCGGCGCGCGCATCCATGTTCTCCATATCTCCACCGAGGAGGAGATCGGCTTTCTGGCAGGCCACAAGCGCAACGTGACCTGCGAGGCGACGCCCCATCACCTGACCATGACGGCCGACGACTATGGCCGGCTCGGCACCAAGCTGCAGATGAACCCGCCGGTGCGCGAGGCACGGCACAAGGCCGGCATCTGGCGAGGCATCGCCGATGGCGTCGTCGACGTTCTCGGCTCCGACCACGCGCCCCATACGTTGGAGGAAAAGGCGCAAACCTATCCGAAGTCGCCTTCCGGCATGACGGGCGTTCAGACGCTGGTTCCGATCATGCTCGATCATGTGGCTCATGGCCGCTTGTCGCTTGCCCGTTTCGTCGATCTGACATCGGCTGGTCCTCAGCGCATTTTCGGCCTGTCGCGGAAGGGTCGGATCGCGCTTGGCTACGATGCCGACTTCACCATCGTCGATCTGAAGCGGCGCGAGACCATCCGTGATGGCTGGATCGGGTCGAAGTCCCAATGGACGCCTTATGACGGGCGCGAGGTGACCGGCTGGCCGGTCGGTACCTTCGTTCGCGGCGCCCGTGTCATGTGGGAGGGCCAGCTCGACGAGAGCGCGCGTGGCGAGCCCGCCGAGTTCGTTGAAGCCTTGGCGCCTTTGGCCGGCTGAGAAGTTCTTGGGCCACCCAAGGCCTGACGCCCGCGCCTTCCGCCTTACTTCGGAGTTGAACGCGTAGCGAAACGGGTCGCCGTCAATGCTCTTGAGAATCCGCTTCGCTTCTGTGATGCAAAGGCGAGGGGAAGCATATGTTCGGATTGCCCGATTGGTTGGACGCCGTGGTTCGGGGTCTCGTCCTCGGTGGATTGACACTCGGCGTGATCGTCGCTCTGGTGCGTGTCGTTGGCCTGCGTTCTTTCTCCAAAATGACCGCTTTCGACTTCGTCATCACTCTGGCGACCGGCTCGCTTCTGGCGACCGGCGCCGGAAGCGTGTCGAGTTGGCCGAGCCTCTTGCAGGCGCTGGTCGCGATCGCCGTTCTGATGGGGCTGCAGGTGGCGCTCGCCTTCATCCGCAAGGCGACAGGGCCTTCGAATTCGGTCCTGGAGAACGCGCCGCTTCTTCTCATGCGCGACGGGGTCTTCATTGACGAGGCGATGGAGAAGAGCCGGGTCTCACGCGACGACGTTTTGGCGAAGTTGCGTGGGGCCAATGTCATGCATTTCGAAGAGGTTCGCGCCGTGGTGCTGGAGACCACCGGCGACATCAGCGTCATTCATGGCTCGGACATGGCCCCTGGTCTGCTGGATGGGGTCCGTGGCGCGTGAGAGATCCTTGGCCGGCCGGATGGCGGCCGACAGCCGTCAGTCACCGGAGACGAAATAAGCGAGGCGCCCTTCCGGGGTGATCCCGAGGCGGAAAAAGTTGTAAGCGCCGAAATCGAGCATCGCCTGATAATCGCCGCTCGTCACGATTTCGAACAATTCGACGAGCTGCGGCTTGGTCAGGGAATCGATTCGGGTCTGGGCGAAATAAGGCCAGACGAAGATCGCATTCTCGCTGCCCGGCTCCATTTCCATGTGACCGGATTCCAGAAGCTCCAGCATGATGGCGAGCGTTTCGAGACCTTCGCCGTCGCCGGACAGCGACTTCAGATGGGCGATCGGATCGGCGATCGGTCCGCCGAATGAGAGCACCGTCCCGTCTTCGCCAGTGTCGATATAGGGGCGCAGCGCCTCCACATCGCCCGAGCGGGCGATCTCCATCAGTTTGCGCCGAAGATCCCGCACCGGAGCGGGAAGCCCCTGTTCCTCGTAGCGCACACCGGAGGACGCAAGCGGCTCGGCCATAGCGGTCGTTGGGCTCTCGTCCGCGCCGAGGCCGGTGGTGGCGTGTGTCTCCGCTTTGACTGGAGCCGTGTCAGCCGGAAGAGGTTGCGTCTTCGGGGCCGGTGCATCGCTGGCCGGAAGCGGCGTGGCTGGCGCGTTCTGCTCGCCCGTTGGGGCGGCAGGGCCCGGTTCGCCGGTCGCGGTGGCGGGCGGGACGGGAAGGGGGCCTTCCTGATCAGTGGGCTGGCCGGGCGCCAGGGTCTCACCATCGATCGTTGCCGAGGATGCGTCGCCTTCGGTTGACTCGGCTGCAGTGCCAGGCAGCGGCGGCAGCGGAACCGCGACGATACCCTCGCGGGTCTCGGTCGGCTGGCCGGTCTCTTCGGTGACGATCTGAGAAAAGGCAAAGGCCGTCACCGGCGCAAGCCCAGCGATCAGCGCAAAGGACAGCGCGAATGCGTTTAGCGGCCAGTGTTGGCGGTAGCGATGAGTGGCAACGCTCATGTCGTCCTCACGCAAGGTTTCGGATGGGGCGGCATCATGCTCGGCGACGCGGCGCCGACCGGGAGAAGCGACCGCGCCGAGCCTTTGAACGTCGCCCGAAAGCATCCCAGCATGTCGAGACGAAGGCAGATGACGATCGCCTCGATCAGTCGATCGTGATGACGCGCCGCTCTCAGGCGGCGCGCGGTCGGGCCATCGAAACGTGCCGAAGGCTACATCACGCTCGGTGACCTATCCCCGGCAACGTCCCCCTCGTCGCCGAGCTTGGGCGTAGACTTGCGCGGCCGTTACTGAACGGTGCGGTCGGCGCGAAATTCACCGAATCGAACGCGCTGGCGCAGATCGTCCATCATCTCCACCACCTGATCCTCGCCATGCAGGCGCACAAGCTCGAGGAGAGCCGTGGTGATCGCGGTCTCAGCCAGAATATCGGATTCGATGCCGTCGGAGATGCCGTCGGCCCACGCCTCGCTGTGATATTCGAGGGCCACCTGCTTCTTTTCGGCCTGGATCATCTCGTCCAATTCGACGCTCGGCAGATCGAACATCCGGAAACCCCTCATTTTTCGTTTCGGACTTCACGTCCTCTTAAGATTTACCTAGCACGCTCCGGGCAGGATTCCTGCGCGATTTCGCAAGAGCGTTTACACGTCGTTAATTTCCGTATCGCGTCACGATGTCCTGGGCCAGCTTTTCGCCTTCGCTTTGATAGCGGTTGTGGGCGAGCCGAGCCGCGTCGGTGCAGCTGCGATAGGTCGATTCATACGCCCTGTAGCCATTGTTGAAGCTGGCGATGAGTCGGCGCTTGTCCGCTTCGCCTGGCTTTTGCGCCGCGATGAAACGGCCCATCTCGTCGCGCCAGATCGATGGGTCTTCCGTCGCGCAGAGCGTGCGCAGAAAATGCATGGAACCGAGGACCGTCGCAAGGCGGCTCAAAGCCTCGATAAACGGACCGTCGCTCGGCGGTGCTTCGCTTGTCTCGCCCGCTTGATCCGGCTCGCCTGCGCCTTCGGACGCCGCGCCATCGCCATTTGCGGTTTGTCCAAGGCTCGGCCCGCCGAGTGGCAAGGCAAGGAGCAGCGCCAGACCGCAAACGCGCAGAATCGATCCATCCAAATGCATGAAAGCGAGTTTCACCTTTCATTAGGCCTTTTCAAGACGGAGCTTTCGCCGAATTGACTTTGCCGACCCTTGCGTCGTTTCGGCAACAGGCGCTTGCGCCTAGAAGAGGCGGGCGATCAGCCTTTCAATCCGAGGACGCTTGCGGCCTTTGCAACGATTTCGGGAAGGCCTGGCGTCGTGCGATCCGCGACTTCAAGGTCTTGGACGGCGTGCAGAGGATGGAAGGCTGCGCTTGCCGCGTCGTCCCCCGCGCGTGGAGGGCGGTCGTGCGAACATCGAACGCCGTGAACCGCGATGACCGCGTGATAACCCTCTCCGATCGCCTCATGCAAGCGCACACGCGAAAGGGCTTCGGCCGCGAAGGAAAGGCCGGTCTCTTCGAAGAGTTCGCGAGCGGCGGCTTCGGCGAGGCGTTCGCCCAGCCGGACCTTTCCGCCCGGGAGGCTCAGACGACCGGCCAAAGCGCCTTGCGCCCCGCGCTCCACCAAGAGGACCTCGATCCCGGATGAGGCCTCCCGAAAGACAGCGGTCGAGACACCGAGAAGCGGGCGGCGCGGTTCGGAATGTTCGTCGGTCACTGGCTCACCTCGCTTGTCGTTCGCAGCCTATGGCGAAGGACTCGTATGATGGCGCAACGGCGCAAATTGGTATGTCGCTATAGCCCGCAAAAGGCGGCACACGCCCTTGACGGGATGCGCTGGTCGGGCTCCCATGCAGCCATGTGCGGTCGCTTTGCCCTTCATGCCAGTCCCGAACGCGTCGCCGAGCTTCTATCGCTCGACGAGATCGAGGATTTTCCGCCTCGCTACAACATCGCGCCGACACAGCCGATCCTCCTGGTCATCGGTGGCGCAGAGGCCCGCCCGGAGGCGAACCGGGCCGGGCGAACGGCGCTGCTTGCCCGTTGGGGTCTGATCCCATCCTGGGTGAAGGACGCCTCGAAATTCCCGCTTCTGATCAATGCGCGCGCCGAAACGGCCGCGACCAAGAATTCCTTTCGGGCAGCCATGACCTATCGGCGCTGCCTGATCCCGGCGACGGAATTTTACGAGTGGAGGCGCACGGGAAGTGGGCCGGCAAAGCCCTTTCTGTTTCGGCCCGCCTCCGCACAGCCTTTCGCTTTTGCCGGTCTGTTGGAGACAGCCCATGGGCCGGACGGAGGCGAACTCGACACCGCCGCGATCGTCACGACGAGCGCTGAGGGCGCGCTGACGGAGATCCATAACCGCATGCCGGTGGTGGTCGAGGAGCCCGATTACGAGCGTTGGCTCGATTGCCGGACGAATGCGCCGGGAGCGGTCGCCGACATCGTTGCCACATCGGCCGCGAAGGATTTTTCGATCGTGTCGATCGGAACGGCCGTGAACAAGGTCGCCCACGCCGGACCCGAAGTGCAGGCGCCGATTGGCGACTTTGACGCTCGAAAGCCGGGGATTCAAGATCTGTCAGGCCGAAAGGGCGCGAGCGCACAGACGCCGAAAGGCGAGCAGGCCGGCGAAGCGGATCAGCTCAAGCTTCTTTGAAGTGGGGCTGCGACCGATAGTTCAGCTGTCATGAACCGCAGTCACACATCACATTCCGCCAACGATCGTCGGCAGGTTTGGAGCAGCGGGACCGCTCGCCGCAGGAGACCGGTCCCGCGAAGTTGCCGTCACTCAGCAGCAACCAGCGGCTGGATGCCGGCCGGCTTAGGCTTGATCGTGCCGGAGCGCGTCTTCATCGCATGGGCCGCCGCGCTGATCGCGGAGATGCCGATCGTGCGATAATTGTTCTCGAGGCGGACCTCGTTCTCGCGTTCGGTCTTCGAGCGGAATTGGGGTTCGTTGTGCTTCATGGCCTTCTGGCTGCTTTGGCTGCGTTGCGATCTGGATATGGGTACGGAATATGCCGCTTTCGGGGCAATTACGCGCATTTGACCTTTCCTTGATTCGAACGTGACCAGCAGTGGTTTGCCGTGACAATCACGCCACGGCGACCTCTCGGCAAATGAGCACAATGTTCCTCGGTTCGGGCAATCGGAAGAACGAAACAGGCGGAAGCGGTCATTCGGCTCGAAGATGCGGATGAATATCGTTCGCCTCTGGCCAAGCCGCCTGATGTCCGCTAGCCAAGCCGTCGCCGGTTTTCGACCACACTCCTTAACGCCAGGGAGCGTTTCGACCGGCATTTTGCCGCTGGTGGAAAGGCCACCGCAGGACAGGCTTGATCGAGGACCGGAGATGGATGACGGCTTTCGCGGACTGACGCTCACCAACACCATGACCCGCCGGAAGGAGGCCTTCCGGCCTCGCGACTGGCGCGAAGGGACCGTCGCCGAGGCGGATCGTTGCGTGCGCATGTATGTCTGCGGACCGACCGTCTACGATTTTGCCCATATCGGCAATGCGAGGCCGGTGATCGTCTTCGACGTCTTGTTTCGGCTGCTGCGCCATCTCTATGGCGAGGCGCATGTCGTCTATGCCCGCAACATCACCGACGTCGACGACAAGATCAACGCTCGGGCGGCGCGCGACTATCCGGGTCTTCCGCTCAACGAGGCAATCCGCAAGGTGACGACGGCGACCGCCGACCAGTTCCATGCCGATATCGCCGCGCTGGGCGCGTTGGAGCCGACCTTCGAGCCGAGGGCGACTGAGTTCGTGACGGGCCGCGCCGACGGCCACGATATGGTGTCGATGATCGAGACGCTGATCGCCAAGGGCCATGCCTATGAGGCGGGCGGCGAGGTGCTGTTCGACGTCACCTCGATGCCGGCCTATGGCCGGCTCTCGAACCGCAAGCTCGACGAACAGCAGGCCGGCGCGCGTGTGGCGGTCGAGAGCCATAAGAAAAATCCGGCCGATTTCGTCCTCTGGAAGCTTTCGGACGAGACCGAGCCGGGCTGGGAAAGTCCCTGGGGGCGGGGGCGGCCGGGCTGGCATATCGAATGCTCGGTCATGAGCGCCGCGCTTCTCGGACAGACATTCGATATCCATGGCGGCGGGCTCGACTTGATCTTCCCTCATCATGAGAACGAGATCGCCCAGTCCTGCTGCGCCCATGGCACCGAAGCCATGGCGGACGTCTGGATGCACAATGGCTTCGTCCGGGTCGAGGGGCGTAAGATGGCGAAATCGGACGGCAATTTCGTCACCATCCATGACCTTCTCCACACCGAGACGTTTGGCGGTCGGCGTTGGCCAGGGCCGGTACTGCGCCTCGCCATGCTGATGACGCACTATCGCGAGCCGATCGACTTTTCGGTGAAGCGGTTGGAAGAGGCCGAGGATATGCTCGAAGGGTGGGGCCGTGCGCTAAAAGGCGTAGAGGCAGCGGCAAAGCCAGGAGAGGCATTCGTCGCAGCCCTCTGCGACGATCTCGCCGGCTCGGCCGCGATCGCGGAATTGCACAGTCTTCGACGCAGCGATCCGGCCGCACTCCGCGCCGGCCTCGATCTTCTTGGTGTCGATGTGGACGCTTTCATGCGTGAACGCGCCGGGTCATCGCGGATTGACGAAACGGCGCTTCAGACAATGGTCGATCAGCGCCTCGCCTTCATCCGCAAAAAGAACTGGGCTGAAGCCGACCGCATTCGTGACGAGCTGGCCGCTCAAGGTGTTCAGTTGAAGGACGGCAAGGACCCTGAGACCGGCGAGCGCATCACCAGCTGGGAGTTCAAGCGGTAAGGCGAAAAGCGTAGCGAGACATTCCTTCGGCTCTCATGGTGCGAAGCTGAAACGTGGCCCGTACATCATGCAAAAACCCCGACGGATGGCCTTCGTCGGGGTTTCTTTATAGGCCGGATCTCAGATCTTCAAAGCCGCGAGATCGCTAACGGCCTTATCGAGATCGGTATGGGCGTCGCCGGGTTTGCGGCCGGTCTCTTCGTTGCCTTGCCCGACTTCGTCCTTCCAGCGTGCGAGAATCTCTTCTTTTTCCTCGCGCGTCAGGCTGGAATGGCGCACGACCTCCGCAGGGTCTTCGAAACGCCCATGGGTCGGATGGTCGAAGCTCGCATGTTTCAAGGATTCGGTCGCCATCGGTTTTTGCCTTTCGTCTTTGTGCGAGGACCGTGACCCGCGCTGCATAACGAAGGCTTTCGCTGAGGGTTCGCTGTCCCTGGACAGCCACGCCGGCGCCAGTCCTCTGATTTGATTGAAAGACAAAACGCAGGGCGCGCGCCTTTGTTTCAAACAGCGACAGGCTGGATCGGTAGCTGCAAACCGATCCAGCACCCGTCCTCGCAGCGTTTCGATCAGAACTCGCCTTCGTAGAAGACGCCCACTTCGCCGCCGCCCTCGGTTGTCACCGCGCCGCGCGCCTTCAGCCCCCCACCAAGCTTCAGATCGACAGACACACGGCCCGTCGAGTCGACGCCGAGATAGATGTTGTCGTTGATATATTTGCCGACGCCCACCGCCGTCTGACCATCGGCCGTCGTCTTGATGTCGATATCGTCGACGCCGATCTGCGAGCGAAGATTCTCCAGAAGACCGGTCGAGCCGCCGACGCCGGCAAGGCTTGCGGCCGCTTCGGCAAGCTGCGCGATCTGGAGCGGCGACAGATCGGTCGTGCCCTGCTGGAAGATCAGCCGGGCGAGCACTTCGTCCTGGGGAAGGGCGGGATTGGCCGAGAAGGTGAAACTCGGATCGTTGGCCGGTCCCGTCACCGAGATGAAGACCGTATAGTCACCGGCGTCCGAGCGCGCGAGGAGATCGAGGGTCGGGATCAGATTGCCGGTGAAAGTGAGCGTGCCCTCGGTGAAGTCGAGCCGGCGGCCGAGAATGCCGAAGCGTCCCCGCCGCAAATCGAAGCCACCGGTAATGGAAGGCGAAGCCGCATTGCCGGTGATCTGGATTTCACCGCCGAGCTCCAGATCGAGCCCGCGTCCACGCACGAAGACGCGGCCCGGCGCGGAGAAGGTGATGTCGAAATTGACACCGCCACTCGCCCCGGCGCCCGCGGCCTGTTCGGGGAAGAGTTCACGCGCCTGCTTATAGACGGCCGGCGATGCGTTCACATGGGTGACATCGATACGGGCGAGCGAGGAAGGCAGGTTTTCCGGCACGAGGATGTTGATTTCCTGCGCCCGGACATCGCCCGAGATGGTGGGCGTCGCAGCCAGCGGCCCGGTGATCGACAGATCGGCCGAGAGCCGGGCCGTGACGATCTCCCCGTCATTGTAGCGCCCATCGATGAGCCGCACCGACAGATCGGCGGGGAAGGGCGGTTGCAGCCCGACCGTGCCGTCCACAAGGATCTGGCCGCCGCCGACGAGATTGGCCGAAAGATTGGTGATGGTCGCGCTCTGGCCATTCAACGCGATCGAGGCGTTGATCCCGTTCAAAGCGACGTTTGCGCCGGTATCGACGAAGCTCGCCCCGCTCGTCGAGACTGTGCCATTGATGCTCGGCTGGCTGACCGGGCCGGTGATCCGGGCATTCACGGCGACCGTTCCCTGTACCGAGCGCCCGCCTTCGGCGAGAGTGCGATTGGCGAGCGACAATGGCGCCGTGCCGTCGACGGACAGATTGAGTGTCGGCGTACCGGCGATATTGACCGTGCCATTCGCCGTCAGGCCGATACCGCTCCCCGACAGACTGGTGTCGGTGGTGAGGGTGTTGTTCGCGAAGCGTCCCGAAGTCTCGATAGCGAGGGCTCCGACACCGGCATCGCGCGTTTGCTGAACCGAGACGCCGCTGGCCTGGATGTCATAGGTGACGTTCGGGCTCGCCGGCGAACCACTGGCGGAGACCGTGCCGTTGATCGTCCCTTGCGGATTGAGGCCGGAGGCCGCCGCGCTGGCGATCGAGGCCGGGAGGTTCTGGATCCGCGCATCGAGGTTCAAGGCGTTCTGGCTCGCGGTGCCGGAGATGGTGATGGTTCCGCCGCCGACCCGCACGACGCCTTGCGACAGGTCGAGCGCGTTGCCCCGATAGCTGCCCGCGAGATTGGCATCGAGCGAGGGCGCACCAGCCGCGCGGCTCTGGGCGACGGAGACATTGGACGCCGAGATCTCGAATGTCGCATTCGGATCGGAGAGAGACCCCGTAGCCTCGGCCGTGCCAGAGATGGTCCCTTGCGCGCCGAGCCCATCGACGAAGCCATTGGCAAGGCCGACCGGAAGGCGGTCGATCTGGGCCGAAACGTCGAGCCTCTGGCCGACACTGCCCGTCACGCTCAATGAGCCGTCACCCACATCGGCCTGCGCGGTCTCGATCTGAACCGTGCCCCCCGAATAGGTACCGGAAGCGTCGAAGGCGATCGGCGCGACGCCGGAGCGGGCGATCTGGCTGGTGGTGATGCTTGAACCCTGAAGATCGAAGGTGACGTTCGGATCGGCAATCGGGCCGCTCGCCTGAGCCGTTCCGGAAATCGTGCCCCGAGCGCCCAGCCCGTCCACGAAGCCATTGGCGAGAGCGACGGGAAGCGCATCGAGATTGGCGGAGATGTCGAGCCGTTCGCCGACGGTACCTGACGCGGTGAGGGAACCGGACCCCACATCAAGTTCGGCATTGGCGAGGGTCAATGTGGCATTGCGGTAGGAGCCCGCTGCATCGAGGGTGAGGGGCGGGACGTCGCCGCCGGCGAGCTGCCGCGTCGTGATGCCGGTGCCAGTCAGGGTGAATTCGGCTTGCGGGTCCTGAAGCGAACCCGTGGCGGTGGCCGAGCCGGACAGTGTGCCCTCCGCGCCGAGCCCTTCGACGAATCCGTTGGCGAGCCCCACCGGGAGCCGGTCGAGCGCGATGTCGAGATCGAGATTGTCTCCAACCGTTCCGGTGGCGGTCAACGAGCCATCGCCGACCGTGACACGCGCATTGCCGATCCTGGCTGTGCCGTTCGCATAAGAGCCGGAAAGATCGAGGCTGAGCGGGTCAATGCCCGATCGCGCGATATCCTCGGTGGTGATGCCGCTGCCCGTCAGCGACACTTCGGCTTGCGGATCGGATAGGGAGCCTGTCGCACGGCCCGTGCCTGAAATCGTGCCAGAAGCGTTCAGATTGGGGACGAAGCCATTGGCGAGACCGACCGGCAACTGGTCGATCGACAAGTTGAGATCGAGCGTCTCGCCGACCGTGCCCGAGGCCGACAGCGAGCCTGTGCCGACATCGATCTCGGCTGTGGCAAGGCGCAGGGTGCCGTTTGCGTAAGAGCCTTCGAGATCGAGCGTCAGAGGCTCGATCCCGCTCTCTGCGATTTCCGTCGTGGTGAGACCCTGGCCGGACAGGTCGAATTCGGCTTGTGGGTTGTCGAGCGAACCAGTGGCGGTCGCCGTTCCCGACAGAGTGCCGGAGGCGTTAAGGTTCTCGACGAAACCATTGGCAAGGCCGACGGGGAAAGCGTTGACATCGACGTCGAGATCAAGGGCCCGTCCGACCGTGCCGCTCGCTCTCAAAGACCCGTCGCCGACATTGACCACGCCGGTCTCGATCGCTGCCGTGCCCTCGGAGAATGTGCCGGCGAGGCGCAGGGAAAGCGGCGCGATGCCCGAGCGGGCGATCTCATCCGTGGTGATTCCGGAGCCGGAAATGTCAAAGCGGGCATCGGGATCGGCGAGGGGGCCAGTGGCGCTCGCGGTCCCCGATAGGGTGCCGGTCAGGCTGAGACCCTCGACGAAGCCATTGGCGATCCCGACCGGGAACTCGGTGAGGTTTGCCGACACGTCCAGCGTCTCGCCGATCGTGCCTTCCGCCGTCAGCGACGCATTGCCGGTTCGAATGTCCGCCGTCTGGATTGTCGCGGTGCCGCCTTCATAGGAGCCGGCCGCGTTGAGCCGCAGGGGCTCGATGCCGGCATCGGCGATTTCCGGCGTGGTGATGCCCGAACCTTCAAGGTCGAAACGTGCATTGGGATCGTCGCGCGGGCCGGTCACTTCGGCATTGCCGGAGATCGTGCCGCTGGCGTTCAGACCCTCGACGAAACCGTTGGCAAGGCCCACGGGAAGGGCATCGAGGCGCAAGGTGAGGTCATAAGTCTCGCCGATCGTACCGGAAGCCGAGAGCGAGCCGTCGCCGATCGACGCATTGGCGCGGGCAAGGGTCAGAACGCCGCTTGCGTAAGAGCCGGCCGCTGACAGATCGACAGGCGGCACGTTGGTCGCGGTCAGATCGTCCGTCGTCAGAGCCTCGCCGGTCAGTTCGAATGTGGCGCTCGGATCGCTGGCCGCCCCCGTCACGCGCGCTTGGCCGTTCAGCGTCCCCGACGGCTCGACGCCTTCGATGAAGGGGCCGGCGACGGCCGCCGGCACGGCGTTCATATCGAGGGCGAGGTCGAGCGTCTCGCCGGCGGAACCGGAGGCCGAAAGCGAGCCCTCACCGACTGATAGGGTGAACCCGTCGAGCCGGGTGACGCCATCGGCTATCCGCAGCGTCGCATTGTCTTGCAGAGCGACCGGCGCCTGATCGATCGCCATGGTCAGCTTTCGCAGGCTGAGCATCGTCTCATCCGGTGCAAAACGCGCGAGCGCTGCGAGTTCGACCGGAACGCCGTCGAGGCGGGCATTCGCATTGAGTGCGTTGAAATCGTTCTCGCGCGACAGCATGACATCGAGATCGGTGACTGCGACGGCGCCAGTGTCGATCGCGTTCGCTGTTACCGAGCCGGTCGCGAAAGGGGTGCCGAGATAGTCGGAGACGTCGAGATCGATTTTGGCGCCGCTTAAGGTGGTACCGGCGATCGAGAGAGAATCGGCCGTAATCTCGGGCTGAGCGATCGGCGTGCCGTCGGCGCTTTGGTCAAGAGCGATCGTTCCGGTCACGTCGCCGGAGGCCTCAAGACCGCCAAGCGCGGCCAAGGGGCCGATATCCTGGATATCGAGGTCGATCGTGCCGAGCGGCGCAAGCGCCGTGGTGAGGCGCAGATCGCCGGTGACGCGGTTGTCGCCCTGGCGGATCAGGAGATCGGCCACCTGGCGCTCGCCATTGGGCATGGTACGCAGATTGGCCCGGCCCTCAAGCTCGGAGCCGTCCAGGAGCCCGGTGATCGTCACCGTCCCCTCCGGCGTGTCGCCGGCAAAATTGCCGCGCGCCTGGACCGAGAGATTGGCGAGCTCCTGGCCGTTGATGGAAAGCTGGTTGCCGTCGAGCGTCAGATCGACATTCGGATTGGCGACGGGGCCGCTCGCCTGAAGCGAGAACTGGGCCGCGCCGGAGAGGGCCGCATTGACGTTGGACGCCTCGGAGAGTGTGCCGTTGATATCCGCCGTGACCGTCTCGCCGGCAAGGCGCGCATTGCCGCGAACGGTGAGGCCGGAACTGTTGACCGCGAGATTCGACACCGAGATCGCATCGTCCGGCGTGCGTGTCACATTGCCCGCGAGCGACAACTCGTTGCCGGCGATGGGCACCAGCGCGGCGGAAATCGCAGATGTCTGGAAGGTGGAATCGAGCGTCAGGTCGAAGATGGCGAAGTTGAGCGCGGCCGTGCCCTGGATATTGGCTGTCACCGTCTTCGTCGTCGCCGTCGACGGATCGAATCGCAGGCCGTTCTCGGTCAGGGCGCCATTGGCCTCAATGCGCACCGGGCCGGTCAGGAGCCGGTCCTGAATACCCTCGGGACCGGCGACGTCGTCGGCGGTCGCAACGATCTGGACCGGTCCCTGGAAGGCCGTCAGATCGAAGCCGGAGCTCTTGACGGAGGCCTGAACATTCGACGCCTGATAGGCTTGCCAGCCGGCGGCCGGCAATGTGCCGGCAATGTCGAGGGCCGCGTTCGAGATGGCGCCCCGAAGCCCGGCCTGAAGCGAGGCAATGGTGAGGTTGGCGCCGCCGAGATTAAGCTCCAGGGCGCCGCCGCCGGGCGCGGACAGATCGACGGAGAGATCGTTGCCGGATCCGCTCGGATCGACCGTGCCGCGCGCGTCGAGTTGCAACGCGTCGGAAGAGAGTTGGGCCTGCTCGATCGCATAGAGCCCGTCATTGCGTATGACGACCTGGACGTCGAGATCGGCGCCGCCTTCCACATAGCGCTGATAGGCTTCCGGGACGAAACGCTGGGCAGCGACCTGGAGCGAGGCCGCGACGCGCCGGCCGGCATCCACATCGTCGACCCGCGCCGTTAGGCTCGCGGCCTGCTCGCCGCCGACCGTGAGACCACCATTGGCCATGAAGTTCGAGAGCGGCCCCGAGCCGTTGATGGTCAGATCGACTGCCGGGCGGTCTGGAATGTCGAGAAGCGTCGCGACGAGGCCGCCCTGCGGCTCGCTCGCCTGAACGTCGAGGGTCAGCCGGTTGTCGGCGGGCGCGAAGGCGATGTCGAGAGCGATCTGGCCCGGCTGGTCGAGGCGCTGAATGTCGGCTTTGACGGCCAGGTTCACCGGATCGTCCGACAGAGAAAGTGAGGCATTGGCCGACAGCCGCGCTCTGGTCCCGGCGATCGCCTCGCCGAGAATGAACTCGTCGATGCGGAACGTGTCGATATTGGCGGTGATCGAGGGAAGCGAGAAGCCACTGCTCTCCTCGCTCGGCGCCGAGGCCGGCTGGCCGGTCGGCAGACGTTCGAGGACGATCTGGCCCGCCGTCAGCTGCTCGATATTGACGTTGGAGCGCACGAGCGAAAGCGGCGACCAATCCATGGCGAGATCGCTCGCCGTCAGGAAGACGCCCTGCGGATCGGAGACCGTTATGCTTTCGATGCGGATATTGCCGGTCAGGGCACCGGAAAGGCCTTGAATGTCGACTTTGAGCGTATCGGAATTGATCAGATTCTCGATCTGGCTCGCGACGAAGTCCTGGGCGGCAGCCGGTCGCGGCATCACCAGCGGCGCGGCGGTGAGAAGGCCGGCAAGGAGCAGGAAGAGGCGGGCAAGAAAAGTCATCAGAAGGCCTGTCCGATGCCGGCATAGATCTGGAAGTCGGCGTCGCGCGGACCCGGATCGAGCGGAACCGCCACGTCGAGGCGCAAGGGGCCGAAGCTCGTCAGATATCGTGCGCCGACGCCTGCCCCGAGCTTGAAGTTGGAGAAATTCGGAACGAGCTCGTCCGAGACCGTGCCGAAGTCGAGGAAGGGCACGATCTGAATGTTCTCCGTAATGCTGACGCGAGCCTCGACCGATCCTTCGAACAGGGCCAGACCACCGATTGGCGTGTCCTCGAAGCGCTCGTTGAAGCCCGATCCCGGCGGCGTGGTCGAGGGGAAATAGGGTCCGATCGACTGGAACTCGTAGCCGCGCACGGAGCCGCCGCCACCAGCATAGAAGCGACGATTGTTCGGAATATCGAGAACGTCGGTGCCGAAGATCGTGCCATATCCGAGCCGGCCGGCAAGGATCAGTCGGTTGCTTTCGAGGGGCGAATAATAGGCTCGGCCATCGAGCCGCGATCTGAGGAAGAAGGCTGAATTCTCGATGCCATAGGATGGCTCAAGCGCCGCCTGGGCGTAGAAGCCGTCCGTCGGATTCAGCTCGTTGTCGCGGTTGTCGAAGGTATAGAGGATTGGCACCGCGCCGATGATGTATTCGCGCGTGCCGAGATAGTCGGTGATCTCCTCATATTCGCCCTGGAGATCGACCTTCAGCGTCTGCGCGTCGTCGATCTTGTATTCGACGCCGCTGGTGGCGGTCAGGAACAGGCGGTCATAGCCGAGCGGCTGCTGGCGACCGGCCGCGATCGAGCCGACATAGACCGAATCAGGACCCAGCACGCCCGGCTTCTTGAAGACGAGAGAAGTGTCGAAATCGATGCCGTCGATCTCGCGCGCATTGCCCGAGACGGCTGTCGCCCCGATGCGGGAGACCGAGGCGTCGAAGCGGATATTCTCGGCACGGCCGAAAAGGTTGCGATGGCCGACATAGCCGGAAAAACCGGCGCCTTCCGTGTTCGAATAGGTCGCGCCGACGCCGTAGAAGCCGAATTTCTGACGTTCGGCCACTTCGACCTGAACCGGTAGACGTCCATCCTCCGATTGCGCTTTGGCCTCGCGCACCGTCACCGAGGAAAAAACGCCGAGATCGACAAGGCGCTGGCGGGCGCGGTCCAATTCTTCCGGCGAGAAGGTCTCGTCCGCATAGATTCCCGCCATATAGGCGACAAAGCCCGGATCGACGGTTTCGGTACCCGTCACCCAAGTCTCGCCGAAGGGAACGCGATCGCCAGGGGATATGTCGATCGCATAGTCGAGGCGATCGTCGGCGGCATCTGCAAGGATGTCTCGATCGGTGACCGCTACGAAGGGACGCCCATCGTTTCGAAGGTCTCGAAAGAGTTTGGCTTCCGCGTCCAGGACATCCGTCGAGGCCGCCGAGCCGCCGGTTACCAAGCCGTATTCGGACGGATCGACCGGGACGCCGCCCGTATCAACGGACACCGCGCCGAGCGCGTATTTCGGGCCGGGCAGAATGCGAATCAGCACCGGAACGGGACGGGACGTGTCGAAGGTCGCGTCCGGGGCGATGTCGGAAATGTTCCGACCTTCGATGAAGATATAGACGAGCCCGTCATAGCGGGCGTTTTCGTAAAGGGCGGCGACGAGGCGCTTGCGATCCTGCTTGGCCTTGGCGATCAGGCCGAGCGAACCTGAGACCGGCTCGTCCTCGTCGGAAACGAGCACCGAGGCGCTCTCGAGATTGTCGGCCAGACTCCCGTCATCGTCCGGCGCCGGCGTCATCTCCACATTCACCGTGTAGTTGATGGGATTGATGACGGCGAGTTCGTTGTCGTCCTCGCTCTCGAAGAATTTGAAGCCGAAGAGTTCGAAGGCGGTGGCGGGGGAGCAGGCAAGGGCGATCGACAGTGTGAGGGCTGCGGCGAATCCGGCCATCTGGCGACGTTTTGTCGTCAACACGTACAGCTACCCCCAAAACGCGGCGCCGGCCCCGGCTCGGGGCGTCGCCACTTGTTGCCGGCTCTCATGGCCGGCCTCTTTGAAAACTCGCGCGGAACCTTGCGCCATCCTCGGCACATGCCCCCGGTCCCGCGATACTCGTCGCTTCGCCTTAGCAAAAAGCGCAACGCTTAATAAGACAACCGCTTGGTGATCACAGTCGCGTCGTTTCCTTCGTGTCGGAACCGATTCCCGGTGAGCTTGTGCCGTACGCGCCACAGCGACCATGAGGCGCGGCGTGGCGCGAAAGGGGCAGCTTCCGACCGTGTTTCAGTCTGGATGAGCAGCGGGGTGGTCGAAGGTCCAATACCGCGAAAAGTTCGAACTGTTCCAATATGTTGAGCGAAGCGCTTGATCGTGCGGCCGCTTTTCGGCGAGCCGGGCGCTTGCGAAGGGCCGTCAAAGCTTGCACCTTCGCTGGGACGGCAAGGAGGACGAGCGGCATTGTTGGGCGAGCAAATGCCTCGCCAGGCTCGTCGAATTGAGGAATTTCGGGGAGGAACGACGTGAGCAAAGTTTCGATGACCGTCAATGGTCGCACCATGACCGGCGATGTCGAGGATCGCACGCTTCTGGTGCATTTTCTGCGTGATACGCTCGGCCTGACGGGCACCCATGTTGGCTGCGACACGTCCCAATGCGGCGCCTGTGTCGTCCATGTGGACGGCAAGGCCGTGAAATCCTGCACCATGCTCGCCGCTCAGGCCTCGGGCTCGAGCGTGACGACGATCGAGGGTCTGGCCAAGGGCCAGGAGCTTCATCCGGTCCAAGCCGCGTTCAAGGAGCATCATGGGCTGCAGTGCGGCTATTGCACGCCGGGCATGATCATGACCGCGGTGGACATGATCGGGCGCCATGGCGCCTCGCTTGACGAGGAGACGGTCCGCGAGGAGCTCGACGGCAATATCTGCCGTTGCACGGGCTATCACAACATCGTCGCAGCCATCCTGTCGGCCGCCAAGTCGTCCGGCAGCCAGGCCGAGCAGCCGATCGCGGCGGAGTGATCGTCGCCGACGATCCGGCGCTCTTCATCTCATGATTTGACGGACGGGCCTTGGCTGCCGACACGCGAATGGCGGCGGGTCTTGCCAAAAGGGAGGTTCACCCGATGGGTGTGGAAGGTATCGGCGCAAAGGTTCTGCGCAAGGAAGATCGGCGGTTCATTACGGGCCGCGGCCGCTATGTGGACGACATGAGCGTGCCGGGCATGAAGCATGGCGCCTTCGTGCGCTCGCCCCATGCTCATGCGAAGATCAAGGGGATCGACACGTCTGCGGCACGGGAGATGCCCGGCGTCATCGACATCCTCGATGGGCAGCAGCTGAAGGCCGATCGGATCGGCAATCTCATCTGCGGCTGGGCGGTCTCGTCGAAGGACGGCTCGCCGATGAAGATGGGCGCCTATCCCGCGCTCGCCGACGAGACGGTTCGCTATGTCGGCCAGCCGGTGGCGATCGTCGTTGCCGAGACGCGGGCGCAGGCCCGCGATGCGGCCGAAGTCGTGATGGTCGATTACGAGGAAATGCCCGCCGTGGTCGGCTCCGAAGCGGCCCTTGCCGACGGTGCGCCCCAGCTTCATCCCGAGGCGGAAGGCAATCTATGCTTCGATTGGGAGATCGGCGACGAGGCGGCGGCGACCTCCGCGATCAGCGGCGCGGCGCATATCACGCGCATGAAGATCATCAACAACCGGCTCGTGCCCAATCCGATGGAGCCGCGCGCGGCGCTCGGCCATTACGATCCGGCCGAGGATCATTACACCTGTTGGACCACGTCCCAGAACCCCCATGTGGCGCGCCTCGTCATGAGCGCCTTCTACAATGTGGCGCCCGAGCATAAGCTGCGTGTCATCGCCCCGGATGTCGGCGGCGGTTTCGGCTCGAAGATCTATATCTATCCCGAAGAGATCGTCTGCCTCTGGGCCTCCAAGCGGACCGAGGTGCCGGTCAAGTGGACGTCGGACCGCACCGAGGCCTTCCTGACGGACGCCCATGGCCGCGACCATGTCACCCATGTGGAAATGGCCTTCGACGCCGACCACAAGATCGTTGGTCTCAAGGTCGACACCAAGGCCAATCTCGGGGCCTATATGTCGCTCTTCTCCTCGGCGACCCCGACCTATCTCTACGCCACGCTTCTGTCGGGCCAGTACGACATCCCCGCGATCTACGCCAATGTGAAGGGCGTCTATACCAACACCGCGCCCGTCGATGCCTATCGCGGCGCCGGGCGTCCGGAAGCCACTTACGTGGTCGAGCGGACCATCGAGACGGCGGCGCGCGAGCTCGGCCTTTCGCCGGCCGAATTGCGGCGCAAGAACTTCATCCGTTCCTTCCCGCATCAGACGCCGGTCATCATGAATTACGACACCGGCGATTTCGAAGCGACGCTGGAGGCCGGCATGAAGGCCGCCGACGTCGCCGGCTTCGAGGCGCGGCGCGAGGAAGCCAAGGGACGCGGCAAGCTGCGCGGTCTCGGCATGAGCTGCTATATCGAGGCCTGCGGCATCGCGCCGTCCAAGGCGGTCGGCTCGCTCGGCGCGGGCGTCGGTCTCTGGGAATCGGCCGAGGTCCGGGTCAATCCGGTCGGCACGGTCGAGATCCTCACCGGCTCGCACAGCCACGGCCAGGGCCATGAGACGACCTTCGCCCAGCTGGTCGCCGAGCGCTTCGGCCTGCCCATCGACAATGTCCAGATCGTCCATGGTGACACCGACAAGGTGCAGTTCGGCATGGGCACCTACGGCTCGCGCTCGGGCGCCGTCGGTATGAGCGCCATCGTCAAGGCGCTCGATAAGGTCGAGGCCAAGGCCAAGAAGATCGCCGCCCATGTATTGGAAGCCGACGAGGGCGACATCGTCATCGAGAATGGCGAGGTGAAGGTCGTCGGCACGGACAAGAAGCTCGGCTGGCACGAGGTCTGTCTCGGCGCCTATACCGGCCACAACCTGCCGGACGGCATGGAGCCTGGGCTGAAGGAAGGCGCGTTCTACGATCCGCAGAACTTCACCTTCCCGGCCGGCTGCTACATCTGCGAGGTGGAAGTCGATCCCGAGACGGGCACGACCGAGATCATCCAGTTCGTTGCGGCCGACGACTTCGGCAACATCATTAATCCGATGATCGTCGAGGGCCAGGTCCATGGCGGTCTTGCCCAAGGTATCGGTCAGGCGCTTTTGGAAGGCACCCATTACGACGAGGCCGGGCAGCTCGTGACCGCCTCCTATATGGACTACGCTATGCCGCGCGCCTGGGACCTGCCGATGTTCAAGGTCGAGACCCTGGTGACGGCCTGCACCACCAACCCACTCGGCATCAAGGGCTGTGGCGAGGCCGGGGCCATCGGTTCGCCGCCGGCGGTCATCAACGCCATCACCGACGCCATCGGCAATAACGATCTGTCGATGCCCGCAACGCCGGAGAAGGTCTGGAACGCGATCCACGCCGCCAGCTGATCGCTCAAAGGGCGGCGAAGCTTCATAGCATCGTCGCCCGCCCTGAATGGATGTCGAACAGGAGCTGAGAGTGCTCGCGCCAGGATGCGCTGAGCTTCAAGCTCCAGCGAGGGAGGACCAAAACCCATGTATGAAACCAGCTATCAGCGTCCGTCGAGCATCGATGAAGCCATCAAGCTTCTGGGTGACGGGGAAGGCGAGGCCAAGCTTCTGTCAGGCGGAATGACGCTCATTCCGACCATGAAGCAGCGTCTCGCCATGCCTTCGGTCTTGATCGATCTTCGGCATATTTCCGATCTGAAGGGCATCTCCGTCGACGGATCGAAGATCCGCATCGGCGGCGCGACGACCCATGCGGAGATCGCGCGCCATGATGGCATCAAGGCGGCAGCGCCATCCTTTGCCTATCTGGCAGGCCTGATCGGCGATCCGGCCGTACGTCATATGGGCACGATCGGCGGTTCGGTCGCCAATTTCGATCCGGCGGCTGACTATCCGGCCGCGCTTCTGGCGATTGGCGCGACGATCCACACCAACACCCGCGAGCTGTCGGCCGACGAGTTCTTTCTCGGCATGTTCGAGACCGCTTTGGAGGAGAACGAAATCGTCACGGCCGTTTCCTTCGAGGCGCCTCAGGCCGGCGGCTGGGAGAAGTTCCGCAATCCGGCGTCGCGCTATGCCATGTGCGCGGTCTTCGTCGCCAAGCGCACCGATGGTTCCGTCGGCGTCGGCGTGACGGGCGCCGGCAATAACGGCGCCTTCCGCTGGACGGAAGCCGAAAGCGCGCTTTCCGGGAGTTTCGACGGCTCCGCACTGGACGGCCTGACGGTCGACGAGGGCGCGATGATGTCGGACATCCACGGAACCTCGGCCTATCGCGCCAATCTGACCAAGGTCGTCGCCAAGCGGGCTCTTGCCAAGGCTAAGTGATACCGATGGACGAATGAAATGACCCTAGAGCGTCGGGCGATGAATCAGGATCGCCCGGCGCTCTATAACTCTTTGATAACGCGCCGGGTTTTTGAAAAGCCGGTATGCACTTTTTTTCGCCCGGCGCTCTAAGGGTCAATTGTCCGGCGAGAGTCTCGAACGCCTCTCGGGCTGCCGACGGGCTTTCGAAAGCGATGCTTTCAAAGCCTCGCCGGTAAAAATAGATCTCGCTCTGCGGAAGGGTTTGAGAACCGTGTGGTTGCGCGGGATCGGGCGATGGATCGACATTGCCCGATTGTCGGATTGTGGTCCGCCGCGCTCAGCCCTCCTCCGCCGTTCGCCGAATTTCGGCGGCGAGGTCGGCCGGCAGGGCGAGGCGGGCGGCGAGGAGATCGAGATAGGCCCGTTCGGCCGGATGGTCGGCATCGATCGCCAGAACGGAGGCCGTGTAGATTTCCATGGCGATTTCGGGCGTGCGCGCCGCCCGCGCTAGATCATCCACCGATCTCGGTCGGCGCAGCTCGTCCATGACGAGCCCTTTCTCGTCGGCTTCGAGATCCATCTCATCGATCTTGGAAAAGATCGCTCGCTCTTCCTCGGCGTCGATATAGCCATCGGCCTTGGCGGCGGAGATCATCGCCGACAGCATCAGCCGGGCGCGCTCATCCTCTTCGCCGCCGGGCAGAAACGCGGTGCCCTGTGGCTCCGGCATCTCGTCCGGTCCTTGCGTCGAGGGTAGCGCGCGGATCGGCTCGGCCCCCGGCAGTGCGGTCGTGCCCGAGCGCGTCTGATAATTCTGATAGGCCTTATAGGCGAGGCCAGCGACGAGCGCCGCGCCCCCGAGCTTCACCGCCGTTCCGCCCAGCTTCTTGGCCTTGAAACCCTTCCCCTTGAAGAGCTGGGAAGCAAGCCCGGTGGCGAGCGCGCCGCCGATCGCCGAACCGGCGGGGGACTTCATCAGATCGCCGACCTGATCCATCAGTCCGCCGCCCGAAGCGCTTCCGCGCCGTCCATCCCCGGGATGATGGGGCGTCCGGCCGGACCGTCCCTGGTTTGGCGCGCCCAAAAAATCGGAGAGAAGACGCTGAATGTCCATGCGGGTGAGGCTCCTTCGATACAATGCTCTTTCGCCGATATCGAGATGCCGCCCCGTTTTCGCAATGGATCGGGCGCGATAGATCGCCGTCACGCGGCCAGATTATTCCCCGGCTTCTTTGCCCAAAGGCTCCAGGGAATGGCGCTTGATCAGCGGATATTGCGTCATCATGAAGATGATCGTGATGGGCATGGTCGCCCAGACCTTGAAGCCAACCCAGAAATCCGTCGAGAAATTGCGCCAGACGACCTCGTTGAGGACGGCGAGGAAGATGAAGAACAGCCCCCAATTCAGGGTCAGCTTTCGCCAGCCTTCAGAATCGAGCTTGAACGCTTGATCGAAGACATAGCCGAGCAGAGACTTGCCGAAGCAAAGACCGCCCAGAAGCACGGCGGCGAACAGGCCGTTCACGATGGTCGGCTTCATCTTGATGAAGGTCTCGTCCTGAAGCCAAAGCGTCAGCGTGCCGAAGACGAGAACGACGGCGCCCGAGACCAGCGGCATCAAGGGCAGGGTGCGCATGATCGCCCAGGAGACGGCGAGCGAGATCGCGAGCGCGGCCATGAAAAGGCCCGTGGCGATGAAGAGCGGCCCGCCGAGCTCATGGAGAACCGGGAAGGTGTCGGCCAGCTGCTCGCCGCGCGAATTGGCGAAGAAGAAGACGAGAAGCGGCCCAAGCTCCAGCGCGAATTTGAGAAGCGGATTCATCTCCGCCCGCTTGGCGCTCGGCTGGGGGCCGGGTTCGATGATGCGATGCTCGTCGGTCATGGCTGTCTCGGCTTATCGTCTGCTGGTCGGCATATCGGTCCGAAAGACGGCTTTTCACAGATCGTCGCCCGGCCGCAAGGCGCGATTGTGTGAGACTCGAGCGGTAACGGCACGCAAAGGGGCTGATCTTCGCCTTTTTCCATCCCTATATCGGCGGCGCAATCGAGACGAGCCTCACCAAAGGAGCAGGACGGCATGTCAGGACGCGTGGAACGGTTTCTCGGGGGCTCGCCCATCCGGGTGGGCATCAATCTCGTCCTGATGTCGATCGCCGTCGGCCTGCTTCTCTCCTGGTTCGATTTGAGCCCCCGCCGGCTGATCGACGGGACGATCGATGCCGTGATGCGGATCATCGACACGGTCTTCGGCTCGATCGACAATGTGATACAGTATTTCCTCCTCGGCGCCGCGATCGTCGTGCCGATCTTCTTGATTTCGCGGGTTTTGAAAGTGGGGCGTCGCGACGATCGATATTGAGTTGCATGGACCAAGGCGGCGGGGGCCGGCATAGATCGGGCGGGAGTAAATGCCCTCCGGATGGGCGAGCGTGATTGTCGTTTGAACCGGAATACGCTGACCTTGCTTCAAGCGACCATGTTTGACGAGTTTTATTACAAATGATTGCTGCACCGATTTGGGCAAGGATTCGATAACGCCAGCGGAGCATGTTCGCGTTGGAAAGCGCCCTAACGGTCGCGAAAAGCGTATCCATTCAACCTGAAACTCGGATGCATCTCATGAATGTGACGATCTCTGCAGCGACGACCTCTCTTTCGAGCGCCAGTTCCACATCAACATCGTCGGATGCCAGCGCGGCTGAGCTCGCTAGTCTCAAAGCGCAGAAGGCAGATGCGGAACGTTCGCTCAGCGAGGCTGAGGCGACGAACGATACGGAAGCCGCCACGGAAGCCCAATCGTCGATCGATAGGCTGACAGCGGCCATTGCCAAGGCGGAAGCCGCCGCAAAAGCGGAGAAGACACAGCAGACTAAGACGACGACCACACTCGCTGACGCCGATACAGCTGAAAATGAGTCATTGGCGGAGAGTCCATTCGCTCAACGAAAGACACCCGACATGTCACGACTGAACGAACCGGAAACCACCGAAAACGATTCAAGACAGCTTTCTATAGGCGCACTGCGAACGATGGTCGCGAAAGCGTATCAGGAAACGTAGAATCGAGAGGCGTAGATCAGACCATCCCTAGAAAGCTTATAAGTCTGATATTCACGAGCCTGATCGACGCCGACTGAACCGGAAATGTCAATCCTTCCTTGATGGGGTCGTTGAGGCCAGACTCCCTGACCGTTGTCGCCGGATCGAATCGCCCAATGGGCCGCATGCCTGTCTTCGCGGTCGGCGCAGGAGCCGCCGCATGATGGGTGGCCGAAGGGTTGTGTCTCAACCAATTTTGACCGGCCGTCCGCTTTATCTGATTGTCGCACAGTGAACCTTCCCATTCGAACGCCCATCCTCAATCGGCATTCGCCTTGAGCGCCGCCCCCGCCGCGATCGGGCCGAGGGCGCCGAAGAAGAGGGTCAGGGCGCAGAGGATCAGGAAAGGCGGCAGGAACGGGTCGGGATCGTTAACCGCGCCATAGGTTGCCGAGACGCCGAAGATCAGGACGGGGATCGCCAGCGGCAGGACGAGGACTGAGACGAGAAGCCCGCCGCGGGGCAGGGCGACGGCAACGGCGGCGCCGACCGCGCCGATGAAGGTGATCGCCGGGGTCCCGACGAAAAGCGTCGCCATGGTTGCCCCGATCGCCGTCGGCGAAAGCGCCAGAAACAGGCCGAGCATCGGCGAGGCGAGGACTAGCGGCAAACCACTGGCAAGCCACAGTGCGATACATTTGACGAAGACGATCAGCATCGGGGAGCGCCCGCCCAGAAGCAGAGCGTCGAGCGTGCCATCCTCGCGATCGGCCTGGAACAGCCGGTCGAGGGTGAGAAGCGTCGCCAGAAGCGCGCCGATCCAGAGAATCGCCGGCCCGATCCGCGACAGGAGATTGAGGTCGGGGCCTATGCCGAAGGGAACGGTGGCGATCACCGCGAGGAAGAAGATGACGCCGGTGGCCGCCCCGCCGCCGCCCGACAGAGCGAGCTTCAGATCGCGTAGCAAAAGCGCTCTCACAGCCAGCCCTCCGCCGCCGCGAGCTCGGCATCGTCGACGATCACGCTGTCGTCGTCGCGGATCGTTGCGGCCGGCGGGCGGATAACGAGGTCCTTCGCGTCGTGCAAGCCAAGCGGCTGATGGGTCGCCGCAACGATCATCCCGCCCCTCTTGCGGTGTGCGGCCATCAGGGTCGCAAATCCTGCCTGGGAGGCGGTGTCGAGGGCGGCGGTCGGCTCGTCGAGGATCCAGGCTGGCCGCTCGACGAGGATCAGTCTGGCAAGGCTCGCCCGGCGTTGTTGGCCGGCCGACAGATAGCCGAAGGGCAGGCGCGACAGATCGGGCAGGCCAACAGCGTCGAGGGCGTCGGCGATCTCTCGGGTCGAAGGCTTCGGAGCCTGGCCGTAACGCGCCCAAAAAGCGAGATTCTCGCCGACGGTGAGGCCGGGTTTCATGGCGTTGCGATGACCCACATGATGAGCGACTTCGCCGAGGCGGGCGGCTGGCTCACCGTCCGGCGCGATCAAGCCGTCGACTGTCACCTCTCCGGCGAGCGGCGGCAAGAAGCCGGCGAGCGTTCGCAGAAAGGTCGACTTGCCAGCGCCGTTCGGCCCGGTGACGAGCAGCGCTTCGCCGGCCGCCAGGCGAAAGTCGAACGGGCCGGCGACGGCCGCGCGGCCGCGCCCGACGAGCAGCCCGGACGCCGCGACGACGGCCGCCGAGCCGGCTCGACTCGCAGCAGCGTCCATCAATAGAGCGTCGTCCGATAGGCCTCGGCGAGATCATCGTCGACCTCGCGGGCGGTCTTGGCCATGCCGAGCTGGTCCCTCATGATGGCCCCGAGCGTCGGCAGGCTGGAGCGATCCGGCCAGCTTTCTGGCCTCCAAAGCGAAGAGCGCATGAACGCCTTGGCGCAGTGAAAGTAGATTTCCTCGATCGTGACGACGAGAACGCTGATTGGCCGTTTCCCCTCATGGACGAAGCGATCCAAAAGGTCTTCGTCGACGCGAATCTCCGCCCGTCCATTGACCCGCAACGTCTCGTCCATGCCGGGAATGAGAAAGAGCAGGCCGACGACGGGATTCTCGACGATGTTCTGAAAGGAATCCATGCGCCGATTGCCAGGACGGTCCGGGATCGCGAGGCGTTTGTCGTCGAGCGCCAAGACAAAGCCCGCCTGATCGCCCTTCGGGCTCACATCGGGCAGGCCTCCCGGCGCGGCTGTCGAGAGAAGGACGAAGGGGCTCTTTTCGATGAAGCCTCTGAAATGCCGATCGAGCCGATCGAATTCCTTTTCGACGGCCCGTCCGCTCGGATGGCCGTAAAGCGCTCTCAGCGCCTCCAGGGTGTCGATCCGACTCATGAAAGGATCTCCTCGGGCATTTGCTCAACACGTTGAAGAGGGTTTCGGCGAAATTCGATGCGGCCGCAAGACGATAGAGCCATGCCCTTCCATGACGGGGCTTCAGGGGTTCGGGATAGCCGCAAAATTCGCTGCTCTGCAGCACAAAATCGAGCCTTAGACGGAGTGCGGTCTTTATAGCCGTTCGAAACTCCGCTACATGACAGCTCAACCACACCAGCGGCCGGCGTGGATCGTCACCAGTGCCGATCTCGCGGCTGCCCTTTTGATGAGGGGCGGCCGGGGCGGACAAGCGGAAATGGTCGCACCCGCATCTTCGAGCGCGTTTTCCGCCGCGTTCAAGGCTGTTCGCCCTTCGGACTCCCTTTCGGTTCGAGAAGGAACGTAAAGCCTCGTGTCCAAACATCCCGATAGTTTCAACTGCCGCAAGACCCTCGATGTCGGCGGTAAGCCCTATGTGTATTTCGACCTGAAGGAGGCCGAGAAGAACGGCCTTTCGGGCGTCTCGCGCTTGCCCTTCTCCATGAAGGTTCTGCTCGAGAACCTTCTGCGCAACGAAGACGGGCGCACCGTCACCAAGGACGACATCCAGGCCGTCGCCAAATGGATCGACGACAAGGGCTCGGCCGGCTACGAGATCGCCTATCGCCCGGCCCGCGTCCTGATGCAGGATTTCACCGGCGTTCCGGCCGTCGTCGATCTGGCCGCCATGCGCGATGCGACGAACAATCTCGGCGCGGATCCCAAGAAGGTGAACCCGCTCGTGCCCGTCGATCTCGTCATCGACCACTCGGTCATGGTCGATTATTTCGCGAGCCCCGACGCGTTTTCGAAGAATGTCGACGTCGAATACGAGCGCAACCGGGAACGCTACCAGTTCCTGCGCTGGGGCCAGAGCGCCTTCGAGAATTTTCGCGTCGTGCCTCCCGGCACCGGCATCTGCCACCAGGTCAACCTCGAATATCTCGCCCAGACCGTCTGGACGCGCGACGTGGATGGCGAGACGGTCGCCTATCCCGACACGCTGGTCGGCACCGATTCCCACACGACCATGGTCAACGGCCTCTCGGTTCTCGGCTGGGGCGTCGGCGGCATCGAGGCGGAAGCGGCCATGCTCGGCCAGCCGATCTCCATGCTGATCCCCGAGGTCATCGGCTTCCGGCTCGACGGTAAGCTGCCCGAGGGCACGACGGCGACGGACCTCGTCCTCACCGTCACCGAGATGCTTCGCAAGAAGAAGGTCGTCGGCAAGTTCGTCGAGTTCTACGGGCCGGGCCTGTCGAATCTGACGCTGGAAGACCAGGCGACCATCGCCAATATGGCGCCGGAATATGGCGCGACCTGCGGCTTCTTCCCGATCGACAAGGACACCATCGCCTATCTGGAGGCGACTGGCCGCGCCAAGGACCGTATCGCGCTGGTCGAGGCCTATGCCCATGCGCAGGGCATGTTCCGTGTCGATGGCACCGAGGACCCGGTCTTCACCGACACACTCTCACTCGATCTTTCGACCGTCGTTCCCTCGCTCGCCGGCCCGAAGCGGCCGCAGGACCGCGTGGCCCTGACGGAGGCTTCGAAGAAGTTCGTCGAGGCGCTGGCCGAGATCAAGGGCGGCCGCAAGAAGAACGAAGAGCCTGAATCCACCGGCGATTCGCGCTTCATGGACGAAGGCGCGACCGGCGTGAACGACACGCCGGGCCAAGTGCGCCACAAGGTCGAGGGCGCCGAGCATGGCTTGGCCGAAGGCGACGTCGTGATCGCGGCGATCACCTCCTGCACCAACACCTCGAACCCGAACGTCCTGGTGGCTGCCGGTCTCGTCGCCCGCAAGGCCTTCGAGAAGGGCTTGAAGGTCAAGCCCTGGGTGAAGACCTCGCTCGCGCCGGGCTCTCAGGTGGTGACGGAGTATCTGGAGAAGTCCGGGCTCCAGACCGATCTCGACAAGATGGGCTTCAATCTCGTCGGCTATGGCTGCACGACCTGCATCGGCAATTCCGGTCCGCTTCCCGAGCCGATCTCCGAGGCGATCAACCAGAACGACCTCGTCGCCGTCTCGGTCCTGTCGGGCAACCGCAACTTCGAGGGCCGGGTCAATCCGGATGTGCGGGCGAACTATCTCGCCTCGCCCCCTCTCGTCGTCGCCTATGCGATCGCCGGCTCGATGTTCACCGACATCACGTCCGAGCCGCTTGGACAGGACAAGGACGGCAACGACGTCTTCCTGAAGGATATCTGGCCGACCACGCAGGAGATCGCCGAGATCGTCCGCGAGACGGTCACCCGCGACATGTTCGAGACCCGCTATGCCGACGTCTTCAAGGGCGACGAGCATTGGCAGAAGATCGATGTTTCCGGCGGCCTGACCTATGACTGGGACGATCGCTCGACCTATGTCCAGAACCCGCCTTACTTCGAGGGTATGGCACCCGAGCCGAAGCCGGTGACGAATATCGAGGGTGCTCGCATCCTCGGCCTTTTCGCCGACTCCATCACGACCGACCACATCTCCCCGGCCGGTTCGATCAAGAAGGATGGCCCGGCCGGCGAATATCTCGTTAACCATCAGGTGCGCCCTGTGGACTTCAACTCCTATGGCGCCCGTCGTGGCAACCATCAGGTCATGATGCGCGGCACCTTCGCCAATATCCGCATCAAGAACCAGATGGTGCCGGGCGTCGAAGGCGGCGTGACGGTCCACCATCCGTCCGGCGAGCAGATGCCGATCTATGACGCGGCGATGAAGTACAAGCAGGACGACGTCCCGCTCGTGGTCTTCGCCGGCAAGGAATACGGCACCGGCTCGTCCCGCGACTGGGCGGCCAAAGGCACCGTTCTTCTCGGCGTCAAGGCGGTCATCGCCGAGAGCTTCGAGCGTATCCACCGCTCCAATCTCGTCGGCATGGGCGTCGTTCCCTTCGTCTTCGCCGAGGAAGGCACGAGCTGGCAATCGCTCGGCCTGAAGGGCGACGAGAAGGTGACGATCGATGGTCTCACCGAGATCCAGCCGCGCCAGGAGCTCGAAGCCGTGATCGAGAGCGCCGACGGATCGAAGCAGACCGTCAAGCTCAAGGCCCGCATCGATACGCTGGACGAGCTGGAATACTACAAGAACGGCGGCATTCTTCATTACGTGCTGCGCCGTCTTGCCGCTTAGAGCATGATGCCGAAAGTTTAGACAACTTTAGACTTGTCTGTTGAAAGAGACGCCGCCGATCCAAACGGGTCGGCGGCGTTTTTCGTCCGAAAGAGCCCGTTTCCTGCACGGTCGGTTGGCGCGGTTTCGAAATCTCCAAAAAGCGCTTGGCCGAAGGCATGATGGCGACGGCGGACAGGCCAGGGCAATGCTCCGCTTTTAAGGTCCCGGTGTCCTGACATTCGGCCATGACCGTCAACTGTGCTGGGTGACCGGTGCGCGGCCCCATGGACGACCATCGGATTGCGCTCGTTCGGCTTGGGCGCGGTCAAGGGCGTCCTCGCGCATTGCCTCACCCGCAATTGACTGGAGCGTGGGTTGGCGCCTCACTAGGGTCTTGCCCATGCAGATTTCGATCCCGACGACCAACCTCTTGTCGCCTGCCGCGGTGTGCGGTGCCCGAGCGCCGCAATGGCGCGCGGAGCTGTATGAGCCGGAGCCTTCTCCGCCGCCTCAGACGCCGCGTGGCATGGGACGGGCGAGGGTTATGGTCGCGTCGGCGCTTAGCCTAATTCTTGCGACGATTGTCTGCTTCCTCGCTCTCGCAGGCCGGTCTGAAGCGAGCGACGAGATTGCGGGCGCCCCCATTTCCCACGTCGTCGAGCTCTTCACGAGCCAGGGCTGCCGCTCCTGCCCGACCGCCGATAAGGTTCTGGCCGATCTCGACGCCGATCCCAGCCTCCTCGTTCTCGCCTATCACGTGGACTATTGGGACTATATTGGCTGGCAGGATCTCTATGGCTCCACGGACAACACCAATCGCCAGCGCGCCTATCAGCAGAGCTTCTCGCTTCCGAGCCTCTATACCCCGCAACTCGTCGTCAACGGACGAGCGCAATTGGTGGCGACGCCCGACCAGCCTGTCGCGGAGACCGTTGCGCAAGTTCCCTCGCTTGCGACCGAGCAGAAGGCCTGGGTCAAGTTGGAAAGGGTCGGCGAACAGGTGAAGATCCGCGCCGGCCTGAGCGATCCCATGGCCGCTGGCCCGATGCCGGTCCTGATCCTCGTCACCTTCGACGAGGAAAGCGAGACGGTCATCACGCGCGGTGAAAATGCTGGCAGCACGCTTCATCAGACCCATCCCGTGCGCGATTGGCGCATTCTCGGCATGTGGTCGGGCGAGCCATTGAAGATCGAACTGCCGCTCGCCACCTTGGTTGAGGATGCGCGGGGGGCGAATGGCTGCGCGGCCCTGATTCAGGCCATGAGCCCGGATGGCTCGCCCGGGCCCATCCTCGCCGCGGCGCGATTGGCGCTTCCCGATCATTGATCGCAAGGCCGGTTTAAGGCTGAGCGCCTTCACCTGCTTTGCTTTCCCGAGGCTCGCGAAACGCTTTTGCCGCTCGCCCGTTTCCGTGTCACCATGCCGTCATGAAGGCGACATTGCCGGTCGAGGGCTCATCGTCGCAAGGGCCTTGCGGGACGAGCCGATCGTGATGCCGCGCCAGATCAGGAGGGACCGACCTTATGAGCTTTTCCATTGCCTCCGAGGACGCCAGCAATCTT
Organism: Fulvimarina manganoxydans; assembly: GCF_900176465.1. Taxonomy (GTDB): domain Bacteria; phylum Pseudomonadota; class Alphaproteobacteria; order Rhizobiales; family Rhizobiaceae; genus Fulvimarina; species Fulvimarina manganoxydans. Next base: position 177,880 of record NZ_FWXR01000002.1, read on the forward strand.
GTCGCATTCCCGGATCGGCGAAAGGAGAGCGGTCAGGTCGTCTTCGACCGGCGTGAATTGTCTGAAATTCTCAAACTTTATGGGCGCATGGTGGCGGCCGGCGAATGGCGCGACTATGCGATCGACATGCTGAAAGAGCGAGCGGTCTTCTCAGTGTTCCGCCGCACCAGCGAGATGCCGCTCTACCGGGTCGAAAAAATCCCAAAACTCGCCCGCAAACAAGGCGCCTATCAGGTGGTCGCGGCCGGTGGCCTCGTCATGAAACGCGGTCACGACCTCGCCACCGTTCTGAAGGTCTTCGACAAACAACTGAAGAGCGTCGATGCGGACTAAGTTCGGTCTCGGTTGACGCTTTAGGATGGCTTCCATGAACGGACGAAGCGGGTGCCATTCCTGATATTTGCTGTCCTGGAGAACCCCGCAATTTGTGTTGCCGGAATGCTCCAAGAGGCTCCGTCATTGCCGCTGCGATGGCCCCTTTACCCTTGGTGCGTAGGGGATCAGGTGGTTTCAATATAGTAAGCTAAGCAAATCGGGCTCGCCATTCATTCACAGTTTGGACAGTTTCCAGACATGAGCGAGAATGACGAAAACACCGAGCTGGCGAAGCGAATTGCAGACGCCGCGAACGAAACGGCCATTTGGAGAGAAGGCCAGAATGCCTATCGCTCGGCCGGTCTGAACGCGTCGAACCCCTATATGGCCAATTCCGCGCAAGCCAGTCTGTGGCAAAGCGGCTATCAAAACGCTCAAGAGATGGCGAAGGACCGAAGCCTGGCTTGGGACCGCTGAGGGGCGGGCACAAAAGCGGAGCGCGCCTCATGCGCCGGATGATCAATTAGGATTGCTCGGCGCTCTCTCAATCTTTGATAACGCGCTGGGTCGTTGAAAAGCCGGCAACCATTTTTTCGCTAGGCGCTTACGCGTGCGAATGCCAGCCCGATGAATGGACGAGGCATCGCACGCCCGGCAAATCGTCAGCAGCGACCTTAACGAACGCGGGCCAGCAGGGCGAAGCGCAACGATCCGGCCGTCGCCGGCTTCATTCATCGTTATTAGAAGATAGTCTTGGCGTCTGTTTCGGGTCTCATCTGACCGCTCAAAACAGGGATTTGGTGCCCAGGAGAGGACTCGAACCTCCACGCCTCGCGGCACACGGACCTGAACCGTGCGCGTCTACCAATTCCGCCACCTGGGCTCGGAGCGGACGTTTAGAGGGCGGTTGGCAGCCTGTCAACGACGTTTCTGCGACGCCGGCAAAAAGGATCTGAAAGCCCTGCGTTGTAAGGGCTTTTTTGGCTGGGAAATCGCTTCTCAAACGAAAAACCCGTCTTTCTCTTGCAAGAAAGACGGGCTTCGATTCGGGTCGGCCGGCTTCCTGCCGGAGATCGGCCGTTCAGAGGTTTCGCGTCGGCGCTCAGGCGGCGTCGGCGAGGGCAGGGGCTTTCGTGGCGTCCGACTTATCCGTTTCAGGCGACTTGCCCGCCTGGCTGTCATTGTCGGCCGTGTCCCTAAATGCACCGTCCTCTTCGACCAGCGCCGCATGCAGCGCGCGAAGGGCCGTCTCATAGTCCTTGTCGTCGATGACGAATTGCAGATCGATCCGACGCGCCAGATCATGCATGCCGAGTGGCGTGATGCCGGCTTCGTTGAGCGCCGCGAGCGCCTTGAAGGTGAAGGCCGAGCCCGGCAGCTTGCGGCCGATGACCGAGATCATCGAGACACGCTGGATCTCGACCTCTGCCGCCGGGAAGCGTTCCGACAGCTGGCGCTCCACCTTGCGCAGCGCATTCATCGAACAATCGAGATAGTGGGTGATCGTGTTGGCGTTGCAGGTCTTGGTGACGATGCGGATATTGTGCTGCTGAAGCACTTCCAGGATCGCCTGATCGTGGCCTTTCACGCCGACCATGTCCTGCTCGAAGAACTGGAGCGAGAAGACACCTTTCAGCCCGGCGATCATGTCGACACGCGGCTCCGGCGCGCCGCGATCGGAAAGGATCAGCGTGCCCGGCTCATCCGGACGGAAGGCATTGCGCACCCGCAGAGGGATTTCGGCCTGGCGCAGACCCTTGGCCGCGCGGGGATGGATCGCCTCCATGCCCATATTGGAAAGCTGGTCGGCGACGTCGTAATTGGTGCGGCCGATGACGCGCACCTTGTCGAGGCCCACCGTCTTCGGGTCAGCGCTGCAGAGGTGATATTCCTTGTGGATGATCGCCTCGGAGGCACCCGTCAGAACGGCCAGGCGGGAGAAGGTCACTTCCGTATAGCCGCGATCGAAGGTCTTCATCAGCGCCTCGCGGCACTGAGCATAGCCCGTGACGATCGGCATCTCATGGGCGATGTCGACATCGCGGAACGCCGTCTCGATTCGCTCGTCGAGGCTCGGCTGGCTGTCGTCGCGCCAGCCGGAGAGATCGACGAAGCGCGCATTGACGCCGTGGCGGCGAAGGAGAAGCGTCGTCGCGAAGGCCGAATGGGCCTCGCCAAGCGATGACAGCATCTCGCGCACGGTGAGGAGGTGCTCTTCGAGACGAAACTGGCCGAAGGAGCACAGGCGGCTGAGATCGATGAGGCAGGAGCGCACGCCCTCGACACGCTCGCGCACGAAGTCGTCGGCGGCCTTCGCATCGCCCGCGTCCTTCAGGACGTCGGCATTGATCGCTTGCATGGCGCGGCCGACCTCGCTCAAGGCGTCGCCCCAGGCCCAATCGCTGTCGGAGGAGGCAAAGAGCGCATAGACGCCCGGCTCGCCGGTCTTCTTGTGTTCGAGAAGCTTATCCGTAATGCCGCCATAGGCGGAGACCACGAAGACGCGGCCATAAAGATCGGCCGCCTTGCGCGTGCCAATGAGAACGTTGTCGATCAGCTCCTCATGCCGAAGCATGGAGGTGCCGCCGATCTTTTCCACTGTATGTCCTGTATGTCCCGTCATGATGTCCCCTTTCGCTATCTGCCGGCCCTTTGAGGGATCGAAGGGCCGCGCTGCGACCCTTCGTCTGTCTCGTCTTGTTTGCGAAGACGGGCGATCAGACAGCTTCGGCTTCCAGCGAATAGGCGCCGGTCTCGTCATGGACCTCACGCCCATTCAGCGGCGGATTGAAGACGCAGGCGACCTGCATCTCGGTGCGCGGGCGCACGATGTGGCGGTCATGCTTGTCGAGGACATACATCTTGCCGGGGAAAAGCTCGTGGATCTCGCCGGTCTCCTTGTCCTCGATCGTGCCCTCGCCTGAGATCACATAGACGGACTCGAAATGGTTCTTGTAATGAAAGTGGTTCTCGCCGCCCGCATAGAGCGTCGTGATGTGGAAGGAGAATCCGCAATTGTCGCCCTTGAGGAGGAGGCGGGTGGAATCCCAGCCCTCCGACTTGACGAAACGGCGGGTCTCTCGGGCTTCTGCAAGGTCGCGAATGATCATGTCGTGTCTCTTTCGAAAATCTGTCTTGAAGGGTGAGGCTTAAGGCGCGGCGAAGGCCGCGCTTTCAAAAGCCTTACTCGGCCGCGATCGCCTGGGGCGCGCGCAGCACCGCCTCGAAGCTCTCGGCCAGGATGTCGAGTCCCTTTTCGAAGGTCTCCATCTCAATGGTCAGCGGCGCGAGAACCTTGACGATCTCGTTGCTCGATCCGGAGGTCTCGATGATGAGGCCGCGCTCGAAACCGGCCTCGCAGATGGCCGAGGCGAGCTCGCCCGAGCCGGTGTCGATGCCCTGCATCATGCCGCGCCCCTTGAGGCGGAAATCCTCGCCGGCCTTGGCGGCGATGCCGCTCAGGCGCTCGGTGAGATAAGCGACGCGCTCTTCGACGCTCTTCTGGAAGACGTCGGTCCGCCAGAACTTCTCGAGTGCCGCCGTCGCCGTCACGAAGGCATGGTTGTTGCCTCGGAAGGTGCCATTGTGCTCGGCCGGGCCGAAGACATCGTGCTCGGGCTTCATCAGGATCATGGAGAAAGGCAAGCCGTAGCCCGACAGCGACTTCGCCATGGTCACGATATCCGGCTTGATGCCGGCAAATTCGAAGGCGAAGAAATCGCCCGAGCGACCGCAGCCGGCCTGGATGTCGTCGATAATGAGCAGGGCGTCGTGCTTCCTGGCGATCTCCTCGAGCTTCTGAAGGAAGGGCTTGGAGGCGACGTTCAGCCCGCCTTCGCCCTGGATGCATTCGAGAAGGATCGCCGCCGGCGCGTCGATGCCGCTGGACGTGTCTCTCAGCATGTCGTCGAGCATCTGGGCGCTGTCGACGCCGTCGCCATGGAAGCCGTCATAGGGCATGCGCGAGACCGAGGAGAGCTGGCTGCGCGCGGCGGCGCGCTGGCCGCCATTGCCTGTCGCTGACAAGGCGCCGACGGTGACCCCGTGATAGCCGTTGGTGAAGGCGATGACATTGTCGCGGCCGGTCTTCTTGCGGGCGAGCTTCAAAGCCGCTTCCACCGCATTGGCGCCGGTCGGGCCCTGGAACATCATGCGATAATCGAGGCCGCGCGGCTTCAGGATGACCTCGTCGAAGGTGCGCAGGAAGGTTTCCTTGGCCTCGGTGAACATGTCGAGGCCATGCGTGACGCCATCCGAGGCGATGTATTCGACGAGGGCCGCCTTCATATCCGGGTCGTTATGGCCGTAATTCAGGGAGGCGCAGCCGGCCAGGAAGTCGATATAGTCGCGGCCGTCTTGGTCGGTCAGAACCGCGTTCCGGGCCGTCTTGAAGACGGTCGGGAAGGAGCGGCAATAGCTGCGGACCTTGGATTCGAGACGCGAAAAGGTGGCGACGCCCGGCTTGGCCGGCGTGGTGGTGAGCTTGGTCATGATGAATGTCCTTGGAATTCTTGTCGCGGAATGAACGAGACGGCATGACGTGCTCTCATCAACGAGAGCACGTTGCCTGTGGGCCAATCTTCGCCGTCAGGCGGCGGCGGCCTCGGCCTGGTTCATGCGCTGGCCCATGGTCTCGGCGGGACGGGCCTCGTCCTCGGAAGAGCCGATCGGGGCAATGGTGAGCATATGCTCGCTGTCGTGCTGGCCGGCGAAATGCTTCTTTTCGCAAAGCCAGACCGTGTCCGAGACCTCGGCGCCGAACTGATCGGCGAGGCCCTCGAACATGCGCCAGGACGAGCGATTGTCCGGCGTGATCGTCGTCTTGATGCGCTCGATATCCTCGCAGCCTTCGCTGTCGAGGAGCTTGGCGATGAGGCGACGGGCGAGCTTGCGACCGCGCGCGGCTTCATCGACGGCGACCTGCCAGACGAAGAGCGTGCCAGGATCCTTCGGCGGAATATAGGCCGAGACCCATCCGAGGATCTTGCCGTTTTCTTCCGCCAGCATGCAGGTCTCGGAGAAATGGGTGCACTGAAGGAAGTTACAGTAGAGCGAATTCCCGTCCAGCGCCTCACAGGATGCGATCAGATCATGCACGGCCTGCCCGTCTTCCCGCTTCGGGTGACGGAACCGCAGACGATCCTGCGTCCCACGTGCCGGACTTCGGGAGTCGTTCGCCGATTGCTGCAACATCTATGCGCCTCATGGTCTGTTTCGCTGTCAGAGAAATTTCAATCATCGAAGGAATAGTCAAGGGCGCTGCACTGCGAAAGGTCAGGTTCCATGAGACCATTATGCGGTGGAATCCCCTGAAAGCCTTTGAATTCACGAGGGCTCTGCAGAATGTGGATGCAATGTGAAATTTTTTTGTGCAGTCGGGAATGGACGGGCCCCTTCGTCAATCGAAGGATTTTTCAAGGCACGTCCATCCCGAAATTTAGGGGGTCTCGGCCCGATTCCCGGAATGATTTGATTGTCGAAAGACCTTTCGCTAGGAGCATCGGCATGGACGATCCTCGCCGACGCGACCCGTCCGGCATGGCGAACGAGGCGATGGGCGAGGGCGGCCGGCATGGCGGGCGGAGCTGTGGAACGAACGGAACGGGGCCGCGACGCGCTGATCGCCTTGCGGCGCATCCTGCGCGCAACCGAGATCGGCGGTCGGCGGCTTGCCCGGGAAACCGGTCTGACCAGTTCACAGTTGACGGTCTTACGACTGCTCGCCGATGGTGAGACGACGCCCGGCGCCATTTCGGCCGGGATCGGCCTCACCCAGGCGACGGTCACCGCTCTGATCGACCGACTGGCGGCGCGCGGCCTCGTCATAAGGCGGCGCGGCGAGAGCGACCGGAGGCGGGTCTGGATCGATCTGACCGAAGAGGGCCAAGCGCTGCTTGCCTCCATGCCCTCTGATCTGCAGGCGACCTTTCACACCGAATTCGCCAAGCTCGCCTCCTGGGAGCAGGCCATGATGGTCGCGACGCTGGAGCGCCTCGTCGGCATGCTGAATGCCGGACAGCTCGAGGCCGGGCCGGTTCTCGAATTCGGCGATCTATCCCCGTCCGAGCGCGAATAGGGCCAGCCGGCGGCCTGCCGCCCTGTTTCAGGCTTCGTCTTCTGTCGGAGCCTCTTCGACGTCAGAGCCGGCCACCGGCGTGAAGAGGAGCTTGTCGATGCGGCGTCCGTCGAGGTCCATGATCTCGATATCGACGCTCGGCAGGCGCAGGATTTCGCCCACATCGGGGATATGTCCCATACGCTCCAGAACGAGGCCCGCCACCGTCTCGTAATCGCGCTCTTCCGGCAGCTCCAGATCGGGGAATGTCTGGACGAGCCGGTCGATGGGCAAGGCACCGTCGACGAGATAGGAGCCGTCCTTGCGCCGCATCAGGCTCGGCACGTCGGCCGAGCCTTCCGGCAGCGTGCCGGCGATGGCGACCAGAATGTCCTGAGGCGTCGCGATGCCTTCGAAGGAGCCATATTCGTCGAGGACGATCGCCATATGAATGCCGGCCTCGCGGAAGCGTTCGAGGAGCTTCAGGATCGGCATCGCCTCATTGACATAGAGCGGATCGCGCATGGCCGTCTTGAGGTCGATCGTGCCCGTCTTCGTCTGCTGTTCGAGAAGGTCCTTAGTCTGGACGATGCCGACCACCTCGTCCTCGTCGAGATCAAGGACGGGGAAACGCGAATGGCCGGCTTTGAGAATTTCGGCAATTGCCGCGTTGGGGTCTTCGGCCAGATCGAGCCAGTCCACACCCGGGCGCGGCACCATGATCGAGCGCACATTGCGGTCGGCGATCTTGATGACCCCCTCCAGCATTTCGCGCTCCTTGGGCTTGAAGACGCCCGATTGCGTGCCCTCGGCGATCATGGCGCGCACATCGTCCTCGGTGACGCTGTCGGTCTCGTTGTCCTTGAGGCCGAAGAGCCGGGAGAGGGCCTTGGTGGAAATTTCGAGAACCCAGACGAGCGGTGCGCCGACGCGCGAGACGAGGCGCATGATCGGCGCGACCAGACAGGCGATCGCCTCGGGCCGCGACAGGGCGAAGCGCTTCGGCACGAGTTCGCCGATCACCAGCGAGACATAGGTGATGACGACGACCACCGCGACGAAGGCGACGTCCTGGGCATAGGGGCCGATCACCGGCCAGTCGGCGATCACCTCGGCCAGCGGCGCGGCGAAGACCGAGCCGCCATAGGCGCCGGCGAAGATGCCGACCAGCGTGATGCCGATCTGGACGGTGGAGAGAAAGGTTGTCGGGTTTTCCGCGAGCTTCAAGGCCGATTGAGCGCCGCGCTTGCGTTGCTTGGCCATCTGTTCGAGCCGGCTCTTGCGCGCCGAGACAACGGCAAGCTCCGACATGGCGAAGAAGCCGTTGAGGAGAACGAGGGCGAAGACGATCGCGGCATTGACGAGAAGCAAGGGGCACCGGGCGGCAATAGTAATGGTCGCCTGCTAGATAGGATGGCGCCTGCGCCTTGCGAGGGGCTTCGAGGCCTTGCCTTCAATGAGGGTGAAGAGCGGGGCGACAGATCACGAAGAAAACCCCGCCCGCCTTGTCGGCGGACGGGGCGTATCATGGATCGCTTAGACGCGAGCCGATCAGGACGAGGCGATCTTTCCGCCGCCCTGCTTGGTGATCGCGACGACCGAGGGGCGAACCGGCATGTCGTCCTTGAAGTCCGGCCAGCGGGTCGACGGATCTTCGTAATAGGACGGACGGCCAAAACCTTCCCAATCCTCGCCGCCATCGCCCGGATGCTGGACCGCGACGAAGAAGGTGGCGAGATCCGGCGTCGGGCGGGGGCCGCACATTTCGGCGCCGACCGGCACGCGGTAGAAGAGTTTCGAGGTGCCGCGGCCTTCGCCTTCGGTCTCCATGGCCCAAAGGCCGTCGGTGCGGCCGGTGGCCTTCGGCGAATTGCCGTCGGTGGAGATCCAGAGGCGACCGTCGCTGTCGACCGCGCAATTGTCCGGCATTCCAAACCAGCCATTCTCGGTGGTGGCGGTGGAGAAGGTGGCGCCCACATCGGCCACCGACGGATCGCCGCATTTCACCAGGATTTCCCAACGGCCCGAGGTCGCGGCGAAGTCGCCGCCGTCCTCGGCGATCTCGACGATATGGCCGAAGGCGTTGTCGAGGCGCGGATTGGCGGCGTTGGCTTCCTTGCGCTTGGTGTTGTTGGTCAGCATGACATAGACGCGGCCGTTCGAACCGTTCGGCTCGATGTCCTCCGGCCGGTCCATCGGGGTCGCGCCGAGAAGGTCGGCGGCGCGGCGCGTCTCGATGAGAACGTCGGCCTGGCTTTCGAAGCCGTTCTCGGCGGTCAGCGGACCTTCGCCGAAGGTCAGCGGCATCCAGGTGACGGTGCCGTCCTCGTCGAACTTCGCCACATGAAGCGTTCCGTCGTCGAGAAGGTCCATATTCGCGGCGCGGTCGTCCGGATTGTATTTTCCGGCTGTCACGAATTTGTAGACATAGTCGAAGCGCTCGTCGTCGCCGAGATAGAAGACGACCCGGCCATCGGGAGCGACGATCGACTCGGCGCCTTCATGCTTGAAGCGGCCGAGGGCGGTGCGCTTCTTCGGCACCGAATTCGGATCCTCCACATCCACCTCGACGACCCAGCCGAAGCGGTTCGGTTCGTTCGGCTCCTTGGAAAGGTCGAAACGGTCGTGGAACTTGCCCCATTCATAGGAGCCTTCCGGCACGCCGTAGCGCTCGTAATTGGCGGCTTCCCTGTGGCCCCCGGGCAGCTCGCCCATGAAGTAGCCGTGGAAATTCTCCTCCGCCATGACATAGGTGCCCCAGGGCGTGACGCCGCCGGCGCAGTTGTTCAGCGTGCCGAACACCTTGGTGCCGGTCGCGTCAGTCGAGGTCTTGAGGCGGTCATGGCCGGCGGCCGGGCCGGAAAGCTGCATCTCGGTGGTTGACATGATGCGGCGGTTCTTGGCGCCGTCGCGCACCACCTGCCACTTGCCGTCCACCTTGCGGATTTCGACGATCGTGCCGCCATGGGCGGCCATCTCGATGTCGACGCGCTTCTGGTCGGCCGGCGCGACGACCAGCTCCTCGCCCTCGACCTTGACGATGCCCGGGAACATCAGATGTTCGTTGGTGTATTCGTGATTAACGACCAGCAGGCCATGCTCGGACGAGCCGTCGATCGGAATGAAGCCGACGAAGTCGTTGTTGTAGCCGAACTGGCGCGCCTGGGATTCCGGCGTCTGGTTCGTCGGGTCGAAATCCGGGGAATCGGGGAAGAGCCCGTCGCCCCAGCGCAGCAGCACGTCGGCGTCGTAGCCCTCGGCCACATGATGGTCGGCATCGACGCCGGCGGTCACTTCCTTGAAGTCGAAGCGCTTTGCGCCGGTCTCGGCATGGGCCTCGTCGGCGGCGAGCAGCGCCATCGGCGACACGGTGGCGGCGATTGCCGTCGCGGCCAGCGAGCCCTGCAGAAACCCACGGCGCGAGAAGCGACGGGCGATGATCTCGCCCATGGTCGGGTTCGAGGTCGGATTGAGGCCTTCGCCGTCGGCTTCCTCCAGAAGACTGGTCTTAAAATGGGCGCGTAGCGGCGTCTGGTCGTTCATCGTCTCACCTCGTTCAAAAAGGATCAGACCAAATCACGGCCGCCACGAAGGCGCCGATGGGGTGGCCTGAGAGGGAGTTGATAATCATTCTAAATAACGGTTCGATGACAGGGTGGGCGTGAAGCGATCGGCTGCACCGACACATGCCTGTGGGCGGACATCGTGGACGATCCGCTTGCACCGGATATGGACGCGATCCATAGTAATGCGCCGAGATTTCATGGAGCTTGGGCAAGAAGGAGGTGCTGAAAGAGCGCTACGGTCTCGGCTTCGGGACCGTCGTGGCGGCTCTCGACGAGAGAAAGCTCCTGTTCAATCGTCAGCATCCGAACAGGGACAGATACCCCGATCAGCGGCAGATGGTCATCGAGATCGACGGCTATGCCTGGGTGGTCCCGTATATCGAGACCGATGGGGGAATTTTCCTCAAGACGATGTTTCCAAGCCGCCGCGCCACGCGCGAGTTCATGGGGCAATGATGATGACTGGCAAAGAGCCTGAACCCATTCTCAGCGACGACGAACGCGAGGACTATGATCTCAGCGAAAGCGGCGATTGGGTCGAAGTCGACGACGCGGGAAGCCGGAACGCCGACCTTCAGGCCGCCGCGCGTCGCCATCTCGCCGGCCTGCCGCGCCGCCGCATCTCCATCGCGATTCCCGAACGCGATCTCCTGCGCCTGAAGACGAAGGCTGCTGAAAAGGGCATGCCCTACCAGACGCTGATCAACTCGATCCTGCATGAGTATGTGGAGCGGTAGGGCGGCCCAGCCGGGTAACTGCTCACGTGGTTGGCAGAAGCTGGCAAAATTCTGCTCTGACCGAAAACTCGTGCGACGATAACGCATTGATTCCTAAGGAGCACGATTTTGATGATTTTCGCACGTGTCGCGAAAGTGCCAACCACGTGAGCAGTCATTAAGGCATTGACGCATCGTCCCTTTCATCATCAAGATGCACCTCCCCAATCGCCTGGTAAAGATCAAACAAGCTTTGGTGTATTTCGCTTGCGCGGCGGGACCAGTCGGAATTGACCTTGATGGCTTCGGCCTCGACCAGTTCGCTCTCGACCAGCGTCATGATCACGGAGGCCATGTGGAGCGCTTCGTGGCGGTGGAACTCGTCTGGCACGGCACGACGCTTCTTTGATTTCGCCATGGCGATCGTCTTTCCCTCCTCATCTGTTTTTAACGGGGATTCGGGTTTTCATTCCGCAATCTTCTCACCAGCACCCAAACCGCGCGCAGCATCCACGCGATGAAGACGATCGCTCCTATTGCCGTGACGAGCGCCAGCAGGGGGCGGAACTCCCCAACGCTGATTCCCAGAATCACCCAAACCGGGGCCGGTATGCCGAACTGAAAGACTATCATCCCGAAGTTGCGGATGAAGCTTTCGAACTTGGCACCCGGAAAGCCCTCGCAAACGACGACACTTACTAAGGCATCGGTCCAGTAGCAGGAGCCGGGAACGCGATCTTCGAACTGGACGGTCATGATCTCGGCATAGATGCCTGAAGCGACAGCGAGGAGCAGCAAGACCGCGACAACGCCGCCGATCCACCAGGACAGACGTCCGCCGGGATGGCGTTGTCGGCTCGGGGTGTTCTTTTCGACCGCGTCCTTCCTCACCGCCCCGGCCGCCCCGTCTTCGTCGGCCGCCTCTTCCGCTTCTGATCCCCCGCATCCTCGTAAGACCCACGCCCGACGCGTTCCCGCCTGATCGGGGCGGGCGAGTCGTCGCTGGGGCGTGGTGTGGCTTCGTCCTTCGCGTCTCGCGCGTCGGACTGGGCGGAGGGCTCGGATGAGGCCTTCTGCGGGGCCGGCTTCTTCGGCGGGGTCTTGCCGGTCGGCTTTTCGGTGCGGCCGACGGTCATTTCGTCGAGGGTGTTCTTGCGGAAATAGGAGGCGACGCTAGCCGGAACGGCGGTGTCGGTACCGGGGCCCATGTCGTCGAGGGACGGCTTGCGGAACAGGGAGGCGGGGGCGGCGACATTGCCGGAGCCGGGGGCCTTGAGGACTTCGCCGCGCGGGCCGAAGCGTTCGTCGCCCTGGGGGGCGCGGTCGCGCTTGGCTTTCTTGCCGTGCTTGGTGCGGCCGGTGGAGGGGCCCATGACGGACTCCTCCAATTCGACGGCGGCGGCCAGCGGGTCGGCTTCCTCGACGGCGTTCTTCCCGCCGCCCTTGCCGCGCCCGGAGCCTGAGGCTCCGCCGAATTCCAGCTCTTTCGCGTTGAGTTTCTTGATCTCGTCGCGCAGGCGCGCGGCAAGCTCGAAGTCGAGATCGCTCGCCGCCTCGCGCATCTGCTTTTCCAGATGCTCGATATGGGCGCGCAGATTGTTGCCGACGAGCTCGCCCTCCTTGGCGGCGGGGCCGACATCGACCCGGACATGATCCTTCTCGTAATAGCTGTCGAGAATGTCGGCGATCTTGGCCTTCACGCTCGCCGGGGTGATGCCGTGCTCGGCATTATAGGCCTCCTGCTTCTCGCGCCGCCGGTTGGTCTCGGCGATGGCGCGCTGCATGGAGCCGGTCTCGTTGTCGGCATAGAGGATCACCTTGCCGTCCACATTGCGCGCCGCGCGGCCAATGGTCTGGATGAGCGAGGTTTCCGAGCGCAAGAACCCTTCCTTGTCGGCGTCGAGAATGGCGACGAGGCCGCATTCGGGAATGTCGAGACCCTCGCGCAGCAGGTTGATGCCGACCAGCACGTCGAAGGTGCCGAGGCGGAGATCCCGAATGATCTCGATGCGCTCCAGCGTGTCGATATCCGAATGCATGTAGCGCACCCGAATGCCTTGCTCATGGAGATATTCGGTGAGGTCTTCCGCCATGCGCTTGGTCAAGACGGTGCAGAGGACGCGATAGCCCTTGTCCACCGTCTCGCGAATCTCGCCGAGAAGATCGTCGACCTGGGTGCGGGCCGGGCGGATTTCGACGGGGGGATCGGTGAGGCCGGTCGGGCGGATGACCTGTTCGGCGAAGACGCCGCCCGATTCCTCCAGCTCCCAGGAGCCGGGGGTCGCCGAGACCGCGACGGTCTGGGGCCGCATCGCGTCCCATTCCTCGAAGCGAAGCGGCCGGTTGTCCATGCAGGAGGGCAGACGGAAGCCATATTCGGCGAGCGTCGCCTTGCGCCGAAAGTCGCCCCGATACATGGCGCCGATCTGCGGCACGGTCACATGGCTCTCGTCGATGAAGACCAGCGCGTTGTCGGGCAGATATTCGAAGAGGGTCGGCGGCGGATGGCCGGGCTGGCGCCCGGTGAGATAGCGCGAATAGTTCTCGATGCCCTGGCAGGAGCCGGTCGCCTCGATCATCTCGATGTCGAAGCGCGTGCGCTGTTCGAGGCGCTGGGCCTCGAGCAGGCGGCCGGCCTTTTCGAGCTCCACGAGCCGGTGCTTCAGCTCTTCCTTGATGCTCTTGACCGCCTGATTGAGCGTCGGGCGCGGCGTCACATAGTGGGAGTTCGCGTAGATCTTCACCGACTTCAATTCGTCGGTCTTCCTGCCGGTCAGCGGATCGAATTCCTGGATCGTCTCGATCTCGTCGCCGAAGAGCGAGATGCGCCAGGCGCGGTCTTCCAGATGGGCGGGGAAGATCTCGATCGTATCGCCGCGCACGCGAAACGAGCCGCGCTGAAAGTCCATGTCCCGGCGCTTGTATTGCTGGGCGACGAGATCGGCCAGAAGCTGGCGCTGGTCCAGCCGATCGCCCACCGCCATCTGGAAGGTCATCGCCGTGTAGGTCTCGACCGAGCCGATACCGTAGATGCAGGACACGGAGGCGACGATGATCACGTCGTCACGTTCGAGCAGCGCGCGGGTCGCCGCATGGCGCATCCGGTCGATCTGCTCGTTGATCGAAGATTCCTTCTCGATATAGGTGTCCGAGCGCGGCACATAGGCTTCGGGCTGATAGTAATCGTAATAGGAGACGAAATATTCGACGGCGTTGTTCGGGAAGAAGCTCTTGAACTCGCCATAGAGCTGCGCCGCCAGCGTCTTGTTGGGCGCCAGGATCAGGGCCGGGCGCTGGGTGCGCTCGATGACATTGGCGACGGTGAAGGTCTTGCCCGAGCCGGTGACGCCGAGCAGGACCTGGGTCTTGTCGTGGTCGCTGATCCCCGCGACGAGATCCTTGATCGCCGTCGGCTGGTCGCCCATGGGCGTATAGTCCGAGGCGATCTCGAAGGCGACGCCGCCCTCCGACTTATCGGGCCGGGCCGGGCGATGAGGGATCCAGAGCTCGCCATTCTTGTGCAGCGGATTGCCTGAGGAGATAAGGTCCTGCAAGGCCTGGACGGTCGCCGTGACGCCGCCTTCGGGCAGGGATTTGGCGTCTTCCAGGGATATGCTCATGCCGGCGACGGGGTTGAGCCCGGCGGCCGCCCGCTGTTTCGGATCGCTGGTGCCGCCCATGGAGGTGCCGCGCGCCGTCTTCATCGGCTTGGGGGCGTCGGCCTTGCCGGTCTTGCCCTTGGCCGGCGCGGGTTTGCGGCTCTTGCGCGTCTCGGCGGGGGAGGCGCTGTCAGCTGCGGCGGGATCGCCGTCACCATCGGCCGTGCGCTCGGCCTTGGTCTCGGAGGCGCGCTCGATGGCCTCGGCCCAGGAGCCGATCGGGCCGGACAAGGCTTCCGAGGCGTCGAATTCGGCCTGGGGCGCTTCGCCGAAGCCACCGGCGCTGTCGGCCCGTTCGGAGGCCTGCGCAAAATCCGTCAGCGGCCCGCGCCTCGCCAGCGCGGTCGGGTCGAAACTGTCGCCCTCGTCGAAGGGCGCGTCGCTCTGGGGGGCCTTGCGGGCCGGGGTCTTGCGGGGTCGGGAAGCCATAGCGGAACATATAGAGACCGCCCCGAGCGTATGGAAGCGCCGGGGCGGCTCGAAAAGCGGTTTTCCGCCAAGATCATCGACAAGCCAGGTGATGAGAGCCGGCTCGTGATTGGCGGCTCAGTCGTTGATCGTCAGTTGGACGCGGATTGCTGCCCGCTCATGGGCTGGCGATCGCGAAGATCCTGCTCGCCATAGGGCATGTCGTAATTGGTCAAGCCTGGATTCCAGCCATAGCCGTAGCCGTAGAAGGGATAGGCGTAGCGGCCGTTGGTGAAGCCGGTACCGGAGCCTGGCTGAACGACCACGGCCTGGATCTTACCGTCGGAAATCAGGATGTCGTCGACATAGCCGTAATTGGTCCAGCTGTTGTCGCTGCCCTGATAGCGGACATAATCGTCGATCAATTCGCCGGCGCGCCACAGGCGTGGGCCGGTATCGACCTCCTGGAACCAACCGCCTTCGACATTCACCACCTGATCATTGACCTGCTCTGCAGTGATATATTCCCGATCGAAGCCGTCATAGTCCTCGATATTGTCCTCGGTCACTGGAACGCTGACGTTTTCAGTGCCCGGCGCGTAGTCGACCTCGTCCCAGGGAATGGTGACATGGGTGTCGCCGATGTCCCAGAGCCCGCCGACCTCTGCCAGGATCGCGACCGCCTCGTCATTGGTGCCGAAGAGGACATTCTCGACTTCGCCGATTTCCTCGCCATCCGGCCCGTAAAGGTCGGCGTCCATCAGCTCTTCGGTGCTGACCGTGGCGTCGGAGGTGATGTCGGGATGCCAATCGGGCAGGGAGACGACATTGCGCCCGCTCTGGGTCTGGCCCTGGACGCTGGCCGAATTGCCGGTCTGCATGTCGCTGTCATTGGCGTTCATGCTTCCCGTATCGGACGTGCCCATCGTCTCCGGGCGATTGCCGCTGGAGGCCGCCTCGCCGGTGTTCTGGGCAAAAGCGGGGGCAGCAAACGCCGATGTCGCGGCGATGATGGCGATGAGGGATGTGCGATGAAGATTCATGGTACTCCTCCGTCATTCGGTTGGATGGCGGAGCCTCTAAAATGGGCTCTCCCAGGCGCTCTTCGCTTTGACCGGCTCGGCCATAGGATGGCGCCTTTGGAGGGGGCAATGGCGACGCAGCGACGAAAGTTTCGGATAAAATCGATACCTATCAAAGGATTAGCTGGCTCGACATGGCGAGGCGCCGGCCCGAGGAATAAGGCCATCGCCATGTAACGCCGGCCATGAAAACATCGCCTAACGGTCTTTATTGCGCCGCAGCATAGCCTATTATCTCTGTCTCAAAGTGCCTTTCCGGGGCTGCGCGCACGGCTAGGCTCGTGACTCAAGGCAGCCGGACAATTCGGTGCGTGACCGGACGTTGCGGCGCCGCCTTCTATGTCGAATTCGATCTGAGGAGCCCGCCAATGGAGAGCCTCGACCGCATTTTCAGTCAGATCGTCGCCGCGCTTGCATGGCTGCCGAGCGAGATCGTGGGCCTCATCCTGCTCGCCCTCGCAGCAAGCCTTGCGATCGGTATTCATATGTTCGCGCTGCGCCTCGTCACCCGCGCGCTTCGGGGGCGGCAGACCTATTGGCGAAGCGTGGTCCTGCGCACCAAAGGGCCGACACGGCTTGCCGTCATCATTCTTCTGGCGTCGGCGGCCGTGCGCGCCGCCCCGTTCAAGGCTACCGATACGGCGATCCTGACCCAGATTCTCGGCGTCGCCTTCATCTGCCTCGTCGGCTGGACGCTCATTCGCGTCCTGCAGATTTTTTCCGAGCTGCATCTTCGGCGTTTTCGCCTCGATGAGGAGGACAATCTCCTCGCCCGAAAGCATGTCACGCAAATCCGAATCCTGATGCGCGCGGCCACCGTTCTAATCGTGCTGATCACGGCGGCCGCGGTGATGATGACCTTCGAGAGCGTGCGCCAATACGGCGTATCGCTTCTGGCGGCGGGCGGCGCGGCGGGCATCGTCGTCGGCCTCGCCGCTCAGCCAGTCCTGTCGAACCTCCTCGCCGGAATCCAGATCGCCATCACGCAGCCGGTCCGCCTGGAAGATGCCGTCGTCGTCGAAGGCGAGTGGGGCTGGGTGGAGGAGATCACCATGACCTATGCCGTGGTTCGCCTCTGGGACTGGCGCCGTCTCGTCCTGCCGATCCGCTATTTCATCGAAAAGCCGTTCCAGAACTGGACGCGGGAGAATGGCGCGATCATCGGCACCGTGATGCTGCGTCTGGATTATACGGCGCCGATCGCCGCGATCCGCGAGAAGGCCGCAGCCTTTGCGGCGGAATCGGCCTTATGGGATCGCCGGGTCATCAATGTGCAGGTAACCGAGGCACTGTCCGAGACGTTGGAAATCCGTGTCCTGGTCTCGGCGTCGACGTCGCCGCGGGCATGGGATCTGAGATGCGAGATGCGGGAGAAGCTGATCGCCTGGCTGCAGAGCGATTATGCCGATTGCCTGCCACGCCAACGGGTCGAATTCACGACCTCTCACGATCAGCCCATGGCGACAGTCAGGGTCAGGGAGACCGAACGGCCCATGGCCGCCGAATGATGAGAGGGCAGGGCCGAAGGGGCGATTGGATCAGAGCCTATGGCTGAGCAGCAACGCTGCTCAGCCTGTCCAGGGCCTTTTCCATCATCAGGATCGGCTCGGCATCCTTGGCGATGCCATGGCGTTCGGCAAGTTCGGTCGGCGCCACATAGCCCACCAGGGTTTGCCCGCCTTCTTCCCAGACGAGGATCTTTTGGGGCAGGTCGATCGCGATGGACCGCTGCTCCTGCATGAGCGGGGTGCCGATCTTCGGATTGCCGAAAATGACGACGGTCGTCGGCGGCAATTCGAGCCTGACGAAGGATGCGTTTTCCGCATGGTCGACAGTGGCCATGATCGTGGCGCCGGCCCCCTCGATCGCGGCGGTGAGAGCAGAGACCGTGTCCGGGACGGAATGGGCGCTCACCTTGGTAACCCAGTCGCTTTCGCCGGCCGAGGCAGCGGAGGCAAGGATCGTGGCGCCCGCCGCAAGAAGAAGGGGTCGGATCGGTTTCAAAGCGCAGCCCCTGGCAAAGCGTCTTGCGTTACGTCTCATCAACGGTGCTCCTTGCTCCGTCCGCTCGTCCGAGCAGCCGCGCAATCAGCCGATCGCGTCCTTGATGCCCTTGAAGGCGTCGTCGCCCCAGACCCGCTCGACGGTCTTGTTGCGCCCGCAGCCTGTCCGATAGAATTTATACTTCACCGGGTTCTTGAGATAGTAGTCCTGATGATAGCCCTCGGCTTCCCAGAAGGTCGGCGCCATGGCGACCTCGGTCGCGACGCTGCCGAGCTGCTTCTCGACATCGGCCTTCGTCGCTTTCGCTTTTTGGAGTTGTTCCTGATCGGTCGCGAAAATTGCCGTCGTGTAGGAGTGGCCCCGATCGCAGAACTGGCCGCCGCCATCGGTTGGATCGATCGAGTGCCAGAAGACGGTCAACAGCTCGTCATAGGAGACCTTGGACGGATCGTAGGTGACGCGCACCGCCTCCACATGGCCCGAATGGTTCTGATAGGTCGGGTTTTCGCTGGAGCCGCCGATATAGCCGGACACCGTGGATGTTACGCCATCCACATGGTCAAAATCGGATTCGACACACCAGAAACAGCCGCCGGCGAAGATCGCGGTTTGCGTATCCTGGGCAAAGCTGGGGGTGATGGCGAAGCTGGATGCGGTGGCTGCAAGGGCGGCCATGAGCGCTGCCGGACGTATCATTGTTGAAACTCCCATTTCATGCGAGCCATGACCCTGATGAATGGGCTGGCTCGTCCTTACGATCGTCGATGAACACGGATCGCCGGACCATGCGGCGGCGCCCATTCTCATGTTTCGTTGAAGACATGACTCTGGTTTCGAGCATGCGCGATCAACATCGGCGTGATCGGCTCGTGATCGCGCCCTCGGCGGCTTGGTGCGTGTCGGACACCGACAAACTGTCCGGCTGATTCAAACGGGCATTCTATTGCAGTTCGGGCGGTGTTTGCGCGGTGTTCAAGTCCGCTGTCACGGATCGATAGAACCGATGCGACGAGACGTGGTGCGCTGCAGGTCGGAGGCAAGATCGAGGGTGCCGCCGATGGATGCGACAGATTCGGCTTTGCAAAGCACGGATGCCGTTGCAAATGGGACGGTGGCAACCCACTCTCTACCGGGAAGCCTCTCGACTGGGAATCCAGCATGAAACGGATGAAGCGCCGTCTGACCGCGGTCATGTGTGCCGACGTCGCGCATTACTCGACGTTGATGGAAGCAGACGATGAGGGCACCCTCGCGCAACTCAAGGCCTGCCGCGAGCTGATGATCGAATTGGTGGAGAGCCATGACGGGCGCTTCATCAACAGCTGGGGCGATGCGGTCATCTTCGAATTCACCAGTATTACGGAAGCGGTCCGCTGCGCCGTGGAAATCCAGAAGGCGATTGCCGCACGGAATGTAGATCTGCCGAGCGACCGTCGCATGGATTTCCGGATCGGCATCAATCTCGGCGACATGCTGATCGAAGGTGATGACATTTACGGCGAAGGGGTCAATGTCGCCGCCCGCTTGCAGGAGGTCGCTCCGATCGGCGGTATCCTTGTGTCGAGCACGGTCCATGATCAGGTCCGTCATCTCGTCGGTCTTGCCATTCTGCCTGTTGGGCCGGTGAAACTTCGCAA
Source organism: Fulvimarina manganoxydans (assembly GCF_900176465.1). GTDB lineage: Bacteria > Pseudomonadota > Alphaproteobacteria > Rhizobiales > Rhizobiaceae > Fulvimarina > Fulvimarina manganoxydans. The sequence continues at coordinate 197,322 of NZ_FWXR01000002.1, forward strand.
TATCGGCGAGCCTGTCGACGTTTTCGCTATTCGCCCGCCGGGCTCCAATCTGGAGGCGATGTCGGGCGCGGTGCTTTCGGACAAGGCCCGGCGGGCTTTGCCTTCCCCGCAGACAGAAGCCGAGCAGGCGCATCAGAGCCTGGCGGAGCAGGCACAGGCCTTCTTGCGCCGGCAGCCGCGCCGCCTTCGAGCCTGTCTGATGATGGTCGGCTTTTTCTTCTTTCTGAATCTCGTAACGTCCGGCCTGTCGAATCTCTGGTTCTACTGGCCCTCTCTACCCTTTCTTTTGCCGATCCTCTGGACCCTCTTGGGCGGACGCTCACGCAAGCATCGATCCGCGTTTCAGGGAGGCCAAGCCAAGCGCTGATCGACTGCCGCTGCGAGGAAGGCCCGGGGCTTTCCTCGAAGACCTTCAAGATCATCGCTCGAGAGATCGCCGTCCTTGCGGATGCCGAAGGCAGGGCCTGTCTTCCGACCCTCGGCGATTCCGGCGCTCACAAAACCTGCATATCAGTCGTGCAGGAATGAGGCGGCGTTCGGGGCCGGAACAAGCGGGGACCTGGCCGCCCCGCCCAGTTGAATGGGGACGTGCTGAAACATGAAGCCCCTCGGCCCTTGGCGGGCCGAGGATGACGTGGGATTTCGGCCGCTTCGACCCATTCCCGATCTTCTATCTTGGACTGAGGAGGCCGCCGCTCCGATCAGTCAGCCACCATCTGCCGCAAATCCGGCCGCTTCGATGCCGGCGATCGCGGCGATCTCGTCATTGTCGGACGTGTCGCCGGTGATGCCGACCGCACCCAGAATGGCACCGCCTTCGCCCTTGACGAGGACGCCGCCGGGAACGGGAACGAGCGCACCCTTCGCCAGGGCATTCATCGCCTGGATGAAATAGGGCTGCTCCTCGGCGCGCTTATGGATCGCCCGCGAACCCATTCCAAGGGATAGAGCACCATTCGCTTTGCCTATGGCAATGTCGGGACGCATTTTTGACGATCCGTCCGACCGCTCCAGCGCGATGAGCGCGCCGCCCGGATCGAGTACGCAGACCGTCAGCGGCTTGAGGCCTTCATTGGCGCCTTTCTTTAGAGCTTCGGCGATGATGATCCGGGCATGATGAAGCGTGAGCATCGAGGCATTTATCCTTTGCTTAGTCGGTTGTTCCTCAAGGCCCAGACATAGGGCTTCGAGGCTTGTGGGCGATAAGCCGGGGATCAGCGTCGCGTCTCCGGGCGGCGCAAACGAAGACGGGCCCGCCAATGGCGAGCCCGCATGCCATGCATCTGATGACAGATGCAGATCCTAATCGTGGATTAGTTGTTGGAGGGCTGTGCCGTGCCCTGGACGCCGCCGGACTGACCGCCGCTCGTCTGACCCTGGTTCTCGATCCGCATGGTGTCGCGGTTCTCGGCATAGGTGTCGGAGTTGTATTCCGGCGCGTTTTCGAGCTGGTCCTCGGTGAACTGCGTGTAGAGATACAGCGTGCCGTTGCCGTCGCGCATGAAGTTTAGATTGTCCATCGCGACCGCGACCGGCTTTTCGCCGATGCCGAGGAAGCCGCCGACATCGATGATCACGGCATCAACCGAACCTTCCGGCGTCAGGGCGATGTCGCCGATGTCGCCGACCGTGTCGTTGTTCGGACCGTAGACCGACGTGCCGATCAGATCGTCGGCGGTCAGCTCACCCGCATTCTGGACCGGCTGCAGATCGGACTGCATGTCGCCGCCCGTCGAGGCCGTGGTGGTCGGGTCACCAGCCGCCATACCGGTGGCCGCGCCAGTTGCAGCCCCCGTCGCTGCAGCATTGTCAGACTGGGCCATCTGCTGCGAGTCGCCGGTCATGGCCTGATCGGTTTCATTCGCAGCATTCGCCATGGACTGCTCGGCCTGATTGCCGGCCTGCTCCATCTCCTGACCGGCCTCGTTCGCAGCCTGATCGATCTTCTGGCCAGCCTCGTTCGCCGCCTGTTCGATGTTCTGCTCGGCGTTGTCGGCCGTCTGCTCGACGTCCTGAGCCGCATTGTTGGCGGCCTGCTCGGTGTTCTCCATAGCATTGCCCGCGGCAGCGCCCGCCGCAGCACCGGCGGCAGCCATCTCGCTGGATGTGTCACCCGAATTGCCGGTCTGGGTTGTCGTACCGGACTGATCGGACGCCATCTGGCCGTTTTCCGGACGCTCACCCGAGAAGGACGGGGCCTGCTCAAGTGCTTCGCGGTTCGACGCGAACACGGCCTGCGGTTCGGAGCCCTCGCCGCGTGTGAGCTGGACCATGTCGAACGGTGTCGCGACGTCCTTCTCACCGATGCCGAGGAAGCCGCCGACACCGATCACCACGGCATCAACATTGCCCGAAGACGAGACGACGAGATCGTTGATCGAACCTATGCTTTCCGCATCCTCGCCCGGCCCAGCCTTTACATCGGCGCCGATGAGATTCTGCGTCAGATACTGACCTTCGCCGACCATGGTCGGAGTGTCGGAGGACGAGGCACTGTCGGCGGACGCCATCTGCTCGTTGCTTGAGCTGGACGCGGCCGTGTCGTTGGACGCCGCCATCCCCGTACCACCCGCTGCCGGATCAGTCTGGGTGGCTGCGCCGCCCGTCGCCGCCATATCGCCGGTCGCTGTGCCGGACGAGGTCATGCCGGACGACGTCATATTGGAGCCGGAATTCGCCATCTGCTGCTGCTCAGGCGTCGTGAAGGCCGGCAGCGAGGCCAGCTGATCAGGCGACGACATGGTCGCGCGCGGCTCGCCATTCTCGTTCATCGACCAGGAAATCTGATCGAAGGGAACGGCGACCGTGCGCTCCTGATCGGTCTGGGACGTGCTGACGATGGCGGCGACCACCATGCCGTCGCTATCCACCAGCCAGTTGTCGATCGTGGCGACCGCTTCAGCGTCCTGAGCGTCGCTCGCATAGATCGACTGGCCGGTCAGATTGGACGCCAGATACTGGTCGGAGGAGAGGTTCTGAAGAAACTCGCCCTGCATCTGAGCCGAAGCCTGCTGATCGCCGGCCTGGGTCTGCATCTCACCCGTCTGGGACTGGGTGTCGGTCGCCGCTGGGGTCTGAGTCTGGGTCTGGTTCGCGTCCTGGGCATAAGCACCAGTCGCGAGTACGCCGGCAAGCGCCGTCGAAACGAGTAGTTTGCGAAGCATGTCGGAATCCTTGTCTATTTGTTTCCATAGACAGCGCCGCAGCCGGAAGCACAAAGAACGATTATGTTTCAGCGCGGCGTTGATGAGGATGAAATGGCTTGGTCAGCCACGAAGTTCCATTTGTCGCAGATAATTTCGTCGTTGCGCCGCACCGATCGCGATGGGCAGCATGGCGGATCCATCGAAGCCATCACATGGCAGCCCTTCCGTGCCGCATCCGGCGACCCCGAAAACGAAAAGCGCCCGGCTCTTTTTCGAAAGGCCGGGCGCTGGATGGTGGTCATGTCAGGGAACGAGCGGCTTTTCCAGCGCTGCAAATCTTCCGGACCTTTCGGGATGCAAACAACGCAAGCGCTTGAAAAACTGCCTCTCGGCGCCCTGACGGGTCAGGCGACGACGAGAATTCCGAAGAAGAGGAGGAGGAGGATACCGATCAGGACGATGAAGATGAGAACCTTCGCGATGCCACCGGCTGCGCCCGCGACGCCTCGGAACCCAAGAAGGCTGGCGATCGCTGCGATGATAAGGAGGATGATGATGGCTTCGAGCATGGGTGCGTCCTGTCGGTAAGATCGAGGTAGAGAGTCAATTGGCGCGTTTTCACGTTCGGCTAGAAGAATGGGCTGGACCTTCTGATGGTTCCGAATGTAACCGATGAGGGAACCACGAGGCGGCTTCGATCTGCCCCCCGTCGTTCGATCGCAGCCGGTCGCCACGGCGCGTGATAGCCGATAGCGCGGAAAGTGCTCTAACCGAACCCGCGACATACCCTATGTCTGGCCGGTCGATGAAAGAGGAAGCGGGCGATGCGCGATGCTCGGCCGGCAAGGATGGGCGTGATGAAGGTTCTGGCGTTACTCAACCGGGACGGTGGCACCTTGAAGACGACCGATCTCGATTGGCTGCGCGCGCTGATCGAGGATGAATTCAAGATGCATGGCCATGAGATCGAGGTCTCGGTCTGCTCGGGCGATGCGATCGTCGAATCCATTCGCAAGGGGGTCGATCGCCCCGATCTCGATATCCTGCTGGTCGGTGGTGGGGACGGAACGGTGTCGGCCGCCGCCGCCGCCTGTGCGGGCACGCAGACCGCCCTCGGCATTCTGCCGGCCGGGACGATGAACCTTTTTGCCCGAACGCTGCAAATCCCGCTCGGTCTCGAACAGGCGGTTGCGGCCCTCGCGGCTGGCTCGGTGACCGCCGTCGACGTGGGCAAGGTCAATGGCCGCGTCTTCGTCCATCAATTCGCGGTCGGCCTGCATGCCCGCATGGTTCGGATGCGCAAGAAGATTTCCTATGGGTCGCGCTTCGGCAAGGTGCTCGCCACCTGGCGGGCGGGATGGATGGCCGTGCGCAGCCTTCCTTCGATCAAGCTGGAGATCGATGTGGATGGTGAGCGCCGCGAAGAGATTCGCTCGCCAGCCGTGGCGTTCTCCAACAATTTCTATGGCGACGGCCATCTGCCCTTCGCCGACGATCCGAAAGGTGGAGCCCTCGGTGTCTATGTCTGCCGCGCCAAGAAATTCGGCCCGATGTCGAAGCTCATTCTCGACATCATGCGGGGAACTTGGCGGCAGAACGCCGATCTGGAGAGCTTTCGCGCCAAGCGGGTCCGCCTCATCTATGAAGGTCGCCATCACAAGAATCGCGCCGTACAGGACGGCGAACTCGTCACGCTGGAGCGCGACACGGTGATCGAGGTCGTCGCTAAGGGCCTGCAAATCCTCGCGCCCGCCGAAGCGACCTATCTCACCGAAAGCAACTCGACCCGCAGCGAGCCGATCACGGTGTCCGTCGGCTAAAGTGAAATGCGGAAACGCCGCACGACTATTCCGGCACGATGCTGCGGCAAAGCCAGGGGTTATAGAGCGGTCTCCAGTCTAGATCAGCTGTCGTTTGTATAAGCCCGTTTGGCGTTAGTACGTTTCAGCGGCCCGATGCGCCAGCATCTTGGATCGCTGGTCTCAGGAGGACCGGCCGCCTCCAAAGCGCGATTAGGCCTGCTTCCTCAATACGGGTTCGAATTCCACCGCATGGCGATCGAGCGCGGCCTGGGGAAGCGGCGGCCAGACCTGGTTCCGGCCCGCCTTTTTTGCCGCATAGAGCGCATTGTCGGCGGCACGGATCAGGTCGTCCAGCCCATAAGCGGAAACCGGTCCACATGCGACGCCGATGCTAACGGTCACGATGGGCCCCGCTTGCGGCCCGTCATGCGGGATCGCCAGGGCCTCGATCCGACGGCGCAGGGCCTCTGCGCGCCCGATCGCGTCATAGATCGAGATGCGGGACAGAACCCAGACGAACTCTTCGCCTCCAAAGCGCGTGGGTAGCCCTTCGCAGTCGCCACTGATGTCCCGAATGACCTCCGAAATGCGCTGCAGGCACATGTCACCGCCGAGATGGCCGTAGCGATCGTTGAAGCTCTTGAAGTGGTCGATGTCGAGAAGGATGACGGCTAGCGGGGAGGCCGCCGGGTCTCCGCGCGACCAGAGGCTCTCGCAATGAGTCGAAAGCCCACGCCGATTGAAAAGCCCGGTCAGCGGATCACGTTGCGCTTCGTTCTCCGCCTCGCGCCGGCGCATGTCGTCCTTCTGACGGGCGAGAAAGACGCGGCGATGGTCGCGCTCCATCTGCCGATGTGCCTTTAGAGTCAGAAACGCCGCGGCGGTAAACACCGTCGCGCCAATGATGAGCGCGTCGACATCGTCATGACGCGCGGCCAAAACGCCGAGATAGATTGCTCCGATAACGGCGCTGGCCACGAGCGTATGTCGATATTCGAGGCGGCAGATGACCGTCATGAAGATGAAGGTCATGATCGTCAGATATTGGTAGTGATCCGCTGCTGGCGTGTCGCTCAGGACATAGATCGTCATGATCTGAGCGACCATGGCGATCGGCACAATGGCGGCAACGAGGTCGCGCAGAGCGCTTGTGGTGCACCGGGCGATGGCGAAGGGCGAAATCAGGATCGCGGGTGTGATGAACATGTGGAGCGCCACGGCAATCCAGAAACTCTGCGGCATCAGGAGATAGTCGACGATCAGGAAGGCATTGTAGATGATCACGGTCGCCAGCAGAGTCGCCCAAGCGCGCTTAATGCGATTGCGCTTGAGATAAGCGGCATAAAGCGGCGCGACCGAGGGCGGCAGGACGACGTCCTTCGTCCTCATTGCGAGAGCGCCTTCGATCTCCTCGATCGTCGCCGCGGGCTCAAGCCCGGCCTGATGTGTGTTCTGTTTCACCTGTCGCTATCTGCTTTCACGTGATCGGCTCCGGCATGATCGGCTGATCTTTGAGACTACCGGCATTCCTTGCGCCGAAAATACTCAAGCAGATTCATTAAAACTCCGCTCTCTTGGAAGGGGAGCGGATTTAAGGTAGTATAAATACCATTAATATTGATGCATATCTCGATTTAAATGCGAGATATCTCAGGCGGCGATTCGGTGTCGAGCCAAGGCGGCCGCCGCCTTGGCTCTTCTGATTAAGCAGTCTGGTCGATATCTTGCGCTTCCATGGGCACGGTAGTGCCAAGGCCGGTCGGCAACATACGCTTTTCGGCATCGGAGACGAAGCACAGATCGAGCGTCTTCTGGACCTCGGCGGCGCGGCGGAACGACGGATCACCGGTCACCCCGGCACTAAGGGCCTCGGCGAATCGGCGCTCGTTGCGGGGCGTCGCCGCGCATGGCGTCAATTCCCAGGTAGCGGTCTCGATATTCGGCCCCGTGCAAACATGCAGGCTCGAATCGAACTGGTTCGCCCAGATCCGCAGGGCGCCTTTCTCGCCATAGATGGTGAGATGGAGATCGTTCAGATTGCCGGTCGCATAGCGCGACATATGGATGACGCCGAGGGCACCATTGGCAAGCTCCACCGTCATGGCGACGGAGTCGTTGACGTCGAAGCGATAGGGGCCGATCGCGCCACCTTCGGCCTTGTCGAAGGTCTTCATCCGGGCCTGCAGCTCGGAAATGTCGAGGCCGGTGCCGAAGGTTACGAAGTCGATGATGTGGATGCCGATATCGCCGAGAACGCCCTTGGAGCCATGGGAGGCCGACAGGCGCCACAGCCAACGCTCTTCGGTGCGCCAGTCGCCCCAATGCTTGCCGGTCAGCCAGCTCTGAAGATAGTTGGCGTCCACATGCCGGATCGGCCCGATCTCGCCCGCATCGACCATCTCGCGCGCCCGCTGGATCGCATGGGCATTGCGATAGGTGAGATTGACCATATTGACGATGCCGGCGGCCTCCGCCGCCTCCACCATCGCCATCGCGTCCTCGTAGTTCACCGCGAGCGGCTTCTCGCAGAAGACGTGTTTGTCTGCCGCAATCAGCTGCAGCGTCGTCGGCTTGTGGACGTTGTCGGGCGTCGAATTGACGGCCGCATCGAACGCGCCCCAGCCGATCGCCTCGTCGAGGCTGCCGAAGGCCTTCGCGATGCCATGCGCTTCGGCGAAGGTTTTCGCGCGCTCCAGATTGCTGTCCACGGCGGCGACGATCTCGATCGTCTCCAATTCGCCGAACTTTTCCGCGTGACGGGCGGCGATCCCGCCTGTGCCGAGTATGATCAAACGATGCTTTTGGCTCATCTGTAGCCAGCCTCGCCGCGCTTGTGCAGCGATGCGCCTTTGGGCTCGAGCGGTTCGGGCGCCTTGTCATAGGGCACGTTCGGCGCCTCGGAGACGTCTTTCCAGGGCTTGGCCGGATTATAGGCCCAGCGCACGGCATTCCTGAGTACGGTCTGGATGGCGGGGTCCTTGTAGATCGGATAGGTCTCGTGACCGGGCGAGAAGTAGAAGATCCTGCCTGCGCCGCGCTGATAGGTGAGGCCGGAGCGAAAGACCTCGCCGCCCTCGTACCAGGAGACGAACAAGGTCTCCATCGGTTCGGGCACGAGGAAAGGCTCGCCATACATTTCCGAATGGGGCAGTTCGATCGTCTTGCCGAGCCCTTGTGTGATCGGGTGGGACGGATTGATCACCCAAAGCCGTTCGCGCTCGCCCGCCTCGCGCCAGCGCAAGGAGCAGGGCGTTCCCATCATCCGCTTGAAGATCTTCGAGAAATGGCCGGAATGGAGGATGATCAGACCCATCCCTTCGGCGACACGCTGCTGGATCCGGTCGACCACATGGTCCGAGACGTCGCCATGGGCCTTGTGCCCCCACCAGAGGAGAACGTCCGTCTCGTCGAGGCGCGATTGGGGAAGACCGTGTTCGTCCTCCTGAAGCGTTGCGGTTTCGACGCTGATCTCGTCGTCGGCGATCGCGCGGGCGATTTCCGAATGAATCCCGTCGGGATAGATATCCTTGACGGTGTCGTTGTTCTGTTCATGTATGAATTCGTTCCAGACGACGGCTCGGATCGTCACGGCAACCTCCCTTGTCCGGCCTTGCGAGGGACGTCACCTGGCCCGCCGCGAAGGCCCATCGCTTTGCCGGATCTGCCCGGCGATTGCGCCCTTTTCGCAGACGCACGGGTTGCAAATTGGAACGAAGCCTGGCGGTGGGAAGTGCCTATGGTCGGTTTGTTTGGCCAGGAAAGGGCGTGCGAAATTGCGCCAAGCCCTCGCACTCCCGGAATGCAGGGCTACCGAGAGCAAACGAGAGGTAAGACCTTACGAAGATTTCACCTGCCGGCAAATGCACCGTAAGTCGCCGCTTCCTATGTTGTCTCTTGTCGAACGGATGAAGCGCTCAAAAGTGCTTCCGTCACGAGATTCACAGAAGGATGAGGGAATTAGATGCGGAACTCGGCATCCAATCCGAAAAAGCGCAACAAATTCATCGCCGGCATTCTTGCCGCCGGCGTTGCCGGCGCGGCCCTCTCGGCCGGCGTCGTTTCCAACACCCCGGCCGTACTCGCCGCCCCGGTGACAGTCGATACTCCCCAGCAGAATTTCGGCTTTGCCGACGTCGTCTCGAAGGTCTCTCCGGCCGTCGTCTCGGTTCGTGTGACCCAGGATGTGAAGCCGACCGCGGATATGGGCCGGGGCGGGTTTGCGAGCCCGTTCGACAATCTTCCCGAAGATCACCCGCTGCGCCGGTTCTTCGATATTCCCGGCCAGGGCCAGACACCTCCAGGCATGGCGCCCCATCGCGGCAACCGCCAGGCAATCGGCCAGGGATCGGGCTTCTTCATCTCCGATGACGGCTATGTCGTCACCAACAACCATGTCGTCGAGAATGGTTCGACCTTCACGATCGTCATGGATGACGGCACGGAGTACGATGCCAAGCTGATCGGCACCGACGAGCGCACCGATCTTGCGCTTCTGAAGGTAGACGCGCCCAACACCAAATTCACCTATGTCGAATTCGGCGACGACAATGCAGCCCGCGTCGGCGACTGGGTCGTCGCGGTCGGAAATCCGTTCGGTCTCGGCGGTTCGGTGACGGCTGGCATCATCTCAGCTCGTGGCCGCGACATCGGCGCGGGCCCCTATGATGACTTCCTGCAGATCGACGCGGCCGTCAATCGCGGCAATTCCGGTGGTCCGGCCTTCGGCCTCGATGGCAAGGTCATCGGCGTCAACACCGCGATCTTCTCGCCCTCCGGCGGCAATGTGGGCATCGCCTTCGCGATTCCCGCCTCGGTCGCCAAGGATGTGGTCGCGTCGCTGCGCCAGGACGGCACGGTCGAGCGCGGCTGGCTCGGTGTGCAGATCGGTCAGGTGACCGAGGACATTGCCGAGGCCGTTGGTCTGTCCGAGGCGGAAGGCGCCATCGTGACCATGCCGGATAACGAGACGCCGGCATCAAAAGCCGGCATCCAGACTGGCGACGTGATTACCGCTGTCGACGGCGAGACGGTCACGGGGCCGCGCGAATTGGCGCGCAAGATCGCCAATTATCGTCCGGGGTCTACGGTGGAAATCACCGTTTGGCGCGACAATGCGTCGAAGACTGTTGATGTGACGCTGGGCGATCTGTCTCAGCTCGATGAAGCCGCCTCGATCGACGCGCCCCGCTCGAACGGCTCGCCGGTCAATCCGTCTTCTCTCTCGGGCTATGGCATTACGCTGACCCCTTCCGAGGACGGCAAGGGTGTCGTCGTCACCGACGTCGATCCGGACTCCTCGGCGGCTGAGAAGGGCTTCCAGGCCGGCGACACCATCGTCGCGGTGAACGGTTCGGAAGTCGCAGACCAGCAGGACGTTTCCGCAGCGATCGAAAATGCCTCGAAGAACGGCCGCCGCGCCGCTCTTTTCCAGCTCCGGAACGGCGATGGACAGAACCGCTTCGTCGCTCTGCCGATCGAAAAGAGCTGATGATTTCATGATGAAGACGGGCCGAGCCGGGGTTATCCCAGCGCGGCCCGTGATCGTTCGAGAATTGCGGACCACCCGCTCCAGACGGAGCGGCCTCGACCCTCGGAGGCTCGATGGCATCCAGGTCGCGGCGGTGTTCGTGTTTTTTCTCGAAGCGGGGCGCTACCCATTCATATCAGGCTGTCGACCAGGCAAACTTCCTAAACTTGCAGAAGCTTCCAAGCCGGCGACATAGTCGTCTCACAAGCGCCCAAGCCTGATCCACGCCATCACCAGATAAACCGAACACCGACAAGTCCCGAGATAAGGCCGAACCAGACGCCATGCGCATTCTGATCATCGAAGACGACCGTGAGGCCGCCTCCTATCTGACCAAGGCGCTCTCGGAGGCCGGTCATATCGCCACCCATGCGGCCGATGGCGAAGACGGGCTGCATCTGGCGACGACGCGCGACTACGATATGATGATCATCGATCGTATGCTGCCCAAGCGCGACGGCCTGTCGGTCATCGCGGAAATGCGCAAAGCTGGACGCCAAACGCCGGCGCTGATCCTCTCGGCGCTTGGCCAGGTCGATGATCGGGTCGAGGGGCTTAAAGCGGGCGGCGACGACTATCTGACCAAACCCTTCGCCATGTCGGAGCTGATCGCGCGGGCCGAGGTGCTCGGCCGCCGCCGTCAGACCGGCGAAGTCGAGACCGGATACAAGGTCGGCGATCTCGAACTCGATCGCCTCTCCCATGAGGTGCGCCGGGCCGGCAAACCGATCGTCCTGCAGCCACGCGAATTCCGTCTCCTCGAATATCTGATGAAACATGCCGGTCAGGTCGTCACAAGGACGATGCTTCTGGAAAATGTCTGGGACTATCATTTCGACCCACAGACCAATGTGATCGACGTCCATATCTCGCGGTTGCGCTCCAAGATTGAGCGCGACTTCGACAGCGCACTCCTCCACACGGTCCGCGGCTCCGGCTATATTATGCGCGACGGCACTTGAGCCCGAGGAGCCTCGCCATGCGCGACGACATGGACCGGATCGAAACCCTCATCCGCAGCCGGATCGAGGAGGACTTCACCAATGTCCCGATCGTTCGGGTCGATGTGAAGCCCGACACGGACGAGGACGGCGAGGATATTTTGTGGGTCCGGGTGATCTTCGACGGACAGCCGGCGGACCTTGACAGGCGGGCCGTCTTGAAGTCGATCGGTCGACTTAGGGATGTTCTTGAAGATATCGACGTTTATGATTTTCCGGTCATTTCTTTTGCGTCTCTTGCCGATGTCCATGCCGCATCTTCCGCGTGACCTGATCGCCACCGCACGAAGACTTGTTCGGACACCTGACGGTGCTCCGAGCCAAGCCGATTTGCGACGTGCGATCAGCAGCTCCTACTACGCCGTTTTCCATTGTCTTGCTTTTCATTGCGCCGAGACCGTCATTGGAGAGAATGGCCGTAACGCTCGTCGCGCTTGGCGGCAGACCTATCGCTCTGTCGATCATGCGAGAGCCAAGCAAGTCTGCAATACGAAGGACGGTAAGTATCGAGCGATTCTGGAGCGCTTTCCCTCCGGTATTCAAAGCTTTGCGGAACATTTCCGAAATCTTCAGGTCGTTCGCCACGCCGCAGACTACGACCCCCATTTTGTCACGATACTGTCCGCGACGAAGATCTGGATCGACGCCGCCGAAAGCGCGATCGCCGATTTCGAGGCGACGGACCCTTCCGATCGCCGCGCCTTCGTCGCGCTCGTGCTGTTTCCCTTGCGCGATTGACCGTTCTGACAGCTGAGAGCCTGACCCCGTGCAACGCCTGAAATCCCTGATGAAGATGACGGCGGTTCGCCTGTCCGCAGTCTATCTTCTGCTCTTTGCCCTCGGCTCTGTCGGGCTTGTCTATTATGTGACGAATACGGCAACCGAGATCATCGAGGCGCAGAGCCGCACGGCGATCGAGGAGGAGATCGTCGAACTGGGTCAGGTCTACAGCGTCACCGGCATTGCCGGCCTTGTCCGCTCCATCGATCGCCGGGCACGCCAGCCCGGCGCCGGTCTTTATCTTGCCACCGACGCGACAGGTCGGATCATCGCTGGCAATGTGGAAAGCCTGCAGGCCGGGATCCTCGACGAAGAGGGCGCCACGCCCGGCGCCTTTGGCTATACGCGCTATGGCGACGATGCCGGCGAGATTCATGTGGCCGTCGCCGACGTCTATCGTCTGCCGAACGGCATGCGCATCCTCGTCGGCCGAGACCAATCCGACACAATCCGGTTTCGCGAGGTGGTGCGCTCGGCGCTGGTTTGGTCGCTCGCCGCCATGGGGGCCTTCGCCGTTCTCGCTTGGTTCCTGATCGGGCGTCGCGCCTTGCGCCGGCTCGACCGCATGTCGGCGGCGAGCGCGCGGATCCTTGCCGGCGACCTCGATGAACGTCTTCCCGTCGTCGGCGCTGGCGATGAGTTCGATCGGCTCTCCGACAATCTCAACACGCTTCTGGCTCGGATCGCTCAGTTGCAGGAAGGTCTGCGCCAAGTGTCCGACAATATCGCCCATGATCTGAAGACGCCTCTGGCGCGGCTGCGCTCGAAGGCGGAGGTCGCGGCGCTGACCGCCGAGAACGAGGAAACCAAGGCCGCTCTCGAGGGGATGATCGTCGATGCCGACCAGATGATCCGCACTTTTGATGCGCTCCTAATGATTTCGCGCGTCGAAGCGGGTTCGCATCCGGTTCTGAAGTCGACCATCGATCTGGCCGCGATCGCGGCAGATGTGACCGAACTCTACGAACCCTTGGCCGAAGAGGCCGGTGCAACGATCGAGCTCCAGGCTTCCCCGCCGATCCATATCGACGCAAGCCGCGAACTGGTTGCCCAGGCGCTTTTCAATCTCATCGACAACGCCCTCAAATATGGCGGTTCTGACGAGAGCCCGGCCCATGTGACGGTCGCTGTCGAAGACGATGGCGATCAGGCGATCGTGACCGTCTGCGACGACGGTCCCGGAATCCCGGAAGACAAGCGCGAAAGGGTCGTGGAGCGCTTCTATCGCCTTGACGAAAGCCGCACGCGGCCCGGTTCCGGCCTGGGCCTGTCCCTCGTTCGGGCCATTGCCAATGTGCATGGCGGGTCGATGGTCCTTGAGGACTCGCATCCGGGCCTTAGGGTGTCCCTCAGATTGCCGAAGATGCGGGGGGACGGTGATGGAGATGACACAGACGAGGGGTGAGGACCGGTTGAAGATCGGCGGGACACTGCGTCCACGCATTCTCGAAACCGACGCCTCGAAGGATGTTGCGTCGAAGGGAGCGACCTGGCTCGCCGATCTCGCCAAGGCGGCGCAAGAGGCCGGCACTGAGCGGCTCGTCCGTCTTGTCCGCAGTGATGAGGACGAGGAGGCCCGCGCGCTCGGAGCGATCATGGCGCTCTCGCCTTATCTGCGTGGATCGATGCTCGCCCGGCCCGCCTTGCTGGAGATGCTGTTCGACACGGATGTCTCGGCATTCGTCGATGAGCGTATCGAAGCTTTGTCCGCGCTCCCGTCGCCTGAGATGGGCGAGGGCGATTTGATGAAGCGTCTGCGCGAGGACAAGCGCGATATTGCCCTGTGTCTGGCGCTTCGCGATCTCTTCGGCGCCGGGACCGTCTCGAAGACCGCCTCCGATCTGTCGCGTCTCGCGGAAGGCGCGATCGGCGCCGCCTTGCGTTTGGGCCTTCGCGAAGCGGGCAAGTCCGGCAAGCTCACGCTTCGCGATCCCGATCGTCCCGAAGAGGGATCGGGCCTCTTCGTTCTCGCCATGGGCAAGCTCGGCGCCCGGGAACTCAACTATTCGAGCGATGTCGACCTCATCGTCTTCTTCGATCCCGATGCCGGCATCTGCGCCGACCCGATGGAGGCAACCGACACCTTTTCGCGCATCGTCCGCCGGCTGGTGCGCATCCTCGCCGAACGCACCGCCCAAGGCTACGTCTTCCGCACCGATCTGAGATTGCGGCCCGATCCCGGCGCGATGCCGCTTGCCATCTCCACCGACATGGCGATGACCTATTACGAAGGGTCTGGGCGCAATTGGGAGCGCGCGGCCATGATCAAGGCGGCGCCGATCGCCGGCGACATCGCGGCGGGCGAAGCCTTTCTCGACGAGCTCTCCCCTTTCGTCTGGCGCAAATATCTCGATTTCGCCGCGATCGCGGACATTCAGGACATGAAGAGCCGCATCGATGACCATCGCGGCTTCGGTGATATTGCGATCCCAGGTCATAATGTGAAACTCGGCCGGGGTGGGATTCGCGAGGTGGAGTTCTTCACCCAGACTCAGCAGCTGATCGCGGGCGGGCGGAATCCGGCTCTGCGCGGCCGGCGAACCGAGGATGCTCTGGAAGCTCTGACGGCCGGCGGCTGGATCGAGGCGCAGACGGCAAGGGCGCTGACCGATGCCTATTGGTTCCTGCGCCGCGTCGAGCATGGCGTCCAGATGGTCGCCGACGAGCAAACCCATGATCTGCCCGCGGATGAAGAAGGGCTGGGTGAGCTCGCGGGCCTCTTGGGCTTCGAAAGCTTGCCGGATTTCGAAAAGGCCTTGACCGAGACCTTCGCGCTCGTCGATCGCCATTTTACCGGCCTCTTCAAGGATGGGCGCAAGGGGCGCCGCGCAAGAGGTGGGGCGGGCGACAAGGACAATGCGGCGGTTACCCGGCTCCTTGCCAATGAGGAGGACAAGGACGGGCTCGACGCGATCACGGCGCTTGGCTTTGCGCGGCCGGAAGATGTCGCCCGCATCCTGCGCTCTTGGGCTTATGGCCGTTACCGGGCAACGCGAACGGAAAAAGCGCGCGAGCGCCTGACAGAGGTTCTGCCCGCGCTGTTGAACGCCCTGTCCCAGTCCCCCGATCCCGACGGCGCGGTTGCCGCTTTCGACACCTTTCTCGCTGGACTGCCCTCCGGCATTCAGTTCTTTTCCCTGATCGCGTCCAATCCGCGCATTCTCGAGCTTCTCGCTCTCATCATCACGGCCGCGCCGGCCCTATCGGCGACCATGGCCCAGCGTCCTCATGTCTTTGACGCGCTTCTCGATCCCGCCTTCTTCGACGAGGTGCCCGACCGCGATCTCATGGCCTCGCGCCTCGACGCCTTTCTCGAGGACGCCACCGATTACGAGGACGTGCTGGCGCGTCTACGCATCTTCGCGTCTGAACAGCGCTTTCTCGTCGGCGCGCGCATGCTTTCCGGCGTCGTCGATCTCGCCGAAGCCGGCCCGGCCTTTTCCAATATTGCCGATGTCGTGCTGGACGCGCTTCTCGAAGCGGTCGTCGGCGAGTTCGCGCGTCGCCATGGCCAGGTGAAGGCTATGCGCCTGGCGCTTCTCGGCATGGGGCGGCTCGGTAGCCGCGAACTCACGGCCAATTCCGACGTCGATCTCATCCTCCTTTATGATCACGACGAGGAGGCGGATGAATCGGACGGCGAGAAGCCGCTGCCCGTTCAGGTCTATTTCACCCGCCTCACCCAGCGCCTGATCGCAGCCTTGACGGCCCCGATGCGCGAGGGCGCGCTCTATGAGGTCGATTTCCGATTGCGTCCCTCCGGCAACGCTGGTCCGCTCGCCACGCGCCTTGCCACCTTCCGGCGCTATCAGGAGGCGGAAGCCTGGACCTGGGAGCGCATGGCCTTGACGCGGGCGCGGGTCGTTGCGGGCGATCCCGATCTCGGCAAGCTCGTCGAAGAGACGGTGGAGACGCTTCTGGCTCTGCCGCGAGAGCGCAACGCCGTCACGGAGGATGTTCGCGCCATGCGCGGGCGGATCGAGCGCGAGAAGCCGCCGCGCGGGGCTCTTGATCTCAAGCTGCGGCCAGGCGGTCTCATCGATCTCGAATTCATCGCCCAATGGGCGCAACTGACCGGTCGCGTCGAGGGCATCACGCCCGGTACGCCGACGGCGGACGTTCTGGCCGCCTTCGATCACACTCTAGAGGGTGAAGAGGGGCCATTGTCTCTCGCCAATTCGATGGCTCGTCTTGCCGGCGTCATGCAGCTTGGCCGGCTGACTCCAATGGGTTCGAACCAGCTCGGCGACCTGCCGCCGCGCCTCGCCGACCGGCTCGCCAACGCGCTGGGATGCAAGGACGCCGAAGCGATCGGCCCGGTGCTCGACGAGACGACCGAGGCCGTACGAGAACGGTTCAAGGCGCTGATTGGAGATCCGATGGTCTGATAGGACGCTCGGCAATCCCTTGCCGGGCCTATGGTGGAGGGCTAGACACGATTAGAGGTCCACACCTTCTGGTCGCGTCATTAATGCCTTTCGACTCCGTCACCGCGTTGCTCACCGGTTTCTTGACCGGCTTCAGCCTGATTCTCGCCATTGGCGCTCAGAACGCCTTCGTGTTGCGCCAGGGATTGAGGGGCGAGCATGTTTTCGCGATCTGCCTGACATGCGCCGGCGCGGATGCTGCGCTCATCGCGCTGGGCGTCACCTCCTTCTCGATCGTGGCGGAAATCCTGCCAGGGATCGAGGTCTGGCTGAAATGGTTCGGCGCCGCTTTCCTCGTCTGGTACGGGGCGACCCGCCTCTGGGCCGCCTTCAAGGGCGACGAGACGGGCATGAAGCCGGCCGAAAACGAGCAAGCAAGCCTCAAACGGGCGATCCTGACATGCCTCGCCTTCACCATTCTCAACCCGCATGTCTATCTCGATACGGTGGTCCTCGTTGGCTCGATCGCCAGCCAGTTCGGCGGTGATCGGGCCTATTTTGGCCTTGGCGCCGTGGCCGCTTCTTTCGTGTTCTTCTTCTCCCTTGGCTATGGCGCGACATTGCTGCGCCCGGTCTTCGCCAAGCCCGCGGCCTGGCGCGTTCTCGATATGGTCGTTGGCCTCACCATGCTGGTGATCGCAGCGATGCTGCTGACGAGCGGTTGAGGGGTCCTTTTAGGGGCCGCGCATGCGCCTCGCCTCTTCGAGCGGTCTCCGGCATGGATGCCCGAAAAGTCACGGCCTTATCAGAAACCGTATAATCGCCTCGAAACGGGCGATTATTTCGCCTTCCAGGCTCGAACGGGGCTGACTGGGATTCCACTTTCTCACTCAACGCCCTAGGCTTGAGAGAGACCCGAATGCGGGGCCTTGAAAGGCGAGGGCGCCGTTCAGGCGAAGGAATGCTGGTCTAAGGGATGAAGCCAGACATGCCGATGCGATCAACGATCATTCTGGCCGCCATCGCGACGATGCCGCTTGCCGCGTGCGGCCACAATTCGAGCGACGACCCACCGCGCAGAGGGCAGGGGTCCCTTTTCGGCCTCGCTATGCCGAGCCTCGAAATGCCCGAGGTCAATGTGACTCGGATCTTGACGGAAGGCGGGGGCGGCGAAGATTTGTCGCGCACGACGACGGCGCAGGCCAGTGAAGCAGAGCGCGCCGCGATCGCTCTGGCCGTGAAGGGCGCCTTTCCCCAAGACTGGACAGTGCGCGTCCTCGGCCTGAAGACCGGTCTTTCCCCAAGCGGCCAGTTGATGGCCTGCGGCATTGCCAATGCCACTAAGCCCGGCGGCGACAGTGGCTGGAACGGCATCTTCCGAACCGAGACGACCCGGCGCACCGGCGAGACACGCCTGAGGCAGATCGCTGGTGGCGGAACGGACCGGCTCGTGGCTTATTCCCATTGTCAGGCCCTCGGCCTCGGCTGACTTGTGATAGCTCGCATCGAGAGGGGTGGGGTTCGATGACTGACCGGTTTGCGTTGAAAGCCGAGGGCGTCAGCGCCGTCGTCAAGGCTGAAGGGGCGGAACTCGTCAGCCTGAAGGATGCTGGCGGCGACGAGCTTCTTTGGCAGGCGGGCCCGGAATGGCCGCGTCACGCGCCCGTGCTCTTCCCTGTCGTTGGCCGGCTGTCAGGCGATACCCTCCGTCATGACGGGCAAAGCTATGCGATGGGGCAGCATGGGTTCGCCCGCGATCGCTTGTTCGAGGCGGTGGAGATCGGCGATGATCGGCTCGTGATGCGCCTTCGCGACGATGCGCAAAGCCGTGCCGTCTATCCGTTCCCCTTCATCCTCGACCTGATCTATGCGGTCGCGGGCGCAAGCCTCTCCGTGACAACCCGCGTCACCAATCCGGGCGAGACGAAGCTCGCCTGCGGCGTTGGCGCGCATCCAGGTTTTCGATGGCCGCTCGCCAACGGGGTCGCAAAGGAGCGCCATCGCATTGTCTTCGACACCCAAGAGACCGGTTCGGCCCTCGGCGTCGAGGCAGGCCTTCTCAGCGCGCCCAAGCCGCTGCCCTTCGATGGGCGTGTTCTGCCGCTTTCCGAGACGCTGTTCGAGCGGGACGCTCTTGTCATGCCGAATGTGGCGAGCCGTAGCGTCAGCTATGACGCGCTGACCGAGGCCGGGGATGTTCTCCGGTCCCTGGCGGTTTCCTGGGAGGGTTTTGGCGATCTCGGCATTTGGTCGAAGCCCGGCGGCGCGCCTTTCGTCTGTATCGAGCCCTGGTATTCGATGGCGAGCCCCGTCGATTTCGACGGCGACATTTTCGATAAGCCCGGCATATTGGTGCTCGATGCAGGGGACAGCCGCGAGTTGACCTGGCGGGTCGCTCTCTGAACCGCTTTCGCTCGCCCCGGCCGAATAGGGCTCTCGGCCCTTTCGAAGGCGGGGGGAATCCGCGAGGCCTTGAGCGTTCTCGCCTCCTCGCATGCCAAACCTTTGACGTCGAAGGATCGGGCGATAGCTCCTTTCGTCCGATGCGCCCAGGACGGTGCGTTGCGAAGGGATCGAGAGAGAGCGAATGACAGCGCAGGACGAGGGGCATTCGAAGGCGAAAGAGCGTCGGCATCGCTCCACGGTCGCGCGATTGAGCTTTCGTCTCCGCCGCCTTTACCATGGCAATCGCCCCAAGGCCTTACGGTTTCAAATCGTCGTCCTGTTCGTCGATCTCGCCATCATTGCGCTGTTCGTAGTGACGCCGGTCATCCGCGACACGGACTATTATCTGACGATCGACTATACGGTCGCGGCCATATTGAGCATCGATCTCCTGGCTCGCGCCTTTGCGGCGCGCGAGTTTCTGAGATGGCTGCGACAACCCTTCGTCCTCATCGACATCTTCATTCTGATCACGCTGCTCTGGCCCTATACCTTCATCAATTTCGGGTTTCTGCGTATCGTTCGGCTCTGGGCCCTGTCGCAAAGCGGCAATCTCTGGCGTCCCTTGCGCCGCTCCCATTGGGCCGAATACGAGCTGGCCCTGAAAGCCGTGGTCAATCTCGTCACCTTCCTTTTTCTGGCTACGGGCTTCATCTACACCTTCTTCTTTCGCGAAGGCTCGGGCATCGAGGGCTATCTCGACGCCCTTTATTTCACCGTCGCCTCGGTCACCACCACCGGCTATGGCGACATCACGCTGGACGGGCCAGGCGGCAAACTGACCTCCATCGTGATCATGATCATCGGGATATCGCTCTTCGTGCAGCTTGCCCAAGCGATTTTCAAACCGCCGAAAGTCCATCATCAATGCCCCCAATGCGGGCTTCAGCGGCATGATCCCGACGCGGTCCATTGCAAGGCTTGCGGCTACCAGCTGAACATTCCCGACGACGACAGCTAGGCACGTGATCTCGTTCCGGGCTGTCGGCTTTCCCACGCCTTTGGCTGTTCTTCGGCTTTTGAATGGGGACGGGCGCCGGTGTAACGACGCCGGCACAACCGCATTGCAATCTTCCAAGGATATTTGTATTATCGCATCATGATCGAACGCGCATGGTGAAAGCATGGCGTTCCGTTGGTGCGAACGACTCCGGGGGAAGGTCGCCAGAATGGGCCAGAGCGTGACGTTCGATCTTCGACGCCGGCTGATAGCCGAGGGTCTTGGTACGGCCTTCCTGGTCGCGGCCGTGGTCGGTTCGGGCATCATGGCTGAGCGCTTGACGTCGGATACAGGACTTGCGCTTCTGGCCAACACCATTCCGACGGGTGCGATCCTCGTCGTTCTGATAACGGTGTTCGGTCCGATATCGGGGGCACATTTCAATCCGGCCGTGACCTTCGTCATGGCCCTGCGCGGTGCGATTGGCCGCGACGCGGCGCTTGCCTATGGATCGGCCCAGATCGTTGGCGGCCTGTTGGGCACGATCGCAGCTCACCTCATGTTCGAGCTACCGATCCTCGATCTGTCGGCTCACGCCAGAACGGGGGCCGCGCAATGGTGGGCCGAGATCGTCGCGACGTTCGGGCTCGTTGGCTTCATTCTCGGCGGTTTGCGTTTTGCGCCGAGCTCGATCCCCTGGCTGGTCGGCCTCTATATTACGAGCGCCTATTGGTTCACCGCCTCGACGAGCTTCGCCAATCCGGCGGTCGCGATCGCCCGAGCCTTCACCAATACGTTCTCCGGCATTCGGCCGCTCGACGTACCGGCGTTCGTCGCAGCTCAATTCGTCGGTGCGTTTCTCGCCTTCTTCCTTTTCGAATGGCTGTTCAATCCGGGCCAGCAGCTCACCATACGCGGCGCGATGATGAAAACCGATGAGCGAGCCGTCGATTGAGCGGCTGAGAACCAGCGACGCCTTATCGTTTCCCAGGGAGATTTCATGCCCACCACCATTTATCACAACCCGAATTGCGGCACCTCGCGCAATGTCCTCGCCATGCTGCGGCAGGCCGGCGAAGATCCTGAGGTTATCGAATATTTGAAGAACCCGCCGAGCCGGGACCTCTTGCAGCAGCTTCTCGACATGATGGGTCTCACGCCGCGCGAAATCCTGCGCGAGAAGGGAACACCCTATCACGAGCTCGGTCTCGGCGATCCGAAGCTCTCGGACGACGAACTCCTCTCTGCGATGATGGAGCATCCGATCCTCATCAATCGGCCGATCGTCGTAACCGACAAAGGCGCCGCCCTCTGCCGTCCGTCCGAGGCCGTGATGGCGCTGCTGCCGGAGGGCGCGGTCGGCCTTTATACCAAGGAGGATGGCGAGGTCGTCGGTTCAGCGTCGAAGGATTGAGCTTCTCGGCGCACCAGCCGCCGCGCGATGCGCTTGTCGAGTGGCAAGCGCTCAGGATCGGCAAAGCTCGGCCTCGGGCGTGCGGTTGCCGGATGCCCGGCCGTTGTAGCTCTGCATCTCATCCGGCGTTGCCGGTCGGCAACGCCATCCATCGCGCCTCCGATGTTCCTTTTCGCGGTTGCGAGCACGGGAGTATCCGCAAGGCCCTGATTTGAAAGATGGCAGCAAGTGTAACGGTTTCTTAAGGCTTGCGGCGGACTGACGTTGGAGGGCGCGCGTTAACCATTCGTTAACCATCTCGGGCGGAAATGCTGGCTGACGAGAGGGCGCTGAGCGTCGTCTCAAGCCAATGATTTCGCAAGGAAAACGAGCTCGATATGGTGCCTGTTCTGACGATTGGGTCGCTAAAGGCCTCCGGCGCGACGACGCTTGCCATGACTCTGGCCGCCGTGGTCTGCGGCGCCGACATTCCGGTGACGCTCATCGATGCGGCGCGCGATCCCGACGCTGCCGACTGGGCCGAGAAGCGCCAACTCTCCGCTCGCCTCCGGATCGTGCGCGCCTGTGACCCGATCGAGATCGAACGTCTGGTGCGCGGTGCTCGCCGGCGCGGCGAGGCGGCGATCGTTGATGCGGGCACCGATCCCGAGACTTTGCTGTCCTCCAGCCGGCTTGCCGATCAAACGCTCATTCCGGTCCGCTTCTCGCCGCTCTCGGCCTTCGCGGCGGTTGCGACCGACCGGCTGCTCGCCGCTGACGAGACGAACGGGCGTCCGGGCCGCACCCGCGCCTTTGTGGCGAGCGCCGTGACGCCGATCCCAAGCCGCGTCGCCCGCGCTGTCGAAGATCTGATCCTTGCGAGCCCGACGCCGCGTCTGCCGGTCGGCCTTTCCTTAAGGGCGGCCTTCGAGGCGCCTTTCCTCAATGGCGGTAGCCTGTTCACACTGGGCGACGACGAAGCGCCCGGCCTTGACCGCGCTCGCGCCGAAGCGGCGATGCTGGCTTATGAAGTCGGTCTCCTCGGCCCGAAGAAGGTCAATCTCAACCCGGTGAGCGAACCCGCCAGGCCTCTCCGCCGTCCCCTCGCGGCTTAAAATCTTAAGGGAAAAGCGGCAGCAGGCGTCGTGCCAGCGCGCGGTACGCGAACGATGTGCCACATCCAGGCGTCGGCGAACGATCGCCTGGATACTGGTCTTCAAACGCGCTGGCTGACGTTCGGTTGGCCGGAGAAAATCATTAGCAAATCGCGAATTTCAGGCAAGCTGATTGTTGTTGCTTCCAGCTTGTCGTTACGTACACCTTTGGATAAATCTTTCGCTTCGGGGAGGATACGGTAAGCGCGGAGCAGACCGGGAATCCGCTCCGCGAACCCTCCAGAGGCATTTATGGGGAAAGCGCTTTCTTACGATCTTTCGACGACGCCTGACGTTCTGCGTCCGATCGTTGGCAACATGAAGTGGGACAATTCCGGCGCCGCGCCGCATGTCACCTTCAATATCGTTCAGCTCAGCAATGCTGCCGAACTGGAGCGTTTCAACGCGCTCATCGTTGATCCCAACAATGCCGATCAGAAGCCGATGGACGCCGATCTTCCGGCGTCATTCGTCACCGATATTCAGTATTCGATTGCGATTTTCCAGGAATTCATCAATCTCAGTATCGCGTTGACCGACGACATCAACGCCGATTACTTGATGGGCCAGGATAACAACGCCAACAGTCTTGGCGTGACGACCAATCCGTCGGGCGCGCAGAGCTTCTGGGCGGTGAATATCAATGCCCCGAACCACCTTGCGACGCCTGAGCTCGGTGGTGGTGGCGACCGGCTCGAGACGATCCTCCATGAGATCGGTCATTCGCTGAACCTCAACCATCCGCATGGTGCCGATTCGGGATCGACCTCGACCGGGCTCGATCAGTATCAGCAGGTCGCGCCCTATCAGTGGCATCAGACCATCATGTCCTACACGCCGCCCCCCAATGTCGTCCTCGGCGAAGACGGTCCGGGGTCTGAATTCGGCCGGGCCCTGACGCCGATGGCGCTGGATATCGCTGCGCTTCAGCAGATCTACGGCGCGAACATGACGACCCGCGCGGGCAACTCGACCTATACGCTGACCGATGCCGGCACGACGGCTATCGACACGTCGGGCGACACGATCTCTGTCGGGCGCGCTTATTACGGCATCTGGGATACGGGCGGTAACGACACGATCCAATATTCAGGGACGAGCCGGGCGCTCATCCAGCTCTCGGAGGCAACGCTGACCACGGCACCAGGCGCCGATGTCAACGCCCTCGTTGCCGATGTCCAGGCGTCGAAGGGTTGGTCCACGCTGTCCGCTGAAGCCCAGAACGAGATTGCGAGCGGGACCGGTCAGGCCGGCGGCTTCTTCTCTTCGCTTCTGAACGAGGCCGGAACCCGCATCCAGGGCGGCTTTTCGATCGCGAAGGGGGCAACCATCGAGAACGCGATCGGCGGCTCGGGCAACGACATCCTGATCGGCAACGGCGCGGCCAATCGCCTGATCGGAAATGACGGCGACGACACGCTGATCGGCGGCGGCGGCAAGGACGTGATGATCGGCGGCGGCGGCAATGACGAGTTCCGTGGCGGGACCGAGACCGACGGGGCCATCATCGCCGTTGCAAGGGCGAGCGCTCAGGTAACCTATAACGGTTCCGGCAATGGTTCGGTCACCTCGGCTGCCGGCACCGACGCATTCGCGTCCGTGGAGCGATTGATTTTCACCGACGAAGGCGTTGCCTACGATACCGGGGCCGGCGAAGTGGCGGGCGTCGTCTTCCGCACCTATCAGGCGGCCTATAACCGCGCGCCCGACGAACCGGGCCTCGGTTTCTGGATCAATGCGGCCGACAAGGGGATGTCCTTCGCCGAAGTGGCGGCGGGCTTCATCCGCTCGTCGGAATTCGCAACGGCTTATGGCAACGATCCGACGAACCAGACCTATGTCTCCAAGCTCTACGAGAACATTCTCGGCCGGGCAGGCGAACAGGCCGGCATCAGCTTCTGGGAAGGCAAACTCGCTGAGGGCGCGACCCGGGAAACGGTGCTCTACACCTTCGCAGAAGCCTCCGAGAATCTCGACCGGACGGCGGCGGCCATCGCAAATGGCGTGGTCTACGATCTTGTCGCGGACAACGTCTTCGCCTGATCTGTCTTAAGCTTCTCTGATTCGATCCAAAGGCCGGTGCACCATGCGCCGGCCTTTTTTGCGACCGTCTCGACGAAGCACGTGTCACGCTGACGACCGACACGGTGAAGGGGGGCGCGATTCGACGCCGTTGACGAAGAGTGCGCAGGCGGCGGCCAGTCCCGTGCCGCCAAGGTCAGGCATAAGGTGTCCGACGGGTTCAATCGGGCTCCGTATCAAAGCCCGCGTGGCGCTTGAGCAGCTTTAAAAATCCGTATCGCGAAGCGATCAAGCGGATTTCGTATCAGGCGCTTCGAGGAGCTCGACGATGTTTACGCCGTATGCCGTTTCGCTCGGAACGGCACGGAGAGCGACAAGGCTGATCGGATCAGCAGCCGAAACTACCCGGGTCATGACCCGGATGCGCCATTGTCATCAAAATGAGATGGAGGTGTCGGATGGTGGGCGTGACAGGGATTGAACCTGTGACCCCTTCGATGTCAACGAAGTGCTCTCCCGCTGAGCTACACGCCCAACCGACGTCGGCGGATAGACCATAGGGCCTCGCCGCCGTCAATAGGGTTTCGCGAGGAATTTTTCGATGCCGGCATCGAAGCGCGAAACCCTCATCGAACGCTTACGCAGCGTCCGCCAGCATCTTGCCCACCTCGTCCACGAGATCGCGCAGATGGAACGGCTTCGACAGGATCTTGGCGTCCTTCGGAGCCTTCGAATCCGGATTGAGCGCCACGGCCGCAAAACCGGTGATGAACATCACCTTGAGATCGGGATCGAGCTCGGTGGCGCGTCGCGCCAGCTCGATACCGTCCATCTCCGGCATCACGATATCGGTCAGGAGCAGAGAGAAGGGCTCCTCGCGCAGGCGCTCATAGGCGCTGCCGCCATTGTCGAAGGCGACGACCTCATAGCCGGCGCGTTCGAGCGCCTTGGCCAGAAACCGGCGCATATCGTTGTCGTCTTCGGCGAGCAGGATTTTCGTCATTCCCGTTTTTTCCGCGTTCTGCCGCCGGGCAGGCCCAGCCCGGACTCCAAAAAGTGCGTTCTGTCCTATAGCAGATCGGCCCAACAAATCCTAAAGAGAATGGACGCACGCTGAGCTTCGGCTATCTTCGCTCAAGGTTTGCGACAAGCGTGGACTTTCCGCCATGGTTTACGCTTCGCCGGTCGGTCGGTTCCGGTCCAGCGAAACGCAGAACGCCGTTGCGTGGTGATGGGTCGCAGGAGCACCCGGATCGGCAGCGGCCTATATGGGCGATCACGGAGCAGGCGGCCGAGCGTTCGCAAAGGCAGGCCAAGAGACGACGCAAGGAGACGAGATTCGGTTGGCGACGGTCCCGACAGTCATCACTGGTGATGGAGAGACGCCCGCTTTCGAGCTTTTCGAGCCGGCGGTCCCCACAACGCCCCTGGTCTTCTGCTCGCCCCATAGCGGTCGTCACTATCCGAGAAGCCTGACCGATCTCTCGAAACTCGACGCGCGCACGATCCGGCGTTCGGAAGATCTCTTCGTCGACGAGCTGTTCGGCTTTGCGCCCGAAATCGGGGCGCCGCTCATCGCGGCGAATTTTCCCCGTGCCTTTCTCGACGTCAATCGCGAGCCCTATGAGCTCGATCAGGCGATGTTCACCGGACGGCTGCCCGATTACGCCAATACCGGCTCTCTGCGGGTCGCCGGCGGTCTTGGCACGATCCCGAAGATCGTCGCCGAGGACACCGAGATCTATCGCGCGCGGCTCGACGTGGAGGAGGGGCTGGAGCGCGTCGAAGTGTTCTATCGCAGCTTTCACGAGGCCTTGGGCGCGTTGATTGCCCGAACCAAGGCGGCGTTCGGCATGGCAATCCTCATCGACTGTCATTCCATGCCCTCCACCGTCCGCGCGCTTCCAAGCGGACGGCGCCCCGACGTCGTGATCGGGGATCGCTATGGAACCAGCGCCGCGGCCCGGCTCGTCGCCATGGCAACCTCCGGTTTTTCCGGCCTTGGCTATGATGTGATGCGCAATAAGCCTTATGCCGGAGGCTTCATCACCGAGCGATACGGTAAGCCCTCGATCGGTCAGCATGCGATCCAGATCGAGATTTCACGTTCGCTTTATTCGGACGAGGCCGAATTGCGACCCCATCAGGGCTTTGCGACCGTCCGCTCCGAACTGCGTCAGATTTTCACCCAGATGGCCTTCGACGTGGAGCGCGAATATCTGCGGCCGCTGGCGGCTGAATAGGCCGTTGCCCGCCGGGCGCGACGCGGGACGGTAAATCTCTACCCAAACACTCTTGTTTTCTTTGGCGCGGCAAATTACGCCATGCCCAACTGTGTGATGGGGCTCTTGCTATGATCAAACTGAACAGAAGCTTCTTGGCGCTTGGCAGCGTGTTGGCGGCGGTCTTTTGTACCTCCGTCCAGGCCGAGCCGACATCCTATCCTTTGACGATTGAGAACTGCGGCCGCGAGGTCACCTTTGCAAAGGCCCCGGAGCGCGCCGTCGCCCTTGGGCAGAACAGCGCCGAGGTGATGTTCATGCTTGGTCTGGAAGACCGGATGGTCGGCACGGCCTTCTGGCCGAACAAGGTGTTGCCCGAGCTTGAGGCGGCCAATGACAAGGTCGAGGTCCTGTCGGTCGAATTTCCGACCCTGGAATCGATCTTGGCGAAGAAGCCCGACTTCGTGGCCGCGATGCTGACCACTCTTCTGGGACCGGACAGCAAGGTAGCCAAGCGCGAGGACTTCGAGAAGTTCGACATTCCGACCTATCTGTCGCCAAGCGCCTGCACCGTGGTGGCCGATAAGGAGAATGCCAGCGCCAGCGCTGCGACGAGCGTCTACGGGCTGCGCAAGGACCTGTGGTCGATGGATCTTCTTTATCAGGAGATCCGCGATCTTTCCCGCATATTCGACGTTGCCGATCGCGGCGAAGCGCTGATTGCCGATCTGCAAGCGCGCGAGGCGGCGCTGAAAGAGGAATTTCCCAAGCGCGACGACCTGACCTTTCTCTTCTGGTTCTCGAGCCCGTCGCCCGCCGACGACGCTTATCTGGCTGGCGGCAACGGTCCGTCGGGCTACATCGCCCATCTTCTGGGCGGCTCGAACGCCCTGAAGACCGAAGCGGAGTGGCCGGCATTGGGTTGGGAAGGCATTATGGCTTCGAACCCGACCGTCATCGTCGCCGCCCAGGTGGACCGCAAGCGTTGGGGTCTCGACGAGGCCGAAAACAAGATCGCCTTCCTCACTTCCGATCCCACCGTCAGCCAGATGGAAGCGGTGAAAGCCGGGCGTATCGCCGTCATGAGTGGGGCGGCGACCAATCCGAGCATTCGCACCCTCTATGGCGCCGAGGAACTGGCCGAGCAGCTCAGGACCTTCGACCTTCCGTGAGCGTGCATCATTCCGTGAGTACCCACCACCATGGCGGAAGCGGGGCTGGCTGGCTGGCCCTGTTTTTGGTGCTGTCGCTTTTGCTGCTGGGGCTCGTGGTCGCCATTGCGACGGCCATCGGTGATTATGCCATCGGTCTCGACACGGTCTTTCTTGCGGTCACGAACGGGCTCGGCCTGACAGGCGCCGATATTTCGCCGATCGAGCAGAGCGTCGTCTGGGACCTGCGTCTCAGCCGGGCGCTCGTGGCGGCGCTTTCCGGGGCCGGGCTCGCCATTTGCGGCGCGATCCTGCAGGCTCTCCTACGCAATCCGCTCGCCGAGCCTTTCGTCCTTGGCGTATCGGCGGGCGCATCCACTGGCGCTGTCTGCGTCATCGTTCTGGGCATCGGCGGCGGCGGCCTGTCGCTTTCGATGGGCGCCTTTACGGGCGCCTTCTCCGCTTTTGCTCTCGTCGCGATCCTGTCCAATGGGGCGACGAGTGGGCCGAACCATACGATCCTCGCAGGGGTCGCGGCGGCGCAACTCTTCAATGCACTCACCTCCTACATCGTGACGACGTCGGGCAACGCTCAACAGGCGCGCGACGTGATGTTCTGGCTGCTCGGAAGCTTTGGCGGCGTGCGCTGGCCCGATTTCCATCTCCTGATCATCGTCGTGGTCCTGGGGCTCGGCGTCTGCCTCTATATGGCCCGTGCGCTCGATGCCTTCACTTTCGGCGATGAGGATGCGGCGGCGCTCGGCGTTCCCGTCGCGCGCATCCGGCTGGTGCTGTTTGCGCTGACCGCGATGATCACGGCGACGATCGTCAGCATGGTTGGTGCGATCGGTTTTGTCGGTCTCGTGGTGCCGCATGCGGCCCGTTACGTCGTGGGGCCGATGCATCTGCGCCTGCTTCCTGCCTCCGCGGCCATCGGCGCCGTCTTCATGGTGCTGGCCGACATCGCCTCGCGGGTGATCGTGAGCCAACAGACGGTGCCCATCGGCGTGGTGACCGCCTTGGTCGGCGTTCCCTTCTTCGCCCTGATCCTTTACCGCTCACGGCCGCAGACATGACGATTGAGGCGCACAATCTGGTTTGGGGTGTCGGGCGCAAAACGATCGTGCGCGATGTCTCAGTGTCGGTGCAAAAGGGCGAAACCCTTGGCCTAATCGGCCCGAACGGGTCGGGGAAGTCCTCGCTTTTGCGCCTTCTGGCGGGCCTGCGGCAGCCACGATCCGGCGATGTGAGGATCAACGGGCAGGATGTGGCGCGGGTCTCGCGCCGGGCGCTCGCGCGGCAGGTCGCCTTCGTGCAGCAGAATGCCGCGACGGATACCAATGTCAGCGTGCATGATGTGGTCAAACTCGGCCGCACGCCACATCGCTCGGCTCTTGCGGGCTGGTCGGCGGCGGACGAGGCGGCCGTCTCCAACGCTTTGGCGCAGGTCGACATGCAAAGCCGCAGCGGCCAGGCCTGGCAGACGCTGTCGGGCGGCGAACGCCAGCGCGTCCATATCGCGCGCGCCCTGGCGCAATCGCCCATCGTCATGTTTTTGGACGAGCCCACGAACCATCTCGATATCCATCATCAGATCGAAATCCTGCGAATGGTGCGCGATCTTCCTCTGACGAGCATCGTCGCCCTGCACGACCTCAATCTCGCGGCGATGTTCTGCGACCGAATCGTGGTCATGCAGGATGGCGCGCTGGTGGCCTGCGGCTCGCCCGGAGACGTGCTGACGGAGGCCTTGTTGCACAGCGTCTTTAGGGTCGCGGCATCGGTTAGCGCCGCCGATGCGTCGGAACGGCCTCATATCCGCTTTCGCAGCGAATGATACGGTGTCCGACGGGTCCAGCCGGGCTCCGTATCAGAGCCTGCGCGGCGCTCGCGCGTTGCAGCGGGCCGATGTGTCAGCAGCTCGGGCTGCCGCACTGAGCCCGACGCGCCTTCGCTCGAGATCAGATGCAAAAGGCCGCACCGCCCTTCAAAGGGGCGCGCGGCGCGACGTCTCCGTCTTTCGGCTCTTTGCGAGCGGATGATCGAACCCAGCCGGCGCAGGCGGGGCGTACGGCGCCGGCTGGGTTTTATCGGTCGGGTATGTCGATCAGGCGATCGCCATGTCTCCAACCAGATCGTAGACGACGCCGTTCGCAACGGCATTCGCGGTCAAAGCAAGATTTTCGGAGGCTTCCGCGAAGCGATAGAGCACGAAGGCTTCCGATACACCCTTAGCGAGTTCGCCCTTCCAGAAGTCGATGCCGCTCTGTTCACCGGCGCGGCCGAGAATGTTCTCGTAGAGCTTCGAGACATAGAGGTCGGCGCTGGGATTGCTTCCATAAGCGGCGGTGAATTCGGACGAGCGCAGGAAGCCGGCCGCGATCTCTTCGAAGCTCATGCCCTTGTCACCCGCATTGATCCAGAAACCGAGGCCCGGCTCGTCGGGCGCTCGGTTGTATGCGGCCTGATAGGAGCGGAAGACGACGCCCGCGACTTGGTCCGCACCGGTGTCGTAGGCGATCCCCTCGTCGGTGAAGATCACGCGCTCGATCGACGTCAGCGTGTCGGAGCCATCGGCCGAGACGACGGTGCCGTTGTCTCCGGAATGGGTGACCTGAGCCTCGGCCCGTGTCGAGGCGAAACGCGCGCCGTCCACCCCGCCGCCGCCGCGGATGTCGTCGTCACCCTTGCCACCAACGAGGATGTTGCGAACCTCGTTGCCGATGAGGATGTCGTTGCCCGACCCGCCGATGCCGTTCTCGATCGTCGCACCGGAAGCGATGGCGAGATTGTTGCTGGCGGTGATCGAATCGCTGCCGACGCTGGAGAGCGCACCGGCATTGAGATCGAGCGTCTGGCTGCGGGAATAGCCCGACAGGTCGATCGTGTCTTTGCCGCCGGCGTCCCAGATCGTCATGAAGGGCTGGGCGTTGGTCGAGAAGTCGTAGATGCCGCCGGCATTGGCGTTGAACCCGTAGACCGTGTCGCCCGTCCGGGTCGTCATGTTGGCCCCGTAGAGCTGCTGCAACGCCAGGACGTCGGCGACGCCCCAGGTCTGGTTCGCCGGGTCCTCTTCACCGATAGTATCGGGGAAATAGGTCATGATCGAATAGGTATAATAGTCCTGCGCGACCTGAGCGTCCTTCTCGTAGGTGGTCTGGACACCCGCTTCGGCATTGTAGTCGCCCGGATGATTCAAGCCGAGAGCGTGGCCGATTTCATGAATGAGCGTCTGATAGGTATAGCCGGAAACGGTGATATTGCTCGACTGGGTCGCGGTCAGATTGATCCAGACATCGCCGTCAGTCGATTCGGGCGCTGTGTTTCCCGGTGCGCCCGCATTGTTCTGCGTGCCTGGGAAGATGGCGTAGGCTCCCTCGGGTCCGCCATCGTTCTTGTAACTGCCAAAGAGCAGCGTCGCCGCGTCGCTGAGGCCGGTTGGATTGACCTGCGTGAACGTTGCGCCGACATATTCGCTCGTCATTGCGAGAATCTGCTGGACCTTCGCGATTTGTTCGCCATTCAGAGGCGTGAAGGTGCTCAGCGCAAACGCCTCACCCTCTGTGCCTGGCGTTTCACGCGCTGCCCATGTCAAGATGACCGGAGTTCCGGCCTTCGCGGTCCAGGCCCCGTAGAGCACCTTTCCGTCGATCATGTCCGGACGAATCAAGTTCGACGCCTGCATGGCGAGGTCGTAGCCGCCCTTCTGGCCTGCAACGACAGACAGACCATAGGCACCACCGGCATCGGTCACCAGGGACCGATCGCCGGATGCTTCGATATAGTAGACGCCGGCGTTCAAGGAGAGGCCAGCCATCATGGCGTCGAGGCCCGGCCCGCTATCCTTGTCTTCCTGGATCAGGTTGCCATTCTGGTCGAACAGTCGGAGATTGGGATTATCGAGCCTCTGCTCGAGCGCCCCGAGCCCGCTGAGCGAAATCGTATAGACGCCCGTTTCCGCGATTTCGAGGCGGATATAGTCCACGTCGCCATTGGCGGCATTGCCGTGAAAGGCGTTGCCGACATTGATCCGATAGGTCGTCGCGGTGTCGGCGCTCGCATCCATTCCTTCGGACAAGATGCCCGTGACCGATGCCATCGTCGGCTGCGGACCGGGCGCAGCAGACACACCGCTCCCCGTCTCGGCTGCATAGACCATCCCTACCGTCAAGCTATGCTCGAAGCGCCCAGGCAGAGCCATCATCGTTAGTCTCCAGTTTTCGAATTGAGAAATCCGCCATTAGCGGGCGATTCGGTCCGCATTTCAGACAAACTGCGCTCCCCCTCAAAGTTGACGCAGAAAGTCAGCGAACCATATCCAAGCAACGAACAGGTTCGAACTCCGGTCAGCAAAGGCATCGACGACAATGACCTGGAACAACGGTTGTCGAGGCGCCCTTTGACTGGTCAGGCGCAGCCAATCGGTGCTGCGTCCCTGCGAGCGGTTCTGGATGCCAAGATGTTGTTCGAAAGCCGACTTTTCTCAATCGACGACTGCTGCGACATGCGAAGTCGACAATCTTCATGGGAAGAAAACAGCGGACTTTCAATGAAACAAATTCGCATTATAAGCTAGCTTTCGATCTTTAAGGGCTTATGGAGACGCGAAGGTCATACCTTCTATCCGCTGCGGCCTCGGCTTGCCTTGCACGGTGAAAGCCGTCTTCCTCCCGTTTTCGGCAATTCATCCATCATTCGAAGGGGTTCATGTCCGACCAGTCGCTGCTTTCGGCCTTTTCAGATGGTCGCCATCTTCCGGAGTTCAGATCCGTCGATGAGATTTTGGCGCATGCCCGTTTCAACGATGCTGTCATCGTCTTCGTCGATGGGTTGGTCGGGTTATGGTCGCATGACCCAAGACTGCGGCCGATGCTCGAATATGAGCGCGCCGTGTGCTTCATGTTGATCGTTTGTCTTGCCGCGGTCGAAGACGAGGCTCGGCCCGAAACTTGGCTGACTATGGCGCGTCTGCGTGAGATCCTGCCGCAATTGAGCATCGCGCCGGACCGTCCCATCATGGATTTCGTGGGTTCGTTGGTCGAGGACGATCTCATCCGGCTTGAGCCGTCGCCGCTTGACCGCCGGGCCAGGCGCATCGTTCCCTCTCAGCGCATGCTGGAGCTCGACCGCGAATGGCTTTCGGTCATCCACGCGCCGCTGGATTGCCTCTATCCCAACATGACCTACGAGGTCGCGCTCGCGCGGGACGAGGCGCATCACAGAGCCTATCGCCAAGCGTCGGTTCAAGTCTTTGCCGTCGCCAAT
The DNA here is from genome assembly GCF_900176465.1 of Fulvimarina manganoxydans. Lineage (GTDB taxonomy): Bacteria > Pseudomonadota > Alphaproteobacteria > Rhizobiales > Rhizobiaceae > Fulvimarina > Fulvimarina manganoxydans. Next base: position 230,537 of record NZ_FWXR01000002.1, read on the forward strand.
TACATCATGACCAGCAATCCGCCGGCAGACTATTTCGTCCGGGAGGCGGTTGGCTCGCGGATTTTCGTCATGCTGATGGCTGAGGCCGAGCGCGACCCGGAGCATCGCTCGGACCGCGCGTTCTTGACGCGGGCAGCCGCCCGGGCGGGCGCTTCGCGTACCCATGTCCGAAATGTTCTGAAAGGGGCGGCCGAACGGGGATATTTGCGATTGCCCGAGGGCGGCGACAATCGAATCGAGGCGATGCCCATCCTGATCGAATCCGGCCGACGCTGGGTGGCCGAGTGCCTTGCGGCGACTGACCTGACCCATCGTATCGCGCTCGCCCTTTTGAAGGCGTGAGGCTTAGAGGGAAATGCGATAAATGGGACTTGCCATCTCGCCCTAAGCCGTCGTTTTGAAGCGGATGTGATGGGCGAAAGGTGCCAAGATAGGCGGCGTCGGCTACCAAAGGCGGTCCGCTATGGACCTCTTACGTTACGGGCCAGCCGGCCGCTCAGTGGGTCCAGGGCTGGCGGCGATCGTATTTGAAGTTGTCGGCATAGGCGACGCGCACGCGCTTCGGCGCTTTTTCTTCCTCGACGCGGTAAGGAATATCGTTGCGTTCGGCGTAGTCGATGGCCTGTTCCTTCGTCTCGAAGGTCAGTCGCAACTGGCTCAGCATATCGCCTGACGAGGTGTATCCCATCAACGGATCGATCCGCTTGGGCTCCTGGGGTTCATAGACGAGCAGCCATTCATGGGTCTTGGCCTTGCCCGACTGCATGGCGGTTTTTGCCGGCCGATAAATGCGTGCAACCATCTGGACCCCATCCTCGCGCCCGGACACCGATCCGGCGCCGAATCAGCTTTTCTTCCTGAGCGCCTTGCGTTGATCGTTCCGATGGGCTCGCGTCGATTGGCGACACGACCGAACTGGACCGCCGCGCCCGAGCCATGGTCGGAGCGGCAGGATTCGAACCTGCGACCCTCTGGTCCCAAACCAGATGCGCTACCAGACTGCGCTACGCTCCGCGGGGCTCGGTTGGCCTCGACAGAAGCGATGTGACGAGAACGGCCTTGAAAGTCAAGGCGTATGGCCATGCTCGACCTCCACGAAATGCCGACCATAGTAGCAAATCCTTGAATCGGCCATGGAATGGCCGGCGATCAGCCAGCTTCTCCGGTGATCGCCTTATGCTCGACCTTGTCACCGACCGCGATCCCGAGCCGAGCCACCGCCCCGCCATTCAACTCGAGCACATAACGGACCGGTTCCTTCGAGGAGATGATATCGCGCGACAAGGGCTTGGCGTTGCGTCCTATCGTGCGGATCGTGCCATCCTCGCCGATGAACAACATGTCGAGCGGGATAAGGGTGTTCTCCATCCACATCGACACCATGCGTGTTTCGTCGAAGACGAAAAGCATGCCGTGATCGGCCGCCATCTCTTCGCGGAACATCAGGCCGGTCCGCCGCTCCTCATCGGTGTCGGCGATCTCCACCGTGATGGGCACCGCGCCTTTGTCCGTAACGATTCGCAAGTCGTCGGAGGCGTTTGCCTGGAAGACGAAATAGGCAAGCAGGGCGAAGACCGCAGCAAGTCCAATGAGAGACTTGGAGAAGAGGCTTTTCGTCGTCATGGCTGAACGCAGTCCTTTGGCGCATCGCAGGACGAGTCGTTTTCGCCCCGATACTTCTTCAATCGATCGGCCGCGAACCGGACCGCCAAACGCGCGGATTCCATTTCTTCGCCGTTCGCCGCCGCGCGCAGGATGCGCTCGGGGGATGCCGTTGAAGCTATCCTTAGATCATGGCCATGCCATGAGAAAGCACGCAGCCCCAGAATGAGCCGCTGCGAGACCGTTGCGCGCCACGACCGACGCGACCCGGCTCCATTTGTCCGAGGCGCGTCAGGACGCGGAGTCGTCCCGGTTCAGTGAGATGCGGGTGTCGCCTGTCCGTCGATAGGATGGATCTCGCCGGCCATGCGTCCCTTGTCGCCGATCCCGTAGCGGACGCGCACCTGCTGACCGGGGCGAAGTTCCGTCATGCCGAAGCGCCGGAGCGTCTCCATGTGAATGAAGATGTCGCCGCCGCTCTCATCCGCCGTCAGGAAGCCATAGCCTTTGGTTCGGTTGAACCATTTCACCGTCGCGGTGACGAGGTCGCTGGTGGTGGGCACCGAATTGTGGGTTCGCGCCGGTGGCAGCTGCGAGGGATGCACCGCCGTCGACTGGTCCATCGACAGGACGCGAAAGGCTTGCAGGCCCTTCTCGCCGCGCTGGACCTCGCAGACGACGCGCGCCCCCTCGAGGGCCGTCGTGTAGCCGTCCCGTCTCAGACAGGTGACATGGAGCAGCACATCCGGCGACCGGTCGTCGGGAACGATGAAGCCGAAGCCCTTCGCCACGTCGAACCATTTGATCTGCCCGGACACCACGCCCACCACGAGCCCGGACTGTCCCTCGGAATCGCCACCGAATTCCTGCATCTGTGGAGTTATGCGCTCCGCCATTCGGGGGTTTCCGCCTTTACGCCAACCGAATGGAGAGACTTTAGCATTGACCTTACGGATCGTGGCAAGACCCGATGCGCGTTTCTGCCCATGAAAATCAATCTCCGGGCAAGAATGTGCGCCGCCTTGATCCGTGGAAGCCTGCAACTGCTTGAAGCTGCCGGTCCAAACGGCCGCCAAACCGAGGCTTTAGGTCGGATATGTTTGGCCAGGGTGACATTCGAAAAAGATCAGTATGTGGAACTTTTTCGGGACTCCTTGGGTTCGGGCCTCGGGTACCAGATCACACAGATCAATGGGAGGTTACGCCTATGAAACGCCTCAATATTCTTGCCGCGTCCCTGACTCTTTCCGCCGCCGCTTTCGCGGCGAATGGCGCCTTGGCCAACTGCGCCGACGAACTCGCCCAGCTCAAGAGCGAAGTCGGATCGATGGCCAATGCGGGAAGCGCTGCAAGCGGAGCGCAGGCATCGGGCTCGTCGAACTCGATGGCTTCGGGTAGCTCGACCGGTGACAGCAACGCAAATTCGACCATGAGCGCCGATTCGTCGGCGAGCGGCAGCTCCGCTTCGTCGTCGAATTCCGCTGACGGCGGCCAGAAGATGGCCGCTGACAAGACGCCAGGCGATATGGATCAGGAGGCGGTGACGAAGAACGATCCGACCTTTACGGCGGCCGGCAGCAACGAAGGCCAGAGCGATCGCCCCGACTCGACCGGTGCGCTGAGCGGCATTGCGCCGACGGCAGCGCTGACGGACGAGGCGAGCGGCAATGACGATGCTTCTGAACAGGCCGCGGCGTCCTCGTCTTCAACCAGCGGCCAGTCATCCGGCAATGGTTCGGACGACCAGATGACGACGTCGTCGACGGACGGCTCATCCTCCATGTCCGCGCCAGAAGGTTCGAGCATGAGCGGCGACCAGACCATGGTGACTAGCCATATCGCGGCGGCGCAAATGGCGCTCGACAGCGGCAATGAGGACGCCTGCATGGCAGCCGTCGAACAGGCGCGCCAGTCGATGTGACTGTTCCGCCGATCTGCCGATTGGCGCCGATATCGCCGACCGGGATGCCGGTGTGGCGAGCGAAAGACCGATGTAAAGGGGCCCGCGTGGCCCCTTTTTCGTCTTGGAAACGATGTCCGCCGATCGGGGGAAGACAGGCTGACGATGCGACCTCTTATCCGAGGCAATCACCTCTTCGTGGCTTGGTTGCGGGCGTCGGCTGCTTGGGCCTTGGCGTTGAAGCGCGGGGCCCTATCCTCGCCGGTCCATGCCCGAACCCGGCCGATCTTTTCCAGAGGGCGACCGGGTCCGTTCGCGCTGACAACGGTGATCCTCTGAACGCACCGCTTTGAAAAGGTCGTTGGCAGCCCGAGGGGCGTTTGAGCAAATGATCGGACGAGAATTGATCCGTTGGGTCGATTCCCGTCCGGCAGTATTAGACGGAGAGAAGACCCAATGCGCTATCTGCACACGATGGTCCGCGTCAGCGACCTGGATCAATCGCTGGATTTTTATTGCAATAAGCTCGGCCTCGTCGAGACCCGGCGGATGGAGAACGAAAAAGGGCGCTTCACCCTCGTCTTTCTCGCCGCGCCCGACGATGCTCCCACAGCCAAGGAGACCAAGGCGCCGCTGATGGAGCTGACCTATAACTGGGATCCGGAGACCTATACCGGCGGGCGCAATTTCGGCCATCTCGCCTTCGAAGTGGACGACATTTATGCCACCTGCCAAAAGTTGATGGATGCAGGCGTCACGATCAACCGGCCGCCGCGCGATGGTCACATGGCCTTTGTGAAGTCGCCGGACGGAATTTCTTTCGAACTGTTGCAGAAGGGTTCCTCAAAGGAAGCAGCCGAGCCCTGGGCCTCGATGGAAAACACCGGCAGCTGGTAAGCTTCTGAAAAGCTTTCTGTGTTGGGTGCATCACGACAAAGCCGCAATCGCGCCATAGGCGCGTCCTGAAAGAATGTCGCAGGTCATGCACCGATGAGGCGGCCTGCGACATCGTTTGACTCCGGTTCCGACCCGAGTCTTCACTGAGTTGATCGGGATCGAGTGCCTGGATTTGTTGGCCAAGGGGACGGCCGATCGGTCCGAAAGGGCAGGGACGACAGGCTCGCGCGAGCGTTGGTCGGTCATTCTGCCCGAGGCGTCGAAGGGGTCTTAGGCCAGCTGCCGAGGCGATCGTCCTGACGATGGTTCGCCGGGTATGCCAGGCGAGGAAGACGACAGGCGGGACCTGCCGTGGAAGAGGGATCGAACGTGACGATCGAAGACGTTGCCGGATTGCCGGCACGCGAGAGGAGCCTCGGTCTCCGCTCCGAGACCGCCCGCAAGCCCTTCAGAACCGGCTTGGCCGCATCGCTGCGCGGGCTTCGAGCGGCGCCGCTGGCCGCCGCCAGTCTCCTGCCGCTCCTTGCCGGATGCATGTCCAGCATGAGCGACGTTACGGCTTTCGGTTTCGCTCCGTCAGGATCTGTTTCCGCCAATGCCGCGCCGCTCGACGTCTCCAATGCGCCGGAAGTGGACGTTTCTCGCCTGGGCGACATTGGGGCAGACAGTCAGAGTGAAAAGACCATCCCGGCGGTTTCGGAGGAAGAGGTTCGCGAAGTCGCCCGCGCCGCCGAGGAGGGAAATGCGCAGGCCGGCGGCCAAGGCGCGCGTCCCCTTATCGATGCGTCCGCCCGCCGTGAAGGACTTGCGGCCTATGCCGGCGGCTCCGTGGGCGAGGGGGGCTCGGCCTCCGGCGCGACCGGATCGGGCGGCTCGCTCTTTGCCTCGCTTTTCGCCCGTCAGGAAGCCCGCACCCCGATCGCCAACGGCGAGAAGGGCAAGGGGCGCCGTGTCATTCTGCGTCATGACGGCGCGCCGCAATCGGCGGGCGGAGATGCGCTGCCGGGCGTCGATCCCCGTTCGCTCTTCGAGATCGGCCAACGCAATTCGGCCAATGAAGAGGACGCCATCGAGGATGCTTCCTATCAGATGGCCTCGCTCGGCGGCGGTTTTGCCCGCATGAGCCCCAATGGCCTCAGGGTCGCGCGCGAGGATGTGCGCACCGACTGCTTCCCGCGCGAACTCGTCGGCATGATCCGCGCGATCGAATCGCGCTTCGGCCAGAAGGTCGTCGTAACCTCCGGCTATCGCAGCCCCGAGCACAATCGCCGTGTGCGCGGCGCCAAGCGCTCCCAGCATATGGCCTGCAAGGCCGCCGATATCGTCATTCCGAATGTGGACAATCTGAAGGTCGCGGCCTTTGTCCGGGCCCTGCCGGGACGCGGCGGCGTCGGCACCTACTGCCACACCGAGGCGATCCACGTCGATGTCGGCCCGAAACGCGACTGGAACTGGCGCTGCCGTCGGCGCCGCTAAGCCGGTGCCGGACACCGATCTTTGCCGTTCGAGGAGATGCCGTCACGTTTTGGCATCAGGCAAAGAGAGGGTGAATTCCCTGCGACATTTTTATGTCGCGAACTTCCTCGGAATGGGTTGCGTCTCCCCGCGACTCACCGTATGTGTCCCCTCGCTGCGCCCATCGTCTAGCGGTCTAGGACGCCGCCCTTTCACGGCGGAAACACGGGTTCGAGTCCCGTTGGGCGTACCACCATTTTCCTCGATGACGAGGCTGGTGGTACCGATCGTTCAGGTTCGATCTTTGGGTCGAGCGAGCGATTTTCTTCTCGCTTTTCGATATGTGCGCGGCCTCGTCTCAGCGAGATGCCGACGGGGCGACTGATTGCGAAGCTGACAGCTTCGTCTGTCTCGGCCACCGTGCCGAGAATCCGGAAGCATATCAAAACGTTGACCTCGCCGGCCCCTGGATTCTCGCGACGTAGCTCTACAAGGTTCACACATCCTGCGAAGAGTTGTATCGCAGGGGATTGCAATCGACTACGGTCGTGACAATGCCCTCGGCGACTTGTCTCAGAAGTCGGCAGCAAGCGCCGACGACTTCTCCCCCACGGGGGGAAGGTGCCCGAAGGGCGGATGAGGTGGATTTTCTCTTCGATATCAAGGTTTTCGCCGATCGGCATCTCTCCTATAGAAGCCGTGGCCTAACCCTCATCGCCCGCCGGCACTTCTCCCCCTGGGGGAGAAGCCGAAGCGTCCATGCCGGGCTCTCTTAATCGTCAGCGAGAAAATGTGTGAATGTCGTAGCGACGATGCCCGGGCGTGACGAGCGCGACGAAGGCGCCGCCAGGCATTGCGATGTGCCGAGCACTTCATTTTTACAGACTGAGGAGACGGTCGTGCTCCTTGCTGTCAGCCGACGACATTCACCTATCTTCCCACATGCCTTGAGTAGGACGCCAGAAAATCGATCGTCTGCTAGCGTCTGACCCTCCCAGGTGCCGAGACGCGTCAGGGGTCCCTCACGCCGCTTCGCGCTTCGTCGCCGCGCCTTCTTTCAGCTGGCGGGCGATCTCGCTCCAAGCCTTGGCTTCGCCATCCCGCATTCTGCCTGAGCGCTTTTCGAGGGCGTCGAAGAGGGCGAGTGTGATCTCCTGTTGGAGGGCCGGCGCATCCTTGACGAGGCAATAGATCATCACGTGGAACTGCAATTTGCCGATCTCGCTGGTTCCCACCGTGACCGAGCTTTGCGGGCCGGCGATCTCCGTCCCGGCCTTGCGGGCCACAAATTGGTGGAAGCGGGCCGCAAGTTCGCGGTCGGCGGATAGAACGCGCTCGGCCGTCTGCGTGACGAGCCGCGCGGTCTCGCTGGCGGGCACCGGCGCTTCCATGGTCAGCGTAAAGCGATGGGGCGCGAAATGGCGCGGCTGGGGCTCGACGCGGACGGGGCCGGCCAGAAGCATCGAATTCGGTAGCATGACGGTCCGGGCGGTGCCCATCGCGCCCTCTTCTCGCGGCGACAATTCCATGATCGTCGTCGAGAACAGTCCATGATCGATCACCTCGCCGCGAATGCCATAGAGCTCGATCCGATCCCCCACCTTGAAAAGGTGGCCGCCGAAGCGCAGCACCGAACCGGAGACGCAGAGGATGAGTTCCTTGGTCGCGACGACCAGGGCGACGAGAACCGCCGTCAACGAGAAGAGGGCGTTCTGGATTTCCGAAAGCCAGATGACGAGGAGGGCAAGCGCGAGCAGCGCATTGGTTACCGCGCGCACGGTGAAGCGTCGCTTGCGCATGATGAGCGGATCGCCGCTTCGCCGCGCCAAGGCTTCTCCGACGAGACGCAGGGCGAAGCAGAATGCCGCAACGCCGAGCGACCAGCCAATATTGTCCGCAATGGCGGAGGGAATGAAGAAGCCAGACATCCAACCCTCGAAAAATCGTCTCGTCGAACGCCAAAGCCCATCCGAGCCATCGAGGACGGTCGGAGGCAGGAGATGTGCGTTCGATTGCTGTTCGCTGAAAACCTTGCGCCTTGGTCGTTAAGCGGTCCTTACCCAACTGTGACGATTTCAGGGTATTCGCATGGGCGCTTGATGGCGTCGGCGACGGTTGTCCGAGATGTCGAACAGGTGTCTCGATCGCGGCGTGCGGCAGGGAGTCGAGAGCAAAAGAAAGGCCGGATGCGATCCCTGTCGCATCCGGCCTCGTGGCATTGTTGGGATTGGTTCGTCACGTCTCGAAACCCGAGCCGCGAGAAGGGGTCAGCCGCGTCCGATCAGTTGAACGAAGGCGGTTGGGACAGATCGATGGCGGGCGCCGAGGAACTGCCATTCGGCTCGTTCGCGCCGGACGTCGGAGCCGAGGTATCCGATCCTGTTCCGGACGCAGGGTTTGCTCCTGTAGCGGGTGCATTCGCGTCCGGGCCGCCGAGCTGGAGCGGCGGCAGGCCGAGGCTCGGCTGAGCGGCGCCGCCGGCGGGCGCCGAGCCGGTTCCCGGCGCGGGGGCTGGCAGTCCAAGGGGCGGCAGGCCGAGCGGATTGTTCTGGCCGGACGGTGAGGCTCCGGTGCCGCCAGGAGCCCCGAGCGGGGGGAGGCCGAAACCGTTGCCGCCGCCGATCGAGGGCAGCTGGATCTGGATATTGGCGGGCTCCGCCGGAGCCTGCTCGCCCTTGTAGCGCATCACCATGCCCGGGAACATGATAGTGAGAGCGACCATCACCAGCTGGATGCAGAGGAAAGGGATCGCGCCCCAATAGATCTGGCCTGTGGTGACGGGCTCCATCCGCTTGCCGGTGATGCGGTCGAGATAAGGCACCTTGGCCGCGACCGAGCGCAAATAGAACAGCGCGAAGCCGAAGGGCGGATGCATGAAGCTCGTCTGCATATTGATGCCGAGAAGGACGCCGAACCAGATGAGGTCGATGCCGAGATTCTCGGCCGCCGGCGCCAGCAGCGGAACGATGATGAAGGCGAGCTCGAAGAAGTCGAGGAAAAAGGCGAGGAAGAAGACGAGGATATTGACGACGATCAGGAAGCCGGTTTCGCCGCCGGGCACCGCCGTCAGAAGCTCTTCCACCCAGATATGGCCGTTGACGCCATAGAAGGTCAGCGAGAAGACACGCGCGCCGATGAGGATGAAGAGCACGAAGGCCGAGAGCTTGGCCGTCGATTCCATCGCCTGGGTCATCAGGTCGATATTCAGCTTGCGCTTGCCGAAAGCGAGAATGAGCGCGCCCACGGCGCCCATCGCGCCGCCTTCCGTCGGTGTCGCGACGCCAAGGAAGATCGTGCCGAGAACGAGGAAGATCAGCGCCAGCGGCGGGATCATGACGATGATCACCTGCTGGGCGAGATAGGACATGATCGTCAGCTTGAAGGCCTTGTTGATGACCGCCGCGCTGTAGATGAGAAGAACGCCGATCACCGCGCCCCAGATCACCGCACCCTGATGGACCTCCGGCTCCAGATAGATCGAGGCGACCCAGGAGACGGCGATGGTCAGCACGAGTGCAACAATTAGCGAGGTTACGCCGCCGCCGAGCGTGCGGGCTTCGGGCGGAAGCGCCGGTGCCGACTTGGCGTTGAACATCGTCAGGCCGAAGATATAGGTGACATAGAGCCCGGTCAGGACGAGCGCCGGAACGAGCGCGCCGGAATACATGTCGCCGACGGAGCGGCCGAGCTGATCGGCGAGAACGATCAGGACGAGGGACGGCGGCACGATCTGGGCGAGCGTTCCCGAGGCGACGATGACGCCCGAGGCGAGCCGGCGATCATAGCCGTAGCGCAGCATGATCGGCAGGGAGATAAGGCCCATGGCAATGACGGAAGCGGCGACGACGCCGGTCGTTGCGGCCAGAAGCGCGCCGACGAAAATCACCGCATAGGCAAGGCCGCCCCGCAAGGGGCCGAAGAGCTGGCCGATCGTGTCGAGAAGATCCTCGGCCATGCCGGAGCGTTCGAGGATCAGACCCATGAAGGTGAAGAAGGGAATGGCGAGCAGCGTGTCGTTCGACATGATGCCGCCGAAGAAGCGGTCGGGCAGGGCGCCGAGCAGCGGCCAGAAGAGATTGATGTCCGGCGAGAGCGGCGCGAGCTCGACGCCGATCACGAAGAACAGAAGGCCGTTCGCCGCCAGCGAGAAGGCGACCGGATAGCCGAGTAGGAGGAAGATGACCAACGAGCCGAACATGATCGGCGCGAGGTTGTGGGCGACGAATTCGATCATTTGCGTGCGCCCTCGCGCTGGGCCTGTTCTTCAGCGGTTTTGGGCGTGTCGGCGCCGCCCTGCGGCGTATCGGGCGCAAGAGCCCCGGCCTCCACGGCTTCGGCGGCATGGGTCGCCATCGGCGTCGTGTCCTCGATGCCGGCAAACAGCACGCCACCGCGCTTGATGAGTTCGGAGATCGCCTGAGCCAGAAGCAGGAGGAACCCCGCCAGAAGCAGGGCCTTGGCCGGCCAGACGATGAGGCCGCCGGCATTGGGCGAATATTCCTGCCGCTCGAAGGAGGAAATCACATAGGGCGTCAGCAGCCAGACCATCAAAAGGGTGAAGGGCAGGAGCATGAAGAGGTGGCCCAGAAAATCCACCCAGTCGCGCTGGCGCTTGGTCATCAGGTTGGAAATGATGTCGACGCGGATATGCTCGTTGCGCAAAAGCGTCCATGCGGCGCAGAGCATGAAGATCGCGCCGAAGAGATACCATTGCAATTCGAGCCAGGCATTCGACGAGACGTCGAATATCTTGCGGATGACCGCATTGCCTGCGCTGACGAGGACCACGATCAGGACCAGCCAGGATATGCCGCGTCCGATAAAGGTGGTCACGCGGTCGATCGCGCGTGAGAGTGACAACAAACCTGCCATGCCAGATGCTCCGGGTGAGCCCTTGTCGTTTTTATGTATCTTTGAAGATCAGACGACGTGCCGTTTGCAACGCGCCTCGCTCGCTTGACTGTTCGGGCGCGAATTTCAGTCGCCTCATAATGATTTGGGGCGCATGCTGCAATCGTTCGGGTGGCGTATTTGCCGTCAAACAGGGGACGTGTCGACTTGCCGCCATAGAGGCAGTCGATTGGCGGCGCGTTGCGGGCCATGGAGCCGGGTGCTACGCCCTCGATCCATAAGAGAAAGAAAAGGGAGGAGGGACGATGGCCGTCGCGAAAGACGAAAACGCGCGCATGCCCTATCAATTGGAAATGCCGCGCGACGCACTGCCCGAGATCGTCATTCCGGATGCGATCCCTGAGGATGATCGGCTCTGGGTGCCGCAGGCCGAGAACGTCTGGTTTCGGCCGCTCTGCCTCAACCGGTCGCAGGGTTACTGGATGAACCTGTTGAAGGTGCGCAAGGCCGGCGTCCTGTCGCGCCATCGCCACCCCAATACGGTCCATGGCTTCGTCCTGAAAGGCCGCTGGCGCTATCTCGAACATGACTGGGAAGCGCGCGAGGGCGGCTATGTCTTCGAACCGCCAGGGGAGACCCACACGCTGGTCGTCCCCGAGGATGTCGAGGAGATGATCACCTTCTTCCAGGTCAACGGCATCATGTATTACGTCGATCCCTGGGGAAATCATCTCGGCTATGAGGACGTCTTCACCAAGATCGACATGTGCCGCGCACATTTCGAAAAGGTCGGGCTTGGGGCGGACTATGTCGACCACTTCATCCGCTGAGGCTGGCCGTTTGGCGCAAGCGGGATCGCATGGCTTGTGGCCGGTCGGCTGTTTCGAAGGCTCGAATGTTCTCGTAACTGGCGGCGCCTCGGGGATTGGCGGCGCGCTGGCAGCGGGTTTCCTCGCGCAGGGCGCGAAAGTGACGGTGACCGCGCTGAGCGATGCCGAGCTCGAAGCGGGACAGGCGGTGATGCCGTCTGCCACCTTTCGCCGGCTCGACGTGCGGGACGCGGAGGCCGTCACCTCGCTTCTCGGTGAATTCGATCGGCTCGATCATCTCGTCAATTGCGCCGGTGCGATCCGGCGAGGCGAAGAGCACGATCCGGCGGTCTTTCAGGCGATCGTCGACGTCAATCTGAACGGCACGATGCGGGTCTGCGCTGCCGCGCGGCCTCTCCTAGCCGAGCCGGGCGGGACGATCCTCAACACCGCCTCGATGCTCTCCTTCTTCGGCGGCGGCCTCGTGCCGGCCTATTCGGCCTCGAAAGGCGGCGTCGTGCAGCTGACGAAGTCGCTCGCCATCGCCTACGCCGCCGAGGGCATTCGCGTGAACGCCATCGCGCCGGGCTGGATCGAGACGCCGCTCACCAAGGCGCTGGTCGAGGACCCGGAGCGAAGCGGACCGATCGTTGCGCGCACGGCGATGAAGCGATGGGGCAAGCCGCAGGACCTCGTCGGCGCGGCCCTTTTTCTTGCGTCGCCGCTTGCGAGTTTCGTCACCGGCGTCGTGCTGCCCGTCGATGGCGGCTATCACATCACCTGAAAGCGTGGCCCAAAAACAGGACTCCATCCCCGAGACCCATGCGAACGAGATCGGACAAGCCGCCCAAACCCGTCAGCCGCGAATGGCTGATGCGCGCGGCCGCCCATTATCTGGAGCGCTATGCGTCCTCCTCGGAAAATCTCAGACGGGTCCTGTCGCGAAAAGTCTTGAAGCGTGCGCTTGCGCGCGGCGAGGATGCGGGGGACTTCTCCGCGCTGATCGAAGAGATCGTCGCTCGGTTCGAGGAACTCGGCTTTCTCGACGACGAGGCCTATGCGGAGGCGCGCACCCGATCCTTGCGACGGAAAGGGCTCTCGCAGCGCATGGTCCAAGCCAAGCTCGGGCAGAAGGGCGTGCCGGAAGAGGCGGTCGGCAAGGCGCTGGAGAAGGACGAGACCACCGAGGCCGAAGCCGCCGCCCGCTACGCGCAAAGGCGGCGTCTCGGCCCGTGGCGCAGCCGCGAGCGGATGGCGCGCCGCGACAAGGATATCGCCGCCATGATGCGCGCGGGCTTTGCCTATGGGCTGGCCCGCGACACGATCGATGGCGACGATGCGACCAACTCAGGCGACGAGCCGATCACACATAACGATTGACGACGCCTTCGAGATATTCCTGCCGACCGGAACGCGGCTGCGGATTGAGCCCAAGGGCGCGCTCGGCCACCTGTTCGAAGCTCGTCTCGCCCTTGAGGATCGCCTGGTTTTCCGGCTTGTCCCAACCGGCATAGCGCTCGGCGAGCGGCTTGGTCAGTGCTTCCTCGGCCAGCATCTTCTCGGCGGCCAGAAGCCCGCGCGCGCAGGCATCCATCGAGGCCACATGGGCGATCAAAAGGTCGTCGGGATCGATCGACTGGCGGCGGATCTTGGCGTCGAAGTTCAGACCACCCGTCGAGAAGCCGCCATGTTTCAGCATCTCGTGGAAGACGAGGGCGATCTCCTTGACGTCCATGGCGAACTGGTCGGTATCCCAGCCGAGGAGATCGTCGCCGCGATTGATATCGAGCGAGCCGAAGAGATCGTTGGCATAGGCGACCTTCACCTCGTGATCGAAGGAATGGCCGGCGAGGATCGCATGGTTCTGCTCAAGATTGAGCTTCACGTCGTTGACGAGATCATATTTGCGCAAGAAACCGATGACGGTCGAGGCGTCGAAATCGTATTGGTGCTTGGTCGGCTCCTTGGGTTTCGGCTCGATGAGGATCGGGCCTGAAAAGCCGATCTTGTGCTTGTAATCGACAAGCATCGACAGGAAGCGGCCGAGCTGGTCGAGTTCCTTGGCCATGTCGGTGTTGAGGAGGGTTTCATAGCCCTCGCGTCCGCCCCAACAGACATAATTCGCGCCGCCCAGCCGATGGGTGGCGTCGATCGCCGCTTTCACTTGGCCGACCGCATAGGCGAAGACGTCCGGATCGGGATTGGTGGCCGCGCCCGCCATGTAGCGGCGGTTTGAGAAGAGGTTCGCCGTGCCCCAAAGGAGGCGGACCTTCGCGCTTTCCATCTTCTGAGCGAAAATATCGGTGATCGCTTTCAGATTGTCGTTGGATTCGGAAAGCGAGGCGCCTTCCGGTGCGACATCCACGTCGTGGAAGCTGAAGAACGGGACGTCGAGGATGCGGAACATTTCGAAGGCGACATCGGCCTTCTGCTTGGCAAGGCTGAGCGCGTCGTCGCCATGCATCCAGGGTCGGTTGAAGGTTTCGCCGCCGAAGGGGTCGCCGCCCGGCCAGGTGAAGGAGTGCCAATAGCAGACGGCGAAGCGCATATGGTCTTCCATCCGCTTGCCCATGACCATCCGATCTTTGTCATAGAAGCGATAGGCCAGGGGCGAGGTGCTGTCCGGGCCCTCATAGGCGATGGTGGCGGTGTGGTCGAAGAAGTTCGAGGCCATGTCCGGTATCTTTTCTTGTGGTTCGATCTGTCATGGGCGGGCCAGCCGGTCGATCGGCCTGAAGCCCTTTCAAGCGCCGTCGCTTGAGCGGCGGGCAAGCGGAATGGGGATAGAGCCCTTTCGGGCCGGCTGCGAGCCGGGGCTTTAGCCAAGCGAGCCTGGAATAAACGGGCGTTGGACCAGTGCGGCCCGAGCGTCTTTTTGATCTGTCGTCCTGCGCCGGATGTTGGCGTTCGAATGGCCCTCTCCCTTGGAGGGGGAGGGCCCGTTCAAAATATCCAGATCAGAAGGGTGAGGCCGGATAGTAATACTGATCGGCGTTTTCCGGCGTCACCAGAACCGAGCCGATGATGAAGCGACCTTCCATCGGGGCGCTCGAGACGAAGCGGTTGGCGGTCAGGCGAATGGCGGTGGCGATCATGGCCGGCGGATAGGTGACGTCGGCGGGCACCATGGTGTCGCCATTCTTCACCCGCTCGATCATCTGCTTCATGCCGGCGCCGCCGAGCACCCACATCTGGTCGTCGCGGCCGGCCTGCTTGATCGCCTCGATGACGCCGAGCGCCATGTCGTCGTCGGAAGCCCAGACCGCGTCGATCTCAGGATATTTCGACAGGAAGTCCTGCATCACCTCGAAAGCGTCGTCGCGGTTCCAGTTGCCGTGCTCCATGCCGAGCACTTCGATGCCCGAGCCCTCGATCGCGGCCTGGAAGGCTTCGACGCGCTCATTGTCGATCGTCGTCGGAATGCCGCGCAAGACGACGATCTTGCCGCCATCGGGCATCTTTTCCTTGAAATATTCGCCGGAGACGCGGCCGAAGGCGGTGTTGTCGCCGGCGACGTAAAGGTCTTCGATCCCCTCTTGGGCGAGACCCCGATCGACGACGGTGACGAATTTCCCCGCATCGGCGACGCGCTTGACCGGGCCGGTGAGCGGATCGGACTCGAAGGGCAGGACAACCAGCGCGTCGATATTGCGCGTCGCCATCATGTCCTCGATGTCGGAGACCTGCTTGCCGGGATCGCCGGCTGTCGCCAGGACGAAGTCGAGATTGGGATAGGTCTCCTCCAGCGCGTCGATGGCCTCCTGGGCGTGGAAGTTGACGCCGCCGGCCCAGCCATGGGTCGCCGCCGGGATGGAGACGCCGATGGTCGCGCTGTCGCCGTCCTGGGCGCTCGCCGCGCCGGGCAAGGCAAGGCTTGCGGCGACGAGCGCCCCGGCCGCGAATTTGGTCATGGTCTTCATGATGATTTTCCTCCCGAGTTTGCGGTGCTGTCTCATGCACCGCCTTTCCGGCCGCGCTGCAGAACGACGGCCAGGATGATGATGACGCCCTGGATCGCCCCGTTGAGATAGGGGCTGACGAGGTCCGTCAGATTGAGGATGTTGTCGATGAGGCTGAGGATGAGGACGCCGACGACGGTGCCCCAGACCCGGCCGAAGCCCCCTTTGAGGACCGTGCCGCCGATGATGACGGCGGCGATCGCCTCCAACTCCCAGAGAAGGCCGGTGGTCGACGAGGCCGAGCCGAGGCGCGGGACATACATGATGGTAGCGATGCCGACGAGCATGCCCTGAAGCATGTAAGTGACGAGCCGAACCCGCTCCACATGGATGGCCGAATAGCGGGCGACCTGATCGTTGGAACCGATCGCCGCGCAATGGCGGCCATAGGACGTCCTGCGCATGACGATCTCACCGACGATCGCCACGATGGCGAAGACGATGATCGGCCAGGCGATGCCGAAGAAGCCGCCATAATAGACCGGCCGGTAGATCTCGCGCAGTTCGAAATTGAGCGACAGCGTGCCGCCATCGGCGAGCCAGATAACGAGCGAGCGAAAGATGCCGAGCGTGCCGAGGGTGACGATGAAGGCCTCGATCCGCCCGACCGTGATCAGGAAGCCGTTGAGGAGGCCAGCGCCGAGACCCATCACGAGGCAGGCCGCCATGCCGACGAGGATCGTTCCCCAGCCGATGCCGAGGGAGGGAGCGAGAGCGTTGAGGACGATGATCGTCAGCCCGGCCAGAAAGGCAGACATGGAGCCAACCGAGAGATCGAGCCCGCCGATGGTGATGACGAAGGTCGCTCCGACCGCGATGATCCCGATGAAGGAGGAGCGTGCAAGGACGTTGGTGACATTGCCCGCCGACAGAAAGTTCGGATTGAGCAGCGCCCCGAAGGCGACCAGAGCGAGAAGGGCAAGGACCGGACCCCAGACATGGAGGTCGAAGCTCGCCTTCGTCTTCGGGGCTGGACTGGCTTCGGCGGACATTCAGGCGACCTCTGATAGGGTTTCGGCGTCGAGGCCCATGGCGCGGCGGACGATGGCCTCTTCGGTGATGGCGTCGCCGGACAATTCGCCGGTGATGCGGCCCGAGCGCATGACCACGACCCGGTGGCACAGGCCGATGACCTCGGACATTTCCGACGAGATGACGATGACGGCGCGGCCCTCGGCCGCCAGATCGTGGATGAAGCGATAGATCTGCTGCTTGGTGCCGATGTCGATGCCGCGGGTCGGCTCGTCGAGAATGACGATCCGCGGCTCGACCAGCATGGTCTTGGCGAGAAGCAGCTTCTGCTGATTGCCGCCCGAAAGATTTCCGACCGGCCCTTCCTTGGAGGCGGCGCGAATGTCGAAGCGCTCGATCGCGCGCGACAACGCCTCGCGCTCGGCCGCTTCGTCGACGAAGAGGCCGGAGGAGAAGCGGTCGAGGCCGAGCAGGGTCAGATTTTCGCGAAGGCCATAACGCAGAAGAAGGCCACGGCCCTTTCGGTCTTCGGTGAGATAGGCAAGGCCGTGGGTCACGGCATCCTTGGGCGATTTGATGCGGATGTCGGTCCCCGAGCGGCGGATCGTGCCGCTCGATGGCCGAAGGCCCATGATGCCTTCCATCAGCTCGGTGCGCCCGGCCCCGACAAGGCCGGCGAAACCGAGGATCTCACCCTCCGACAGGGAAAAGCTCGCATCCTTGACATAACCCGGAACCGAAAACCCTTCGACCTCCAGAGCGCGCTTGGCGGTCTTGGCGGCAGCTTTAGGGGGGAAGATCTCGTCGAGTTCGCGGCCCACCATATCGCGCGCCATGCGGTCCGGATCGGTCTCGGCGGATGGCCGGTTGGAGACGAGCGTTCCGTCGCGCAGCACCGTGACCTCGTCGGCGATGCGCACGATCTCGTCGAGCTTGTGGGAGGTGTAAAGGATCGCGACGCCTTCGGCCTTCAGCCGGGCGATCTGCTCGAAAAGAACCTCGGCCTCGCGGCTGGTCAGCACCGCCGTCGGCTCGTCCATGACGAGGACGCGCGCCTTGCGGACGAGTGCCTTGGCGATCTCCACCATCTGCTTCTGAGAAACCGAGAGCTTGGAGACGGGCAGGCGCGTATCGATCGGCGTCGCCAATTCGTTCAGGAGCTCGCTCGCCTTGGCCCGCATCCTCTTCCAGTCGAGAAAGAAACCCTTCTTCAACTCGCGACCGAGAAAGACATTCGCCTCGGCCGACAGCTGTTCGGCGAGATTGAACTCCTGGTGGATGAGGACGACGCCTCTGTCCTCGGCTTCCTCGCTGGATGCGAAGGTAACCGGTTCGCCGCCGAGCAGAATGTCGCCACTCGACGCCGGCTGATAGCCGGTCAGGCACTTCATCAGCGTCGATTTGCCAGCACCGTTCTCGCCAACAAGCGCATGCACTTCGCCGGGCCTCAGAGCGAAATCGATACCGTGCAGGACCTCGACGGGGCCGTAGCTCTTGCGAAGCCCTTTCGCCTCGAGGATGGGGGCGGGACGATCAACGGCCAAGATCTGACCTCGCACGCCAAGCGATCGTGGCCTGACAGGCGATCGCCTCCGCTTTTCTACTCCGTGGGTCCAAAACTGCGGATCGGGCGACAGGCATGGTCACAGCTTCGTCCATGCTCCATTGTCCTTCGACGATCTCACACAGGCCTCGATGAAGGCGAGACCATCGATGCCGTCTTCGATCGAGGGGAGGGCAAGGCCGGACTGTGCCTCACCGCCGGCTTCATGGGCGGCGATGAGATCGGCAGCTTCGGAATAGATCGAGGCGAAGCCTTCGAGATAACCTTCCGGATGGCCGGCGGGGATGCGGGTCACGGCGGTCGCCTCGGGCCAAGCGCCTTCGCCGCCGCGCGTCAGACATTGCTTGGGCTCGCCGAGACGCTGGAACCAAAGCCGGTTCGGCTCTTCCTGATGCCATTCGAGCCCGGCCTTGGTGCCGTAAATCTTCAGCGACAGGCCGTTCTCGTTGCCGACGGCCACTTGGCTCGCCCAAAGCATGCCCTTGGCGGTCACGCCCTTCTTGGGCTGAAAGCGCAGCATCATATGGGCATTGTCGTCCAGACGACGGCCCTCGACGAAGCTGTCGAGATCGCAAGCGAGACTTTCCACCTTCAGACCGGAGACATAGCAGGCGAGATTATGGGCGTGGGTACCGATATCGCCGATGGCGCCGCCGGCGCCGGCCTTGGCGGGGTCGACGCGCCAGCCGGCCTGTTTGGAGCCTTCGTCCTCGGCGCGCGTGGCAAGCCAGCCCTGAATATAGGTGGCATTGACCAGGCGAATGTCGCCAAGTTCGCCGGCCGCAACCATCGCCCGGGCCTGCCGGATCATCGGATAGCCGGTATAGTTGTGGGTCAGGACGAAGACCTTGCCGGAGCGCTTGGCGATCTCGGCCAGCTGCTTGGCCTCATCCAGCGTCGTCGTCATCGGCTTGTCGCAGATGACGTGGAAACCGGCCTCCAGAAAGGTCTTGGCGACCGGGAAATGCATGTGGTTGGGCGTGACGATCGCCACCGCCTCGATCCCGTCGTCGCGGGCGGCTTCCGCCTCGGCCATATCCTCATAGGATGCATAGCTGCGCGTGGGATCAAGACCGATCTCGGCGGCGGACGCACGGGCCTTTTCCGGCGTCGAGGAGAGCGCGCCGGCAACCAGCTCGAACTTGTCGTCGATCCGGCTCGCAATGCGGTGAACGCCCCCGATGAAGGCACCTTGACCGCCGCCCACCATGCCGAGGCGAATGCGGTTTCCGCGTTTTTCGTCGCGTCCTTCGATGGTCATGAGCTCGCTTCCTGGCTTAGTTCGTGATGCCGAGCATGCGCTTGTTGGCGGCCTCGTCGGTGCCACCGCTCGCGAAGTCGTCGAAGGCCTTGTCGGTCACCTCAATGATATGGCTGGCGATGAAGGGCGCCCCCTCCGCCGCGCCCTGTTCGGCGCTCTTGATGGCGCATTCCCATTCGAGAACGGCCCAGGAGGAATAGTCGTATTCGGCGAGCTTGGAGAAGATCGCCGAGAAGTCGACCTGTCCGTCGCCAAGGGAGCGGAAGCGTCCGGCCCGCTTCAGCCAGGGCTGATAGCCGGAATAGACGCCCTGGCGACCGGTCGGGTTGAACTCGGCATCCTTCACATGGAAGGCGCAAATGCGTTCGTGATAGATGTCGATGAATTCGACATAATCGAGCTGCTGCAGAAGGAAGTGAGACGGATCGTAATTGATCTGGCAGCGCGGATGGTTGCCGGTCTTTTCGAGAAACATCTCGAAGGTCGCGCCGTCGAAAATGTCTTCGCCCGGATGGATTTCGTAGCCGACATCGCAGCCGGCTTCGTCGAACGCATCGAGGATCGGCACCCAGCGCTTGGCCAGTTCGTCGAACGCCGTGTCGATCAGGCCTTCGGGGCGCTGCGGCCATGGATAGAGGAAGGGCCATGCGAGCGCCCCCGGGAATGTGACATGGCTCTTGAAGCCGAAATTCGCCGAGGCTTTGGCCGCCTTCTTCAGCTGGTCGACGGCCCATTCCTGCCGCGCTTTCGGATTGCCGCGCACCTCCGGTGCCGCAAAGCCGTCGAAGGCTTCGTCAAAAGCCGGATGAACGGCGACGAGTTGGCCCTGAAGATGGGTCGACAGGTCGGTGATCTCGACACCGGCATCGCGCGCAATGCCTGAGACCTCGTCGCAATAGGTCTTCGATTCGGCGGCCTTTGCGAGATCGAAGAGTCGTCCGTCCCAGGTCGGGACTTGAACGCCCTTATAGCCATGACCCGCGGCCCAGGCGCAGATCGCCTTGAAGTCGTTGAATGGCGCGTCATCGCCGGCGAACTGGGCGAGGAAGATCCCCGGCCCCTTCATCGTCTGCATCGATGTCCTCCCGATCAGCCTGTCTTCGGCTTAGCGCCGGTCAGGCCTTTATCCGGCGGCGCCTCTCCGCTCGCCGGGTTGATACAATCAGACTGGCATAGCTCGCAGAGCTTTTGAAGTGCGTCCCTCAAAAAAACACGTGGAGCCGGCTTCAGAAGGGGAGATTTTCGCGGATGAAGATGTCGATGCGAATGCGTTCCTGCTCGGCGATGATGCTGGTGTCCATGGCCTTGGCCAGGAGGATGCGCGCGGCGGAGCGCACCTCGTGGCCCGGATTTTGAGCCAGGAGCGCATCGAAGGTGCCCTCGCGCAGAGCCTCTCGAGAGCTCTCGGTTAGCTCATGGCCGACGAAGATCGGCCGGCACGCTTCTGCTTGCGCCAGAGCGCGGGCGACCCCCTGATTGCCAGCACCCGCATTGTAGAGGGTGACGAGGTCGGGCTGGGCCGCGCAAAGGTCGCGCACGGCCGCCTCCGCCCGTTCGCGATCGTCGCGGGTCTCGACGATCGGCAGGATCGTCAGATTGGGATAGTCCCGCATGACGACCTGGGAGAAACCGAAGCAGCGATCCATGTGATCGCGCAAAGACAAGGAGCCGACGAGAAGGCCGGCAGTTCCTTTTCGCCCCGCCGCGAAGCGCCCGATCAGCGCGCCGGCGGTTCGGCCAGCGGCCGCATTGTCGACGCCGACGAAGCGCTCACGGCGCGAGGCGGGGGCGTCCGAAACCAGCGTAACGAAGGGAACTCCGTCGCCGGCCAGCCGATCGAGCGCTGCGCGCACTTCAGGATGGTCGAGGGCGACGATGGCCGCGCCGTCAGCCGAGCGATCCAGCGCATCGATCGCGGCGGCAAGAGCGCCGGGATCGAAGACGTCGGCATGAACGGTCTCGACACTGGCGCGGCTGGCGGCGAGCCAGGCCTCCATGCCTTCGATCTGCGAGGCGAGATCGACCATGAAAGCGTTCGTGCCGGTCGGAAGCAGAAAGAGAAGGCGAAAGCGCTTGCGCCGGGCAAGGCCTGCTGCCATCGGATCGGGGCGATAGTTGAGATCGGCCATCGCCTGGCGCACCCGCTCCACCGTTCGTGGCTTCACATTGGGGCGTTTATTGATGACGCGATCGACGGTGGCCAGCGACACGCCGGCACGCTTGGCGACATCGGAAAGGGTGGGCACAGCGCTCATGGCTCAGTTGAAGCACGCAAATTTGATGTGCGCAACTCAAACTTGCCGAGCGGTGCGAAGTCGCAGAAGAGAGACGACGGCCATGCGCTCTTTTGCGGGGCTAAAAGGGCGTTAGGCGAAGACGCCACACTTGTCCCATGTCGTCGATGCGCGTCACCAACGGATTTGCGGCTGTTTGAGGCTATGACCTATTCCTCGAACTTGAAGCAGAACCGTCAGATGGCGTCCTCTGGCCGCATCTCCACCGACATATTGGGCGGCTGGCGCATATGAAGATAGCCCCCGTCGAATTCGGCGAGCCGCGCGAGAGCCGGCCAGTTGTGAATGGTCATGCGCGAGCGTTCGCGTTCCACATAGTCGGCCTGCCGCAATTCCTGCAGCACGCGATTGACGGTGACGACGGTGAGGCCGAGGGCATCGGCCAGGACGTTCTGGGTGAGCGGGAGATGATAGCGCAGCCCGTCGCTATGGCCCATCGCCCTGAGCCGCATCGCCATCTCGCAGAGAAGATGCGCGGTCCGTTGAAGCCCCGTCCGCCGGCCGAGCCCCACGATCCATTCGCGAAAGATCGAACCGTCGATCAGTGTCTCGCGCCAGAGCGCGGCGGCGACAGCCGGCCGCTTCGTGCAAAGCTGCCAGATCGCTTCATGGGGAATGAAGGCGAGTTCGCAATTCACCGTCGCCGCAAAGCTATGATCCATGACGTTGATATGGAGGCTGTGCAGATCCGGGATATCGCCGGGCACGTGGAAAGCGATGATCTGGCGCTTGCCCTCGATCAGCGTGCGATAGCGATGGGTGAAGCCGGAGAGGAGCAGGCAACAGTCGCGGATGCGCTGTCCCTCTTCGACGATATCGGCGCCGGCCTCGACGCTCCGCAGCGTGATGGGCAAGGCTGCCAGAGCCTCGCGATCCTCATCGGTGAGTTCAGCGATCAGATCCAGGCGCTTGACGAGTGCGCCTTCCACTGGATTCATCGATATGCTCCTGTCGTGGTCCCGGCCATGCAGTCGGCGGCCTCAGCCTAAAGCGTCTTGGGACGATGTGAACGGCTCGGCAAGCGCAAACGATCGGTCCCGTCCATCATCCCCACGAAAGACGAATGCGTCCGATGGCGGTCCGCTATCGACAGGCGTCTTGAGCCTTTGGCGAACACATTCGCGTGACCGAGCAAAGATAGTGTTTTTCCGGATCGTTCAAGGCCTAGCATCCGGACGCCACAGCAGGATCGAACCAGCACTGTGAAAACAAAGCAAAAAATGCATTTGAAGGTTGTAGAATCATGCGAAGGCGACTTTCTCAACGCGAGTGATGAATTATACCTTCCTATGTTTCGGATCTCGAATATCCTGTCCAAATCGACAGTTTGATTGGTGGCTCATCTGTTTGTGCTTCGGGATGACGCGTAGTTTAGACCTTCATAAACTTCCTTTCGCAATCCTTTTTCCGCATTGCTTCGCGCCCCTTAATTTGGCGTTTCCTCGTAAGCTCGGCGGACCTTTCATTGCTGGATCCAAGCGTGTTCATGGTGTTGATCGACGGAATGGGCCTCATGGCTCTTCTGGCGCTCGCCTATGGCTCGATCGGTCGAGTGCTGAATAGGGGGCGGGGCTATGCCGAGGCGATCGGCTTGGTCTTCGGCCTCGGCGCGGTGGCCACAACGCTGGGGGGCGCCACATCGCCGCTCGAAGGCTCTTATTTCAGCTTGCCTTCCGTCATCGTCGCCCTTGCCGCCGGCTTTGCCGGATGGCGCAGTGCCACACTCGCCGGGTTCATGGCCTCGATCGCGTTCTACTTCGTCGGGGATATGGAAGCCGCCTCTGCCGTCCTCACCATTTGCGGGTCGGCCGCTATCGGCCTCGCATGGCGCCGCTTCACGCGTCCGCAGGCCGGGGGCTCGGCCTTCGATTTCGTTTCGCTCTATTTGATGCTGGCGGCCAACATCATGTTTTTTGGCGCGCTCGGCTCTTCGGTCAGCGTGTCCGGCGTGTCGGTTCTTTCATCGACGCTTCTAACATGCCTTATCGCGGTCTTGTCCCTGGGTTTGATGATGCGGCGGGAAGATCGCTTGCGTCGACGCGAAGGCGAGCTTCGGATCGATGCGCTGACGGACCCCTTGACCGGTCTCGGCAATCGCCGTGCCTTCGAGGCCCTCTTGAAGGTCGAGCTTGCTGCGATCGCCAGACAGGGCGTTCCGCTCTCCATGCTGCTTCTCGATGTGGACCACTTCAAGCGGATCAACGACACCCATGGCCACGAGACCGGCGATCGCGTTCTCAAACGTCTTGCATTCGTTCTCAGACAGAATGTGCGCGATGCCGATTACGTGTTTCGGCTTGGAGGGGAAGAGTTCTGCGTCCTCTTGCCGGGTGCCGGCCGGGCGGCGGCCGTGAAGGTCGCCGAGCGCATTCGCCGGGTGACGGGCTCAGCCAATCTTGGTAGTGCCGACCGGCTCTTGTCGGTGACATTCTCGATCGGCGTCTCGACCGCGCGAACCAGTGCGATCCCCCATATCAGGCTCTATGCCAGCGCCGATTCCGCGCTCTATCAGGCCAAGACACACGGTCGCGATCGCGTGTGCCAGGCCGACGATCCGAGCGGCGACTTGGAAGACTATGAGTTGCGCGAAGACCTGCCGCTCGCTTCCGCGCGCCGTTTCGCCACCTGAGCGCTGAGGGCTTTGCCGATGCGGCAGCCCGCACGGCTTTTGAGCGCCTTCAAGTCCGCTATCATGAAATGATCAAGCGGACTTCGTAAGATAAGAAATCCGTTTAATCGCTTGGCGATACGGATTTCAAGGCCGCTCAAGCGCCGCGTGGGCTTTGCTACGGAATCCGTCTGAAACAGCCGAATTCCGTATGAGTTGCCTCCTTCTAGCCCGTTCTCGTCGGGCCATCTGTGCAAACGCCGCTGGTGTCAGCCGGCGACCCGTTCCAGAGCCCGCTCCGCCAACCGCACCCAATAACTCGCGCCGAAGGCGATCGCATCGTCGGCGAAATCATAGCGCGAATTGTGCAGCATCGCGCTGTCGCCATTGCCGATGAAGATATAGGCGCCGGGCTTTTCCTCCAGCATATAGGCGAAATCCTCTCCGGCCATCAGCGGCGGCGCGGCCGGATCGACGCGGTCGGGGCCGACGATCTCGGTCGCGATCTCGGCGCAGAAGGCCGCTTCCTCGGCATCGTTCACGGTGGGCGGATAGTTCGCGTCCCATTCGACGATCGCCTCCACGCCGTGGGCGGTTGCGACCGCCGAGGCGACGGCGCGCACACGCTCCTCGGCGAAAGCCCTGAGCGAACGGTCGAGGGCTCGAACCGTGCCGGAGAGGACAGCCTCGTCGGGGATGACGTTGTGGGCATAGCCCGCATGGAACTCGGTTACAGAGAGGACGAGGCTTTTCAGTGGATCCACATTGCGCGAGACGATGCTCTGAAGCGACTGCACGACGGCCGCGCCGGCGACGATCGGATCGCTGGCAATGTGGGGGAGAGCAGCATGGCCGCCGCGCCCGCGCAGACGCACGACGAATTCGTCGGTCGAGGCCATTGTCGCCCCGGGACGCATGGCGAAACGGCCGACCGGCAAGCCGGGAAGATTGTGCATTCCATAGACGAAAGACACCGGGAAACGCTCGAAGAGCCCGTCGTCGATCATCGCCTTGCCACCGCCGCCGCCCTCTTCGGCGGGCTGGAAGATGACCGCGACCGAGCCGTTGAAGCTGCGGGTCTCGGCCAGGCTGCGCGCCGCGCCCAAGAGCATGGTCGTGTGCCCGTCATGGCCGCAGGCATGCATGAAGCCGTGACGCTTCGAGGCATAGGGCAGGCCGGTTTCCTCTACGATCGGCAGCGCATCCATGTCGGCACGCAGGCCGACGATCGGTCCGCCGGCCCCGTCGCGCCCATGAATCAGCCCGACGACGCCCGTCCGCCCCAGCCCCGTTTGAACCTCGTCGCAGCCAAATGCCCGCAGCTTGTCGGCGACGAAAGCCGCTGTTTCCTCGACGTCGTAGAGCAGTTCCGGCGTCTGATGGAGATGCTGGCGCCATTGAGCGAGTTCGGCCGTGCTTTCCGCGATCCGGTTGTTCACAGGCATTCTGAAGGGCTTCCGCTTGAAGGTTTGCGTGATACGGTGGGGTCTCGATGCGGCTCGACGATAGGCAATTTCGCCTCGATTGTCTCCTTCGGCCGGGTGTCCCCTGCCATTCTTGCGTCACACCTTGCGGATATGGGCGCGATCAATCCGAAAGCGCGAA
The DNA here is from genome assembly GCF_900176465.1 of Fulvimarina manganoxydans. Taxonomy (GTDB): domain Bacteria; phylum Pseudomonadota; class Alphaproteobacteria; order Rhizobiales; family Rhizobiaceae; genus Fulvimarina; species Fulvimarina manganoxydans. The sequence goes on from NZ_FWXR01000002.1 coordinate 256,314, forward strand.
GATGATGCCCGTCCCGAAAGGAAACTCAGACTTGTCGAATGCGATAGTCCGTAGGGCGACCACCGGTTTCAGCGTCCTTCTTCTCACAATCGGCCTGATCGGGCCCTTTTCGGGCCATGCGATCGCGGCTGACGCCGCCAAGCCCGAACCATCGAGCATGGCCTCGATCGTCGTCGACCTTAAAAGCGGTAAGGTCCTCTCCGCCGACCATGCCACGGAGCGGCGCTATCCGGCTTCCACGACGAAGCTGATGACCGCCTATCTCGTCTTGAAGGCGCTCCATGTGGGCAGCGTCAATATGGACACGCCCGTCGTCATGACGCGGCGTGCGGCGATGGAAGCACCCTCCAAGATGGGCTTCGAGCCAGGCTCGGTCATGCGCCTCGACAATGCGTTGCGCATGATGCTGGTCAAGTCGGCGAACGACATCGCCTACGCTATTGGCCAGACGCTCGGCAACGGGTCCATGGAGACCTTTGTCGCCATGATGAATCGCACGGCCGGGCTCCTCGGCATGCGCGACACGACCTTCGTCAATCCGAACGGTCTGCCGGGCGAGGGACAGCATTCCAGCGCCAAGGATCTCGCTATTTTGGCCATGGCAATCCGCAAGGAATTTCCGGGCTATCTCGACTATTTTGGCACCGAGGCGATCGCCTATGGCAACGCCGTCATGAAGAATGGCAACAAGCTGCTCGGCCGCTATGACGGGGCCGACGGCATGAAGACCGGCTATATCTGCGCCTCAGGTTTCAATCTCGTCTCTTCGGCCACGCGCGGCGACCGCACGCTGGTGGCCGTCGTTCTAGGTGCAAACGGCACGATCGAGCGCGAAAGCCGCTCGGCCGAAATCTTGGAGGCTGGTTTCAAGACCGATCCGGCAAACGCCGAGAAGACCGTGAAGCAGCTGCCCATCGACAATGGCGAAACGGTGGATATCAGTGACTATATCTGCTCTCGGGCCGGACGCACGGCGCGAGCCAATGACCGGGTTGAGGACCGCAACGATCCCGATGAGGTCTATGGCTCACCCTATCTGACCGAGCTGAAGCGGGCTCCGAAGACGGTCCGCGTGTCTCTCGGCGGCGCGGCGGCCGGGCCGAATTTCGATGCCGGCATTACGATGATCCCGAGCTACGGCATTCCGCTGCCTCGTTGGCGGCCGGCCCAGCCCCAGGATCACGAGAATCTCCTTGCGGCGGCCATGCTGCGCGAGAGCGTAGACGTGCCGGGCCAAGAGGCGGAAGCCGGCGATCGCGGCGAAGCCCACGATAACGCGTCCGGTGCCGATCTGGAGGCCACCCACAACGGCATCCCCCTGCCGCGCCCGCGTCCGAGCCGCTAGCGGCATCGGCTGCGAGCCGTTAGCCGCATCTTGACTCGACACCGCTGGCGAGCGCTTGCCTTTGGGCTGGCAAACCGCCATTTGCGGCCTCATGTCCGACCATTCGACCGCATCTGCCGCCCGACCCATTCGTCTCACGCTCCTGACCGGCTTTCTGGGGGCGGGGAAGACGACGATCCTCAATCGCCTTCTCGCCGAGCCAGGGCTGACCGACACAGCGGTTGTCGTCAACGAGTTCGGCGAGATCGGCATCGACCAGATGCTCGTCGAGGCCGAGACCAGCGATGGGCTGATCGAATTGTCCGACGGGTGCCTCTGCTGCTCCGTGCGCGGCGAGCTCGTCGAGACCCTAATCCGGCTTGGCGAGCGTGGAACCCTGGCGCGGGTGGTGGTCGAAACGACCGGCCTTGCCGATCCCTCTCCGATCCTCGCCGCCCTGATGGCCGATCCCGATCTCCAGCGTCATTACGTGCTCGACGGTGTCGTCTGCGTCGTGGACGCGCTGGCCGGCCCGGACAATCTGATGAGCCGTGCCGAAGCGAGACGACAGCTTGCGGTGGCCGATCGCATCGTGCTCACCAAACGCGATCTCGCGGAGCCGGAAGCCCTGTCTCGTCTGGACGCGCTGATAGCTCGAATCAACGCTTCGGCGGTGCGCCTGTCGTCCGAGACGTCGGAGATGCTTGCCCCCCGCATTCTCGATTGCGGTCTCGCGCGCGCCGATGGCACGCTCGCCGATCCCAGAGCCTGGCTCGGCGTCGTGTCCGGGCACGCCCCATCGGATGCGCGGGACGCGATGGCGCAGAAGCCGGCGTCCGACGAGGATCATGAAAGCCCGGTGCGGGACGACCATGATCCCCATCATGAACATGGTCACCACCATCACGGCGATGTCCGGTCGTTCTCGCTGCGCCATGACGGGCCGATCGAAGAAGAAGCGCTCGCCTCCTTCCTCGAACTATTGTCGGCATTCGAGGGCGATCGGCTGTTGCGCATGAAAGCGGTGGTTCAGACCCGGCGTCAGCCCGAGCGACCCCTGGTCCTCCACGGCGTCCGGGGCTTCCTCCATCCGCCGGCCCGGCTTCCCGCATGGCCGGGCGGCGAGCCGGACGGCGCGCGTCTCGTCCTGATCGGCGAGAATCTGGACGAGCGACGGGTCCGCGATCTCTTTGCGGCCTTTACCGGCGGGCTTCGATCCGACGCGCCCGACCGGGCCGCGGTCGAGGACAATCCCCTGGCGATCCCAGGCTTTCGCTTCGGCGGGTGACGCTCGATGTCGAATGGGATGCGGGGTGGTCCCGTCAGTGTCCCGTCGCCTCGATGACGAAGCACAAGCGGTTCTCGCCCTCGCGGGTCATTTCGACGAGGCGGTGGCCGGCTTCGTTGCAGAAATGCGGAATGTCGATCGCGGCCATCGGATCGTCGGCGAGAATGGTCAGGCGTTCGCCTTTCGTCATCGTCAGCAAGGCTTTGCGCGTCTTGAGCGTCGGCAAAGGGCACTTGAGGCCGCGAAGGTCGAGGGATTGGGTCATGGCGTCTCCGAAACGAATCCCCATTTAGCGGACGAGCGATCAGGGGCGGAAGGGCTTCGACGGCCCGACGATCCGCATCGATCATGGCTAAAGCGCCAGGCAAAAGAGTGAATACCGATTTTTCGGCCGCCCGGTGCTACATCAAGGTAATCGAGAGCATATGGCGATGCCGATTGGTCGCCTGATGCTCTGGGGCATAAAGGGAGTGCGGATGAGCGACTACGCGATCGAGCCGGATACCATCGTCGAATTCTGGCGCGAGGCCGGACCGGAAAAATGGTTCGAGAAGGACGAGGCTTTCGACGAGACGATTCGAAGCCGCTTCCTCGACATTTATGAGCGCGCCGCGCAGGGTTTGCTGGATGATTGGCTGGAAGAGCCGACGGGTGCGCTGGCGCTGATCATTCTCCTCGATCAATTCCCGCGCAACATGTTTCGCGGCACTCCGCGCGTCTATGCGACCGACGACAAGGCTCTGGCCATCGCCAAACGGGCTCTGGAGCGCGGCGACCATGAAACGGTCGCGGAGGACGTGAACCAGTTCCTCGCCATGCCGCTGATGCATTCGGAAGATCTCGCCGATCAGGAAGCCTGCATCGAATGGATGGAGCGTGTGGGAACCGAAGAGAATGTGAAATTCGCCCGGCATCATCGCGATATCGTCGCGCGGTTCGGTCGCTTCCCCCATCGCAACGACGTGCTCGGGCGCACCTCGCGGCAGGAAGAAGAGGCATTTCTCTCCGAAGGCGGGTTTGCCGGCTGAAACCGGCAGACCTTTGCAAGCAATACCTTCTAAGCTCCGTTGGTTTGCGTGCTCTCGGCTCGGCGGACGTCGACATGCAAAGAAGGCAGCGTCGATGAAATCTTAAGGTCGTAGCGGCATCCTGCGTTTGGTGGGGCGCCGTGATTGCGCCCGTGCCGTCTGGATGAGAGCGCGGGGCGAGGACATGGGTGCCGACATTCTCGGCCATCCGCCGCGTCGCCAACGGAATCGAGACTGTCGGGCGTTCGGGTTCGAACGTCTGACCGTCTATGGACGAGGGTCGAAATACCGATGGGAGCCGTACCGCTTTTCGCCGCCAAGGTCTTGCCAGCCGCGACTCCGTCGGCTGGCGATCCGTTGGTGGGGACGTCGGCGCCCTTGCCTCTTATCGATTTCGAGCCGGAGGGAGCCCGGAAGGGCCGGCGCCTGACGGTTTATCAGCCAGGCGACGCCTTCGATCTCGTCGATGAACTCGTCCATCTCGCGAATCGATCGATCGAGAAGAACGTCTTCTTCGATCCGCGTTTTCTGGTTCCGGCCATGCCGCGTCTCGACGAGCGCGCCGTGCGGCTTCTGGTGATGCGAGACGAGGCCCCGGGCCGCAGCCGGCTTCGGCTTCTGATGCCCTTTTCGATCGAGAAAGCCGGCCTTTTCGGTCGCCACTCGACCATTCGCGCCTGGAGCCATCCCTTCGGACCGCTGGGGACGCTTCCGCTCGATGGCGACGACCCAGTCGGGACGGTGACGGATTTTCTGACCGGCCTTGCGAACCCCGCCCTCGGTTGGCCGCAGATCCTGGTTCTGCCGGATGTGCGTACGAATGGGGCCATGGCCGCCGTGATGGATGAGGCGGCGCGTTGCCTCGGCCTTCCCATTGTAACCACCAATCGCACCAGCCGGGCGGCTCTCGAAAAACGCGGCCTGCCGGCGCTCAGTCAGCGCCCCGAAAGCAAGCGACGGCGCGAGCTTGAACGATGCCGCCGGCGGCTTGAGGCGCAAGGCACCGTTTCGGTTTCGATTGCCCGTGAACCGGAGGCCTTCCGCCTCGCCTTGGAAGACTTCTTCATTCTGGAAGCCAGCGGCTGGAAGGGGCAGGCGCGCAGCGCTCTGATTTCCGATCGCTTCCGCGCCGCCTTCGCCCGCGAAGCCCTCAACGCTTTGGCGGCCAAGGACAAGGCCCGCATCTTCAGCCTCCGGCTGGGCGATGAACCGATTGCCAGCCTCGTGATCCTTGTCGACGACGGGGAGGCCTATGCCTGGAAGAGCGCCTATGACGAGCGCTTCGCCAAGGTATCGCCGGGCCATCTGATCATGGCCGAGGCAACCCGCGCGCTGATCGCCGATCCGACGGTGCAGCGCGCCGATTCCTGCGCCGTTCCCGATCATTTCGTCATGAATCGGTTCTGGCAGGATCGCATCGACATTGGCACGCTGGTCGTCGGCCTCCAACCGGGCCTCCATGATGCGGTCGATCGGGCGGCGAAAGGCCTTGCGAGCCGCAAACGCACTCAGAACCGGGTGCGGATTCTCCGTCAGCGCCTTCAGGCAGCGTTCACCGGCTGATCTGCCAAGGCCCGACGGCAATTTCCGGCTCCATGGTCTTCATTGCGAGATGGGGCGAAGGGATTCCAGCAAATCGGGAACGTGCCGAGAAAACGGCGGCTAAAGACGCTGACGCATTGAGCCGCCGAGACGTTCAAAGATCCGCAGGCAGCTTGAGCGTCGTTTGCGCAAGTCACCGGACGAGGATCGACCGGAAGGGGCAATACATTTGGCTGGCGGTATGAATCGCCTGCACTCGCGGATTTTTCCGATTCCGGTTCGCGATACGGAGCGTTTTTTGTCCGAAACCGTTGGAGATGAAAGGATCGTTTTCCAACGGAATGGAGATAGCTTCTATGAAGCGTATGACTGTCGCAATCGCCCTTTTTGGCCTGACCATGGCCAGCGCGCAGCAGGCCGCCGCGCAGGATCAGACCAGCGGAACGGCCACGCCGTCGGCATCGGCCAATGTCCTCGTGCCGATCGAGAAGGACGATGTTCCAGTCAATTCGCTCAATCTGATGGTGGATCAGGTCGAGGATCTCGATGTGATCGGTGCCGACGGTAAGGCCATTGGCGAGGTCGAGGACGTCCTGGGCGATCAGACCGGTCAGCCCAAGGCGGTCGTCGTCGAGGTCGGCGGCTTTCTCGGCGTCGGCGAAAAGAACGTCATCCTCATGTTGAACGATGTTTCCCTCGATATGGGCAAGCTTCGCACTCAGTTGACGAAAGAGCAGATCGAGACGCTCCCCGAATATGGCGGGTGATGGCCGACGCCGTCACAGGCATGCCATGGCTGATCGAAGCGGAGGCGGGGCCGAAGGGCCGCCGCCTCTCTTTGTGCCTTGATCTATTCGATCGCGGAGAGAAGTTCGGGCGCTGTCACAAGTGGGCGCACGCCATGGGCGTGGTTCTCTTCGAAGATATTGCCTTCGGCGGCCCATTCATGCAGCGACTGAATGTCGAGCTTGGCGCAATTGGGTCTGACGCTCCAGGTCACCTGAAGCGGTGAGCAGACCGACTGGCTGTATTTCGGACCCGTCGTCGAGCCAGCGAAGACGACCGGCTCGCCGGTGCCGCTCGGCAGAGCTTTGGGCTGGTGATGCCCATCGGGCGAAGGGCCTTCATAGATGAAATCGTTGAAATCGAGGCCCTCTTCCGGGTTGTTCGCCAGAAGAAAGACTTGGGATTCAACCCGCAATTGCGGATTGGCGCAGCTTTCCGAAAGGCAGGCGCCGAGACCTGGGCCCGGCGTGACGTTGCAAGACGTATAGACCCAGTGGACCTCCACCGTGTCGCCCGGCTTGGCGCCATGAAAGGCCCCATGCCCGTGAGCCGGGTCTTCCAACTCCTTCAACGACAAGGTTCCGGTCGTGTTGCATTGATAGCCGCTGGGGCCGCTGCTCGGCGCGTAGATCTCGAAGCCAGGTCCCCTATGTTCGGCATTAGCATGGGCGTGGATGTTGCACAGATTGAGCTTTTCGGCCGGTGGCGCGATATTGAAAAACTGCGCGTTCGCACCGCGCTTCATCGAAATGTCTCGGGGCGCCTGAGGGCCATAGCCGCGGCAAAGGCCCGCCGCCTCGCTCGATTGAAGCGTGACGGCAGCGAAAGCGGTCGCCAGAAGCGCCGTCCATCCTGCGTGGCGTTTCATCGAACTGTCCTCGTCGTCAAGGGTGGTCTCCCCAGAACCGCCCCATCAGCGATGCTGCCGAGACGTTGTGGCACTAGCCGAACGATAGACGGGTCAGGCTGAAAAACTCTTAAGACGATATACGAAATACGTTTTTCTGCTTCGTAAGACCTGCGACGGACTGGCTCGACAGATTGAAAATCGCTTCACATGGGCGCGAATGATTGGGGCGCGGGGGCCTCGAAACGAGGGGCTCGGTGCGGGCTTGGCTATTTTGCGATGTAGCGGTCGGTTCGGTGGTTGATCGCGAGGAATCCGTTCAGACAAACGGCGCCCAGGATGGAATAAAGAACTGCCCGTCTGTCGACCACGGTGAAGGCGAGACCAAGAATGCAGAGATCGATGGCAAGCTGCGTCAGTCCGGCCCGCCAACCTAGCTTGTCTTGGAGGAAGATCGCCAGAATGCCGGCGCCGCCGAGGCTCGCGCGATGGCGGAAGAGGGCAAGGAGCGCAAAGCCGATGAGAAGCCCCGCCGTCACTGCGCCAATGAGAGGATGAATGTCGGCAAACGTTAGGAAATCCGGCTGCACGGCCGTCATCACTGAAAGAAGGGCGATGGCGATGAATGTCTTGATGGTGAAGGCCCGGCCCATCCGCGTAATGGCGAGCGCGTAAAAGGGGAGATTGATCAGGAAGAAGGCGAGGCCCACATTGATGCCGAAGGCATAGGAGGTGATGAGGGCAAGACCGGCGACGCCGCTCGTCAGAAAGCCGAGATGCGACAGGATCGCAATCCCGAGCGTTGCCAGAACCGTACCGGTAACGATGGCCTGTGCATCTTCGAGCGGGGTGTGGTGTGTTGATGTGGCGTGCCAATCCCCGAAGCGCCAGCGGATTGGACGCAGCTCCGTTTCTGGCGACGTCGAACCGGCGGGCGAGGGCGTATTCTCAGGCGTTTCGTCGCTCGAAGCCATGCCTGCACCCGTCCTGTTCATTCCTTGCAATCCTTCTTTCGCGAAAGCGGTACGGCCGTTGAGCGAGCCCTTCGCCGCTGCGCTGCAGCAAATCCTATGCCCAGGCGAAGAGTTTGAAAAGGCGAGGCCTCGCGGCTGGCCGCCGCCGACCTATCTTTGCCTCTCATGAAGCCTGACGATCTCCTGCGCCCGACGCCTAGCGGCCTCTACTGCCCGCCCGGCGACTTCTATATCGACCCGGTCGCAAAGGTGGATCGGGCGCTGGTTACCCATGGCCATGCCGATCATGCCCGGCCCGGCAATCGGTCTGTGATGGCGACGCGCGAAACGCTTGACATCATGGCTTTGCGCTATGGCGAGGATTTCGCCGAGACGCGGCAGGTGGCGACCTTCGGCGAAAGGGTCCGCATCGGCGAGGTGGATGTGAGCTTTCATCCGGCCGGGCATGTTCTCGGTTCGGCGCAAATTCGCGTGGCCTGGAAAGGCTTCGTCATCGTCGCGAGCGGCGACTACAAGCGTCGGCGCGATCCGACTGCCGAAACCTTCGAGCCGGTTTCCGCAAATGTCTTCATTACCGAGGCGACCTTTGCTCTGCCGGTCTTCCGCCATCCCGATACGGGTGCGGAGATCCAGAAGCTCCTCGCCTCGATGAAGCGCTTTCCGGAGCGCGCGCATCTCGTCGGCGCTTACGCTCTGGGCAAGGCACAGCGGGTCATTCGGGAGGTTCGCATCGCTGGCTATGACGAGCCGATCTATATTCACGGCGCTCTTGCCAAGCTCTGCGGCTATTATCAGGACAAGGGCATCGATCTCGGCGAGCTGCGGCCGGCGACGATCGAAGGCGGGCGCAAAGGCGATTTCGCCGGCGCGCTGATCGTCGGCACTCCCTCGGCCTTCGCCGATCGCTGGGCACGGCGTTTTCCCGATCCCGTCGCAAGCTTTGCCTCCGGTTGGATGCGCGTGCGCCAAAGAGCGCGGCAACGGGGTGTGGAATTGCCTCTGATCCTATCCGACCATGCCGATTGGGACGAACTCACCCAAACGATCGCGGATGTTGGTCCCGAAGAGGTCTGGGTCACCCACGGGCGGGAGGAAGCACTGGTGCGTTGGTGCGAGATGTCAGGTCGTCGGGCGCGCCCCTTGCATCTCGTCGGCTATGAGGACGAGGCCGAATAGGTTGTTGCGAGATACGGTGTCCAACTGATTCAGTCGACGCCGTATCAAAGCCCGCGCGGCGCTTGAGCAGCTTTAAAAAGCCCTATCGCGACGCGATCAAACGGGTTTTGTATGACGAGTAGGAAAGGCTGCCCTGTCGCCCTCGTCCGTCAACTATGACAAACGCCGGAAACCATTGGCTCCCGGCGTCTCAAGAGGTCGAACCCTTTCAGATCGTGCTGTTCGGCGCGGCTGAGATCAGCCCGGAACCTGCACGCCGTCATTGGTTTGTGGCTCGGATTCGTTCGGTGTGACGACGTCGCCCTGAGTCTCGGTCTGCTCGCCGCTCGGCGCTTCGAGGGTCTGAGGTTCCATCAAGGTGCCGTCAGGCGAGGTCGAATAGCCAATTAGACCGACCACGAAATAGCCGATGACGATGAGGGCGACGCCCGCGATGAGAACGAGGAGGACGGGACGTCCGCGGCTTCCCTGGCGCGCTTCCGTTTCGTTCAGTTTCTCGGCCAAAGACGGTCTCCTTTGTTGTTATCGTTTGATGTCGGACGAGCAACGAGGAACCCATACCGGTTGTTGCATGAGAGCGATCAAGCCGGGGTGAGGCCAAAGGTAGCAGGGCCGGCAGGCTCGCAGTTGCGCCGGTTCGGGAGGTGAGCAGACGAGCGATTGTCACCGGTTCTGGCTTGCGTGCCATCGATAAGCGGTCTCGACCATGGCGGACAGGTCGTGACGCGGCGTCCATCCAAGGGCGTCTCGGGCGAGCTGATTGTTGGCGACGAGCATGGAGGGATCGCCGGCTCGACGAGGACCCTCGACGACGCTGAGGCCTCGGCCGCTGATGCGCCCGACCGTCTCGACGAGCTCGCGAACGCTGGTGCCGGTGCCGGTGCCGAGATTGACCGCAAGACCTTTCCGGCCAGCGATCAGATGCTCTACGGCAAGGCCATGGGCGGCCGCCAGATCGAGGACATGGACATAGTCCCGGATCGCCGTTCCGTCCGGCGTGTCGTAGTCCGTGCCGAAGATCGTGAAACCCTCGCGCCGACCGAGCGCTGTGGCAATGGCGAGCGGGATCGCATGGGTCTCCGGATCATGGCGCTCTCCGATGCGGCATTCCGGATCGGCGCCCGCCGCATTGAAATATCTCAGAACGACGGCTTGGAGCCCCTTCAGGCGTCCGAGATCGTCGATGATCTCCTCGATCATCAGCTTGGAGCGGCCATAGGGATTGATGGGCTCGCGAACATGGTTCTCGGAAAGGATCGAGGCCTGTGGCCGGCCATAGACCGCGCAGGTCGAGGAGAAGACGAGCTTGTCGATGCCTGCGCGCTCGGCTGCCGCGAGAAGCGACACAGTGCCTCCCACATTGATGTCAAAAGTGCCGAGCGGATCGGCGACCGAGCGACCGATCTCGCTCTGCGCCGCAAAATGCACGATCGCGATGGGTCGATGTCGCCGAAACACCGCGTCGAGCCGCGCACCGTCGCGAATGTCGCCGATCTCCAAAGGACCCCAGCGGACGAAATCATCATGACCGGTCGACAGATTGTCGTAGGTAACGGGCAGAAAGCCCCGGCTTGCGAGATCGAGGCAGGTATGGGCGCCGATATAGCCAGCGCCGCCGACGACGAGAATGGGATACATGGCCGCCTTGGAGCTGACGAAACAGGGCCCGGTATCATGGTCCGCTTAGGATCGATAGGGGCAAGGCACCCCAACGCTGCGAGCATGTCTCAGCCGGAGCGGGCGCCCGGCCGCATGCGTTACTGCTGGACAGCGCTCATCATGAAGGGGTTCTGCTCGCGGTCGAGAACCAGATGGAAGCGATCCGGGTCGGCGATGTCGACATAAAGGCTGACCTCGAACGGCCCGAGATCAGCGTCGAAGCTCTCGAGGGCCGAAACCCGCGTTTGGAGCTCGTCCTCGCTGCCGAGACCGAGACCCTTAACAGCCGTTGCGAAGCGCTCGGAAAGGGCCTTCGCCCCTTCCTCCCGATCGGCCGTCTCAGAGACGTCGAGCGTCAGGCGAACGAGATCGACACGCCGGGCGGCTGGGCCGCGCGCCACCTGGGCGATCGAATATCCGTCCTCGCTTTCGCGGGAGAGACATTCGCTCTCGCCTGGGAAGAGGGGGCTCGGCTTCCACTCGGAGGCGCGATCGCCTCCCAAGGCCTTGCAAAGCGCGGCGGCGGGAAGCGCGAGGCTCGGATCGGCGCCCGTCTCCTTCGGGCCGGCGGCGGGGGAGAAGCTCGCCGGCACCATCCAGCGCTCGGCGAAATTGGCTGTTGCCTTCGGCCTGTCGCCTTTGACGGCCAGATCGTTGGCGGAATGCGTGAGCTGCGCAAAGTCGGCTTTCGATAAGGGCTCGATGCCGGCATCCGCGAAATTGGTCTCGAAGAGGGAATAGGCTCCGATGGCGACTCCACACACCAGAGCGAGCCGAAGAAATTCGACACCCGGTAAGTTTCGAGTAACCTTTTCAGCCCACTCTCCAAACCCGGAGAAGATGTCAGACGATACGCTGTCGGTTCGGCCTTCCCAATCCGTCTGTGTCATGTCGCCTCTCCATTGCGACCATCCTCACCGTCGTTTCTTGCGGCGAGTGAATGGACGCTCGTTCCCTGTCAGGGAGTAAATGTCTCTCCCCGAGCAGAGTCGAATCGTTAAGATGAGCGGCTCCGATTCAGCGGAGCGACTGTTGCAGGGTGGCCACTGGGGCCCGGTCGGTCATGCCACGGCCATGTTGCGGACGCAACATCGGCAAGTCCTTCAAGCCGCAGTCATTTCGCTTTGCCGACGATCTGGCAGGACATAGTCCATCAGATGGTTAGCATAATAGGCGTAGCCTTCGATCGAAGCGTGGAACCCGTCGCGGGAAAAGCCCGCAGGCTCGACCCGGGGCAGGGTCAGAGAGACCACCGCCCCACGTTCGATGCACAGGCGGGCGCCCATTCTCCGAATGATCCGAGCTCGAAGCTCCAGCACATGGGCAAGGCCACGGGGGAGGGCCGGCACGCGCTTCAGATCGACCGGGGGTGACCAGACAATGCGCGCCTCGGGCCATTTCGCGCGAAGCGCATAAAGCAGCGTGCCGAAGCTCTTCTTGAATCTCACCGCACCGTGAAAATTCTTGGCGTCGTTGGTGCCGATCATCAGGACGATATGGGTGAAGGCCTCACGAGCGAGATTGGGCACAACATGATCACGCACATCGGCGGAGACCGCGGAATTCGACCCGGCCAGACGCCAGAACACGGAACGGCCGGTCATCGCATGAATGCGCTCGGCGAGTTTCGATCCGAGCGCGTCGCTCGTATGGTCGACGCCTACGCCAGCGGCCGAGGAGTCGCCGATGACGAGAAGGCGGACCGCCGCCTCGCGAATTTGGTCCGCGCCGACCAGGCCGCAAGACGGTCCAGCTGGCGGGCGCATCCGTTCGATCCGCCGCCGAGCAGCAAGGCCCTGCCAGACATAGACCGGAAAGAGCAGCCAGGACAGAATAGCGGTCTTGAACGAGGCCCGAAGTCCGCCGGGGTCGCTATCGCCGAAGATCGGCGTCAAAGCGTCGAAACGGGTCTCGGTCGCACTCATGCCTTCAGAACCTCCACACCGGGAAGGGCCTTGCCTTCCATCCATTCGAGGAATGCGCCGCCCGCGGTGGAAACATAAGTGAAATCATCGGCGACGTCAGCCTGATTGAGGGCAGCCACGGTGTCGCCCCCACCTGCGACGGAGGTCAGCTTGCCGGCCTTGGTCAATTCGGCGGCGTGACGGGCTGCTGTCATCGTCGCCTTGTCGAAGGGCTCGATCTCGAAGGCGCCGAGTGGCCCGTTCCAGACAAGGGTCTTGGCCTTGTCGAGCCACGCATTCACCGCCTCGACCGAGTCCGGCCCGGTGTCGAGGATCATCGCATCAGACGGAACGGCCTCGACGGCGACCGTCTCGCTCGCGGCGCCGGCCTTGAATTCGCGCGCGATCACCGCGTCGACCGGCAGGACGATCGCGCAGCCGCTCGCCTTGGCGGCCGCCTCGATCGCCTTGGCTGTCTCGGCCAAGTCATGCTCGCAGAGCGACTTGCCCACATCGATCCCGCGCGCGGCAAGAAAGGTGTTGGCCATGCCGCCGCCGATCACCAGGGCGTCGACGCGGGAGACGAGGTTCTTCAGGAGGTCGATCTTGGTGGAGACCTTGGCGCCGCCGACAACGGCGACGACCGGGCGCTTGGGATCGCCCAGACCTTTTTCGAGCGCTTCCAGTTCGGCCTGCATAGTCCGGCCGGCATAGGAGGGCAGGAGGCGTGCCAGGCCCTCGGTCGAGGCATGGGCCCGATGGGCGGCGGAGAAGGCATCATTGACGAAGACATCGCCCAGCGAGGCGAGACTTTCGACGAAGCCTTCCTCATTGGCTTCTTCGCCGGCATGGAAGCGCGTGTTTTCCAGAAGCACCACGTCGCCGTCGCGAAGCGCTTCGACGATGCCGGCGGCGACCGGGCCGATCGTATGATCGGAAAAGCCGACGGGCTTGTTCAGAAGCTCGGACAGGACCGGCGCAACGGGCGCAAGGCTCATTTCGGGATTGGGTTGTCCCTTCGGGCGCCCGAAATGGGCAAGCAGGATGACCCGCGCATGCCGATCCGACAATTCCCGGATGGTCGGAATAATCCGCTCCAGCCGCGTCTTGTCGGAGACCTTCCCATCCTTCATCGGGACGTTGAGATCGACCCTCAGGAGAACGCGCTTTCCCGTCACATCGGCATCGTCGAGTGTCTTGAACTTCGTGCTCATCGCTCTCTTGGTCTCCTGCCTCGTCTGCCGCCCGCGCTGTTCGCGGATCGATCATTGGCGCCCTGTTTAGGGCCCGTTCCCCTGCAACGGCAAGCCGCAAGCTTCAAGCCTTGGAAGCGAACGCCCATCGCTGACGTCTCCTTTGAAACGGACGATCGGCGTAAGGCATGGGCTCATCATGATTTCGATGGCTTTCGCGCGCGCAATTTCCGCAATGCCGATGCAAGGTCGCGGCGGTTGAAGAAGAAGGGAATCTGACCCGATGAGGACGGATCGGGCGAGAGCGAGAGGCCGGCGCTCGTAATCGTTCCATTCGGATCGGTCTCGCGGACAATGAGCTCGACGGGACCGATGATCGCCCGGTCACCATATTCGGCCTGGCCACCCAGACGGCGCGTCATCAATTCGGCAATGGTCAGCGCCCGGTCGTCCTCGCTCAAGGGAACATCATAGGCATCGGCAAGGGAGCCGGCGTCGCGCGTTGGATCGACGGCGAAGTCGCCGAAGAACTCCCGATCGTCCTCCTCGACCGGCGCGGGACTGGCGAAGAGCCGGTCGAGAAGGGGCGGAAAGCGCGGTGAGATGAACAGGAACACATAGTCGCCCGGCCGCAGCCGTCCGGCATATTGGTAGCGCATCGAGCGCCCTTCACGAATGACGAGCGAGGGCCGGGCCCAGCGCGGAACCCTGACGCCCTTGGCGACGGGGCTGTTCTCGACCACCCGGTAGGACAGAAGCTCGTGGTCGGGCGAGCCGGGCAATTCCAGTTCGAACTTCTCGATCGGCCCGATCTTGGGCGGCACCGTAAGGCGCAGGCGTTTGGCAACGCTCGCCAGCGTCCAGCCCTGAACGAGAAGCGATGCGAGAACGATGATGAAGGCGGTGTTGAACAGGGTGCGCGAGGCATCGAGCCCTTCGATCAGCGGCAGAATCGCCAGAAGGATCGAGACCGCACCGCGTAAGCCGACCCAGGAGACGAAGGCCGTTTCGCGCCGCTGAAAATTGAAGGGCAGGAGGCACAGCCACACCGCAACGGGTCGGGCGACGAAGATCAGGAAGCCAGCCAACAAAATGGCCTGCCAGACGATCGCGTCGAATTCGCGTGGTGTCGCCAAAAGCCCGAGGATCAGGAACATCGCCATCTGGGCAAGCCAAGTCATGCCGTCCTGAAACCGCTTGAGCGTCGCGGCCGATTTCAGCCTCGCATTGCCGGCATAAAGCCCCGCCACATAGACGGCGAGAAAGCCCGAACCGCCGATCGCCCCGGTCAGGGCGAAAATCAGAAAGGCGAGCGCCAGGGTCACGATCGGCAGAAGGCCACGATCGAGCGCCAGGCGGGCGACGAGCCATGCGATCAGCCAGCCGCCGGCCAGTCCGAAGCCAAGGCCGAGACCCATCTGTTGAAGGAAGCCGAGAACGACGTCGCCGCCGAGATCGGAAAGGCTGACGCCCGAGGAGACGAGTTCGACCAGCGTGATCGTCAAAAAGATCGCCATTGGGTCGTTGGTCCCAGATTCGATCTCGAGGAGGGACCGGACCCGGTCTCTGATCGTGATGCCGCCGGTCTTCAGAAGGAAGAACACCGCCGCCGCATCCGTCGAGCCGACGATGGAGCCAAGAAGGAACCCTTCGAGGAAGCTGACCCCGAGAAGCAGGCTTGCCGCCCAGCCGAAGAGGGCCGCTGTTCCGACGACGCCGACCGTCGCGAGCGTCAGCGCCGGGGCGGCAGCCTGTTTGAAGGTCGAGAGCTTCGTCTGAAAGCCGGAGTCGAAAAGGATGATGGCGAGCGCCACGGTGCCGACGAAATAGGCGAGTGGCGCATTGTCGAATTCGAGCCCTAAGCCGTCCGTGCCGGCGAGCAACCCGACAGACAAGAAGATGAGAAGGAGGGGGGCGCCGAACCGAAAGGCCAAAAGGCTCGAAAAGGCGGCGAAAAGGATCAGGACCGTGCCGACAAGGATGATGAGATAGATGTCGACGATCATGCTCTGGTCCGACCGCTCCCTGCGCTTCGATTAAGGTCTTGCAACACTGGTCGCCGGCCCTCTCGCCGAAGATCGGCGTTCGAGACGGGCATATATCCGGCTACACCCTTCGCGTCAGTGGGGTGGCAGTGCAGCAAGGCCTTTGCGTGTCCTCGCAACTCTTCGCACGCAAAAATAGATTGATCGCCGCTGTGTGGGATTTTAACGCATTTTCAATAATTTCGAGCTTGTGGCGCCAATCTCCTCGAAGACGCCTTGAATCTCGTTTAATCGACTTCCCGCGACGAGCGGCGGAGAGTGTCTTGGATAAACGACTTCATTTCAAACGGTTGGGCGGTGTGCGTGTCATCGGTCTCTCGGCGCTCGTGATTGCTGCTTTGGTCATGTCCGGCTGCGGCGGCGGCGCCGATATGGCCGAGATCCGGCGCGAGAGTGCCTATGGTTATCCGTCCTTGCAGGCGAGTCTCCCCGTACAAAGCCAAGCCCTCTCCGAGCCGGGGCTGAGAGCTGCTGCGACACCCGCGCTGCGCTCCATCGCCGACCCCGCGGCGGACAGGTCTTCGCGCGTCCAAACGCCAACGCAGGCGGCCCTTCCGCCAGCGGACGCCATCCCGGCCGTGACCGGCGAGGATGCCACCGCCCTTGCGAAGCCCGTTCGGCGAAGCCCGGTTTATGACATGGAGCGCGACCCAACGATTCAAGCGGCGCTTCGGGTGGGGCTGAAGAGCGGCGATGTCTTCGCGCTTCCCGAGGATGCGGAGGGCAATGCCATTCTGCCGCCGATCCCCCGTTCGGTGATCGTCGATCTGTCCGAGGCGACACGTCTTCTCGGCAGTGGCGAGACGGCAACGTCTCTCGAATGATGCTTTGCGCTAGCGGCGATGCGAAAGGTCAGCTAGGCGCGACGTCGAAAGGCTATTCCCTTTCGTCAAGGACGCGCCCTGATCTGGCTCTCAGCCTCGATCCGCATTGGGTCGGGTCCTGCCGCATGGCTGTTTGAGCGTTCTGGGCGAACCGCATCCAATGGCCATGCTCTGTCGGAGCCATGACCTTTGAGGCCGCGCCATGTCCTTCACGCCGTTTCAGGCACCGCTGCTTGCGCCGCTCTTAGGCGATGCGCGCGCGGCCTCGCTGTTCTCGGTTCGCGCCGATCTCGATGCCATGCTGGCCTTCGAAGTCGCGCTGGCCAGGGCCGAGAGCAGCTGCGGGGTGATCGATCCGGAAGCGGCGTCGGCGATCGAGCGGGCGGCCGATGTCTTTCAACCCGATGTCGCGGCGATCGGGGCAGGCGTCGAGCGCGACGGGGTCGCGATTCCCGAATTCGTCCGCCAACTCAAGCTCCATGTGGGCGCGCCCCATGGGCGCCATGTCCATTACGGCTCGACCAGCCAGGATGTGGTCGATACGAGCCTCATTTTGCGTCTTCGCGCGTTGATCGGCCTTTACCGCGAGGATCTGGAGCGGCTCATTGCGGGGCTGGAGGATTTGCGCCTCCGTTTTGGAGCGACCATGATGCCAGGGCGCACGCGGATGCAGCTTGCCGTGCGCATCAGCGCCGCCGATCGGATCACCGCATGGCTGTCCCCTTTGGAGAGGGCACTCGAACGTCTCGCCGATTTTGAACCAAGGTTGCTGGTCCTTCAATTTGGCGGGCCGGCCGGCAATCTTCATGTCCTTGGCGAGCGGGGGCCGAAGGTCGCCGAGGCCCTCGCGCGCGAATTGGGGCTCGGGCGTCCGGAAGGCCAATGGCAGGCCCAGCGCGACCGGATCGCGGAATTCGCCGCCTGGATCTCGCTGACGGCCGGCAGTCTCGGCAAATTCGGTCAGGACATCGCCTTGATGGCCCAGAACGAGATCGCGGAGATCGGCCTGACAGGGGGCGGCGGCTCCTCAGCCATGCCGCACAAGCCGAATCCCGTGAAGGCCGAGGTGCTCGTCTCGCTCGCCCGGTTCGAGGCCACTCTGCTCGCCGGCATGCACCAATCGCTGATTCATGAACAAGAGCGCTCGGGCGCGGCCTGGACGCTCGAATGGCTGCTCCTGCCCCAAATGTGTGTCGGGCTCGGCGCCGCCCTGCGCCTTGCCGGCAATCTCACCGGCTCGATCGAGCGGATCGGCCCGTCGCCGGAGCGTTCGACGTCCTGACGCGGCTCCACCGGCTTTGGCCCGTGATCAGCTGGCGCGCTTGAATTGGACGCTTCGTCCGTCCGAGCGGATTTCCAGCGCGAAGGGCTGAGACCGCTCGTCCGTTCCCTCATAGACGAAATAGCTCGAGTAATTGTCGCGGCTGGAGAGAAGCACCCGCTCGATCGCCGCACCCGGCAGAAGCGCTTCGGCGATGCGTCGGATGGGGCCGGGCACGGCGCCTGGATCGACGCGGCGATCGACACGGGTCACCCGTCCGTCGGCCTGGACGGTGACGGAGACCGGCGTTCCGTCCCAGGTCGTTCCTCGAAGCGCGTAAACGCGATCGGCATCGTCTCCGCGAATGGACACGGCCTCGAAGTCGGCGCCGGGAAGGGCGAGTTCCGCACTGGCGATGACGGCCAGAGGGACGGCGACCATGTCGGCCTGCGCATCCGTCTGAGCCTGGCGGTCCGGCGTGACCGGCTGGTCTGGCCGATCGTCGGAACTTTGCGTGCTGCTTCTCTGATCTTCGCGATTGCCGCCCGGCTCACCCGTCATCGGGGCTTCGCCCACCATGTTCGGAGAGACGACCGGTGGCTCGTCCGTGGTGCCGGTGGCTCTGTCGACCGTGGCGACCTCAGGCGCGTCGTTCGGCATCTCGGGCGAAGCGGTGTCGCCCTTGGCATTCGAGGGTGACTGGCCGGAAACGCCTGCGAGATTGGCGGCCGTCTCGGCGGGGTCGGTCTCATCCTTCGTCTGAGCGCTTGGGCGTGTCCCAGCCTGTCCGTCGCTGCGAGCATCCTCTTGCGACAAACTCTCTGGGACGCTTTCCAGCCGGGTTTCACCTTGGAGATCGCCGGCTGCTTCGGCGGCACTCTTCTCGATCACCTCTGCGGCATTGTTCGCCGCCGCCTTTGGTGCCGATTTCGGCGAGCTTTGGCTGCTCTCTTCACCGTCCTTCAAAGGCTCAGGCACGCTGTCGAGGTCGCTGCCCGACTTGATTTCAGACGCGGCCTCTGAAGCGCTGTCTTCGATCGCGCCCTCGGCGGAGGTCGATCCATGATCCTGTGTCGCCGCGCTCGCTTCGGCGCCGGTTGGACCGGCCGGTTTGCTCGCGCCGCCTTCGCTCTCGAGGGCATCGGGGACCGTATCGAGATCGACTTCGTCCTTGATCGCTTGGGCGGCAGTCTTGGCCGTCTCCTCGATTGCAGCCTCGACCGCTGGCTCGGCGCCGGCATCGTCCTGGGAGGTCCTCGTCTCGGAGCTGGCGTCGGCGCCGGTCTTTGGTGCGTCAACGATTTCCTCGGCGGTCCGGGCGACGCTCTCGCTCATACGCTGGCCCATGGTCGGCGTGCCGCCGAGCTCGGAGGCCTCGTTGGGCACGGCGACGAGCGCTCCGTCGCGGCAGGTGAGGCGATGCTGCCCCGGAACGCCTTCGACCGTGATCATCAACTCGATTCCGGCGGCGTTCGGCACATTCGCGCATTGCTGGGCCGTCGCGGCGGTCACCGGCGAGAGCAACGCCAAAGCGCCGCCGGCCACGATGGCATGGGTTTTCGTCCTCATCATCGTTCCCCTTGCTCAGGTTTCAGCCGTCATGCGGCGAGGTTAAGGGACTTAGATGCCGTATCGGTGACGCTCGTCCAGAGAATGCGCGAAGGCGGCTTTTCTTTTGAGGCGTCCCGGCTATGGTGCGCAGCCTTGCATTTCGAGCTTAGAGCCCTGTCATGAATACCTCGGTCCAGCCGCCCGCATCGGCCTATTTCATTACTCCGGAGAAGGAGGAGACCCAGGCGCGCACGCTTTCGGTTCTCGTCGACAACGAGCCTGGCGTGCTGGCGCGGGTCATCGGTCTTTTTTCGGGTCGTGGCTACAATATCGAAAGCCTGACCGTCTCCGAAACCGAGCATGAGAAGCATCTGTCGCGGATCACCATCGTCACGCGCGGTTTTCCCCATGTCATCGAACAGCTGAAGAGCCAGCTTGATCGCATTGTGCCGGTCCATCGGGTCGTCGATCTCACTCAGACCGCCCATGACCATCCCGAGGGCGGGCCGATCGAGCGCGAGCTCGCGATCGTCAAGGTGGCGGGGCAGGGCGACAAGCGCGTCGAAGCCTTGCGGCTTGCCGATATCTTCCGCGCGAAGGTCGTCGATTCCTCGATCGAGCACTTCGTCTTCGAGATAACCGGCAAACCGACGAAGATCGATCGCTTCGTCTCGATCATGGCTCCGCTGGGCCTCGTCGAGGTATGTCGGACGGGGGTGGCAGCCCTGTCTCGCGGCAAAGAGGCGATGTGACGACAGGCGCGCCAGACGGCGGGTGCGCGCCTGCCATATCAAAGTGAAAGAAAAACCGCTGGCCCCCGCGCATCGGGGGCCAGCGGTTTCAATCGTTCGGGATTTGCACCTCTTAAGCCGGTCAGTGCTCCAGATCTTCAGAAGGCGAACGCCTTCTGCCTCCCGTCAAACGGGGTCCGACTGGTTCAGGCGGGCTCCGTATCAAAGCCCGCACGGCGCTTGAACGGCTTTCGAAATCCGTATCACGAAGCGATCCAACGGATTTCGTATCAGCTGTCGCTTCGAGTCCAACGACGTAGCTCGCCGGCGCGGTTTGAGCGCGCGCGGGGCGACAGCAGACGGTCATAGTCGAAGCCTAGGATCGGACGGTCGTCCGGATCGCTCAGGAGCTGAAAACCCATGCCGGCCTTGTCGAGCGCGCGGAGACGATCGGCGACCGGTTGGCTGCCAAGCGCTCGGCGCACTTCCGCCATGGTCAGCTCGACGGATTCGGGAAATTCGACGCCCCGCTTCTCATCGAGAAGGAAGTCGTCGCGAAACGGCGTGACCACGTAGGCCATGCGGCCACGAGTCCGGATATGGGCGACATTGCCGCCCCTTCGCTCGCGATCGATCCGGGCATGCAGATCCACATAGGCCGAGATCGCCTTGTCCTTCATGAGCGTATCGAGCTTGCGCTGGATATCGGCGAGTGAGGCTGCTGCCGAAGCCGCAGGAGCGGCCTCGGCCTTTTCGGGCCTAAAATCGCGGCGCTCCCGGTCGGCCACAATGCGTTCGAGCGTATCTTTGAGCGGCATGGAACCCTCCGCACGACTGTCATTTGTTCAGGCTTGAAGAAACGCCGAATTCATGAAGATCAGGTTGCGCCGGAGCGGCCGTCAAAGGTTTCTCTGTGGATAACGAGCCCTCTAGGTCCCAGCTTAAGCATCGAGACGCGATGCGTCGTAGTTTTGGGCAAGAGAGATCGCCGAAGACTGCGTCAGCGCGGAAATGGCGATACTGTATTGGGTGCGGACCATCTCGATATGGGTGCCGAGAGGCGCCAGATCGGCGACGACCCGGTTGAAGCCGCCGCGCCCATCTTTCGAGCGGATGCTGGTATCGACGATGGTCTGGGCGTAGCGCTCGCCCTCGTTCTCATCGAGACCGAGGCGAGAGGCGGCCCAACGCCCGACATGCCGGTCGGCCTTGGTCCGCGTGGCGAAGTCGCAGCGCTGCTCCATCACGAAGCGCATCTCGGCGAGTTCGCCCCGGCTTTTCACGATCTTTTGCATCTCATTTCCCCCTTCTGGTCTTGACATGAGGAAAGTGTGCGCTTCGCCCGTGTCCGAGCCGTCAAGGAGATCGGTCAAATTGCAAGCATCGGCCATGAAATCCTCCGACAGGAAGTATCGGCCTTGCGTATCGTCAATTCCGTGTGAACGCGCCTCATATCAAATGTGCAGACGAACGCTGCTTCCAATCGCTCGCCGCGACGGAAGAGGGGCGAATTCAGCCGCCACCCTTGCGTCAACCCTTTCGCAATGAGAGGTAAAGCGGGGAGACAACGAATGCTTGCGGCGCGCTTTATGAGTGCGCTTGCGGCTTCATCGCATCGATTGACAGGATGACGTGCATGATCGATCTCGACCCGCGCTGGGACGCGAATAAGCGATTGGACGAGGCCAAGGCGTTGAACGCCTTAACGGCGATGGCGGATCTCGATGCGGGCGCCAGAGCCCAGATCGTTGAACGCGGCGCGGGGCTCGTCGAGCGTATTCGCAGCGCAGCGCGGCCGGGTATGATGGACGTGTTCCTTGCCGAATACGGCCTGTCGACCGACGAGGGCGTCGCGCTGATGTGTCTTGCCGAGGCGCTTCTTCGCGTCCCCGACGCGGAAACGATCGATGCGCTGATCGAGGACAAGATCGCGCCCTCGGATTGGAGTACCCATGTGGGGGCCTCCTCCTCGCCCCTCGTCAACGCGTCGACCTGGGGCCTTCTTCTCACGGGCAAGGTGCTCGATGCCGATCGGCCGGGCGTTGCCGGCACGCTGCGATCCATGGTGCGCCGCCTCGGCGAACCGGTGATCCGCACGGCCGTCGGCCGGGCAATGCGCGAGATGGGTCGGCAATTCGTCCTCGGCCAGGACATCGACGCTGCGATGGAGCGGGCCCGGATCAAAGAGGAAAAGGGCTTCACCTATTCCTACGACATGCTGGGCGAAGCCGCGATGACGGCGCGTGACGCCGAGCGCTACGCCAAGTCCTATTCCAACGCGATCGACGCCATCTCCAAGGCCTGCCGCGCGAATGATATCGGCGCCAATCCGGGCATTTCGGTGAAGCTGTCCGCGCTCCATCCGCGTTACGAGGTGGCCAAGACCGATCGGGTCATGGCCGAGCTCGTTCCGGTTCTGCGCGATCTGACCCGGCAGGCCGCGCGCGGCAATATGGGCCTCAATATCGATGCCGAGGAGGCCGATCGGCTCGCTTTGTCGCTCAAGGTGATCGAAGCTGTTCTTCAGGATCCTGAGCTGGCCGGCTGGGACGGCTTCGGTGTCGTGGTCCAGGCCTATGGCCGCCGGGCGCCCGACGTTATCGACGGCGTCTATGAAATGGCCAAGCGCTACGACCGCCGGATCATGGTACGCCTCGTCAAGGGCGCCTATTGGGACACCGAGATCAAACATGCCCAAGTGGAAGGGCTGACGGATTTCCCCGTCTTCACGCGCAAGGCCGCGACCGATGTCAGCTACCTCGGCAATGCCCGAAAGCTGCTCGGCATGACCGACCGGCTCTATCCGCAATTTGCCACCCACAACGCCCATACGGTGGCCGCCATTCTGGAAATGGCCAAGGGGCTCGATCGCTCAGCCTTCGAGTTCCAGCGCCTTCACGGCATGGGCGAGAGCCTGCACGACATCGTCCATCAAGACCAGAACACGCGCTGCCGCATCTATGCGCCGGTCGGCGCCCATCGCGACCTTCTCGCCTATCTGGTGCGCCGCCTTCTGGAAAACGGTGCCAACTCCTCCTTCGTCAATCGCATCGTCGACAAGTCCGTTCCGGCGCGGGCCGTCGCGGCCTGTCCTTTCGAGATGCTGGAAGGCGAGCCGGGCCGCTTCGAGCCGGTGGTGCGCACCGGTCCTGAGCTTTTCGGCCAGGGTCGTCGCAATTCGATGGGCTTCGACCTTCACGATGTGACCGAGCTCGAACGCATTGCGAAAGTCCGCTCCCGCCCCGAGCCCTTCCGCGTCGAGCCGATCATCGCCGGCGAGGTGAAGAGCGGTGAAGTGGAAAAAGCCATCAATCCGGCGACGGGCGAGGCGATCGGCGAGGTCGTGACCGCCAGCGAGGCCGATGTCGAGACGGCGCTATCGGCGGCGAAAGCCTGGGATGCCCGCGTCGACGAGCGTGCCGATATCCTACGCAAGGCCTCCGACCTCTTCGAGCGCGATTTCGGCGAGATCTTCGCCCTGCTCGGTACCGAGGCCGGCAAGGGCCTGCCCGACGCCGTCGCCGAGTTGCGCGAGGCGGTCGACTTCCTGCGCTATTACGCCAATGAAGCGGAAAAACTGTCGGAGCCGGCGCGGGGGCTCTTCACCTGCATCAGCCCCTGGAACTTCCCGCTGGCGATCTTCACCGGCCAGGTGGCGGCGGCGCTTGCCACCGGCAATGGCGTTCTCGCCAAGCCGGCGGAAGCCACGCCTGCAATCGCCGCATGGGCGGTCCGGCGCCTGCACGAGGCGGGTGTCCCGAAGACGGCGCTGCAGCTTCTCCCCGGCGCCGGCTCCGTCGTCGGGGCGGCGCTCACCTCCGATCCGCGCATTAAGGGCGTCGCCTTCACCGGCTCGACCGCGACGGCCCGGCGCATTCAGCGCGCCATCGCCGACAATCTCGAGCCCGGCACGCCCCTGATCGCCGAGACCGGCGGGCTCAACGCCATGATCGTCGATTCGACCGCGCTGCCCGAACAGGCCGTGCGCGACATCGTCGCCTCGTCCTTCCAGTCGGCCGGCCAGCGCTGCTCGGCCCTGCGCTGCCTCTATGTCCAGGAAGACATCGCCAAGACGATGCGCGAGATGATCGTCGGGGCGATGAACGAACTGACCCTCGGCGATCCGTGGGATCTGTCGACCGATGTCGGCCCTGTCATCACGCGGGCCGCTCAGGCCGATATTTCGGGCCATGTGGATGCGGCCAAGAAGAAGGGCAAGCTGATCCACAGGGTCGAGGCGCCGACGACCGGCAGCTATGTGGCGCCCGCGCTGATCGAGGTGTCCGGCATCAAGGATCTCGAACGCGAGGTCTTTGGCCCGGTCCTTCATATGGCGACTTTCAAGGCCAAGGATCTGGACAAGGTCATCGATCAGGTGAACGCCACCGGCTATGGCCTGACCTTCGGCCTCCACACCCGCATCGACGACCGCGTCCAGTCCATGGCCGACAAGGTCAAGGCCGGAAACATCTATGCCAACCGCAATCAGATCGGCGCGATCGTCGGCTCCCAGCCCTTTGGCGGCGAGGGCCTGTCGGGCACGGGGCCGAAGGCGGGCGGGCCGAACTATCTCACCCGCTTCACCAGGCGCGCCGTCTCGTCCCATGGCGAGGAAAAGGCCAAACCGATCGACCCGGCCCGCATCGCCAGCGCGCTCTCGGCCGCAAGTCCGCGCCCCGCGGCCCGTTCGCGGCTGATGCCGGGACCGACCGGCGAGCTCAACCGCCTGTTCTTCCATCCGCGCCCGCCGGTGCTCTGCCTGGGCCCAGGCGTTGCGGCGGTGCGCGAGCAGGTGGCCGAGGTCGAGACGCTCGGCGGGCGCGCCATTGCGGTGGAAGACAAGCTGACCCCGGAAGCGCTGGCGAGTCTGCCGCTCTTCGGGGCGGCGATCTGGTGGGGCGACGAGGCGACGGCCCGTGCCTATGCCAAGGCGCTCGCCGATCGCGACGGGCCGATCGTGCCGCTGGTCACCGGCCGGCCAGACACGGGCCATGTGATGTATGAGCGCCATCTCTGCGTCGACACGACGGCCGCCGGCGGCAATGCCAGCCTTCTGGCGGGCGGCGCGTCGAGCTGATCGGTCAAAAGCCCGATGCAAGCCGTCGCACTCTCTGGGTGCGGCGGCTTTTCTGTGCGGCGCTTGGCCGGCTGGCCTCTAGGGCCTGTTGATATTCATTTCGAATTGATGACGCTCATGCAGAGATGCAGCATAGCGGCGAAGTTGTGGTCGGTCTTCCCGGCTCGCATGGCAATGCCCTTGAAATCTTTGATCTTTGCGAAGGCGTTCTCGATGAGATGACGCCATTTGTATATCTCGTCGTCGATCTTTCGCGGATGCTTTCGATTCGGTCGCTGGGAGATGACGACCTCAGCGCCGCGCTCGTCCATTTCCTCTACGATCCAGTTGGCGTCGAAGGCCTTGTCGGCTAGAAGAGCCTTGAATTTCACTCCCTTGATCAAAGGCTTGACGCCGACCGTGTCGTAGCGATTGCCGGGGAGGAGTTCGAAGCGGACGAAATTGCCCAAAGCGTCGGTCAATGCCAGGATCTTGGTGGTCCAGCCGCCCTTCGAGGCGCCGATGGCCTGATTTCGAGTCCCCCTTTTGCGCCGTGTCCATGGCGATGGACCGGGACTATCGTGGCGTCGATCATGGCGTATTCCATGTCCGGCTCATCCGACACCGCCTCGAACATCCTCTCGAACACACCGCGCTTGGCCCAGTAATTGAAGCGCTTGTAGATTGTGTTCCATTCGCCGAACTCTTGAGGCAAGTCACGCCACTGGCTACCCGTGCGCGCCTTCCACAGAACGGCTTCGACAAACAGACGATTGTCGCCGCCGCTGCGACCAGGATCACTCCTCTTGCCCAGACAATACGGCTCCATCTTTGCCCACTGATCGTCCCGAAGCATCAATCTCGCAATTGTCCTCATCCTTCCCATCCAAATCGGGCGAGGATTGAATCAAATCGACGGCCTTGATGGAATCCCCCAAATCTCAACAGGCCCTAGAGCGTCGGGCGATAAATCAAGATCGCCCGCCGTTCTATAACTCTTTGATAACGAACCGGGTTATCGAAAAACCGGGATCCACTTTTCGCCCGGCGCTTTAATAATGCGGCGGTTTGGTCGCTTCGGGCGGCCCGCCGCTGCCATCCTCCACCGCGCCCAGGCGGTCGGCGAAATGCTCCATCTTCAGCTGCATGGACCGGATCGCCTCATAGGCTTTCCGCAATTCCTCCGAGAGCTCATCGATGGTCTGCGCCTGATGGGCGGTCAGGATTTCCAGATCGTCGAGCCGGCTTTCGACGGACGAATCGGCTTCGGCCATAGGGGCCTCCCTCGCTGTTCGCTCTTGTAGTCCGCCTCGCGCATGCCCGTTTCTTCGGGCCGGCTTGAAGCCGATGCGTCCGCGGCGTTGGATCGGTGCTCATGTGAGAGCCATCCCTTGCCTGAATCAAGGGAGGATTGGCCCGAAAAGAGCGGGCTCCGGTCGGACGACTTCGCATTGGCCGTGAAATCCGGCGCCACGCCTCTTCTCTTGTCGCGTCGCCCTCACTACGATTGTCGCAACGACTGGAGACTGGCTGCAAGGCATGGCATTCGCCCAAAGTGGCGAGGCCGATCGATGGGGTGGGTATGGCGGAACCGGCGATCGAACTGATCGGGATCGACAAGCGCTTCGGCGCGGTTCGAGCCAATCGCGATATCAGCCTCACCGTCGAGAAAGGCACGATCCACGGCATCATCGGCGAGAACGGCGCCGGCAAGTCGACGCTCATGTCGATCATCTACGGCTTCTATCAGGCCGATTCCGGCGAGATTCGCGTCGGTGGCAACCGGGTCGAGATCACCGATCCCAATGCCGCGATCGCCGCCGGCATCGGCATGGTGCATCAGCATTTCATGCTGGTCGACAATTTCACCGTGGTCGAGAATGTCATGCTCGGCGCCGAGCAGTCCGGTCTTCTCAATTCGGGCATTGCCCGGGTCCGTTCCGAATTGAAACGGCTTGAACGCGAGCACGCCCTCGATGTGGACCCCGACGCCTTGATCGAGGACCTGCCGGTCGGGCTGCAGCAACGCGTGGAAATCCTGAAGGCGCTCTATCGCGGCGCCGACATCCTGATCCTCGACGAGCCGACGGGTGTCCTCACCCCGGCCGAGGCCGATCATCTCTTCAATGTGCTGCGCCAGCTGCGCGAAGAGGGCAAGACGATCATCCTCATCACCCATAAGCTGCGCGAGGTGATGGCGATCACCGACCATGTGTCGGTCATGCGCCAGGGTGAGATGGTGGCGACCCGCAAGACGTCCGAGACCTCTGTAGCCGAACTCGCCGAGCTGATGGTCGGCCGGCGGGTGCTCCTGACCGTTGAGAAAGGCGAGGCGAAGCCGGCCGAGACGCGCCTCACCGTCGACAATCTGACCGTCAAGGATTCGCGCGGCGTCACCATGGTCAACGACGTGTCGCTTCAGCTGAGAGCCGGCGAGATCGTCGGGATCGCGGGGGTCGCCGGCAATGGCCAGTCCCAGCTTCTCGAAGCGATTACCGGCATTCGCAGAGCCGTATCCGGCCGCATCACCCTCAATGGCGAAGCCCTCGATCCGACGAAGCCGGGCGATCCGCGCGAGATGCGCCGAAGGGGCATGGCCCATGTGCCGGAGGACCGCCACCATATGGGCCTCGTCCTGCCCTTCGAGCAAAACGAGAACGCGATCCTCGGCTATCAAGACGACAAGGCCTTCGCCAAGGGTCCGCTTCTCGACCTTGACGCGATGCGCGCCGATGCACGCGAAAAGATCGCAGCCTACGACATCCGCCCGGCCGATTGCCGGCTGAAGACCGCCAACTTTTCCGGCGGCAACCAGCAGAAGATCGTGCTCGCCCGCGAGATGGAGCGAGACCCGGACGTTCTCATCATCGGCCAGCCCACCCGCGGCGTCGATGTGGGCGCCATCGAATTCATCCATAAGCGCATCGTCGCCATGCGCGACGCCGGCAAGGCGATCCTCGTCGTCTCGGTCGAGCTCGACGAAATCCGCGCCCTCTCCGACCGCATTCTCGTCATGTTCGCCGGCCGCATCGTCGGCGAACGCGGCCCGGATGCGAGCGAAGGCGAGCTTGGCCTGTTGATGGCCGGGATCGACGAGCGGGAGGCGGCGGAGTGAGGCTACGACTCTGTAGAGCTGAGACCCTAAGATGCCAAACTATGGAAGTTTGGCGATGAGCCAGGTTCGGGGGCGGCAGGTTCGGTTGTACCTCGTGGACGGGACCGCGTCAGGAATCGTGACGGCCGAGATAGTCAACTGGACTGGAATTGTGATTGCGGCTCCTCGCGATCGCTTAATCGACGTCATGTCTCGAGAGGATGCGAGAAGGACAGGTGTTTATTTTCTCTTCGGCGATGTGACCCAAGTGGGCGCCTTGAGAGACGTTTATGTTGGAGAGGCTGACGACGTTGGCAAACGGATAAACCAACACGCAAAAGCCGATGGGAAGGATTTTTTTGAGCGGTTTTGCGTAATCGTCAGCAAGGATTTCAATTTAACAAAGGCGCATTCTCGATATCTCGAAAGTCGATTGACTGAAATTGCAAGAAGCGCCGGGCGGTCAAGCGTCTTGAATGCCAATGAACCGCCAAGTGGTCGCCTTCCCGAAGCCGATATTTCAGATATGGAGTTTTTTCTGGATCAGGTTCAGATTGTTCTGCCTGTGCTTGGGTTTGATACTTTGAAACCTGCTCTGTCCACTTCGTCTAATAAATCGTCAGGTCGTGCTATTGATGAAGGCCTTAAATTATACCTCCGGAAAGGTAAGATGGGAATGGAGGCGAAGGCGATACAGATCAACGGAGAGACAGTTGTGCTCTCGGGATCGAAAGCAAAACTCGATCCGGAATACGCTCTGAACCAATATGGCGACCTCAGGGAAACGCTAATTCAGAACGGTACGTTGGTCGAGCGCGATGGTTGGTTGGTTCTTACGAAGAACCACGCCTTCTCAAGTCCCAGTGCGGCATCGGCAGTTTTGTATGGTCGGAACGATAATGGCAGGACGTCGTGGATCGTCGAGGCGACTGGCCAGACTTTGAAGGAGTATGAAGCGGTGGCAGCCGAAAAAGGTGATCTCACTCCATGAGCCGCCCATACGCGAAACTCCCGCCCATCATCGATTACGGCGTCATTCCGCTGATCAATCTCGTGGTCGCCTTTCTGGTCGCCGGCCTTGTCGTGCTCGCCGTCGGCGAGAGCCCGATCCGGGCGGCGGAACTGATGCTCAACGGGGCCTTCGGCTATGCGGAGGGCGTCGGATTCACGCTCTATTATGCGACGAGCTTCGTCTTCACCGGGCTCGCCGTCGCCGTCGCCTTCCATGGCGGGCTGTTCAATATCGGCGGCGAGGGCCAGGCCTATGTGGGCGGTCTGGGCGTCACGGCGATCGCACTTGGGCTTGGCGGCATTCTGCCCTGGTGGCTCAATCTGCCGCTTGCCGTCTGTCTCTCGGCTGCGTTCGGGGCGCTTTGGGCCCTCATCCCGGCCTATCTCCAGGCCAAGCGGGGCAGCCACATCGTCATCACGACGATCATGTTCAATTTCATCGCCGCCGCGCTGATGGTCTATCTCCTCAATGACTGGCTGAAGGTGCCGGGCACCAACGCCCTGGAGACGCCGACCTTTGCCGAAGGCGGGCAGCTTCCCAAACTGCGCGGGCTGTTCGAGCTCTTCGGCGCCAATCTCGGCGGGGCGCCGCTCAATGTCTCGGCCTTTGTCGCGCTTCTCGCCTGTCTCGGCGTCTGGCTTTTGATCTGGCGCACGCGGCTCGGCTACGAGATCCGCACCCTCGGCCATTCGCCCCGCGCGGCTCGCTATGCCGGCATGTCCGAACTGCGCCTCGTCGTCGTCACCATGCTGATCTCCGGCGGGCTTGCCGGTCTGATGGCCCTCAATCCGGTGATGGGCGATCAATACCGCCTCTTCAACGATTTTCCGCAAGGCGCCGGCTTCGTCGGCATCGCCGTCGCGCTGATGGGGCGCGGCCATCCGGCCGGCATCATCCCCGCCGCGATCCTCTTCGGCATGCTCTATCAGGGCGGGGCAGAGCTTGCCTTCGACATGCCCGCCATCTCGCGCGACATGATCGTCATCATTCAGGGGCTCGTCATCCTCTTTGCCGGCGCGCTCGAAAATATGTTCCGGCCGGCGATCGGCATGGCCTGGGCGCGCTTTCGGCTGCGCGAGACTGGCCCTTCCGCGGCCCGGACGGGAGGCGTCTGACCATGGATCTCAACACCGTCGTCGATATCGCCGCCTCGACCATTCGCGTCTCGACGCCGCTGCTCTTTGCCGCGCTCGCCGGGCTTTATTCCGAGCGTTCCGGCATTTTCGACATCTCGCTCGAAGGCAAGATGCTGATCGCCGCCTTCGCCTCGGCGGCGCTCGCGGCGACCTCCGGCTCGGCCGTGCTCGGCCTCCTGGCCGGCATTCTCGCGGCCGTCGTCTTTTCCCTGATCCACGGCCTTGCCTCGATCACCTATCGCGGCAACCAGATCGTCTCGGGCGTCGCGATCAATTTCGTCGCCGCCGGGCTCACCATGATCCTCGGCCAAGCCTGGTTCTCGCAAGGCGGACGCACGCCGACCCTGTTCGGCGCGAGCCGCTTCGCACCCATTCATCTGCCCTTTGCCGATGCGGTGCGGGACGTGCCGGTTCTCGGGCCGATCTATTCGGGCGTTATTTCCGGCCAATCGATCCTCGTCTATCTCGCCTTCCTGACCGTGCCATTCACTTGGTGGGTGCTCTTCCGCACCCGGTTCGGCTTGCGGCTGAGGGCGGTCGGCGAAAACCCGGCGGCCGTCGACACCGCCGGCATTTCGGTCACCTGGCTGCGCTATCGCGCGGTCATCATCTGCGGCGTCCTCACAGGCTTTGCCGGCACCTATCTCTCGGTCGCTCAGGCGGCAGGCTTCACCCGCGACATGACGGCCGGGCGCGGCTATATCGCGCTCGCCGCCCTGATCTTCGCCAATTGGAAGCCGGTGCCGGTGATGTTCGCCTGCCTGCTCTTCGGCTTCCTCGACGCCGCCTCATTCCGCATGCAGAGTGTGGAACTCCCGCTGATCGGGCCCATTCCCGGCCAAGCGATCCAGGCGCTTCCCTATGTTCTGACCGTCATCCTTCTCGCCGGCTTCGTCGGTCGGGCGACACCTCCGAAAGCCGGCGGCGTGCCCTATGTGAAGGAACGATAGGCCTCCAAGTTCTCGAAAGGATCCCATGGCGGATGATCTCTTCGCCAAGGCACGCATGGCGATGCGCAAGGCCCATGCGCCTTATTCGAAATTTCCGGTGGGTGCGGCGCTGCGCACGACCGACGGGCGCATCTTCGCCGGCTGCAATATCGAGGTGGTGAGCTTCCCCGAAGGCTGGTGCGCCGAGACGACCGCCATCTCCCATCTCGTCATGGATGGTGGGGGCAAGATCGCCGAGCTTGCCGTCGTCGCCGAGCGCCTGCCGCTCTGTTCGCCCTGTGGCGGCTGCCGCCAGCGTATTGCCGAATTCGCGACGGCCGAGACCAAGATCCATCTCTGCGACGTCGAGGGCGGCGTGAAGAAGACCGTCGCGATGGGCGAATTGCTGCCCTTCGCCTTCGAGACCGAGGTGATCGGTTGACCCCGGCGGTTTCGCGTCTGGCGGAGGAACTCGGATCGCGCAAACCGCGCCTCGCCCTCGTCCTCGGATCGGGGCTCGGAGGTTTGGCAACAGCGGTCGAGGATCGGGTGACCATCCCCTTCGCAGAACTTCCCGGCTTTCCGCAAAGCGCCGTGTCCGGCCATGCGGGTGCCATCGTGGCCGGCCGGTTGGGCGCCCGGGACGTTCTCGTCGTCTCCGGCCGCATTCACTATTACGAAAAGGGCGATGCGGCGGTCATGCGCCCCGTTATCGAGACCTTGCGCGATGTGGGCGTCACGACCCTCTTCCTCACCAATTCGGCTGGCTCGGTGCGCGAGGACATGCCGCCGGGCTCGGTCATGCCGATTTCGGATCACATCGCCTTTTCCGGCACCAATCCGCTGATCGGCGAGGCGAGCGACGAGCGCTTCGTCGGCATGACGGACGCTTACGATCCCGCCTTGCGAAAGCGCTTCACGGAGACGGCGGCAGAAATCGGCGAGACGGTCTCGGAGGGCGTCTATATGTGGTTTTCCGGCCCGTCCTTCGAAACGCCGGCCGAGATCCGCATGGCGCGCACTCTTGGCGCCGACGCGGTCGGCATGTCGACCGTGCCGGAGACGATCCTGGCCCGTTTCTTCGGCCTCAAGGTGGGCGCGGCCTCCGTCATCACCAATTTTGGGGCAGGCATGACGGGCGACCAACTCTCCCATGACGAGACCAAGCGCATGGCGCCGCTCGGCGGGGAGCGCCTCGGCCGCATTCTGACGGCAATGATCGAGAAGGGAGCATTCGATGAGTGAGGTCTCGCAAGAGGGAACCGGTCGGAGCGCTGCCGGCGACGCCGAGCGAGCCACGCAGCTTGTCGCGCGCCTCGATCTCACCAATCTCAACGACGATTGCTCCGAGGCGGATGTCGCCGGTTTGATCAAACGGGCTGAAACGCCTGTCGGTCCGGTTGCTGCGATCTGCATCTGGCCACGCTTTGTCGCCTTCGCGCGCCGTGAGCTCTCGCCCCATATCCGTGTCGCGACGGTGGTCAATTTTCCGCATGGGGGCGACGATGTGGAGGCAACGCTCGACGAGACCCGGCAGGCGATCGGCGACGGAGCCGACGAGATCGATCTTGTCATCGCCTATGAGCGCGTGGCCGAGGATCCAGGCTTCGTCGAGGCGCAGGTGCGCACGATCAAAGCCCATTGCGGCGGCCGGCCGCTGAAGGCGATCCTGGAGACCGGCAAGCTCTATGACGAGGCGACGATCGAGCGGGCCGCTCTCGCCGCATTGTCGGGCGGCGCCGACTTCCTGAAAACGTCGACCGGCAAGGTGGAGATCAATGCCACGCCCGCTTCGGCGCGCATCCTTCTCGAAGCGATCGCCCGGGACGGGCGCGGCGTCGGGTTCAAACCGGCCGGTGGCATCAAGACCTTTGAGGATGCCGACGCCTATATGACGCTTGCCGAGACGATCTGCGGAACGGACTATCCGACGGCCGAGCGCTTTCGCTTAGGCGCCTCAGGCGTTCTCGCGGACCTTCTCGCGGTCGCGGAAGGCCGGGAGCGCCAGAGCGGCAAGGGCGGCTATTGATGCGTCTGCCGGTCGAGATCATCCGGGCGAAACGCGACGGCGAGACGCTCGACTCGGGCGCGATCCGGGATTTCGTCACCGGCTTTCAGGACGGGTCGGTGTCGGATGCCCAGGTCGCGGCCTTTGCCATGGCTGTCATCTTCAAAGGCCTCGACCGAACGGAAACCGTTGCGCTGACGCTTTCCATGCGCGATTCGGGCACGGTGCTCGATTGGTCTGGGCTCGATCGGCCCGTGGTCGACAAGCACTCGACGGGCGGCATCGGCGACAATGTTTCACTGATGCTCGCCCCGATTCTCGCCGCTTGCGGGGCTGCGGTGCCGATGATTTCCGGGCGCGGGCTCGGCCATACGGGCGGCACGCTCGACAAGCTGGAATCCATTCCCGGCTATGACATCACGCCGGAGCCGGAGCGCTTGCGGCGTCTCGTCAAAGATGTCGGCTGCGCAATCGTCGGGCCGACGGGCGATCTCGCGCCGGCCGACAAGCGCTTCTATGGGGTGCGCGACGTCACCGCGACGGTCGAAAGCCAGCCGCTCATCGTCGCCTCGATCCTGTCGAAGAAGCTGGCAGCGGGCCTGCAAAGCCTCGTTCTTGACGTGAAGGTCGGGACCGGGGCGTTCATGCGGAACAAGGACGACGCCGATGCGCTCGCTTCGGCGCTCGTCGAAGTGGCGAATGGTGCTGGGTTGACGACGTCCGCCCTCATCACCGGGATGGACGAGCCACTGGCGCCGTGCGCGGGCAACGCAATCGAGGTTCGGCAGGCGGTTCGGTTTCTGGCCGGTGAGCCACGCGATGGGGCGCTTGAGGAGGTCGTTCTGGCGCTCGCCGCCGAGATGCTGGTCCTATCCGGTTTGGCGGACAACGCCGCAGAGGGGGAGGGCGCCGCGCGGCGGGCGATCGAAAGCGGGTCTGCGCTCGAAGCTTTCGAGGCCATGATCGCCGGACTGGGCGGGCCGAGCGATTTTTCCAGCCATGTGGATCGATATCTCGCTCCCGCGCCGATCACACGCGAAGTGCCCGCTTTGACCGGCGGGACACTTGATGCGCTTGATGGCCGGGCCATCGGCATGGCTGTTGTCGGTCTCGGGGGTGGGCGCCGCCTGCCTGAGGATCGCATCGATCCGCGTGTGGGGTTTTCCGGCATTCAAAGGCTCGGTACGCAGCTGACGCTAGGCGAGCCGCTCGCCTTCGTTCATGCCGCGAGCGAAGAGGCGGCAGATCGGGCGATAGGGGCTTTTCAGGCGGCGGCACGGATTGGCGACGGGGCGTTGCGGTCCGCCTCTGACAGCCGAGTTCAAGGGCGGATCGGGCCGACGACTGGCCGGCCGTGAGGCTCGTCACTGGACAAGCGTCAGGCGTCCATCCGCGACGGAGAAACGGTCGAGGGCGTTGAGAAAACTCATGCCGAGCAGCGTCGTCGCGAGTGAGCCGTCCTTGAGAATCAGGGCATCCACGTCCCGCACGCGGATCGGTCCAATTTCGACGCTCCGGATCTTGGCGCGGGCGGCATGGGCGAGACCATTGGCCGTCTGAACCGCAATCGACCAATCGGCCGGCGCCGGGACGATGCCCATTCGACGCGCCGTCGTTTCGTCGAGCGCGATGAGGGTCGCGCCGGTATCCACCAGCACCTCGACCCGCATTCCGTTCATCCGAGCGTCCGTGCGGAAATGCCCGGCCATGTCGGCATTGAGTTGAAGCGACTGCCCTTGAGAGAGCGATGGCGTGGAGGCGGGCGGCGCTACGGAGACGGTCTGGACTGCCGGTGCGGCGTCCACGGCCTCCGGCGGCGCGGCCAGAAACTTGTCGCGATAGGCCTCGAAGGCCGAGGGGACGGCCAGCGAGCCGATCGACAGGAGGAGGGCGAAGACCATCAGGCGGGACATCGGCAGCTACACTTCATTCGCGCGTTGGTTTGCGCAGGAGCGTAGCGTCCTTGCCTAATCCTTCCGTAAGCGCATCACCCGATCTCGTTGGATGGTATCTGAGGGATGAATGCGAAGGCTTGATCTTTCAACGGGGTTTGGGGGAGGTCTGTCGCCACGACCATTCCCGCATTCTCGAATTCCGCACGTGACCCGGTCGATCGACGGCTATTTGGTGCCGTACATCCGGTCGCCCGCATCGCCGAGGCCGGGCACGATATAGCCCTTTTCGTTGAGATGGCTGTCGATCGACGCCGTATAAACGGGGACGTCGGGATGGGCGGCGCGGAAGCGCTCGACACCTTCAGGGGCCGCGAGAAGGCAGAGGAAGCGGAGATTGGCCGCGCCCCGGTCCTTCAGCATCTGGACGGCTGCGATGGCGGAATTGGCCGTGGCCAGCATCGGGTCGACGACGATCACCAGCCGGTCACGCAGGTCTTCCGGCGCCTTGAAGTAATATTCAACGGGCTGCAGCGTCTCATGGTCGCGGTAAAGGCCCACATGGGCGACGCGCGCGGCCGGAACGAGGTCCAGCATGCCCTCCAACAGGCCGTTGCCGGCCCTGAGGATAGAGGCAAAGACGAGCTTCTTGCCTTCCAGAATGGGCGCGTCCATCCCCTGGATCGGCGTCTCGATCCGTTCGGTCGTCATTTCCAGATTGCGGGTGACCTCATAGCAGAGAAGCGTCGAAATCTCGCGCAAGAGCCGCCGGAAGCCCGCCGTCGAGGTCTCCTTCTTGCGCATGAAGGTCAGCTTGTGCTGCACCAAAGGGTGGTCGATGACCGTCACGCCGTCCATGTCGCCTCGCTCGCCTCAAGCCGTCTTGTCACTTGGGCCTGATTAGCCCTGTCTGTCGTCCGCGCCAAGGCCATTGGTCGGATTGGCCGCAGCCCCACACCCGATCGCTTGCAGCATCAGCCGGTCGAGAAGGCGCTTTCGGGTCGCCTCGTCGACAAAGGCCGCTTCAATGGCGGTTCTGGTAAAAGCGAGTTGCTCGGCTTGGCCAAAACCGATCTCCGCCGCCCGCTCATATTCGGCCGCAAGGCTGGTATGAAAGAACGGCGGATCGTCGGAATTCAGCGTCACCTTCACGCCGGCCTCGACCAGGGCCTTCAGCGGATGGCGCGCCATGTCCGGATAGAGCCCGAGAGCCAAATTGGAGCCGGGGCAGATTTCCAGGACGATGCCGGCCTCGGCGATTTCGCCAAGGAGGCTTCGGTCCTCGCTCGCCCTGACACCATGGCCGAGCCGGTCCGGCCGAATCGCTGTCAGCGTTCGGCGCACCTGATCGGGACCGCAAAGCTCGCCGGAATGGACCGTGAGGCCGAGGCCCGCATCGCGGGCGATGTCGAAGGCGGGTGCATAATCCTCGATCGCGCCGAATCGTTCGTCGCCGGCCATGCCGAATCCGGTGACGATGGTCCGATGTCTCGGGCTCGCCGCAAAACAGGCCGCTTCCCGAACGGCCTCGGCGCCCAGATGGCGAACACCGACGACGATCATTCGCGCTTCGATCCCGCATGTTACGCGCGCCCGTTCGATGCCGCGCGACAGGCCCTCGATATAGGCGCCCGGCGCGAGGCCGGACGACCTAGCGTGATCGGGCGAGACGAAGAGTTCCGCATAGATCGCGCCATCATTGGCAAGAGCGGTCAGATAGGTCTCGCCAAGGCGCGCGTAGTCGTCTTCTGTTCGAAAGCAGGCGGCAACGGCGTCATAGGCCTCAAGGAACGAGGAGAAATCGCTCCAGACGTAACCGTTGTCCGAGATATAGCCGGACAGATCGACGCCATATCGCTCGGCCATCTCAGAGGCGAGGGCGGGTTCGGCCGCCCCTTCGATATGGCAATGAAGCTCGGCCAGCGGCGGATGGCTAGAGCGAACCGTCACAGAAAGCTCGTTCCATGGCGTCCGGCGGGAAGGCCGAGATGGGCTGCGACGCTCTCGCCGATATCGGCGAAGGTTTTCAGTGTGCCAATATCGCGAGCCGGAATGTCGGGCCCGTAAGCCAGGACGGGCACCCGCTCGCGCGTATGGTCGCTGCCGCGCCAGGTGGGATCGCAGCCATGATCGGCGGTGATGACGACCAGGTCGCCGGGTCTCAGAGCCGCGTCGAGTTCCGGCAAGCGCCGATCGAAAGCTTCGAGCGCCGCCGCATAGCCCGGCACATCTCGCCGGTGGCCGAAATTCGTGTCGAAATCGATGAAATTGGCAAAGATCAGATCGCCGTCCTGGGCTTCTGCGAACGCTTCGAGCGTCGCGTCGAAGAGCGCCATGTTCCCGGCCCCCTTCTTGATGCGCGAAATGCCCTGATGGGCGAAGATGTCGGCGATCTTGCCGATGCCGAAAGTCGTGCGTCCGGCCTCTTCGGCCCGGTCGAGAAGCGTCGGCTCTGGCGGCGGCACGGAAAAGTCGCGCCGGTTCGCTGTGCGCGTGAAGCTTGCCGGATCCTCTCCGACGAAAGGTCGGGCGATGACCCGGCCGATATTGAGAGGATCGCAATGGCGGCGTGCGGCCTCGCAAAGTGCCATCAATCGCTGAAGGCCGAAATGCTCTTCATGGGCGGCGATCTGCAAGACGCTGTCGGAGGAGGTGTAAAAGATCGGCTTTCCGGTCCGCACACTCTCTTCGCCGAGTTCCGCGATGATCTCCGTACCGGAGGCGTGTTTATCGCCCAGAATGCCGGGAATCTCGCTATCGTCGATGATCTGGCGGATGAGAGAGGCGGGAAAGGTCGGAATCGTCTGCGGAAAATAGCCCCATTCGAAGGCCACCGGAACGCCCGCGATCTCCCAATGGCCGGAAGGCGTGTCCTTGCCTTTTGAGACTTCCGAGGCGCGGCCATAGAGACCGCGTGACGAGGGCGTGCTGTCAGCCGGCTTGTCGCCGAGTTCCGGTGCGAGACGGCTCAGCCCAAGCACTGTCAAATGGGGCAGTGTGAGCGGTCCCTTTCGCAGCCCTTCCTTGTCGCCGTGACCTGAAGCACAAGCCGCTGCGATATGGCCAAGCGTATTGGCCCCTTCGTCACCGAAGGCCTGCGCATCCGGCGCTCCGCCGATGCCGACCGAATCGAGAACCATGATTATTGCGCGGGCGATGATCTTCGTCCCTCGATCGCGATGGCCCAGCGATTTGGCTGGCCACGCAGCGTTGACATCCTTCGAAGCGGGCAAGCGCCGTCGCCTCGACGTCTGCCATCTAGGTCGGAAGACGGACCCGTTCCAGCTACTTGGCCGCCGCTTCAGCCATTCCGAGGCGGACTTCATATTGCCCGCTCGCCGCTGAGAAATATTCGGGATTGTCGCCGATCGTCACGGTCGGCTCGCATTTGGGTGCACAGGCGAAGGTTTGCCGCTGGGCTTGGCGATAGACGCGCA
The DNA here is from genome assembly GCF_900176465.1 of Fulvimarina manganoxydans. Classification (GTDB taxonomy): domain Bacteria; phylum Pseudomonadota; class Alphaproteobacteria; order Rhizobiales; family Rhizobiaceae; genus Fulvimarina; species Fulvimarina manganoxydans. The sequence goes on from NZ_FWXR01000002.1 coordinate 295,011, forward strand.
GCGTATTGTCTTCAAAGGTCTGAACGGCGACCTGCTCGTCGATCAAAACTTCGCCCTCTCGATCCAGAATGACGATATTGGTGATGCCATAGGACTTGCCGGTCAGCACCAATCGGTCAGCGGAGAGAACTTCGATATCGACGATGGCCGGATTGCCCACGATCACCGTCCCTGCCGTCCGATCGATCTGGAGAACTCGGGCGTGATCGATCGCGACCTCGATCAGCGATCCGCCCGGTTGGGCAAGGGTGCTGGCGGTTCCGCCGACGACAAGGGCGGCAGCAAGGACGAGTCGGGACAGACGGATAGGCATGGGCGGCGGCCGCTCCCTTGAACCGTCGGATCGGGACGGGCGGCCTGCCCGCCGAGCCGACGCGTGTCGGACATAAAAGGATCGGCTTGCACCGACCATCGCCCATCGCGCTGTGACACGAGTGAGCTGGAAAGATGACCCATGATGGGCCGGTCATGGTGAAGATTGCGTAAAGAAGGCGGGTAATAAGTCGTTAACTATCACTGCGGTTGCTTCGTGGTTGCTCGCACCTGATCGTCCGTTTTAAGGCAATGGAAAGAGGAATGCCGGAATCTCTGCTCATCCGATCGATGAAAAAAGTCGACGGACGTGCTGTCTTGAACCCGAAAAAAAAGGGGACTGTCTCATGTCCACGCATTTCAAACGCTTCCTGAAGAACGAGTCCGGCGCCACCGCCATCGAATACGCTCTGATCGCCGGCCTGATGGCTGTTGCCTGCATCACCGCTTTGACGACGCTCGGTGGCACGATGAAGAGCCAGTTCGAGACGATCGAGAGCTCGATCTCGGGCGCTCAGCCGGAGTAATTGATGCGCGGCATCATCCGTCGATATCGGATTGCCGCGTCTCTTTGTCAGAACACCGACACCATCGGCCGGCTTCGCTGGGCGGTGGTGTCCTTTTAAGAGCAGGGCGTTGTTCGGTCCTTTGCGCCCGCGGTCGAGGTCTGCCGGCATGATCCTATCGCAAGCTTATACTTACGCCCTGTTGATGGCCTTTCCCGCCTGTCTCATCCTGGCCGGACTTTCCGACTTCATGACGATGACGATTTCGAACAGGCTTTGCGCCGCGATCGCCATCCTCTTTCCCTTCGCCGCCCTGCAATTCGGCCTGCCGCTCTCTGACTTCGCCGCCCATATGGGCGTTGGCTTCGCCGTCTTCGTCCTTGGCTTCGCCTTGTTTTCGCTTAATCTGATCGGTGGGGGCGACGCCAAGCTCCTGGCGGCTTCCGCCCTATGGATCGGGCCTGATGGTATTCTTGCCTACGGCGTCCTTGTCGCCCTCTTCGGCGGCGCACTTGCTATCGTCCTCTTGTCCGCGCGCTCCTTGCTTGCGCCTGTCACCGGCTTTGCGGCGGCCGATCGCTTGCTTGAGAAGGAGACCGGCGTTCCCTACGGCATCGCGATCGCAGCGGCTGGTTTCGTTGTTTATTCCGACGGCCCGCTGCTCACGGCGGCTCTCGCCTGGCTGTAGGCTTAAGCAAAGCTGGACTTCAACGATCCTTCAAGCGCGATACTCATCGAGCCTTTCATTTTTGGTTAACCATACGTTGACGATTTCTGGGCGATAACGAACGCGAACAGGCCGCACGTCTCTGCGGCACAGATGCGGGAGTTGTCGATGAACCGAGCGCAACTGATTGTCATCGCGGCAGCCGCGCTCGCTGCGGTCGGAGCGGGCTTCGTCGCCCTCAATCTATCGACGCCGGAGCCTCAGGAACCGGTCATCATCACGGCTGCGCCGGCCGAGCCGCCGGTCAAGCTGGCGGACGTTCTGGTTGCCTCCCGCGATCTGCCGATGGGAATGGGCGTCGACAGTGCGCTCTCTTGGCAGAAATGGCCCGTGGACGGCATTGGCGACAGTTTCATCCGTCGGTCTCAACGTCCGGACGCGATTGAAGAGCTCAAGGGCTCCATTGCCCGCCAGGCCTATTTCGCCGGCGAACCGATCCGCGAAGCCAAGCTGATCAAGTCGGAGAGCGGCTTCCTCTCTGCAGTGCTGCCGTCGGGCAAGCGCGCCGTCTCCGTGCAGATCGCGGCGGCGACGGCCGCTGGCGGCTTTATCCTGCCCAATGACCATGTCGACGTGATCATGAGCCGTCGCAAGGACGACGGAACGACAGGTGGTCAGATCGTCACAGAGACCGTCTTACGCAACCTTCGGGTTCTGGCGATCGATCAGACGATCGACGAGGCCGACGGCCAGCGCACCGTCATCGGCTCCACCGCCACGCTGGAGGTCGACGCGGATCAGGCCGAGGCGCTGACCGCCGCCCAGCAGATGGCCGACCGTTTCGTTCTGTCCTTGCGTTCGCTTGCCGACTCCGTTCCCGGGACGCCTGGTTATGCCGCTTTCCTTCTCGCCGAGGAGAAGGCGAAGAACAATGACATTCGGCTCGTCCGCTACGGCAAAATCCAGGATGTCAGGGTCTCCCAATGAAGCGCGCGCCAATCCAAACATCTTTTCGAAGGGAGCGGACCATGCGTCTCACCCGGACAGTCCTGACCAGCCTTCTCGCTTCGGCTCTGCTCTTGGCGCCCGTCAATCCGGTCGTTCCCTATATGGCTGAAGCCGAAGCGGCGGCCAACGGAACCATCGTCAATGTCGGGATGGGGCATACCCGCATCGATCTCGGTCTCGACATGTCCAAGGTCGTGGTTCTTTCGGCCGACGCCCATGACATCCTGGTGGCGAACCCCGCCATCGCCGATGCGGTGACCCGCGACAAACGCCACATCTATCTCTTCGGCAAGCAGGTCGGACAGACGAATGTGATCGTCTTCGACCAGGCCGGTCGCCAGATCGCGTCGATCGACATCAAGATCGAGCGCGACATTGGCGGGCTCGAATCCTCGATCCGTAAATATGTGCCGGATTCCGACGTGAAGATCGAAATGATGAGCGACAACGTCGTTCTGACTGGCACGGTCCGCACCCCGCTCGACGCCGCAAGGGTGGAGCAGATCGCCGAAATCTTCGTGACGGGCGGTGAGGCGACGACAAGCAATTATATCAAGACGGCCACGGCGGGCGGAATGACCGAGGGATCGGGCGGCGATGTCGCCATGGCGAGCGAGAATCGGCGCAAGAGCCAGATCGTCAATCTCCTCAGGATAGAGGGCGAAGACCAGGTCACGCTGAAGGTGACGGTCGCCGAAGTGCAGCGCTCCGTCGTCAAACAGCTGGGGCTTAATGGGACCATCGGTACCGTCATCGACGGGATGAGCTTCGGCGCCGTGTCGGACAATCCGTTTGGTCTCGGAAAGGCGCTGTCGAACTCGCAGTTCGACCTGGCCGGAACGATCGGTGACAAGACCAATCTTCAGGCGGAACTGTCAGCTCTCGAACAGTCCGGTGTTATGCGTATGCTCGCAGAGCCGAGCCTCACCGCCATCTCTGGCGAGAGCGCCGCTTTCAAGGTCGGCGGCGAATTCATTATTCCCAACGGCCGCAGCTTCACCCCTGCCGTCCTGGATGACGATGGAAACATCCAGCAGGAAGGTTATGCGACGGTCGATACCAAGGAGATCGAATACGGCATCGGTCTCGACTTCACGCCGGTGGTCCTTTCGCCTGGACGGATTAGCTTGAAAGTGCGCACCAGCGTCTCGGAACCCACTTTCGAGAGCCCGTTCAGCTTCAGTGGCGACAAATACGGCGCGGGCTTTAACCGCATCGGCCTTCGCAAACGTCTCGCCGACACCACGGTCGAGCTCCCTTCGGGCGGCTCGCTCGTTATCGCCGGCCTGGTGCGCGACGAGGTTCGTCAGGTCGTTTCCGGCTTTCCCGGCCTCTCCAAACTCCCGATCCTCGGCACGCTGTTCCGCTCGCGCGACTTCCAGCGCTACGAGACCGAACTCGTCGTCATCGTGACCCCTTACCTGGTGCGCCCCGTCGGTCGCGAGGCGCTCGCCCGTCCCGACGACGGTCTCGCCTTCGCCTCCGATGGCTCGTCCAATTTCCTCGGTCGCATCAACCGTGTCTACGGCCGCACCGAGACCGCCCTGCCGCCCGGCCGCTATCACGGCGTCGTCGGCTACATCTACAAGTGATCGAGGAGCACCGAACGATGAGCCCGTCTCCGGCAGTCGCCCCCCGCCGTCTGGCCGTTCCCGCGCTTCCGATCAGGCTCGCCGCCATGGCGATGCTGACCGGCGTCCTCTCGGCCTGCGGCAACGTCCATCATATCGAAGTTGGCTCGATCCCCGACGACTATCGCACCCGGCATCCGATCGTCGTCTCGGAGGCCGAACAGGCGATCGACATTACGGTCGTGGCATCCGACAGCAATCTACCCCATTCGGATGTGAGCCGGGTTCAGGACTTCGCCAACCGGTTCCTCACCTCGGGGGCCGATTCAATGCGCGTTTTGATCCCGTACGGCGCGCGGAATTCAGTCGCCGCCGGACGCCTGCTTCCCGAGATCCGTTCACTTCTCTCCCGTTCCTATGTCGAACCCCATCGGATCGTTGTCGAAAGCTATGCCGCGCACGATGCCCTTCGCCCGACGCCGATCCGCCTCAGCTTCTCCACTCTTGTCGCGAAGACCACGCCTTGCGGGTCCTGGCCGGACGACCTGACCGACACGGCAGAGAACAAAAACTATCACAATTTCGGTTGTGCTACGCAGCAGAACCTGGCCGCCCAGATTGCCGATCCGCGCGATCTTCTGTCGCCGCGCGGCATGGGACCGGTCGATTCCCAGCGCCGTTCCACCATTATCGAAAAATATCGCAAGGGTGAGAAGACCGGCGCGAGCGAACCCAAGATGAGCAGCGATTACTCATGGTAAACATTCCCCACGAGCCCGCTCACGACGCAGGAGCGCAGGGCAACATTCCCGAAGTGGTGGACAATGTCCGCCCCATCCCCCGCGTCTCCATCCAGGCTTTCTGCGAAAGCGAGGGTGTGACCACGCCGATGCAGGCTGCGATGAAGGATCGCCGTCTCGCCAAGACCAGTTTCAAGGTCAATACCGGTGATTATCGCGCCGCGCTCGAGCATTTCTCCAGCGCTCCAACGCCCAATCTTGTGATTTTGGAGATGCGCCTGCCGCCGATGGAGCTGATCCAGGCGCTCGACAAGCTGGCGGATGTTTGTGACCCCGGAACGAAAGTGGTCGTGATCGGCCATTATAACGACGTTCAGCTCTATCGCGAATTGATGCGGTGCGGCGTTTCGGAGTATCTCGTCGCGCCGATTTCGCTCGCCGATGTCCTGACGACGATTTCCGACATCTTCGTCGCACCCGATTCTGAGCCTCTCGGCCGCAGCATCGCCGTACTCGGCGCCAAGGGCGGCGTCGGCGCCTCGACCATCGCCCACAATGTCGGCTGGGCGATCGCTGATCTGTTTCAAAGCGAGGTGATCCTCTGCGACTGCGATCTGGCGTTCGGGACGGCCAATATCGATTTCGACCGCGACCCAGCCCAGGGCATGTACGAAGCCCTTCGCTCCTCCGGCGAAATGGACGAGACGCTTCTCGATCGCCTGCTGTCGAGTTGCGGCGACCATCTCTCGCTACTGTCCGCGCCCTCGACGCTCGATCAGGTCTATGATCTCGACGCGAACGATTTTCGCGTTCTCGTCGAGACGGCCCAGAAGACGGCGCCCTTCGTCATCCTCGACCTGCCGCATCAGTGGACGGACTGGACGCGGGCCATGCTCGCCCAAGCCGATCTCGTGGTCATGGCGGCGAGCCTCGACCTTGCCAATCTGCGCAATGCCAAAAATCTGGTCGATACGCTGGCCAAGCTGCGGCCGAACGATGTCAAGCCGCATCTCGTGCTCAATCAGATCGGCATCCCCAAACGGCCCGAGATCGCCCTCGACGAATTCTGCGATCCGCTGGGCCTAACGCCGGCGGCCGAAATTCCCTTCGATCCGCAACTCTTCGGCGAGGCGGCCAATGCCGGTCTGATGATCCGGCAGCTGAACGCCAAAAGCCCGATTGCGGCGACCTTCGACCAGCTCGCCCACATCGTCACCGGTCGCGAGACGATCAAGAAAGCGAAGAAAGTCGGCCTCTTCGACCGCCTCTTGAAGAAATCGGCGGCCTGATCCGGCTAAGGGCCGGTCACGGCCTGGGCCGCAGACGTGCCAGTGCGGCGCTCGGGGCGCCGTCGGCATCCGTCATCGCGAGGCGATCGGCCGGATGTCGCAGGACGCATTCTTCGCTCGCGCGGAGAGATGAGAGGAACGACAAGACCGGATGGTGCGGCGGCTTGAAGCCACGGATCGTCCTTTCTCGGAGACTAGCATTCGATGTTCGGTAAACGCTCAAGCCAGACGCCGTCCGCGGGCAGCACCGACCTCAAGGAGCGGCCGGTCCCCAAGCCTGCGCCGGTTCAGCCCGCGACCTCGCGCGAGCCCGCCGCGCCGCCAAGCGTTCGGCCCACGCAGAGCTCGGTGTCGGCCCCCGCCGCGTCGGAGGGCGCCGGCAACAATCGCTCGGCCAAGCGCGACGACGCGTTCTATCAGCGTAAGTCGCAGGTCTTCGCAGCCCTGATCGACACGATCGACCTTTCGCAGCTCGCCGGCATGGAAGCCGATGCCGCGCGCGAGGAAATCCGCGACATCGTCAACGACATCATCGCGATCAAGAACTATGCGATGACGATCGCGGAACAGGAGGATCTCCTCTCCGACATCTGCAACGATGTTCTCGGCTATGGCCCGTTGGAGCCGCTTCTGGCGCGCGACGAAATCGCCGACATCATGGTCAATGGAGCGCGCCAGACCTTCATCGAAGTCGCCGGCAAGGTGCATGAGGCTGGAATTCGCTTCCGCGACAATCAGCAGCTTCTCAATATCTGCCAGCGCATCGTCAGCCAGGTCGGACGCCGCGTCGACGAGACATCGCCCATCTGCGACGCGCGTCTTCCCGACGGTTCGCGCGTCAACGTCATCGCGCCGCCGCTTTCGATCGATGGGCCGGCCCTGACGATCCGAAAGTTCAAGAAGGACAAGCTGACTCTCGACCAATTGGTCAATTACGGGACGATCACCCCGGACGGGGCCGAGATTCTGCAAATCATCGGGCGCGTTCGCTGCAATATCGTCGTCTCGGGCGGCACGGGCTCGGGTAAGACGACCCTTCTCAATTGTCTGACGCGCTATATCGATCTCGACGAACGCATCATCACCTGCGAGGACTCCGCCGAGCTCCAGCTGCAGCAGCCCCATGTGGTGCGGCTGGAAACCCGACCGCCCAATATCGAGGGCGAGGGCGAGATCACGATGCGCGATCTCGTCAAGAACTGCCTGCGTATGCGGCCCGAGCGCATCATCGTCGGCGAGGTGCGCGGACCGGAGGTGTTCGATCTCCTACAGGCGATGAACACCGGCCATGATGGGTCGATGGGCACGATCCACGCCAACAGCCCGCGCGAATGCCTCAACCGTATGGAGTCGATGATCGCCATGGGCGGCTATTCTCTGCCCTCGCGCACTGTGAAGGAGATCATCTGCGGGTCGGTGGACGTCATCGTCCAGGCCGCGCGCCTGAGAGATGGCTCCCGCCGCATCACCCACATCACCGAGGTGGTGGGGATGGAAGGCGACGTCATCATCACCCAGGATCTTTTCGTCTACGACATCGTCGGCGAAGACGCGGCCGGCCGGCTTATCGGTCGGCATCGCTCCACCGGTGTCGGACGCCCGCATTTCTGGGATCGCGCGCGCTATTATGGCGAGGATCGCCGCCTGGCCGCCGCGCTCGACCGCAGCAACCTCCAAAGCGAGCAGGAGGGCTATTGATGAGTCCGCTCGGGGTTCTCCTCTTCGTCCTTCTCTCGACCGCCGCCGCCGGCGGCGTCGCCTTTGCTCTGCTTCAGCCGAAGCTCGCAGCCTCGAAGAAGGTCGCCGCGCGCAAGACCGCGCTGGCCCGAGACGAAAAGGCGAAAGCGAATGTCGCAGCCGCGCGCAGCCGGGTGCAGGAACAATCCAAACGGCGTAAGAACCTCGAAAATTCGCTGCGCGAGATGGAAACGCGGGCCAAGGCGCATGATCGCAACCGGACGAAGCCGAGCCTTAGCCAGACGCTCGCGCAAAGCGGCTTGACCATCTCCGCGCGTATGTTCGTCCTGCTGTCGGTTGGCATCGGCCTGTTCGCGGCGATCATAGCTTTGGGCCTGGGGCAGGGACCCATCGTCGCCCTTATGCTCGGGATCGTCTGCGGCGCGGGCTTGCCGCGATTCGCTCTAGCGCGCATGCGCAAGAAGCGTCTTGAACGATTTATCGAGCATTTCCCGAACGCGATCGACCTGATCGTCCGTGGTATCAAGGCCGGTCTGCCCTTGGGCGATACACTGCGCACCGTGGCCGCGGAAGTGCCGGAGCCTGTCGCCAGCGAATTCCGCCATGTGGTCGAGGCCCAGCAAATGGGCGTCGGCCTGGGCGAGGCTTGCGAACGTCTCTATCGGTCGGTGCCGCTGCCCGAGACGAACTTCTTCGCGATCGTCATCGCCATCCAGGCCCAGGCCGGCGGCAATCTCTCGGAGGCGCTCGGCAATCTGTCGCGCGTTCTCAGAGAGCGCAAGAAGATGCGCCAGAAGGTTCAGGCCGTTTCATCCGAAGCCAAGGCGTCCGGGACGATCATCGGCGCTCTGCCGATTGCTGTTGCCAGTCTCGTCTACATGACGGCGCCGGATTACATCGGAATACTATTTCAGACGACGGTCGGAAATTTCATTCTGATCGGCTGCGCCGTTTGGATGTCCATCGGCATCTTCGTCATGAAGAATATGATCCAATTCGAAATCTGATGACGGTTCGCCGCCGCTTACGGCGTCCGGCCAGACGATCGGGAGCTTTCCCATGGAAGCCATGTTTCGCGCCGTCGGCATCGCGCCGGAAGCTGCTTTCGCCATCCTTCTCGGTGCGGCGGTCTTTGCCAGCATGCTCGCGGTTCTCTTGCCGGGGATGAAGAAGAACACACTGAAGACCCGGATGAAGGCTGTCGCGCTCGAGCGTGAGGAGATCCGGGCCCGTGAACGCGCGCGTCTGTCGCGCGAGGACAAAGGCGGACGCGCGAGCCTACGAAATGTGGAAGAGTACGGCTTCGCCGCCAAGGTCGTGGATGCTCTCAACCTTCGCAAGGCGCTTGTGGACGAGAAGACCACCGCGAAGTTGAAGATCGCCGGATATCGCAATTCGCGCCATCTGACGCTCTTCCTCTTTGCCCGCGCGTCGCTCGCTTTGGCTTTCCTGACGATTGCCTGTTTTTACATCTATGGCCTCGGCGTTCTTGAGAATCAGATCTTCTCAGTGAAGCTTTTGATCGTTGCCGGTGTTGCTTATCTCGGCTTCTATCTGCCGGTCATGGTGGTCAACAACGCGGCGCAGAAGCGCCAGAAATCGGTCCAGCTCGCTTGGCCGGACGCACTCGATCTGATGCTGATCTGTGTTGAGGCCGGCAACTCCGTCGAGGCCGCCTTCCGTCGTGTGTCCGAGGAGATCGGGGTGCAGTCGATTCCGCTGGCCGAAGAGCTGGTTCTGACCTGCGCCGAACTCTCCTATCTCCCCGATCGTAAGGCGGCCTACGACAATCTTGCGCAGCGCACCGGGCTCGAAGGCGTCAAGGCGGTCACGACCGCGCTGATCCAGGCCGAGCGTTACGGTACGCCGCTCGGTAGCGCCCTGCGCACCATGGCGCAGGAAAATCGCGATATGCGCATGAATGCGGCGGAGAAGAAGGCAGCGTCCCTGCCGCCCAAACTGACAGTGCCGATGATCGTCTTCTTTCTGCCGGTGCTCTTTGCCGTCATTCTCGGCCCTGCCATCATCAATATTTTCGGCGTCATGTGATTGCACGTTTCGGGTCCGGTTTTTGCCTGCGCATCGACAGGGCCGCGCCGGCTCCGGCGCAGGCGATCAGGACGATGCCGACGAGACCGGGGCCGTCCGGAACGACACCGAAGAGGACGAAGGACCAGAGCCCGGCAAAGCCGAGATAGGCATTGTCGAAGACCCCGATCAGAGCCGGTCGAGGCGACTGATAGGCTCGCGCGACGAGAATGGTGATCGCGGCAATGAGGAGGCCGAGCCCTGCCATGGTCGCAAGGAGCATCGCGTCGAGCGACTGCCACGGCGTTCTCAGGAACTGGTGGACAGGCTCCGCCGAAATTTTCGACGAGAAGACGCTCGTGAGCGCGAGGCCGAGGCCCCCGACGATGGCAAGGCTCGCATTGAGGTGAAACGCCATGGCGAGCGGCCTTTCGGCCGCGCAGCGTTGGTGGGTGATGAGCCCGGCGGCTGCGTAGGCGATGGCCGCAAGGATCGGCAGAACGATCGAGGGCGAGACCATGCCCGGCATGGGTTTCAAGGCGAGGCAAGCGCCGCAAAAGCCGACACCGAGCGCGATCCAGGTCGCGCCATTCAGACGTTGGCTCAGACACAGCCATCCGCCAAGCGCCATCCAGATCGGCGCGGTGTAGTAGGCGGCCGCTGCGATCGGCAGATCAAGCGCGGGGAGGGCGGCGTAATAGGCCACCCACATGGCGCAGAGGCACAGGCTCCTCAACCCGACCCATCGTTTCGCCCGGATCGACAACTCCGCAAGGCGGCCGCTCAACACTGCGAACGCGACGAGAGCACCCATCGCGAAGGAGGAACGCAGGAAGAGAATTTGAAAGAGGCCGACGCGATCACTGACGAGTTTCACGAGGGCATCGGAGAGAGACAGGAGAAACACCGCGCAAAGGATCGACAGAATGCCTTTCACGGATCCTGTGGGCAGGCCTGCAGCGGAGCGAGGCGCGGGACTGGTCGATATGGATGCCATCCGGTAATGCTTGCGGAATATCGGCCGCTCCACAAACGACTTCTCGGCCATTGTTTCATGAATGGACGTCATGCATTCGAGCCGTCGCACCCTGCCGCCTTTGGCGACCCTTCTTCCCTTCGAAGCGTCTTGCCGGTTGGAGAGCTTCACCCTGGCGGCCGAGGAGCTCGGCCTGACCCAGGGAGCGATCAGCAAGCAAATCCGGTTTCTCGAAGCCGAATTGGGAGTTACGCTTTTCGAGCGGCGCAATCGGGGCGTCTTTCCCACCGAGGCCGGACGCCGCTTCGGGCGGATCGTCAGCGATGCCTTGAGCGAGATCGCCATGGAGACGCAGCGGCTGAAGGCGCGGCGCAGACCGGGCGAAGTGGTGCTGCGCTGCCAACTCTGCGAAGCCTTTTATTGGCTGATGCCGCGCCTGTCGTCCTTCCATCGCCTTCACCCGGATGTGGAGGTCCGCGTTTCGGGCTCGATTGAGGCGATCGGGGAAGCGGCGGCCGATTTCGACATCGCCATCCAGACGGCTGGACGGCGGCATGGCTCTTATCCGCTGGTCTTCACGGCGAGCGACGAGGTGTTTCCGGTTTGCAGTCCGTCCTATGCTGAAGCGATGAAATGCCCGTTGCCTTTGAGCGCGCTTCGAGACGAGCGGCTGCTCGCCCATCGCGTCGAGCCGCAGGACTGGATGGATTGGGACGACTTTCTGCGTCAGAGCGGATCGATGGTCCGTGTCGGCTCAAAGGGCCGAAGCTTCGACAGCTATCCGCTGGTCCTTCAGGCCGCCGTTTCGGGGCAGGGGATTGCGCTGGGATGGCGGCGGACGGTCGCGTCCATGCTGGCTGACGGAACGCTTCTGCGCCCCTGTCGGGAGAGCGTGATCCGGCCGGCGGAGATCGCGGTCTATCTCTGCGACCACGCCGTTGAGCACCGACGCGAAGTGGCGGCGGTGCTTGCTTGGCTTGCACAGGAACTGGCTTGAGAAGAGGCCGTTCGGCGCCTCGTGTCTCAGCCGGCCTTGCCTTCCTTCTCCAGCTTCGACCAAGTGTTCTGCTGGGACAGCATCTGGCGCAGGAAGGTGACATTGGCTTGCGCCTCGGAGGGCGAGAGCTCGGCCGATGCGATCTTTTCGGCTTCCTCGAAGCGGCCCTGAAGGCCGACGACCAAAGCGAGATTTTGGCGCACGCGGCTGTCGGCGCCCGGTTGGCCGATCGCCTGTTTCAGGTAGCGTTCGGCCGACGGCAGATCGTTGGCCAGGAGATAGGACATGCCGAGATTGGACAGGACCGCCGGCTCGTTCGGCTGAAGATCGAGTGCTTTGCGATAGAGAACGCGGGCATCGTCCTGGCGCCCGAGCTGGTCGAGGATCGCCCCTTCGGCCGAGAACAGCCGCCAGTCCGGATAGTCCGGGGTCTGGGCCCGGCGCACGGTCTCCAGGGCCTTGGTGAGGTCGCCGGCCGCGGCCAGTGCCTTGCCATAGGCCGACAGGACGTCGCGATCCTTCGGATGGGCGATGGCGACCTGGCGCATCACGGCAAGGGACTGTTCGTTGCGGCCCGCCATCTGAAGCGCGGCGGCATAGGAAAGACCGACGGTCTTGTCCTTCGGATTGGCCTCGTAACGCTGGCCATAGGCGGCGAGCGCGCCGCGCAGATCGCTGGACGACATTTGCGAGACGGGCTTGGACGGCGCGCCATAGGTGCTCGTCTGGGAGGGCTTGGAAATCGAGCCGGTCGTCTCCCGGCTGACATTGGCGCAAGCGCTCATGGCCAGGAGCGCGGCGAGACTTGCGATCGTCAGGCCCTTTTTCGACATCGAAAACGAACTAGACTTCCGGCTGCGCATGAGTCGCTCCCGTCCGAGACCCTGGATGGTTTTCGCCGGACTGTGGGCCGGCGGTCATTCGGGACCCACAATATTCTGTTAACCCTAATGGACCGTTAACGGGGGCTTTCGCTGTTCCCGTCGTCTTAACCCGCCGAATGGAGACCCGATGACCCTCGATTTCCTCCCCGCCCGATCCGACACGTCCCGCCCGATCCTTGGTTTGAGGCCCGGCGAGGCGAAAGAGCAGGGGGAGGCGGTCGCCGCCTGGGCGAAAGCAAGCGGCTTCGATGGCGGGGCCGGCGAGGTCTGTCTTGTTCCCGGCTCCGATGGAGGCGTCGCTAAGGTGCTTCTCGGCCTCGGCAAGATGGATGAAAGCGATGCGGGGTCTGCATCACGCGCCGCGTTGCTCGCAGGAAGCCTTGCCCGCAAGCTCCCGGCCGGCGACTGGCATTTGGAGGGGATGAGCGATCTCGATCCGAGCCTCTGCGGCCTCGCTCTCAAGCTCGGTGGTTACCGCTTCTCGCGTTACAAGACGCCGAACGGATCGGACGGCGACGAGGCGAGCCGACGCGTGCATCTCGGCGATGGGCTCGATCTCGCACGGGTCGAGACGGTCGAGAGGGGCGTGACGCTCGCCCGCGATCTCATCAACACGCCCGTCAATGACATGGGGCCGGTCGAGCTCGAAGCCGCCATTCGTACGCTCGGCGAAAGCCATGGCGCCTCGGTCTCCGCCATCGTCGGGGATGCGCTTCTGGAGAAGAACTTTCCGATGATCCACGCGGTCGGGCGCGCCAGCGCCTCGGCACCGCGCCTCGTCGATCTCGCCTGGGGGGCGGAGGACGCGCCGAAGATCACCCTCGTCGGCAAGGGCGTGTGTTTCGACACCGGCGGGCTCGACATCAAGCCGTCCTCCAACATGCTTCTGATGAAGAAGGACATGGGCGGGGCGGGGAATGTCCTGGGCCTTGCCTCCATGATCATGGACGCCAAGCTTCCGATCCGTCTGAGAGTCCTCATTCCGGCGGTCGAGAATTCGATCTCCGCCAACGCCTTCCGCCCGAGCGATATCCTGACGAGCCGCAAGGGCAAGACGGTCGAGATCGGCAACACGGATGCGGAGGGGCGCCTCGTTCTGGCCGACGCTCTGGCCCTCGGCGACGAGGAAGCGCCGGAGCTGATGATCGACATGGCGACGCTGACCGGCGCCGCGCGCGTGGCGCTCGGGCCCGATCTGCCGGCCTTCTTCACCGACGACGAGGCTTTGGCGAGCGGGCTTGCCGAGACTGGATCGAAGGTCGCCGATCCCATTTGGCGCCTGCCGCTCTGGAAACCCTACAATGCCGATCTCGCCTCGAAGGTCGCCGACACCAACAATGTCAGCACAGGCGGTTTCGGCGGCGCGATCACGGCCGCGCTCTTCCTTCAGGGCTTCGTGGAGAAGGCGAAGAGCTGGGGCCATTTCGACATCTATGGCTGGCGTCCCAAGGCCTCGCCCATCGGCCCGGTCGGCGGCGAGGCGATGGCGATCCGCACCCTCTTCGAGCATTTTTCCACGCGCTATCCCGCGAAGTGATCGCAAAACAAGCCAGGACCTCATGACAGATCGCCTCAATCCGCGCCTCAATGCCTATCGCGAGGACCTCGCCGATATTCGCCTGGAGGGGCAGATCACGGCCGAACGCTTCGTGGAGGGCAAGAGCGGCGTCGTCGTCGCGCCTTTGGCGCCCTTACGCCGCTCGCCTTCGTCCCGCGCCGCGCTGGACACCGAGGCTTTGATGGGGGAGCGCCTTCGCGTCTTCGAGACGCTTCAGACCGAAGACGGCGTCTGGTCCTGGGTCCAGCTCGAAACGGACGGTTATGTGGGCTATGCGCCGGGGGAGGCGATTGCCCTTGCCGAGCCCGACGCCGAACGCGCGTCCGCTGCCCTGCGGGTGACAGTGCCGCGAACTTTTCTTTTTCCCAAGCCCGATATCAAGACGCCGCCGGTCATGGGACTACCGATGGGCGCGCTCGTCTCGAAGACCGGGGAAGGCGCGGACCACAACGCCGCCTATGTTCTCGTGCCTGGCGGTGCCGTCGTCGCCCAGCATCTCGGACCGCCGGACGAGCATATGGGCGACCCGGTCGCTGTCGCCGAGCGTTTCGTCGGAACGCCCTATCTCTGGGGCGGCAAGAGCGTCCTCGGCATCGATTGCTCCGGTCTCGTCCAACTCGCCTGCCAGATGGCGGGGCTCGAGGCGCCGCGCGATTCCGGCGATCAGGCGCGCAGCCTCGGCACGCGGCTCGCCGGGATCGAGGCCCTTCAGCGGGGCGACCTCGTTTTCTGGCCGGGCCATGTGGGCCTGATGCTGGACGGGCGCCGGCTCCTTCATGCCAACGCCTTCCATATGATGACCGCGATCGAGCCCCTTGCCGAGACGATCGAACGCTTTTCCGATAAGGGCGCGATGGTGAGCGCCGTGCGGCGTTTGCCAATGCTCAGTTGAGCGAAGAAGGATCGAGGGGACTATGAAACGTCGCCGTTCGGCGCCTCAACTCAGCTGCTTCGACTGAAACATCTCCCAAGTGGGAGGGCAATCAATTAGCGTTCGCGAAAGGCATTCTGGTTTTGCTGTGAAATTCGGCGCGCAGGGTGCCGTTTCGCGTTGAGGTGAACGAAGATGAGGAGGCACAATGCACCGAGAGGCGCCATCGCCATCAAAATGATGCTACTCACCGTCATGTGTCCAAGCGCTCCAATTGGCGTTGTCCCTGCACATCTAATGCCGCTGGACGAATGAATTAATCAGATAAGTCCATCCATTCGTCCAGCGGTCAGGGTGCACGACGCTACGCTTAGAAGCCGAGCCTGCGACCTGATTGAGAAGCCGATTCCTTCGACGCATCGTCATTCTCGGGCTCCGTCCCGAGAATCCAGAAACGTCTGAAAATAGAGAGGCTTCACTGGTGCACTGGATGCTCGGGACGGGGCCCGAGCATGACGAGCGCGATGCAAGTGAACGCCCGATTTGCAAGCGCCGAGTACTCGCCAGAGGCCGTTCGAAGAGACTGTCGTGCATCGGGCCCAGCGGCAGTACAACGCCCCCGTCAATCCACCTTGCGAACCGCGCCCTTGGCGGCGCTTGTCGTCAGGGCGGCATAGGCCTTGAGGGCGGCGGTCACCTTGCGCTTGCGAGGCTCGGCCGGCTTCCAGCCCTTTTCGTCCTGCTCTTCGCGGCGCTTGGCGATCTCGGCGTCGTCGACGGCGAGATGGATCGAGCGGTTCGGGATGTCGATCTCGATCCGGTCGCCTTCCTGAACGAGACCGATCGTGCCGCCTTCCGCCGCTTCCGGTGATACATGGCCGATGGAGAGGCCCGAAGAGCCGCCCGAGAACCGCCCGTCGGTGACGAGGGCACAGGCCTTGCCGAGGCCCTTCGACTTCAGATAGCTCGTCGGATAGAGCATTTCCTGCATGCCGGGTCCGCCGCGCGGGCCCTCATAGCGGATCAGCACGATGTCGCCGGGCTTCACCTCGTTGGAGAGGATGCTTTTGACCGCCGCGTCCTGGCTTTCGAAGATCCGGGCGGGCCCTGAGAATTTGAGGATCGAGTCATCGACGCCAGCCGTCTTCACGATGCAGCCATCCTCGGCGAGATTGCCGTAAAGCACCGCAAGGCCGCCATCCTTCGAAAAGGCGTGATCGGCGCTGCGGATCGCGCCTTTTTCGCGGTCGAGGTCGAGATCGTCCCAGCGACGCTCCTGGCTGAAGGCGACTTGCGTCGGCACGCCGCCGGGCGCGGCGCGATAGAAGTCGTGCACCGAACGGCTTGAGGTCTGCGTCACGTCCCACTGGCCCAGCGCAGCCTCCATGCTTTCGGCATGGACGCAGCCGCAGGAGGCATCGATGAGACCGGCGCGATTGAGCTCGCCGAGGATCGCCATGATGCCGCCGGCGCGATGAACGTCTTCCATGTGAACATTGGCGACGGCCGGCGCGACCTTGCAGAGCACTGGCACCCGGCGCGACAGGCGATCGATGTCGGCCATGGTGAAATCGACCTCGCCCTCCTGGGCGGCGGCGAGGAGATGGAGCACCGTATTGGTCGAGCCGCCCATGGCGATGTCGAGCGTCATCGCGTTTTCGAAAGCCTTGAAGCTCGCAATGGCGCGCGGCAGCACGCTCTCGTCATCCTGCTCGTAATAGCGGCGGGCGAGATCGACCACGAGATGGCCGGCTTCGACGAAGAGGCGGCGGCGATCGGCGTGGGTTGCGAGCGTCGAGCCGTTGCCCGGCAAGGAGAGGCCGAGGGCTTCGGTCAGGCAGTTCATGGAGTTGGCCGTGAACATGCCGGAGCAGGAGCCGCAGGTCGGGCAGGCAGAGCGCTCGATGGTCTGGACATCTTCGTCGGAGACCCGGTCGTCGGCCGCCGCGACCATGGCGTCGACGAGGTCGAGCGCCTTCTTCTCGCCGTTGGACAGAACGACCTTGCCGGCCTCCATCGGCCCGCCCGAGACGAAGACGACGGGAATGTTGAGGCGCATCGAGGCCATCAGCATGCCCGGCGTGATCTTGTCGCAATTGGAGATGCAGACCATTGCATCGGCGCAATGGGCATTGACCATATATTCGACGGAGTCGGCGATCAGCTCGCGCGAGGGGAGCGAATAGAGCATCCCGTCATGGCCCATGGCGATGCCATCATCGACCGCGATCGTATTGAATTCCTTGGCGACGCCGCCCGCCGCCTCGATCTCGCGGGCGACCAGTTGGCCGAGATCCTTCAGATGCACATGGCCGGGCACGAACTGGGTAAAGGAGTTGACGACCGCGATGATCGGCTTGCCGAAATCGCCGTCCTTCATGCCCGTCGCGCGCCAAAGACCACGCGCGCCGGCCATGTTGCGGCCATGGGTCGAGGTGCGGGAACGATAAGCGGGCATGTCAGTCCTCCTGATGGCGTCTCGTGGCGGCCTTCATCTGCCGCTTCGCAAATGGGCCGTACCGAACGGTACGGTTCGCTATAGGCGCTCTTTGGGGCCGAGTCGAGCCTAAGCAGGGCGGCTCAATAACCCGCGGCTCGATCGACCACGTTCTCCAGTGCCTCGCCGCGTTCATGGGCGGCGATCTGCCTTGTTATGACTGGGGCGAGGGCCGTCGGCTCCGATGATGCTGCGGCGTGGGGCGTGACGAAGACACGGGGATGGGACCAGAGCTTCGAGGCAGCGGGCAGGGGCTCGATCTCGAAGACATCGAGCGAGGCTTCCATCAGCGTTCCATCGTCGAGGGCGGCGAGAATATCCACCTCGACCTGCAGTCCGCCGCGCCCCGCATTGATGAGAACCGGGCCGCCGAGCGGCGTCTCCCGCTTCAATTGGGATAGGAGCTTACCGTTGACGATGCCGCGCGTGTCCCGGGTCAGGGGCAAGAGCACGACCAGAATGTCCGCGCTTTGAAGGAACGGGCCGAGCCCATTCTCTCCGGCAAAGCTCTCGACACCTTCGACGGATTTTGGTGCGCGGCTCCAGCCGGTGACCTTGAAGCCGAGATTGCGGAGCTTCGACGCGGCATCTCGGCCAAGCTCGCCAAGACCCATGATGCCGACGGTGATCTCGCCCGCTGCCGGCTGCAGCCGCTCGTTCCATTGGGAGCGTGCTTGTTGCGCGCGATAGGCAAAACCCCGGCGATGATGATCGAGAACCCGCCAGAGCACATATTCGCTCATGCGCGCCGTCAGATCGTCGGCGACGATCCGCGCGATCGGCACGTCCGGCAGACGCTGATCGGTGAGAATATGGTCGACACCGGCGCCGAGCGATAGGATCGCTTGCAAGTTCGGATAGGTGTCGAGCAGCCCGTGCGGATGCTTCCACACGACAGCATAGCGCACATCCTCGTCCCCTGGGCTGGCATCTCGCACGAAATTGCGCGCGGGATCGGCCTTGCGAAGCGCTTCGAGCCAGCGATCGGGGTCGAAGCCGGTGACGGAGAGAAGAACTGTCATGGTCTCGTGCTTAACCCTCGCCGCGACGCCTGCCAAGCCTTGGGCATGGCGCCATTTCGCCGTCAGTCGACACTCAATGTGTTGAGAAGCGCATGGGCCTTGGCGCGGCCCTTGCGGGCGAACCAGTGGGTGCAGCCGATGAGAAAGCCGTTCTCCACCCAGCCTTCGTCGACGGCCGTGACGAGCTCGTCAACGGGGGCGAGGACCGGTCGAATATCCTCGTCCTCCTCTTCCTTGCCGGCCTTTTCACCCAGCTGCGAAGCATCGACGATCGCCAAATAGACGGTCGCATGTTCCGTGGTCAGGCCGGGTGAGGTGAGAAAGGCATAGCAGCGCTCGATCGCTCGCGCCTTGAGACCGGTTTCCTCTTCGAGTTCGCGGGCTGCCGCGGTCTCCACTTCCTCGCCGGGATCGACGAGGCCTGCGGGGAGCTCCAACGCCGCCGCCTTGTCGAGGACCAGTGCCGAGCCGATCCGAAACTGGCGAATGGTGACGATCGCATCGAGGTCCGGGTCATAGGGGATGATGATCGCCACCTCGCCCGTGGCGAGAAACTCGCGCGAAACGGGGCCGATCGTCCCGCCCTCGTCCAGCCGCCCATGGCTGAGCGTCACCTTGCGCAGCGCGCGGAAGCCGTCGAACAGAACCTCATCGGCCTCGATCGCACAATCGAGGGGCTGGTCTGCAAGCTGATCGCGATAGGAATGGCGGGTCATGGTTTCATTCATTCTGCGACGCGACTTGCGGGGGCGTGACGTTCGACGCCTTAATGGAATGCGTTCGCGGCTGGGGTGGACATTCGCCATTGGCAGTTTTCGGCGATGCGATGCTTACGCAAACATGCAGCGAGATCAATGGCGGTTTCGGCAGGGATAGGTGCGCGAAGCGGCGGGAGGCTTAAACAATCTAGTCGGTTCTTCTGATCGTTGGAACGACATCGCGGCTTTGAGGCCGCAGCATGCGTTGTTTTGGAGAAGGGAGCCGCGCCGCGGCTATCCCTGCGAGGGGACATGCGCCGAACCCCCGTCCAAAGCACCGATAGAGACAGCCGCGACGGAGACAGAGGAGCGTCCGCTCGTCTCTCCGTCCATTAGCGGTCAGGGGCCAATCTCCGATTATGATCGCTATGCGCAAGACCTTTAATTCGGCGCCCGTTCTATCTCATTTCAATACAATCAGCACGCTCTGGTCGAAGCCTTTCGCCGAACATGCAAGCTCTTGGAAGCACAAGCGGAATTAATGTCGGGGCAACATAATCGTGCCATGAGAGAATAAATAGGGCATACGTTTTGGAGGATGAATCTTGCCAAGGATCCGGGATCTATCTGTCGGGAAGAAGATTGGAGTCGCTTTCTCGATCGTGACGCTCATGGCCGTATGCATGGGAGGAATCCTCACATGGACAGTGTCTGATATCGCCAACCGGGCCCATTTCAAGGACGAGCAGATCGCCGTCTCTGAGGCCGCGGTGACCGCGCGTTTCACGCTCGCGCGCCAGGAAAATTCCCTTCGCGGTTTCATGATTACGCGCGATCCGTATTTCGCGCAGCGCGTCAAGGAACATTACCAGAGCTTTGAAAAGGCTCTGGGCGAGCTTCGCGGCTTGGTGGCCGGCAGGCCGGACCTTTTGACGGCGCTCGACAAGGCCGCCCTCGACATGAACGCCTGGCAGAGCGAGATCGCCGATCCTGTCATCGCTTTCGCCCGTTCGGACGCGACCTATCCGGAGGCGCTCCAAATCTTCAAATCGGGAAAAGCCGACACGTTTATCGAACCGATCGAGGAGACGCTCGACGGCGCTCGCGATTCCGCCTTCGCCAATGTCGAAGCGGCATCACGCGATGAAACGCAAGCCATCGCGACGTCTCGCTGGACTGTCGGCATTGGCATGGTTCTTCTCGTCGCAGCCGCGATCGCCTTCGGCTATGGGCTGCATAGGATGATCGGCCGCCCCGTTTCGACGATGACCGCCCTCATGCGCCAGCTGGCGGCCGGCGACACGAGCGTGGAGACCGTGGGTCTCGAGCGCAAGGACGAGATCGGCGCCATGGCGGGTGCCGTCGAGACGTTCAAGAAGTCGTTGATCGAGCGCAACGAACTGGCAAGCGCCGAAGAAAAGACCCGGCGCGAGAGCGATGAGATCCGTCAGCGCCATGCCGATCTTGAGAATGCCAAAGCGGAGGACCTTCGGGCATTCGTTACCGCCGTCGACGCCGGCTTCGAAAGGCTGGCGGCCGGCGATCTGACGGTGCGCATCGATCGGCAAGTCGCGCCGGAATTCGTCGCGATCCGAGCCAAGTTCAACGACAGCGTCAGCCACCTGGAAGATGCGATCGACGGCGTGGTCGGTGCGGTCGGATCGATCCGCTCCGGCCTCAGCGAAATCGATGCCGCCGCGCGTGACCTCTCCCAGCGAACCGAACAACAGGCCGCGAGCGTCGAAGAGACCGTCGCCGCTCTCAATGATGTCAGCCAGGCGATCGCAAGAACCGCCGAAGGCTCGTCCGATGCCCGGCGCAAGGCGCTCTCTGCCCTCAAAAAGGCCGAGGACGGCGGCACCATCGTCGGAAACGCCATCTCCGCGATGGAAGAGATCGAAGGCTCCTCGCAGAGGATCAACGACATTATCGGTGTCATCGATGAGATCGCCTTCCAGACCAATCTCTTGGCTCTCAATGCGGGTGTCGAGGCGGCCCGCGCCGGCGAGGCCGGCAAGGGTTTCGCAGTGGTTGCCCAGGAGGTGCGCGAACTCGCTCAACGTTCCGCCACCGCGGCCAAGGAGATCAAGGAATTGATCTCCACCTCGCGCGAACAGGTGACTGTCGGCGTCGATCTCGTCACCACCTCGGGCAGATCGCTCGAGGCGATCGTCGCCGAAGTGGGCGATATGGCCAAGGTAATCTCCGAGATCGCGGACAGCGCCCAAGAGCAGTCGACGAGCCTGCGCGAAGTGTCGAGCGCCGCAGACCAGATGGATAAGTCGACCCAGCAGAACGCCGCGATGGTCGAGCAGGCGACGGCCGCCACGGGCACTCTGACAAGCGAGACCGAGTCGCTCGGCCAACTGGTCGCATCCTTCTCGACGCGCAGCTCCGCGTCCAAGGGCGGCGCCCGAACCTCACGCGCCATAAGCCATTCTAATTCGGCGACGGCTGCAAGACCCACCGCACGCGCCAAACCGGCGTTCGCCCCGGTCCAAATCGGAGCGCGGGACGAGTCGAGGCCAAAGGCGACGCCACAGACTCAGGGCAACGCTGCACTGAAAATGCTGCAGGACAGCTGGGAAGAGTTCTGAGCGAGTCTCTCGCGAACTGCGATCATCGGGTTGAGAGCGAATGCCGATTCCGATTGGTCGCCATTCGCTCTTGCCTCCTCAAGATCCGCGATGTCGGGTGTCGATGACAAGGGTGATCAGAGGCCGCGAGTCGTTCAGAATGCGCCAGCCATTGGGCGGGCGTTCGAAACGCGTTGAAAATAAACGGCGGGCGTCTCGACCAGTCATTTGCGCAGACGCCCTCGGGCGAGACGCGGCCCTTTGCAAGCGATAGGTTCGAAGGCCCGCGGGTCTCAGAACCGCCCGGCTCCCAATGCGGCTTCTGCACGCCGGGCATCGTGATGTCGCTCTATGCCTTGTGGATGGCGGTTCCGGAGCCGACGGAGGTCGAGGTCGAGACCGCGCTCCAGGGCAATCTCTGCCGCTGCACCGGATATGCGCCGATCATCCGCGCGGCGGTCGCCGTCAGCCGCTATGGCTCGCCCGCCGCCGATCCGATCCATCGCGAGCGCGAGGCGATCACCGCGCGCCTCAAGGCTCTCGAGAGCACGGATCGCATCGTCACCGGGCCGGCCGGCAATCAGAGCATCCTGCCTGCCGATCTCGACGATTTCGCCGCCTGCCTCGCCGAAAATTGGAATGCCACCATCGTCGCCGGCGCGACCGATGTGGGATTTTGGGTCACGAAATCCCTGCGGCCGATCGCGCCTGCCATCTTCACCGGCCATCTCGCCAAGCACTTTCCCCATCTGAGAGCCTATTGGAACCGGATCGCCGGCTGGCAGGTGCGTAATATGGGCACGATCGGCGGCAACATCGCCAATGGCTCTCCGATCGGCGACACGCCGCCAGTTCTGATAGCGCTTGGCGCCGAGATCACCTTGCGCCACGGCGCGACGCGCCGGGCTATTCCGCTCGAAGACTTCTTCATCGCCTATGGCCGGCAGGATCGCACGCCCGGCGAATTCGTGGAGGAGATCGCGGTTTCGCTTCCCAGCCAAGGCCAGCGCGATGCCGCCTACAAGATCTCCAAACGCCGCGACGAGGATATTTCGTCCCTTCCGGCCGGGATTAGCGGCACGGTCGCGAACGGCGTCATTTCGGCCTGCTGCATCGCCTTTGGCGGCATGGCCGGCACGCCGAAGCGGCCTTGGCGGCAGAAGAGGCGCTGATCGGCCAGCCCTGGTGTGAAGGGGCCTTCACCGCTGCCGCAGCGCTCTTGCCGCAGAATTTCACGCCGCTCAGCGATTGGCGCGCCTCGGTCGACTACCGGATGCTGACCGCCCAAAATCTTCTGCTTCGCTTTTTCCTCGAACAGGACGATGCCGGCGGCGAGCCGGTTCGACTGGCCGTGGCCTGAGCGAGCAAGGGAGGAGAAGCTCATGAAAGACAGCGCAACCCTATCGGCCATCCTGGACGGAGACCACGCGACGATTTCCGGCACCGTCTATCGCGACCGCATCCATGACAGCGCCGCCAAGCATGTCACCGGCCGGGCGGACTACACCGACGACATCGCCCAGCCGGAGGGTACGCTCCACGCCTATCTCGGCCTGTCGCAGGTCGCCCATGCCCGTATTCGCGGTCTCGACCTGTCCGCCGTGAGGGCCGCGCCCGGCGTCGTCGACGTCCTGACCGTCGACGACATTCCCGGAACCAACGACATCAGCCCGACAGGCAAGCATGACGAGCCGGTCTTTCCGACTGAAGAAATCCAGTTTCACGGCCAGCCGCTCTTTGCGGTGATCGCCGAAACCCGGGACGCAGCGCGCTGGGCGGCTGTTCTGGCCAAGGTCGATTGCGAGGAGCTGCCCTTCGCCCTCGATCCGCGCGCGGCGCGCGAGGCCGGCTATCCCTATGTGGCGCCGCCGCTGAAGCTCGAACGCGGCGATGTGGACCCCGCCTTTGCCGCCGCGCCGCGCCGCGCCTCATCGATGGCACCATCACCATCGGCGGGCAGGACCACATGTATCTCGAGGGCCAGATCGCCTTCGCGATCCCCGGCGAGGATGACGACGTGGTCGTCCACTGCTCGACCCAGCATCCGTCCGAGGCCCAGCATATGGTGGCCCATGTGCTGGGCGTTCCCTCCAATGCCGTGACGGTGAATGTCAGGCGCATGGGCGGCGGGTTCGGCGGCAAGGAAAGCCAGATGAACCTCTTCTGCGCTGTCGCCGCGCTGGCGGCGAGGAAGACCGGTCGGGCGGTCAAGATCCGCCCCGACCGCGATCAGGACATGACCGGAGTAGCTCATTTCAGCCGAGAAAGACCGTTCGCTCCAGGCAGTCGTCAATCATAGAAGTAAGGGCCGAAAACAAAAAAAGCCCGCCGAAGCCGACGGGCCTTTCGCTATACGTATCCGTCCATTTGTGCGGTCCTTCACGTCAGGAGGTCTGATCCTTGACGGCATCCTTCACTTTG
This sequence comes from Fulvimarina manganoxydans, assembly GCF_900176465.1. Lineage (GTDB taxonomy): Bacteria > Pseudomonadota > Alphaproteobacteria > Rhizobiales > Rhizobiaceae > Fulvimarina > Fulvimarina manganoxydans. Next base: position 319,330 of record NZ_FWXR01000002.1, read on the forward strand.
CCGGCATTCTTCTCGGTCTTGCCTTCGCTCGCCTGAGCCTTGCCCTTGGCTTCCATCTCGCGGTTGTCGATGGCGTCGCCTGCAGCCTCGCGAGCATTGCCGGCGGCTTCTTTCACCGCGCCTTTGGCTTCGTGCTTGTCGACCATGATGAAATCTCCTTCCTGCCCGTTCATCAGGCGTTGTGAAGGACAACGATGCGAACCGGACGACGTTCCTTCGGCTGGCGGTCTCGAACCCGAAATTCGTGCTCAAAACTCGTTTGCGCATAGACGGTTATGGAAAAGATGCCTCTTACGAAGAGGGTTTCGAATGCAACGACCGCACTAATCTTTTGGCGGCGCTTTTCCCAGAGCAGAGTTTCCTGACACAAGAGTATGGGCTTGAGTGGCTCCGTTGAGGAGGAGCCATGACAGACGAGACGAGCGCCAGAGCCAATGAGAAGCGACAAGCAGGGCCGGTTCAATCGTCCGGTCAGTATCATTCGATCGCTTCGCCAAAAGAAACCGACGAACATCAAGAGGGCTCAGAAGGAGACCGTTCTAGCTACGCGCTGATTTTCAAGATGAGCTCTGAATGTGTCAGATTGGCTGGGGCGGCAGGATTCTGACCTGCAAGCTCAGTTGGCGCTAAGCTATTGAAATAATTTGTCGTCGACTGCGACTCTCTACGACGAATGTAACACCCGCTCAGCCCATGGCAATCTACCTAAATGGATTTTGTCGAAATCGCTCATTGATGCCAAGTGCCAATGATCGTGATCCGCACCCATTCTCTGGATCGCTGGAAGCTGGAGTTTCCCAGCTTCGTCACGACGGCGGGCCGGTGGCACCGTCGGGATTGATGAACGAGATCGGGACCTTGTTCCCGATCGCCCCATGTGGACGCTCCTCGTTGTAGTATCTGCGCCAATCCTCCAACTTTTCCGTAGCGTCGGCAAGTGTCAGCAACCAGTGCTGGTTGAGGCATTCCGCCCGGAAACGGCCGTTGAAGGCTTCGATGAAGGCATTGTCCGTCGGCTTGCCCCGCCGTGAGAAGTCGAGCGTCACGCCCTTCGTGTAGGCCCACAGTTCGAGGTCCCGGGACACGAACTCGGTACCCTGATCGACGCGGATCGTCTTGGGATAACCGACGACGGGACAGATCTGCTCAAGCGTTTTTACAACGTCCTCGGCGCGGTAGCTAAACTGCGGGTCAAGGGCCGGCACCTAACGGGAGAACGTGTCGACGATTGTCAGCACCCTGATCTTCCTGCCCGTCGCAAGCTGATCGTGGACGAAGTTCATGGCCCAGACCTCGTTCGGAGCGATCGCTTGCCGCCGGTCACCCACGCAGCTTCGCCTTCACCCGCCGTTTCGGTGTCTTGTTCCTCAGTTGCAGACCGAGATCCCTGTAGATCCGGTAGGTTCGCTTGATGTTGCCGGTCCAGCCCTCTCGCTGGAGCAGTACATGGACCCGTCGGCAGCCATACCGGACGCGGGTCATACAGATGTCTTTGATCCGAGCTGCCAAGCCGGCCTGGTCGGGCAACGAGATCTGTAGTGGCAGGTCGAGGTGTCGAGTTCCAGAACCCGGCAGGCGTGCCTGATCGATACACCCCATTACCTGCACGTCTCCGTCACCAGCTCGCGTTTGCGACCAGGCCTTAAAGAGTTCCGCGGATGACGTCCTGAAGCATCTCCTTGTCCAGCGACAGGTCCGCGACCAACTTGCGCAGCTTGCCGTTCTCATCCTCGAGCTGCTTCAGCCGCTTCATCTCCGTCGGCAGCAGACCATCGTACTTCTTTTTTGCAGTTGAAGTAGGTCGCCTGACTGGTCCCAGCTCGCCGACAGATCTCCGCCACCGGCATGCCGTCAGCTCCCTGCTTCAAAATGAACGCCTTCTGCGCGTCCGAAAACTTCGATGCATTCATCGCTCTCCGCTCCTCCCGACCAGGGATGCTATCGCGGAAAACTCCAATTCAGAACGGTCCAGTTTCTTGGGTGCAGATCAGAAGCGGAAGAGGCTCTCCTCGCCGCTGGATGAAAATTCAGTAGCACGTCAATGCTGCCCGACGGCACCCATGCGACGCCGCCGGCTTTTTGATGCGAGGCATGTCAGGCGTAGATGGTCGCGAGATCGCCTTCCCTGGCGATATCCGAGAAATCATAGTCTGGTCGCCAGGGCGTTGCCGATTCTCGGGTCAGCGCGGTCAGAGAGGCAAGACGCTGCTTCCCGTCGCTCTCCAGCGACGCCAGAACTGCGTCTTCGTCTGGGAAGCTTGACTCCACAGCATCGAGCCAGATCGTGCGACCGGCGAGAAAGCCTTGCGCTCCGGCCGCATAGGAATAGCGGAGCACCCGTTCGAACTGGCTTGGCGCAACACCACCGGATAGCATGACCCACGGAATGCCGGCGTCGCGGCAGATGGAGCCCACCGCAGCAAAGGCCGAAGCTGCATCGCGCGAGGCGGTGTCGTCGCCCAATTCTGGCAAGGTCGCGCCGGGGACCGGCGTTTCCAGTTTGAAGAGATCGACGCCATATTCGGGTTTGGCGAATTCCTTCACGCTGTCGATGACGAGTTCGGCCCGCTTGTCGGCCGATTCCACGTAGTCGGTCGTATGATTGGCGCTTTCCGGGAAGGGATAGACCAGGAGTTCCAGCACATAGGGAATGTCGTGGCGGCGGCATTCGGCGCCGACCGTCCGCACATAGGCCTTCTGATGAGCCAGCACCTCCGGCGAGGCGTCGGGGCGGTACCATGCGAGGACTTTGACCGCGTCGCCGCCGAGGCGCCGGATCTTCTCCACCGTCCAGTTGTCGATCGAGCGGGATTTTCTGCCGTCGGACGTCTCCTCGAAGCGGTGCTCTTCCAGGGTCACGATCAGCCCGGTCTTGGCCGGCAAGATGTCTATGGCGGCGGGCAGGGCGAAATTGGGATCGAGCAGCATGGAACTCGCGTCACGGGCGAGGCCCTTCACCAGGAGGCGCTTTGCGGCAAGCATGTCGTCAAAGCCGACCTTCGCGGCATCGATGCCTTTCGCCTTCGCGATCGCGGCAATCAGCGGGGGGCGCTGGTCGAGCGCGACCATGGTGAAGTGTCCGTCGTCGTCGCACAGGCGCGTCAGTCCTCGGATCTTGCCGATCGTGGTCATTGGTTCGAACTCCAGAAATGCATCGTTTCATCGAATGTCGGAATGCCTTGCCGGCCGCCGGGCTGGGTGCATTTGAGCGCGGCGGCGGCCGCCGCGAAGCCCATGGCGCAGTGGATCGAAAGGCCGGCGGCGATGGCGAGCGCATAGGCGCCATGGAAGACGTCACCCGCCCCGGTCGTGTCGACGACCTCGAGGTCAAAGGCCGGCAGATGGGAAAAATTGCCGGCCTCCAGAAAGGAGACGCCAGCGCTGCCCTTGGTGACGGCCGCGATCCGGCAGCCATGTCGGGCAACGGCCGCCAGGGCATCGGCCTCGTTCCGCCCGGCAAAGGCGGCGAGGGCGGGCTCGGAGAAGATCGCGTGGTCGGTCAATGGGAGAAGTCGTTCGAACACCTCGCGATCGGCGACGTCGGCGTCAAGGACCGTCGGAACGCCTTTGTCTCGCGCACTTCTGAAGGCGGCTTCGGCCCCTTCCGGCCAACGCGGATCGGCGAGGAGGGCGCCAGCTCTCTTCAGGTCCGCGAGGGGCAACCAATCGGCTTCGACCGGCAGGGCCTCGCCGCGGAAATTGGCGATATGTCGCTCGCCTGCCGGGTCGACGAAGACACCGGAAATCGATGAACGGCCACAGGCAAAAAGCCGAAACGCGTCGACATCGACGCGCTCTGTGGCGAGTTCTGCCTTCATCTCTTCGCCTTCGCGGTCCTGGCCGGCCCGGCCCCAGAAGGCGGCCTCGCCGCCAAGCCGGGCGACCGCCACGGCCGCTGTCGCTGCCATGCCGCCGCCCCGGGTCAGGAAGTCGTGCGCCCGCACCTTGGCGCTCGTGCCTTCGGGCAATTCGACCACCTGCCAGAGATAGTCGAAAGCCGCGAGACCGAGACAGACGACACGCCGACCTTGTGGGTCGAAGCAGGTTGCTTCCTCGCTCATAGGCCCGCGACGCAGATATATTTGGTCTCGAGATACTCCTCGATGCCGTATTTCGAGCCTTCGCGTCCGAGCCCGGACTGCTTGAAACCGCCGAATGGCGCCATCTCATTGGCGATAAGACCGGAATTGACGCCGACGATGCCGCTTTCGAGCGCTTCTGCGACGCGGAACATGCGGGCGAGGTCGCGCGTGTAGAAATAGGCGGCGAGACCGAATTCGGTGTCGTTCGCCTTGGCGATCACGTCCGTCTCGTCGCTGAAGGGGATGATCGGGGCGAGCGGGGCGAATGTCTCTTCGTGAGCGAGTTGCATGTCCTGGGTGACGTCGGTGATGACGGTCGGCTCGAAGAAGGTGCCGCCGAGTTCGTGGCGCGAGCCGCCGGAGACAAGTCGCGCACCGCGATCGAGCGCGTCCTTGAGATGCTCCTCCATCTTTTCGACGGCCGCCGCGTCGATCAGCGGACCCTGGGTGACGCCGTCCTCGGTGCCACGTCCCACCTTGAGGGCTTGAGCCGCTTCCGCCAGTTTTTCGGCGAAGGCGTCTGCCAAGCTTTCATGGACATAGATTCGATTGGCGCAGACGCAGGTCTGGCCGGAATTGCGGAACTTCGCGATCATCGTACCGGCCACGGCCGCATCGAGATCGGCATCCTCGAAAACGATGAAGGGCGCATTGCCGCCGAGTTCGAGTGACAGGCGCTTGATGGTCGAAGCGCCCTCGCGCATCAGCCAGCGTCCGACTTCCGTCGATCCGGTAAAGCTGATCTTGGCGACTTTCGGATTGTGGCTGAATTCGGTGCCGATGTCCTTGGCCTTGCCGGTCACCACCTGAAAGACGCCGGCCGGAATTCCGGCGCGCTCTGCAAGCACACCGAGAGACAGGGCCGAAAGCGGCGTCTGCGAGGCCGGCTTGACGATGATGGTGCATCCGGCGGCGAGAGCGGGGCCGGCCTTTCTCGTGATCATGCCGTTTGGAAAATTCCAAGGCGTGATCGCGGCGCAGACCCCTACCGGCTGCTTCATGACGAGGACGCGGCGGTCGGCGCCCGGCGGCGGAACGATGTCGCCGTAGACGCGCTTGGCTTCTTCGGCGAACCATTCGAGATAGGCCGCGTTGGCGACAATCTCGCCCTTGGCCTCCGCCAGTGGCTTGCCCTGTTCGGCGGTGAGGATACGGGCAAGGTCGTCGGCATTTTCGAGAATGAGTTCGTACCAGCGCCGGATGAGCGACGCGCGTTCCTTCGCGGTGCGTCTGGCCCATTCGACCTGGGCCACCTCGGCCTTGTCGATGGCCGCGCGAATGGTCTCGACGGAAAGGCTCGGCACTTCGGCGACGAGCGAGCCGTCGGCCGGATCCGTGACCGCGATACCGGTTCCCTTCTCCGCCGCGATCCATGTGTCACCGACGAGGCAGCGTGCGGTGAAGAGGCTCTGATCCTTGAGGCCGGAAATCGTCATGGGAAGCTCCTTGGGTCTTGCATAGGGCGGCCGTGGCGCCTCGCGAGCGTCGTCTGCGGCCTGACGGCGTCTTGCGCGCCCTGCGGCTGCCGACTCACCGGCATCAAGCCGGATGGCGGGTCGATAGCCTGTTCGTTTCTGTGGTACGGCCGGCTAGCGGATGACTTCGCCGGTCTCCCGCTCGAAGAGATGGATCTTGCCGGGGACCGGCGAGAGAGATAGGCTGTCGCCCGGTTTCGGCCGCAGATCCGGCGAAACCCTCGCGATCGCATTGATCTCGGCAAGCTTGAAGTGAATTAGCGTATCGGAGCCGAGCGGCTCGACGAGATCGACCGTCACGGCGATGGCATTCGGATCGTCCGGCGCCACCTCGAAATGCTCCGGCCGAATGCCGAGATCAACTGTTGCCCCCTCAATGAGCGCGGCCGGACGTTTACTGCCGAGACTTGCGATCTGGACGGAGCGAGCGTTGCTCAGCACGAGCCTGTCACCAGCCACGGTGACCGGCAGGACGTTCATGGCCGGAGAGCCGATGAAGCCGGCGACGAAGAGATTGGCGGGTCGCTCGTAGACGTCTTCGGGACTACCGACCTGCTGGATGATGCCGGACTTCATGATGACGATCCGATCCGCCATGGTCATCGCTTCGACCTGATCGTGGGTCACGAAGACCATCGTGGTGCGGAGCTGCTGGGAGAGCGCCTTGATCTCCGCGCGCACCTGGGCGCGCAGCTTGGCATCGAGATTGGAAAGCGGTTCGTCGAAGAGGAAGACCCTCGGATCGCGCACGATGGCGCGACCCATGGCCACGCGCTGGCGCTGGCCGCCGGACAACGCCTTTGGACGACGGTCGAGAAAATCTTCGATGTGGAGCAGACCTGCGGCGCGCTTCACCCGGGTCTCGATCTCCGCCTTGTCCATGCCGCGCATTTCCAACGCGAAGGCCATGTTCTGTCGCACGGTCATGTGGGGGTAGAGAGCATAGTCCTGGAAGACCATGGCGATGTCGCGCCGGGCCGCCGGTACGTCGTTCACCCGGTCGTCTCCGATATACAGATCGCCGCCATTGATCCGCTCGAGACCGGCAAGGACCCGCAGGAGGGTCGATTTGCCACAGCCGGAGGGGCCGACCAGGACGACGAATTCATGATCCGCGATTTCGAGGTCGAGGCCCGGAATGACGGTGAAGTCGCCATAGGTCTTGACCAGGGAGCGCATGGAGATCGAGGCCATCAGACGTCTCCTGCGAAAGCGAGGACAGGTTTGATCGATCGCCCTTGGGCAAAATGCGAGAAGCGCTCCGGCAAGGTATCCAGCGGGAATCTCTCATCGACAAGGCGTCGATAGGCGTCGCGGTGGGCGCGCAGCAGTTCGATATTGGGCTGGAGGTCGCCCTTCGGGAAATAGAAGGTCCGCAGCATGGCGAAATCCTTGCGCCGGAAAATCTTGTCTTCGGTGATCGTCCAGGGGGCCGCGTTTTCGCCGACGAGGATGATGACCCCCTTGGGCAGGACGAGCTCGATGGCGAGGTTGCGGGCGGCGTGAGCCCCGGAACATTCGAAAATGGCTGCAAAGCGCGTCTCGCGACTGCCGACCGGATGGTCTTTTGCGCCGAAGGAACGAGCGATCGCGACGCGCTCGCCATTCGGATCCGAAACGAAGACCTCGCCATAGCCGAGCGCCTTGAGGGCGATGACGACGCCCAGGCCGACGGGTCCCGCACCCGTCACGAGAACGGGCCTCTTCGCCTCGGCGGGGACGAAGCGCCCGGCCTCGCGAACCGCATGGGCGGATGTCCCTATCGTGTCGAGAAGGAGTGGAGCGAGATCGTCCTCGATGTCGTCCGGCACCGGTAGAAGGCAGTTGTCGGGGACGCGGACGAATTCGGCATATCCACCGTCGCGGTTCCATCCGATGAGCGAGGAGACGGTCAGGCACATCTGGGTGTCGCCCGCCTCGCAGGCGTCGCAATGGCCGCAATGCTCGGGAATGTAGACCGCGCAGCGCGTTCCTTGCATCGCATGGCCCGGCTCGTCGACACGGCCGAAGATCTCATGCCCTGCGATATGGTCCGACCCCTGGTGCCAGAGCTTGAAGTCCGAGCCGCAGAGCGCCGTCCTCATGACGCGCAGAACGGCCTCGCCTGCCTTGGGCTCGGGACGCGGTGCCGTTTCGATGGTGATGCGGTCGGAGCCGTGAAAACAGGCGGCGCGCATCGGTGGATGGGTGTTGGACATCGGTGTCAGCCTTTCACGGCGCCGAGCGTCAGGCCGGAAATGAGCCAGCGCTGGACGATGACGGCGAGGATGAGCGGCGGGAGGGCGATCAGCGTTGCGGCGGCCATGAGGGCGCCCCAATTGGTCGAGCCTTCGCCGATGAAGTTGAAGGAGGCGGCGATCAGCGTCTTGGTGTCGGAATTCGACAGGACGAGCGCGAAGAGGAAGTAGTTCCAGGAAAAGACGAAAGCGAGGATGGCGGAGACCGCCAGTCCGGCGGTGACGAGGGGGAGGGCGATCCGCCAGAAAACGCGGGCCGGGGAGCAGCCATCGACCTGGGCGGCCTCGTAGACGCTTCGGGGAATGTTGTCGAAGAATGGGATCAGGACCCAAATGACGATCGGCATGGTGATCACCGCATGGGTCAGGATGAGAGACCAGTAGCTGCCGATCATGTCGACCTGCCTGAACATCACATACCAGGGCAGGAGGAAAAGCGTGCCCGGCGCCATCCGGGCGACGAGCGTGACGATCGCCGGCCAGGTGATGCGGGTCCAGGACGCTACGAAAGCGGCCGGCGCTCCGAGGATCAGCCCGAGGGCGGTCGAGGCCATCGTGACGATCATGGAGTTGAAAGCGTAGTGCAGGAAGGGCGTCGTCTCGGAGAGCGCGACGTAGTTGTCGAGCGTCGGCGTGAAGATGATCGTCGGCGGGTAAGCCGTCACCTCGAAGGACTGCTTGAAGGAGGAGGCGACCATCCACAGGGTCGGTACCATCACCACACAACCGGCGAGAACGAGAAGCACGGTGTTGAGAATCTGGAGCGAGCGGTCGCTCGGTGCGGCATCGGACAAGGTCTCGGTCCTCCCTTTTCCTACCAGGCAACGGCGTTGCGAACGCGGTTGAGGACGATGACGGCACCCAGAACAATGATCGACAGCGTCACCATCAGCGAGCTCGCATAGCCGAGTTGGAAGAACTCGAAGCCCATGCGGAAGCCGTAGATGTTGAGGGTGGTCGATGCGTTGGCGGGGCCGCCCTGGGTGGTGATGTAGATAAGGTCGAAGAACCTCAGGAGATCGACGCTTCTCAGGATCGTCGCCGTGGCGAGCGTCGGCAGAAGAAGCGGCAGGGTGATCCGCCACAGCACCTGCCAACCCGAAGCGCCGTCGATTTCCGCGGCCTCGTAGACACTAGGTGGCAGGGCCTGAAGACCGCCGAGAACGATCAGCGCGACATAGGGGCTCCACTGCCAGGTGTCGATGAGCGCCAGCGTCGGTACGACGAAGGCAGGCGATGCCAGCCAGTTCGACGGCGGAAGACCGAAAGACGTCAGAATATAGTTCGCCGCTCCGAGCGAGGGATCCAGGATCACAAGCCACATCATGCCGGCGACGACTGGCGGCATCATGAAAGGCGAAATGAAGAGCGAGCGCACGATGCCCGGCAGCTTCTTGGCCCGGAACATCAGGAGGGCGAGAACCGTGCCGAAGACGAGTTGGAGCACAAGGGAGAGGAAATAGAGATAGAAGGTGATGGTCAGCCCATTCCAGAACTGCTCGTCACTGATCATGCGCACGTAGTTGTCGGCCCCCGCAAATCGGGTCATGCCGGTGGCGGTGAAGGTCTGCAGGCTCAGCCAGATCGTGTAGCCGAACGGAAAAGCGATCATCGCCACGGTAAAGATCACCGAGGGCGCCGAAAGGCTGGCGAGTTGCAGGCGCGGCGAGATCGCGCCGGAAGCCGAGCGTGGATTGGAAGCAGTGGTCATGATCATGGAGCCTCAGCCTGCGAGAAAGCCGCCATCGACGGCATAGACGCTGCCGGTCACATAGCCGGCGGCGGGCATGGCGAGGAAAGCCACCGCGCCGGCCACCTCGTCCGGCTGGCCCCAGCGTCCGAAGGCGGTGCGTGCCGCGATCCTCTGGTAGTGGGCCGCGTCCTTGCGGCCATCGGCATTGATCGCGGTTTCGATGAAACCGGGGGCGACCGCGTTCACCCGGATACCGTCGTCGGCATAGGCGAGAGCGAGGCTCTTGGTCAGCATCACGACGCCGCCCTTGCTGGCGCAATAGGCAGGAAGGCGAGGAAGACCGGAATAGGCGTTCATCGATGCGATGTTCACGATCGAGCCTTTGGCGGCTGCCAACGCTTTGCGGAAGGCGCAGCAGGCGCTGAAGGTGCCGGTCAGATTGACCTCGACGACTTGCCGGAAGACTGACATCTCGTGCTCGGCGTCGCGCCTCAATATGCCGGCGCAATTGACCAGCAGATCGAGCGTCCCGAACCGGTCGGCCAGGGAAGCCATGGCGATATCGTCGGTGACGTCGAGGACGCTCGCCTCGAAACCGTCACGTCCGGCGAGCGGTGACGTCTCGAGTTCGGCCGACATGACGCCTGTGGCAGTTACGCGGGCGCCGAGATCGAGGAGGAGCGTCGATATGGCCCCGCCGATGCCTCCGAGGCCGCCGATGATGACGGCCTGAAAGCCTTGGGGCAACGCGAATTGCGGATGTGACATGGGGTTCGCCGGGACAGCGTGAGGGGAGCCGCCCGCCGGGAGGCGTGGCGGACGGCATTGAGCGGGATGGCACGTAAAGGAGCGGCCGCGCGGCGATGGGCGCCGTGATCCGCTTCTGCCGGCCTTATTCGCGCTCGATCAGGGCGTTCAGTTGCTCGTCGGCCGTTGCGCAGGCCTCTTCGACCGTGGCTGTGCCGAGGAGAATATCGTCGACGGCCTGGCCGATATATTCGCGCGACTCCGGGTTCTGCACGATCGGATATCCAACCTCGGAGGTGCCGTTCTTGGCCAGATCGTCGAGTGCCTTCTGCCATTCCTGGCGAAGCGGCTCCTCGGCGAGCCACGCCTTATAGGCTTCGTCGTCTGAGGCCGAAGCGCGGGGCGGTGCAATGCCTTCCAATGCCAGTTTGGCCTGCATCTGCGGGCTTGTCGCCCACTGGATGAAATACCACGCTGCGTCAGGATTTTCGCTGAACTGTGAAACGGCGAGGGCCCAGCCGATGGCGGTCGGATGTGATCCGCCATCGCCGGCCGGCAGCGGAATGATAGCCGTGTCCTTCAGCCGTGCGCCCCCCTCCATGACGGAGGGAAACTCGTTGGAGGACTGGAAGGACATCGCCGAGCGACCTTCGCGATAGAGCGAGGTGAGCTGATAGAAGCTGTAATTGACGACGCCGGGAGGGCCGTAGTCCCTAAGAAGCGAGGCGTAGGATTCGAGCGCCACCTTGCCCTCTACCGAGCAGAGGTTGGACTTGCCGTCCGCCATGTACTCCCCGCCCATATTGTGCAGGAAGTTGCTGAACGTATAGGGCAGAGCCGGCTTGAGGCCACGCGAGGCGAAGGGCGTGATGCCGGATGCCGCTTCGCAGCCCTTCAGAGCCTCGGCCGCCGCCTCGATGTCCGCGATGCTGGATGGCGGTTGGATATCGCAGGATTGGAAGAGATCGGTGCGATAATAAAGGACCGGCCCTTCGATATTGAGGGGGATGCCTGTCAACGTACCGTCGAAGGTCGCGGCGTCGACCAGCGCCTTGCCGAGATCGTCATACTGGTATTTGGGCGCAACCGAGTCCTGTGTGAAAGGAGTAAGGTCCGCGTACCAGCCGGCGGCGGCGAACTGGCGTCCTTCGCGGGAGGGCAGGGTCATGAAGACGTCGACCTCGTCGGAGCGGGCGTTCAGCACCGTCAGCAGGCGCTGACGCATCTGCTGTTCCTGATAGGAATCCACCTTCAGTGTGATGCCCGTTTTCGCTTCAAAGTCGTCGGTATATTTCAGGATCGCGTTCGCGATTGGATTGTTGTTGGCGAGAAAGGTGACCGTGTCGCCTTCATGGGCCTTCCAGTCGAAGTCCTGGGCCGAGGCCGGAATGGCGCCAGCCCCGATGACGATTGCCGCCGTCAGCGCGCTGGTGTGACTAAGCTTGCTTTTCATGATTGATCCTCCCTGTTCGGCTCGTTTTTGAGCGTCACTGCTCCGCTTGTCGCGAATGTTCTTGTAACCGGTTACATACGCGTTCGATCGATGCCCTGTCAATCACATCGCTTTGCCAAACTGGATCGCGACCGAGGTTCCTGTTCGCATGCAACCGTTGCATGCGTCCGGAGGCAGAGCTATCGATTGGCATCAGTAGGAACTATTCGAAAGGCCGGTCGACCGCAGAATGAAACCGATTCACTCGAAACCACTCGATCGCAGGGCGGAGAGCGCTAGCGGTCGTGCACGCGCTGTCGGGATACGAGCAGTCGCCAAGGCGGCTGGCGTATCGACGGCGACCGTTTCGAGATCTCTCAACAATCCGGCCTCGGTCAGTCCAGAACTCAGGGCCAAGATCAGCACGATCATCGAGGAGATCGGTTACATCCCGGACGCGTCCGCACGAGCGCTATCCTCCCGTCGCACCCGCACGATCGGCGCCATCGTTCCGACTGTCGATAACGCCATGTTCGCGCAGGGGCTCCAGGCGCTCCAATCTCATCTCGCGACGAAGGACTATCTCCTCCTTCTCGCGACCAACGAATACGATCTCGATGTCGAGTTGAAGCAGGCCCGCAATCTGGTCAGCCGGGGGATCGATGGGCTCATCCTGCGTGGCGACAAGCGCCACCCCGACCTGCGGCGCCTCTTGCAGGGCCAGTCGATTCCCTATGTGAACGTCGGTGTCTATGATCCGACGAAGCCTTACGCCTCGATCGGGGTCGACAACGCTGCGGCCGGACGGCGGATCACACGACATCTGATGGATCTCGGTCATCGGCGCGTTGGCATCGTCGCAGCCATGCAGCGCAACAACGATCGTGCCCAAGCCCGTCTTCGCGGCGTGTTGGAAGAGCTTGCGCTTCATGACGCAACGCCACCGGAAGCCTGGATGCTTCAGGTGAACTACAACCTCGACGACGCGCGACAGGCCGCGCGAACGCTTCTGTCGCAACGCGATCAACCCACCGCGATCGTCTGCGGCAATGACGTCATCGCCTATGGCGTGATGATGGAGGCCTTGAAGATGGGGCTCGCCGTTCCCGACGACGTGTCGGTGGTCGGCTTCGACGATCTCGAATGGAGCCGCCATTTCAGCCCAAGCCTGACGACGATCCATATGCCCACCGACGAGATCTGGCTGCGGGCGGGTGAATATCTCGTCGATACGTTGGCCGGAGAGCCCGCCTTGCTTCATCGTGAGATCGATTTTTCCCTCGTCGTCCGCGAATCGACTGCTCCGCCTCGCACCGGGTGAAACCGTCTCGGTCGCCTATCGATGCAACACAGTGAGTGAAGAGAAGTGTCATGACGATCGAGACGAGTATCGAGATCGAGCGCGTCGAACCCCACGTGTTCCGTGTGCCGATCGAAACGCCTGTCGTCACGTCCTTCGGCGTGATGCGCGATCGGCCGGCGGTGTTCATTCGCGTGAGTGACAAGAGTGGCGCACAGGGATGGGGCGAAGTCTGGTGCAATTTCCCCGCTGTGGGCGCCGAGCACCGGGCGCGGCTCGTCAACTCTGTGCTGTCGCCCCTGCTCGAGGGCCAACGCTTCGAGAGCGCAGAGGCAGCCTATTTGCACCTGACGCGGGCGACAGAAATCCTTGCGATCCAGAGCGGCGAGCCGGGCCCGATCGCTCAGGCGATCGCTGGCATCGATCTGGCGCTTTGGGACATGGTGGCGCGGCGCGCCGGTAAGCCGCTTCATCTGTGTCTCGGCGGTGTGCCGAAAGCGTTCGTCAAAGCCTATGCGAGCGGGCTCAATGCAGATGGGCCAGAGCGTTTGGCCGCCGTCAAGCACGAGGCGGGCTATCGACGCTTCAAGATCAAACTTGGCTTCGGCCGGGAGCGTGATCTGCGCAATCTCGAAGCGATGCGGGACACCTTTGGAACGCAGGCCGACATCATGGTGGACGCCAATCAAGCCTGGGATGTGGAGACGGCGATCGAGATGGCGAAGGCGCTCTCCGTCCATCGACCGCGATGGCTGGAAGAGCCGATCAGGGCCGACATAGGGCTGGATGGATGGCGGCGTCTGGCAAATGATTCGCCGATCCCGCTCGCGGCCGGTGAGAATGTGCGAGGGGAAGGCGCTTACTCCGCGTTCATCCAGAGCGGAACGCTTGGCTTTCTTCAGCCGGATATCGGGAAATGGGGCGGCCTGTCGGCGACCTTGCCGATCGCGCGGGCGGCGGAAGAGGCCGGCGTGACCTATTGCCCCCATTGGCTTGGCGGCGGGATCGGTCTCGTCGCGTCCCTGCACCTGCTCGCGGCCGTGGGCGGAGACGGGCTGTTGGAAGTCGATGCCAACCCGAACCCGCTGCGCGAGGACATGATCATCGGCTTCCCGGCCATTGCCAATGGCGACATGGCGGTGCCGTCCGCGGCTGGCATCGGGGTGGAGCCCGATCTCCAAGCGCTCGCTCGCTATCGAATTGCCGTCGGCGACTGAAGCCGGATGAGCATCCTGCGGCCCATTGCGAGAATCCGGTTCGAATTTTCGTCCCGCCAGGGTAAGAGGGGGGCTCCTTTGAAGGACGCGGAGCGGACGTGGACGAGCCGGTAACGCGGCGTTCGCGCCGGACCAGACAGACCATCAAGATGAGCGATGTCGCAGCGGCGGCGAATGTCTCGCCCTCGACTGTCTCGCTTTATCTCCGAAGACCGGGAGCGGTATCCAAGCGCGCGGGCGTGGCGATCCATGATGCGATCGAACGACTTGGTTACGTGCCTAACCTGATGGCTGGGGGGCTTGCGGCGGCACGCTCGCGTGTGGTCGGGGTCGTCGTTCCGTCCATGCGCAACGCCTTTTTCGCCCAGACGGTGTCGGCAATGCAAGGAGTGCTCTCAGACGATGGGTTCCAGGTCATGTTCGGCAACACCGACTATGATGACGATACCGAACTCGCCCTTGTGCGGGCCTATCTGTCCTGGTCCCCCTCGGCCCTCGTTTTGACCGGCCTTCATCACGCACGTCCGACCCGCGACCTTCTGCATGCCGCCGACTGCCCCGTTGTCGAAATGTGGGAGCTCGGCGCCGATCCGGTGGATCTGGCCGTAGGCTTCTCCCATACCGAGGTGGGCCGGGCGCAGGCCCGGCATCTCATCCGGAAGGGACGGCGCCATTTGGCCTTTCTCGGAGCCCGGATGCAGGATGACAGGCGTGCCATGCAGCGCGCGGAAGGGTTCGCCGCAGAGGCTCGGGAGGCCGGCATCGCGGCGGAGATCGTCCAGCATATCAAGCCGGCGAGCACCGAGGCCGCCGCGGCGCTGCTGGCAAAGGCCCTGTCCATCAATGCCCGGATCGATGGCGTGGCCGCCTCGAACGATACGCTCGCCCTCGGCCTTCTCTTCGAGTGCATGCGCCGGGGCATCGCCGTTCCCGAACGCCTCTCTGTCGTTGGCTTCGGCGATCTGGAATTCAGCGCCTTCAGCAATCCGTCGCTGACGACGATACGACCTTTCGGGGACGTCATCGGCGAGGAGATCGCGCGCCTCGTGCTCGCGGCGGTGGAAGAGGACGCGCGTCCCGCCCGGCCGGCAATCAATACCGGCTTCGTGATCGTCGAGCGCGGCAGCGCGTAACGGGGAAGGGGGTTATGAACCGCCCCTTCCGTAACCGGCGAGCGATCTGGAGCTTCAGTAGGCGGAGACGGTCGTCTTCGACGCCTCGACCGGTTTTCCGCGCAATTCGCCCAGCCAATCGCGAGCCCGGCCCGTCATCATGGCGATGTCCGAGGCCATCGCGGAGAAGCTGTAGCCGTAGTCTAGAAACTGTTTGACCATCGCCGGATTGGGGCCGACGATACCGATGAAGGTCCCGGCTTCTCTTGCTTCCTTCGCCGCCGCTTGAAGGGCCGCCTGCACAGCCTCGTGGCCGATGTCGCCGAGATGGCCCATGGCGGCCGAGAGGTCTCCCGGTCCAACGAAGACTGCATCGACACCAGGGACGGCGGCGATCTCCTTGAGCCGGGAGACCGCTTCCGGTGTCTCGAGCTGGACGATCACCATCGTCTCGTCGTTGGCACGTTTCAGATATTCGGGCTGCGCGCCATAGCGGGACGCCCTGTGGATAGCTGCGACGCCGCGAATGCCGACGGGCGGATATTTCGCCGCCGCCACGGCCGCCCGGGCTTCTTCTGCGGTCTCGACAAAGGGGATCATGATCGTCTGCGCCCCGGCGTCGAGCGCCTTCTTGATCGTCACCTTGTCGTTCCAGGGCAAGCGCACCACTGGCTCGGCTGGCGTACAGCCGACGGCCCTTAGAATCTCCGGGAGCTGGGCGACCTCGACCGGCACATGCTCCATGTCGACGACCACGAAGTCAAAGCCGCAATGGCCGATCGCCTCCGACGGGCCGGGTGCGGCAGACATCAGCCATGTGCCGAGTGGCGGCATCTCCCGGCGCTCGGCGAGCATGCGGCGAAAGCGGTTGGTCATGTCATGTGTCATTGCGGTGGCCTTCAGTAGATCGCGGGTTCGGGTAGGTTTCGAACGCCCGACAGGAAATCGAAATCGCAGCCCTCATGGGCCTGGCTCACATGGCGCTGGTAGAGCGCGGTGAACGAGCTTTCATAGAGTGGGCGCGGGGGAGCGAGTTCTGCGCGCCTGCGCTCGAGCTCGTCCTCGGCTACGCGCATGTCGAGGCGTCCTGCCTCGATATCGAGCGCGACGATATCGCCTGTCCGCAGCAGCGCGAGCGGTCCGCCGACCGCCGCCTCGGGCGAGACGTGAAGGACGCAGGTGCCATAATGGGTTCCGCTCATGCGTCCGTCGCAAATCCGCACAATGTCCTTCACGCCGCGTTTCAAGAGCGCTTTGGGAATTGGCAGATTGCCCCATTCGGGCATGCCTGGCGCGCCGACTGGGCCGGCATTTCGCAAGACGAGGACCGTATCCTGCGTAATGTCGAGATCCGGGTCGTCCAGAACGCGCATCATCGTTCCGGGATCGTCGAAGACAAGCGCCGGGCCTTCGTGCTTGAGAAATTTCGGATCGGCTGCGGAGGATTTCACCACGGCGCCGTTCGGGGCGAGATTGCCCTTCAACAATGCCAAGGTCCGGCCTTGGGACAGAGGGACGACGGGCGTGTCGAGATCGCGAATGACGTCGTCGTTCCAGCATTCGCCAGCGGCGATCGCTTCGCCGAGCGTGCGGTTCTCGACGGTCCGCGCGTCGAAGTGGAGATGATCGCTAAGCTTTTTCAGAAGGGCGGGGAGACCGCCGGCAAAATGGAAATCCTCCATCAGATAGGTGCCGGACGGGAACAGGTTGGCAAGGACCGGGATCTTGGCCGACATCTGCGCCATATCCTCCAGCTTGAGGGCAATCCCCGCGCGTCCGGCCATCGCCAGGAGATGGATCGCCGCATTGGTGGAGCCGCCGAGCGCCATGTAGGCGGCAAGCCCGTTGAGAAAGCTCTCGCGTGTCAGCATCGAGGAGGGCCTCAGATCTTCGAACACCATCTCGACGATCCGTTCCCCGCAGAGCGAGGCCATTCGCGGGTGTCCCGAATCGACCGCAGGGATCGAAGAAGCCCCGGTCAGAGTGAGCCCCATGGCGTCGATGATTGACGTCATCGTCGAGGCCGTGCCCATCGTGTTGCAGGTTCCGGCCGAGCGGGTCATCCGGCTCTCCAGGTCAACCCAGTCCGTGGCGGTGATCTCGCCTCGCCGCAACTTGTCGAAATAGGTCTTGGTATGGGTTCCGGCGCCGGTCTTGGCGCCCCGCCACTGGCCGTTCGACATCGGCCCAGCCGGGCAGAAGATCGCAGGCAAATCCATCGAGATCGCGCCCATCAGAAGGCCGGGCGTTGACTTGTCGCATCCTCCAAGAAGTACGCAGCCGTCGATCGGATGGCAGCGCAGGAGCTCCTCGACCTCCATGGCGAGAAAATTGCGGTAGAGCATGGTGGTGGGTTTCACCATCACTTCGCCGACGGAGAGCGCCGGCAGTTCGACCGGATAGCCGCCGGCCTGCCAGACGCCGCGTTTCACCGCCTCCGCCCGATCGCGCAGATGGGCGTGGCAGGGGCTCATTTCCGACCATGTGTTGATGATGCCGATGACCGGCTTGCCCATGAATTCCTCGCGTCTGAGCCCCATTTGCTGGGTACGCTGGCGGTGGGCAAAACCCCGGATGTCGCTGGAGGCGAACCATCGCTGGCTTCGAAGTTCAGATATCGATCGGGTCATGGAAGATGCGTCTTCTTCTGGTCGGTTGGGGTCTTGCCTGCCCGTCCTTCGCCGCGACGGAAAAGCCGGGCCATCGCGTCGGGTCAGTAGCCGAGCGCGTGGGGCAGGGCCGTCACGATGCTTGGCACATAGGCCATGATCAGCAGCGCCACGATCAGCGGTATGAGAAAAGGCGCGACAGAGAGGCTGACGCGCCTGAACGACATGCCGGTGAGATCCCGCATGAGGAACAAGGACAGGCCGAGAGGCGGGGTGTACTGGCCGATCATGATGGCGAAGACCATCACCACACCGAGATGGATCGGATCGAGCCCGTACTGGGCGCCGCCGACCTGGACCAGCATCGGCGCCAAGATCAGAAGCAGGATCGCATTCTCGATGATGGCGCCGAGGATGAGCAGCGCGACCAGCGTCAGAAGGATGAACATCGCCGGCGAGTCGAAGGTCGTCGCGATCGCCTCGGCCGTGGTCTGCGGGACGTTTCCGATCGTCAGAACCCAGCCGAACAGGACGGCGTTGGCGATGATGAAGAGAAGCTTCGTCGAGGCAGCGGTGACGCTCGCCAATGTCTCGCCGATCGCCCGGATCGTCAGGTCGCGATAGACGAGACCGCCGAGGACGAGGGCGTAGAGCACGGCGACCGTCGCTCCTTCCGTCGGGCTGAAGATGCCGAGCGTCATGCCGCCGACGATGATGACCGGGGTGAGCATCGGCGGAGCGGCTTTCAGGAAGGCGATGGCGAGCGCTTTCGAAGTGACGCGCTCCGTCGACACATAGCCGCGGCGACAGCCCACGAAGAAGACATAGCCCATCAGGCAGACGGCAATGACGAAAGCAGGCACGACGCCGCCCAGAAAAAGCTGGGTGATCGAGACCTGCGCGATGATACCGAACATGACGAGAGGAATGCTCGGCGGCAGGATCGGACCGATAGCGGAGGAGGCAAGCGTGATGCCGACGGAGAATTTTTCATCATAGCCATGTTTCTTCATGGCGTTGACCTGCATGGAGCCAAGGCTCGCGACATCGGCGAGTGCCGAGCCGGACATGCCGGCGAAGACGAGGCTGCAGACGACGTTCACATGGCCAAGACCTCCGGGAATGCGTCCGACCAGAGCCATGGCGAAGTCGAAGATGCGATCGGTTATCTTTGCCGCGTTCATCAACTGGCCGGCCAGCATGAAGAGCGGAATGGCCAACATCGAGAACTTGTCGATGGAGAAGGCGAGTTCCTGTGCCGCCTGGGTGAGGGGAAAACCTTCGTAGAGCAGATAGGCCACGGCACATGCGCCGAGAGCGAAGGCGACCGGCATGCCCAGGAGAATGACGACGAGACTGATCGCGATGAGGGAGAGGAGGAAGCCGTCGAAGCTCATGGGTTCGCCCCTCTAGCGAGCGCGATGCCTGCCCGGACGACCTTGGCCGAGAGAAAGGCGATCATCAGGGCGCCGGCGATCGGTATCGCGGCGAGCTGAATGCCGATCGGCAGGCGCAAGGCTGGGGTGCGTTCGTGACTGAGCATGGCGATGAGGTCCCAGCCACCGATAACGACCGGCACGAGAAAGAGGACGGCGACGATGTCGAGCAGAATGTCGAGACCGGCCTTGAACCGGCTGGTGCTGGGCAGGAACTCGTCGAGAAGTTCGACTCGCGCGTGGAGATTCTGCCGCGTGAGGCCGACCGCCCCTGCAAAGGTCATCCAGACGATGACGATGCCGCTGATTTCCTCGGTCCAGACGAGCGGCGTGTTCATGACATATCGCATGAAGACCCCGAGCGAGGAGATGACGACGAGTGCGATGAGGAGGAACTCGGCGAGAAAGAGGTCGGGGCGCCGCAGGGAGCGGCGCCAGCCGACAGGCTCGGCGAGCATGGAGGTGTGGGTCATTGGCCGGCTTCGGCCATCGCTGCTGAACGGGCCTTTTCGAGCACCTTCTGTCCGAGACCTGCCGGCCAGATCTTGCCTTCGAAGGTTTTCTCCACCTCGGCCTGCACAGAGCTTCGGAAGGAGTCCAGATCGAGGCCATCTTCTGCTGCGACGACCTGCATGCCCTGTTCACTCAGCTTGTCGACGAGACCGTCTTCGGCCGTCACGGTCTGTTGCGAGGTCCATTCGGCCGCCTCGCTCGCGGCGCGTAGAAGGGCGTCCTGATTGTCTTCTGACAACGCTTGGAACCTGCGTTCATTGACGATCCAGGGGAGGGTGATGAGCTGGTGATTGGTCAGGATGAGATGATCCTGGACCTCGTAGAGCTTCTCGGCCTCGATGGTCGGGAGCGGATTTTCCTGCCCGTCGACGACACCCTGGCTGAGAGCCTGGAAGAGCTCGGAAAAGGGAACAGGGGTTGGCTGGGCGCCAAGACCGCGAACGACGGCGAGGGACATTTCGTTGGGGACCGATCGGATCTTCTTGCCCTGTAGATCCGCAGGGCTCTTGGCCGGAAGGCCATTGGTCGTCAGGTTCCGCGAGCCATAATAGAAGGCACCGAGAACCCGGATGCCGGAAAGCTCGGTCAGCTGCTCATCCCAGCTTCTGCCGAATTCATCCGCCTCCATCACGGCGTTCAGTTGTGGCCAACTCTCGTAGTAGTATCCAGCATTGTATACATTGTATTCCGGCACGATGTCGGCAAGCAGCGGGAACGTGCCTTCAGCGATATCGATCGCACCCGTCTTCACCGAGCCGACCAGGCTTCGTACATCGCCGAGTTGCGCGGAAGGGTAGACACGGATTGTCAGGTCGCCGTCCGAATATTGGCTCGCGAGTTCGGCAAACTTCTTCGCGCCTTCTGCAGCGGGCGATCCGGGTGCTTGGATGTGCCCCATTCGCAAGGTTTCGGCATTCGCCGTGGCTAGAGTCGCCACGATCGCGGCGGTGGCGAGCAGTGTCCGCGTCAGCATGTGGATGGTCCTCCCAATCATATTATCTCCGCCCTCCCAGACGGATTTGCATTTTCGTAGCGCTACGATTTACTTTTGTCAAAGTGCCAAACGCCGCCCCACTATCCAATCGCCTCTGCTGTGCGGTCGACGACAAGGATGAGTAGGGAGGAAGCCGATTGTCCATGTTGGGCAGGATGCCAAGACCAATTCTGTGTCAAGGGGCGCCGTCGGTTTGCGACCCTGCACCGATTGACATCCGATCTCGTATCGCTACGATTTACCAGATGTTTCGCCGAACCGGGAGGAGTGAGCCGGGCGGCGGCCATGGCAGGGTTCGCCGCGTGCCTTCGTGCAGGCTGGCGGTCTGCCGGACCTTTAGGCCCCAATTGGAGGGGTCGAACATCTTCAGGGAGGACAACATGAAGACAGCGCCCATCGCTCTTGCGCTTGCCATGACGTTGGTCGGCGGCATCGCGCAGGCTCAGACGGTCGAAATGATCGTTCCTTTCAGCGCTGGAGGCGGCACCGACACGGTCGCTCGTGTCTTCGAGCCTGGTTTCGCCGAAGCTCTCGGCCGGACGGTGATCATCCGCAATGTGGACGGTGCGAGCGGGACCATCGGCGCGGCCGCAGCGGCCGATGCCTCGGCAGACGGCTTGACCGTCGGCTACCTTCCAATCGGCCCGCTCGCGATTCAGCCGTCCCTGCGCGACACCTCCTACGACGCCGATAGCTTCGACTATATCTGCCAGACGACCTCGACACCGGTCTTCTTGCTTCAGAAAAAGGGTGGCGACGCCGCATCGGTCGAGGACTGGGTGACGCGCGGCCAGGACGGCCGGGTGGTCTATGGTTCATCGGGGCCGGGTACCATTCCCCATCTCGCCATGGCGGCTCTTTCGTCTGCGGCCGGGCTCAACGCCGTTCATCTGCCCTTTGCCGGAACGGGCCCTGCCATGAATGCGATGGCCGGCGGTGAAATCGATCTCTTTGTCGATACGGCGACCGTGCTCGAAAACAACGATGTCGAGGCGCTGGCCGTCTTCGCGCCCGAGCGTCTGGAGGCCTATCCAGACGTTCCGACCATGACCGAGGCCGGTTACGCGCTCGACTTCTCGGTGTGGCAGGGTCTCGTCGCCCCAAAGGGCATGGAGCCGGCGACACTCGCCAGCTATTCCGACGCCTGCAAGGCCGCGATCGAGACCGACCGCTTTGAGGAACTGGCGGAGAAAACGAACACTGGCATCCTGTATCGCGGTCCGGAAGATTTCGCTGCATTCGTGTCGAAGAATGCCGAGCAGAACCGGGCGATCCTCAAGGAAGCCGGTCTGACGGAGTAAGTCGTCTTCCGGGCGCCATCGGCCGATCTCGCGGGCGGATCTTGGGGAGCAGCCCGTCTCCTCGACGGCGCACGGTTCCTATGATGTACCGTTCCCATCACTTCATCTCGACCCCGGCGTCCCTGATAGACGGGCGCCGGCGCGTCGGCTTGTCGGAGCCCCTCATCGTGACGCAGCTTCGCGCCGCCCCTTTTCTCGTCTCCTGTGGTTTCACCCTGCTCGGCGCCGTCTTCCTGGTCGTGGCATTCACCACCGGAGGCGGGCGCGGCAACCTCGCGGCCGGCGACACGCCGGACGCCCTACCACGCATTCTCCTTTTCGCATGGGTCGGGCTCGGTCTTGCCGACATCCTTCGGCAGGCCGTCGGATCACGGACCTCGTCGCCGGCAACGAACGGCGATCCAGCTGAGGGGGTGCGAGACAGTTCGCAAGGTTCTGCGCTCGCCGGGGTGATGGCGCTCACCCTCGTCCTGTCGATCGCCATCGTCTTTGCGGGTTATCTCCTGCCGGTCCTCATCTGCCTGCCGGTCATCCTGTTCCTCACCGGAACACGTAAAGCGATGCCGTTCGCGGCCGCCTTCCTTCTTCTCGGCCCCGGGCTGTGGTTCATGTTCCACCATATCCTCGGCATCCGTCTTCCCATCCTTCTGCCGGGCGGTCTCCTGTAATGATCGACTTCGCCTTTCTTGCCGACGCCTTTTCTCCAGCAACCCTCTTTGCCATCGTGATCGGGACGTCTCTCGGCGTCGTCATCGGCGCGTTGCCGGGCCTTGGTTCGGTCGTCGGCCTTTCCATCTGCCTGCCGTTCACCTTTGGGATGGAGACGGTGCCAAGCCTCGCGCTCCTTCTCGGGGTCTATTGCGGCTCGGTCTATGGCGGATCGATTTCCGCGATCCTCATCAACTCGCCGGGCACGCCCCAGTCGGCGGCGACCATGCTCGACGGATACCCGATGGCACAAAGAGGGGAGGCCGGCGAAGCACTTGGCTGGTCGACGGCCGCATCCGTTCTCGGCGGGCTCCTGTCCTGCATTGTGCTCATCCTGGCCGCGCCTCAACTGGCGCGTTTCGCGACGCGCTTCGGTTCGGTCGAGGTGTTCGCGCTCATTCTCCTGGCGCTTACATGCATTGCCGCCGTCTCGCGCGGCAGCATGATCAAAGGGCTCGCCATGGGCGCGGCCGGGCTCTTCGTCGCGCTGATCGGCACCGATCCGGTGACGGGCGCTGCGCGCTTCACCTTCGGCATCGAATTCCTGACGGCCGGCCTCGACCTCATCGCGGTCGTCATCGGGCTCTTTGCCCTGTCGGAGGCCTTTTCCCGCCTCGCCGAGCCCCATGGCGGAGCGCCGACGGTCGCCAATGCACGGCTTATCCTGCCGCGCCTTGCCGCCTGGAAAGGGCGCGTCGTCAATCTCCTGCGAAGTTCCTTCATCGGCTGCCTCATCGGCGCCCTGCCAGGAACTGGGGCGGCAACCGCGGCCTTCATCAGCTACGCGTCGGCGAAACAGGCATCGCCTCGTCGGGATGAGTTCGGCAAGGGCGAGCCGGACGGGCTCATCGCAGCCGAATCGGCCAACAACGCGGTCACCGGAAGCGCGATGATTCCGACGCTCGCTCTCGGCATTCCAGGCGACGTCGTCACCGCGATCCTGCTCTCGGCGATGGTTGTTCACGGTATTACGCCGGGTGTGCGGCTGATGAGCGAACATCTCGACGTGGTCAACGCGATCTTCGTCGTCCTCATCGTGGTCAACATTGTGATGCTGATCGTCGCCTTCCCGATCGTGCGGGCCTTTGGAAAGATCCTGTCGATCCCCGAGCCGATCATCATGGTGGGTGTGATCGTCTTTTCGCTTGTCGGCGCCATCACGGTGCGCGGCAATGCACTCGACGGTGTCGTGGCGGTTCTCTTCGGGATTGCAGGCTATCTCTTGCGCAGGGGTGGGTTCCCACTCGCGCCCTTCGTCATCGGGCTCGTGCTTGGCCCGCAATTCGAGCAGAATCTCCGGCGCGGCCTCTTGCTCAACGAAGGGGATATTCTGGCCTTCCCCTTCGCGAGCTGGATCGCGGCGGTGATTTTCACGCTGACGGCTGTTCTGATCCTCGCCGGGCCCGCCAAAGCCCTTTTGCCGAAGCCGGGGCCAGCAGAGTCAGGCCGGCAGTGATACCAAGATGCATATGGGTCGCCATCCTCGCATCTTGGTATGAGAGCAAGATCTGGCCCGAAAAGTTGCACGACTCTTCGGGCCATATCATGTTGCGAAACAAAGAGACATAGCGAAATCGCTACTCCGATTCATCGCCTTTCGCACTACTGTCCGGATGCGCCGGTCAAGATCAGATTGAAGGCGAGAACGGCAAGAACCAGCAGCACCCCCAGGCGGAAACGGTCCGCCGAGATGCGTTCGCCGATCGCGTTGCCGGCGGCCATGCCGGCCAGCGAGGCGGGAATGCAGAGGGCGCTCACCGCAAAGCGTGTCATGTCGATGAGACCGGCGGCGAAGAAGGTGCCGGAGATCAGGACGCCCGACACGATGAAGAGAAGGCTGAGGGTCGAAACGAAGAGCTTGCGGTCAACCTTCAATCCGACGAGATACATGACGAAAAGCGGCCCGTTGGCCGTCGTCAGCGCTCCGACAATCCCGGCCGCGACGCCGACGACGAGACCGACGGGATTCTCGGCCGGCGCGGCGATGGCGAGGGTCGGCTTGGCGAGGGTCAGCCCGACGAAGAGCAGCACGAAGGCGCCGAGCGAGACGAGAAGCGCGCTATCGGGAATGAGACTGACCAAAGCTCCGCCCGCAGGAACGCCGATCACGACGCCAAAGAGGACGGTGCGAAATCGAAGGATTGTCTCGCGCATACGCTGAGCCTGCACGAATTGCGCGATATTGGTGAAGGGGAGAACGAGCGCGTTGACCGCAAGAGCGAAGTCGATCGGCACGAAGAAGGGCAGGATCGCCATCGTCGTCAGCGGGAGGCCGAAGCCAAGCGCGCCCTTCACGAGACCGCCAAGTACGAAGATCGCCGCAAGAAGCGCAAGACTGCTGGGATCCAGCGCCGTCATCGGCGTCATTCCGCGGCTCGCCCGGCTGTTGGAGCGCCTGATGGAGAAGGCGAGAGCGTTGCGAGATCCGCACGCTCCCGGCTCGCCTGCATCGTTTGCCGCACGATCAGGACGATTGCCAGAACGGTCAGGCCCCAGAAGAACCAGGTGATCGGCCCGCGTGCGAGGATATCGAGCGAGCCTTGGGACATCAGAAGCGACTGACGGAAATTGTTCTCCAGAAGCGGCCCGAGGATGAAGGCGATCACGAAGGGCGCGGCGGGAATGCGCAGGAGCAGCATGGCATAGCCCAGCGCTCCGACCGCGAACATCACGGCGACATCGAAGACGGAATTGTTGACGGCGAAGACGCCGTAGACCGACAGCACGAGAACGCTCGGTAGCAGAACATAGCGAGGCACATCCGCAATGTAGCGGAAGCCGCGGATCGCCGCCCCACCGACAAGGAGAAGGATCGCCGAGGACAGGACGAGGCCGATGAAAATGGCGTAGATCATGTCGCCATTGGTGGCGAACATCATCGGCCCGGGCTGGAGGCCGTGGATCATGAAGGCACCAATGATGATCGCGGTCGTCACGTCGCCCGGTACGCCGAGAGCGAGAAGCGGAATGAGCGTTGCGCCGGCAACGCCGTTATTGCCCGATTCGGCTGCGGCGACACCCTCGATCTCCCCCTTGCCGAAATTGGCGCGGTTGGGCGAGTTGCGACGGGCTTCCGAATAGGAGACGAAGGCGGCGGGGGCGGCGCCGATCCCCGGGATCGCACCGAGAATGACGCCAATGAAGGACCCGCGCAGGATCGATTTCAGGGAGCGACGAAATTCGGCAAAGGTCAGATGGACATGGCCGAGCTTGCGCACATCCCCGTCGATTTCCTTGGGTTGGCGCACATAGGCGAAGATTTCGGGAATGGCGAAGAGACCGATCAGGACGGCGATGAAATTGAGCCCGCCCATCAGATCGGGAGAGCCGAAGATGAATCGATCGGTTCCGTAGACGAGATCGAGCCCGACGGTTGCCAGAAACAGTCCGAGAATGGCCGATATGCAGCCTTTCAGGAGGCTGTCGCCGGAAACGCCTGCGATGATCGTCAGAGAGAAGAGGATGAGGGTGAAGAATTCCGGCGGACCGAATTGCAAGGCGAAGGAAGCCAGCCAGCCGGCGAAGAGGATCAGAGCCAGATTGGAAACGAGATCGGCGATACAGGACGCATAAAGCGCCATGTCGAGCGCCTTCCCGGCCTGCCCCTTTTCCGCCAGCGGATAGCCGTCGATAGTAGTGGCCGAAGAGGCGGGCGTTCCGGGTGTCTTGATCAGGATCGCCGGGATCGATCCCCCGAAGACGCCGCCCTTGTAGACGCCGAGAAGCAGGAGGATGCCGAAGATCGGCTGAAGCGAAAAGGTGAAGGGAAGCGTCAAGGCGACCGCCATCACCGCCGACATGCCTGGAATGGCGCCGGCAATCACACCGATCGTCACGCCAAGGATGAGATAGCCGACGCTCTGCCACTGCGCGACGAGCGCAAAACCCATTCCGATCTGGTCCATCAAGCTCATGGCAGCCTCAGAAAGTCGCTTTGCGGGATGTTGACCCCTGCGACGTGATAGAAAAAGGCGAAGAGGAGGATCGGCAGGACGAGCGCTGCGACCAAACCGATGATCTTGTTGGGGGCGCCCGTCAGAAAGACGAAGAGTGCGAAGGCCAGCACCGAGGCCCAGACCATCCCGATCCAGCTGATCGCCTCGAAATAGAGCGCTGCCAGAGCCACGAACCCGACGAGACGCATGGTTTCGGACCGGGCGAAGGGCTCGACGTCTTCCCCCATATCCTCGCTCCGGCGCCGCATCTGGGCAAGGGCGAGAAGGATCCCCGAGGCCGTCAGGGCGATTGCGAGGATCGTCGGCCAGAAGGCGGGCGACAGAAGGATCGATCGCATGGAGGACGGGGTGACGATGCCGTGCGGGACGGCGACGAACCAGAGAAACAGTCCGAACAGGACGACAGATGCCGAGAGCACGAACTCGATGCGTCGCGAAAGCATGAAGCCTTTCCCTTTCTTCGCCTTGAAGCCGATCGCTGCGATGGGAAGCGAAGGGGAACGCCCGTGATCGGGCGCTTCCCGTATCGAGAGGCGCGGTCAGGCCGGCGGACCTTCTGAAACCCGAGGGAGTCCGACAGGCCGTCGGCTGCCCGCGCGGCCCTATTCGACCCGCAGGCCCAATTCGTCGACGAGCCGCGAGAAGGTCTGGTATTGATTGTTGACGAATTCGAGCGACTCGTCCGGCGACATCAGATCCACCTGCGATCCGACCTGCTTCATGAATTTCAGGAAGGTCTCGTCCTTGACGGCTTCCGCCAGCCAAGAACGCCACTGTTCGGCAGCCTCGTCCGGCATGTCGTCGGGGCCGGCAATGCCCGTCCAGCCGACCAGCGACTCCAGATCCTCGTGGCCGAGCGAGGCGGCGGTCGGTGCGTCGAACCCTTCGACCGGTTCGGACGTCGTGACGAGGATCGGCCGCAGCTGACCGTTCTTGACGAAGCTCGCGAGCGGAGAGGAATTGGTGCAGATGAAGGTCGCCGTGCCCTGATAGACCGCGAGCGCGGCCTCGCCATCGCCGGCGAGCGGTAGATGGGTCACCTCTTTGACATTCTCGACGCCGAAGGAATCCAGCACCATCGCCGCTGCGATCTGCAACATCGATCCGACGCCCGATGTCGAGTAGCGCACCGCCGCCGGGTCCTGTTTCGCCTTGGCGATCAGATCGTCCATCGACTGGATGTCGGAATCGGCCGCGACGGCGCAGACGACCGGATTGATCTCGTAGACGCCGACGAAACGGAAATCCTCCAGCTTATAGGGCAGATTGGCCTTCATCGCTGGATTGACCGTGTGCGAGCCGACGCGGGCCGCCAGAACTGTGTAGCCGTCGCCTTGCGCATTGGCGACAGCCGCCGAGCCGGTCGCCCCCCCCGCACCTGTCCGATTGACGAGCACGAAGGGTTCGCTCGAGTGCGAGCTGAGAGCGCTCGCCAATGCGCGGGCGGACAGATCGGTCGCACCGCCCGGGCCATAGGGTATCACGATCTGTACGGGGCGCTCGGGATATTGCGCAAGGACAGGGGTCGCGCTCAAGGCGGTCGTTGCAAGGCCAAAAGCCACAGCCAGAGATTTCAAGGTCATGGATTCCTCCCATTGATGTCTTGGTCTTCGAATTCCGGCTGGCCGCCCCTCCCAAGGCGGGCCAGATCGGACGGTCGCGCTCTTGCCGAGCGCGGCGATTGTCTGCGAAGGCGCAAACGGTCGTGCCGCCAGGCGGCATGAGGTCAGTGACCGGTACCGCTCGGGGCCGGCCGCCCTTCGATCAGGACATTGACCAGGGCGACCTTGCCCGATGCCTCGGCCCGCGCGAGCGCGGCGTCGAGATCGGCGATGTCGCTGACGAATTCGCCGTGGCCGCCGAGGGCGGCGACCGCCAGGTCGTAGCGTGCGTCCGACAATTGGCAGCCGATCAGTCGATCGGGGCCGTATTGGCGAAGCTGAATCTGATGCTCGGCGTTCCAGCACATGTCGTTACCGACAATGGCAACGAAAGCGGCGCCTTCGCGGGCTGCGGTCTCGAATTCGGCAAGATGGAAGCCGACCGTCCCATCGCCCATGAGCGCATAGACCAGTGCCTGAGGCCGGGCGAGCTTGGCGGCGAGCCCATAGCAGGGCGACCCTCCGATCGCCCCTGACGGACCATTGACGATGCGCCTCGTGCCGTTCGTGCCGGCTTGCGCCCATTGACCGAATTCGCCGCCATCGCAGACGACGATGCTCTCGCCGGCCTTGTCGAGCCGGCTCTGGACAGCGCGCGTCAGCGCCTGAGGCGTCACTCGCCCTTCGGATTCGGTCCTATCGGCTTCGCTGCGGGCCGCGATCAGTCGAGTGGCCGTCTCTCGCCAGTCCGAGCGGGCCGCTCTGGTCTCGCGCCGGGCGCACCCGATGACGCTTTCGGCAAAGGGGCGAGCCTCGGCCTGGATCGCATGTATGAGGCCGGTCCCGAGATTGCGCCTCGCGCGTTCAATCTCGGCGCTGTCCGGATCCAGAACGATCCAGCGACAGTCGGGCGCTGCCGGCTTGCCGAAGCCGAGGGTGAAATCGATGGGTTTGCCGAATGTGACGATGAGATCGGCCTTGGACAGGACCGAGGCGAAAGCGCCGAGTGACGGATCCTTCAGACCCCTCGGACTTTCCATGACCACGACTGGACAGTCGAGGGCGTTGGAGAAGCGCTCGGCGAGATCGCCCTGCCGGGTCGCTGAAAGGCTCGGTCCCATCAGGACGAGCGGACGCTCGGCTCTGTCCACGGCGTCGAGAAGGGCTGCGCAATCCTCTTCCGTGCCTGCTTGGTCCGAGATGTCGAAGCGAGACGGATCGATCGGGACGAACGTCGTCTCCGTCTCCAGAACATCGAAGGGAAGGGCAATGTGAACCGGACCGGGGCGGCCAGAGCGCGCGGTTCTGATTGCGTCCGTCAGAGCCGAGCCCAGCGCCTCGACAGTTTCCGGCCGTTGCGACGACTTCACCAGCGGGCGGACGATCGAAACCTGGTCGAGTTCCTGGAAAGCGCCCATGCCGTCCTGGGAAACAGAAGAGTCGCCGGTCAAGATGAGAACCGGGCTCTCCGATGTCCGCGCACTGTAGAGCGCGCCGAGCGCATTCATGGCACCAGGGGCGGCCGTTACCAGAGCGACGCCGAGCCCGCCGGTGATCTGGGCATGCGCGTCGGCCATGAAGACGGCTGCCGCCTCGTGGCGCGTATGGACGATCTCGATCCCGGCATCGATGCAGGCATCATAGACCGGCATGATCTGGTTTCCTGAAAGGCTGTAGATCCGAGTGACGCCCGCTGCCTTCAGACTGCGGACGAGAAGATCGGCGCCTCGACCCGTTTCGTCGCCCTCCAAGCGTTGACCGGAACCCGCCTCGACCTGTTTCAGCATGACCGGCCCATCCGAACAGGGTCTGCATCGCCTCGTTCAGGGCGCGCTGGCAAATCTCTTGCCTCGCCGTCAAGCGCTGAAATGCGCGTTGGTCGCATGTTCGACGTCTCCTCCCTACCCAAAGGCATCTGCGTTGCCAGCCTCCCAGCGGCTTGTTTAGAAACGATATTAGAAAGATACTCTACCCGAAAGGCACAAATGCTAACGCTTATCGATATATTTGCTTACACAACCTGAGGCTATAAATGACAATTCGGGTTCTGAAGACGCTGATCGCGATCGACGAATGCGGCACCTTCAGTGCTGCTGCGGATGCCGTCTTTCTGACGCATGCCGCGGTCAGTCAGCAGATGCGCGGGCTTGAAGAGGAATGGCAGGTCAAGATCTTCGATCGGACCAAGCGGACGCCCGAACTCACGCCGACAGGTCGGGCACTCGTCGCGCGCGCCCGTGAGGTCGTGGCGGCCTATGACGGCATCCTCCCCTCGGTTCTCGGCGATACGGGTCTTTCCGGCGTGCTCAGTGTCGGGGCGGTTTCCACGACGCTGAACGCCATGGTCCCGATGACCATTGCCCGCATGAAACGGGACTATCCAAAGCTCAATGTGAGTGTGGTGCCGGGTCTGACGATCCCGCTGATCCAGCAGATCGAGAGGGGCACTCTCGATCTGGCGATCGTATCCAAGCCAAGGCTTCTCCCACGCAATTTCGCTTGGCTCGATGTCGCCGACGAACCTTTGGAGGTTCTCGTCTCTCAGGAGACGGAGAGTTCGGACGCCCGTGAACTCTTGCAGACGAGGCCCTTCATCCGCTTCACGCGCAACGCGGTCGTGGGCGCCGATATCGAGCAGTGGCTACAGGATCAAGGCATCATTGTGCGCGAGGCGATGGAGCTGGAGAACCTGGAGACGATCTCGTCCATGGTTCTTTTCAATCTCGGCGTCTCGATCGTCCCCCGCACCTGCCTGTCGCTCACGCCGCTGCCGCTCAAGCATCTGCCCTTGCCGGGACAAAAGCCCGTCATTCGCAAGCTCGGCATCGCCTATCGTTCTGACAGCGTGAAGGCCCGCGCGATCGTCGAGTTTCACACTCGGGTGCTTGAGATTTTGAGGGATCAGATGCTGGAAATGCCTGCCGTGATGCGCGCGAAGACCTGATAGGGGATGCGGGAGCTTGTCAGGGGGCCTGGAAGAAGGGCGCCGGCACCAGGATCTTGTTCTCCACATGGGCCACGAGCGGGCGCATCTTGGCCGCATAAGCCTGCCATTCCGGCGCCGCCTGCAGCGCTTTACGCCGCTCGAAGCGATCGTCGAGGCTCTCATAACCCCACATATGGACGATCTGGTTCAGCGGCCCGACATCGGTGAAATAATAGCCGACCATCTTGCCGAGGATGCGGGTCTGCACGGCCATACCCTCCTCCTCGTAGAGCTTGAGAAATGTCGGCACCTTGCCGGCATGGAGCGTGTAGATCCGTTCGTCGACGAACATGGGGTTCCTCAAAGAAATCGGGCGCGCGCAACGACACGGAACGCGCTCCTCTCGATTCGTGATCGCTCGATCAGCCGATGACCTCGTCGGTCCGGTCGTCGGTCTCGCCAAAACGGCGCAGGACGGCTGGACGGGTGCCCTCATAGACCTTGTCGAGATTGGCGGCGATGCGTGCGTTCTCCCGTTCGAAGAGGCTGTTGCCCGCAAGATCGCCATCGACGATGAAGGGACCCATATTGGCCGCCTCGATGACCCACATGGCCTGGGCGAGACCCAGCTCCTTGTTCCAGTGAACCGCCTTCACCTGCTTGATGCCTCGCCCGAGAAGCGCGCCGGTGCCGTAGCCGACCGTCGTCAGATAGACCGCCCCGTTCGGTACGAAATGTTCGCGATAGTCCTTGGACGTCATACCGCCCTTGCCGATGATGATGCGGGCGCCGGAGCGCTCGATCCAGGGGCCGATCCATTTGGAGAAACGGAAGGAGGCGGTGGCGGTGACGGCGCCCATATTGAAGCTTCCGTCGGGATTGACGGTCGCGGCGGGCGAACAGTGAAAGTTCACCGCGCTTTCGGCTGGCAGGTCGAGGGGCAGGTCGGCTCCCTCCTCGATGACCTTCTTGTAGACGCCTTCGCGTGCCGTGTAGATCAGGCCGTCGAGATAGACGATGTCGCCGATCTTCAGAGCCTCCAGATCGGCCCGGCTCGGCGTCGTGCTCAGGCGGATTTGCTGAGGCTTTGTGGCGGTGTCCATTCCACGCTCTCCCGGCGTTGATAATCGGTGAACCAGTCGGGGTCGGTGCGGTATTCCACCCGCCCGTCCCCGTGGATGCGGGCGACGGCCCGGCGCGAGGACAGGCAGAAGGCGTGGACGCTCATCTGCATGCCGCCCGTGTGGCAGTAGCCGACCTCGATATTGCAATCGACGACCATCGACTTGCCGACGAACCCCATGGCGCCCATGCCGATCGAATTGCCGAGCGCCTTGAATTCGTCCTCCATCGCCGCGATGCGCGCGTCGGAATTCCGGCTGCCGACGGTTCGAAGGCAGGCGGCCCTTTTGCCGAGCACCATGCAGGTGTCCTTGGAGCCGCCCAGCCCGATGCCGATGATCGCCGGCTGGCAGGCAAGGCCGCGCTTGCCGAAGGCGACGAGACTATCGAGAAAGAAGCGCTTGATGCCTTCCACGCCGTCGGATGGAAACAGCATGCGGTAATCGGTGCCGAAAAGCCCGCCCTTGTGAACCGTGACGAGATCGATCCATTCGCCGTCCGGCTCGAAGCCATATTCGATCTCCGGCGCGCCGATGCCGACATTGTTGTCGTGGTCCGTGCGCCAGAGGGGATGCACCCGGTTCGGCCGAAGCGGGATCTCGTTGGTGGATTTGGCGGTGGCGCGGCGCAGAGCCGCTTCCAGGGCGATCGGACCGCCCTCGATCCGCGCCTCGTTGCCCATCTTGACGTACCAGCGCGGGCAGCCGGTGTCCCCGCACATGGCGCGGCGATCCTGCTTGGCGGCCTCGTAATTTTCGAGCATGGCCTGAAGGACGAAGGATGAGAGATCGCCGTCCTCGGTGTTCGCCATGGTTCTCAGGCCGTCGAGATAATCCTCGGGAATCTCGATGGCGGCCTTTTCCATCAGCCGCTCGGCCGTCTCCTGAATGGTTTCGATCGCAATCATTCCGCCTCACTCGGCCGCTTTGAGAAGGGTCTCGGGCTCGCCTTCGGGCAGAATGCTCTGGCCGGGCCGCACGATGGTGAATTCGACCGGAGCACGGTCGACCAGAAGCTCGCCGCCCTCGCGGCGCGCCGTGGTGAAATAGGACCGCTCCAGGTCGCCGGTTTCGGGAAAGTCCTCGCGATAATGGGCGCCGCGCGAGTTCTCCCGCTCGAGGCCCGCCATGGCGATGACCTCCGAAATGTCGCAGAGCGATTTGAGGTTGAGCCAGTCGTGCCAGGTCAGGTTGAAGGCGAGATCGCCGTCGGGCACGCCCGTCTCGGCAAGCTCGGCCGAGACCTCGGCAATCCCTTTGAGCCCGCGCGTGAGCCCCGCTTCGGTGCGCATCACGCCAACATGGTCCCACATCACGTCCTGAAGCTGCTTGCGGAGGGCTTGGACATTGCCGGGGCGTTTGGACAGCGGCGCGATGGCGCGCTCGACCTCGGCCTCCAGAACCGCCGGGTCGGGATCGCGATGGCTGCCCATCGAGCCGACATCGAGCCCCATCACGTCGCCGGCAACGCCGCCATAGACGGTGGAATTGGCGACGCCATTGCCGCCGAGCCTGTTCGAGCCATGGGCTCCGCCCGCGTCTTCGCCGGCGACATAGAGGCCTTCGAGGCCCGTGCGCGTGTCAGGATCGACCACCACGCCACCCATGAAGTAATGGGCGGTCGGAACCACCTCGACCTTGCCGGCGGCGAGATCGAAGCCGCTATCGGCGCAGCGCTTGACCATGCCTTTGAACTTGCTTCGCACCAGATCCGGCCCCAGATGGGACATGGAAATATAGACGCCGCCATTCTTCGACGTGTTGTTCTTGCGCATCTCGGCATAGATGCCACGGCTGACGACATCGCGGGTCGCTCGCTCGCCGAGCCGGTCGTAATCGAACATGAAGCGTTCGTCGCGGCTGTTGAGAAGCTGGCCGCCGGCGCCGCGAAGCCCTTCCTCCAACACCGTTCCGGTCATGCGCGTGTGATCGCCGGCGAGAAGCCCGGTCGGGTGGAACTGGACCATCTCCATATCGCGCAAGGTGAGCCCGGCGCGGAGCGCCATGGCGAGCCCGTCCATCGTCTTGTCGCCGGAGGGCGTGTGATATTTGTACATGGTCGGCCCGCCCCCGGTCGCCATCAGAACGGCCTTGGCCCGCACGAAGCGGAAACGCCCGGAACGCATGTCGATGAAGAGGACGCCGGAAAGCGCCGAGCCGTCCCGCGTCGGTATGAGGCCGATCGCGCGATGCTCCTGCAACTTCTCGACGGGCCGGGCGAGAACCTGTTCCATCAACCGGTTGATGATCTCGATGCCGGTGAGGTCGCCCTTATGGACCGTGCGGTCGGCGGTCTGGCCGGCAAAGGCCTTCTGGTGGAGCGTGCCGTCGGCATTGCGGTCGAAGAAGCAGCCAATCTCGTTCTCGAGTTCGCGAATGCGCACGACCGCCTGCTCGCAGAGCTTCCAGGCCATATCCTGATTGGGCAGCCATTTGCCGCCCTGGATCGTGTCCATGAAGTGCCGCTCGACGCTGTCGCCGCCGCCGAGCGCGACATTGTAGCCGCCCTGGACCATGCGGGTGCAGCCGCATTTGCCGATGAGACCCTTCACCGCGAGCGTGATTTTGGTGCCGGGCCTAGCAGTGGCCTGGGCGTGGAGTGTGGCGAAAAGGCCGGCGCCGCCCGATCCGAGGATCAGGATGTCGGTGTCGTGCCGCTCGATGGAAAAGCGCTCGCCCATGTCAGACCGCCTGCAAAAAGAATGTGGTGGAGAGGAAGAAGGCAAGGGCGAGAGAGGCCGCAGCGAGCGACTTCTGGCGCGCGCTCCAGGGCAGGAATTCGAGCGCAAGCAGCCTCAGGCCGCCGAACATGTGGACCGCGAGCAGGAAGACGAGGCCGTATTCGGCGATCTTGACCAGCGGATTCGACGTCCAGGCCAGAAAGCCGTCGAGCTGGCTCGGGTCGGTGAGAGCGAGGGCCAGCACATAGAAATGCGCCGGCAGGAACAAGGCGAGGGCAATCCCCGAGACCCGGTGAAGGAAGAAGGCGAGCCAGAGCGGATGTTGGCGGTGCGGATGGATTTTCATGACGCGGTCACCGCATAGACGGCCGAAAGTCCCATGAAGGCGAGACCGGCCCCGATCGCCAGGGTCAGTCCGTCGAGGGCGTGCCTGTTCTTCAGGATGGTCTCTGCGAGGATCACCCTTACGCCGATCGCGGCGTGGATGGAGACGGCGAGGGCGAAGGTGCCGTAGAACAGCGCCCAGACGATACTGCCCTTTGTGCGGCCCAG
This sequence comes from Fulvimarina manganoxydans, assembly GCF_900176465.1. Lineage (GTDB taxonomy): Bacteria > Pseudomonadota > Alphaproteobacteria > Rhizobiales > Rhizobiaceae > Fulvimarina > Fulvimarina manganoxydans. Next base: position 355,023 of record NZ_FWXR01000002.1, read on the forward strand.
AATCTCGGCGGCCGACAGCCCGCCCTGGATGGCGTAGATCATCACCGCGATATGGCCGAGGACCAGTGGCGCCATCACCATCGCGGAGAGCCGCTGCAGCATATAGAGCTTGAGGCCGATCATCGTCTCACCGTCCTTTCCGAAAGAAGGACCGGGCGGTTTCGCGCTTCAGCCCGGCAATCGCGGTGATCGGCGAAAGTTCGTTCGGACAATAGGCAGCGCATGAGCCGAGCGAATGGCAGTTGTGGCAGCCGCCCGAGCCCGAAACGGCGTCGAGGACACCGGTCCGGTCGCCGTCCTTTTCATCGTTGAGAAGCGTCCATGCGCGGTTGAGCGCGGCAGGACCCAGATAGTCCGAATTCGCCGTCACCGTGTCGCAGGCGGCAAAGCAGACCGCGCAATTGATGCATTCGATGCCTTCATCCGCGAGCTTGCGCGAGGGGCTTTCCGGATTGATCGCCTCGATCGGATCGGCGCGTGTGCGGGTGGGATGAAAGTGCCCCTCTGCCCCCACCCATTTGTCGAAGAACGGGTCCATATCGGTCGCCAGGTCCTTGATCACCGGCAAATTGCGCAAGGGGGCGACATCGATGCGGCCGTTCTCTGCGACCTTGCCCACATGGGTGCGGCAGGTCCAGCGCGGCTTGCCGTTGACCATCATCGCGCAGGAGCCGCACATGCCGACACGGCAGGCAAAACGGTAGGACAGGGTCGCGTCGAGATTCTGCTGCACCCATGAGACGACATCAAGGATCGTCTGATTGTCTTCCTGAGGCACTTCGAAGGCCTCGTAGCGCCCTTGCGTTCCGGTCCCGCGCCAGACGGAAACCAACAACATTGTTTTCGCTGATGACATCCGTCTCTCCCAACCCGACGCGCGTTCGGTTTGGGTATAGGGGAAAGAAATTTTGACGGAAAACGAGAAATAGTGACGGTTTTTGTCAGAATAATTTACAATCTCAGAGGTGCCTTGGCATGTTGTCCGAGCGAGGGGCCGGAAGACGCGCCGCAGCTGACGTGCTTTGCCGACAGTGGTCTTGATTGCGCTCTATTCTGGTGTCGGCTCCCCGACGGATGCTGGAAACAACAAGAGCTGATCGTCGCACCGGACTGAATAGCCCCGAGTTTCGTGGACACCCTCGGATGGCCGAACTTGTCGGCATCAATTACTGGTCGATCGCGCTTGCGGGCATCGTCCCGGCCTTTCTCTTCTACCTCGTCGTCTATGCCACCGTGCACGTCGTCGCGCGTCGCCAGAGCTTCCGCCCGGTCGACGCCTCCGAACTGCCGGACTGGCGGACGGCCATGAACGCGACACGTCTCGCCCCCATCGTCATGGGTCTTGCCGGCCTCGGCTTCGGCATCATCCGCGGCAACTCCATCGAACTCACTGCCTGCTACGGCATGATCGCGATGAGCGCATCGGTCATCGTCGCGCGTCTCGTTGCCGGACAGGATCTGCGCGACGTTGTCCGGATCGTCGTCCGAGCACTCGAGGAGGGAGGACGCGGCGTCGTCATCGTCGGCGTCCTTCTCGTAGGCGCACAGGTCTTCGTGGCCATGATCAACCTCACCGGGTTCGGCGTCACCGTGACCGCCTCGGTTCTCGCTTTCGGACAGGGCCAGATTTGGCTGATCGCAATCCTGATGGCCCTCATCTGTCTCGTGGCTGGCATGGGTCTGCCGACGTCCGCCGCCTATGTCATGGTCGCCGCGGTCTTCGCCCCCGCCCTTATCCAGCAGGGGCTCGATCCGTTGGTCGTCCACATGTTCGTCCTCTATTACGCCGCTCTCTCGGTCATCACGCCGCCGGTCTGCCTTGGCGTCTTCGTGGCCGCGGCGATCGCGCAGGCGCCATGGTTGAAGGTTGCGATGCAGACGCTGCGCCTTGGCGCCACGGCCTACGTCCTGCCAATGCTCTTTCTTATCTATCCCGGCATGCTCGGCGATGGCGGAGCCGTGGAGATCGCACGCGCGGTCTTTTCCGGGGGAATCTTCGTTCTCTCCGCTGCTCATCTTCTCGGCGGGGCGCCGCTTCCGGGCAGTCGATGGAGCGCCGTTCTCTGGATCGTGCCGGCTGTCCTCGCCCTAATGCCGAACATGATCGCGACAGCCGCCGCGGTCGTCATCTTCGCTGTTCTTCTCATGCTGTCGCGCGGCGCTGCGCGAAAGCGCGATGAGGCGCTACCGGACGCAAACTTGGAAATCACCACGTGAACCCGAACAGCCGACTGAAGAGCCGGATCACCGCGCGAGAGCCCGTGATCGGCGCGTTCATCAAGACGCCGCACCCGATCATCGTCGAGATCATGGGCGCGTCGGGAATGGACTTTCTTGTCCTCGATGCGGAACACGCGCCCTTCGATCGCGGATCGATCGACCAGATGATGATTGCTGGCCGCGCCGTCGGATGTCCGCTGATCGTGCGCGTGCCGACGACCTCGCCGGACTGGATCCTCTCGGTCCTCGACGCCGGAGCCGCCGGCGTGATGGTGCCGCACGTCAATACGCGGGAGCAGGCCAAGGATCTCGTTCGCATGACGCGCTACGGCAAAGGCGGGCGCGGCTTTGCCGGCACCACGCGGGCAGCCGCCTATGCGAAGCGGCCCTTCAGCGAACACTTGGCCGAGACAGCGAACGAGACCACGCTCATCTGCCAGATCGAGGATCCGGAAGGTGTCGACAATTTCGAGGAGATCTCGCGCGTCGAGGGTGTCGATGCGCTCTTCGTCGGTCGCGCAGACCTTGCCGTCTCTTACGGCTTCGACGGATTCTTCGCGCCGGAAGTAACCGAGAAATCCAACCCCATTCTCGGTGCGGGTGGCTGCGCGACCGGCCTCTACTGCGCACCGGGAGAAAATCTCGGCCCGCTTCGACAGGCCGGAGCGACGTTCTTCGTCGTCGGCTCCGAACATTCGCTCATGGCCCAGGGCGCATCAAAGATCGCCGAGGACTTCGCCGACGCTGGCGCTCATTGACGCCCGGCCCCAAGACTTTTCAAAGGAGCCTTCCATCATGGCCATCGACTATCTGAAGCGCGGCAAGCCGGAAGCGGAGCGCTGCGCCGACGACAGCAAGATCCGCAAGACCGTCGAGACGACACTTGCCGACATCGAAAGCCGCGGCGACGAGGCCGTTCGCGAACTCTCCGAGAAGTTCGACCGCTACAGCCCGAAGAGCTTCCGCCTGTCGGCGTCCGAGATCGAGGCGATCGTCTCGAAGGTCTCCGATCGGGAGATGGCCGACATCCGCTTCGCGCAGGAGCAGGTGCGCAATTTCGCGCAGGCCCAGCGCGATTCGATGACGGATATCGAGGTCGAGACCATACCGGGCGTCATTCTCGGCCACAAGACGATCCCGGTTCAATCCGTCGGCTGCTACGTGCCGGGCGGAAAGTTCCCGATGGTCGCCTCCGCACACATGTCGGTCGCGACCGCGAGCGTTGCGGGGGTGCCACGTATTGCCGCGGCGACTCCGCCTTTCAAGGGGAAGCCGAACCCCGGCGTCATCGCCGCGATGCATCTCGGCGGCGCGCACGAGATCTATGTCCTTGGCGGCATCCAGGCGGTCGGCGCCATGGCGCTGGGCACGGAGACGATCGACCCCGTTCACATGCTGGTCGGACCGGGCAATGCCTTCGTCGCCGAGGCCAAGCGCCAGCTCTATGGCCGGGTCGGCATCGATCTCTTCGCAGGCCCGACGGAGACGATGGTGATCGCCGACGAAACGGTCGACGCCGAACTCTGCGCGACCGACCTCCTCGGCCAGTCGGAGCACGGCTACAATTCGCCCGCCGTCCTCCTCACCAATTCGCGCAAGCTCGCGGAAGGAACGCTGCTGGAGATCGAACGGCTTCTGGAGATTCTGCCGACGGCTGAGACCGCGCGGAAGAGCTGGGAGGATTATGGGGAAGTGATCGTCTGCGACAGCTATGACGAGATGCTGCAGATGGCCGACGAGACTGCATCCGAACACGTCCAGGTAATGACAGACCGCGACGACTGGTTCCTGGAGAACATGACGTCCTACGGTGCGCTTTTCCTCGGCCCGCGGACCAATGTCGCCAATGGCGACAAGGTGATTGGTACCAACCACACCCTGCCAACGAAGAAAGCTGGTCGCTACACAGGCGGCTTATGGGTCGGCAAATTTCTGAAGACGCATAGTTACCAGAAAATAATGACCGACGAGGCGGCCGCGACCATTGGCGAATATTGTTCGCGGCTCTGCATGCTGGAGGGTTTCGTTGGGCATGCCGAGCAGGCCAATGTGCGCGTCCGCCGCTATGGTGGTCGTAACGTGCCCTACGGCGCAGCAGCTGAATCGCGGCAGGCTGCCGAATGATCAGCCTGCCGAAGACGCACTCCTTCAGCCTCAAAGGCAAACGTGCGCTGGTCGCGGGCGCTTCCGCCGGCATCGGGTTTGGCTGCTCGGCGGCACTCGCAGATGCCGGCGCCGAAGTCGTTCTGGCATTGCGGCCGGGTGAAAGACTGGACGCCTCCGTAGACGCGATCCGGTCAGAAGGCGGACGGGCGGAAGCGTTGCCGCTCGACATTTCCGATATCAAGGCAGTGGAAAACGCTGTCGGCAGGTCCGGCCCGTTCGACATCCTGGTGAACTCCGCTGGTCAGGCGTGCCACGGCCCGGCGATCGAAACGAGCCCGGAAGATTTCGACGCGGTCGTTGGCATCAATTTTCGCGGTGCCTATTTCCTGACCCGCGCTGTTGCGGCCGGCCTTATAGAAGCAGGTAAACCAGGCTCCCTCGTCAATATCTCCAGCCAGATGGGCCATGTCGGCGGACAGGATCGGGCCGTCTACTGCGCAACGAAGCACGCGGTAGAAGGCTTCACTAAAGCAATGGCGATAGAGTGGGGCCGCAACCGAATCCGCGTGAATACGATCTGCCCGACTTTCATCCGAACTTCGCTTACCGAAGCAACCTTCGCCGACCCAAAGCGGAAGGCATGGATCATGGACAATATCCGCCTTGACCGCATCGGTGAGATCGAAGACGTTATGGGCGCAGTCGTCTACCTCACATCCGACGCCGCCGCGATGGTGACCGGTACCTCCCTGATAATCGATGGTGGCTGGACCGCAGCCTAAGCATCCGGCAATCGCGGAAACGATTCGCGGTCTAATCCCTCAACCAGATCAACGCATACAAAAGCCGGCGGTGCTCAGACCCTGACTGTGCTCGAGGCCTATCGTTCGCTTTCGGCAAGCACAAATTGCCTTAACAATAACGAACTCGAGGGCGAAGCAGAATGAAAAGGTGGGCCAAAAGCGGACTGGCTGCTCCAAGGCTACGAAAGCCACAAGCGGCCATTTTCATTCAGAACATGATCTGTTCAACAGCCGGTCGGCAGCGAGTTTGAAGCGGCCTCGCAATGTCAATGCGGCGATAAACGAAGAACTGCGCTTCAACATCTCTTTCAATGATGGCCGTCGTGAATAGCTAGAACTCGCGACGTTGGAAAATCTCGGCGAAACTAATTCCGAGCTTATCACAGGTCAGGTCAGAAACGACAGAAAATTGCGGATTTCGATCAGTCGCATGGCCGGCACAATCACGTCGTCGTCAAGGCCCAGGCGCCACGCAAGATCGTCGCGTTCCGGCGCCTCCGCAAGTTGCTCCAGCATCTGCGCGTATTCGTCTACGTCGCCTGCCGCGCGTGCAAGCCCCTGCGCGATGAGATCGTCGGTTTCGCGTCGCAGCGCTATGGCGATTTCGGCAAGCGAGATTTCCGGATGGTACTGAACGCCGTAGAAGACGCCGTTCGCATGCCTGATCTCGGCCGCCTCGACCGGCGTATGTCTCGACCGGGCGAGCAGCGTCCCGCCCTCCGGCAACTCGGCCACGATCTGCGCATGCATCGCCGGTGCATTCCATACGATCTCGCGGCCCGCCAGAAGCGGATGTCGCCGACCGGCGTCCGTCGCGGTGATGCCGCGCACGAACCCGGCCTTCATGTGCGGCAGACGCGGCTCGCTGCGTCCGCCCGCCGCGACGGCCGCGATCTGCAGCCCGGCACAGGAACCGAAGGCCGGGACGCCCACCTGATAGACGTTGCTCATGAAATTCGCGGCAGACCGTGCCTCCAAGCCGTCGTTTTGCATGTCGATCGGTGAGCCCGCGAAGAAGACCCCGTCGAAGCCTTCGATGTCGAAGCCCGGCGGATCGAGCGCCGTGTCGACGCAGGAGATCGTCTCCACCGATGCGTCGGGGCGCAGCGAGAGCAAGGTCTCCTTGTAGGTTTCGTCGGACGAGGCGCCGGCGTGACGGCGGCGTTGCGCCCGCTGCGTCGGTGTTTCGCTGGCGACGACGAGAAGTCTGAGGGTCAAGGGCGGTCCCGTCTGCGTTAATGGTTCGGACGAAAGAACGTTCGGGCAGCTTCGCCCGTCGGCCGCTTCGATCGAGTCCGCATTCCGGTAGGTGCCTGGAACACGACGCCGTTCGTCTCGCGCCGAGCATCGTCGATCGGTCCGGCGTCGCGAAGGACGTGACGCATATCGAGAGCCCGTTTCCCATCGACCATGTGTCATTTTGTTCCGCCCGCTTTGACGTCGGCCGTGAGGAGAGCAACTCTGTTCCAACCGGACCCATGGCCTGGAGCTTGATTTGGCGAAAGCGATCAGATGGATCGTCGGACTTCTGGTCGTTGCAGCCTTTGCCGGCGCCGGCGTCTACGGCACACGATATTTGACGGGGACCCAATCGGAACCTGCGGCGAAACAGGAGCGGTCGGCGACACGGATCGCCGTCTCGACGCCGCAGAGGCGTAATCTGGAGGACCGCTATTCGGCGGTCGGCACTGTGTTGCCGCTGCGTTCGATCGAACTGAGGCCGCTCGCAGCCGGTCGGGTCGTCTCTGCGCCGGTCTCGTCGGGCGACCAGCTCTCCGAAGGCGACCTGGTCTTCGAGCTCGACAGCCGCGCTGCGAGAGCCGAGCTCGCCAATGCCGAGGCGAGCTTTGAGGAAGCACGCCAGGAACTCGAACGGTTCGAGGAGTTGGAGGACAGAAACATATCGTCCGAAGCCCGGATCGAGACGGTGCGCGCAGCATATCGCCGCGCGGAGGCGGCGCTGCAGCTTCGCCGCGCCAATCTCGACGACCGCCGCCTCCTCGCCCCCTTCGACGGCGTCGTCGGCGCCTATGACCTCGATCCCGGCGAATATATCGATCCTGCGACGGTCGTCTCGACGCTTCAGGACCTGAGCGCCGTCGAGGCCGAGTTCGCGTTGCCCGAGCGCTACTTCGCCCGCGCCCGAAAGGGCCAGACAGTCCGCCTCAGCGCCCGACCCTATCCGGACCGCCGGTTCACCGGCGAGGTCGACTTCGTCTCTCCCACGATCGCCGAAGGATCTCGCAGCTTCGATGTCCGGGTGCGGGTCGACAATGATGACCGTGCGCTCGCGGGCGGCATGTTCGTCGATGCCGAACTCGTCTTCGAGACCTACGAGGGGCTGACCGTCCCCGATGATGCGGTCATCAGCGAAGGCTCGGCCACTTACGTCTTTACCGTCGAGGACGGTAGGGCGAGGCGGACCGACATCGCCCTCGGCCAGAGCTCCGACGGTCAGAGCGAGATCGTGGATGGACTGAACGAAGAAGCTCAGGTCGTCGTGACCGGATGGGACAATCTGTCGGACGGAGCCCCTGTCGAGATCGTCGGGGAAGCTGCTCTTGACGAGGTACTGGACTGATGTTGTCCGATCTGAGCCTTCGCCGACCGGTTCTCGCTTCGGTCGTCTCCATCCTCATCGTCATCCTCGGCATCGCCGGGCTCTCGCGGATGCCCATCCGCGAGCTGCCGGATGTCGATGCGGCGGAGGTGACGGTGAGTGTCGCCTATGTCGGGGCCGGGCCCGCCGTCGTCGATGCGGAGGTCACGACGGTCATCGAGGGCGCGATCTCGACCGTCGCGGGCGTCGATTCCTTTGCTACGGAAGCCGAACTCGGCGGCTCGCGCACCGTGATCACCTTCGAGCCGAACCGCGACATCGATCAGGCGACCGCCGACGTCAGAGCGGCCGTGCAGTCCGTCGCACCGAACCTGCCGGAACCCGCCGAAGAGCCAAAGGTGGAAAAGAACGACACCGAGGGCGACCCGATCATCCGCCTGACGCTGGTCAGCGACGTGCTTTCAGCGCGGGAATTAACCGACTATGCGGAGCGCTTTGTCACGGCGCGTCTCGAGACGATTTCGGGCGTCGCGGCGGCGCAGCTCTCCGGCGAGCGGCTCTACGCCATGCGCGTCTGGCTCGATCCGAGCGCAATGGCCTCGCGCGGCGTCACCGTCGACGACATCGCCTCGGCCCTCGAGGCGAACAATATCGAATTGCCCGCCGGCCAGATCGAAACTGGTTCGCGCAATCTTCTCCTGCGCACCGAGACGCGGCTTGCCTCGGTCGAGGCCTTCGAGAACCTGATCGTCGCGCAGCGCGAAGGCTTTCCGATCCGGCTGGGTTCGCTCGCGCGGATCGAACTCGGCGTCGAGTCGGACGACACCGTGTTCCGTGCGAACGGCGAGACGGCCATCGGCCTCGGCATTCTGCGGCAGTCCAGCGCCAACACGCTGGCGATCTCGGCAGAGGTTGAACGCTTCGTGGAAGAGATCGCCGACGAACTGCCAGCCGGCACGACGATCCAGATCACCAGCGACGACGCGGACTTCATTCGCAATTCGATCGTCGAAGTTCTGACGACGCTCGCTATCGCCGTGGCGGTTGTGGTTTTTGTCATATTCGTTTTCCTCGCCTCCGCACGCTCGACCCTCGTGCCAGCGGTCACCATCCCGATCGCGCTTCTCGGCGCCTGCGCAGGGATCGCGTTTGTCGGCTTCTCGATCAACATCCTGACGCTCTTCGCGCTGATCCTCGCGATCGGTCTCGTCGTCGACGATGCGATCGTAGTCCTCGAAAATATCGAGCGGCGGCTGGAAGAAGGAGAGGTGCCGCGCGAAGCGGCCTCGAAGGGCGCGAGGGAAGTGTTCTTCGCCGTCGTCTCGACCTCGGCCACGCTCATCGCCGTGTTCCTGCCGCTCTCGTTTCTGGAGGGCGAGATCGGGCGGCTCTTCACCGAATTCGGGATCACCCTCGCGATCGCGGTCGCCGTCTCGACCTTCGTCGCACTGACGCTCTGCCCGGTCCTTGCAGCAAAGGTCCTGAGGAAGCGGGAAAAGCCGAACCCTCTCGCACGGCTCGTCACCGCAATCACCCGCCGTCTATCGAACGGCTACCGGCGGCTTCTGACAACCTGCCTGAAAGCGCCGCTCGTCATCCTTGCGCTCGCGGCGCTCTTCAGCGGCATGTCCTGGACATTCTACCAGACGCTGCCGTCCGAACTGACGCCGGAGGAAGATCGCGGCGTCTTCTTCGTCAGCGTCGACGGACCCGCCGGCGCCGGCCTCGGCTTCACGGACGTCGTTGTCCAGCGCATCGAGGAATTGATCCGGCCCTATCGCGACGAGGGCACGGTAGAGGACGTCATCTCGATCGTCGGCCAATACGGCGAGACCGGCCGGGCCTTCGTCGTTGCGGTGATGGCACCGTGGTCGGAAAGAAGCATGCGCCCCGACGAGATCCTCAGTGAACTGCGGCCGGACTTGTCCGCAATCACGCTTGCGAACGTTCGCGCCTTCGCGCCGTCCGGTCTCGATGCAGGTGGCGGCGGAACGCCGCTTGAGGCCGTCGTCACCGCACCGAGCTTCGAGCTTGCGGCAAGTTACTCGGAGGAACTTCAGAACCGCCTGCGCGAGACCCCCGGTATCATCGACGTCGAGCGCGATTACGAGGTGAACACGCCCGGTTTCGACATCGAGGTCGATCGGGAACGGGCCCGTCAGATCGGCATCGAAGCCCGCACCGTCGCCGACACCGTGCGCACCTTCTTCGCTTCGGCCGAGGTGACGGAATATATCGAGCGCGACCGCCGCTATCCGGTTATTCTGCAGGCCCCGGATGACCAGCGCCGCGACGTATCGGACCTGACCGGACTTTACGTCCGGACGAGCGGAGGCTCGCTCGTCCCCCTCGACGGTCTGGTGGAGGTGACCCGACGGGCCTCGGTGCGCGCCTTCAATCGCTACGACCGCCAACCGTCGGTCGAGATTTCGGCAGGGCTCGCCGATGGAACCGATCTCGCCTCCGCGATCGCGGCGACCGAGGCCATCGCAGATGAGCTTCCCTCGCAGATGGGCCTCTCCTGGACGGGGCAGGCCAAACAGTTTCAGGAGACTTCGGGCGGCGTTCTTGTCACCTTCGGTCTCTCTCTACTGATTGTCTATCTCGTCCTCGCCGCGCAGTTCGAGAGCTTCGTTCAGCCGATCGTCATCCTTCTTTCCGTACCCTTGGCGGTCGCCGGCGCGCTCACGACGCTCTTCGCACTTGGCGAGGCGATCAACATCTATTCCCAGGTCGGGATGGTGATGCTGATCGGTCTGATGGCAAAGAACGGGATCCTTATCGTCGAATTCGCCAACCAGCTGCGGGCCGAGGGCCGGTCGGTGCGCGAGGCGGTGACGGAAGCCTCTGTCGTCCGGTTGCGTCCGATCCTGATGACGGTCCTGTCCACCGTCCTTGGCGCGGTGCCCCTCGTGCTGTCGACCGGGGCTGGCGCAGAGAGCCGCTTTGCGATCGGCCTCATCATCATCGGCGGCTATCTCATCGCCTCGATCCTGACGCTCTTCCTCACGCCCATCCTCTACGATCTTTTTCAGTCGGATGGCAGCCCCAGGGAGCCTTCGTCGGAGCAAAAGCCGGATCCCATCGCGGCGAGTTATTAACCGACCGCAATCATCCGCCGGCCAGTCGCAGGAAAGCGCTTCGTGAACGAGATTTGATCGCTTCTCGTTCGACAGACCGCTTCGGGATACAAGATGAGGTCATACAGAGCCGAACGATCAAGCCATTGATCGAGCAGGAAATTGAAAACATGCCGATGCTGCCGACCGCATGAAGAAAGTCCTTCTCTCGATCGCCCGGCTCGCCGTTCTCGTCGTCGCGGCCTTCTTCGCTTTCGCCTTGTCGCCAGCGGAGATCGATGCCATTGAGCGACCGGCTGCGGACAGCTTCGATGCAGACCTCGTCGCGAAAGGCAGAGACCTTGCGGCGCTCGGCAATTGCCTCACCTGCCACCAGAGCGAAGGCGGCGCGCCTTATGCTGGTGGTTACGGCGTCGAAACGCCCGTCGGCACCATCTACGGCTCCAACATCACGCCCGATCCCGAGACCGGCATCGGACGCTGGAGCAAGGCAGCCTTCGTCCGATCGATGCGCGAAGGGCTCGGCCGCGAGGGCGAACATCTCTATCCCGCCTTTCCCTATACGCACTTCACGCGCGTGACCGATGGCGATCTCGAAGCGCTCTATGCCTTCCTGATGACGCGCCAAGCCGTCGCGAAGACCGTTCCGAACCCGGACCTTCCCTTCCCGATGAATGTCAGGCCTTTGCTCGCGGCGTGGAAACTTCTCTTTCTCGATGAGGGCGCAGCCCCGTCAGACGGCTTGGGTGATGAGTTGGAACGCGGCCGCTACCTCGTCGATGGGCTCGGCCATTGCGGCGCATGCCATACGCCGCGTAACCTCTTCCTTACCGAAAAGACCGACGCCTACCTTCGCGGCGGCGAAGCGTCGGGCTGGGCCAATCCGCCGCTTGCGGGCGACATTCACTCGCCGTCGCCTTGGACCGCCGTCCAGATCGCGACCTATCTCGACGGCGGGTTCGCCGAGGCCCACGGCGTCGCCGCAGGTCCGATGGCCGAGGTCGCCGCGAAGCTGAAGGACGCGCCCGCCGCGGACATCTCGGCGATGGCCGCCTATCTCGTCTCCCTGCAAACGGGAGTCGCAATGCCGTCTGCCGACAACAGCAAGACCGCCACCCCGAGCGAGCGCATCGCGCTCGGCGAAACGCTGTATCGCGGCGCCTGCGCCCGCTGCCACGAGGCGAACGGCCAGAGAGGGACGAGCGCGCCCGGTTCGTCGCAAGGCCTGCCGCTCGCCCAGTCGACCGCGCTCCATGCGCCGGACGGACGCAACTTCGCTCAGTTCGTGCTCCATGGTGTGGAGGCGCCAAATGGGGAGGCAGGTTGGCCGATGCCGGGCTTTGCCGACCTCCTTACCGACGAGCAGATCGCTGCGATCGCCGACTATCTGCGGCACGAACTCGCCCAGCAGTCTGTCTGGGACGACATGAGCGAACGCATCGCCGACATCCGGTCGCAGGGGGAGGTCGCACGGTGACGCCATGCAGAGAAGAAAGGATCGGACCATGGTCGCGATGACGGTCAACGGCAAGTCGGTCTCGGTCGACGCCGACCCCGAAACACCGCTTCTCTATGTCCTGCGCAACGAACTCGAGCTCAACGGCGCGAAGTTCGGCTGCGGCCTCGGCCAATGCGGGGCCTGCACGGTGCTCGTCGACGGCAAGGCGGCGATCTCCTGCCTCCTGCCCCTCGCAGCGCTCGAAGGGCGCGCCATCACTACACTCGAGGGGCTCGGCACCGCCGAAGCGCCGGGGCCGGTGCAGGCCGCGTTCATCGAGGAGCAGGCAGCCCAGTGCGGCTACTGCATTCCCGGCATGATCATGCGAATGGCAGGCCTCCTTGCCGAGACGCCCGAGCCCGACGACGAAGAGATCCGCGCGGCCCTCCAGCCCAATCTCTGCCGCTGTGGCACGCATATGCGCATCCTGCGCGCGGCCCGGCGTGCGGCAGGCCGGCCTTCCGAGGAGGACAACTTCGCCTTCGCCGGCTCGGGGCAAAACGTGGGAGGAACGTCGTCGTGACGCATCATCGCTCGTCCTCCCCGCTCATTCCTCCGATCACCCGGCGCGGTTTCGTCGCCGGCGCGGGAAGCCTGACCCTCTCCTTCGCGCTCTCCGGCAGGGCGGCCGCGCAGAGTGAGGAGTCGGGCGTCGTCGACCAGACGGCCGAACTTCCAGGCAGCCTGTCGAAGGCACCGTTCCTCGACAGCTGGATTAGGATCGCGGCCGACGGCGCGATCACCGTCTTCACCGGCAAGGCCGAACTCGGCCAGGGCATCCGGACGGCGCTGCATCAGATCGCCGCGGAAATGCTGGGCGTCGATCCGCAGCGGATCGAACTCCTGACCGCCGATACGGATGCGACGCCGAACGAAGGCTACACCGCCGCGAGCCATTCCATGGAGGAGAGCGGATCGGCGATCATGAACGCTGCAGCCGAGGTGCGAGCGATCCTCGTTCAGCGGGCGGCCGAGCGTCTCGGGGTCGACGCGGAGACACTTCGGGTCGAGGACGGCGTCGTCATCGGAGGGCCGGAGGACCTCGCCTATAATATGCTCGTCGATGGCGAGACGCTGCACGTGCGCTACGAGGGGCGCGGTAGGAAGCCCGATCCGGCGACCTATAAGATCATGGGAACGCCGTTCCCGCGCACCGACATTCCGGCCAAGCTCACCGGCGCTCCGGCCTACGTACAGGATCTGCGCCTGCCGGGCATGGTGCATGCCCGCGTCATCCGCCCACCGGTCTCCGGCGCAAGGCTTGCCGAGTTCGATCAGGCCGCGGTCGAGGCGATGCCCGGCGTGATGGCTGTCGTACGGAACGGCAACTATCTGGCGGTCGTTGCAAGCGGCGAATACCAGGCCGTGGAGGCCAAGCGGGCGGCCGAGGGCGCAGCGCGCTGGACCGGCGGCATCGCGCTTCCCGAGCGCTCCGAAATCTACGATCGGCTCCAGGCCTCGGCCGCCGAGGAGACGGTGATCCACGAGACCGATGCCGGCTCCGGTTTCCCGGTCAAGCGCCTCAAAGCCCGCTACACGCGGCCCTTCCAGATGCATTCCTCGATCGGCCCGTCCTGCGCGGTCGGCTTGTTCGAGGACGGAAGGCTTACCGTCTGGACCCATACGCAAGGCGTTTACCCTGATCGCAAGGCGATCGCCGAGCTTCTCTCGATGGAGGAGAACGCGGTCAGGCTCATCCATATGCCGGGCGCCGGCTGCTACGGACACAACGGCGCTGACGATGCGGCAGCCGATGCCGCCCTCATCGCGACCGCGCTTCCCGGCCGTCCGGTTCGCGTCCAGTGGATGCGCGAGGACGAACATCTCTGGGAGCCCTACGGCTCGGCGATGGTGGTCGAGGCGAGCGCCGGGCTCGCCGCGGACGGGACGATCGCCGACTGGACCTACGACGTCTGGTCCTATCCCCATTCGACGCGGCCGGGCGGGGCCGGAAACCTCATCGCAGGCAACCTCGTCGCCGATCCGTTCAGGCTGGCACCACCGACGAACATTCCTCAACCGGCAGGAGGCGGCGACAGAAACGCCGTCCCGCCCTACGACATTCCCGGGGCGCGGGTGACGAAGCACTTCGTCACCGACATGACGCTCCGCGTCAGCGCGCTGCGCGGTCTCGGAGCCTTTATGAACGTCTTCTCGCTGGAAAGCTTCGTCGACGAACTCGCCGAAGCGGCAGGGGCCGATCCGGTCGCGTTCCGGCTCGCCATGCTCGATGACCCGCGTGCAGGGGACGTCGTTACGGCAGCGGCGACGGATTTCGGCTGGGACGGCTGGACGGCGCCCGCGCCCGGCTTCGGACGTGGTTTCGCCTACGCCCGCTACAAGAATCTCGCCGCCTACTGCGCCGTCGCGATCGAGCTCCAGGTGACGCCGGAGACCGGTGCGATCCGTATCCACCGTGCGGTCTCGTCGGTCGACAGCGGTCAGATCGTCAACCCCAATGGCGTACGCAATCAAATCGAGGGCGGGATCGTGCAGTCGGCGAGTTGGACGCTCTTCGAGGAGGTCCTGTATTCACCCGACAGGATCGAGAGCCGCGACTGGTCGGCCTATCCGATCCTCAGGTTCGACGCGGTCCCCGCTAGCGTCAGGGTCAGGCCGATCGACCGGCCGGGCGAGCCGTTTCTCGGCACGGGCGAATGCGCACAGGGGCCGACGGCCGCTGCAATCGCCAACGCCGTCCGCGACGCCACCGGCGTGCGCATTCGCGATCTGCCCTATTCGCCAAAACGACTGCAAACCGCCCTTCGAGAGACTGAATTTTCGTAGGACCGCTAGTGATACGCGTACACTTCAACGCTGAGCATAGACGTGACGGCTCGTGCCTGCGCTGCCAAACTTTAGGAAAGTCTGAGTAGGGCCAAAAGCGGAAGGTCCGTTTTGGAGCACTGAGATCGGAAAACCACCGATCCGGGTCCGCCCCGTCTTCGTCGTCCGAGGCCTCGGAGTTTCGGACCGGCGCAGACATGGCGAATGAGACGATCATGACCCGGCCGCGAGCCGTTGGCTCCGTTCGCCCAGGCATCTCAAAATTCGTATGGCGCCTTTATGCCGATCGGGTCCACTTGCGGGGCGATCCCGAAAGGAGGGCTCGCTCGTGTTCGATCTTCTGTACCTAGCCGTGGGGCTGGGCTTTTTCATTCTGATGGCCGCATATGCGCGCTGGGCCGGACGGGCCTGACGATGTTCGACGTCGTCCTCGGCGGCGCAGTCGCGCTCGCCATCACCGGCTATCTGGTTTTCGCCCTCGTGCGGCCAGAGCGGTTCTGAACCCTTCCTACCCTGAAAGGCATCCGCCATGACCGTCGTCGGCTGGCTGCAAATCCTTGTCATTCTCGCGGCTGTTGTCGCTTTCGCCATGCCGCTTGGCGCCTTCATGTCGAAGGTGTTTCAAGGCGAGCGCAATGTCCTGACGCCCGTGCTCGGCCCCGTCGAGCGAAGCTTCCATCGGCTCGCCGGCATCGATCCCGGCAAGGAGCAGAGCTGGCTGGGCTATGCGCTGGCGATGCTCGCCTTCAATGCGGCCGGCTTCCTGATCCTCTACCTGCTCCTGCGAGCCCAAGGCTTGCTGCCCTTTAACCCGCAAGGGTTCGCAGGGCTCTCGCCGGATCTCGCCTTCAACACCGCCGTCTCCTTCGTCACCAACACGAACTGGCAGGCCTATGGCGGCGAAACCACGATGAGCCATCTCAGCCAGATGGCCGGGCTGACGGTGCAGAACTTTCTTTCAGCGGCGACCGGCATCGCGCTCGCGGTCGCACTGGTGCGTGCCTTCGCCCGCTCCGGAGCTCAGACCGTCGGCAACTTCTTCACGGATGTCATCCGGGCGACCCTCTACGTCCTCCTGCCCTTGGCGGTCGTGACGGGTCTTGCGCAGGTCGCGATGGGCACGCCGCAAACGCTCGAGGCTTCGGCGACTGTCGAAACGCTCGAAGGCGGCGAGCAGACATTGGCACTCGGTCCGGTCGCCTCGCAGATCGCGATCAAGCAGATCGGCACCAATGGCGGCGGTTTCTTCAACGTCAACGCCGCGCATCCTTACGAAAACCCGTCGCCGCTCTCGAATGCCCTGACGATATGGCAGATGCTCGTCGTCTCGATCGCGCTCGTCTTCGCCTTTGGGCGGCTGATCGGCGACAAGCGACAGGCGGTCGCGATCCTTTCGGTCATGGCGCTCCTGCTCGTCGCAGGCATCGGTGTCGCCTACTGGGCGGAAGCGGCCGGCACACCCATCCTCGCCTCGGCCGGCCTCGATCCCGCCGGTGGCAATATGGAAGGCAAGGAGGTCCGCTTCGGTCTTGCCGCCTCCGCCATGTTCGCGGCCGTCACCACGGGTCTGTCGGACGGTGCTGTCAACTCGATGCACGGCTCCTTCACCCCGCTCGGCGGCATGGTGCCGATGGTGCTCATCATGCTCGGCGAAATCCTGCCGGGCGGTGTCGGCGCCGGCCTCTACGGCATGCTCCTGATCGCGATCATTACGGTATTCGTGGCCGGGCTGATGGTCGGTCGCACGCCGGAATATCTCGGCAAGAAGATCGAGGCGAAAGAGATGAAGATGGCGATCCTCGCCATTCTAATCCTGCCGACCGCGATCCTTGGCTTCTCGGCGGTCTCCGCCGTTCTTCCTGCGGCGCTGTCCGGGCTCGGGAACGCCGGGCCGCACGGCCTCTCGGAGATCTACTACGCCTATTCGTCGGCGACGGGGAACAACGGTTCAGCCTTCGGCGGCCTCGCGGCCAACTCGCCCTGGTGGAACACGACGCTGGGGCTTGCGATGCTTCTCGGCCGCTTCGCTTACATCGTGCCGATGATGGCGATCGCAGGTTCGCTCGTTGCCAAACCGAAACTCGCGCCCTCGGCAGGCACGTTTCCGACCCACGGCCCTCTCTTCGCCGGGCTTCTCGCCGGCATCATCCTGATCCTCGGCGGCCTCCAGTTCTTCCCGGCGCTCGCCCTCGGCCCCATCGCCGAACAGGTGCAGATGCTCGGCGGTAAGACCTTCTGACGACCGGGGGCGCGTCTCCCGAAAAGCGCTCCTTCAATCCGTTCTCAGTCTCCTTCGGTCCCTCGTGGACACGACCATAAGGAATCCCTTCAATGGCTGCCAAGGCCGCAACGTCTACCTTCCAGCCCGACCTCGTCGGACGGGCAACGGTCGATGCTTTCAAGAAGCTCAACCCCGCGGCTCTTATGCGCAGT
Organism: Fulvimarina manganoxydans; assembly: GCF_900176465.1. Classification (GTDB taxonomy): domain Bacteria; phylum Pseudomonadota; class Alphaproteobacteria; order Rhizobiales; family Rhizobiaceae; genus Fulvimarina; species Fulvimarina manganoxydans. The sequence continues at coordinate 372,510 of NZ_FWXR01000002.1, forward strand.
CCGGTGATCTTCGTCACCGAGATCGTTGCCATGGTCGTCACGATCCTGTTCGTGCGCGACGTCGTCGCAGGCAATCCGCTTCTCTTCACGGGCCAGATCATGGCCTGGCTCTGGTTCACGGTGCTGTTCGCCAACTTCGCCGAGGCCATTGCGGAGGGGCGCGGCCGGGCGCAGGCAGCCTCGCTTCGCCAAGCCCGAACTGATACCGTCGCCAAGCGCCTAGCGGACCGAACGGACCGCTCCAGCGTCCGGCCCATCTCCGCCCTGGACTTGAAGATCGGCGACCATGTTCTGGTCGAGACGGGAGACCTCGTGCCCGGAGACGGCGAGATCGTCGAGGGTATTGCCTCCGTCAACGAGGCAGCGGTGACGGGCGAGTCGGCGCCCGTGATCCGGGAGGCCGGTGGCGACCGCTCGGCCGTCACCGGCGGCACCACCGTCGTCTCCGACTGGCTCATCGTGCGCATCACCGCGGCGCCCGGCTCATCCTTCCTCGATCGGATGATCGCTCTCGTGGAAGGCGCCGAGCGGCAGAAGACGCCGAACGAACTCGCGCTGACCATTCTCCTGGTGGGAATGACATTGATCTTCCTGATCGCCGTCGTGACGCTCACAGGCCTGTCGGCCTATGCCGGCGCCGCGGTTTCGGTGCCGATCCTCATTGCGCTTCTCGTTACGTTGATCCCGACGACCATCGGCGGGCTTTTGTCGGCGATCGGGATCGCCGGCATGGATCGTCTGATCCGGCACAACGTCCTCGCAATGTCCGGCAAGGCCGTGGAGGCCTCCGGCGACGTCGATACGCTTCTCCTCGACAAGACGGGCACGATCACCTTCGGCAACCGCATGGCATCGGAGTTCGTCGCGGTCGAAGGCATGAGTGCCGTCGAGATGGCCGAGATTGCCGTGGAGGCCTCGCTGGCAGACGAGACCGCCGAGGGACGTTCGATCCTTGTCCTCGCGCGCGATCGCTTCGGCATCGCCCTACCGGATGCGCCTCGACCAGGCGCGACCTTCATTCCGTTCTCGGCCGCGACGCGCCTGTCGGGTGTCGACCTTACGTCGAAGACGATCCGAAAGGGTTCGATCGACGCCATTCGGAAGTTCGTGCGCGAAACGGCAGGCCACGAGGTCGCGGAGCCTCGAGCGTTCACACAGGCTGTGGAGCGCATCGCCAGGAGCGGTGGTACGCCTCTCGGCCTTGCCGAAAACGGCCGCTTCATCGGCGTCATCCATTTGAAGGACGTTGTGAAGCCCGACATCAAGGAGCGCTTTGCCGAGCTGCGACGCATGGGCATCCGCACGGTGATGGTGACGGGCGACAATCCGGTGACGGCCGCGGCCATCGCGTCGGAGGCCGGCGTCGACGACTTCATTGCCGAAGCCACCCCGCAGGACAAGTTGAACTACATCCGCAACGAGCAGCGCCAGGGCCGCCTCGTCGCCATGTGCGGCGACGGCACCAACGATGCGCCAGCCCTCGCCCAGGCCGATGTCGGCGTCGCCATGCAGACTGGCACGCAGGCGGCGCGCGAGGCCGGCAACATGGTGGACCTCGACAGCGATCCGACCAAGCTCATCGAGATCGTTGGCATTGGCAAGCAGCTTCTGATGACGCGAGGGAGCCTGACGACCTTCTCGATCGCCAACGATGTCGCGAAGTACTTCGCGATCATCCCGGCTCTCTTTATCGCGGCGATCCCCGAACTCGACGTCCTGAACGTCATGGGTCTCTCGACGCCGGAAAGCGCGATCCTGTCGGCGGTCATCTTCAACGCTCTGGTGATCGTGGCGCTCATTCCGCTGGCGCTTACCGGCGTGCCCTATCGCGCCCTCGATGCCGCGACCGTGCTGCGTCGCAATCTCCTCGTCTACGGTCTCGGCGGCATTCTCGTGCCGTTCATCGGCATTAAGCTGATCGACGTCGTGGTCTCCTTCCTCAGTCTCGCCTGAGCTTCTTCGCAAGGACTATCTTCATGCTTTCGCAATTGCGTGCCACCGCAACGCTTCTCGCTCTTTTTACCCTCCTTCTGGGACTTGCCTATCCCTTGGCCATGACCGCCATCGCAGGTGTCGCATTCCCGGACCAGGCATCGGGAAGCCTCGTTACCCGGGGCGGGGTCGCCGTCGGCTCGTCGCTGATCGGTCAGTCCTTCACGGGGGCAGACTATCTCCAGCCGCGCCTATCGGCCGCCGGTGACGGCTACGACGGCTCGGCCTCGTCCGGCACCAATCTGGCTCCGACGAGTGCTCGCCTGGCCGAGCGATTGAGGACAGATGGACGGGCAATGAAGGCTGCGACTGGTGCCGCGCTGCTTCCGGCGGACGCGATCACCACCTCCGGCAGCGGCCTCGACCCGCACGTCTCGCCGGCCTTCGCCGAGCTCCAGGTGCCCCGCATCGCGCAGGCGCGTGGTCTTACCCCGCAGGAGGTTCGCCGCGTCATCACGCAGAACACCGCCGGCCGCACCCTCGGCCTTCTCGGCGAGCCGCGTGTTCTGGTTCTCGGTGTGAATCTCGGTCTCGATGCGCTTGCGCCAAACGCCGCCGCGAACTGACAGGCAGACGGGTGGCGGTGCGGATTTGCCTCGCTTGGCCGAGAGGCACGAAATAGCGGTAGAAGATCTTCAATGAGCGACCATGACGCGCCCCGTGCTTCACCCGACGCCCTTCTCGACCAGGCCGAGCGAGAAGGCCGAGGCAAGCTGCGCATGTTTCTCGGCGCAGCCCCCGGAGTTGGCAAAACCTACGCGATGCTTCAGGCCGCACGGGCCGAAAGGGCCGGCGGCCGCGACGTACTCGTTGGTATCGTGGAGACGCACGGACGTGCCGACACCGAGGCGATGATTGCCGACCTCGAGGTACTCCCCCGCCGCCTCATCCCATACAAGGGACGGCTTGTTCCCGAACTCGATCTCGATGAAGCGCTCGCCCGTCGGCCCTCGCTGCTGATCGTCGACGAATACGCCCACTCGAACGTCGAGGGATCGCGCCATCCGAAGCGTTGGCAGGATGTTGCAGAGTGTCTGAGAAACGGGATCGACGTATGGACGACGATGAACGTCCAGCACGTCGAAAGCCTGAACGACGTCGTCCAGCGCATCACCGGAGTGCGCGTACGCGAGACTGTACCGGATACCACTCTTAGGGTCGCCGACCAGATCGTCCTCGTCGATCTGCCGTCGGACGAACTCATTCGGCGGCTCGCCGAGGGCAAGGTCTATGTCGAGGACACGGCCACACGCGCCACGCAGAACTTCTTCAAGCCGTCAAACCTGACCGCGCTGCGCGAACTCGCCCTGCGGCAGGTGGCAGCGCAGGTCGATTCCGATCTCGTCGAGCGCATGCAGGGGAGCGCCATCGAAGGGCCGTGGGCCGCCGGCGAGCGCCTGCTCGTCTGTGTCGGCCCGAACGCGCAGGCCGAGCGGCTGGTGCGAGAAGGCAAACGGCTCGCGGATCTTCTCGACGCGCCCTGGTTCGCGGTTACGATCGAGCGACCCGGGGCGACGCTCGATCAGGGTGCCGCCTCGCGTCTCGATGCCACCATGCAACTGGCCAAGAGTCTCGGCGCCGAAACGCACAACCTCGTCGCGTCCGACCTTCCGGCCGAACTGCTGCGCTTCGCCCGCTTCGAGAACATCACGCAGATCCTCGTCGGGAAGGCACGCTCGCGGCGGATCCGGCTGCCCTGGGGCGACGGCAACCTCGCCGACGCCATCGTGCAGCGGGCGCGCGGGGTCTCCGTCCTTGTCCTGACTGAGAACGAAACCCTGGAAGCCTCGTCGTTCCGGTGGCCTGAGACAGGCGGATGGACCGGCTATCTCGCTACGACCGCCTTCGTCGCCGCCGCCTCGTTTGCGGGCAACATCCTGGCACGCTTCGTCTCGCTGCCAAACGTGTCGATGGTCTATCTCCTAGCGGTGCTAGCCCCGGCCCTGCTCTACGGCGTCTGGCCCGCGGTTCTTGCGTCCTTCCTGTCCTTCGCCGCCTACAACTACCTGTTCCTGGATCCGACCGGGACCTTTACCATCGCGCGCCCGCACGAATTGCTGGCGTTGACGATCTTCCTGATCATCGCCTTCGTGATATCGGCCGTGGCGGGGCAGGCGCGCGAACAGGTGCGCGCCTCGGCCCGGCGCACCCGTGCGGCCCGGCGGCTTTACGAGTTCACCCGCACGCTCTCGGCCCTGCCCGACGCGGGCGCCGTGGCGGAGGCTGCCGCCAGCGAGATCAATGCTGCGACGGGACGAGCCGTGACGATTCTTCAGCCCGAGGGGGCAGATCTTTCGATCGTCGCGTCCTGGCCACCGGATGATCGGCTCGACGTGCCCGCCCGCACCGCCGCACGGTGGGCGCATGAACATCGCGAAATGGCCGGCGCAGGCACGCAGACCCTGCCGTCCGCCGGCTGGACCTTCCTGCCGCTTGCCGTCCAGGACGCCCGCATTGGCGTGCTTGGCATCGAAAGCGCGTCGAACGCCCTACCCGATGCAGAGCTTCGCGCCCTCCTCTCCGCTCTCGCCGAGCAGACGGCCGTCGCTCTCCAAAGGGCGGTTCTTTCCACGGAGGTTCGCAGCGCGCGCACGGCGGCAGAGACCGAGAGGGTGCGCAACATCCTCCTTGCCTCGATCAGCCACGACTTCCGCACCCCTCTCGCCTCCATTCTGGGCGCCTCGACGGCCTTGATCGAGTATCAGGATCGGATCGATCCTGCCGTCCGGGAAGATCTTCTGGGCCAGGTCCGCGACGAAGCGCGCCATCTCGACCAGATGGTGCGCAATCTCCTCTCGATGACGCGCCTGGAAGCTGGCGCACTGGAGATTACGAAGGACTGGTTCGATATCGGCGAGATGCTCGACCGCATCGTCGATCAGGCCCGTCGCAGAGGCGCCCCGCAACGCTTCTTCGTCGACTGTCCGCCCGGGCCGATCCTCGCCTACGGCGACGCATCGCTCCTCGACCAGGCCGTCGGCAACATCGTCGGCAACGCGGTGAATTACGCGGGCGCGAAGGCGACCGTCACGCTCCGGGCGCGGACGGAACCCGACATCGTTACGATCGAGATCGTCGATGACGGACCTGGCGTCCCAGCGGACCTTCGCAACCACGTCTTCGAGAAGTTCACGCGCTTGCGCACCTCGGCTGCCGATGGTGGGGACAGCTCGGGGCTTGGTCTCGCGATCACCAAGGGCATTGTTGAGGCACATGGCGGCACTGTCGAGTTGCGGGCCGCCAATGCACCCCAGGATCTCGGAGCTGCCTTCATCATTCGATTGCCTTCCGAGCGCAGAGCAAGCCTATGATTCAGCCGACCATCCTCGTCGTCGACGACGAACCCGCCATCCATCGCTTCCTGAAACCCGTCCTCGAGGCGGAAGGATACCGGGTCGTTCAGGCGTTGATGGCCTCCGAAGCGCTTCGGAGTGCGATGGAAAATCCACCCGACGCGATCGTCCTCGATCTCGGACTGCCCGATCTCGACGGTAAGGACGTGATCAGGCGCCTGCGCAAGGTCTCGCAGGTTCCAATTGTCGTCCTGTCAGCGCGCGACCGGGAAACCGAAAAGATCCAGGCTCTCGACCTCGGCGCGGACGACTATGTTGAGAAGCCGTTCGGGGTCGGCGAACTGACGGCTCGGCTGCGTGCCGCACTGCGCCATGCACGACAAACCCTGGGTAATGGTGGCATCATGCGATGCGGCACGATCGAGATCAACGTCGATGCCCATCAGGTACGCAAGGCGGGAGCCGAGATCCGGCTCACGCGGCGCGAGTTCGACGTCCTCGTTGTTCTACTGCGTGAAGCCGGACGGGTCGTCACCCATAGACGCCTGCTAAAGGATGTGTGGGGCGCCGCAAACGAGGGCGATACTCAATATCTCCGCGTCTATATCGGGCAGCTTCGACAGAAGCTCGAAGACGATCCGTCAGCGCCGCGCCTGATCATCACCGAGCCCGGGATCGGCTACCGCCTCGTGAGTTAGCGTGCGATCGACGGCTTCTTGCGAATGCTCGCCAGAAGCGGACCTTTCGGACTCCAACCGTTCGAGCCGGCAGCTTTCGACCCTGGCTGTGTCAAAACGCTGCTCGTGCTATGGTCTTCCGGGTTGACCGGAGGTTGGCATGGGGCGCTTCGTTTGTGGTTCTGATCGCGATCAGGT
>NZ_FWXR01000016.1 GCF_900176465.1 Fulvimarina manganoxydans
GCTCCGCGCCGCCGCCCGTCGCTCACCCCGCCCAGCCAAGCAACCCAACCGCCGGAAACGAACTTTCGGCTGGATAAAACTTGGGGGCAACGTCAGAGACCACCATCCGCGGCCGGTCTCCTGACGAGCGTCGGAAAGTTCGGCAGGAGACGAGCCGTCCCCTTCTCGACGCGCTCGAAGCCTTCCTGCGCGAGAAACTCGCCCTGATCAGCCAGAATGAGGCGGTGAACGCCGATCGGGGCCTGTGACCCGATCGGCCCGCCGAACAAGCTCGCCGAGGCGATCCGCTATGCCCTGTCGCGATGGGAGGGACTTTGCCGGTTCGCTGGTGACGGAACGATCGAAATCGACAACAACACCATCGAGCGCTCGATCCGCCCATTGGCGCTGACGCGCAAGAATGCGCTCTTCGCCGATTCAGACGGAGGCGCCCGGCACTGGGCCGTCGTCGCCTCGCTCATCGAAACCTGCAAGCTGAACGGCGTCGATCCGTACGCCTATCTCAGCGCCGTCATCACCTGCATCGTCGATGGCCATCCCAACAGCGCGATCGACGAGCTCATGCCGTGGACCTTCAAGCGGAAAGTCAACCTCGCCGTCGTGGCGTAGGACGACGCTTACGATGATGCGGCAAGGTTGCTTGATTTTTTCGATCATATCATGCGGCAAAACAAAGGTTTAGAGCGAAACGATGATTCCGATTTATCGCGTTTCGCTCTCATGCGCGGACCAGGGTACTTATGAGCTCCAGTCCTGTCAGGGCTGCGGACGGACCCATGAAACCGATGGCTTCAAAGGTCCGCCGGTATGGGCGATATCGACCCATTCAAGGTCGATATCCTCGCTCAGCTGATGGATGGTTCTGGCCAAGCCGTCCGACTGATTTGCCGGACGGGGTCGTAGCGGCCCGGTGGCAGACGGCCCACCCCGGTTCTTCACGGAAGCTCTGCCGATCAGTTCAATATCCAATCGGCATTCTGCAGATGGTTCATGCTTGTTCCAGTGAACAGAATGGAAGCCCCGTTGGCGGTCGCCAGTTCGATGCCCTCATCCGTCATAACCAACGCATCCTTGGCTTCCCGAGCGTTCGCGAAGCGACTGCCTTCAAGGATGAGCGTATCGTTGCTTCGGAACTGGTGGACGATGTCCGCGCCATGCGCGCCGGTGAAGATGATGGTGTCCGCGCCGTTTCCACCCTTGATCCAATCGTTTCCGGCGCCGCCGACGAGAATATCGTCTCCAGAGTTGCCCAAAAGCGTATCGTCTCCGGCAAAGCCGTACAGGGCGTCGTCCCCAGCCCGACCTTTCAGGACGTCGGACGCGTCCGTCCCGTCGACCACGTCATCGGCGGACGTTCCGTTCGCCATGGCGTCTTCGTGCGAGACCTTGGGCGATACCGTGTCGGGTTGGGGTTGAGATACCAGGATCGGCTCGGCAATCTCCGGGATCTCTGTTTCCGGTTCGGACGTTGAAATGATCGATGTATCTTCGATCATCTGAAAGGCGACTTCCTTGACGCTGCTTTCGGCTGAATGGGCGATCACGATCGACGCCGACTGGACCTCCGACATCGTTGATTTGGTGAAGAGAATGCTTGAGTTGTCGCCCGTGACGAGCCGGATACCGTCTGGCGTCTTGCTCAACGCGGCAAGAAAGTCCTCTTTCGATCCGAAGAGGTCGTCATCGAAGATCAGCGTCTCGGATGTCCGGAACTCATGAACCGTATCATGTCCATGATCGGCGCCGAAGTAATAGGAATCGCTCGAGTCTCCACCTTTGAGCCAGTCATCGCCAACACCGCCATCCAAAAGGTCAGCGCCGCCATTCCCCCAGAGCGTGTCGTTCCCGTCCCCGCCACGAATGATGTCGTCACCTTCACGGCCGTAGAGCTTGTCGCTGCCGCGGGTGCCTTGAAGCGTGTCGGCCGCATCCGTGCCGCCGAGATTCACGCCGACCTGGCTTTGTCCATCGTCCGCCTCGGTGGGATCCTTCGCGTTTTCGGTTCCGCTCTTATCGGCCTGTTCGTTCGTTCCGCTTTCATCCGGGGAGAAGCTTTCTTCCTTCTGCGGATCTTCGGGCTGAGGTCTCGCATTTTGTTCGGAGGCCGTGTAGTCAACCAAGCCGCCTAGACCTTCCCCGGGTTTGTGACCGAAATCCAGTCCGTAGAAGGATGCTTGTCCGACGCCGGACCCTTGGCTATCGTTCACACCTAGGTAAACGCCGGCTTTGAAATAGAATTGGTCGGATTGCCATACATCGTTGATGTCGCTAACGGATTTGTAGATTTGTCCGTCCGTGTGAACCTCGACGACCAGCTTGTCGCCGCGTGCCTCGATCTTGTAAGAGAACTTCTCTCCAATCGATATGTCCGGGTTCTCGCCCGCATCGTTGGTCAGGTCGAAGCGCAGTTCCTTGTTGTTCGAGCCGGCTTGATCGTTCTTGAAATAGACCTTGCCGTTCTCCCAGTACAAGCGAACCAGTTCATCAGCCTTGCCATGGATCTGCCCGACAATGATGCGGCCGGGCGTTCCGTTGACGATTGGGGCTTCGTCGATTTTCAAGGTGGCGGTAAGCGTTCCACCCTGCTTCAGATCCCAAGCGGCCCGCTCGTCGCCCTTCATCTCGCGAAGTTCGGTTCGCGGGTATTTTGACCCCGACGTCGTCGCACCGTCGGTGCTTGCGCGAAAGACCATCGCGCCGTCGGCGCTATCGTAGAAAAAGCGAGGGTCCTCATAGCCCTCGAGCCCCTGGACCTCGACAGCGGTGCCGTCCGTGCGACCGCTGCTATCAACGGGTAAGGTGATCTTCCAATTCGAAAGATCGAAGTGATCGGAATTCGTGCTCATTGCATCTCCAGCAGATTTTATCATCGCGCCCTGGACATGCGGCTGACAGTTTTTGCCTCGAACCGACCGAGGATCGAATGGGCTGATCGGCGTTCTCGCCAATCCTCGAAGCTCATTCGATATCCATAATCGCTAAGGTTGTCCTGCCGTCACGTTTTCTCGTTTTTCGTCCAGCTGCGCGAGTGTTTCTAAACCTCTTTAAGAAGCTTTCTTGATGATCGAATGATACTCCTGCCGATTAAGCGCAGGGTTGCGTGACCATTCTAGAACTGAGATTCCTACTGACATTCATTGACTTGGGATACGCGAACAGGTCCCATTCAGCGCCTCTAGATCGACCTTCATATTACCTTTGAATACGAGTGTATGGGCGACAGATTGCAAACCCATTTGAGGCACAGCGACAATTGTCGGCATTTATAAGGCTACCTGCCTTTAGCGGTGCTGGATCGTTTTGGGACAAATGTTGTTTCGATTATGGCGTGGCCAAAAAATGAGCGAAAACCGCGCGTTCATCTTTGGAAAAATTCAACTTAAACGGCATTTTTGATCGGAATACGCATTGCGAGGCGCAAACCTCTATCCGTTTCGCGTTCTGAGATGCGCTAAATGGAAGAGGGTTGGGCGGGAGCAAATCCGTCGGACCGTCTGCTATGCGGCAAGGATCGCTCGGCAGCCCATAAAACCACTTCTGCTCCGCTGTTGGTTTTCGCGCCGAACCTAGCCGGCCATCACCTGATCCGCCGGAATGAGGCCGTGGCCGCTTTGCGTTCCGCAGTTCTACGCTCTCCATTCCTGTTTCGAAGCTTAACCTAGGGCAACGATAGCCGCTGCGATTAATGCTTCCATCACCACGATCATAAATTCCGACGGCGAATGAAGACAATGGTTATTATGCTATCGCAATTTTGTGACGAGATTGATTTTCGCTCGCGATCCGGCCTTGAAAAAGCCAGCGCCGCTACCCTGAATCAACAATATTGGATCACGCAACGCCGCGTCTTGCGCGGCGGGACGCCAATGGTTCGCTGGCGGAAACGAATCGCTCGCCGCGGCGATGAGAAATTGCGGTCTGGCCGCATCGCGCTCGGCACCGACATCATCTCCCGTTTGAATGCGCGTACCGTTCTCGCGCTGATCATGCCGTGGATGCGTCAAGCTCCACCGACCTCCTGTCAGTTCGAAGCACAGACGCAGCGCTATTTCGTTTTCGCTCCGCGCATCATCCGTCAGATCGCACGCTCCCATTCGCTTCGCCGCTTTCGAGCGACGGGCATAAAGGAGAGGTCTCGTACAGGCCGGCGCGCTTTGGTTCGAAACCGCGCGTACATCTGTCGATTTAGCCCAATTGATCTTGCTTCTTGGCGAGCCATTCGACGCCTTTTTCTGCTCTGACGAGACTTGAACCCTGCGAGCATATACTTAACTTCGGAATGGAGGCGAGCATGAGCGGGCACCTAAAAATTCTTTCGATAACGCAAAAGCCGTGTTTTTATTTTGGATTGAAAACAATACTAGAAAATTTTGAGTCGACTGCGAATTTTGAATTGGTCGAAGCGACAAGTGTGGAAGCAGCCTACGGATCGATCAATACTCGTGGGGTCGACGGCATTCTTGTCGATGTATCCCGGCCCGGTATTGACCCAGACGAATGCCTTCGCTTGGCGCGAACGATTGCGAGACGCTACCCCATCCTTGTAATCAGCGCTTACGACCAGCCTTATATTGTAAAGCAAGCTTTTGAATGTAACATCGCCGGATATCTCCTCTCCTCTGCTCCTCCGAGCGATATCGCTCAGGCTGTGGCCAAGATCGCTGCGGGCGAGAATTATCTTGATCCGGCCCTCGTGCCTCGGCTCGTTGGCAAAGGGCATCGCGCGCCCGGCAAGCACGATCCCATGAGTGTCGTCGACGAAGCAATCCGTGTGACAAAAAGAGAAGTCGACGTTTTAAAAAGGATCGCTTACGGCTTCAGTGCGAAGGAGATCGCGCGTGATCTTGAGCTTAGCCAGAAATCGGTCGAAACCTATAAGGCGCGGGGCGCTGCGAAATTGAATCTGCAGTCAAGAGCTGACATCGTTCGATTCGCCCATGATGTCGGTTGGTTCGTTACCGCCCATTGAGGCGTTGCCGGAAACGAAGTTGCTTACGCTTGCCAAGTGGATCCACATGATGCGATTCCATTCCGTAAGATGCTCAACTTCACGATCGATCGAGGCAATGCGGTCTCGATCCATTGGGCGTGACTTGCCATAGCTCACGTCGCCACGTCGCTCGTCGATCCGCATGGCCTGGGTTTCGACGATGTCTTTTCCTTTCTCGTCATAGACAAACATCGCGTGAAGGGTTTCGTTGCGCATGCGCGTCGCCTTTTCTAGGCCTGATAGAAGCTTCTCCGTCTGCCGGAGCAGACAAGGAGCCCGGCGCAAGCGCGCTCGAGCCAAGCGGCGCGTGAGATCAATCCTCGCTCTTGTGGTGTTAAGAGTTCCAAAAACAAGTATTGCACTTGTTCGATCCGTAATCATCAATTTCTCAATTAGAAGCGTCAACACGCTTTCGTTGTTCGAGAAAGCACAACACAACGCCCCAATGGCGCGATAAACCTCGGCAACTGGAACAGTTTGTCTCTCGTTACATTCGCTCATTGGCATGATATCAGCCCTAAATCTATATTGCGTCGCAGCATTATCTAATCGTGTCAGAAAATTCCCCTCAGGAATAGGAATCTTCCTGACAGACATCGCACTCTGCGTTGGCGCAGAGTAGTGGAGCCAATATCGAGAAAAGGTTTCGAATAGAGGCAATCCAGGTTTCCTTGGACAAGTAAAAACCGGTCGACATAAGTAATTCGTGTCGGAATAATCTCGTCCGGTTCTATTGATACCCTAACGCAAAAAAACCAAGAGCCGCTTTGTGCCGATCCTTTAGATATTGGATGGACGACGCGGCTGCCCAACAGATGGAGAATCACAATGGCAGTCGACAACAACGATCGCAATCTGAATGCCGCCCTCCTCGGTGACGCCTATCAGAACAGTCAGGTCACGGAGACGAACAGCTTCGACGCCAATTCCGACAATACGAATACGGTCGAGGACAGCTACAATCAGGAGAACGACAACTCGAGCAGCAACGACACCAATGTCGATGTTGCCGTCGAGGATTCGCTCAATGACAACTCCGACAACTCCGTCACCGATTCTGGCAATCTCGATGTCGGTGTCGAGGATTCACTGAATGACAATTCCGATAACTCAGTGAACGACTCCGGTAATCTGGATGTCGGCGTCGAAGATTCGCTCAACGACAACTCGGACAATTCGATCGATACGGATCTTGATCTCGCTGTCGAGGATTCTCTCAACGACCAGTCGCAGGCGAACTCGAACAACGACAGTTCGACGGATGTGGACGTGGACGTCGGCATTGAGGATTCCTTCAATGAGGATACCGATAACTCCACCAATCTTGCCGTCACCGATGCCTTTAAGGACAGTTCGGACAGTTCCGTCAATGATTCCGGGAACGACAGTTCTGACAATTCGATCAACACGGACCTCGACCTTGCGGTCGAAGATTCCTTCAACGACAACTCGGATAATTCGCTGAATGTCGCCGATTCTGGCAACGACAATTCCGACAACTCAGCCAAGCTGGATGTCGCCATCGAAGATTCGTTGAACGACAATTCCGACAACTCCACCCATGACTCGAATGACAATAACTCCGATAATTCAACGGATGTTACTGTCGATATCGACGACAGCTTGAACGACAATTCGGACAGTTCGGTTAATACTGCCGACTCGAACAACGACAGCTCGGACAACTCCAACGACACGACCGTTGAAGTGGATCTGGCGGACTCGTTCAACGACAGTTCGGATAATTCGACAACGACAGGCAGCTACAATCAGACCGATGCAAGTCTCGATCTCGCCGTCGACATTGCGGACTCGTTCAAGTCTGCGGATCAGAGTTGGGCGAACTCCTTCAACTCCGATGACGACCTGATCGACATCGAGGGAATGACGGGAGATATCAGTGGCCTGATGGGTGAGTTTGGAGGCGACGGTCTCTTTGCCAATAACGGGTCGATTGGGATGATTGGCGACGGCAACGCCTTCTCGATCGATCAAGCCCTCTCAATGAACGATCAGGACACCGTGTCGAGCCCGAATGTCAGCCTGAGCATGGCGGCGGATAGCGGCGACTGGAGCATGTCGGCAGGTGGCAATGACGGTGGGGACGCCCGCACCGACAATGGTGCGATCTCGACGACCGGCTCAGGCTCGGACATCGAGGCCTCGGCGGACGCAGCAGCCGGCGTGTCGGCAGGCCACGAGGCCTTCACACAGTCGATCGCTCTTGGCGCCAATGTCCAGTACACAACGGTCGATATGACTGTCGTGGGTGGTGGTGATGCCGAAGACGTCTACGGCGATCATTCCTGATCATCTGTAACACGACTTGTTCCGGGGGCGGTGTGTCCGTCCCCGGATCCGTGCATGTAGGCCTCGGATCGGGACTTCAGGACCATGCTCCTCTCACCCACCGAAGAGATTATTTATCATTTCGTCGGGATGCGGCTCACTGCCTATCTGGATCAGTGGGTGGATCCTGAGCTTGAGGGCGACACCCTAGCTGCCCGCGATCTCATCCTGTCAAAGGTCGGAACTCTCGGCGACGTCCATGTAGAGGGTTTCATTGAGTCACGCCTGTCAGACTGGACAATTGCCTTTGAGAACGACCGCTTTGACATCGTTCCAGCCTTCACGAAACGAATCGCCGGTCCTGAACAGATCGAAGTCAATGTTCATGCGGTCAGGGCCTATGGTCATCCGCATCACTCGATCAGTTCACCGCCGATGCCCGAACCGTCGAACGGGAGTCCCGAATACGGTTACGAGATGCTTCACAAGTCCGGAACGCTCGGTTCGATCCTTTCTGTGTACGAGCAATCAGCCTTTCTGGACGACCGGGACATCCTCACGATGGGAGGCGCCGACGAAACCGCGGCGACATTTATCGACTCGATCGCGCAGAGCTTTCGCGAAATGGTCGCAGCCGAACCGCAATTCACGCCGGTTCCGGAGAAACCTGACACGATCGAGGCTTTGCGCAGCGATCTGACCCTCTCTTCGGAAGGGGCAGGGCGCGACCCGGCACTCGCCGAACATGCCGGAAGCTACTTGAACGGCGTGCAGATCGATCCAGAAGAGGTTCCGCAGACCGGCAAACTCATCCAGGCGATGCGCGACATGTTCGCGCGCGAGGACGGTGGAGCCACCCTTTCGACAGGCAACAATGTGGTCGTTGCCGAAACTCTTCTTTCTAACTACAGCATGCTTGCGCCCGTTTCGGTCGTGCTTGGCGATTGGCACGAGACGAACTCGATCTCACAGGTCATCCTGCGCTCGGGCACTGAGGTCTCCGTCGGCGGCGTGGAGACATTGGCGGACACCGCCTATAATCATGCAAGCTTTGAACGCATCGACCGGATGGCAGACATCGAAGTGTCGAAGGGGACGTTCCCGTTCCCCGTCACTTATACGGTCGAGACTGTTCATGCCGATCTGAAGATCGTCAACTACATGGTCCAAATGCATACCGTGTTCGACGGTGACAGCGTGGTCCTGTCCGCCGTCGATCATGAGGCGACATTCACCGTCGGGGGGAATTCCTCCCTTACGACCTTCGACGTGACCGATCTCCTCGGGAGCTACGACATCGTCGTCATCGGCGGAAGTGTCTTCGAGGGCAATTATCTGCGGCAGATCGCGGTCCTCTCGGATACGGACTGGATCGACAGTCCCATTGGAAGGGGCCTGTCCGCGAAGACTGGTGGCAATCTCGTCGCCAATGACGGCGCCATCATCAATTACGGCACGCTGGACTTCTCCTCTATGGGCGAAGACATGCGTGATCTGGTCAATCGGGTGACGACCGGCCAGCCCGCCGGCGAGGGAACTGGACCCGCACTGTCCTTTCTCGGACATTCGGATCTGAAGGTCCTTTTCCTCGACGGTGACGTGTACGAACTCAACGTGGTCGATCAGGTTTCCATTCTGGACGATTCCGACAGCCTTCAAGTCGCGGGACGGCTTGCGGACGGTCTCTCACAAGATCGCTTCCTGGACTGGCGCATTTCGACGGGGGAAAACGCCGTCGTAAATTCTGCGACCATTTTGGATGTCGATGACGTCGCCGTCGACCGGTATCTCGACGGCTCCTACTACTCACAATCCATGCTGGCTCAGGCCGAACTGGTCGCTGATACCCTCGAAGATGTTCGCCAGTTCGACACCAGCAAGCTCGTTCCGGAAATCGTCGCCTTCACGACGATGGACGATGAGAGCGACGAAGAGCATTCCCCCCAACATCACTGGTCTGCATCTGATTTCGCGGCCGGCCACTACGACGGTCTCAGCGGCATGACTGCTTGAGCATTGGGTAAGAGGTAGCGCCTTATGGATGGTGATCCGAACCACACGACGCTCCGGCCGAGCGAAGCCATGCGCAAAGAGGAAGAGCGCATCATGCGGCAGATGGAAGAGGCCGTGCGCAATGCAAAACGGGAGGGGAACCAGGATCTTGAGGCCATAGGGTCCTTGGAGCCCGATCCACGGCGGGAGCCATCTGGCATCGAAAGGTTGGCGAACGCAGAGAAACCGACCGTCAAGCCGGTCGATGCGAGGGTTTCCGAGCAACAAAACAAGCCGGCGGAAGCGGCTGAGCGGCCCCACCGCGAACACTCGCTCGTGATCGCAAATCCGGAAAAATCGGAAAGTGTGGCGCCCACTTCGACCCGAGCGCCGGATCGACGCCGTGAGAAGAGCGCCACCGGGCAGGCAGCGTCGCTGGATCGCGAGCCGCCGCTGGCAGCGAAAGAAACGTCGGTCAATTTTCGTCTCGCCTTGCACGTGGCCCGGCAGGGCATCCGGCGGAACATGGCGGTCGTCATCTTCTTCACGCTACTCGTCAATGTCCTTGTTCTTGCGGTTCCCCTTTATCTCTTTCAGATTTCGGACCGCGTGATGACATCGCGCTCCACCGATACTCTGGTGATGCTGACGATCGTCGTACTGGGTGCTGTTATTGGGCAGGTCCTGCTCGACAGCTACCGTCGTAACATCCTTATGCGGACTGCCGTTCAAGTGGAGTCGACGCTCTGCTCACCAATCCTGTCCGCCGCCGCCCGCAATGCCATCGGCGGAACGGGGAAAGACTTTCAGGTCCTGGGCGACATGCAGCATATCCGCAGCTTCCTGACCGGGCCGACGCTCATCGCGATGCTCGATGCGCCCCTCGCGCCGCTCTTTGTGGTCACGGTCCTTATTATCCATCTTCAACTGGGATTGATCGTCTGTGCCGCGATCGTTCTTCTTTTGGGTATCGCTTGGGTCAACCGGAAAATGACGGCGATGCCTTTTGCGGATGCAGCCGGTTTCACCGCACGCTCCAATCTCACCCTCGATTCGCTTGCCCGCAATGCGCAGATCGTCAATGCGCTCGGCATGATCCCTGAGGCTGTCCGTCTATGGGGGCGCGACAACGCTCATTCATTGAAGTCCCAGACGATCGGTCAGGATCGAAACACTTGGCTTTCTGGCCTTTCCCGAGGCACGCGCCTCGTCACCCAGGTGGCGATGCTGGGATGGGGGGCACATCTGGCCCTCGACGGTCATCTGACCGGTGGGATGGTCATCGCGTCCTCGATCATCGCCAGCCGCGCTCTGGCGCCGGTCGAGGGGACGATCGAGGGTTGGCGGCACTGGTCTCAATGCCGCACGGCTTGGGCGCGCATAAGCGGCCTGCTGATTAATTCGCCCCTCAACATCGACCGGCTCCGACTGCCGTCTCCCAATGGACGGCTGGATGTCGATCGCCTTCTCTACGTCCCACAAACGACGAAGAAGGTGATCCTCAACGGCATTTCGTTCTCGCTCAAGCCAGGAGAACAACTGGGCGTGATCGGCTCTTCCGGCGCGGGCAAGTCGACCCTCGGCAAGATGCTGGTGGCGAGTTTCGCTCCGACCGCCGGAAACGTAAAACTTGACATGATGGATCTGCGGAACTGGGACCAGCGCCAACTCGGTGAGAACATCGGATATCTTCCCCAGGACGTCCAACTCTTCCCCGCATCCATCAAAGCCAATATTGCCCGCATGCGAGAGGACGCCTCCGATGAGGACATTTTCGAAGCAGCCGCGCTTGCCGGCATCCACGAACTGGTGGCGTCTTTCCCTCAAGGCTACGAAACGCTGATCGCTGCTGATGGTGCACCGTTATCGGGTGGCCAGAAGCAGCGGATCGGGCTGGCGAGGGCTTTTTTTGGCAATCCTCGTCTTGTGATCCTCGACGAGCCGAACTCCAATCTCGACACGGCCGGCGAGCGAGCGCTTGCGGACGCCATGCGCAAGGCTCGCGATCGGGGAACCACCATCGTCGCGATTACGCAGAGGCATTCGCTTCTCCAGCACGTCGATAAGATCATGGTGCTCGAGAACGGTACGATCGCGGCGATCGGCGACCGTGCGAGAATGTTGAACGTTCTTACAGGGCGCACGAAGATCGCACCTCCTCAAGCGAACTCCCAGGCGGAAGGCGTCAGCGCATGACGAAGAAGCTTCACGTGGAAGAATGGTACCAGGACGTTCCTCGTTCGATCCGCGGTGCCGTCATTGGTGGCACGGTCGTTGTTGTAATCATTTTCGGCGGGTTCGGATCCTGGGCGGCAACCGCGCCCTTGTCCGCCGCGATCGTTGCTCCGGGCTCGTTCATGGTCACGGGGCGAAACAAGCAGGTGCAGCACCTCGAAGGCGGCATTGTCCACAGAATCCTCGTCGAGGAGGGGGAGCATGTTCAAGAAGGACAGAACCTCGTTCTCTTGGACGAAACCCGGCCGAAGATGGATGTGCGCCGGCTCTCGTTGCGCTTGGCTCTTCTCGATGCCAAGAGCGCACGGCTCCAGGCCATGATGCTTGGAACTGTCGACGTGGATTTTTCGAATGTCACCGCCGAGGTAGAGGACCAGACGGAGCGCAATCGCATCGTTGCAGCTCAGAGAAGTGTCTTTCAGGCCGATCTTGCAGGGCTGCAGGGCTCTATTGCCGTGATCGAGCGAAATCGCGACTCTCTTAAGGCCCGTCTCAAAGGTGCCATGGCCCAGAAGGCCGCCGCCGAACGGCAGCTTGCGCTGATCGCGGAGGAACGTGCCGGTAAGCAGCGCTTGTTTGATCAAGGTCTTTATCGACGATCGGATCTTTTCACGATTGAACGGGCAGGAGCGCAAGCTGAGGGACTCATCGGAAAGCTCGAAAGCGATATCGGCGATTTCTCAAGCCAGATCGAGCGTCTCGATGGCCAGATTGAGCTGGTCCACAAAGAATATCGTCAGAAAGCAGCCGACGAAATACAATCGGTCCTCGCTGAAACGGACGACATTCGAGAGCAGTTGATGAATGCGCGCTCAGTACTTGAGCGTGTCGAGATACGCTCGCCCGTGTCAGGCATACTCGTAAAGCTTAATTATCATACGTCTGGGGGCGTGATCGAGAGCGGAGGAACAATTGCGGAAATTCTGCCTGATCGCGAAAATCTGCTTATCGAGACGGTGGTCGATCCTCATGACATCGACGATGTGCATGTCGGACAGGAAGCGTCAATTCGCTTGATGAGCTTCAACCAACGTACAACGCCTCAACTCACTGGAAAGCTTGTCTACTTATCAGCCGACACGGTTCCCGATCCCCGCGCCGGCCGCGCCGGAGACGTATATGTCGCGCGAATTGAGCTCGGAGACGAGGATCGCCGGAAGATTGCTAAGCTTAAGATTACCCCCGGAATGCCTGCCGACGTTTTCATCCAAACGTCGTCGCGGACATTTTTTGAGTATCTCATGAAACCCGTTCGAGACTCCATGGATCGCGCTTTCCTAGAGAAGTAGGGATTGTGTTCCACAGTGTGGTGTAGCTGACGTTTGGCCTCACGGATCGCGGCAGCGTCGCGCTGATTAGCCTGCCATGCAGCAGGCAGGCTAATGATGGGATCATCGCAGACGGGAGGGAGCGTTTCCAGCGTTATGTATCTCGATTGCTGGACAGCCCATTCCTCGTTCTGCTCCATGAGAATGGCGCCAACGAGCCGTAATTACCCACCCCTTATTCAGCGCCGACTTATGCGCTGACGGTCGAGAGGATCGTTGCGAACGGATTGGCTTTGGCCGTGAGCTTTGCCGTATCGACAACGGTTCTGACGTCAGCCTCACCGTAGGCGGCCCATCTCGAGCGGTAGCCATTGGTGACTTTGCGCTGGATGACGGCCGGTCTCAACGCCCGTTCGCAGGCGTTGTTCGTCGGCGCGACGCCGCCGGGATGATCGGCGAAAGTCAGGAGTTGATCGCGGGCGTTGGCGATCTTGCGCATGAGGGCCGCTGACAGATCGCACGCCGTTGGCGTCGTCAGAATGGCAGCCAGACTTCGCTCCAACGCTCTCCTCTTGGCGGCGATGGTCGAGGCGGCCGCCTCTTTGATCTGATGCGACAGGGCAAAGGCCTGTCCCAGCCACAGCTTCAGGCGGACGGGCAGGAAGTCGTCGCTCGCCTCGACAGCGTAGGCTGCGTCGCGGGCAAGATGGGCCAGGCATGTCTGATGGGACTGGCCGTGTCCCTGCTGGGCCGAATAGCGATCCGAGCACCAGACCTTCTGCCGATGACCAGCCATGAGATCGCTGGCGACAACCGCGCCACGGGTCATGGCGGCGCGATGAACGACGGCATCGTCGCTCACGAATACCCAGGAATAGGCGTTGCAGCCTTCGATCCGGACGCCGGTTTCGTCGGAGACCACGACGTCGGCTCGGCGCAGGACGGCGATGGCCGCGTCCCGCTGCGGCGCGAAGGCGGCTTGCGAACGCTGAAGCATGTTCATCAGCCCACCCTGGCTGATCGTGAGCCCGAAGAGGTCGAGGAACGCAGCCTGAAGCCGCTGATAGGAAAAGGCCTGGAAGGTCTTCAAATACGTCGCGACCGCATGAAGCCGCAGCCCGAACG
The DNA here is from genome assembly GCF_900176465.1 of Fulvimarina manganoxydans. Classification (GTDB taxonomy): domain Bacteria; phylum Pseudomonadota; class Alphaproteobacteria; order Rhizobiales; family Rhizobiaceae; genus Fulvimarina; species Fulvimarina manganoxydans. Next base: position 13,900 of record NZ_FWXR01000016.1, read on the forward strand.
GCGTGCCTTTCACCGCTTCCGGGATCGGCGCGGTGACCCGCTCGCCGCAGGAGGGGCAGACGACGGCCAGCCGCCTATGACGTTCGACGACAGGGCGAACTTCCGGAAGATCGACCCTCTCGTGCTCGCTGACCGTCTCGGCGGAAAGATCGGCTGAGAGAGGGGACTGGCAGCATGGGCATGTGTCGGGACGATGCTCAAACAGCCGATCGAACCGATCGCTCATCGCCCGCGCCTTGCCTTCGTGCCCAGGCTTCGCACCGCCCGGCCTCGCCTTCTCGCGCCGCTCCTTGCGGTCCATCGAAGGCGGCTTGGACGACGTGCGAGACGTCTTCGCCGGGCGCTGCAACCGCAGCACCAGATCGATCAATTCGTCCTTCGAAAGCCGATTGAGATCATCCCGGTCCATGACCGTATGGATTCAGAGAACCGGTCCGCCGGCAAGGGGGTGGGTAATTACAACGAGCCGGGTGATGGCCTTCGCGTGTGGAAAGATCCCGACGACATCGGTACGCCGCTTTATCTCGCCGTTAAGCCGCTCGATCGGATTGGTAACCGGTATGACGGTGACGGTGCCTTTTCACCCGGCTGCGGTTCGTTGAGCGGTGGCGTATGGTGAGACCATCCGGGACAGGGGGCACCGGGAGCACGTGAAGTGCGGGCAGGCCGATTTTATACCAACGGGAGCGATTTCCGACTCTCTGGGATTCCCAAAGACGCGAAACTCTGACTCCCTATGGCAAACGGAGGTTTGCCATGTCGTCTGCCATTGCGCTGCGATCGGATTTTGATGGCCCCAAGCTGCGCCGGCTTGCGCGCGTCAGCCAGAGTGCCGACCAGACCCGTCGCCTGCTGTCACTGGCCGAGATTTATGACGGCGGCTCACGCAATGACGTGGCCCGGATAGGCGGGGTCACCCTTCAGATCGTTCGCGATTGGGTATTGCGTTTCAACGCCCGCGGCCCGGAGGGCCTGATGACCGGCAAGGCGCCGGGAAACCAGCCAAAGCTGAACGACGAGCAGCGCAAGGCCCTGGCTGACATTGTGGAGCGAGGACCGATCACCGCGATCCATGGCGTCGTGCGATGGCGGCGAAAGGACCTGGCGCGCTGGATCTTCGAGGAATTCCGGATCACGGTCGACGAGACGACCGTCGGTCGTGAGCTTCGTGCCATCGGTTTTGCCAAGCTATCCGCCCGGCCGCGCCACCACGCCCAGAACGAGTTCGAAGTGGAGGATTTTAAAAAAGTTTCCCCGCCGAGTTGGCGGCGATCCAGCAAAGCCTCCCCAAAGGCACCGAGATCGAACTCTGGTGGGCCGATGAAGCTCGGATAGGACATAAGAACAAGCGAACACGACGCTGGGCGCGACGTGGCACGCGCCCCTCGGCGCCAAACGACCTCGGCACCGCATCAGCCTAGATCTTCGGCGCCATCTGCCCGAAGAAGGGAAAGGGCGCCGGTCTCGTCATGCCCTATTGCGATATCGCTGCCATGAACGAGCATTTGAGCGAGATCAGTCTCATGGTCGATCCCGCCGCCCATGCCGTTCTCATCGTCGACAAGGCCGGCTGGCATACCACGCTTAAGTTGAAGGTCCCGGACAACATCACCCTGATGTTTCTGCCGTCAAAGGCGCCCGAATTGAACCCGCAGGAAAACATCTGGCAGTTCATGCGCGACAACTGGCTCTCGAACCGCATCTTCCTCGATTACGACGATATTCTCGCCCATTGCTGCCATGCCTGGAACAAGCTCGTCGAGCAGCCATGGATTATCATGTCAATCGGAATGCGGGACTGGGAGCATGGGTTCTGATCAGCACCCGTTGGTATTAAGCCTTCGCTTACATTGTTCACACCGAGGGGGTCACAGGTTCAATCCCTGTCGCGCCCACCAGACTTCCTAAAAATTTCAGCGTCAAAGATCCCGACATCAAGGTGTCCGGTGTCGTCGTCCGCTCGTCGGAAAACAGGCGAGAGCCTCTCCATGCCATCAGCGAGCCTTGTCCGTGAAGGCGCGGCCGGAGCACTGACCCGGCACTCCGGCACCCGCCGTTTGCGAACAAGGGCGGGTGCCATGGACGGGTTCGTTACAAATTCCGCAGCACGGGCGCCGCCTTTTGGCCGAGCACGCGCCAGGTGCCCGCGAGGCCGAAGCCGACGGTCAGAAGGAGCGAGACGAGAAGCGTCGTCAGAGCCACCGTCCAATCGAAGACCCATGGCAGCGTCATGATGAAGTCGACGACGAACCAGGAGGCGATGGCTCCGGCTGCGACGGCGAAGATCCCCGTCGCGAGACCGAGCAGCATATATTCGGTCGCAAAGGCGCGGATCAGCGTGACGCGGGTCGCGCCTAGTGTCTTCAGAACGACGGCATCGTGAATGCGAGCCCGATTGCCGGCCGCGAGCGCACCGGCCAAAACCAGCACAGAGGCGACGAGTGCGACGGCGGCGGCGACCCGGATGGCGAGCGCGAGCTGGGCGATCAGGCCGTTGACCGCATCGAGCGCGTCCTTGACCCTGACCGTGGTGACCGCCGGGAACGCGTTGGTGATGCGATTGACCACCTCCTTCTCACGCGTTTCGACGGCCGCGTCCGATCGGTCAGCCTGTCCATCGGGCAGGCTTAGTGTCGCGAGCCAGGCGTGGGGCGCCCCGGCAAAGGTGTTGGGCGAGAAGACCATGACGAAATTGATCGACAGATTCTCCCATTCGATCGCCCGGAAATTGGCGATCTTCGCCGTGATCGAGCGCCCGAGAACATTGACGGTCAGGCTGTCGCCCACCTTCAGGCCCAGCTCGCCCCCCTCCTCCGCAGCGAAGGAGACGAGCGGCTCGCCGCTATAGTTTTCCGGCCACCACTCGCCGGCCGTCAGGCTCGAATTGTCCGGCACGGTGGGCGAATAGGTGATCCCACGATCGCCGCGAAGGACCCAACCGCCCTCGGCGGGGATTTCCATCGTCGCGACATCCTCGCCCTTCAGATGGGTGATGCGGCCGCGCAGCATGGGCACGGCGTTGAGGGTGGAGCCGGGCGCGGCCTCTTCGACGGCCGTACGGAATCGGTCGATCTCGTTGTTCTGAATATCGACGAAGAAGAAGTTCGGGGCGCGGCTGGCGAGCCCCGTTCCGACCTCCCGTCGCAAATCGTAATCGATGATCGCAAGGGTCACGAGCAGCGTCAGGCCAAGCCCCAGGGAGAGAACGACGGAGGGCGTCAGCGCGCCGGGCCGGTGAATATTGCCGATGGCAAGGCGCAAGGGCGTGGAGGAGACTCGCGGCGCGCGGCGCGCCACTGCCATGATGCCGGTCGCGACAAGTCGCAGGATGACGAAGGCGGCCGCCGTCCCACCCAGAAAAATCAGGGCGACATCCTTGTCGCGCGCCATGAAGACGGCGAGACCGGCGATCGCAACGGTAAGAAGGCCGGTGAGACCGATATAGGTCCAACGGAGGCGCCCCCGCGCCGTGCCGCCCGCATCGCGGAAGAGCGCGGTCGCGGCGATGTCGCGGGTCGCCCCCAGCGGCAGAAGCGCGAAGGTTGCCGCCGTCAGAAAGCCGAACAAGGCGGCAATGAGAAGTGCGCCGGGATAGAACGAGGCTTCGGCCGCAACCGGGATGACGCTTTCCAGAAAGCGCGCGGTCACGAAGGGCGCGACCACCCCAAGGACGAGACCGATGACGACGCCCACGGCCGCAAGTGTCATGATCTGAAAGAGATAGACGAAGACGACGAGCCGGCCCGAAGCGCCGAGGCTCTTGAAGGTCGCGATCACCGGCCGCTTGCCGTCGAGATAGGCGCGCACGGCATTGGCGACGCCGACACCGCCGACGATAAGAGCCGTCAGACCCACTAGCGTCAGGAATTGTGAAAACCGGTCGATATTGCGTTGGAGTGAAGGAGCGGCGTCTTCGGCCGTGCGCAGGCGAAAGCCGGCGGTCGGGAAGCGCTCATTCGCCTCCTCCTTCAGCGTCTCGGCGTTTTGGCCTGCGGGCAGACGGACCTTCCAGTCATATTCGACGAGGGAGCCAGGCTGGACGAGGCCGCTCGCATCGAGGGCGGCGCGCGACAGCATCAGCCTCGGGCCGAAGACGAAACCGTCTGAGAGAATATCCGGCTCGCGGGTGATGACGCCGGTCAGCTCGATCTGAATATTGCCGAGACGCACGATGGCGCCGGGCTCGACGCCGAGCCTGTCATAAAGCTCCTGGGCGGCGATCGCACCATAATGGCCGTTTCGCTCCTCGAAAAGCGTCGACAGAGCAATATCGGGCTCGGTCTCGACCGAACCATAGAGCGGATAGGCGCTATCGACGGCTTTGACCTCGGCGAGCGCCTGATCGGAGCCATCGGAAAGTCGCACCATGGAGCGAAGCGCGGCGCTTTCGGACACCGTGCCGAGACTGTCGATATAGGCCGCCTCGTCCGGCGTCAGCTGTCGCTGGACGAGCTGGAACCGCAGATCGCCGCCGAGGATCGTCTTGCCCTCGCGCGCGATCCCGTCGCTCATCATCGCCGCGACGGAGTTGACCGCCGCGATCGCGCCGACGCCGAGGGTGATGCAGGACAGGAAGATGACGAAGCCGGAGAGCCCGCCGCGCATCTCGCGCAGGGCAAAACGCCAGGCGAGTTTCAGCGTCGGCCCAAGGCTGCGCTCCGAGGCGCCTTCGGATCGGGTGATGTGGCCGGCGTCGATCGCTGTCATTGGGCCGCTTCCATGGCAGCCGCTTCGCCGGCCTTCTCGATCCGCCCCGAACGCACACCAATCTCGCGCCCGCAGCGATGGGCGAGATTGGGATCATGGGTGACGAGGACGAGGGTCATGCCGCGTCGCTCCCCTTCGGCAAAGAGAAGATCGGCCACTTGCCGTCCGGTCGTCTGGTCGAGATTGCCCGTCGGCTCGTCGGCAATAAGGATCGCCGGCTGGGGCGCGAGCGCTCGGGCAAGCGCAACGCGCTGCTGCTCGCCGCCGGAGAGTTCGCCCGGATAATGAGTCGCGCGATCGCCGAGCCCGACATTCTCAAGTTCGGTCCGCGCCCGCTCGAAGGGCTCGTCCGCCCCGGCGAGTTCCAGCGGCACCGCGACGTTCTCGAGCGCCGTCATATTGGGAATGAGATGGAAGGACTGGAAGACGATGCCGACATTGCGGCCTCTGAAGGCGGCAAGCCGATCCTCCGACAGACCGATCAGCGACTGGCCGGCGATTTCCACCTCGCCCTCGTCCGGGCGTTCGAGGCCGGCGAGCACCATCAGAAGGGTCGACTTACCCGAACCGGACGGCCCCACGATGCCGACGGATTCGCCGCGCGCGACCTCCAGATCGATCCCCTTCAAGACGTGAACCGAGCTTGCGCCCGAGCCGAGGGTCAGTTGAACCTTTCGTAATCGGATCGCCGGTTCTGCCACGAAGCGTGCCACCTATATGGAGGTTTCGAAAAAGGGGCTGCCGGACAGCCCGTTGGCGATATGGGGTCCATGATGCAGCGCTTCCAACCGATCCTCGGCCTTCTGACGCTTCTGTTACCGCTGGCCTTCGTTCCGCCTGCCTTTTCGCAAGGGGCTGGCGGCGACGGCGCGCGGCAGATCGTCGCCTTCGGCGACAGCCTGTCGGCCGGTTATGGCCTCGGCCCCGGCGAGAGCTTTCCGGAACAACTTCAGGCCGCACTTCGCGAGGACGGCTACGAGGTGACCGTGACGAATGCCGGCGTTTCGGGCGATACGACGAGCGGCGGTCTTGCGCGCCTCGACTGGTCCGTCCCCGAGAGCGCCGATCTCGTCATCGTCGAGCTTGGCGCCAACGACGCCCTGCGCGGCGTCGATCCTCAGATCACCCGGCAAAATCTCGATGAGATCCTGACGCGACTGGGCGAGCGTGGCCAGAAGGTCATTTTCGCAGGAATGCTCGCGCCGCCCAATATGGGCGAGGATTATGCCAAGAGTTTCAACCCGATCTTTCCCGAATTGGCTGAAAAGCACGACGTCACCTTCTATCCGTTTTTCCTGGAAGGGGTCGCGGCCGAGCGGGACCTCAACCAAGACGACGGCATGCACCCGAACGCCAAGGGTGTCGCGGTGATCGTCGAGAAGATGAAGCCTCTGATCGAAGAATCGCTGGGCGAGAAACAGGCTTCGGCAGCGGTAAGATAGGTCGGATGGGTCCTGCAAAGCAGCGCATTGCCCAGGTCATTGGAGCTAACAGCGCTGAGGCACGGGTTCCCGGCCCTGGCGGGCCGAGGATGACGAGTGATTTAAAAAGGCTTCGATCAGTTCTTAAGCGCGCCCGTCTGACACAACCGCGTCAATGCCCGGCGATCCGTCCGCTCAGCGCGTCGCCAAACCGCTTCAGCGGCGCCGTCAAGCTTCGCCAACGATCCCGGCGCCAATCGATCAGGGCGAAGACATAAGCCTGCGCCTCGTCGGCCAGCTCGCTCTGGATCGAGGTCAGATCTGCATAGGGACGACGCAATTCGGCCATCACGTCCCCCTCATGGAAGCTCAGATCGGCGCCGTGCTTGGCGGCGATCGCCTGCATGCGACCATTCTCGCGCAGACAGGTGAGGAAGAGACGCCGAACGCCGCGATTACGGGCGGCTGCGACAAGCTTGGCAAAGAGAAGATCGCCAAGACCGCGACCCTGATATGCCTTTTCGATCGAGAACGCCGCCTCGGCTTCCTGATGGCTTCCGGTCAAGAAGCGCAGCTCCGAAACCCCGCGCAAGACGCCCTCGACGAACACACCACGCACATGGGCGTCCGAGACGAGGGCGAGGCTGGCGTAACGGACGAGAAAGCCATCATTGACCATGGTGCCGAAGCGAAGGCGCCGGGTCTCCTTGTCGAGGCGCAAGAGATGATCCCGCAGAAGAACACTATCGGAGCTGGTCAGCCGGCGGAGCGTGATCGCACCATCGGAGGTCTTCGGCATGGGCGCAGGCGCCTCTCGCTTGAAGGCGGAGGCGTTGCCGAGCGCAAAGCGCTGCTGGGTTTGGCCGAACCGGGACAGAAGCCGGGCATGGCCGCGGGAGGATGGATGATTCGTCTCGATCGCCATGGGGCTGATCTCCGGTCGAAGGCCCATCGCAGGTCGGCGCCCCTCCCAACCACGCACGACCCGCGAAAGCCGCAGGGTCTTATTCGAACCCATTGTGCACTGCGGCAGAAAAATCACGAAATCGCTGTGAGCAAGGCAGGCTTGTCCTTGCCACATGGCTTCTCAGGTGAAACGCTGGAGTATGCGTGTCCTTCAGCGGACGTTCGACGCCCGATGCAAGGCCCCGTGTGACATGATCACGATGAGGGAGGTGCCCATGCCGCGTCTATTCACCGCTCTGGAGGTGCCGCCCGACGTCGCTTTGTCCCTCTCCTTCCTGAAGGGCGGCCTGCCGCCGGCTCGCTGGATCGAGCAGGAGAACTATCACCTCACCTTGCGCTTTTTCGGCGATATCGAGGCGAGAGCGGCCGACGATCTGGTGGAGGCGCTGGATCGCATCGAGCGCCCGCGCTTCACCCTTTCGCTGGCCGGCCTTGCCGCTTTCGGAAACAAGAAGCCCCATTCGATCTATGCCGGGGTGACCGCCTCGCCGGAACTCGCCGACCTCCAGGCGGAGATCGATCGGATCGCCAAACGGCTCGGCCTACCCGGCGATCAGCGCAAATTCGTGCCCCATGTCACGATTGCGCGGCTGAAGAACGCCCGGCCCGAGGATGCTGCGCGCTATCTCGCCTTGCGCGGCGGCTATCGCTCTCCGCCCTTCGAGGTGAAGCGCTTCGGACTCTTCTCTTCCAAGGCCTCGGTCGGCGGCGGACCTTATATTCTCGAAGAGCCCTTCGATCTTTATGGGCGCGGCGCTTCTGCGCGAAGCGAGACCGAGGAGGAAGCCTTTCCCGTCTATCGCAGTATGCGCGGCATCGCCTTCTGACGGTCTTCGGTCGTTGGGCGGCGAGCCGAGTGGTATCACGATCGGGTGTCGGCGCGCGGCGCGCACGCCCGTCGGCGCGCCATCCCCTTGAGCGACAAAGCCTTCCGTCCCATCTTCCTCTCAAGAAAACTGCGGAGGACGCGCATGGCGCTCGACAAGATCAGGATCGGCGAAATCTTAACGCCCGGCAGCGAAGGCGAGCAGAAGCGGCGCGAAGAGCGCGTGCGGGCCTCATTCTTCGACAAGGTGCGGTCGAGCCTCAAGCACATCCCCTTCATGGAGGATGTGGTCGCCGCCTATTATTGCGCGCTCGACAGCCGGACGCCGGCCACGAGCCGGGCGCTGTTGTTTTCGGCCCTTGCCTATTTCATCCTGCCCTTCGACATAATCCCGGATGTCTTTCTGGGCTTCGGCTTTACGGATGACATCGCCGTTCTGATCACAGCCTTCCAGGCCGTGCAGGCGAACATCCGGCCCGAGCATTACGAGAAGGCTCGCGAAACGCTCGACGAGCTTTGAGGCGGTCGCCAGCGGGTTCGTCCGCCTCCGTGTCACCGCCGGAGCGGGGAGCGAACTCGCGGTGCCGAGCGTGGCAAATTGGTTGAGCGTGGTTTTACCGCCGCACTCTCGCCCGATTCTTTCCGTTCTTCAGGGAACGTGAACGGGATGCCATGGTTTGGCCGTCATCCGGCGATGGGGCGTCCGCCTTCGGCCGTGGGTACTGGGGTTTTGCCGAGGCACGGGTTGGCGTCACGATGGCTTGATAGTTTCGGCAGGGGTGCCGTCTTCCGGCTTGGGCCGGCTTCGCGGCTTCCTCTCGGTATCTTTGGGCCGTCGCCGGGCGGTTCGCATACGGGGTTATGGCGGTTGATCGACAACAGGTCCGAAGGCCCTCCGATCACCGTTAACCGGCGGTAAAGATTAGGGGTGTAAGTGTCCGATTGGTGACCGTCCCGGTGGCGCGACCGCGACACGGGACTTTCAAACCCGAACGGCCAAACCGGACACGCAATGGAAGTGGGGAACCATGAAGTTTCATAAGATCCTGGCGACGGCGGCGGCGATCTTCATCGTTTCGAGCGCGGCGACGGCGGCCCAGACACCGACCCGGATGAACCAGTACAATGCCTGGGGCACGTATTCCTATTCGGATACGAGCGGAAAGGTCTGCTACATCCTGTCGACGCCGACCGAAATGCGTCCAGCCGACGTCGATCACGGCGATATCTTCTTCATCGTCTCGCAGAAGCCGGGCCAGGGCATCGCCTATGAGCCGCAGGTGGTGATGGGCTATCAGCTCAAGGAAGGCGCGAAGGTCGTCGTCGATGTGGACGGCAAGAAATACAGCATGTTCTCCAAGGCCGATTCCGCCTGGATGGAGAATGCCGCCGAAGAGCCGCAGCTGGTCGCCGCGCTTCGCGCGGGGCGCTCGATGACGGTCTCGGCCACCTCGCGCCGTGGCACCAATACCAGCTACACCTACTCCCTCTCCGGGGTGACGGCGGCGCTGAACTCGATCAAGGACTGCAAATAAGCGGAATCGGACGAAGCAAATTCGGTCGGTTTAACATCGAGGCGTTCCCGACTAAGGGGGCGCCTTTTCTTTATCCAGCGAAGGCCATGACACGAGAGCGCGCCGGCGCGATGCAGGCTTGCCTTGAATTTTCGCGGTAAAAGGGGCATTTACCGGTCCAATCTCGACGAACCGGCATCATCTTGAAGCGGCCCGCAGGCGCGTCCGCATCCGGCCGGCTCGATCCGCTGCGCCGACCGATATTTCACGAAAGCCCGAAGGCAACCGCGACCATGGCCCTTTCCATCGATCTCGCCGATCCGAAGACCCGGCCCGCCGCAAAATCGGACGCCGTCATCGGCGCAGGCCTCGTCTCGCAGGCAAGCGAGGAGAAGCCTTCGCTGATCGGACTCTCACGCGAAGGCTTGGCCGAAGCCCTCGGCGCGATCGGCGTTGCCGAGAAGCAGCAGCGCATGCGCGTTGCCCAGCTTTGGCACTGGCTCTATGTGCGCGGCGTCTCGGATTTCAGCCAGATGGCCAATGTCTCGCGCGAATTGCGAGAGAAGCTCGACGCGGCCTATTCGATCGCCCGGCCCGAAATCGTCACCGAGCAGGTTTCGGTCGACGGCACGCGCAAATGGGTTCTGCGCTTCCCGCCCAAGGGCGCCGGTCGGCCCGTGGAGATCGAAACGGTCTATATTCCGGAGGAAGGGCGCGGCACGCTCTGTGTCTCCTCCCAGGTCGGCTGCACCCTCACCTGCACCTTCTGCCACACTGGCACCCAGCGTCTGGTGCGCAATCTGACGGCGGATGAAATCGTCGGGCAGATCCTGCTCGCGCGCGACCGGCTCGGCGACTTCCCGGATGCGGCAACGCCTGCCGGCGCGATCGTGCCCTCCGAGGGGCGCCTCGTCTCCAATGTGGTGATGATGGGCATGGGCGAGCCGCTCTATAATTTCGACAATGTCAAACAGGCGCTCGCCGTCGCCTCCGACGGCGAAGGTCTGTCGCTCTCCAAACGCCGCATCACCCTGTCGACCTCCGGCGTCGTGCCGGAGATCGCGCGCACCGGCGAGGAAATGGGCGTCATGCTCGCCATCTCGCTCCATGCGGTCAATGACGAGTTGCGTAACGAGCTCGTGCCGATCAACAAGAAATATCCGCTCAAGGCGCTTCTCGACGCTTGCCGAGCCTATCCAGGCCTCTCCAACGCCCGGCGCATCACCTTCGAATATGTGATGCTGAAGGATGTGAACGACCGGATGGAGGATGCGCGCGAGCTCGTGCGGCTCCTGAAGGGCATTCCGGCGAAGATCAATCTCATCCCGTTCAATCCCTGGCCGGGAAGCCGCTACGAATGCTCCGACTGGGACCAGATCGAGCGTTTCGCCGATTATGTGAATCAGGCCGGCTATGCCTCGCCGATCCGCACGCCCCGCGGCCGTGACATCTTCGCCGCCTGCGGCCAGCTGAAGTCGGAATCGGAGCGCATGCGCAAGTCCGACCGGATGAAGCTCGAGGCGGCGAGCGCCTGAACGCGGATCGAAATTTCGGCAAAGCCCCATAATTTGACCGCGATGACAGAGATCCTTCACGCGCTGACCAGCGCTTCAGCCACGCCTTTGGTCGATGCGGCCTGCGCCTCTCGCGGAGCAACGTCAAACCTGTGGGTCGACACCGGCCCGCAGGCGTTTCAGGCGCGTCGCTGAGCATGATGACCGTTCTGCGCTTCATCTTCCTGCTTCCGCTGGCCTTCGTGGTCTCTTGCGGAACCAGCGCCTTCGCGCTGCTCTGGCCCTATTTCGAACGTGGGGCGGACGGCCGCCTCATCGATCCGGTTTATCTTTTCCAATGGGCCATCGCCTATTTCGCTCAAGCCGCGCAGATCGGTTCGACCCTGCTATTGCCTTGGGCGATCTTCATGGCCGTGACCGAGATCGCCGGGCTCTCGTCTCTCGTCTTTCATCTGGTGGCAGGACTTGTCGGAAGCATCGCGGTCATCTTCCTCGCCTATCGCGAGGGGGCACCGAGCGGAGGCGTTCAGGCGGCGATCGTCGTTTCGGGACTCGTCTTCGCTCTCACCTATTGGCTGATCGCCGGTCGCTCGGCCGGCTCTTGGCGCCAGACCACGCGACGTTCCAAACGCGATCGGATGGAAGGCGCCGCCCCGCCTCCACCCAAACGCTACGCCGCACCGGCACCGCAGAATAGCACCACGACCATGCCGCCTGCCGATGGCTGAGCGTTCCCCGTCCGACACCATGACCGGGACGGCTGGCCGAACGACGGTCTGGCTGACATTCCTCGACGGCCTCGCCCTCGACCAGCTCGCGGCCTATCGCGCGCTTCTCGACGACGGCGAACAGATACGGCTCGACCGCTTCAAGGTGGAAGGCGCACGAACAGAATTTCTGGTCGGACGTGCGCTTCTTCGCAGCGTTTTGAGCCTTCATGCGACAGATATTGCACCGGCCGAATGGCGTTTTTCGACGAATGCCTATGGCCGGCCGCATGTCTGCCATCCCCTGCCCGCCCCGGTTCATTTCAACCTGTCCCATACGCGCGGTCTCGTCGCTCTCGTGACGGGTCCCGAGGAGCGGATCGGCGTCGATGTGGAATGGATCGGGCGCGGAGCGCCGGGTCGGGACGTGGCACGGCGCTATTTCACCGCCGATGAGGCGGACGAGATCGAAGCCGGCGCGGATGACAGCGAGCGCAGCGAACGCTTCTTCGCCCTTTGGACGCTGAAAGAGGCCTATATCAAGGCGCGCGGTATGGGGCTTGCCCTGCCGCTGGACGCCTTCGTCTTCGACTGTTCGAGCCAAGACATAGGCGTGCGTTTCGACACGGCGCGGATCGAGGATATTGGCGAGCGCTGGCATCTGGAGCGACGCATTCTCGGCCGAGACCATCGGCTGGCGCTGGCATGTCCCGCCGACGGCAAGCCCGTCGCCTTCGCCGAATATGTGCCGCAGGTGGGCGATCCGACACGCGTCGAACCCAAGCGGGCCGAGCCCTTCGGCACGATGATTGGACGGGCAGCAACCTGATGAGCCCCCATCGCCTCTTTGCCGTCAGCGATCTCCATCTCGGCCATGCCGCGAACCGGGAAGCGATCGAGGCGATCCGGCCCCGGCCGGACGACTGGCTGATTCTTGCCGGCGACGTCGCCGAGCGTGACGAGCATATCCGCCTCGCCTTCGAGCATTTCGGCCAGAAATTCCGGCAGCTCGTCTGGGTCCCTGGCAATCACGAGCTTTGGACACGGCCAGGGCGGGATGCGGTGCGAGGCGAGGCCCGCTACGCCCATCTCGTCGAACTCTGCCGCTCCTATGGCGTGCTGACGCCGGAGGACGACTATCCGGTTCTGAACCTTATTGGCGGTCCCGTGCGGCTCGTGCCGATGTTCCTCCTGTACGACTATTCCTTCCGGCCCGACCATGTCGCGCTCGACGACGCGGTCGCCTGGGCTCGGGAAAGCGGCGTCGTCTGCACGGACGAACTTCTGCTCTCGCCAAAGCCCCATGACAGCCGCTCGGCCTGGTGCCATGCGCGGGTCGAGGCGACGCGCGCGCGGCTGGAGGCGCTCGACGAGGCTCTGCCGACCATTCTCATCAATCACTGGCCCCTGCGGCACGAATTCGCCGTGCCGCCGAGGATTCCGCGCTTTTCGCTCTGGTGCGGCACGGTGAAGACTGCCGACTGGCATTGGCGTTACCGGGCCAAGGCGGTCGTCTCCGGCCATCTGCACATGCCGTCGACCCGGCTTCTCGACGACACCCGCTTCGAGGAAGTGTCCTTCGGCTATCCGAAGCAATGGCAGGGCCGCCGCCACGATCCCGATACGGCGCTGCGCGAGATCATGGCGGCGTGAAGGGCGAGCGATGGCTCAGATCATCAGGCGCCCGCCGGTCACGGCGATGACCTCGCCGGTGACATAAGTGGAATCGTCCGAAGCGAGATAGACATAGGCCGGGGCCAGTTCAGCGGGCTGGCCGGCGCGGCCGATCGGCGTCGAAGACCCGAAGCTCTTCACCTTTTCATCCGGCATGGTGGACGGGATCAGCGGCGTCCAGACCGGGCCGGGCGCGACGCCGTTCACCCGGATGCCCTTTTCGGCCAGCATATGGGCGAGCCCGGCGGTGAAGTTGTAGATCGCTCCCTTGGTGACGGCATAGGGCAGGAGGCCCGGCGAAGGGTCCAAAGCGTTGATCGAAGAAGAATTCACGATCGTCGCCCCTGGCTGCATATGCCTCAGCGCCGCCTTGCAGAGATAGAACAGCGAAAAGATGTTGGTGCGGAAGGTGACGTCGATCTCCTCGGCCGAGATGTCTTCGAGCGAGGAGAAGACCGCCTGATGGGCGGCATTGTTGACCAGCACGTCGAGGCGTCCGAATTCGGACATGCAGGTTTCGACGAGTTTTTCGCAATAGGCCTCGTCCTTCACGTCGCCCGGCATGAGAACGCAGCGCTTGCCGGCCTTCTCGACCCATTTCTTGGTCTCCTCGGCGTCCCCATGCTCGGAATAATAGGAGACGAGAATGTCGGCGCCTTCGCGGGCAAAGGCGATGGCGACGGCGCGGCCGATGCCCGAATCGGCGCCGGTGATGATCGCGGCCTGGCCTTCGAGCTTGCCGGACCCCTTGTAGCTGTCTTCGCCGTGATCGGGCTGCGGGCTCATCGGCCCGGTGTGCCCTGGCATGCTCTGTTCCTGTTCGGGTTGGCGTGGCTGGGGGTAGGCGTTGCGCGGATCGCGGGCCATGGGTCGTCCTTTCGAAACTGAGAAGCGGCCGGGCTTGAGAGATTATGATCAAGCGTTCGTACCGAGCCCGGCAGTCGTGTTCGGCGAACACCAGGCGGGCACCGCCCGTTCCAGGCAGCGCCGTCGATCCGCGTGGCTGTTTCGATAGACGGCTCTGCGTCTCGCCGCGACCGGCTTCCATATCATGCGCGATATTGCATGTTTTTTCCGAATCATGCATTGAACGGGCAGAAGCCAGAAAGGAGCGCCATGTCTGCCGAAACACTTCTGTCCAATGAACGGCTCGACGCCATTCGGGAGCGTATCCGCACCGAGGGCCGCGTCGTCGCGGCGGTCCTCGCTGTGGAATTCGGCGTTTCGGAGGATACGGTCCGCCGGGACCTGCGCATGCTGGCCGCAGAGGGCCATTGCGAGCGCGTCTATGGCGGAGCGATCCGGCCGCGTCATGCGCCGACGACGCTTCGCCGGCGCATGAGCGAGGCGAGCGAGGCCAAGCAACGGCTTGGGCGGCTGGCGGCCAGCCTGACGGAGAGCGGCCAGACCGTCTTCATCGACGCCGGCTCCACCAATCTGGAGATCGCCCGGCACCTGCCCCGCGATCGTGGCCTGACCGTCGTCACCAATGCGCCCTCCGTCGCCGAAGCACTCAGCGACCAGACGGGGGTGGAGATCGCCATGGTCGGTGGCCGTTTCGATCCGCGCCTCGGCTCCTGTCTCGGCGGCCAAACCATCGAATGGCTCGAACGGCTTTTCCCGGACATCGCCTTCATCGGCACCTGCGGCCTCTCCCTGGAGGCCGGGCTTTCCGCCTTCTCGGCTGAGGAAGCGGCCTTGAAACGCATCGTCGCCGCGCGCACCCGCCGGCTTGTGGTCGCGGTGACGGGAGAAAAGCTTGGCCTCTCCGCGCCGTTTCAGATATCCGGGACTGAAACCGTGAGCCACCTCGTGACCGACGATCCGGACCATCCCCTATGCCGGGAGCTGGCCGAACTCGGCGCATCGATCATCAGCGAAACGCGTTCCGGCCATGCCGCTTCTTCCTGAGCGCGCCCTTACCACGTCATCCATGGACATCAATTCATGACCGCCACGCAGGACCTGTCACATCAGGCCGGACCGACCGGCTCGCGCGCCCGCATCGCGATCTCGACCGCCTTCTTCGTGAACGGCTTCGGCATGGGCTCCTGGACCCCGGAAGTGCCAATCATCGGTGCCCGCCTCGGTCTCACAGAAGCGACCTACGGCTTCATGATCCTAATCTTTGGGCTCGGCGCCGTCATGGCGATGCCTTTCGTCGGTGCGATGATTGCCCGCGCTGGAAGCCGGCCGGTCGTCATCGCGACCCAGATCGCCTTCGCCGCCGCCTTCCCTCTCCTGACGCTCGCGCCCCATCCGATCGCCATCGGCGCGGCGCTCTTTCTTTTCGGGATCGGGCTCGGCGGTCTCGACGTCGCGATGAACGCCAATGCGGTCTCGGTCGAGCGGCGCCTCGATCGCTCGATCATGTCCTCCTGCCACGGCTTCTGGTCGCTCGGCGCCTTCGCGGGCGCGGGCATCGGCGGATCGCTCATCGACCTTTTCGGGCCCGTGGGTCACACCAGCCTCGTGGGCCTCTTCTGCGCCGGCATCCTTCTGGCCATGCTGCCCGGCCTTCTCGACGATCGCGCGCTCGCCGAGGATAGGCCATCGTCCGAAGAAGGCGCTCGCGAATCCTGGCGCTCGATCCTGTCGCGCAAGCGCAAACCTCTGCTCCTCGCCCTCGTCATCGGCGTCATCGCCTTGGCGGGCTTCATGCAGGAGGGCGTCGTCATCGACTGGAGCGCGGTCTATCTGCGCAGCGAGCTCGGCGTCTCGGTCGCCGCCTCCGGCTTCGGCTTCGCGGCCTTTTCGGTCTCCATGGCGACTTTGCGGTTTCTGGGCGACAGAATCCGGGACAGGCTCGGCGCGGTGCGCACCGTGCGGCTCTCCCTGCTCTTCGCCCTGACCGGCGCGATCCTTCTCGCCATCGCCGCGAACCTCTCCATGGCGCTCGCCGGCTATCTCGTCCTCGGCATCGGGCTCGCCAATCTCGTACCGATCGCCTTTTCGGCCGCCGGTAACGTCAGAGGCCTCGCCAACGGAACGGGCATCTCGATCGCCTCGGCCATCGCCTATTCCGGCGGCCTGATCGCGCCTTCCATCGTCGGCCTCGTCGCCTCGGCCTATGGCTTCTCGACGATTTATCTGGCGCTTGCCATCATCATCTCGGCGGTCTTCCTCTCGGCCGGCATTCTCAAGGGTGCCGATCGGGAGAGCGGGCATTAAATTCGCTCACGCGCCCATATAAAGAACCCCGCGAACCGTTCGGCGCGCGGGGCTTTCTGTCCGTCTATTTCGATGCCGATGTCACGCGGCGTCGCCGGCCTCGCCATCCTGGTTCGCGGCCGGCTGCTTGGAACGGTCCGCCGGCTGCTTCGGGCCACCCTTGGCGACGCCCACCATGGCCGGACGCAGCACGCGTTCGCCGATGGCATAGCCGGCCTGGACCACCTGGACGACGGTGTTGGCCGGCACGTTTGGGTTCGGCACCTCGAACATCGCCTGATGGAAGTTCGGATCGAACTTCTGGCCTTCCGGCTCGAGCTTCTTGACGCCGTTCTTTTCCAAGGATGCCAGCAGACCGCGCTCGGTCATCTCGACGCCCTCGATCAGGGACGTCATGCCGCTATCGCCGCTTTCGCGCGCCTCGTCCGGCACGGCGTCGATGGCTCTGCGCAGATTGTCGGCGACCGACAGCATCTCGCGGGCAAAGCTCGTCACCGCATAGGTGCGTGCGTCCTTCACTTCCCGCTCGGTGCGCCGGCGCAGATTTTCCATATCGGCCGCAAGCCGGAGAAGGCGGTCCTTGACGTCGGCATTCTCGGCCTCGAGCTCGGCAATGCGCTCGGCATCGGCGGCCGACCCCGCACCACCGGCAAAACCGCTGGTGTCGACATTTGCGTCAAAACCGGTCGTGTCGAAGCCCTCCGGCAGCTCGGTCTCGGCCTCGGTCTCGGGCGCCTCGAAGTCTCGCTTGCCTGTCTCGCTCGTCATTCCCGTTGTCACCTTCTCTTTTCATCGCGCGTCGGCCCGATCATCCCCGCCGGACATGGATCGCCCCCGCGGAGCCATTTTTTCAAGAGTGGCACCGACGCCTGTAACCTCGCCCGCGCATATCGAATTGGCGGACCGGAAAATCAAGCCTGCCCACCGGCTCCGCCACCGCGCGAAAGCAGCCGCGAGACCAGACGCGCCGTATAGTCGACCATCGGAACGATGCGCCGATAGTTGAGGCGCGTCGGCCCGATGACGCCCACCGCGCCGATGATCCGCTCGGGTCCGCCATCGGTGCCGGCGGCCGTATAGGGCGCAACGACCAGGGACGAGCCGGAGAGGGAAAAGAGCTTGTTTTCCGAGCCGATGAAGATGCGAACGCCGTTGCCCTTCTCGGCGAGACCCAGAAGCTCGATGAGCCCGCTCTTGGTCTCCAGATCGTCGAAGAGCAGGCGCAGCCGCTCCACATCCTCGGCCGCCGCGAGATTTTCCAGGAGATTGGCCCGCCCCCGCACGATCAGCCGCGAAGGCTGGCCGGCCGATGCGCCGGACCAGACCGCGAGCCCCTGATCGACCAGCTGGCGCGACAAGAGATCGAGCGCCGTCTCAGTCTCGCTCTTTAAAGCGGCGATGCGGCTCTGGGCTTCGCGAAGGGTGCGCCCGACCACATGGGCGTTCAGGAAATTGCTGGCCTCGACGAGCTGAGAAGCGGTGGTGCCGGCCGGAAGGTCGAAGATGCGATTCTCCACCGCGTCATTGTCGCCAACAAGGACGGCGAGCGCCTTTGTCGGCTCCAGGCGGATGAATTCGATATGTTTCAGGCGTAGATCGGCCGTGCCCGTCAAGACGATGCCGGCCCCGCGCGACAGGCCCGACAGAAGATGGCTCGCCTCGGTCAGCACCGTGTCGAAGGGGCGTCCGTCGCCGGCCAGCCGCACCTTTTCCTCGATCTCCGCCCGCTCGCTCGTTCCCAGATCGCCGGTCTCGAGAAAGGCATCGACGAAGAACCTCAGCCCGAGCTCGGTCGGCATGCGGCCCGCGCTCACATGGGGCGAATAGATGAGGCCCAGCGCCTCCAGATCGCTCATGACGTTGCGCACGGAGGCCGGCGACAGCGAGGTCGTCAGAAGCCTCGACAACATGCGCGAGCCCACAGGCTCGCCCTGGTCGAGATAGCTTTCGACGATGAGCCGGAAGATCTCCCGCGAGCGATCGTCGAGCGGCTGCTGCAAGTCACTGAAGGGTACGCGCAATTCGGTCATGGCTTGGCGGGGTTCAAGGGTTCTTTTCGAATATAGACCGCCATCGCGCGTCAGGAAACCGGGTCGAGATAGACGGCCGGGCGGTCGACGACCTGCCGCAAGGCAAAGGAGGAACTGATGCGAACCACATGCGGCAGGGCGGAGAGAGCGGTCTTGTGAATGCGCTCGAAATCCTCGAGGTCCCGGGCGGCGACGCGCAGGATATAGTCGAACTCGCCGGACATTAGAAAACAGCTGAGGACATTGGCACAGAGACGGACGGCCGCCTCGAACTCCGCCAGATGGCGTTCGCTCTGGCCGGACAAAGCGAGGTTGACGATGACCGTCACCGGATGGCCGAGATGGCGGTTCGACAGGCGAGCGTGATAGCCGTTGATCGCGCCCTCGCGCTCCAGACGGTCGAGGCGGCGCGAACAGGCCGAGGGCGAAAGGCCGACCTTTTCGGCCAATGCGAGGTTCGACAAGCGCCCTTCCCGTTCCAGGGCGCGCATGATGGCGATGTCGAATCGGTCGAGGTCACTCATAGGGGCGATGATTGCGTGAGACGAACGCTCCGCGCAATCCGAGCGCTCGCCTAACCTTTACGGCTGCCCGTTCGAGAACCCAACCAGCAGGGGTCAATCGATGCGATAGATGCCGGACGGGCCTCGGCCCTCTTCGGTGATCTCGATCGTACCCGACGCATCGGCCCAGCGCGCCAGGCCCTTTTCGACGAGACCGAGAGCGGCCGGATTGCCTTCGGTCTGGCGCGGACCATGCCGGAACAGGTGGTCGAGCAGGACCGCCTCCTCGGCGGTCAAAGTGAGGGGCATATCCATGGGGCGTCTCCTGAGGGGTTGGAGTGAAGACAGGGTAGACGCACCTGCGCTCCGCGGCATTCAACCATGATAATACTTTGAAACTTTGAGGTTTCTCCGTTTCGTTCACGACCATGCATCGCTTGGGTTTCTGCGATGGATCGCAGCGCCATTGACGGCATGACCTCTATGGCCGATCTCTTCCCGCGGAGTTGAAGGACTATCGAGCGACGCGTTGGGCGGCCCGAGGGGAGGACACATCATGACCGCTTTCACCTTTCAGACGACGCCCTCCATCCTCTCGGAGGTCGGCGCCACGGGTAAGATCGGCGCGATCATGGCCGAAGCGGGATGCCGCAAGGTCTTCTTCGTCACCGACGGGGGCATTCTCGAACTCGGTCTGGCGAAAGCGGCCCTCGACAGCTTTTCGGCGGCCGGCATCGAGACCGTCGTTTTTTCCGACGTTGAGGCCGACCCGCCGGAGGCGATGATCCTTTCGGCGGTCGAAATGGCGCGCAAAGCCGGCTGCGATGGCGTCGCCTCGGTGGGCGGCGGCTCCTCCCTCGATACCGCCAAGCTCGTCGCCGTGCTCTTGTCCGGCCAGCAGCCGATCGCCGATATCTATGGTGTCGGCAAGGTCAAAGGCGGGCGCATGCCGCTGGTGCTTGCGCCGACGACGGCCGGCACTGGATCGGAAGTCACGCCGATCGCGATCGTCACGACCGGCGAAGCGGAAAAGAAGGGCGTCGTCGCGCCCCAGCTTCTGCCGGACTGGGCGATCCTCGACGCCGAACTCACCGTCGGCCTGCCCGCCCATGTGACCGCTGCGACGGGCATCGACGCGATGGTCCATGCCATCGAGGCCTTCACCTCCGTTCATAAGAAAAACCCGGTGTCCGATTGCCTCGCCTGCGAAGCGCTGGCGCTTCTCGGGGCCAATATCCGCACCGCCTGTTTCGAACCGGAGAACCGTCAGGCGCGGGGCGACATGCTGCTCGGCTCGCTCCTGGCCGGCATGGCCTTCGCCAATGCGCCCGTCGCGGCCGTCCACGCCCTCGCCTATCCGCTCGGCGGCCATTTCCATGTGCCACACGGCCTGTCGAACGCGCTCGTGCTGCCGCATGTGCTGAACTTCAACATGCCGGAGGCGCAGGCCCATTACGCCGCGCTCGGCCCGATCGTCTTTCCGGAGCTGGCCGGCCGCCCCGAAGCGGAGGCCGCCAACGGCCTCGTCGAAGGCTTCCGCAAGCTCGGCCCCGAACTCGGCATGAAGACCCGCCTGCGCGATGTCGGCGTCAGCCACAACAATCTGCCGAAACTCGCCGAGGACGCGATGAAGCAGGAGCGGCTGCTCGTGAACAATCCGCGCAAGATGACCTATGAGGCGGCGCTCGCCATCTATGAAAAGGCGCTGTAGCGGGTGCCCTTCGACGGCTTCGCGGCACGAAGCGAAAAGCGGGCGAGGAACGAAACGCGCCACGAATTAACTGTTTGGTAATCTTACCTCTTGCCGCCCTCGCCGACTGGGATATCTTCCTCATCCAATCGTGGTCGAAAGGTGTCTGACACGAATCGACACTGCCTCGAAGGGCTCGTTCAGAAGCCCGCGAGGGTCTCAGCAGGTGATGGTGGAGTATCCGACATGGCGGCAAGCACGAAGCGTGCGGGCTTCGGCACGAGTGTGATTGTGGCCATGGCGGTCGCCGTGACGGGGATCAGTCCGATCGCCGCGACGCCGGCCTCGGCCCAGACGCTTCTCGACGTCTTTTTCGGCCGCTCGACCATCCAGCGTCATGAACCGCAGCGGCGCGTCGTGCGCAAGCGCGTCTATCGGGAGCGGACGACCGCCCGCCGCGCGCCGAGCCGCAGCCAGTCGCAAAGCCGGCCGAGCCGACCCAAAAGCGTTGCCTATTACCGAACGCTTTGCGTGCGAAAGGCCGATGGCTTCTTCTTCCCGATGAGCTTTTCGACGACGGCCGAATATTTTCAGCAGGACCTGGAGGCCTGTCAGGCGCGTTGTCCGACGACGGATGTCGATCTCTATGTCCATCGTGTGCTTCGCGAGGAGCCGCAGGACATGATGAGCTTCACCACGGACGAGCCTTATACGGATCTTGCCACCGCCTTTGCCTATAAGACGGTCGGCCTGTCGCGAGAGGCGGCCGAGGCTTGCCGGGCCAAGCCCGAACAGATCGTCGCCGAGCGGCCCGATCTCGGGCCCCTGCCCTTCCAATCGCCGATCCCGCGCCCGAGCTGGCGCCCCGACCCGGAAGCCGTTCTCGTCAGTGATCTGCGGGGCCCCGGCGGCGACATCGCCGATGTGACCGGCCGTCCGAAGGTCATCCGCCGAGTCGGGCCACGGTTCTTTCCCGACCAATAAGCGGCAGAAGGCCGGCGAGCTCTGGCCCATGGTCGAGCCCGGTCAGCGCCAGGCGCAGCGGCATGAACAGCGCCTTGCCCTTGCGCCCGGTCTTGGCCTTGAGGGCTGAGGTCCAATCCTTCCAGCTCGTCTCGTCGAAGGGGCCGTCTGGAAGACAGGCCAGCGCCTCGTCGAGGAAGATCCGATCCTCGTCGCTCCAATCGCGCCCGCCCGGCAGATCGCCATAGACGATCTTAGCCCAGCCCGCAGCCTCGTTGACGAAGGTGCAATTGGCCCGCACCGACAGCCAGAACGGCTCTTCCTCGCCCTCCGGCAGGCCGAGATGGGCAAGGCGCGGCGCCACCGCCGCATAGGGCAGCTGGTGAACCAAGTCGTGGTTCAGCCGATCGAGCTCCGCCGGATCGAATTTCGAGGCCGACTGGGAGACGGCCGAAAGATCGAGGCGCGACTGCAAAGCTTCGAGATCGGCCATCGGCTCGATCGATCCCGACATGCCGACGAGCACGGCGAGCGAGGCCACCGCCATCGGCTCATAGCCCTCCTCCCGCAAGGTCGCGAGCGAGAGGGCACCCGAGCGCTTCGAAAGCCCTTCGCCGTCGAGCGTCGTCAGAAGATTGTGGTGGCCGAAACCCGGCGCGGTCAGGCCGAGGGCCTGGAAGATCGCGATCTGGACGCCGGTGTTGGTGACATGGTCGTCGCCGCGAATGACATGGGTGACGCCCATTTCGCCATCGTCGACGATCGAGGGCAGCGTATAGAGAAAGCTCCCATCGGCACGGATCAAGACCGGGTCGGAGAGCGAAGCGAGATCGACGCTCTGCTTGCCGCGCACGAGATCGGTCCAGGTGACGAAGCGTCGTTCGGGCGAGAAGGGATCGCTGCCGAAATTCGGCAGAAGGAAGCGCCAGTGCGGTCGACGGCCCTCCCGCTCCAGCTCCGCGCGCTCCTCCTTGCTCAGCCTCAGCGCCTCGCGCCCATAGACCGGCGGAAGACCGCGCGCCGCAAGGCGCTTTCGTTTGCGATCAAGCTCGTCGGCGGTCTCATAGCAGGGATAGAGCAGGCCCTGCGCCTTCAGGCGTTCGGCAGCCGCTTCGTAGAGCGATACACGCTCGGACTGGCGATGGACGATGTCCGGCTGAATGCCGATCCAGGCGAGATCGTCCGAAATGCCATCGGCGAAAGCCCGCGTGGAGCGCTCGCGATCGGTATCGTCGAAACGGAGGATGAAGCGGCCGCCCTCGCGCTGAGCGAACAGCCAATTGAACAGCGCCGTGCGCAGATTGCCGATATGGATACGGCCTGTGGGCGACGGGGCGAAACGGACGGTGAGGGTCATGGCCTTGCCGCTTAGCCGACCTCAACCGCTGGCGCAATCGGCGGGTTCGCGGGCGGCGCCCTCAAGCCTGCGTTCGGGTCGCGTGCCCCTCCTCATCGCCCTCCTTGAAACGCGCGCCATGGGTCGGCGCCCCGCCTTGGCTTGCGGCCCCGCGAAGGCGCCGCCGCTCGGCCCGCGCCTGGCGGATCAGCGTCACCGTATAGATCGCAAGCGCCGTCCAGATGAAGGCGAAAGCGATGAGCTGCCAGAGGCCGAACGGCTCGCCGAACAGGAACACCGCCGTCAGGAAAAGCATCGTCGGCACAAGATATTGCAGGATGCCGATGGTCGCGAAATGGAGCCGCCGGGCGCCGGCCGCAAAGAGGATCAAGGGAATAGCCGTCAGAGGCCCGGCGACGACGAGCATGCTGGTCTCGGTCATGTCGGCCCCAAAACGGATCTGCGGCAGCGTCGCGAGGACGAGGATCGAAGGGAGAGACAGGAGCGCGACTTCGAGGAAGAACCCTTCGGCGGCATCGACCTTCACCATCTTGCGCAGGAGGCCATAGGTGCCGAAGCTGCAGGCCAGCACGAGCGCTATCCAAGGAAGGCCCCCGGCCTTGACGGTGAGGATGACGACGCCGATCGCCGCAAGGCCAATGGCGATCGCTTGGAGGCGCGTCGGCTTCTCTTTCAGAATGATGGCGCCGAGCAGCACGTTGAGAAGCGGGTTGATGTAATAGCCGAGCGCCGCATCGATCGCCTGGCCCGAGATGATCGCATAAACGTAAGTCCCCCAATTGAGAGAGATCAGCGTCGCCGTGAGCGCCGCCAGCAGAACCGTGCGCAGGTCCGTGAGAAGCCGCAGGGTCGCACCCAGAGTGCCCTGCCACCCGAGGAGGAGCACGGCAAAGGGCACCGCCCAAAGCACGCGATGAGCCACGATCTCGAAGGGCGACACATGGTTCAGCGCCTTCATATAAAGCGGCAGAACGAGGCCCCAGATCGCATAAGCCGAGACGGCGTAGACAAAGCCGCGCTTCGTGTCTGTGTAGGCTGTGGGCATGGGGCGGCCATCCGGCAAGTTCTTGCGTTCAGTGGCGTGTCTATCAGCGTCTTATGACGACGAAGCCCGATTTCTGGTGATCCGGACATCACTCGAATTGATGAGTGTTGAGCTCCTTGCCTCCGCCTTGGCTCTCGCCTTTCTCAGGACGATCCGGATGCTGATAGGAAACGATGTCGCGCAAGAAGGGTGCGGCTGGAAGATCCTCCATCGTGGAGCGGTGCGGCAGGGTGTGAAGGCTCGCGACGAAAGGGATTTCCGCCTCGGTGCCGTATTGGATCACCGGCGGCGCGATCGAAGGATCGTCGAGGGCGCCGATCGCAATGGCAATCCCATCCGGCGCCTCATAGGTCAAAGGCGTGCCGCAGTCCGGGCAAAAGCCGCGCTTGACCACATTCGATGACTGAAACCGCTTCGGTTCGGCCTTCGTCCAACGGAGCGTTCCCTCGCGCACGGAAACGAGGGGCGCGAACACGTTGCCGAAGGCCTTCTGGCACATGCGGCAATGGCAGATCGAAGCGCGTTCGGGATCGATGTCGCAGACAAAGCGCACCGCCCCGCATTGGCATCCGCCGTAACACTGCATCCTGTCGCTCCCTCTTCTCTCTCGCCCTATCTCAGTGGCCGACCAAGCAATCCGGACAGCGTCATGCCAGAACTTCGAGCGTCCGATGGAGTTTGCCAGGTGCATGGCCATTTGGGAACGAATTCAAGGAGGGCGAGGCGCGGACCATGAACTCTTTCTACGACACGAGCCGAGACGAGCCTGATCGCCCGATCGCGCAAATGGACGATGAGAGCCTCCGGACGGGCGGATCCGCAAAGGCGCTCGACACTATTCCGAAGGAGGAGACGATCGACGCCACGCGCGCCTTCTTTCAGGAGGGCTATCGCTTCGTCTCCAATCGCTGCGAGCGCTTTGGGAGCGACATCTTCGAGACGCGGCTTCTCGGAGGTCCGGCGATCTGCATGCGCGGCGCGCAAGCGGCCGAGATGTTCTACGAGCCCGAACGCATGACCCGCAAGGGCGCCCTGCCCATGTCGACGCTTAAGCTTCTCCAGGATAAGGGAAGCGTCGCAACGCTGGACGGCCCGGCGCACCATCATCGCAAGGCGATGTTCCTCGATCTTCTCTCCCCCGCCCATGCCGAAGCGATCGCCCGACGCGCGGCCGAGGAACTCGAAACCAGAGCGGCAGCTTGGCCTCGTCTACATAGGGTGCGGCTGATCGACGAGTTTCACACGATCCTGGGTCAGGCGATTTTTGAATGGGCAAAGGTTCCGGTCCCGCGGGACGAGCTGCCGCGCCTCATCGACGAGCT
The DNA here is from genome assembly GCF_900176465.1 of Fulvimarina manganoxydans. Lineage (GTDB taxonomy): Bacteria > Pseudomonadota > Alphaproteobacteria > Rhizobiales > Rhizobiaceae > Fulvimarina > Fulvimarina manganoxydans. The sequence goes on from NZ_FWXR01000016.1 coordinate 39,310, forward strand.
TGCCGCCATGATCGCCAATTCGGGAACGGTCGGTCCGAAGAACTGGTGGGCTCGCGCCCGGCGACGACGGGCCGAGCGCAAGATTCGCCGCGCAGTGGACCGTGTTCGGGCGGGCTTCATAGAGGCCGAGCAAGAGAGTCCCTTTTCGCAGATCGTCTGGCATCGCGATCTCAACGGCCATCTCCTGCCCCCGGAGACTTGCGTCGTCGAACTCCTCAACATTCTGCGCCCGACCGTCGCCATCGCCCGTTTCATGGTCTTCGCGGTTCATGCCCTCTCACAGCGGCCTGACATGCGGGACCGCGTCGCGAAAGACGCCGATTTCGCCCATGCCTTCGTCCAGGAAGTGCGTCGAGTCTATCCGTTCTTCCCTGTAGTCGGCGGTGTGGCGAGACAGGCTTTCGAGTGGCGCGGCCACCATTTCGAGAAGGGCCGCTTCTTTCTTCTGGATCTCTATGGCACGGATCACCATTCCGCCCTCTGGCCCGATCCCGAAGATTTCCAGCCGGAGCGCTTTGTCACGCGCGAGCCCTCGCCTTTCGATCTCATTCCGCAAGGTGCTGGCGATCCGGCCCAGGACCATCGCTGCGCGGGCGAATGGGTGACGATTGCCGTGATGACGAAGCTCATCGGCGTCTTCGCCGAAAAGATCGACTATCGGCCGTCCAGCCAAGACGACAGCATCGATTTGCAGGAGATGCCCGCTGGGCCCCAAAGCGGCATGACCATCAAAGATGCGCGCCTTTGCCACTGAGCATCCGGCGCAAAAGAAAATGAGGATCGAGCGTAGAGCGAAAATAGTGTGTCACGCCCGCACGCCCTACGACGTTCACGCATTTTCTCGCTGACATTTGGAAACCGGACATAAGCGCTTACCCGTCAGCGAGAAAACCGCGTCGGCAAGCCTCACAGCCTCCTCAGCGCAATGCGAGGCAAAGTCGGGCTTCAGCTGCGTGACAGACCGGTGGCGCCCGGAGGCGCCACGGCTTGCATATCTTCCTGTCCCAATAACGGTCGCCGGCACGGCGCCCGGCTACCCAAAACCCGCCGGGCTTTTACATAATCATCTTGATCGCGCGGGCGCTGCGCAGGAGGAAGATCGCGTCTGAAACGCCATCACTTTCGCCTTTGCCATGCGGACGGCAGGCGTGAGCGACCGTGCTCGAGTGGGTTTGACGATTCGGATCGCGATGCGATCGTGCGAATTTCATCTAAGATATGAAGAAGGCAAAGCGAGCTTGGCCTCGAATGGACAGGCTGAGGTGAGGCGAGGCTTAATGAGCGGGACGACGGAAAGACTGGACGAGTTCCGCGATATCGCCGGGCGCTACGACGCCTTCTTTCTCGACCAGTTCGGCGTCGTCCATGATGGCTCCAGCGCCTATCCGGGAGCAGCCGAGGCCGTCACAGCGCTCGCATCCCTCGGCAAACCGGTCCTGTTCGTCACCAATTCCGGGCGTCCCGCCGCCTTCAACGAGGCGCGCTTGGCCGAATTCGGTGTTGCGCGGCACAGCTATCTCGCTTGCATCACCTCTGGCGACGTCGCCATCGCGCTGGTCGAAGACGGCACGATTGCGGTGCCGCAGGGCCGCCGTACGCGATGCCTCACCCTGTCGAGCCCGGGGGACGCGCATCTGTCCGAACGGCTCGATTGCATCGCCGTCAATGACGCGGAGGATGCTGATCTCATCGTCATTGCCGGGAGCCAGGCCGACCGGATCTCCATGGACGCCTATGCCGAGCGGATGGGCCCGGCCGCCAAGCGCGGCGTGCCGGCGATCTGCACCAATCCCGACCACCAGATGCTTACGCCGTCCGGCCTTGCGCCCGGCGCGGGCGCCATTGCCGATCTCTATGGCGAGCTCGGCGGACACGTGACCTTCGTCGGGAAACCGCATGGCGAGATCTATGAGGCGGCCTACTCCCATTTGCAGGCGATCGAGAAGACGCGGATTCTCTGCGTCGGCGATTCGATCTCCCACGACATCGTCGGCGCGCAGGGCTTCGGCGCGGCCAAAGCCCTTGTTCACACCGGCATCCAAGCCGGGTCCAATGCGGAAAGACGCGCCGCCAAGCTTCGCGAGACCGGCGTGACGATCGATCACCACCTCCCATGTCTGCGCTGGGCGCGCTGACAGAGAAACATCCGTCCAACCGGACCGCCCGTCTTTCCTGATCGATGGTGCATCGCCCGTGTCCGCCCCGAGGACCAGTCGGCAGAAACAAGCGCGCTTCAACAAATTTGTCAGCGAATTCAATGCTGAACGACGACCCGCGCGCTCGGGATCGTCGTGCAAGACACAACGCTCGAACACAGGCGGCGACCTGTTCGCAGAGCCGGTAGCTTCGACGTTTCGATCGACACGGCCCGTCAGAGGCTCGAAATAAAGGAAACCGAGAACGGCGTTTCGATCGCCTGCGCCTAGCGCTACGATCTTGCAATATTTCAGCCTGAAACAGACAACCCGGCAGACAATCGACAATACTCGGCACGAGCTTGTCGCCCATGCTTCAGGAACGTTGTCTTCATTCTTCAGAAAAGTCGTTCTGGATAAAATTTGGAGCGGGCGATGGGATTCGAACCCACGACCCCAACCTTGGCAAGGTTGTGCTCTACCCCTGAGCTACACCCGCCCGCTCCGCGCCGGAGGCGGTTGGCCTCGGCGACGAGCGGTGTATCGCTCAAAGCGGCGGCGATTGCAACAGGTCTGCGACAGAAATTTTCGATCCGGTTCAAAATCAATTGGAATCAGTTACTTAGTCAAGGACGGAGCGTCGCCACGGGCCTTATGGTGCGATTCGGCGAGCGCCTTTTCGCTTGCGGGCACAGGCTCCGCCTTCGCGGCGAAGACGCGCGTAACAATGCGGCTCGTCCCGATTCATACGAACGTCACGATGCACGAAGCTTGGCGCGAGGGACGGCGTTTTGATGGGCCCTCGCTTCGTGACGAGAACCGACAGCACCAGACAATGTCGGACAGTCAGCGGAGGCCAGAGTGGCAGACTTGGCGGCTCCGCTCGGCGTTGTGGCCCTCTCGTCACGGGCAAGACGGCGTCAGGGTCGGACCGGCCGACGGGCCTCGGAGGCAGAAAGCCGAACAGCGCTTGCGCAAAGCCGATAAGCGCTCGCGCAGGGGACAGATTTTGATAGGGTTCCGGTCGTTTCGATGGAAGTCCCTTGAACGATCGCCAGATGGTGGTCCAAAGCGCCTCAAGACGATCAGAAGGAGAGCCCCAATGACCCTGACCCGGGACGACCTCATGGCGACACTCGCCGCGAATCAGATTCCGGTCACGACGGTCGAGCATCCGCCGCTTTTCACGGTCGAGGAGTCGCAGGGTCTGCGCGGCGAGATCGCCGGCGCCCATACCAAGAACCTGTTCCTCAAAGACAAGAAGGGCACGATCTTCCTGGTTGTCGCGGAAGAGGAGACGGTGGTCGATCTGAAACAGCTGCATCGGCGGATCGGCGCATCTGGGCGCCTGTCATTTGCGAGCGGCGAGAAGATGCGCGAGCTGCTCGGCGTCGAGCCCGGCTCGGTCACCGCCTTCGGCGTCATCAACGATCGTGACGGCGTCGTCCGTGTCGTGCTTGATGAGCAGCTGACCACATACGATATCGTGAATTGCCACCCGCTGACCAACACCGCGACTACCTCGATCGCGCTTGCCGATCTGAAGAGGTTCTTCCATCTGACGGGTCACGAGTTTCTCGTCGCTCCCCTCGCCGAAGGGGCCGACGACCAACAGGACGAAACGAGCGCCGCATGAGCAACAATCCTTACGCCAATCCCCTTTCCGCCGGATATGCCGGGGCAGAACAGACGCCTGCCGTTCCCCTCGAAGGCTTCGGCCAGCAGAGCGCGGCCCCCGTCGAAGGTCTGATCAAGGACACGACGACGGCGAAATTTGCCGACGACGTCATCAAGGAGTCGCGCAACCAGCCGGTCCTGGTCGATTTCTGGGCGCCCTGGTGCGGCCCATGCAAGCAGCTGACGCCGATCCTGGAAAAGGTGGTCAAGGCGGCGCGCGGCAAGGTCAAGCTCGTCAAGATGAATATCGACGAGCATCCGTCCATCGCCGGTCAGCTGGGCGTTCAATCGATCCCCGCCGTCTTCGCCTTTGTCGGCGGGCGGCCCATCGACGGCTTCATGGGCGCGCTTCCCGAAAGCGAATTGAAGGGCTTCATCGACCGCCTGATTCAGCAGGCGGGCGGCGGCGCGGGCGAAGAGGGCGATCCGATCGCCGATGCGCTTGCGCAAGCAGCCGAGATGATCGCCGCTGGCGACGCGTCGAATGCCGCCCAACTCTATGGCGCCATTCTCCAGCATGAGCCGGGTCACGTTGCCGCGACGGCTGGCCTTGCGGAATGCTATCTGCAATTCGGCGACTCTCAGCGCGCCAAGGAGCTTCTCGATTCGCTGCCAGCCGACAAGGCCGCCGACCCCGCCGTTACCGCCCTGCGGACCAAGATGAAGCTCGCCGAGGAGATCGCCAAGCTCGGCGATCCCGCGAGCCTGGAACAGCGCCTCGCCGCCAATCCGGAGGATCACCGGGCCCGTTTCGATCTCGCGCTGATCGCCCAGGCGAAGGGTGATCGGGCGGGGGCGGCCGAGCATCTTCTAGAGATCATCCGCCGCGACCGCGAATTCGAGGATGACGGTGCCCGTCGCAAGCTTTTGGAATTCTTCGAGGTCTGGGGTCCGACCGATCCGGCGACGAAGGATGCGCGCCGCAAACTCTCCGCGCTGCTCTTTCGCTAGAGGCAGCGTCCCGGTCCTGTGTTCACGTCTCGTACCATCGACATCCAACCCGTACAGGGCTCGTTTTCAACAGGGTGAAAATAGGGCGGCGCTGCGGAGCACTGGCGAGACGCTTCGATCTGCGACAGGTCGCGCGCCGCCCTTGCGTTCGGGCGGCGCTGTTCCAGATGCGGGGCATGGACTGAGGTGACGACACAGATCTGTCATGACCCAAGGCGCACGGCCGAGGTGATGGCAGGCCCGATCCGCCTCCCCCGCCTCTTTGACGGCGGCTTCGCTGTCACGTCTCGTTCAAGATAGCGGCGAGCCCGGCTTGCAGGGGGATAGGGGCTCAAACGAGGTCTTTAAAGGCGCGGCTTTCGAAGGAGTGGACGAGTGGTGCAGGCAGGCAATCGCTTCTATTCGAAGGAAAGCGACCTCCCTTCGAAAGTGCCGATTTTTCCGTTGAGCGGCGCTTTGCTCCTGCCGGGCGGACAGCTGCCGCTCAACATTTTCGAGCCGCGCTATCTGAAGATGATCGACGATGCGATCGCCGGCGACCGGATCATCGGCATGATCCAGCCGAGCCTTGATGGACGACTGCGCGAGGATGGCGAGCCGGAACTTTGCCGCGTCGGATGCCTCGGCCGCATCACCTCGCTCTCCGAGAGCGGCGATGGCCGCTATTTGCTGGCCCTTAGCGGGATCGTCCGTTTCCGGCTACTGGAGGAGTTGGAGACCCGCCTGCCCTATCGGTCATGCCGCATCGCGGTCTTTAGCGGGGATCTCGACCAGGCGGAGAGATCGCCCAAGATCGACAGGGACGGGCTTCTGACCGTCTTCCGGCGTTATCTGGAAGCCAACCAACTCGAAGCCGATTGGGACTCGATCCGCAAGGCCGACGACGAAACCCTGGTTTCAGCGCTTTGCATGATGATCGCCCCATCGGGCGCGGCCGAACGCCAAGCGCTTCTCGAGGCCGAGGACTTGAGCGCACGGACCGATACGCTGATCGCGATCACCGAAATGGCGCTCGCCGACGATGACGAGGATGGCGGGCCGCGCACGCTGCAATAGGTGCCGATGGCAGCTTCGTCTTTTCATCATCCCCGGCTGAGCTTAGATCAGCGCCATGTCCGGCAGCCGAGAGACTAGAGTAATGAGTGATCGCGAAACAAAGGGGCAGCCCGATCCAAAACTTTTGGAACTGCTGGTCTGCCCCCTGACCAAGGCGTCGCTGCGCTATGATCGCGACGCTCAGGAGCTCGTTTCCGAAAAGGCGCAACTCGCCTATCCGATCCGCGATGGCATTCCGATCCTCTTAGCCTCGGAGGCACGCAGCCTGGAAGGCTGATTTGGAGTGTGTTTAGAAGGACGCAGCCGAAATCCGGTCTTCATTGTCGACCGTATTTCGGCTTGAGGTTTTAGGCCGCGCGGCGGATCGGCGCGCTCGGTCCTCGAGCGCTCGTAGTGTTTGAGGCATCGGAAAGACTAAAGCGATCGACAACCTCGCCGAGATGGCGCGTGTCGCAGGCCAGCGCCTGAGCCGAGGCGGTGTTCTCCTCGACCAGCGCCGCATTCTCTTGGATGATCTTGTCCATCTGATCAGAGGTCGCCGACAATTCGCGCAGGCCGCCGGCCTGTTCACGCGAGGACGAAGCGATCTGGTCGATGATCTCGGTGATCGCCGAGACGTCGTTGACGATCTCTTCGAGACTGCGGCCCGAGTCGGAGACCAGACCGACACCGGTCTGCACCTCTTCCGAGGAGGTGGCGATCAGGCCCTTGATCTCCTTGGCCGCTTCCGCAGAGCGCTGGGCAAGCGCCCGAACTTCCTGAGCAACCACCGCAAAACCCTTGCCGCTCTCACCGGCGCGGGCGGCCTCGACCCCCGCATTCAAGGCCAGGAGATTTGTCTGGAAAGCAATTTCGTCGATCACCGAAACGATCTGCGTGACCTGACGGGACGATGCGTCGATTCGGTGCATGGCTTCGACCGCCTTGGCGACGATCGCGCCGCCCGACCGGGCCCGAGTGTCGGCCGACTTGACCATCTGCTCAGCCTTGTCGCTGTTCTTCGAGGTCTGTTCAACGGCGCTGGCAAGGGTCGAGAGGGAGGCGACCGTCTGCTCGATCGCGGCGGCCTGCTGCTCGGTGCGGCGGGCGAGATCGCCCGATCGCGCGGCGATCTCCTGGGTCGCCGCGTCGACGGTCTGCACCGTGGAGGCGACATCCGAGATCGCCTCGGCCAAGCGAGAGACGGCGACGTCGAAATCTTCGGCGACCTTGGTGAAGGCAGCCGGCATACGTCCCTTCAGACTCACCGTCAGATCGCCCTCGGCAATCCGCCCCAAACCTTCCGTCAGATGTTCGAACGCTTCGGCGCGGGCATGGGCCTCGCGGTCGGCCTCGGCACGCTGGCGCTCCTGCTGCTCGCGCAATTCGACCATCATCGTCAGGTCGACCGTGAAGGTCATAATGACGTCCCGGCCGTCGATTTCGTCGGCGATCAGGGTCACAAAAGCCGGAAATTCGCTGCCATCGAGGCGCCGCATCCGCCATTCAAAGCGCGTGACGCCATTCGTTTTCAAGTCGGCCATGATACCCGGCAACATCTCGGCGGTGGGGCGCCCATCGGCTTGGGTCTTCGCCGCGATGTCGAGGGGCGTCAGGCCAATGATTTTATCGCGAGGCCCCTTCAACATCGCTTCCGTCGCCGGATTGCAGTTAATGAGTTTGCCGTCGGAAAACACGTAGCACGCATCAGGCGATACCCGCATCATCACCGAGGCAAACTGCTCATCCGCCGTTCGTCCACGACCGCTTCGCGGCCCTCTTCCCCAAAAACCGGTCATGCGTTCCACCCTGAGATTGCCTGAACAATCGTGATCAAAATCGTATGAATGAAAAATAGGGTGAAGAGATTGACGCTAACTTAACCCACGATGTCCTGGAGCCGACCGAATGATCTCGCCGCCCCGGCGCCATGGTCGGTTCGTTTACGCCAATTATTCCTGATAGTTATGCCATTTTATCGAGGGGATGCCTCGGCATGTCGGAGAGATGGCCTGATCTGGCGATGCGTCTCGGCGACTTCATCCACGAAACGCAGAAAACCCTGCGCCTGATAGCTCGCGATCGCGGCTCCGATCTCGGCGCTGGCGAGCCTTGCATCCCCAACGACGCCTTGCGCATTGAGGTCTTCGGCCATCCAGCCGAAGCCGAGCCGGCCATGTGCGGTCAGATGGCGGTTCTGTGTCGCAAGCACGCGCTGCTGTGAAGGGAAATCCGCCATTAGATCGCGGCGGACACGGGCGCCGGCGAAATGGAGCATGAGGCTCGTCTCCACCGCCCCGCCATGGATACCCTCTGCGATCTCTTCTGGCGGCAGGAGCCCCTTGGGATAGCCGAAGCGCAGCCAGGACGAGGTCGCGACGAACAGCCGATGGCGCGCGCGAAGTTCGACCGCCGCTTGGGCCATCATCGGTGAATTGCCGCCATGGGCGTTGACGATCACGAGAGATGAAAAGCCCGAGCGCTTGAGGCTCTCGCCAATGGCAAGGATCGTCTCTGTGGTCAGGCGCCACCCGAAATCCAGCGTGCCGCAGAAGCTGTGATGTTCGCTGGAACAGCCGATGCTTTGAACGGTCAGGAAGATCCCAGGCCAGTCGGACGGGGCTTCCGCTGCGACCTTTGCCACCATGGCACGGGCCAGAATCGCATCCGTGCCGAGCGGCAGATGGGGGCCATGCTGCTCGATGGCGGCGATCGGGAGGATGGGAACGAGACGGCTGAGATCGGCTGCCGCCAATTCAGGGCTCGTCCAATCCTCGTAGAAGCGTGAGAGCAAGGCTTGCCTCCAGGCGATTGCGGTGGATTGCCCGCCCGGCATGTGGACAAGCAAACTGAGCTTTGCACATGGTCGGATGAAGCGGGAGATGAAATGACCAACGGCAAGAAGGATACGATCGGCCAGCTGACCCTGACCGCCCGCGCCGTCAGGACCGCCTTCACAGCCGAGCTATCCGCCATGGGTCTTCATGCGGGCCAGGAGACGGTGCTTCTGACGATCGCGGAAAAGGATGGGATCGCGCTCCGGAGCCTCGCTGACCTCCTGGCCGTCCGCCCGCCGACGATCACCAAGACCATTGCCCGGCTTTCGGCGCAGGGTCTTGTGGAAAAGCGCGCTTCCAAGGCCGACGCGCGGCAAAGCCATGTGTTCTTGACCGATGCCGGACGGGCGATCGTGGGAGATTTGGAGAAAGTGCGTAAACGGGTTCAGAAGAGCGCCCTTTCCGATCTCAGCGACAAGGAGCGCAAGGCCTTGCGCAAACTCCTGAAGCGGGTCGAGGCCAATCTCCTTTCGGCCAAATGAGGGTCGATCGGCGGCAAAGCGCGCCACGTGGCTTTACGCTCGGCCTCGCCATTTGCCATAGATCGACAATGGATTGGGTCGCACGAGGGGCGCGTTAGGAAACGGTGGCGCAAAAGGTCAAACTGTCGACGATCGCCGAAGCGCTGGGCGTCTCCACCGCGACCGTCTCGCTTGCCCTGAGGGACAGCCCTCTCGTGGCGGATATCACCCGCGAGCGCATCAAGGCGACGGCGAGAGAGCTCGGCTATATCTACAATCGCCGCGCCGCGAGCCTGCGCACCTCCCGCTCCGGCATTGTCGGGGTCTGCGTCCACGACGTGATGAATCCGTTTTTCGGCGAGATCCTGAAATCGATCGAACACGAGCTCGACCGGCATCACCAGACCTTCATCCTGTGCAATCACTATGACGATCTGTCGAAGCAACGCGCCTTCGTCGACACGCTCTTGCAGCTCGGGGCCGACGGTCTCATTCTTTCGCCGGCCATCGGCACGCCGGCCGATGACATCCGCCTTGCCGAGGCCAACAATCTGCCGGCGGTCCTGATCGCCCGCACGATCGAAGGCTCGGGCGTCTGCGGCTTTCGCGGCGACGACACCTATGGAATGTCGCTCGCCGTCGATCATCTGATCGCCAAGGGCCACCGCTCGATCGCCATGATCGGCGGCACCCATCAGACCTCGACCGGCCGAGACCGGGCCGAAGGTTGGCGCCAATCGCTGATGAAGGCCGGAATCGAGCCGAGACCCGAATGGCGGATCGAGGGCCCACGCTCGCGTCATGCCGGCTTCAATGCGGCCAAGACCTTCGCCGGTCTCGATCCCTTGCCAACGGCCGCAGTCTGTTTCTCCGATCTCGTCGCGCTCGGCCTCATGTATGGTCTGGCGCGCGAAGGCCTGAGACCCGGAATCGACGTCGCAGTCATCGGCTATGACGATATCGACGAGGCGAGCATTGCCATGCCCTCCCTGACCACGGTGGCCAATGGCCAAGCCGAAGTCGGCCATCGGGCTGCCGGCGCGCTGCTCGATCGCCTCTCCGGCCAGCCGGCGAGCGACGAGACCGTGCTGATCCGCCCCGTGCTGAAAGTGCGTGCTTCGAGCGAACATTGGGAGATGTCCCAACGCGGCCAAGCCGCCGGCTGAGCAGACAGGGCTTGCGACCGGGACGCCACCACCGGGCACGAAAGGATCGGAAGATCGCCCACCTCGCGATCACGACCCAGTGAAAAGCTAACAAGGGCTTTCACGCCTCAACCTTCGCTTAAGCTTTCCGAGTGGATAATGGCCCGTAAGCGAGTTGAAGGGTCAAGGATTCTCTAACCACCCTTCCTCGCCACCTCGCGACGTTCCGCTGGCGCGGCCGCTCCCAAGGGCCCGGCGCCGAGAATGTCGAGTGTTCGAGCGTGTGGAGAGGTGTGATGTTGAATTTTGCTGCAACGGTCGCCGGCGCGGGTCTCGCCGCCATCGTCCTGGTCGCCAATCTCCAGGGCGCGCCGCTTCCGAAAGACGAGACCACGCGGGCGGGGGCAACCCTTCTCGATCCGATGACGATCACGAGCATTCCAGCCGCTCCCGAGCAGCGTCCGACCGAAGCAATCCGCCTGATCGACCTTCGCAGCGGCGCGACCTGCCGGATGCCTTATCCCCATCGTCTGTCGGAGAATTTCAGCTTCGCCCCAGTCGGGCCGGACTGCCAGGGCTCGCCCGATCTTGCCCGGGTCACCAAATGGCGCCGTACGGCGGAAGGCTATCTGGAAATGGCCGATGCGGGCGAGCGACCCGTGCTGCGCTTCATGCCCGGCGACGGCGTGCTCTACGAGTCGGTCTATCCCGCCCAGGCGATCGTGACGATCGTTCCGGCCAAGAGCTGATCTGCATCGGAAATCGAACGTGACGTGATCGACACGACGCCGGACGAGCCCGTTCGGCGTCTATAAGCGTCTCGCGCCTTCTCAAGGGGCTTTCGTTCAAGCGCCGCGCGGCCCCCACAAAATCGTGGAGGCGCCGATGAGACAAAGCACCAGACCTGCAACGTCCCAGCGATCCGGGCGCACATCCTCGATAAGCCACATCCAGCCGAGAGAGGCGGCGATATAGACGCCGCCATATGCCGCAAACGCTCGGCCGGCGGCAGCGCTGTCGATCAAGGTCAGGAGCCCGGCAAAGAGGGCGAGCGAGAGACATCCGGGGATGAGCCAGAGCGCGGAGCGATCGAGGCGCAGAACGGCCCAAACCGCGAAGCAGCCGCCGATTTCCGCAAGCGCTGCCGCGACATAGATGACGAAGATGCTCGGCGACAAGCTCATCGCGACGGGCCGAAATCCCTCAAACTCCGCAGCTGCCGACCATCCGCATCAAGGTTATCTGGCGAGAGCCAAGCCTGAAATGCCTTGCGCTGCGCCGGCCATTCCCTGTCCAGAAGCGAGAACCAAGCGGTGTCGCGATTGTGGCCCTTGACGATCATATGCTGGCGGAAGAGCCCTTCATAGGTGAAGCCGAGCCGCGCAGCTGCCCGCTTCGAGCCCTGATTGCCGTCGTTGCACTTCCATTCGAGCCGTCGATAGCCGAGCGATCCCAGGACGAGCTCCATCAGCAGAAAGAAGCCTTCGCTTGCCGCCACGGTTCTTTGCAGCGAGGGGGCGAGGCAGATATGGCCGAGTTCGATGACGCCGTTGCCAAGGTCTGCCCGAAACAGCGCGGCGACCCCTTCCGCCCTCCCGCTTTCGCGAGGCACGAAGGCGTAGAAGCGGTGGCCAGCGGCCAGATAGGCTTCGCGCCCATAACGGCTGAAGCTTTCGAAATCGGCGAAGGGTCCGCCGGCGAGCCAATCCCAGATCCGCCCCTCGCTATCCTTGGAAAAGGCGTCCCAAAGCTCGGTAAATCGGCTTTCGTCGACGATCGGCTCCAGCGCGACGCTCCGCCCGTCAAGGGTCTCGACCGGCGGAAAGCGGCGTGGCGCATAGGCCGTCAAATCGGCGGACCCGTCTTCTTCATTCGTCATCGTGCAGTCTCCCCTCGCTCGGCTTTCGCGCGATCGCCCGTCTCGCCGCTGCCCGAGCGCGCTTTCACGAAAGCAACGATATCACGCCGGATCGTCTCGTCATTGAAGGGAATCGCCGTCGCGAGCGCCGTGATCGCACCCACATGATCGACGCCTTGAACGATCCGATCGCGCACAAAGACGCCCGCCGCCCTCGCCTTTTCGGCCAGCGAAAGCGTGTTCTTCGGATCGACCGTGGTGTCGTCGGCTCCATGGATCAGAAGCATGGGCGGCTCGTCACCGGAGACGAAATTGACCGGCTGGCTCGTCTCGCGCGTCGCTTCCGGAAAGATGCGCTTGTAGCGCTCTTCGGTCAGCGGCAAAAAATCATAGGGGCCGGCCAGGCCGATGAAGCCGGCGAGCGAACCGATGGAGCCGCCGGCCGCCTTCAGATACCGGCCATCGGTCGCGAGAAGCCCGGCAATCTCGGCGCCGGCCGAGTGGCCCATCAGGACAATGGGATGGTCGCCGCCCGGCACGCCATAGACTCCCCCGTCCATCATCCGCTCGACCTTGACGACAGCCTTGGCCGCATCCTCCACAAAGGCGGGGAAGCGAACTTGTGGGTAAAGCCGATAATTCGGGATGGCGACGATGAACCCCTCGCTCGCCAAAGATTGGCCGACGAAGAGATAAATGTCCTTCGAACCCGTATCCCAGCTCCCGCCATGGACGAAGACGACGACGGGTGTCGTCGGCGTGGTTCGATTTGGAATATAGAGATCGAGCTTGGCCCGCTCGCCATCGCCATAAGGCACGTTGCGAACGACGTCATAGCCGGCGCCGCTGGTGACGGCATTGAGCACCGCCGCGCAAGCGGTCAATGCGAAAGCCGGCAGGATGGCCGCAATGAATCGCAAGGCACGGGCGCTGCGACTGAAGCCGCGCCGTCGCGCCGGCCACTGCTCGTCGCAGGGCTCAGGGGTTGGAGAGGTGGAAACTGACTGGCTCATAGACGAGTGATCTATCGCCGGACGCGTGCGGTGCAATGAGGCTCGATCGTCTCATTGGGAGAGCCGTTGCCCAATCGGCGGTCAAAGGCCCGAGCCGAGCCTTGCCGTCAGCCGTTCCATGAAGAGCGCTGCCTCGTCCATGGCGCGCAGAAAACGCGACCGATCGGCCGCCCTTCCGGCCTCGGCCGCCGCGATCTCGCCGCGCAAAGTCTCGCTCTCGGCTTCGAGCGCGGCAATGCGCTGGCGCGCATCGGAGAGTTCGTCCGCCGTCATGATGGCGGCCATGATCGTCAGGCGCTGATCCCCGATCTGGCCCACATCGTCCTTTAGCGAGGCGATCTTGCCCTCGATATCGGCGGCAAGGCCCTGCAGATGCTCCTCCTCGCCCGGCCCGCAGGCCATGCGATAGGTCTTGCCGTCGATCGTCACGACCACTTGCGGCATGAGCCGTCGGCCTCCTAATCCTCGCGCGGGGCGAGGACTTGCCGCACCCGTTCCATGGCGTCGACGAGCCTCTTGGAGACTTCGCGATTGGCCCGCTCCAGGCGTTGGCCGCGAGCCAGCGCCGTGTCGAGCTCGCGGGCCAGACGACCGCGATCGGCGGTCATGCGCTGGATCTCGGCCTCGGCATCGACGAGCACGGCTTCGCGCGCCAGGCGCGCCTCGACAGCGGCACCGAGCGCCTCGCCCGCCGCGTGCAGGCGCTGTTCGGCAGCCTCGAACTCTTCGTCACGCTTCACCCTGACAAGACTCCCCTCGGCCCATGACGATCGCGAGGCGACCGGCGGCTGAACGACCCGCTGTAACCCGTTGCCGGCGCCATGAAAAGATCGGTTTGCCCAACGCTTTGCCAAGCGTCGCGCGCTCGCGTGCCGATGTTGACACCCTTTGTGACCTGTGGTGTCTCCCGGCGGCATTCCGGCCTCTATCTGGCGCGGGAAGGGAGTTTGCCATCCATGACGACACCCGAGGCGCGGCGCGACATGGCCAATGCCATTCGCTTTCTGGCCGCTGACGCGGTGGAGGCGGCGGGCTCCGGCCATCCCGGTCTGCCCATGGGCGCCGCCGACATCGCGACCGTCCTCTTCACCCGCTTCCTGACCTTCGATCCCACGGCGCCCGCCTGGGCCAATCGCGACCGCTTCGTGCTGTCGGCCGGTCACGGCTCGATGCTCCTCTACGCCCTCCTTCATCTCCTGGGCTACAAGGACATCGATCTCGACGAGATCCGCCGCTTCCGACAGCTCGGCGCCAAGACCGCCGGCCATCCCGAATATGGCCATGCTGCCGGTATCGAAACGACGACGGGGCCGCTCGGCCAGGGCATCGCCAACGCCGTCGGCATGGCTATCGCCGAACGGCATCTCGCCGCGCGTTTCGGCTCGATCGTCGATCATCGCACCTTTTGTCTGGCCGGCGACGGATGCCTGATGGAGGGCATCAGCCAGGAAGCCATTGCGCTGGCCGGTCACCTGAAGCTCTCGAAGCTGACGCTCATTTGGGACGACAACGGCATCACCATCGACGGCAAGGTCTCGCTCGCCGATTCGACCGACCAGCTCGCGCGCTTTGCCGCCTGCGGCTGGGAGACGATCGCCTGTGACGGCCATGATCACGATGCGATCGCCGAGGCGCTGCAGGCGGCGATCAAGAGCGACCGACCGACCCTGGTCGCTGCAAAGACCACAATCGGCTTCGGCGCGCCGGGCAAGGCGGGCACTCAGGCCGCCCATGGCTCACCGCTCGGGTCATCCGAGATCGCAGAAATGCGCGAGACCCTCGGTTGGACCCACGAGCCCTTCCACATCCCACCCGAAACGCTCGATCAATGGCGCATTGCTGGGCTTCGCTCGGGCGCCGGTCGGCGTGAATGGGACGAGCGCTATGGCGAGCTCGACGCCGAGACGCGCGGCGAGTTCGATCGCGTCATGCGCGGCGATCTGCCAAGCGGTCTTCTGCAAGCCGTTCAGCGCGGCAAACGGAGGCTCAACGAGGAGCGGCCCGAAGTCGCCACCCGCAAGGCTTCGGAGATGGCGCTCGAGATCGTCACCGAGGCGGTGCCCGAGCTTCTCGGCGGCTCGGCCGATCTGACCGGTTCGAACAACACGCAGGTCGAGGCAACCCCGGCAATCACGCCCGAGGACTTCACCGGCCGGTATGTTCACTACGGCATCCGGGAACATGGCATGGCCGGCATCATGAACGGTCTAGCCCTGCATGGCGGCGTCATCCCTTATGGTGGGACATTCCTCGTCTTTTCCGACTATGCCCGGCCGGCCATCCGCCTCGCGGCGCTCATGGGATTGCGGGTCGTCTATGTGCTCACCCATGATTCGATCGGTCTTGGCGAGGACGGCCCCACCCACCAGCCGGTGGAGCATCTGGCGGCACTGCGCGCGATTCCCGGCCTCGACGTCATGCGGCCGGCCGATGCCGTCGAGACGCTCGAATGCTGGCACCTTGCCTTGACCGCATCCGACCATCCGACAGCCATCGTCCTGTCGCGCCAGAGCGTGCCGGCGCTTCGCACGGACGAATATGACGAGAACCGGACGGCGCGCGGCGCCTATGAATTGTTCTCGGCCGAGGGCGAAGCCGCGGTGACGATCTTCGCCACCGGGTCGGAAGTCGCGATTGCGGCGGCGGCCCGCCCCGTGCTCTTGAAGGCTGGCCTGCCGACGCGGGTCGTCTCGGTGCCATGCTTTGAGACTTTCGCCCGCCAGGCGCCGGAATATCGGGCGGCCTTTCTGAAGGACGCCTCGATCAAGGTCGCGGTCGAAGCCGGTATCCGCCAGGGCTGGGACGCGCTGATCGGGCCGGACGGCCTCTTCATAGGCATGGAGGGCTTTGGCGCAAGCGGCAAGGCCGGCCAGCTTTACGCCCATTTCGGCATCACCGCCGACCGCCTCGTGGACGCTGTCCTGGCGCGCCACGCCGAAATTCGCGGCGCGGACGAGGGCGAACCGGGCGAACCAGCCGCTTGAGAGAGGCCAGAGGTTGAAGACCGGGCCCGTCCGCCCGACCTTGTTGGGCGAACTCGGGCAAAGCCGGGCCTGCCGCTTATTGATCGCCGGCCGGCGCGGGTTTAGAGCCTAGCCACCCATGGCCGGGATGCCCGGCCCCATCCCGATCCGCCGCGGCCGCGGCGTGTCTCAACGGAGGACCCCTCATGGCAGTTCGCGTCGCAATCAACGGTTTTGGCCGCATCGGTCGCAATGTGCTTCGGGCGATCGTCGAATCGGGCCGCACCGATATCGAAGTCGTCGCGATCAACGATCTCGGCCCGGTCGAGACCAATGCCCATCTCATCCGCTATGACAGCGTCCATGGCCGCTTCCCCGGCACGGTCACGGTCGAGGGCGACACGATCGATGTCGGTCGCGGCCCGATCAAGGTGACCGCCGAGCGCGACCCCAAGGCCCTGCCCTGGGGCGAGATCGGCGTCGATGTGGCCATGGAATGCACCGGCCTCTTCACCGCGCGCGACAAGGCGGCCGCTCATCTGGAGGCCGGCGCCAAGAAGGTCCTGATCTCGGCGCCGGGCGACAAATCCGATCTCACCGTCGTCTATGGCGTCAATCACAAGAAGCTGACGAGCGAGCACAAGGTCGTCTCCAACGCCTCCTGCACGACCAACTGCCTGTCGCCCGTCGCCAAGGTCCTGAACGATGCCATCGGCATCGAGAAGGGCATGATGACGACCATCCATTCCTATACGGGCGACCAGCCGACGCTCGACACGATGCACAAGGATCTCTACCGCGCCCGCGCCGCCGGCCTTGCGATGATCCCGACCTCGACGGGCGCGGCGAAAGCCGTCGGCCTCGTCCTGCCCGAGCTCAACGGCAAGCTGGACGGTTTTGCCATGCGCGTGCCGACGCCGAATGTCTCGGTGGTGGACCTGAAGTTCATCGCCAAGCGCGAAACGAGCGTTGCCGAAATCAACGAGGCCATCAAGGCGGCCGCCGACGGCCCACTCAAGGGCATTCTCGGCTATACGAACGACAAGAACGTCTCCATCGACTTCAACCACGACCCCCATTCCTCGATCTTCCACATGGATCAGACCAAGGTCATGGACGGCACAATGGTCTCGATCCTGTCCTGGTACGACAATGAATGGGGCTTCTCGAACCGCATGTCGGACACGGCGATCGCGCTTCACAACGCGGGCTGACGCTCATTCGTCGCTCGGACTTGTCATCCGATCTAAGAAAAGGCGCGGGGAGCTTCGGCTCCTCGTGCCTTTTTCGTCATTGCGGTTCGATCGCAGCTTACGGGCAAAACAAAAAGGCCGGCGCCTCTAGGCCCGGCCTTCTCAAGCGATCATATCATTCTGCGCGGTCCGATAAGCGGCTTTCCCGCCTGAAAGCATCCGCTCAGAATTGCGGGCGGTTGCGGAAGCGGCCCTGGTCGATCTCGCGCTGGCGGCGCTCCAGATCGTAATGCGACACCGCGCCGTTCAGATATTCCATCTCGGGATCGAACTCGCGGAACGTCTTGATAGCCTTACGGAGCTTGCTGATCGGTCCAGCCATGGTCTCAACTCCTTCTCTCTTCTGGTCTCATCTTGTGTGACCTGAAGATAGGAGCGATTAGCGCGCTCCACCAATGCTCATTTTGCAGCGCAACAATCCACTCCATGCATAGCGGATTAAAGACCGCTTAACGCGCCCGGCGGGCGGACGCGCCGAGGGGTCGCGCGCCCCCCTCGCATCGACCGGTCAGACCATCTCCGCCCCGACGCCCAGAAGCTGCGAGGCCGCGCTCTTCCAGGTCTGCCGGCTGCAGGCGCTCAAGAGAACGCCGTCATAGCGAGTGGGATCGTAGGGCGTGCCATCGTCAAAGGCCACATGGCCGCCTGCCTCCTGAACGATCATCACGCCCGGCGCGTGATCCCAGGGCATGGTGCGCGAATAAAGGACGAAATGGGCGCCGCCCGTTGCCAGCATTTTGTATTCATGGCCGGCATTGCGGTAATTGGCAAAGATCTTCACGTTTTCGAGGCGCGGCAGCAGCGCGTGCTTGGCCTTCTCCTCGAAATAGGTCGCGCTGACGATGCCGACCGCCTCGTCGAGCGGGACCGGCCAGGCCACCTTGATGCGGCGCTTGTCGTCCTTGCCGAGATCCCACCAGGCGCCCGCCCCGCGCTCTGCCATGACCGTGTCGCCCGAGACCGGGTCGTGGATCGCGCCGGCCACCACTTCGCCTTTGGAAATGACCGCAGCCATCACTGAAAAGAGAGGCACGCCGGCGGCATAGTTGGACGTGCCGTCGATCGGATCGACGACGACGGCGAGATCCGCGCCTTTCAGCTTGTCGAGGACGGACGGGTCCTTGGCGACGGTCTCCTCGCCCACGAAGAGCGCGTTCGGGGCGAGCTCTTGAACAGCCTTGCGGATGTGAGCCTCGGACGCTTCGTCGGCCTCGGTCACGATGTCGGTCGCAGACGTCTTCTCGCGGATATCGCCCGCGCCGAGATTGCGGAAACGAGGCATGACCTCCGTCCGCCCGGCCTCCTGCATGATCGAGACGAGGCGTTCGATGTCGATGGGGGCCTGAGACACTGGGGGATCACTCCTTGGTTTCGTGATGGCGGGTCAACGCCGGCAAGAGGGTTCAAGGACGGCCGGCTCGGTTTCTCGTCGGCCGTGGCCGTCGTCCGAAAAGCCTCGGTCAGGAATCTAGGGCCTGATCGGGCCGAAGCGAAGCAAAGTCGAAGAGCGAGGGGTCGAGAAGATGACTCGGCCTTGCATGGGCGAGCGCACGCATCATCACCGCCTTGCGGCCGGGGAAGCGCTTTTCGAGATCGTCGAGCATCGCCTTCGTCACATTGCGCTGAAGCCCATCCTGGGAGCCGCAGAGATCGCAAGGGATGATCGGGAAGGCCATCGCCTCGGCAAAGCGGGCGAGATCGTCCTCGGCCGAGCGGATCAGCGGGCGAAGAACCATGAGATCGCCCTCGTCATTGACGAGCTTGGCCGGCATCGCCGCCAGCCGGCCTCCATGGAAGAGATTCATGAAGAAGGTTTCGAGACAGTCTTCCCGATGATGGCCAAGAACCAGCGCCTCGCAGCCCTCTTCGCGCGCGATGCGATAGAGATGACCGCGCCTGAGCCGCGAGCAGAGCGAACAATAGGTCGCATTCTCGGGTAGCTTGTCGGTGACGATCGAATAGGTGTCCTGATATTCGATCCGATGCTCGATGCCGAAGCGATCGAGCCATTCCGGCAGAATGTGCTTGGGGAAATTCGGCTGGCCTTGATCAAGATTGCAGGCGAGAAGATCGACCGGCAGGAGACCGCGCCATTTGAGATCATGCAGAAGGGCAAGAAGCGAATAGGAATCCTTGCCGCCCGAAATGCCGATGAGCCATCGCGCGCCAGGCCGGACCATGCCATGGGTCTCGATCGTCTCGCGCATTTCGCGCACGAGCCGTTTGCGCAGCTTCTTGAAGCCGACGCTCGACGGCGCGGATGCAAAGAGCGGATGGCCGCCCTCCGGGCCGGAGCCCTCATCCTCAGAGCCCGCATGGTTTGGCGCCAAAGAGATATCGTCCAGCATGCGCAGCTCCTCTCCATCGGACCTGCGGAGCGCTTCAAGAGCTTGCGGGATCGTTCGCCATCCTGTCCGATCCGCCCGCTCCGCCCTTCGGCTCCGCATGAGCGGGGTCTAACCCCAAGAAGATCGAAGGAAAAGGGGCGCCGTTCGATCCGCAGCTTCGGCCAAACGTTCATCCGCTGCAATCGGCACCCGCGAGCAGTGCCGAGGAGGCAAGCTCCCGTTTTGCAAGGGCGCCTCAGCCAAGCCTTTCCGCGTTGGACCGCAGGCGCTCGACCGCGGGGGTCAGGGCCGAGGAGGAGATTTCGTCGAAGCTGCGCCTGACGTCGCTCATCAGGAATCGCCCCTCCATCGCCGAGGCCTGGAATTGCAGGAGCGAGGCATAACAGCTCAATTGGAGCGCGAAAGCGCCCTCGACCACGGCCTCGACCTTCTCGCAGACGGCAAGCCGCGTTTCCTCGCGATCGAAGGGCGAATAGACGCGCGTTTCGGCAATCAGCTTGGGCACGCGAACGCCCAGAACGAATGGCGTCAGATGCATGAGGGTCATCCAATCGGCAATGCCGTCCGCCCAGCTTTCGGCTCGCTCTGAAACATCGTCGGCAAGGGCGATCATCTCGTTGATTTCGGTGTCGACGCCCACATGTTTGTTCATGACTGGCCTCTCTGCAAGCGATGGGTCGAAAGCCGGGCATGGTCGCATGGAGGAAGCCGGCCGGCGACGAGGCCCATCTATTGTGCAGTGCAATATAACATAGCCGCGCACGAATTCCTAAACCCTGGAGTTCAGGGCCGAGCGAGGAATGAAGCAGATGCGGCATGAAGGCGGCGAAACCGCGACCAAAAGATCATCCTCAGACGGGCAAGATCGCCTTGGCATCTTCGGGAGATTGTCCTAGGTTCGGCGCGCCTGACAGACTTTGGCCGAAGGGAGACGGCAGGTCGCGCCTCAATAGGGCAGAGTAGTCATCTCGGATCGTAAGCGATCGAAACTGGACGACCTGACGAAACGACTTCCGTGAAACGATCAAACAAGGACCTATCATGAGAAGCTTTCTCGCATCGACTGTTCTTGCCGCAGGGCTGTTCGGTCTCGCATCGAGCGCTCACGCGCAGGACGGCTGCGACGTCACGATTTCCAACATGAACTGGGCCTCGGCGGAGGTCATGGCCGCCATCGACAAGATCATTCTCGAAGAAGGCTATGATTGCAGCGCCCAGCTGGTGCCGGGCGACACGATGCCGACCTTCGCGTCGATGACCGAGAAGCAGCAGCCGGACGTCGCGCCGGAAATGTGGGTCAACCAGTTCCGCGAGCAGATCGACAAGGCGGCCGATGAAGGCACCGTCAAATTCGGCGCCGAGGTTCTCTCGGACGGCGGCGAGGAAGGCTTCTGGATCCCGGATTATTTCGCCGAGGCTCACCCCGAGATCAAAACCGTCGCGGATGCCTTCGACCATCCGGAGCTCTTCCCGTCGAAGGAAGACCCTTCCAAGGGCGCGTTCTATAATTGCCCGGCCGGCTGGGGTTGCCAGATCACCACGACCAATCTCTTCAAGGCCTATGACGGCGCCGAAAAGGGCTGGACCTTGGTCGACACAGGCTCGGCCGCCGGCCTCGACGGCTCGATCGCTCGTGCCTATGAGAGCAAGGAGCCCTGGATCGGCTATTACTGGGCACCGACCGCCATTCTCGGCAAGTATCCGATGAAGCGGCTTCCCTTCGACGTCGAATATGACGCGAGCGAGTGGCAGAACTGCACGACGGTCGCCGACTGCCCCGATCCGAAGAAGAATGCCTGGACGAAATCGGAAGTCTACACCATCACCACGCCTGCCGTGCAGGAGATGGAAAACGGCGTTTCGGACTATTTCGATACCCGCGCCTGGGCCAACGACACGGTCAACAAGCTGCTTGCCTGGAAGGAAGACAATCAGGCGACCGGTGAGGACACCGCCTATTACTTCCTGGAAAACAACCCGGACATCTGGACGAAGTGGGTCACGCCGGAAGCCGCCGAGAAGATCAAGGCTTCGCTCTAGGACGCCCTTCGATGGCGGCGCCCATCCATGTCTCGCGGCAGCCTTCTTCACAGGCCTTGCGGCGTCGATCCCGCCTCCATCGCTCCAACATCGCTTTCATCATTTTCGGCCGTCCCTTCTGGGGCGGCCGATTTTTCGCGTCGCACCGCCTTCCTGACCGGAAAGGTCGCGGCAGAAGCGCATCACACAGAAGCCGCCCTTTTTCGCGCGCGAACTGACTATGCGGCGAAAATTCCTGAGACGTGCAGACAACCGATCGTTCAAAAAGGGACATTGATCCCGATGATCGGTTCCGCGCTCGCCAAGGCGGCCACAGGAGACCTGACACTTGGACTGGCTGACCGAATTTCCTCAGCTTCCCGGGCGCGATCTGCGCCTTCTCTCCCGCACCATCGATCAATATTATCGAAGTTTCTCGCGCGCTTACGGCGATGACATCGAAGCGTTCTTCCGCCCGCTTCTCGACTTCCTGCTCTGGTTCGAAACCCTGCTCCAGCAAACGCCCTGGTTCATCGTCCTCGCCGCGATCGTGGCCATTGTCTGGTTCGCCAGCCGATCGCTCAAGATCACTATCGGGACCGCGATCGCTCTCATCCTGATCGGCGTCTTCGGCATGTGGGAGGATACGATGAGCACCCTGTCGATCATCGTCGTTTCCACGCTTTTGTCGATCGTCATCGGCCTGCCGATCGGCATCTTGATGTCGCGCTCCGACAAGGTGCAGGCAGCGATCAATCCGATCCTCGACGTGATGCAGACGATGCCGTCCTTCGTCTATCTCATCCCGATCGTCATGCTGCTCGGCATCGGCCTCATTCCCGGCCTGCTCGTCGTCGTCATCTATGCCATGCCGCCGATCATCCGCTTGACCAATCTCGGCATCCGGCTCGTCGATAAGGAGGTTCTGGAAGCGGCGAACGCCTTTGGCTCGTCAAACTGGCAGAAGCTGACGCAAGTCCAGTTGCCCCTGTCGCTGCCGACCATCATGGCCGGCATCAATCAGACCATCATGATGGCGCTCGCCATGGTCGTCGTCGCCTCGCTGATCGGCGTGCGCGGTCTCGGCCAGCCGGTGCTTCAGGCGATCACCAATCAATATTTCACCCAAGGCCTGCTCAACGGCCTCGCCATCGTCGCCATCGCCATCGTCTTCGACCGCGCCAGTCAGGCCTATGGCCGGCGTCTTCAGCGCCACCGGGAGGCCGCCCATGGCTGAGACCGCGATTTCTGTCCGCAATCTCTACAAGATCTTCGGCGACGACGATCGGGCCATGGTGGAGAAGGTCAAGGCAGGCATGAGCAAGCAGGAGCTTTTGGCCGAACATGGCCATGTGCTCGGCCTCAAGGACATCAATATCGATATGCCGGCGGCCGGCATTCAGGTGGTGATGGGTCTTTCGGGCTCCGGCAAGTCGACCCTGATCCGCCATCTCAATCGGCTGATCGAGCCTTCGGCCGGCGAGATCGTCGTCGGCTCCGACAACGTCCTCGACATGTCGGCCAAGCAGTTGCGCGAGTTTCGTCGCCATCGCATCTCGATGGTGTTCCAGCGTTTCGGCCTGCTTCCGCACAAGACGGTCATCGACAATGTCTCCTACGGCCTCGCGGTCATGGGGAAGACGAAAGACGAGCAGCGTACGGGCGCTCTGCGCTGGATCGAACGCGTGGGGCTTTCGGGCTATGAGGAGAATTATCCAGCCCAATTGTCGGGCGGCATGCAGCAACGCGTGGGGCTTGCCAGAGCGCTTGCCACGGACGCGGACATCCTCCTGATGGACGAAGCCTTCTCTGCGCTCGATCCGCTGATCCGCACCGACATGCAAGGCATCCTTCTCGATCTTCAGAAGGAGCTTCACAAGACGATCGTCTTCATCACCCATGATCTCGACGAAGCGCTGCGCCTCGGCGACCGGATCGCCATTTTGCGCGACGGCGAAATCGTCCAGCAGGGGACGGGCCAAGAGATCGTGCTGAAACCGGCCGACGACTACATCTCCTCCTTCGTGCGCGAGGTGAATCGAGGCCGGGTCATCAAGGTCGAGACGGTCATGGACCCTGTGTCGGATGCCAGCCCAGCGCAGGGGATCGAGGTGCCGGAGGGCACGATCCTCGAAGAGGCGGCCCGGCAGATGAGCGAGGCGGATGTCGTCAATGCCCAGGTGATACGGGACGGCCGCCCGGTCGGCCAGATCACCATGCGCCAGGTGATGGCCGCCATCGCGACGCCGGTTCTGAAGGATGCGATGGCCGCCTGATAGAAGACTGGTTGGTCCGATCAGGCGTCAGCTTATCGCCGATCGAACCTTTCGCAACGATCAGACATGGGAGAGAAGCTTCGTAGCTCGCGGCTTCTCTTCCCCCTCCCCCAAGACCAGTATCCGCTTTTTTCAACCGAGCGCCGAACAAACGTCACACATCGGCTGGATGATCGTTGGCTACGGTTTTCCATAGGAGATGGCTCGGATGGACGGGCGGTTGAAGCTTTACCACAACCCTAGAAGCCGGGCGGCGATCGCCAGATGGATGCTGGAGGAGGTCGGCGCCGAATACGACCTCGTTCAGGTGGATTTCGAGGCTGGCGATTCGGCTAAGCCGGAGTTTCTTGCGCTCAACCCGTTGGGCAAGATCCCCGTTCTCGTGCTTGCCGACGGAACGGCTGTATCGGAGACGCCAGCAATCCTTGCTTATCTCGCCGATCTTTATCCCGATGCCGGCCTCGCGCCTGCGATCGGCAGCTCCGAGCGTGGCAGCTATTATCGCTGGCTGTTCTTCGGCGGCAGCTGTTTCGAGCCGGCGCTAGCTATGGAATTGATGATCAAAACGTCCGAGCCGCTGCCGGTGAGATCGCTTGGCTGGAGCAGTTTCGACCGCGTGATCGATACGCTGGAGACCACGCTGTCGCAAAGGGATGTCTTGGTCGGATCACATGTCACCGCCGCCGACGTGTATATTGGGGCGCAGCTCAACTGGGCCCGCATGTTCGGCGCGCCGCGCATCGCAGATAGCGCGGTCATCAGCGCCTATCTCGAACGCCTGACAGCTCGCCCGGCCTATCAGCGCGCGATGAGCGGCTGATCCATTTCCGAGATTTTGTGAGTTACCGACGCATTCGCAGAGTTATAAACTGTGCGATCGCCTTCGGTTCGTCCGCCCCTTGCCGCGTTTATCCCACATGGTTGGACAAGGGTTGAGGATCGAACCCGGCATCTATCATTTGCCGGACTGTAACGGGTGTCAGGCAACCCGTGCCGCAAGGCTTGCCGCTTCACGGGTGATGTCGCGCAGGACCCGCACATAGCAGTCTGCGAGGAGATCGAGATCGACGGGGGCGTAGGCGATCAGCGCCTTCTCGATCACGTCGCGCCCATAGCCTTCGCGAGCGAGCGCAGTGACCGCCTCGTAGAGAACGGTCTCGTCGTCGAGGCGCGCCGGGTTCCTCTGCGTCGTGAAGCTCATGAGTTGCCCGTCCCCCTTTTTTACATCCACCGTCCTGCGCCATTCGCCGCGAAGCACCAAGAGGCCTTCAAGGACGGCGTTATCGCGCCGAAAGGCTCGCTCCCGCCCTTTGCCGGAAAGAGCGAGCCAATCGACGCGCTCCTTGCGAGAGGTGATGCGGCAACACTATGGCAAAGAGGCTTGCGCGAAACAGGACAAGTCTTTGAACGAAGGCAAATAATAAACCTCTCAGCTTCACCTTCTTTAAGACTTTTTTAACCTCTTTCGCTACTCGCAAGGGAGTTGGACCTGACGGAACGGCCGTTCTCAAAGCGGCTTGAGATTGGCCTCGATCTTAGTCCGATGCGGCTCCAGGAACGGCGGGAGAGCAAGACGCTCGCCAAGGCTCTCTTCCGGTTCGTCGACGGCAAAGCCCGGACCATCCGTGGCGATCTCGAACAGAATGCCGCCTGGCTCGCGGAAATAAAGCGAGCGGAAATAATAGCGCTCGACCTCACCACTCGATGGCAGGCGGACCGCCGCGAGCCGTGCCGTCCATTCGTGGAGGCTGTCGATGTCAGGTGTCCGGAATGCGACATGGTGGACGCCGCCGGCGCCCTGGCTCGCAACGGGAAGATGGGGCTCGACCGCGACGTGCAGTTCGGTCTCGGGCCCGCCCTCGGCCATTTTAAAGACGGTGATCTCAGATTCACCGTCCTGGTAGCTTCGCAGCCTCTCCATATTCATGAGGCGCGTCAGCACGATCTCGGTCGGTTCGAGATCAGGAACGGAGATGACGATTGGCCCAAGGCCACGAATCTGGCGCTCGGGCGCCACATCGCTTGCCTCCCAGGGATGGAACGAGCCGGCGCCGCCGTCATCGACGAATCGAAGACGCTGGCCTTCCTTGTCCTCGAAATCGAGGCTCGCCCGCCCATCGATCTCGGTCACGTCGCCGACCTCGGCCCCGGCCGCCGTCAGGCGCTCCCGCCAATAACCCAGCGTCGCCTCGCCGCTCACGCGAAATCCAGTGCGCGCGATCGACCGCGTGCCTCGCCGCTCACGCGGGGCTGGCCAGTCGAAGAACGTAATGTCGGTGCCGGGCGAGGCTTTGCCGTCGGCGTAAAAGAGGTGATAGGCGCTGGTATCGTCCTGATTCACGGTCTTCTTGACGAGCCGGAGGCCCAATGTTCCGGTGTAGAAAGCACGGTTGCCCGGCGCATCGGCCGTGATCGCCGTCAGATGATGAAAACCCGTCAGTTGCAAGCTCATGAGACATTCCTTCCCTGTTAGGCAAAGAATGGGCAACGCGGCTCCCAACGGCCAGAGGGCCGGCAGGAAACGGGCCGTCAACCACTCTGATTGACTGATGGCCGCGACCGACACTCTTTCTGCCCGCTCGACGCGTGTTTTATGCCACTGTCGGACCTGCCGCAGACGATCGAACGGCAATATTGAGTGCCCATCGTCGCTATTTTCGCATCTCACGAAATGGCAGTGGCTGAGTTAAAAAGACGAAAGCCGCCCATCGCGAAGATGGACGGCTTTCAACATTGCAAGCCTGATCGGTCTTAAACAGCGCTTATAGAGCGCGGCGGCGACCAAAGATCAGAGAGATGACGAAAAGGACAATTGCGACGAAGAAGATAATCTTCGCAATGCCGACCGCAGTGCCCGCAATACCACCAAAACCCAGTACAGCGGCAATCAGAGCAATGATGAGGAACGTAATAGCCCAACCGATCATGGCTGGCACTCCTTTTCTACGAACAATTCCGTTGCCATTGTAACGGCCAGCCGAAGAAAAAGTTGCGCTCCCCATTTGCGCTCGAACAGTAGCGAGCGCCAATCAGTCAACGAAGGCGCGCTCCACGACATAGGTGCCAGGGGAGTTGTTGGCGCCTTCCTCGAACCCCTTGGCCTGGAGCAAGGCCTCGGTGTCCTTCAGCATCGCCATGGAGCCGCAGATCATCGCCCGGTCGTTCGCGGGATCGAGCGGCGCGATGCCGAGATCGGTGAACAGCTTGCCATTCTCGATCAGCGTCGTGATGCGCTCGCCCTTCGTCTCGCCTTCGCGGGTGGCCGTGGCGTGGAACTTCAGATCCTTGCCCGCCATGACCTCCTGCATCATCTCGTCACTGTGCATATGGGCGACGAGCTCGCGGCCATAAGACAGCTCGGCATCGAGCCGGCAGGTCTGGGTGAGAACGACCTGATCGAACTTCTCATAGGTCTCCGGATCACGGATCACGGAAGCGAAGGGCGCGATGCCGGTGCCGGTGGAGAAGAGAAACAGGCGCTTGCCCGGCTTCAGCGCATCGTGGACGAGCGTCCCCGTCGGCTTCTTGCGCATGAGGACGGTGTCGCCTTCCTTGATCTTCTGCAGATGCTCGGTCAGCGGTCCGCCCGGCACCTTGATCGAGAAGAATTCCAACTCCTCATCCCAGGCCGGACTGGCGATGGAATAGGCGCGAAAGACGGGCTTTTCCGCGTTGGGCAAGCCGATCATGACGAATTCGCCCGAGCGGAAGCGGAAGCTCTGCGGGCGGGTCATGCGGAAGGCGAACAGACGGTCGGTATAATGGGTGACCGACGTCACCGTCTCGGCAAAGACATTGGCGGGAATCGGGAATTCCCCGGCGGGTGCGGCCTCGACGGTTTCGGCAACGGAACTCATGGACAACCTCTGATCTGTTCGTCGGGTCCGATGCGAGCGGCCAAGGGCGCTGATGCGCCCGGTCGGCAGTGCCATGGACCCGTTCTTCCTGAAAATCGGGCGGAGCATTTTCGAAAACGCTCTCTACTTGGCGCGGAACATAGGCGAAGACAGCCGGCTTCGCACCGGTTTCCGTCCTAAAGTTTCCGCACTGACAGGGACAAATTTCTGCCAAGAGCGGTCTTCGCGCCGTTTGCTGCCATGCTTGGCTCACTCCGCTCAGTGCGATCCGCAGGGTCAGAAGAACGGGCTCGTCAGGACATAGGCGCCGACGAGGAGGAGCGAGACCAGCGGGATCGCCATCTGCCAGGGGCGAAAGCTCGCGAAATAAAGCGGGGCCCGGCCGGCTCGCGCGCTGAGCGGGTCGAGGATCGCAAGCGCCAGATAGCCGGCCAGTTCCAGACCGATGGCGAGACGGGGAAAGGCCCATACCGTGGCGACGATGGCGCCATAGCCTGCGATGAACAGGAACAGCATCATCGCGATCTGAGTGACTTTCGGCCCGCCTGGCTGGCGGAAACTGACGCCGCGCCGAACGCCCGCCAAAAAGCAGAGGATCGCCGCGCCCCAGAAGAGTGTGAGATTGAGGGTCAGGAAGGACCAATTGTCGGGCAGAACGAAGAGGCCGATGCCGCCGGCAAGCAGCGGCAGCATGGCGACGACGCCGAAGAAAAGCCCGTCCATCGGCGTCTCGGCCGGTTCGCTCGCGCTCACGCGCCGCCCGCCCTTCACAGGCTCCATATGATCCGTGCCGCGATCAGGCGTCATGTCGCTCATCCTTCGTCTCTCGTCGCTCTTTCGAAGCGCTTTGTCGCGACGACACTTGGAGGCGTCGGCGCGATCGGCTAGCGCTGGGCACGACTTCGTTTTCGTCCCATCTCCCTCGTTCGCCCGCTGCCTCATGTCCGTTACGACCTCGTCTCCGAGCTTTTCGAACCCAACACACGGCGCGACCGGTGCCCGCCCACGGCTTGTCTTCGTCGTGACGGAGGATTGGTTCTTCGCCTCCCATTTTCTGCCGATGGCGCGGGCGGCGGTGGAGGCCGGTTTCGAGCCCGTGGTGGTGACCCGCCTCCGCGACCATCGCAAGGCGATCGAGGCGACCGGCGCAAGACTGGTGCCGCTCGACCTCGAACGGCGGGAGAATGGGCCGGCCTCTCTCATGCAGGCGGTTCGCCGTCTCGGCGCGATCCTCGAAGCCGAGCGCCCCGCCCTCATCCATGCCATCTCGCTCCGCTCGATCCTGATTGCCGGCCTTGCCGGGCGGATGGCCGGCAATCCGCCCAGTGTCCAAGCCGTGACCGGTCTCGGCTTTCTGGGTGCCCGGCGGGATCTGAAAGGGCGGCTCGCCCGCGCGCTTCTCGGCCGCGCCATCGCCGGCCCGCTTTCGCCGAAGACGACACGGTTTCTTCTAGAAAATGCGCAGGACGCCCGTTTTCTGCGGCTTAGCCCCGACGACAAGCGCATCCGCATCGTCGGCGGCGCCGGCGTCGATCCGCAAGCCTATCCACCCGCTCCTTTGCCGAAAGGGCGAGGCCTAAGGCTCGCACTCGTCTCGCGGATGGTCTGGTCGAAGGGTGTCGACACGGCTGTGGAGGCGGTGACGATGGCGAGACAGCGCGGGGTCGATGTCTCGCTGACGATCTTCGGTGCGCCCGATGGCGACAATCCGCGGGCGATTCCGAAAGCGACGCTCGATGAATGGAACGCGCGAGACGGCATCGGCTGGGCCGGGCCGACGCGAGATATCCCGGCCGTCTGGGCCGCCCATCACGCGGCGATCTTTCCCTCACGCGGTGGCGAGGGTCTGCCACGCACGCTTCTGGAAGCTGCGGCCTGCGGACGGGCGATCCTGACGAGCGACGTTCCCGGTTGCCGGGACCTCGTGCGCGACGGGATTGAGGGCTTTGTCCTCGCCTCCGAGGACGCGCCCGCCTTCTCGCGCGCCATCGAAGCATTGGCGGGCGAACCGGACAGGGTGGCCGCCATGGGCAAGGCCGCGCGGGAGAGGATTCTCACCGGCTATACCGAACGCCATGTCATGGAGACGGTCAAAGACCTCTGGCGCGAGCTTCTGTAACGGGCCGCAAGCACGGCCCGCCGATCGGTCAAAAGCCTTTGGTGAGATCGTCGAGCGCCTTCAGCCGCTTCAAGAGCTCCGGCATTCGATCCAGAGGGACCATGTTGGGGCCGTCCGAGGGTGCGTTGTCGGGGTCGTCATGGGTCTCGATGAAGAGGCCGGCGACACCGACGGCGCAGGCCGCCCGCGCCAAGGTCTCGACGAAGCGGCGCTCGCCGCCGGACGAACCGCCCTGCCCGCCCGGCTGCTGCACCGAATGGGTCGCGTCGAAGACCACCGGATGGCCGGTCTCGGCCATGATCGGCAGGCCCCGGAAGTCGGAGACGAGCGTGTTGTATCCGAAGGAGGCGCCGCGCTCGGTCAGGATCACATTCGGATTGCCGCTATCGGTCACTTTCGCCGCGACATTCTTCATGTCCCAAGGCGCGAGAAACTGGCCCTTCTTGATGTTGACCACACGCCCCGTCTCGGCGGCGGCCACCAGAAGGTCGGTCTGCCGGCAGAGGAAGGCCGGGATCTGCAGGATATCGACGACCGAGGCGACCTCGCGGCACTGCTCCTCGGTGTGGATATCGGTCAGGACCGGCAGATCAAAGGTCTTGCCGATCTCTTCGAACACGGGCAGCGCGCCGGACAGCCCGATCCCGCGCTTGCCCTTGAGGCTGGTGCGGTTCGCCTTGTCGAAGCTCGCCTTGAAGACATAAGGGATGCCGAGGTCCTCGGTGATCCGCTTCATCCTCTCCGCGATCATCATCGCGTGGTCCCGGCTCTCCATCTGGCAGGGTCCGGCAATGAGAGCGAAGGGCGCGTCATTGGAAAAGGTCACGCCCTTGGCGCTGACCGGATGGGGGATGAGGCTCATACGGGCTCCTCCACGAAGACGAGGCGGCCGTCGCCATTGGGAAAGGCGACGGTGATGGTTTCATCGTCCGCCGAATATGGGATGTCCGATCCGGTCAGGCAGGCCTCGGCTTTCGAAAGACTGTCGACCCCGACCGTCACGGCAGCGACGCGAAGGGCCGCCTTATCGGAGCCCTCTTGGGCCGGCGCAAGCGTCACGCGCGTTTCGGCGAGATCGAAGACGATTCCGCGATCGGGTGAGACCTGCGCCTCGCAGCAGAAGACAGCCTCGATATGCCGGGTCGCACGTTCCAGATCGCCCGCTTCGAAATCAACGCCTGTGATCGACATGGCCCCATTGGCATGGGCGAGAAGCGCCGAACGATCGACGCTCAGCCGATGGCGTGCCTCGCAGAAGAAGACGGTCGGCGTCTGATCGCCAAAGGATTTCGCAAAAGCGAGCCGGAAGGACAGACGAGCCGCTTCACCCGACGGCAGAGTGAGATCGCGCTCGAACTCGGTCAGGCGGTCTTCGCCAAGCTGAGAAGCGCGAAGATGGGCCTGATCGGCCAGAGCATCGCTCGATTTCAGCGCGATCGCCGAGACAGCATCCGGTGCGTGGCTCCTAAAACCCTCGTCGCGCTCGACAAACAGGTTTCCGCCTTCGAGCGCACGGGCGTAATCCTCGGCACTGCCGATGGCGAGCGGTTCGAAGAACGTTCCGTCGGCGAAAAAGACGCAGGCATTTTCGGTGCCGAACGGATGACGCGCATCCGGCGCGACAGTGAAGCCGAGACGCGAGAACCAGTCCCGCGCTTGCGCCAGATCGATAAACGGCAGAACGAGATGATCGAGCGCGCGCATCTTCGCCCCGCGCGTCAAACCAACCTCGACCGCTTCACCGCCGCCTCGATGAAGCTCGTGAAGAGCGGATGAGGCTCGAAGGGGCGGGACTTCAGTTCCGGGTGATACTGGACGCCGATGAACCAGGGGTGGTCGGGAAGCTCCACCGTCTCCGGCAAAAGGCCGTCCGGCGACATGCCGGCAAAGCTCATGCCCGCCGCTTCCAGGCGCTCCCGATAGGCCCGATTGACCTCGTAACGGTGGCGGTGGCGCTCAACGATCTCGGTGTCGCCATAGATCTCGGCGATGCGCGAGCCGTCCTTGAGCGAGGCCTTGTAGGAGCCGAGGCGCATGGTGCCGCCGAGATCGCCCTCGGCCGCCCGCTTCTCCAATTCGTTGCCCTTCAGCCATTCGGTCATGAGGCCGACGATCGGCTCCTCGGTGGCGCCGAATTCCGTAGAGGACGCCTTGTCGATGCCGGCGAGCGATCGCGCGGCCTCGATCACCGCCATCTGCATGCCGAAACAGATGCCGAAATAGGGGACCTGGCGTTCGCGGGCGAAACGAGCCGCGTGGATCTTGCCTTCCGAGCCGCGCTCGCCAAAGCCGCCCGGCACGAGAATGCCATTGACTCGCTCCAGATAAGGCGCCGGGTCCTCCTGTTCGAAGACCTCCGCCTCGATCCAGTCGAGCCGCACCCGCGTGCGATTGGCGATGCCGCCATGCTGGAGCGCCTCGATCAGCGACTTATAGGCGTCCTTGAGGCCCGTATATTTGCCGACGATGGCGATCGTCACCTCGCCTTCCGGATTGCGGATGGCGTCGACCACCTGATGCCAGCGATGCAGCTGGGGCTTCGGCGCCGGGTCGATGCCGAAAGCGGCAAGGACTTCCGTGTCGAGGCCTTCATGGTGATAGGCGATCGGCACGTCATAGATGGTGGCGACGTCAAGGGCCTGAATGACCGCCGTCTCGCGGACATTGCAGAAGAGCGAGAGCTTGCGGCGCTCTTCCTTGGGGATCGGTCGGTCGGCGCGCACGAGCAGGATATCGGGCGCGATGCCGATGGCCCGCAATTCGCGCACCGAATGCTGGGTGGGCTTGGTCTTCAATTCGCCCGCCGTTGGAATATAGGGCATCAGCGTCAGATGGACGTAGATCGCCCCGCCGCGCGGCAGGTCGTTGCCGAGCTGACGGATCGCCTCGAAGAAAGGCAGCGCCTCGATGTCGCCGACCGTGCCGCCGATCTCGCAGAGGACGAAATCATAGTCCTCATTGCCGTCGAGGACGAATTCCTTGATCGCATCGGTGACATGGGGAATCACCTGAACCGTGCCGCCGAGATAGTCGCCGCGCCGTTCCTTGGCGATGATCCCCTGATAGATCCGGCCGGTGGTGATGTTGTCTTGTTTGTTGGCCGAGCGGCCGGTGAAGCGCTCGTAATGACCGAGATCGAGATCCGTCTCGGCCCCGTCATCGGTGACGAAGACCTCGCCATGCTGGGTCGGGCTCATCGTGCCCGGATCGACATTGAGATAGGGGTCGAGCTTTCTCAGCCGCACCCGGTAGCCACGCGCCTGCAAAAGTGCGCCGAGGGCCGCCGAAGCGATGCCCTTGCCGAGTGATGAAACCACGCCGCCGGTGATGAAGATGTATCGCGCCATGGGCCTTCCCGATATCGCGCTCGCCCGGATTCTTCCAGCCGAAAAAGCGAACCCTTCCAAAGAAAACGGGGCGCTCGCCGCGCCCCGTGTCGATTTCGCCGTCGTGAGAGCGGCGTCTTACTGACCGGCCGGCTGATTGCCAGTAGCCGGCGCGGCCGTGCCATTCGCATCCGTCGGCGACGCATTGGAGCTCTCACCCGTCGTCGCGGACCCCTCGTCGCTCAAAGGCGTCTCAGGCGCCTGCTCGACTGCCGAAGGCGCTTCCACCGGGGCGATGGGCTCGGAGTCGGCTGCGTTCGCGGCTTCCGGCGCGGGATTGGCCGGGATCTCGCCGACCGGCGCCGTATCGCTCTGCGGCGCAGCGTCGCTCTCGGTGGATGGCGATTCGGTCTCGGTCGACGTCGCGGCACCTGTCGAGGTCTGGCCTGTCGACGTTTCGCCCGCCGCCGGCGCGCTCTCGCTCGCCTCGGGGGTCGTCGTCAGATCCGGAATCAGCGTCGATTCGGGGATCAGCGACGAATTGTCGTCGGCCGGCGCCGCAGGAGTCGTCGGCGCAACCACCGGAGCCTCGCCACTGGCAGCCGGCGCAGGAGCGCTCGTGCCGCCGTTTTCCTCCGCAGGCAAGCCGCCGAGCTGATCGAGGAGGCTGCCGCCATCGCTCGACCCATTCTGGCCCTGGCCCTGATTGGCCGGCAGCTGGTCGAGAATGTCGGTCGGCTGCGAGCCATAGCGCGCCAGGATGCCGAGGGTCAGCGAGGTGATGAAGAAGCCGGCCGCCAGGATCGCGGTCGTGCGCGTTAGCGCATTGGCCGCTCCGCGCGCCGACATTAGACCGCCGCCGCCACCGCCGATGCCGAGCGCCCCGCCCTCGGAGCGCTGCAACAGCACCACGATGACGAGCGCGACGACGATCATCAAATGGATGATGATGAGAATTGTGTCCATGAACTGTCCGGAACGCGCCTTCGCTGGAATTGCGCGCCTTCTAAACCAACCGGCCCGATTAATCCAAGCCGTTCTGCAAGCTGGCTTCGAGCTCCGACAGATCGGGCTCGAAGTCGTCGAAATTGTCCTCGTCCGTCGCCACCGACGCCGGTTGCGACTGCTGCTGCGGCTCACCCGCGCCTTGGGCTCGCGGCGTCGCCTCGCATATCGCGATAAAATCAGCGGCCTTCAAGCTGGCGCCGCCGATAAGCGCGCCGTTCACATGGGCGACACTCAGAAGCTCGGTGGCGTTGTTCGGCTTGACCGAACCGCCGTAAAGGAGGCGAACGCTCTCGCCGGTGTCGTTTCCGAACCGATCCGTCAGTGTCTGGCGAATGAAGCCATGGGCCTCGGCCACGTCGTCGGTGGTCGGGGTGCGGCCGGTGCCGATCGCCCAGACCGGCTCATAGGCGATGACGGTGTTCGTCGCCGTCACGCCATCGGGCAACGATCCGGCCAGTTGGGTCCCGAGCACGTCGAGGGTTTCGCCATTGTCGCGCTGGGCCTGGCTTTCGCCGATGCAGACGATCGCTGTCAGCCCGGCGCGCCAGGCGGCCTGCGTCTTGGCGCGAACCGCCGCGTCGTCCTCGCCATTGTCGGCGCGCCGCTCGGAATGGCCGACGATCACATAGGTCGCGCCCACGTCCTTCAGCATTTCGGCGGCGATCTCGCCGGTATGGGCGCCTGAGGCTTGCGCATGACAGGTCTGCCCGCCGACGGACGCAACCCGGTTCAGAATGCCCCGGCTTGCCGAAAGCATGGTCGCGGGCGGACAGATGAGAAGGTCGAGCCCTTCCATCCGGCCTTCTTTCGCGGCGTCGGAGATGCCCTTCAATTCGGTCAGCGACCGCAGAAGCCCGTTCATCTTCCAATTGCCGGCGATCAGTGGTGTCAGCGTCATCGTCAAACTCCCTGAGGCGAAACCGCGTCATGCCTGAAGCAAGGCGCAAGTCCGTTTCCGGCGTCTTCGTTTGTCGTCTTGTCGGCTCGCACGTAACGGCAAGGCCCCACGAAATCAATCCGCGAGGCAATCAATCGATCGGGGCCGCTTGCGCCCATCGGGGCCCATTTCCTAATAGGGGCGGACACGAACCGCCGCCGGAACGCGACGGCGCGGGAGGATCGAGGACAAGATCATGATGAATTCGCTGCGCCGCGCGGCCTCGGGCTGGACAGCCAAATTGCTGCTCGGCCTCCTGGTCGTCAGCTTCGCCGTCTGGGGGATCGGGGACGTCTTCCGCAGTGGCGCGAGCAATGCCGTCCTCAGCGTCGGCGAGACCTCGGTGCCGCTTCAGGAATATGCCCTCGCCTATAATCAAGTGCGACGCTCGATCGCCCAGCAGATCGGCCGCGTGCCGACCCGAGAGGAGACCGAGATGTTCGGCGTCGATCAGGGCGTCCTCTCCCAGTTACTCTCCGGCGCGGTTCTGACCGAGCAGGGTCGCGAGATCGGCCTCGGCCTCTCCAAGGAGCGCCTCGCCCGGCTGATCGCCGACGATCCGAGCTTTCAGGACGCCGCCGGCAATTTCTCCCGCGCCCAGTTCCGCAACGCGCTGGCGAGCGTCGGTTTGAACGAGGCGAATTATATCGAGAGCCAGCAGGATGCGGCAACGCGCACCCAGATCGTCGACGCGGTCTCGAACGGTGTCACGCTCCCGACCGCCTTCCGCGACGCCATGGGCCTCTATAATGGCGAGCGCCGCAATATCAGCTATGTGGTCGTCGGACCGGATTCGGTCGGCCCGATCGCCGATCCGTCCGAGGAAACGCTGACGGCCTATTTCGACGAAAACAAAGAGACTTATGCGGCCCCTGAATATCGATCCTTCCAAGTCGCCGAGCTGACGCCGGAGACGATGGCCGACGAAGCCTCGGTCACCGAGGACGCGATCAAGGCCGATTACGAGCAGTTCCAAAGCCGCTATGGTACGCCGGAACGGCGCCGGGTCGACCAGATCGTCTTCCAGGATCAGGCCGCCGCAGATGCCGCGGCCGAAAAACTCGCCAATGGCGCGAGCTTCGAAGAGATCGCTCAAGATGCCGGACGCAATCCGGCCGATCTGTCCCTCGGTCTCGTCACCCGCGACGGCCTGCCCGATCCGGCCCTGGCCGATGCCGCCTTCTCGCTCGAAAGCGGGGCGACGTCCGGCGTCGTCGATGGCCGCTTCGGGCCGACCATTCTGCGGGTCAGCGAGATTCAGCCGGCCAGCGTCCAGCCGCTCGAAGAGGTGGCGCCCCAGATCCGCCGGGATCTTGCCATTGCGAATGCTGCCGACACGTTGAACTCGGCCTATGACACTTATGAGGATGCCCGAGCGGGCGGCGCGACCTTCCAAGAGGCCGCCGAGCGCGCCGGAATTCCGGTGAAGACCTATGAAGGCGTCGACGCCCAGGGTCGCGGAAAGGACGGCGAACGGATCGCCGACCTTCCCGATTCGAACGAACTTCTCGGTGAGGTCTTCCAGGTCGAGCCGGGCTTCGACAATGCGCCCCTTCAGACGGCGGGCAATGGCACATTGTTCTTCGACGTGACCGAGATCGAGCCGGCCCGCGACCGGACGCTGGACGAGGTCCGCGATCGGGTCCTCGCCGATTGGCGCGCCGCCGAAACGGAGCGTGTCGTCGGCGAGCGGGCGAAGGCCGTGCTCGACGCTGCCCGCGGTGGCACGCCATTGGAGAATGTCGCGGCCGAGAACGACCTCACTGTCCAGACCGCGCTCGGCATTACCCGCCAGAGCGGGGCAAGCGAGATCGGCCGCCAGGCGACCGAGGCCGCCTTCTCGGCCGGTCGCGGCGCGATCGAAGAGGCGGAGGGGCGCGAAAGCGGCAGCCGCATCGTCCTGCGCATCGACGAGGTGGCGCCGCCGGCGAGCCCGGCCGACAACGTTACCGACAGCCAGCGCCAGCAGATGGCCGAACGGCTGACGGACGATCTTCTGCAGAGCTATGTGACGCGGGTGAGAGGCGAATATCCGGTCCAGGTCTATCCGGCGGGGATCGAGGCGGCGAAGGGGCTGGTGCGATGAGCGAGCGGATCAAACCCTTTCTCGCCAAGGTCGCGACCGGACGGGCGCTGAGTCGCAAAGAGGCCGAGGACGCCTTCGCCATCTTGATGTCGGGCGAGGCGACGCCCGCCCAGATCGGCGGCTTCCTGATGGCGCTGCGCGTGCGCGGCGAAAGCGTCGAGGAGATCGCCGGAGCAGTCTCGGCCATGCGCGCCAATATGGCCCGGGTTGAGGCTCCGGCCGGCACGGTCGACATCGTCGGGACGGGCGGCGACAATTCCGGCACGGTCAATGTCTCGACCTGTTCGGCCTTCGTCATCTCCGCCTGCGGCGTTCCGGTCGCAAAGCACGGAAACCGAGCCCTGTCCTCGCGCTCGGGCGCGGCGGACGTTCTCGCCGCTCTCGGCATCGACATCGATCTGAAGCCGGACCAGCTGTCCCAGGCGATCGCGGAAGCCGGGCTCGCCTTCCTGTTTGCCCCGAACCATCATCCGGCCATGCGTCATGTGGGTCCGGCCCGCCGCGAACTCGGCACGCGCACGCTCTTCAACCTTCTCGGACCGATGACCAATCCGGCCGGCGTCAAGCGCCTCTTGATCGGCGTCTTCGGGCCCGAATGGGTGATGCCCATGGCCGAGACCCTACGTGAGCTGAACACGGAAGCGGCCTGGGTCGTCCATGGCGACGGTCTCGACGAGATGGCCGTGAGCGGCACCACCGAGGTCGCGGAACTGAAGGACGGCGAAATTCGCACCTTCACCGTGGACCCGGAAGATGTCGGCCTCAAGCGCTCGCCGCTTTCGGCGATCAAGGGCGGCGAGGCCGCCGACAACGCCCTTGCGCTGTCGGCCGTCCTGAATGGCGAGCCGAGCGCCTATCGCGACATCGTCGTCTTGAATTCCGGCGGCGCCCTCGTCGTCTCCGGCCGCGCGGCCACTCTCGCCGAAGGGGTCGCCATGGCGGCCGACGCCATCGATCGCGGCCTTGCGAAGGCCTCGCTGGATCGCCTCGTCGAAGTCACCAACCGGCTGGGAGGCAAGGCATCGTGAGCGACATCCTGAAAACGATCGAAGACTATAAACGCGAGGAAATCGCCAGCGCCAAGGCGAAGACGAGCCTTGCCGATC
Source organism: Fulvimarina manganoxydans (assembly GCF_900176465.1). Lineage (GTDB taxonomy): Bacteria > Pseudomonadota > Alphaproteobacteria > Rhizobiales > Rhizobiaceae > Fulvimarina > Fulvimarina manganoxydans. The sequence goes on from NZ_FWXR01000016.1 coordinate 77,720, forward strand.
TCGAAGCCGAAATCGCACAAGCCGGCGCGCCGCGCGGCTTCCTGAAGGCGATCGAAGCGACGATCGAGGCCGGCGGTTTTGCACTCATCGCCGAGATCAAGAAGGCGAGCCCGTCCAAGGGCACGATCCGCGAGGATTTCGATCCGCCAAGCCTGGCCACAGCCTATGAGGCGGGCGGAGCGACCTGCCTTTCGGTTCTGACGGACGCGCCGAGCTTCAAGGGCAGCCCGGATTTTCTCAAGGCCGCGCGCGCGGCGACGTCTCTCCCGGCGCTGCGCAAGGATTTCATGTTCGATCCCTATCAGGTCGCCGAAGCGCGGGCCTGGGGCGCGGACGCGATCCTGATCATCATGGCTGCCGTCGACGACGCTCTCGCGGGCGAACTCGAATCGGCCGCCTTCGATCACGGCATGGACGTCCTGATCGAGGTTCACGACGAGGACGAGACCGAGCGCGCGCTCAAGCTCAAGTCGAAGCTTCTCGGTATCAACAACCGCAATCTTCGCACTTTCGAAACGAGCCTTGCGACCGCCGAACGGCTTTCGGCGCTCGTTCCGGACGATCGCGTGCTTGTCGGCGAAAGCGGCATCTTCACCCATGCCGACTGCCTGCGCCTTGCCGATCGCGGCATCCGCACCTTCCTCGTCGGCGAAAGCCTGATGCGCCAGAGCGATGTGGAGGCCGCGACCCGCGTTCTCCTCGGCCAACATCGCTCGGAGGCCGCCCAGTGAGTGACGAGACTCCTGCGCAGACGCGCCTGACCCATCTCGACGAAAACGGCGCCGCCGCCATGGTCGATGTGGGCGACAAGGCCGAGACCCGCCGCATCGCGGTGGCCGAAGGCTTCGTCAAAATGGCGCCGGAAACGCTCGCGCTCATCCGAGCCGGCGAAGCCAAGAAGGGCGACGTGATCGGCATCGCGCGAATCGCCGGCATCATGGGCGCCAAGCGCACCCATGAGCTGATCCCCCTCTGCCATCCGCTGCTTCTCGACAAGATAACCGTTGACGTGGAGCCGGACGACGCGATGGTCGGTCTGAAGGTCACCGCCCTCGCCCGCGTGTCGGGCAAGACCGGGGTCGAAATGGAAGCGCTGACCGCCGTCTCGGTAGCGTGCCTGACCATCTACGACATGGCGAAGGCCGCCGATCGGGGCATGGAAATCACCGGCATCCGCCTTCTGTCGAAATCCGGTGGCCGCTCCGGCGACTGGCATGCCGAGGCTCCGGCCGTCCCCGACACGGCCGAGAGCGAGGCCCAGCCCTCATGAGCCTGATGCCGCTCGAAGAGGCGTATCGGCGTGTGCTGGCCGGCGCCGAGCCCGTTCCGCGCACCGAGCGGGTTGGCCTAAGGCAGGCCTCCGGCCGCGTCCTTGCGGAGGCGGTGATCGCGCAACGCACCCAGCCAGGCTTCAACGCCTCCGCCATGGATGGCTATGCGATCAAGGCCGCCAATGCGGAAGCGGGATCATATCTCAATGTCATCGGCGAATCGGCTGCCGGCAAAGGCTTTTCGGGCAGGATCGAAGACAGTCAAACGGTTCGCATCTTCACCGGCGCCCCTGTGCCGGAGGGCGCCGATACCGTGCTCATCCAGGAGAATGCCGAACTCGTCGAGGCTTCGACGATCAAGGTCACCGAAGCCCCCGCCCGAGGGGCCCATATCCGTCTGGCGGGCGTCGATTTCGCGGAAGGCCAAACGCTGCTTTCCGCTGGCACCCTCCTCTCCCCGGGCTCTGTGGCGCTTGCGGCAAGCGGCGGCCACCCTGAGCTTGTCGTCCGCGCAAAGCCGAGGGTCGTGGTTCTGTCGACCGGCGACGAACTCGTTTTGCCGGGCGAGCCCGTCGGCCCTCATCAGATCGTCGCCTCCAACACCTTCGGGATCGCCGCTCTTTGCGAGGCGGCCGGGGCCGAGGTGATCGCCAATGAGCTCGCCCCTGACGACGAAGCCGCCATCGACGCGGTCTTCGACCAAGCGCTCGGAGCGAAGGCCGACATCTTTGTCACGATCGGCGGAGCCTCCGTCGGCGACCACGATCTCGTTGGAAAGGTGTTTGCCGAAAAGGGGGTCGATCTCGACTTCTGGAAGGTCGCCATGCGCCCCGGAAAGCCTTTCATGGCGGGGGCAAGGGACGGAATGCGCATTGCCGGCCTGCCCGGCAATCCAGCCTCCTCCATGGTCGCCGCAACGCTGTTTCTCGCCCCCCTCATCCGTCGTCTCGCCGGATTGGCCGACAGACCCCTCTTTGCCGATGGGTTTCTCGCAGAGGCGATGCCGGCCAACGGCAGCCGAGCCGATCTCGTCCGCTCGGTCATCCGGCCGGGACCGGACGGCCCGCTTCTGTCACCGCTTCCCCGTCAGGATTCCTCGCTCCTTTCGGTCTATGCCGAGGCCGACGCCCTGCTTCTGCGTCCGGTTAATGCAAATCCCGCCGAAGCGGGCGAACCCTGCCGCTTTGTTCCCCTAAGCTGAGACGTATCACGCCAGCCATGCGAATCACAGAAACACTTGCGGAACACAAAAGGAACATATAGGGTCGATCCGGTTCTGTTTTGGAGGCCTTCGGATGCTGACCCGCAAGCAGCACGAGCTGTTGATGTTCATCCATTCCCGTCTGCAGGAAGCGGGCGTTCCGCCCTCCTTCGACGAGATGAAGGATGCGCTCGAGCTGAAGTCGAAATCCGGTATTCACCGGCTGATCACGGCGCTTGAAGAGCGCGGCTTCATCCGGCGCCTGCCCAATCGCGCCCGCGCCTTGGAAGTGCTGCGCTTGCCGGAGTCCATCCAGTCGCCGCGCCATGCCCCGACGCCGCCCACGACCGGCTTCAAGCCGAGCGTCATTCAGGGCTCGAAGGGCCAGCCACCAGCTGCCACGAAGGCGCCGGAGCGTGACAAGGCTCCCGCTTCGGACACGATCAGCGTTCCGGTCATGGGCCGTATCGCGGCGGGTGTTCCGATCTCGGCCATCCAGCACAACACCCATTCGGTCGCGGTCCCGCCCGACATGATCACCGGCGGCGAACATTACGCGCTGGAGGTGAAAGGCGATTCGATGATCGAGGCCGGGATCCTCGATGGCGACACGGTGATTATCCGGCGCACTGAGACGGCGACGGCAGGCGAGATCGTCGTGGCGCTCGTCGACGACGAGGAAGCAACGCTGAAGCGCTTTCGCCGGCGCGGCGATACGATCGCCCTCGAAGCGGCCAACCCAGCCTATGAGACGCGCATCTTCCACACCGACCGCGTCCGTGTTCAGGGTCGCCTCGTGGGACTGATCCGTCGCTATCACTGAGGCTGCCCGCTCGCCTGACCATTGCCGTCATCGGCGGTGGCGCCGTTGGCGGAATTCTCGCCAGTGGGCTTTCGCCAGAATTCCGGCCAGGGCGCGAGCCGATGAGCGTTCCAGGCCTGCGGTCTTTCGGGGATGGAGCGGCGCACCGTGATGGCGCCGCCCGGCATATCTCGGCCGATCGCAAGCGAGCCGGTCTGTCGGAGCGTCCTGAGTGTCACAAGAACCGCGCCAGAGCGGCATTGTCTCGTGCGTGCCGCTCGCGCGACAAAGGCGATGTCGGCCGTATCGCAGGCTTCGCCCAAAAGCCGATAGTCCCTCGCAAAAGCGATGCGTATGCCACTCGATGTTTGAAAGTGGCACAGGCGGGTCTCGCAATCGTTGAGGCCGGGGATCGTCCCGGCTGGCGCAGTGGCGCCTTCGCCTTCGGCGGTTTCGGAGATCGCCGGCGCGTAAATGCGGCTCCATTCTTCGGCGACGAAGCGCGAGGGGCGTTCGCGGCCGTAGTGCAGCCCATCGGCCGAGAGAAGCGCGAAATCGCGCCCATCCTCATAAATGACGAGTTCGGGATCCGGGCGCCGATCGGGAGCGAGCAGGAGCCCGAGAACCAGGATCGGAAGCGAGGCCCATCGCAGCCGACTGGCCGAAAGACAAAGGATCAGGAGGCCGGCGGTCAAGACCACGAGCCCAGAAGGTGTCATCAGCCCCACCGCCTGATCCGGAAAGCGCGCATTCAGGAAGGAAGCGATCGAGAGGACGAAATCGAGCCCCAGCCCCATCAGCCAGAAGACAGGACCATCGAGGCCGAACGGCATCAAAAACACCCCGATCAGCGCGGCCGGCATGATCCAGAGGCCGAAGACCGGCATGGTCAAGAGATTGGCGAGAAGCCCGAAGGGCGCCAGCCGCTGGAAATGATAGGCGGAATAAGGCGCTGTCGCGAGGCCCGCGACCAGCGCGGTGACGAGGGTCGCGCCCAGGACCAAGCCGACACGCCTCATCAGCCGCCCGATCGGCCCACGGGACTGGTTCTCGGTTTCGCGATGAAAGAGCGGCGACAAACCGACAAGGGCGAGGGTTGCGGCAAAGCTCATCTGGAAGCTCGGCGTCAAGACCGCATGGGGCGTGACCAGGAGGATGGCGAGCGCCGCGAGCGATAGATTGCGCAAGGTGATCGCCTGTCGATCGAACAGGACGGCGACGAGCATGATCAGGATCATCACATAGGCCCGTTCCGTCGCAACCGACGCGCCGGATAGGATGAGATAGAAGGTCGAAACCGCCAGCGCCACGAGGGCTGCAAGCTTCTTGACCGGCAGGACCAGGCTGAGACCTCCGAGCAGCACGAGTCCTTTTCGGATCAAGAGCATCGCCGTGCCGGCGACGAGGGCCATGTGCAGCCCGGAGATCGCCAGCACATGGGCAAGGCCGGTGCCGCGAAGCGAGTCTTCGACCTCTGGGCCGATGCCGGCCCGCTCCCCGGTCACGAGGGCAGCCGCCACAGCCCCCGACTCGCCCCCGATGACCTCGACGATCCGCCGCGTCACGACCCCGCGCAACGCGGCGATGAACCGGCTGATGGCATCCCTGCCGGACAAGGCGTCAGGCTCGGCCGCATCGGCAGGCGGCGGATCGGGACCACCGAGCCCGTAGCCATAGGCGCCGAGACCTTCGAAATAGGGCCGATAGGCGAAGTCGTGCCCATCCGGGCGAACAGGCCCGGAGGGTGGCCCGAGCCGGACAAGGCCCCGATAGATTTCGCCCGGTCGAAGCGGCTGATGTCTGGCGGATACGACGATCCGAACGATCTGCGGTGGCCGTGAGAGAACAGGTCGTTCGGTCGAAAGAAGCTTGAGATAGTATCGGGCTCGGCCCCGCTCATCCGTTTCGTGCGACAAAACGCGCGCCGTGATCCGCACGGTTGCATCGCCGGAGAGAATGATCGTCCGCGTCGTGGCGAGTTCGATCTGACCGGCGAGACAGCCGAATGCGACCGCCAGGAGGAAGAGGCTTGGCGCCCCGCTCGCGCCAAAGGCGCGCGCTCGCCTGTTCAGGAAAGCGGAAAGGACGAGGAGCGCTCCCCAAAGGCTCCAATGGATGTCGACCCCTGCACCAAAGACCAGGATCGCGCCGGTCCCAATGCCGACCGGCAAGAGGTGGAAGAGGCGCCGGCGGTCGATTTCCAGACGCCATTCACCGGCCAGCCAGTCGGCGATCTCCGCGCGGTCAGGGACGCGAAGTGTGAGAGCTTTCCTGTCCGTGGGGGAGATCCAATCCATCGGCCTCTTCCGGGCATCCCACTCCAGCTAGACGCGCGTCGTTCGGCACTCGGTCACCGGGCGAGCCACGATCGGTTGTCTCGCTGGGCGCCTATGCTACACACCGGCACCGAAATTGCGATGGGTCGCGTGTAGTCCTGAGACCCACAGTCGAACGGAGATGTCCATGACGGATGGTGTCGTCACGCGCTTTGCGCCCTCGCCCACCGGCTATCTGCATATCGGCGGCGCCCGCACCGCCCTTTTCAATTGGCTTTATGCCCGGGCCAAGTCCGGCAAGATGCTTCTGCGCATCGAAGACACCGACCGCGAGCGCTCGACTGAACCCGCGGTGACGGCGATCATCGAGGGTCTGAAGTGGCTCGGGCTCGAAGCCGACGAGCCCTGGGTCTCCCAATATGAGCGCGCGCCGCGCCATCGCGAGATCGCCGAAGAGCTTCTGGCCAAGGGCCAAGCCTATCGCTGCTATGCAACCCAGGCCGAGCTCGAAGAGATGCGCGAGAGAGCGCGCGCCGAAAAGCGTCCGCCCCGCTATGACGGGCGCTGGCGCGACCGCGATCCGTCCGAGGCCCCGGCCGGTGTCGATCCCGTCATCCGTCTGAAGGCGCCGCTCGATGGCGAGACGCTGGTCCACGATCAGGTCCAGGGCGATATTCGCTTCCCCAACAAGGATCTCGACGATTTCGTCCTGCTGCGCTCAGACGGCAATCCGACCTATATGCTCGCCGTCGTCGTCGACGATCACGACATGGGCGTCACCCATATCGTGCGCGGCGACGACCATCTGACCAATGCCGCCCGCCAGACCCTCATCTACAAGGCGATGGGCTGGGACGTGCCGGTGATGGCCCACATCCCCCTCATCCACGGGCCCGATGGCGCGAAGCTCTCCAAACGCCATGGCGCGCTGGGCGTCGAGGCCTATCGCGCCATGGGCTACCTGCCAGTGGCCCTGCGAAATTACCTGGTGCGACTCGGCTGGGCTCATGGAGACGAGGAAATTATCTCGACCGAAAAGATGGTCGAATGGTTCGACCTGCCGCAAATCAACAAGGGCGCGGCGCGATTCGATTTCCAGAAGCTCGAAGCGCTGAACGGCTGGTGGATCCGCCATACGGACGACCAGGACCTCGTCGATATGCTGATGGCCGAGCGTGACCATCTGCCGAATGGCGAGATCCTGAAGCGCCGGAGCGACGAGGAAACGCGCGAAAAGCTTCTGGCCGCCATGGCCGGGCTGAAGGAGCGGGCGAAGACGCTGGTCGAGTTGACCGACAGCGCGACCTATCTCTTTGCCGACCGGCCGCTGGCCCTAGAGGACAAGGCGGCGAACGCGCTTGCCGATGGCGGACGCGAGACGATCTCGGGCCTCCTGCCGAAGCTCGAAGCCGTCGAGACCTGGGACGCCGCCTCGCTGGAAGCGGCGGTTCGTGCCCATGCCGAAGAGACCGGCCTGAAGCTCGGCAAATTGGCGCAGCCGCTCAGAGCCGCCGCGACCGGCCGCAGCGTGTCGCCGGGCGTCTTCGACGTTCTCGCGGTTCTGGGCCGGGAGGAAGCGCTGGCTCGGCTGAAGGATCAGGCCGCTTAAAGCCGTATGACTGGCGGCGGGGCCCTTAACTCCGCCGCCCCGCACACCCGAACGTCCGGTTCTTTGAAGGCCTTTGGCGGGGAGGCGCTGAGGACCGTTCCAGCCCAAAGCTCACCTTGCGGGACCCCGGCACGACCATCGGCCTATTGCCGGCCGGCCTCGCCGCAGTGCAAATGACCCCGCTTGTCCACCATGGTGGGATGCAGTACGCAGAGCCATGAGACAACCTTGTGCGCCGCAAAAGGTCCGCCTTTTCGGCTTGGAACGAAGGGGAAACGCATGACAGAACAGTCGGCGAAGTTCACACTCGGATCGGATAGCTCCGATATGGCGGTGATGAGCGGCACGATCGGCCCGGACGTCGTCGATGTGACGTCGCTCTATAAGAACACCGGCCTCTTCACCTTCGACCCAGGCTTTTCCTCCACCGCCTCCTGCGAATCGAAGATCACTTATATCGACGGCGACGAGGGCATCCTTCTCCATCGCGGCTATTCGATCGATGAACTGGCCGAGAAGGGCGACTATCTGGAGACCTGCTATCTCCTCCTTTACGGCGAACTGCCGACGGCCCGGGAAAAGCAGGATTTCGTCTATCGCGTCACGCGCCACACCATGGTGCATGAGCAGATGAACCGGTTCTTCACCGGCTTCCGCCGCGACGCCCATCCGATGGCGGTCATGGTGGGCTGCGTCGGCGCGCTCTCGGCCTTCTATCACGACTCGACCGACATCGCCGATCCGCATCAGCGCATGGTCGCCTCGCTGCGCATGATCGCCAAGATGCCGACGATCGCGGCGATGGCCTATAAATACCATATCGGCCAGCCCTTCGTTTATCCGCGCAACGACCTCGCTTATGCGGAAAACTTCCTGCATATGTGCTTTGCGGTGCCTTGCGAGCCCTATCGGATCAATCCGGTTCTGGCCAAGGCGATGGACCGGATCTTCACGCTCCACGCCGATCACGAGCAGAACGCCTCGACCTCGACCGTGCGTCTCGCCGGCTCCTCGGGCGCCAATCCCTTCGCCTGTATCGCGGCCGGCATCGCCTGCCTCTGGGGCCCGGCCCATGGCGGCGCCAACGAGGCGGCGCTCAACATGCTGATGGAGATCGGCACGAAGGATCGGATTCCCGAATTCATCGGCCGCGCCAAGGACAAGAACGATCCCTTCCGCCTCATGGGCTTCGGCCACCGGGTCTATAAGAACTACGATCCGCGCGCCAAGATCATGCAGCAGACCTGCCACGAGGTTCTGGACGAGCTCGGTATCAAGGACGACCCGCTTCTCGAAGTGGCGATGGAGCTGGAGCGCATCGCGCTCACCGATCCGTATTTCGTCGAGAAGAAGCTCTATCCCAATGTCGACTTCTATTCCGGCATCACGCTGAAGGCGCTCGGCTTCCCGACCACGATGTTCACCGTGCTCTTCGCTGTCGCCCGCACCGTCGGCTGGATCGCCCAGTGGAAGGAGATGATCGAGGATCCGAAGCAGCGCATCGGCCGTCCCCGCCAGCTCTATACCGGCGCGCCTCAGCGCGGCTATCTGCCGGTCGACGAGCGCAGCTGATCTCAAATGGCGCCATCCCTCTTGCGGATGCTCGCGCCTCACGAACAGACGAGACCAATGCCCCCGATCCTGTCGGGGGCATTTTTTATAGTGCGGCGCTTTTTGGATGGATCGCCCAAATGCTTCGCCGCACGCTTTGTGACTGGCTTGAGGTGCGCACCGCACGCCATAAGAGCACTTGAGCCAGATCAGCAATCCGTTGCGCAAAGCCATCCCTTTTAAGCCGCCCTGCTTACCAAGTTAGCACTACAAAGCAGCGCTGATCATTTTATGTGCGGAATCGGCTGTCGAGCTTGATGACCGCCGAACCGCGAGCTTTATCCTGCGCTGCGATCAGGGCTCGACATTGGCCCAGGGACCGCCTCGGCACGGCTGACGTCCAAAGCGTTGGGCGGCCGCTAACAATGACGGGTGGTGTGGCCTGCCCCATCTGGCATGCGCCTTGCAAATCACCTCGACAAATGCCGTGAACCACGCATCCGTCGAGGACTTCCGCTTGCAATCGCTTGCCGCCGACCTGGAACTGGCCGCCGTCACCAAGGCCTATGGTGATACGACCGCCGTCGACCGAGTTTCTCTCAAGATCCCTGCCGGCACCTATTGCTGCCTTTTGGGGCCGTCGGGCTGCGGCAAATCCTCAACCTTGCGCATGATCGCCGGCCATGAATTCATCTCCGATGGCGACGTCATGATCGGCAATACGATCGTCAACGATCTGCCGCCGGCCAAACGCGGCACGGCGATGATGTTTCAGAACTATGCACTCTTTCCCCATCTGTCGGTGCGCGAGAATGTCGCCTTCTCCTTGAAGATGGCCGGCACGCCGAAGGCCGAGCGCCTGTCGCGGGCCGAAGAGATGCTCTCGCTGGTCGATATGGGCCGTTATGGCGACCGCTTGCCGGCCCAATTGTCCGGTGGTCAGCAGCAGCGCGTGGCGCTCGCCCGCGCGCTCGTCACCAATCCGACGGTGCTTCTTCTCGACGAGCCGCTTTCGGCGCTCGATCCGTTCCTGCGCATCCGCATGCGCGCCGAGCTGAAACGGTATCAGCGGGACTTCGGCATCTCCTTCATCCACGTCACCCACAGCCAGGAAGAGGCGATGGCGCTTGCCGACATGGTGGTGGTGATGAATGACGGGCGGATCGAACAGGTCGGCTCGCCGCGCGAGATCTTCAACCAGCCGAAGACCCGCTTCGTCGCCCAGTTCATGGGCGGCCATAATGTGGTCTCCGATGCGGGGCGGGCTTATGCGGTGCGGGCCGATAAGGTGCGTCTTCTCGGCACGGTCTCGTCTGACGAGACGAGCAGCCAGCGGGCCACCGTCACCGATGTCGAATATCAGGGCATGACCGTTCACGTCGCCATGCGCCGCTCGGACGGCACGGACCTTCTCGCAACCCTTGCAGAACACGAATTCGACCGGGCGCCCGTCTCGGTCGGAGACGAGGTTCAGGTGGGCTGGCACGCCAGCGACCGCCACGAACTCGCCGCCTGAGCCGCGGCGACGCGGCCCTCGCATGTCTTTTCCCAAAACAGATCATAGGGACGGATGATGACCGACACGACCAATCAGCGCTTCTCGCGCCGCACGCTTTTGAAGGGCTCGGCCGCCCTCGCGGGCGTCGCCGCTGCCGGCAAGCTCTCCACATTCCCCACCCCGGCCTTGGCTCAGGAGCCCGTGACCCTGCGCTATCTGTCGACGGCGGTGAACCAGTCTCCCGCCATCGCCGCCAAGGCCGGTGAGGATCTCGGCATCAATATCGAGTATATCGCGGTGACGACGGACGACGTCGCCAAGCGCGTCATCACCCAGCCGAATTCCTTCGATCTCGTCGACACCGAATATTTCGCCCTGCCGAAGCTTCTGCCCTCCGGCAACATCATGGGTCTCGACGCCTCCAAGATCAAACTGGCCGACAAGATCGCCTCGGTCATCCGCAACGGCACAGTGGACGGCAAGAAGGTCGGCCTCGACGGAACCGCGCCGGCCGAAGTGCTCTACCTCCCATCCGAACAGGCGACGGAATTCGCCGGGGAGGAAACCGGGTTCCTCACGCTGATCCCGACCACATACAATGCCGATACGCTCGGCATCCGTCCCGATCTCATCGACGGGCCGGTGGATAGCTGGGCCGCGCTTCTCGACCCGAAGTTCAAGGGCAAGGCCGCCATCTTGAACATTCCTTCGATCGGCATCATGGACGCGGCGATGGCGATCGAAGCGCGCGGCGACATGACCTATGGCGACAAGGGCAACATGACGCGCGAGGAGATCGACGCGACCATCGCCGCCCTCATCGAGGCCAAGCGTGCCGGCCAGTTCCGTGCCTTCTGGACCGACTTCAACGAGAGCGTCAATCTGATGGCCTCGGGCGAGGTCGTCATTCAGTCCATGTGGTCGCCGGCGGTCACCGCGGTGCGCACCCAAGGCATCCCTTGCAAGTATCAGCCCTTGAAGGAAGGCTATCGCGCCTGGGCGTCCGGTTTCGGCCTGCCCGTCGCCATCGCCGATCGCGAAAAGGATGCCGCCTACGAGTTCATCAACTGGTTCCTGTCGGGCTGGGCCGGCGCCCATCTCTCGCGTCAGGGCTACTACCCGGCTGTCTTGGAAACCACCAAGGAAGAGCTCGAGCCATACGAATGGGCTTACTGGTACGAAGGCCAGCCGGCGGAACAGGACATCAAGTCCCCCGACGGAAAGGTTCTGGAAAAGGCCGGCGCAACGCGCGACGGCGGCTCCTATGACGAGCGCATGGGCAGCGTCGCCTGCTGGAACGCCGTCATGGACGAGAACATCTACATGATCCGCAAATGGAACGAGTTCATTGCAGCCTGACGCGATGACCAAGACCCTGGAGGCTCCGGCAGATGCCGGGGCCGCCCCCCAGGACAAGAGGCGGGACGCCGCCGCAGGACGGGTGCGGCGCACGAGCTGGACACCCCGATGGGTCGCCTATGCCCAGGCGGCGCCGATGGCGCTCGTCTTCCTGCTCTTCTTCGTCCTGCCGCTGGTGGCGACCTTCATCGTCTCCTTCTGGAATTACACCGAATATTCGATCGAGCCAGCCTTCGTCACGACGAACTACACGGATGTCTTTTACGGCTGCTTTTCGGGCGGTTCGGCGCTCTGCACCACCTTCGCGACTTATCTCTCGACCTTGAAATTCGTCGCGATCGTCTGGGCGGCGACCCTCGGCATCGGCTTCACGGTCGCCTATTTCCTCGCCTTCCACGTCCGCACCCTGCCCATGCAGATCACCCTCTTCATGATCTGCACCATCCCCTTCTGGACCTCGAACGTGATCCGGATGATCTCCTGGATCCCGCTTCTCGGTCGCAACGGCCTCGTCAACGAAACGCTGGTTTCGGCGGGCCTGATCGACACGCCGATCGAATGGCTTCTTTATTCCGATTTCGCCGTCGCCCTCGCGCTCATCCATCTCTACACGCTGTTCATGGTCGTGCCGATCTTCAACTCGATGATGCGCATCGATCGATCGCTCATCGAGGCCGCCTATGACGGTGGCGCGTCCGGTTTCCAGACCCTCACCAATGTCATCATTCCGCTGGTCAAACCTGGCATTCTCATCGGCTCGATCTTCGTCGTGACCATCGTCACCGGCGACTATCTGACGATCGGCATCATGGGCGGCCAGCAGATCGCCTCGGTCGGCAAGGTCATCCAGACCCAGATCAACTTCCTGCAGTTCCCCATCGCCGCCGCCAATGCGATCGTGCTTCTGGCCGTTGTCCTCCTGACGATCTGGGGCATGCTGCGCCTCGTCGACATTCGCAAGGAGCTTTGAGACCATGGCCGTGAAAACCGTCCCGCGCGAGGAAAAGCGTCCGCGCTCCTTCTATCTCCTGGCGACCTTCTTCGCTCTCTTCGCCGTCTTCCTCTACGGGCCGATGATCACCATCCTGACCCTGTCCTTCCAGGGACCATCGGGCGGCCTGACCTTCCCGATGAACGGCTTTTCCTTCTACTGGTTCGAGCGGCTCTGGGGCGGTGGCGGTGTGGTCGATATCGGCACGGCCTTCCGCCGCTCGCTCGCCCTTGGCGCGACCGTCATGGTTTTGACCGTCGTCATCTCGGTGCTTGCCGGCCTTGCCTTCCGCAAGAAGTTCAAGGGGTCGACGGCCCTGTTCTATGTGGCGATCGCGAGCCTCATCGTGCCCTCGATCGTCGTCTCGCTCGGCATCGCGTTGGAATTCCGCATCATCGACGAGATCGTTCGCCCGCCGCTCGCCGCCATCGGTCTTATGGCCCCGCGCGGCAACTCGCTCGGTCTCTTCACCTCGGGCCTCGGGGCGCATCTCTCCTGGACCCTGCCCTTCGGCCTTCTGATCATGTTTGCGGTCTTCAACCGGCTGGACAAGAGCTATGAGGAAGCCGCCCGCGACCTCGGCGCCTCAAACTGGCAGAGCTTCCGCTATGTGGTCCTGCCGATGATCGCGCCCTTCCTGATCGGCATCTCGCTCTTCGGCTTCACCCTGTCCTGGGACGAGATCGCGCGCTCCAGCCAGACCATGGGCTCCACCAACACCCTGCCGCTTGAACTCGCCGCCCTGACGACCACCGTCACGACGCCCGAAATCTACGCGCTCGGCACCTCCGTGACGGCGGTCTCCTTCACCGTCATCTTCGGCACCTTGGGCGCGTTCTTCTATCTCCAGCGCCGACGCGAACGGCTCGCAAAACGAGGCGGATAGCGAGACCCGTCCCCGCCACCCTCGCGACGCTTTCCTCTCTGATCGTAAAGCCCTGCCTCTTTCATTAAAGCGGCACAAAGCCCATATCATTGCGCGACGTTGGCCGACCGGATTCCAGCCGGCCCGAAGACCCATGTCCGTCCGCGATGCGAAGAGACTTCAGGAAAGAGGAGCGCAATGCGCGATCCCTACGCCGTTCTCGGTGTTCCCAAATCGGCGAGCGAAAAGGAGATCAAATCCGCCTTCCGCAAGCTCGCCAAGGCCTATCATCCCGACGCGAACGCCAACGATCCGAAGGCCGCGGCGCGCTTCAACGAAGCCAATCAGGCCTATGAGATCCTCGGCGACAAGGAAAAGCGCGCCCAGTTCGATCGCGGTGAGATCGATGGGGATGGCAAGCCGAAATTCCAGGGCTTCGGAGGGTTCGGCGGCGGCTCCGGCCCCTTTGGCGGCGGTGGCCAGCAGGGCGCGGGTGCGAGCGGCTTCGACTTTCGATCGGCCGGGCGCTCGGCCCAGTTCGACGCCGATTCGATCTTCTCCGACATCTTCAACCAGGCCTTCAAGACGGCCGGCAAGCGACCGGGCGCGACGCCTGGCGCGGGTGCCGGCGCGGCTGGCGGCTTCTCGGCCGCCCGAGAAGCCTCGCGCAAGGGCGCCGATATCGAGGCGACTCTCTCGGTCAATCTGGAAGACATCGTCTCGGACGAGAAGATCGAGGTTCAGTTTTCCAGCGGCAAGCGCCTTGCCATCAAGCTTCCCGAGGGCGTCGAGGACGGCCAGACCATTCGCCTGCGCGGCCAGGGTCAGCCGGCGCCAGGCCCTGCCGGTCAGGCGGGCGATGCTCTGGTCCGCATCCAGATCCTGCCCCATGACCGCTTCAAGGTGGATGGCCGCGATCTGCGGCTCGATCTCAACGTGCCCCTGCGTGTCGCGATCGCCGGCGGTAAGGTTCCCGTCGACACGCTCGAAGGCCGGGTCAATCTGACCATTCCCGCCTGGACCGATTCCGGTCGAACCTTCCGTCTGAAGGGCAAGGGCTTGACCACCAAGATCGGCACGCGGAACGATCTTCTGGTCACCGTGCGAATCGCTCTGCCGGAGGACGGCGATCCTTTGCGCGACGTGCTGGAGCGGGAAGTCGCGAGCCGGACGGCGGCGGAATAGCCATCGAGCGAGCCGCTGACGCGAGGCGATCGAATCGATCTCTCTTAATGGACGTCTATCCGGCTGGATTTGGCTCGCAAATCCAGCCGGTTGCGTCTCTCCCGCCACGCCTTGAGCGAAAGGCGCCCGGGCTTTCTTGAAGGCCCGACAAGCCTGTGCCATACCCGCCCGCTTAGAGCGTGGCGTTTTGGCATCCCGCACCAAGCGGGATTTCTCAAAAGCCGAGGCTCCGCGCGAGAACGACGAGTGGCACCGAGGGAGTGGCGACAATGGCAGGGACGAGCGGTCTGATGAAGGGGAAGCGCGGCCTCGTCATGGGCGTCGCCAACAACCGATCGATCGCTTGGGGTATCGCCAAGGCGCTGGCCGACGAAGGCGCCGAACTCGCCCTCACCTATCAGGGCGAAGCCTTGAAGAAGCGCGTCGCACCGCTCGCCGAAGAGCTGGGCGCCTATGTGGCCGGTCATTGCGATGTGGGTGACGAGGCCACCATCGACGCCGTCTTCGACGATCTCAAGGCCAAATGGGGCAAGATCGATTTCTTCGTCCATGCCGTCGCCTATTCCAACAAAGACGAGCTGACCGGCCGTTACGTGGATACGAGCCGCGACAACTTCCTGAAGACGATGGACATCTCGGTCTATTCCTTCACCTCGGTCGCGGCCCGCGCCGAGAAGCTGATGACCGATGGCGGCTCGATGCTGACGCTCACCTATTACGGCGCCGAGAAGGTCATGCCCCACTACAACGTGATGGGTGTCGCCAAGGCCGCGCTCGAAGCCTCCGTGCGCTATCTCGCCGTCGATCTCGGCAACAAGGCGATCCGCGTCAATGCGATCTCAGCCGGCCCGATCAAGACGCTCGCCGCCTCCGGCATCGGCGACTTCCGCTACATCCTGAAGTGGAACGAGTATAACGCGCCGCTGAAGCGGACGATCACCATCGACGAAGTCGGTCAGTCGGCGCTCTATCTGATGTCCGACATGTCGAAGGGCGTCACCGGCGAAGTCCATCATGTCGATTGCGGCTACCACACGGTCGGCATGAAGGCCGTGGACGCGCCGGACATCTCGGTCGTCAAGGATCAATGAGGGACGGCACGAACTCCTTCGCCGAGCTGACCGCAGCAGCAAAGCGGCTTCGCGACGTCTATCTCTGCCGACATGGCGAGACGGACTACAATGCCGAGGCACGCCTCCAGGGCCAGCGCGACATTCCCCTGAACGATCGAGGCCGTGAACAGGCCAAGCGCAACGGCGCGATGCTGCGAGAGCGTCTGGGCGACGATGTCGGCGCCTATCGTTTCGTCGCCTCCCCGCTCGGACGCGCCGTCGAGACGATGCAGATTCTGCGTCGAGAGATCGGTCTTGCACCCGATGATTTCGCCATCGATGCGCGGCTGAAAGAGTTGTCGTTCGGCGATTGGGAAGGCTCGACGCTCAAGGAGATCAAGCTTCGCGATCCGGACGGCCACCGGGCTCGCAAGGCCGACAAATGGAATTTCCGCACACCGGGTGAGACCGGCGAATCCTATGCCGACCTCGTGTGCCGCATCCGGCCGGTCATCGACGACACCGAGCCGAAGACCATCCTCGTCGCCCATGGCGGTATCGCCCGGGCCGTCTTGAATGCCGTTTGCGGCCTGGCCGAAGACGAGGCCGCCACCATCGGCATCCCCCAGGATCGCGTGCTGGCCTTCGAGAACGGATGCCCGATCTGGATCTGATCGCGCCCAGAGTTTTCACACGCGAACCAATTTCATGACGCCGTTTTACCTTTCGCTAACCGCGTTGGCTTAAGCCTGTTTCCGTTCCGCTCGAGTTGCCGCGGAGGGAAATAGAAGGCCAGCGCATGGTCAGGCGTATTCGCGTTGGGTGGATGGTCGGGTTCGTCGTCACGAGTGGAGTGGCGGCGAACCTCGTCGCGCCCGTTTCAGCCCAAACCACCGGATCGACCTCCGGCGGCACCCTCGTCTGGGGCGGTCGCATGCCACAACCGGGCGAGACCTATCGCCCGAGCGCATCGGCCGTCGACATGTTCGGCATTAGCGCGCCCGCTACCGGTGATCCACGCAATCCGCCGGCCGAGTCCGCTTATGCGCCGCCTCCCGCGCGCATGATCGCGCCGCAGCCGGACCCCATTCGCCAGCTTCAGTCCGATCTCGTGCCGACGCCGGCTCCGGCCCGCGGCCCAATCGCGACTGCGGCGCCGCAACCAGCAACGGAAGCCGAGATCTTCGCCGATCCCGGCGAGGCCGACGTGCTACCGCCCGAGCCCCCGACGGCCGCCGATGCCGATACGCTGTTCGGCGGCACATACATCCCAGATGAACCTGTCCTCGATCCTTGGTCCCGTCTCAAGGCAGTGACGCCGGGCGCCCTGACCGAAGCCGATCTCC
Organism: Fulvimarina manganoxydans; assembly: GCF_900176465.1. Classification (GTDB taxonomy): domain Bacteria; phylum Pseudomonadota; class Alphaproteobacteria; order Rhizobiales; family Rhizobiaceae; genus Fulvimarina; species Fulvimarina manganoxydans. The sequence goes on from NZ_FWXR01000016.1 coordinate 94,726, forward strand.
CCAAACCGCAGCCGTCGCCCCGCCGCCAGGCGCCGCGCTCCGAGATCGCCTCGCTCGGCCCCGTGCCCGCACCGGCTCTCGAAGAGCCGATCCGCCGAAAGGCGACACCGGAGCGCACGCCGAGTGGCTGGCGCAACATGTCGGAGCGTGAAGCACTGTGCCGGGCCGGCCTGAGGCAGCTCGGTGTGGAATTCGTCGATCTGCCGCCGATCCAGACCAGCAAGTCCTGTGGCATCGCCTTGCCGATCAAGGTGACCCAGATCGCGCAAGGCGTTGCGATCCGGCCCGCCGCGACGCTCAATTGCGACGCCGCCTTCCGCATCTCCCGCTGGGTCGACATGGAGGTGAAGCCGGCCGCCCGCAGTCATCTCGGCTCCCAGGTCACCCATCTCATCAACTCGTCATCCTATCGCTGTTCACGCGTCGCGGGCACCGGTGGCCTGTCTCAGCATGCGACCGGCAACGCTCTCGATGTCGCCGGCTTCAAGCTCGCCAATGGCGATCTGGTGGACGTGGAAAAGAAAGGCATCTTCTCGCCGCGCGAGAACGCCTTCCAGCAACAGGTCCGCAAATCGGCCTGTCGCTGGTTCGGCACGGTGCTCGGCCCCGGCTACAATTGGGACCATCGGCACCATTTCCATCTCGATGCCCGCGAGCGCAAGAAAACCTTCTGCCGATAGCCTCCCTCTCTCCCGTAATAGCTGAAAAGGGAGCTAGCCACACATCCACGGCCAAGTTTCGAGGCGTGCAGATTGTGATGTTGGAGCAGCTCGAGGCAATCGGCATAGTCGTCCAATCCAACCAATTGGTCCGAAATTATGCCAGCGTTAAGACCTTTTGCGCTTCTATGTTTCCACGACTCATCCCAAGAACCAGGCAGGGACTCATGAGCGCCTCGCATCCGAAGCTGAAATGGCCATTTCGCCTGAACTCCATTGGAGCGAAAGCCGGCGCCGCCATGGCGGCACTGACCATCCTTCTCCTCACAATTGCGGGCGTCGGCCTAAGAGGCATCACGACCCTGAGCGGCGCGATGTTCCAGACCGAAAGCGCCTCGGAGGTCCTGATCGCGGTCAACGAAGCCGGTGGCTCGATCTCGGAATATCTCCTGCAGAAGGATCCTGAACGGATCGAGGCGGCAAGCATGACGCTCGAAAATGCCTATGGCATGGTCGAGGGACTTGAGCTCCAGCCGGACGCTCGCCAGGCGTTGGAAGGCCGCCTCACGGCCATGTCGGAGGCGGTGAAAGCCCTCGCAAGCGCCAATGACACGCTGGAGAACGCCAAGGCTGCATTCACAGCCAAGGCCGACGCGCTTCTCGACCAGGCGGTGGCAGCGGAACAGAAAGGCGCTGCGATCACCAAGACCGCCGAGCGCGAGGCGACCGACGCCATCCTCAGCCTCGACACACTGCGCCAGCTCACACTGAATGCCGGGCGCCTCGCCACGCTCGTTCAAGAAATTCAGCTTGCCTCGCTGGAAGCGCAGGCGTCCGGCGGAGTCGATGCGACAGCACGAATCAATACTCTGATGAACCAAGCGCGCGAGCCGCTGAAGGGTATCGTCGATCTCGGTGGGGCGCCCGATCTCCAATCGGTGATTTCAACGGTGGCCCAGTCTTTTCAGGCTCTCGAAAGCCAATTTGAGAGGTCTTCCCAAGCAACGCCTAGGAGCGTTGCGATTGCCGAGCGTACCGCCGACGCCAGTATGGAGCTGATCACTCGGCTTGGAACCATGGCCGAAGCCGAACTCGCCTTGAAGAAGGACAAGGATAACGAGCGCTCCAGAGCGCGTGTGTTTTCGGGGCTCGCCCGCAACTTTGCCGATCTGATCCGCGACGCCGTCCTTGGCGCCGAGCGCTATGCCATCACGCAAACGGACGAGACCGCCGAGGCGGTCACGGCTGGGCTCGACAAAGCAGCGAACTTTGCCAAAATCCTCGCCAAGAACGGCGCGGACGGGCTGGGCTCAGGGGTCGACTCCCTCAAGGACAGCTTTTCGTCTCTCGTTGCCGCAACGGGTCATTTCGACGAGCGCACTACGGCCGTCATTCAGGCCTCGCAGGCGGTTTCGCGCAGCGTCGTCGAGGTGGCGAGCGCCACGACCGATCAGGCCCAGGCCCAAAGCCGCCAGAGCGGATGGCTCATGTGGGGCGCCGGGTTCGTCTGTCTCCTTCTGACCGTGACCATCGCCGTCATCTTAATTCGCACGATCGCCCGCCCCATTATCGAGATTACCCAGGCGATGCTGCGCCTTGCCAATGGGGATACGAGCGTCGAGACCGCCTTTGTCCGGCGCCGCGACGAGATCGGCGGCATGGCGCGATCGCTCACTGTCTTCCAGGAGACGGGCCGAGCCAAGCTCGCGGCCGAAGCCGAAGCGGAGCGCCAGCGCCGGGAAGCCGAGGAAACACGCGCTCGCCACGAGAGCGAGCAGATGGCCGAAGCACGCGCGCTCGCAAATGCCTTCGCCGCGATCTCCGCCGGCCTCGATGCCCTGGCGAGTGGCGATCTTTCGGCACGCGTCGGCGAGGTCGACGAGAAATATCAGCCGATCCGGGATCGCTTCAACGAGTCGATCGCCAGTCTCGAAACGACGATCGGTGCGGCTGTCCAGTCGGCCGGCGCGATCCGAACCGGCCTTGCCGAAATCTCCTCCGCCTCGCTTGATCTCGCCAAACGCACCGAGCGTCAAGCCGCCAATCTCGCCGAAACTGTCGCGACGCTGTCGGAGGTCACCGAAGCCTCGGGCCGGACCGCCGAGGGCGCGCGCCGGGCCCGGCAATCGGCCGATGGCGCGCTCGACACGGCGCGACAGGGCGGCGAGGTCGTCGCCGAGGCGATCACCGCGATGAACGCGATCGAGACCTCATCGAGCGCGATCGAACAGATCGTTGGCCTGATTAACGATATCGCTTTCCAGACCAATCTCCTGGCGCTGAATGCCGGCGTCGAGGCGGCTCGGGCCGGCGCAGCCGGTCAGGGCTTCGCGGTCGTCGCCCATGAGGTGCGCGAGCTTTCCCAGCGCTCGGCGACTGCTGCCAAGGAGATCAGCGATCTCATCGCGAAATCTCGCCAGCAGGTCGGCGTCGGCGTCGAACGCGTCAGCGCTTCGGGCAAGGCCCTGGACCAGATCGTCTCGGAGGTCGGCCAAATGGTCGAGGTAATCGGCCTTATCGCGGACGATGCCCGGGAACAGGCAGCCTCCCTGCGCGATATTTCCAGCGCGGCCGATCAGATGGATCAAGCGACCCAGGAAAGCGCGGCGATGGTCGAGGAGACGACGACCGCCTGCCGTTCGCTGGAAATCGAGACAGAAGAACTCGACGCTTCCATGCAACGCTTCCGCACGAGCGGCTATGCGGGGCAAACGGGTCACAACGAAGCCTATGGCCGGGCTGCCTGAGGCCAGTCAGGCAACGCGCGCAATGGAGGTCGTCACGCAGTTCCGCGCACGACAGTTGCCTTCAGCCGCGTCAATTTAAACTGCGATAGGCTCGATACCAGGCCACGAATTCGGCCATACCGTCCTCGATCGAGATCGCTGGCCGGAACCCTGTCAGGTTCGCCAGCCGCGAAATATCGGCATAGGTCTCGATCACATCGCCGGCGGGCATGGGCTGATAGCGAATTTCGGCCGGACGCCCGGCAGCCCTTTCGATGGCGGCGACGAAGCGCGACAGCTCCACCGGATCATTGTTGCCGAGATTGTAGAGCCGGTGCGGAGCGCCGCCTTCGTCGGCCAGCACGCGCCCCTCCCCCGGCGGATGAGCAAGAAGCCCAGCAATTCCGGAGACCACTTCACTCACATGGGTGAAGTCGCGGCGCATCCGCCCCTCGTTGAAGAGAGTGACCGGCTCGCCCTTTAGGATCGCCTCGGTGAAACTCCAATAGGCCATGTCCGGCCGCCCATGGGTGCCATAGACGGTGAAGAAGCGGAGGCCAGACAGAGGCAGACGATAGAGGTGGGCGTAGGACCGCGCCATCATCTCGTTGGACCGCTTGGTGGCGGCATAGAAGGAGACCGGCAGATCGACCGGATCGGTCTCCGCGAAGGGCACCTTGCGATTGGCGCCGTAGACCGAGCTCGACGAGGCGTAGAGGACATGGCGTGGCGGGTGGTGCCGGCAGGCCTCCAGGACCGACAGAAAGCCATCGATATTGGCGCGCTGATAGGCGTGGGGCGCCTCGATCGAATAGCGCACCCCGGCCTGAGCGGCGAGATGAACGACGAAAGCGGGGCGGGTCGCCTCGGAGAGGGCGAGAACCGCCCCGTGATGGCACAGATCGAGATCGTGGAACGCGAAATTGGCCTCTGCGCATAGGGCGTCAAGCCGCATCTTCTTCAAACCGACATCGTAATAGGGCTCGAGATTGTCGAGACCGACGACCCGAAAGCCGTCCGCCAAGAGCCGGCGCGTCAGATGAAAGCCAATAAAGCCCGCCGCGCCGGTGACGAGAATCGTATCGCTCGACATCGCGCCGCTTGCCTCACGCCTCGACCGACGGACGCCCGATGGGCACGTAGCGATACCCACGCGCGGCCATTTCGCCCGGCTCATAGACATTGCGTAGATCGATCAGGACCGGGTTCTTCAAAGAGGATTTCAGAAGATTGAGGTCGAGCGCGCGCAAGACGTCCCATTCGGTAACGATGACAGCTGCGTCGGCGTCCTTCGCGCAATCGTAAGGGTCGGTCACGAAGTCGACCCCTTCCATCATCCGGCGCGCATTCTCCATCCCTTCCGGATCATAGGCTCGCACCTCAGCGCCCATGTCCTTCAGCGCCTGGACAATGGCCAGCGAGGGCGCGTCGCGCATGTCGTCCGTATTGGGCTTGAAGGTCAGACCGAGCACGGCGATTGTCGCGCCGCGAATCTCGCCGCCCAGCGCCTTGACCACCTTCTTGGCCATGGCACGCTTGCGCTGATCGTTGACGCTGGCCACCGTCTCGACGATGCGGATGGGCGCGCCGAAATCCTGCGCCGTCTTGATCAGCGCCTGAGTGTCCTTCGGAAAACAGGATCCGCCATAGCCCGGCCCGGCATTAAGGAATTTCGGCCCGATACGCCGGTCGAGACCAATGCCGCGGGCCACGTCCTGGACATTCGCCCCTGTCGCCTCGCACAGATCGGCGATCTCGTTGATGAAGGTGATCTTGGTGGCGAGAAAGGCGTTGGCGGCGTATTTGGTCAACTCCGCCGTCCGCCGGTCTGTGTAGAAGACGGGCGCCTGATTGAGCGAGAGCGGGCGATAGACTCGGGCCATTACCTCCTTGGCGCGCTCGTCATTGACGCCGACCACGACCCGGTCCGGCCGCTTAAAGTCCTCGATCGCAGCGCCTTCACGCAGGAATTCGGGATTGGAGGCGACGGAATAGCGCTCCGCCGGAACGTGGCGGGCGAGAATGCGCTCCACCTCGTCGCCGGTGCCCACCGGTACCGTCGACTTGACCACTACGACCTTATAGCCGCCCTCGGGCTCGGCTGCCATCGTGCGCCCGATCTCCTCGGCCGCAGCAAAGACGTAAGCGAGGTCGGCATGGCCGTCACCGCGCCGCGACGGCGTTCCGACTGCGACGAAGATCACGTCGGCCGCCCGCACCGCCTCGGCAAGATCGGTGGTGAAGGAAACGAGGCCGAGCTTCGTGCCCCTCTCCAGAAGCTCGCCGAGCCCGGGCTCGTAGATCGGCACGCCGCCCGCCTTCAGTGAGGCGATCTTGCTCTCGTCCGTGTCGACGGATGCGACGGAAAAGCCGAAGCTTGCAAAACAGGCTCCGGTGACGAGCCCCACATAGCCGCAGCCGATCATGGCGATCTTCATGGAAAGCGTTCCTCTTCGCGAAGGCGTCTGACTTTCGAGAGGAGGGCAATCCAGCTTTCGGCGCGCTTGTCAAACGAGGCGGCGCCGAGCGCGGGCGAATTCCGGGCGGCTGTGCCCTTGCGGGCCCATCGGCTCGACCCACGTCCGGCGAGGTGCTCAGACGCCGCTCTGGCTGTCAGCGGACATTCGCAAGCGATGCTTTCAGATGTCCGCTCTCATCACATCTCCTGATAGACCGGCCCCTCGCCGCCCTGAGGCGGGACCCATTCGATGTTCTGATTTGGGTCCTTGATGTCGCAAGTCTTGCAGTGGACGCAGTTCTGACCGTTGATGACGAAGGTCTCCTTGCCGTCCTCGACTACCCATTCATAGACACCGGCCGGACAATAGCGCTGGGACGGGCCGCCATAGACCGCCCATTCCGAGCTGTGCTGCAGCCCCGCATCCTTCACCTTCAGATGGACCGGCTGATCCTCTTCATGATTGGTGTTCGACAGATAGACCGAGGAGGCCTTGTCGAAGGTGAGGACGCCATCGGGCTTGGGATAGTCGATCGGGGCGAATCTCTCGGCCGGCTCCAGGCATGCATAATCCGGTTTGCCGTGGGACTTGGTGCCGAAGAGCGAAACTTTGAAGAGCTGGTTCGTCCACATATCGAGACCGCCGAGCGCGATGCCGAGAAGCGTTCCGTAGTGCGACCAGAGCGGTTTGACGTTGCGCACCGGTTCGAGATCACGGCCGATGGACGAGCCGCGCCAGGCCTTCTCATAGGCCGTCAACCGATCGTTCGCCCGGCCGGCCTTGAGCGCCTCGGCCGCAGCCTCGGCCGCCAGCATGCCGGAGGCCATCGCATTGTGGGCGCCCTTGATGCGCGGGACATTCACGAAGCCGGCCGCGCAGCCGAGAAGCGCCCCGCCCGGAAAGTCGAGCCGAGGAACCGATTGCCAGCCCCCTTCGGTGATCGCTCTTGCGCCATAGGCGATGCGCTTGCCGCCTTCGAGGAGCTCGGCGACGTCCGGATGGGTCTTGAAGCGCTGGAATTCCTGGAAAGGCGAGAGATAGGGGTTCTTGTAGTTGAGATGTGTGACGAAGCCGACAAAGACCTGGTTGTTTTCCAGGTGATAGAGGAAGGAGCCGCCGCCTGTGTCGTTCTTGAGGGGCCAGCCAAAGGCATGTTCGACCCGCCCGGGCCGGGACTTCTCCGGCGCGATCTCCCACAATTCCTTGATGCCGAGGCCGAATTTTTGAGGCTCGCGCCCTTTGTCGAGCCCGTAGATCGCGATCGCCTGCTTGGCGAGCGAGCCGCGAACGCCCTCCCCTAAGAGAACATATTTGCCGTAGAGCGCCATGCCGCGCTGATATTGGGTGCCCGGCGTGCCCTCGCGCGTCACGCCCATGTCGCCGGTCGCGACGCCAATGACGACATTATCCTCGTTGCGCAGAAGTTCGCTCGCCGCAAAACCGGGATAGATCTCGACGCCGAGCGCCTCGGCCTTCTCCGCCATCCAGCGGCAGACGAGGCCGAGGGAGACGACGAAATTCCCGTCATTGCTCATCAAAGGCGGCATCAAGGCGTGGGGCAGGCGCACCGCGCCCTGCGGCCCATAGAAGAAGAAGCGATCCTCGGTGACCTTTTGGCGGATGGGCGTCTCCTCCTCCCGCCATTCGGGCAGAAGGCGGTCGAGGGCGGACGGATCGAGCACATTGCCAGACAGGATATGGGCGCCGACTTCGGCGCCCTTCTCCAGGACGATGACGGAGAGCTCGGGATCGATCTGCTTCAGACGGATCGCGGCGGCCAATCCCGCAGGGCCAGCCCCGACGATGACCACGTCGCATTCCATCGATTCGCGTTCCGGAAGCTCGTCCATTTCGCTCATATTGGCTATGCACCCCTTCGTCCTGCGGCTTCTGTCCTTGCGACCTGATCGAACCGCGTCTCTGGTCAGGTTCTAAGCTGTTCCTCTTGCGCGTCAAACCAGGGGCGTCGGAACGAGGAGCAGGCGCGGCGATGCGCTCGGATTGCCCTTGCCTTTTTCGACCGCCCCATGCAGGCCTCCACCGTCCTTTGTCTCGGCTGGAAAGGCTGGCGCGCCATGACCTATGTCTATCTTCTCATCGCGATCGCCTGTGAAATCGTCGGGACGACCGCGCTCAAGACGACCGAGGGATTCACCCGCCTGGCGCCGTCCATCGTGACGATCATCGCCTATGGCTTCGCCTTCTATTTTCTCTCTCTGCCGCTCAAGACCATGCCGGTCGGCATCGTCTACGCCATCTGGTCCGGCACCGGCATCGTGCTTCTGGCCCTGATCGATCTCGTCTGGTTTCGCACGTCGATCGACCTTCCCGGTTTGATTGGCATCGCGTTGATCCTTGCCGGTGTCCTCGTCATCAATCTTATCTCCCACTCCGTATCCCATTGAGCGCGAAGTCTTAAACGCCGAGGCAGATCGTTTTCGAGGCTCGACGGCCTTAAGTCGGTTCATTTTCCAACAGGATGGTGCGAAAAAGGGAATGTGCGACAACCCGAGCTTAACTTCAGGCTTGTAGTGTCGCGACCAATTCGAACCTTGGAAGAGACTGATCCATGGCCCCCAACCGCTACCGCCTCGTCACGCGAAGCGATTTCGACGGCCTCGTCTGCGGCATGCTTCTCAAGGAGCTCGACCTCATCGACGAGATCACCTTCGTCCATCCCAAGGACATGCAGGACGGCAAGATCGAGATCACCGATCGGGACATCACGACCAACCTGCCTTATGTCGAGGGGTGCCACCTCGCCTTCGATCATCACTCCAGCGAGATGCTTCGCCTAACCGGCGATCGCGACAGGCGCGTCATCGATCCAAAGGCCGCCTCTGCCGCACGCGTGGTCTATGATTATTACGGGGGCGCGGAGCGCTTTCCGAATATCCGCGCCGATCTCATGACGGCGGTCGACAAGGCCGATTCGGCGGATTTCACCCGCATGGAAATCGTCAATCCGACCGGCTGGACGCTGCTCAACTTCCTGATGGATTCGCGCACCGGCCTCGGCCGCTTCCGAGACTTCCGGATTTCGAACTATCAGCTGATGATGCAGCTGATCGACCACTGCCGCAGCTTCAGCGCGGAGGAGGTCCTGGCCCTTCCCGATGTCAGGGAACGCGTCGATCTCTATTTCGCCCATGACGAGCGATTCAAGGCCCAGCTCCTGAATTGCAGCGAGGTTCACGGCCCGCTCGTCGTGCTCGATCTGCGCCAGGAAGAGACCATCTTTGCCGGCAACCGCTTCATGATCTATGCGCTGCACCCAAGCTGCAACATCTCGATGCACGTCCTGTGGGGCCTGAAGCAGCAGAACACGGTCTTTGCCATCGGCAAGTCGATCCTCGATCGCTCCTCGAGCGTCAATGTGGGCGAACTCTGCCTTGGCTATGGCGGAGGCGGACATGAAGCGGCAGGCACCTGCCAGGTTCCGAACGAGCAAGCCGAGAGCGTGAAGGCCGAGCTGATCGGCGCGCTGAGCGGCTCCGACAACGGGCTTGCCGAGGAACCCGGCCGCCTTTCGGCGTAACACGAAGGCGCAAGGGCACGCATACGCCACTGCCCGCACCATCGAGCAGTGCGCCTTATGCTGTCGCCAACATCCAAGCGCTTCAGACGATCTGAAGCGCTTGGGGCTTTGTCTGCTCTAAGAACGCCGAAATGGTCAGGATGCCGTGACCGGGAAAGTCTCCTCGAAGACTTTGCCTTCCGTATCGACCGCCTTCACATGGAAGGGCTCGGCGCTGTCCCCCTCATAGGTGAAGCGAAAGTTCGGGTCTTCCGAGATCGAGATGCCGCCGGTCATTGAGAAGACCGGCTGACCGCCCCGCTCCACGTCAAGATCGGTGATGAAATGGGCGGGAATATAAAGAAGCGTCACCTGATCCTTCTGGAGCCCTGAATTGTTGGGGTGGCGGATCTGAAGCTGGGCCTCTCGGCGGTCGGCCGCTCCCTCGACCTCGCCGAAGTCGCGGAGCTTCATGCGCCCCATCTCCCGCGCCGCCACTTCCGGATCCTTCGCCGCAGGAGCAGCGCAACCGCCAGCCGCCTTCACGAATTGCTTGGTCACATAGAGCGTGCCGTCCGCGGCCTCCGCCACCACATGAACGTCCGTGTAAGCATTGACGCGGACGCGGGTGGAAAGCTCCGTCACGCCCGCCCCTTTCGCAAGGGTGAAGGTGCCTGCGACCGGAGACGGATTCTCGTCGATGACGAGCGTCACCTTGCGAATGTCTTTTTCCGGATCGAGGCGGATGGTCATCGGTACGATGGCCGGATCGGCGGCGCGCTTGGGCGCCTCGAGCGAGACCACATCCGTGCCCTCGACGAGCTTCCGATCGCCGAAGAGATCGAATTTGAGATCGGTCCACGCCGAATCGGCGGCGGCCGCCGCTTCCTCCGGGCTCGGCTCGCTGGCCGCAAGGCTCACGCTGGTGACGCCGAAGCTGAGTGCTGCGGCGACCAGGGCGACCTGCGAGGGCCTCCCCCACCGCGCCGCCAAATTCCGGCCCATACCGGAGGGTAACGTCTTCATGGCAATCCTCCCAAAGATTGTCCGGCCGCATCGCCTTTGCGTGGCAGGCGACCGTCGTCATGGCTGCGACCACGCTCGTGCGGCGGTTCTTCCGCCAACGCCAGTCTTGGCCGGACGGTTGCCCACCCCATCGACCTGAAGCTGAGGTCCGATTGTGAGCGCGCCGGGCCGGCACGACAAGCCTTTCCGCGTTCACGTCATTCGGAGCGCTCACAGCCGAGCAGGCCCGCGTCTCATTCCCATTCCAACTCGGCATAGGCGGCCGTCGCGTTACGCCGACGGTAATCCTCCGAGAGCTCGAAGGCCTCGGCTTCGGCCTTGGCTGCAGTCTCTGCCGTCTCGCTCAGCCTCTGGCCGGAGGCGATCGCGACGCGCACATCCCGGGCAAGCGCCTCGAGATAAGCGGTTTGCGGCTCGATCGCATCCGGCCAGGGCGCCGTGGCGGGCCCATGACCAGGCACGACGCGCTCGGCCGGAATCGCTTCGAGCATCGGCGTCTGGCGCAACCAGCCGAGAAGGCTGCCGTCGAGCACTGGCAGATGCTTCATGAAAACGAGATCGCCGGCAAACAGCGTTCTCGTTCTTTCGTCGAAGACGGTCAGATCGTTGTCCGTATGCGCCGTGTCCCAGGCCTTCAGGACGAGGGGGCGATTGCCAAGATCCAGGGTTCGCTCGGCGGACACACCCTCGTCCGGCGGCGTGATCGTAACCGCGTCGGCGAGTTCTGGACCCAATTGCTCGCGCATCGAGGCCCTATAGCTCTCCGCCCGCGCCGCAAGAGCCGGCGCCAGCCTTTCATGCCCAATGATCCTCGCGCCCGCCGCTTTGAACACCTGATTTCCAAAGAGATGGTCCGGATGCATGTGGGTATTGATCGCATAGGCGATCGGCTTGTCGGTGATCGCGCGGATTGCGGCGAGCGCCTCCTGCGCCTCCGTGACACTGCCTCCCGTATCGATCACCGCCACAGCATCATCGCCCACCACGAAGCCGATGTTGGCGATGTCTCCGCGATTGGCGGCGCTTGTCTCGGCGACCTCACCCTCATGGACGAAAACGCCAGGTACGACCTCGCTGTAGAAGCTTGCAACCCTGTCCGCCGCCAGCGCGATTGCCGCATCGTACCAAAGTACAAAGGCTAGAACGACGGCCGTCCACGCGTTGATCATGACTCTTTTCTCCCGAATTCTGTCGTAGGCCTCGCAGGTTCCGACACTTACAAACGGAAAGACAGATAAACTCCTATTCTTTTGATCGAACCGTTACCGTCATGAGGTCCCAACGTCGAACATTGCGACAAAAGGTGCTTTTTCACGAAATGGAACCGAACGAAAAGTCTTTATCGCCCCGCGCCAGCCGAAATCGCTTTCACATCGGCGAATCCAGCCGGCTTCACGCGTAATTTTCTCCGCTAAAACCGCGTGCCTTCAAGTATTCGCTTCAGACTTGCATCGGGTATTGGGTGGCATATCTCAAAATAGGCGGCCATAAATGGGCGAGGAAATGGACGAAAATTCGACAAGTTCCTCAACAAAGTATGAAGCGAAGAAAGCAACGCACGCGAACAAAACTGATTCAGACCGCACTCTTTCGCATTGCAATCGCGTTTTGCTGCACTGCAGCTAGGAAAAATTCCGCTTTTCGCTTGCGTCCTTGGAAAACCGCCTCTAGCATCACGACCATGGTTTCCGGCTTCAAAGGTCGCACAAGTGTTGGGAGCACAGCGACTTTCGAAGGCCTCGGTAGGGCGAATGTTCAACGGTGCCCACCAAGACCCCTATTGGCGGTCGTGACACGCTGCCGGAAACCGTCCCAATCAAAAAGTAGAATGCAAGCGGTCCTTGATCAGGCCCCCAAGCGACACCTATCGATGGGGCGAACTCTCGGTTCGAATGCTTTCACTTCTTCGGTTCCTTTGGGAGGACACTCGATGATCAAAACGCTTACCAAGGCCGCCCTCGCGACCAGCCTGCTGATTGCAGTCGGCGGCGTCGCGAATGCGAATGGTGATCTGCAGGAAGCCGCCAAGAATCCGGCGCAATGGGTCATGCCGACGGGCAACTACGCGAACCAGCGTTGGTCCGATCTCGACATGATCAACAAGGACAATGTCGGCCAGATGGTCCCCGCTTGGACCTTCTCCACCGGCGTGCTGCGCGGCCATGAGGGCAATCCGCTCGTTGTCGGCGACACGATGTTCGTCCACACCCCCTTCCCCAACATCGTCTATGCGCTCGATCTGAATGACGAGGGCACGATCAAGTGGAAATATGAGCCGAAGCAGGACCCGAGCGTCATTCCGGTGATGTGCTGCGACACGGTCAACCGTGGTGTCGCCTATGCGCCCGGCGTCGACGGCAAGGATCTCGTCATCCTGCATCAGGCCGACACCAATGTCGTCGCGCTCGACGCTTCGACCGGCGAAGAAGTTTGGAAGGTCCAGAACGGCGATCCCTCCAAGGGCGAGACCGGCACGGCCGCTCCGATGGTCTTCAAGGACAAGGTTCTGATCGGCATTTCCGGCGGCGAGTTCGGCGTGCGCGGCTCGGTGACGGCCTATAATCTGAGCGACGGTTCGCAGGCCTGGCGCGCCTATTCGACCGGTCCCGACGACGAAATGCTGATGAATCCGGAGAAGACCACCGAGCTCGGCAAGCCGGTCGGCAAGGATTCCTCGCTGAAGACCTGGGAAGGCGATCAGTGGCAGATCGGCGGCGGCACGACCTGGGGCTGGTTCTCCTACGATCCCGAGCTGAACCTCATCTATTACGGCTCCGGCAACCCCTCGACCTGGAACCCGTCCCAGCGGCCGGGCGACAACAAGTGGTCGATGACCATCTTCGCACGCGATGCCGACAGCGGCGAGGCGAAGTGGGTCTATCAGATGACCCCGCATGACGAGTGGGACTTCGACGGCGTCAACGAGATGATTCTCGCCGACATCCCGGTCGACGGAAAGGACCGCAAGGCCCTCGTCCACTTCGATCGTAACGGCTTCGCCTATACGCTCGACCGCGAGACCGGCGAGCTGCTCGTCGCCAAGAAGTACGATCCGGCCGTCAACTGGGCGACCGAAGTCGTGATGGACCCGAATTCGGATCAGTACGGCCGCCCGCAGGTCGTGTCCGAATACTCGACCGAGCAGAACGGCGAAGACGTCAACACGACGGGCATCTGCCCGGCGGCGCTCGGCACCAAGGACCAGCAGCCGGCGGCCTATTCGCCGGAGACCAAGCTGTTCTACGTGCCGACCAACCACGTCTGCATGGACTACGAGCCGTTCCGCGTCGCCTACACGGCCGGTCAGCCTTATGTCGGCGCGACCCTATCGATGTATCCGGCTCCGAACAGCCATGGCGGCATGGGCAACTTCATTGCCTGGGACGCCGGCAAGGGTGAGATCGTCTGGTCGCTGCCCGAGCAGTTCTCGGTGTGGTCGGGCGCTCTGGCGACCGCTGGCGACATCGTCTTCTACGGCACGCTCGAAGGCTATCTGAAGGCTGTCGACGCCAAGACGGGCGATGAGCTCTACAAGTTCAAGACCCCGTCGGGCATCATCGGCAACGTGATGACCTACGAGAATAGCGGCAAGCAGTATGTCGGCGTCCTGTCGGGCATCGGCGGCTGGGCCGGCATCGGCCTCGCGGCTGGCCTCACCGACCCGAATGCCGGTCTCGGCGCGGTCGGCGGTTACGCCTCGCTGTCGAAATACACCGCTCTCGGTGGCCAGCTGACGGTCTTCACCGTTCCGGAGCAGACGGCTTCCAGCAACTAAGCCTTAAAGCGCGGCCGGCCGAGCTCAGCTCGGCCGGCCGCTTTCCACATCTATAGGCCTAGGCTGCAGCTTGTCGCGGCCACCTTTGGAATGACAGACGGCTCTGATCAGCATCATCGCTCCAAGGCGACTCCAGAGGCGGTGCCTGCGTAAGACCGGTGCTTAAGTTAGAGAACCTCGCCGACCACGACAGCGTGAGATCAAACGCGCAGCTTCTTAACCGACCGCGCGTTGAAGGGAGAAATTCCCAAGCATCTGGCACTATCGATCGATAGCCCTACGACTAGAATCCGACTAAGATAGGCGACGCTTGCCAGATAGTCCTATCTGCTTGTTTCGAGCGCGATGCTAGCAACGACATCAGAACTGCCTTTCACATCCCGCTCTAAGAATAACCAAGAAGACAGATCGCAGCCCAGCTCGCGTCACTGAGGAAACCGATGAACAGCAAATCCATCGCCATTGCCGGCGCCCTCCTCCTCTCGACCTCCGGCCTCGTCCTGGCTGCGGGCACGACAATCATCCCGGCGGGACAGAGCGCCCAAGGCGGCCAGACGGACACGACCGAAGTCGCGCAGGCCCAGTCCTCGGAAAAGACAGCTCAGCAAGAGACCAAAGCCGCCCCTCCCCCCGCACAGAGCGAGCCGGCATCAAGCGGCCAGAACGGCGACGCGACGGCTGCGGCCGATTCTCAGGCCAGCGAACCGGCACAGTCCGAGACGGCAGCGGCTGGCGGTGACGTCATGAAGCCCGACGCCCATCCGTCCAAGGATACGGTCAGCGAGGGCAACGAAGTCGCGAGCGTCGACGATCTCGGCAAGGCGACCGATTCGGCTGGCAACCCGACCTACCAGATTTCGGCCGACGGCACCGCCGATTGGTATACCTGGCGCGGCTACAAGAAGTACATGGCGAACTGCATGCAGTGCCACGGTCCCGATGGTCTCGGCTCGTCCTTCGCGCCGAATCTGACCGAGTCCCTGCAGACCCTCAACTATTTCGATTTCGCCGGCATTATCGTGTCCGGTCAGCAGAACAAGTGGAACACGTCGGGCAATTCGGTCATGCCGGCCTGGGGTGAGGACCCCAATGTGATGTGCTCGCTAGACCCGATCTATATCTATCTGCGCGCCCGTGCTGACGGCGTGGTCGGCCGCGGCGAGCCGAAGCGTCCGAAGAATAACGACACGACGAAGGCTGCGCAGCAGGAAGAATACAACTGCCTGGGATTCTAATATGAGCATTCGCTCCATCATCGCATCGGGGATTGCAGGCGCTTTGGCGCTTGCGGTCCCCTTCCTCGTTTCGGGCCCGGCATCCGCACAGGATCGTGAATTCGGCGGCGAAATCGAATTGGTCGATCCGGAGGTGTTCCGGGTCTGTGCCGACCCGAACAACATGCCCTTCTCCAACGAGGCCGAGGCCGGTTTCGAGCAGAAGGTGGCCGAGCTTCTGGCCGGCAAGCTCGGGCGCTCCTCCGTCTCCTACACCTATTTTCCCCAGGCGACCGGCTTCGTGCGCATGACCCTCGGCTCGCAGCTCTGCGACGTGATCATGAGCTATCCGCAGGGTGACGAACTCGTCCAGAACACCAACGCCTATTACCGCACGGCTTATGCGCTCGTCGTCCCGGCCGATGGCGATCTCGCCAATGTGGAGAAGTTGTCGGACCCAGCGCTCCAGGGCAAGCGAGTCGGCGTCGTCGCGGGCACACCCCCGGCGACCTATCTCGCTCGCGCCGGTCTCATCGGCAAAGCCAAGCCCTATCAGCTGATGGTGGACACGCGGATCGACAATTCGGCCAAGGCGATGATCGACGATCTCGACAAGGGCAATATCGATGCCGCGACCCTCTGGGGCCCGATGGCAGGCTGGTATGCCAAGCAGTCTAACAAGGACTATAAGGTCATTCCGCTGATCCATGAGGGCGCCGGTCCTGCGACTACCTTCCGCATCACCATGGGCGTCAGGCCCGCCGATCAGCAGTGGAAGCGGACCCTGAACGTCGCCATTCGTGACAACCAGGACGCCATCAACGACATTCTCTTGTCCTACGGCGTGCCGCTTTTGACCGAAGACGATCAGCTGATCCAACCGTCCAAGGATGCGGCGGCCGGCACTGGAAGCGGGAACGACAGCGAACAGGCGACCGATACCGCCGCGAAGACGGGTAGCGACTCGACAGGCAAAACGAAGACGCAATGAAGCGCCCTACCCCAAAATCGGCTCTCGCCATCACTGCATCGGCCCTTCTGCTTCTCGCAGGGGTCATTGCCGGCGCTGGCGCGAGCCTGTCGCCGGCCCATGCGGCCGGAGCGGCAGGGGGAGCAGCGACAACCGTCGCCGAGCCCGACGGCTATCGGATGGACGAATACCGGGCGCCGGTTCCCGCCACGCTTCAAGGCGGAACGGTCATCGACACGGCAGAGGCCAAACGCCTTCATGACGAGGGTGTCCCCTTCGTCGACGTTCTGCCCCGGGCGCCGAAGCCGAAGGGTCTCCCCGAGGGCACGGTCTGGCGCCCCAAACCGCGCGACGACATTCCCGGCTCGGTCTGGCTCGTCGATACCGGCTATGGCGAGCTCGCGCCGGTCATGGAACGCTATCTCTTTGACGGCCTTGCCGAAGTGACCGGCAGCGACAAGACGAAGCCGATCGTCCTCTACTGCCAGCGCGATTGCTGGATGAGCTGGAACGCCGCCAAACGCGCCATAAAAGACGGTTATACGGCCATCCACTGGTACCCGGATGGAACCGATGGCTGGGCGGAAGCCGGCTACCCGCTCGACCGAGCCGAGCCGAAGCAGCGCCCGGACGAATAGGCGCGCCGCGCGGCGGTCCCGGATGTGGCCTCGTCGCGGCTCCATGAACGTCCAGAGCAACGCAAATCCTCCAACGCTTCGTCATCCTCGCGCCCAAAGGGCGCGGGAACCCATGCCGCACCCGTTGACGCGACTGTTCGTTCGAGGATGAGCGTCACGACATGGCCGCGAAGGTGAACCGATGTGAACACCGCAGAGGCATGGCAACTGTGTTCATGCGAAGGCCTTTTTGTCTCTCTGCATGGCGTTGAGGACGGTGAGAAGCTTTCTGGCGACGGCGATGATTGCGACTTTC
>NZ_FWXR01000005.1 GCF_900176465.1 Fulvimarina manganoxydans
GCGAGCGTCGGCGCCTGGGGCCAGATCGAGGCCGGGCCGAGATCGAGCCCTTCGCCCTGGCCGATGGCAAAGCGGCGTGTCGCCAGAAGCGCGAGGATCAAACCGGCTGCCGCCGCGAGAAGCGCCACCGGGACCGAGGCGGCGGAGGCCACCTGGCCCCACATGATGGAGCCGAGCGCCATCGATCCGAAGAAGGCCATCAGATAGACGGCCAGCCCGCGTGCCCGCACCCAGTCGGGCAGAGCCGTCTGGGCGGACACATTGAAGGCGGTGAGGACGGCAATCCAGCTCAGCCCGACGAGAAAGGTCGCTGTCATCAAGACCGGCGGTGTCGCGGAGATCGCCAGCAGAACAAGCGCCATCGCCGTCCCGAGCGTGCCGGCCTGGGCGACCTGGTCCGACGAAAGCCGCGTCTGCAGCCTCGGCAGCACGAAGGCGCCCGTCACCGCCCCCGCACCGATGAGAGCCATGAGCGTGCCGTAGAGTTCCGATCCGCCGCCTTCGCTCCCCCGGGCGATCAAGGGCAGGAGGGACCAGACCGCCGAGGCGAAAAGGAAGAAGGCCAGCGCCCGCACCAGTGTCGCCAGCATCGCAGCGTTGTGGCGCACATGGCGCAGGCCTGTCGCCATTTCCGAAAGGATGGAGCCTGCCGGCTGTCGCCGGGGGCGCGGCTCCGGCCGCCACATCAACAGGGCGGCGATGATCACGAGGAAGCTTGCGGCATTGAGCGCGAAGGGCGCTGCGAGGCCGATGCCGAACTCGCGGCCCTGGAATCAGGCTCGGACCTCGATCGCCAGCTTCTCGAAGCCGGCATAGGCGGCAAGTCCTCTTCGGCCGACGACGTCCTCGCCCAGATCATGGGCGGCTCCTCGCAGCCCGCGATCGGCTCATCACGTGACCCGCTCTCGATCGAACGCAAGGGCGAGTAATACCGCCGGACGAATGAAATGATCCGTGAGGATAATATTCACGTCCGGCGAGAGGGTCAAACGCCGATCGGCCTTCCGACTTGCCTTTGAAAGCGATGCTTTCAAAGGTCTGTTGGTATTATAGCGAGATGCAAGGGTGGTGATCCATCCGCATATTGAAGCCTTCAAGTGCCATGACGGCTGAACCTCATCACAATGAGTCCGCCTCATTACGGTTTGATATCGGCCCGCCCAATTCGTCGTCGATCGCTCCAGAGCGGCTCAACAGATAGCGGCCCCGGTCTGAGACTGGAGCCGCTATCTTTCGTGTCTAGGACGCGTGGAATGATGGCTCGGACTGACAGTCTTGGCCGCGACCTGCGAATTTCAGGCCCATCACGGGACGAGCTCTGTTCCGGGCATATCCTCAAATTGCGGACGTCGATTCATCCGTTACGCAATCAGGAAGATCCCGTCGTCGACGGCGTTTTCGACGAGTGTATGAAGCTCCGTTGCGTCGGAGAAGGCAGTAAGGAAATCGGCAGTTTCCAGACCGTTCTGGAACGCGTCGAGCCAGAAGGCTTCACCGGCTGGATCAGGCTCTCTGCCGAAGATGTTGGCATAGATTCCGTCGACCAGGGTCTCCGGCGATGGGTCCACCCCATATGTTGTCTGAAATTCGTCCGATTGAGCGAAGCTCGTGGCAATGTCGTGCATTGACAGTCCCTTCTCTGCCTCGTTGAACCAGAACGAAAGGCCATTAATCTCCGCCGCTCTGCCGAAAACCGTTTGATAGAGGGAATAGAGACTGACCGCCTCAGGGTCGTCATGGCGTTCGAGGGTGATGTCGTCGAAACGAATCGCTTCAACATCCGAGAAGAAGATCGATGTTTCCGAATCTGAGGCCTTCGTGAGGGTGAAGCCGCCTGGGGCCGGCGTGAGGATGAAATCAGTGATATTGCCAGGCAGGACGATCGCGTCGAAGCCGTCGCCACCCGCGACATTCGAGGGGAAGGAGAGATCAGAGAACACATCGTCTCCTGCTGTGCCGGTGACGATTTCATCTTCCACATTGTCGCTGCCATTGTCCGTAACGACAGCTCCGCCCGAATATACGGGAACGCGCAGTTCGATCTGGACCGTTCCCTCGCCGTCATAGGAGGCTGTGAAGAGCTTCCCGCCATAATCGCCGTCGAGCTGCAGCGTAGCCTGACAGACATTGTTGGCCGTATCGATCAGTTGGAGGAGATCGCTGGCGTAATCGAAGGAGAGCGCCACATTGGAGCCGATGCCGCAGACTTCGATCACGTCGCCATCATTGGCGAAGTCTGTGATCAGATTGGCGAAGCTATGGTCCTCGTCCTCGCTCAAAGCCAGATGATCGATGCGCAGGGTCTGGGCACCGTCGGTGAACTCGATCGCACCGGTGCCGGCAGCGCCGAGAGCGCCGACTTCGAGCGTCCCGCCTTTCAGAACGGTGCCGCCGCTATAGGTGCTGCCTTCACCCATCAGCGCCAGCGTGCCGTCGCCCATCTTGATCAGGCTGCCCTCATAGACACGGTTCGCGGCCGCCTCGGCCCGGGCGGTGCCGACTTCATAGGCCACCTGATCCTCGATGCTCGAAGCCTCGGTCGGCGGGGTCTCGTCCCACCCCTTGTCGGCGAGCGTCTGCTGCCATGTGGCCTGCTCGGCGATATCCTCGCGATGGCGCTGGATGAGAGCATCTTCGGTGATGGTGTTGTACCAGACGTCGGACTGGGTTTCGTCCATATCGACTGTGAAGGCGCCGAGGAACTGGCCGGGCCCGTTCATGGCGGCTTTGAGATCGATCGCACCCCAGCCCCAGATCTCGTTGGGGGCGTCGTTTCGGGCCAGCCCCGTCGTGTCGTCCGGCGTGCCTTCGACCGCATCCATGTGCTGGGCCGTGGTCAGGAGGACGTCGCGGGCCTCTTGATTGCCCAGATAGGCATAGCGCTGCATGACGAGGCCGAGTGCGCCCGTGGCGTGAGGGGCCGCCATCGACGTGCCGCTGGCCGACGTGTAGTTGGGATCATCCGGATTGATACTCCAATCTTCAGGAGACCATAGGTCATCCGTTCCGGAAGGGGGGACGGCGCTGTAGATCTCGAGACCCGGCGCAAACACCGTCCAGTATTTGGCAACGCCCGCTCTGTCCGAGAAGAAGCCGACGCCTGTGGAGTCCGGGCTGGGTTCGTCCGATCTATGGCTCGCGCCGACACTGATCCAGTGATCTTCGTAGTCGGGCCGGAAATAGGGAATGGAATTGCGAATATCCGGATTGGACGCGAAGTCGTTACCGGCTGCTATGACCTGAAGAACTCCGGTATTCTCGGAGACATCGTACATCGCATCCAAATGCGTGAGGCTTCCGAAGAAATCGCTATAAGCATCGGTCAGGCCTTGCAGGGAATCGTAATCGTGGTCGCCTGGCGCTGTTCCCCACGACGTATTGATCGCTCGCGCGCCTGCCTCGGCATTGGCACCATAGGCGGCAAGGAAGTAATTATAGTCCGAATTGGCACCATACACTTTTCCGTCTGTGCCATGGGTATTCGCCAAGAATAGGTTGGCGTCGAAAGCGACGCCATGCATTCCTTCGCCATCGCGGTTGGCCGCGATGGTTCCGCCCACATGCGTGCCGTGCGGATCATTGTATTCATTGCTGTAGACACCGGGCGTTTCGAACTCATCGCCGGCACTGAAGCGACTTTCCTCTATGGGGCCTTTGAAAATCCATTCCCATTTCCATTCATCATAATTGAATACCCATCCGGCTTCTTCATAGCTGTAGCCGTCATTCAAATAGGTTCCCGAAATATCGAGTGGATGAATGCGATCGCCGGCAAATTCCGGATGAGCGGCATAGATGCCGGAATCGACCTCTCCGAGCTTGATGCCCTCTCCC
Organism: Fulvimarina manganoxydans; assembly: GCF_900176465.1. GTDB lineage: Bacteria > Pseudomonadota > Alphaproteobacteria > Rhizobiales > Rhizobiaceae > Fulvimarina > Fulvimarina manganoxydans. The sequence continues at coordinate 3,835 of NZ_FWXR01000005.1, forward strand.
GTATAGCCGAGCGCATAAGCATAAGACGCGTTCATGCCGGCAAGGCCCCAATCGGCCTCGTATTCCGCGCTCTCCCACGTCTCAGCGGCTTGCGCCCAGAGATCTATGTTGTCGGGGGATCGAAGTGCATCGGAGATTTCGATAGCCTGCAGTTCGATCTGGACCGTTCCCTCGCCGTCATAGGAGGCTGTGAAGAGCTTCCCGCCATAATCGCCGTCGAGCTGCAGCGTGGCCTGACAGACATTGTTGGCCGTATCGATCAGTTGGAGGAGATCGCTGGCGTAATCGAAGGAGAGCGCCACATTGGAGCCGATGCCGCAGACTTCGATCACGTCGCCATCATTGGCGAAGTCCGTGATCAGATTGGCGAAGCTATGGTCCTCGTCCTCGCTCAAAGCCAGATGATCGATGCGCAGGGTCTGGGCACCGTCGGTGAACTCGATCGCACCGGTGCCGGCAGCGCCGAGAGCGCCGACTTCGAGCGTCCCGCCTTTCAGAACGGTGCCGCCGCTATAGGTGCTGCCTTCACCCATCAGCGCCAGCGTGCCGTCGCCCATCTTGATCAGGCTGCCCTCATAGACACGGTTCGCGGCCGCCTCGGCCCGGGCGGTGCCGACTTCATAGGCCACCTGATCCTCGATGCTCGAAGCCTCGGTCGGCGGGGTCTCGTCCCACCCCTTGTCGGCGAGCGTCTGCTGCCATGTGGCCTGCTCGGCGATATCCTCGCGATGGCGCTGGATGAGAGCATCTTCGGTGATGGTGTTGTACCAGACGTCGGACTGGGTTTCGTCCATATCGACTGTGAAGGCGCCGAGGAACTGGCCGGGCCCGTTCATGGCGGCTTTGAGATCGATCGCACCCCAGCCCCAGATCTCGTTGGGGGCGTCGTTTCGGGCCAGCCCCGTCGTGTCGTCCGGCGTGCCTTCGACCGCATCCATGTGCTGGGCCGTGGTCAGGAGGACGTCGCGGGCCTCCTGATTGCCCAGATAGGCATAGCGCTGCATGACGAGGCCGAGTGCGCCCGTGGCGTGAGGGGCCGCCATCGACGTGCCGCTGACCGACGTATATTCAGGATTATTCGGATCTACGCCCCAAGCCTCAGGGGACCAGACGTCACCGTCCTCATGATGCGCAACGGTGCTGTATATGTTAATGCCCGGTGCGAAAACCGTCCAATATTTCGCGACCCCCGCTTTTGTGGACCATGACTCTGCATAAGTGCTATCCGGAGAGTGCCCGCCAGTGTCGCCGGATGCTCCGACGGCGATCCAATTGCGTTCGAGTTCCGGTCGGAAATAGGGTAGAGACGCCTCGACGACCGGTGAGAAGCAACCGTTATTGCCTGCCGCCCAAGTCTGGATTTCACCATATTCCTTCACGACGTCGGCAACGGCATCGATCCAGGTCAATTTGCCGAAATGGGTCGAATAGACCGTCATGAGGCCTTCGAGCGTCGAAAAGTCGTCGGAGGCGGCGTCCTGTCCCCATGACGTATTGATGACACGGGCACCCGCTTCGGCAACGGCCCCATAAGCGGCTTTGAAGTAGTTGTAGTCTTCGCTGGGGCCGCAGACCATGCCGTCCGTACCGCCCGTATTGGCGGTAAACAGATCGGCCAAGTAGGCGACGCCATGCATGCCTTTTCCATCTCGGGCCGCTGCGATCGAACCGCCGACATGGGTTCCGTGCGTGCCATTGATGGAGCCATCATAGACGCCCGGCGTATCGAAGCTCTCATTTGCTTCGAATCGGCTCGGGTCCCACGGTCCCTCGCTCACCAAATGCCAACTATTTCCGTCCCATTCCCAGTGTAAATTTTCGTAACGATATCCGTCGTTCAAGTAAGTGCCGGAAATATCGAGGGGATGGATGCGGCCGTCGGCAAATTCCGGATGAGCGGCATAGATGCCGGAATCGACCTCTCCGAGCTTGATGCCCTCGCCCGTATAGCCGAGCGCATAAGCATAAGATGCATTCATGCCGGCAAGGCCCCAATCGGCCTTGTATTCATCACTTTCCAAAATTGCAGCCGCCTCTGCCCAATCCTGACTTTGAGAAGGCGAGCGAAGATTTGCCGAGTCGTCTGTTCTGTTCTGTTTCAACATGGGAACCCTATGAGGAAGAGGATCGAGGAGGACAGGCATGGGGCGGCCATGCGGGCGCAATACGCGAAAGCGTCCGTTGACCTTCGAAGCAAAAATTTGGAGGAAAACTGGTTTTCTATGCAGAATTGCCGAAGGAGCGATCGGTTGAAGCAGATCGTTTCAAGTCTTCATCATTCGCATAGTCTAAACCAGAAGGCGCTTCTGCTGCGTGAAGCCAATCACGTCTTGGGCGATCGGCCATTTGCAGGATAGCGTCTCGCTGTCTATCCCGGAGCGGAAAACAGACGCCCAAGTAGATCTGGCGGCAATGAGCGCAAAGCTGCATCGAAGGGCGTAAACGCACTTATGAAAAGGCGTGTCAGAAAGCGCATCCGAGACATAGAAGGATCGTTGGGTCGGCCGGATTGTTGGGTCGGTCGATCATCGAGAAGGGTGGTCAACGGCGGAGCAAATGCCCGCAATGACTTTGCAGAAATATCGAAGATTTGCCTTGGCTTGGTCAGTCCCGATTTACACAACATGAACTCAACAGACTCCATACCAGTCACACGCATTTCGTTGCGCGATACAATCGCCTCATTTCCGAACAATAATCATTAGGGAAATTTACATTTTTAAGCACATATTGACGGGGTATTTCTGTCAATTTGCGCTTATAAATTATTGGTTGCATATCCAACGCATCGATATGCGGCCATAACATCGGCGTGAACGAAAATTTACACTTTCTTGACCACTGTGCAAGACTAATTTTTGAGCATTCAGTTGAGATTTTCCGCCCAGGGCCGAATATTCCCAGTAGCTCTCAGTAAATATAATGCGGATAGATATTTATAAATCTAGATAAATATTGTCATCTTGTAGGATAATCTATGTGCGACGTATGAGGTGGGTCTTCCCCATGCATTTCGGATCATGGAGCGCTGTGCAACTGGGCCTCTGCCAATGGAAGGCGTTCATTCGCTCATGATGACCCCGCCTCCCCTTCGCTGTCGCTCTCGCTGTTCAGACCAAAGAAGAGCAGCGACCGGCAGATCCGTAGACTAATACCAACGGGTGCTGATCAGACCCTATGCGCCCAGTCCCGCATTCCGATTGAGATGATAATCCATGGCTGCTCGACGAGCTTGTTCCAGGCATGGCAGCAATGGGTGAGGATGTCTTGGTAGTCGAGGAAGATGCGGTTCGAGAGCCAGTTCTCGCGCATGAACTGCCAGATGTTTTCCTGCGGGTTCAATTCGGGCGCTTTTGAGAGCAGGAACATCAAGGTGATTTTGTCCGGCACCTTCAGCTTCGGCGTGGTATGCCAGCCGGCCTTGTCGACGATGAGAACGGCATGGGCGGCGGGATCGACCATGAGACTGATCTCGCTCAAATGCTCGTTCATGGCAGCGGTATCGCAATAGGGCATGACGAGGCCAGCGCCCTTTCCCTTTTTCGGGCAGATGGCGCCGAAGATGTAGGCTGATGCGGTGCCGAGGTCGCTTGGCGCCGAGGGGCGCGTGCCACGTCGCGCCCAGCGTCGTGTTCGCTTGTTCTTCTGTCCTATCCGAGCTTCGTCGGCCCATCAGAGTTCGATCTCGGTGCCTTTGGGGAGGCTTTGCTGGATCGCCGGCAACTCGGCTGGGAAACTTTCTTAAAATCCTCTACTTCGAACTCGTTCTGGGCGTGGTGGCGCGGCCGGGCCGAGAGCTTGGCAAAGCCCATGGCGCGCAGCTCTCGGCCGACAGTCGTCTCATCGACCGTGATCCGGAATTCCTCGAAGATCGGGAGTGTCAGGAATTCCATGTGTGGGCGGGCGGTCGAACATTGTCAGGCCATGGCCTTGGTGAAGCGCTCGCCGTAGAGGATGGCGAACTGCACCTTGGCCATTGCCCACTCACGCGGCGCCATCTTCCACTCCTTTTCGGCCCGGTTCAAGATGAGAAAGAGCAGCTTCATCGCAGCGTCGTCGTTCGGGAAGTGGCCGCGGGCCCGCACCGCCCGTCGCAGCTTGGAGTTCAGCGCCTCGATCTGGTTCGTGGTGTAAACGATTTTGCGGACTTCCCCCGGGAAGGCAAAGAACGGGATGACCTCGCTCCAGGCCCTTCTCCAGCTTTGCCCTATGGCCTTGTATCTCTTGCCCCATTCGCTGCCCTCGAACGCCGTCAGGGCCTTTTCGGCCGCCTCGGCGTCGGTGGCCCGGTAGATGTCCTTCAACGCGGTCGCGACGGGCTTGCGATCTTTGTAAGAGACGAAGTCGAGGCTGTGGCGCAGAAGATGGACGATGCAGGTCTGGACCGTAGCGTCTGGAAGTGAAGCGGTGAACGTCAACAGTCAAGTGGACTGTTGACCCGCTGAACGCGACGATCGCCTCGGGAAAGCCCTTCAGGCCATCGACGACGGCGAGCAGAACGTCCTCAACACCGCGGGTTTTCATCTCGTTCATGACGCGGAGCCAGAACTTGGCACCTTCGTTCTGCTCCAGCCAAAGGCCGAGAACCTCCTTGGTGCCGTCGGCGCGCACGCCAAGGGCGATGTGAACGGCCTTGTTACGGACGAAGCCTTCATCCCGAATTTTGACCCGGAGGGCATCGAAGAAGACGATCGGATAGACCGGCTCGAGCGGCCGGGCCTGCCAAGCGGCAACCTCGTCCAGAACGGCGTCGGTGACAGCCGAGATCAGGTCGGGCGAGACGTCGACGCCGTAAAGATCATGGAGATGACCGACGATCTCCCGGTTGCTCATGCCCCGGGCGTACATCGAGATCGTTCGCCGGGAAAACAGTCACGGGCCTGTTTTCGTTCACAGGCTCACTCTCGTCGAAACCTGGAAAGCGGCGCTGATATTTGGCATGAGCTGTAGGTCGAAGCTCGATTGCCGGTCCCGGGGAACGGACAGCTCGAACTTGCCGCTATCGCTCGTCACCGTCTTCTTGCCGTAGCCGTTGCGACCGTTTCCCACGCCGTTCTCGCCGGCAAGATGGTGGTCCATCTCGGCGTTCAGGGCGCGCGCGGCCAAAGCCTTCTTCAGGCCATCGAGCAGGCCGCCGGGGTCAAAGGCGTTGTTCGGATCGGCGCCCGACAAAAGCTGGTTGAGCAATGCGTCTGGAATGCTGGGTTCCTTGCGGCGGGCCATGGGTAATCTCCTTCGGGCCCATTATGCCCCGCCCACACACAAAATTCCTGACAGTCCCCGGGGCCGGCTATCATACAAAGCCCAATCTCGTCGTTCCGCCTGGCATGCGTCTCGTCTATCAGCCGGCCTACACGCCAGAAGTCCAGCCCGCAGAACACCTATGGCCGGTCCTCGACGAACCGATCGTCAACAGGTACTTCGAAACGCTCGAGGAGCTTGAACCCGTCCTCGAAAAGCGGTGTCGCGGACTTGATCAACAGCGAAAAGCCGTCGCAGCGAATACAAGCTTTGCAGGGTGGCCAAAACCCGTCGTATTGGATAGGCCGATGGGGGGAACGGGCTGGCCTGTTCGTTCGGCACGCTCCCTTTCTTCTCTTGCGAAGGCTCTGAGCGCAGCAGGTTTGAGGTTGCGCAACCGCGCACTTTGGCTGTGGCGAGGCGGGATCAGGTTGAAGTGGTCACGCAGGGCAGCGATGTCCCTGCGCGCCGCGCGGCGAATGCGATGTCCTCGAGATAGGTGTTCATGCGCTCGATCTCGGCGCGGAAGATCTGTTCGAGCTGCCCCTTCGTCGTCATGCCGGCAGTCGGTCTCACGGTCAGGTCGGCAAGGAGCGTTTTCAGACGCTGCGCCATGTAGTTCGCCTTGCGATGATCGGACAAACGCAAGGGAGAACGACAGGCACGCCCGCCGAGGCATGCGCCTGAAGCGCACGGGCACGCCAATAAAACGTGCGCCCACGCCGTTCGAGATTGGGAATGTCCTACCGCCGAGCTACCGACCGGGTCCCTCTGTCCGAGAGCCCGGACGGTCGGCAATGGCCATCACCTCTGGGCTGCAGGTTTAGGCCCAAGTGCGAGAAACGACGGATGACGGATTCTCAGCTACGAGAAAAAATAATAATAATATTTGGGGAGTGTTGGCTGGGGAACCTGGAACATAATCCAACTCTTTTTAAGCCCCTGTCATCTTTAGAACTATATGGATTTGTTGCCCTTTTCAAACGAAATTGCTACACCGAATTGCTACACTGCACCCTTCCAAATGGTCTTCAAATTGGCGCGAATTTCCTACCTCACCCGGCGCGGCTCCTCCTATTACGCTCGCTTGAGAGTGCCAGCCGAACTGGTCGCGATTGTCGGCCGAAGCGAATTCACAAAGGCGCTCGGCACGAAGGATGAGAATGAGGCCAAGCGGCGGCTATGGCCGGTCATCGAAAGATGGCGGGCGCAACTCGACGACGTGTCGCGGCGGCGGACATTGAGCGAAGACGACCGTGCGGCCGCACCGTGGTCGCACTACGAAGGCACCCCTGATCGTGACGACGCTAGTCGGGCGGCGAGGCCGACGCAAACGGACATAGACGCAGCAACGCGGTCCCTTTTCGCCAATGCCGGCACGATTGACGCCAGCGATCCGCTCGCCATGCTGGACGCCACCATAGAGGTGATGGCGATGCAGAGCGCGGGCGCGCTTGACGCCGCGCGAAGGCAGGCCAAGGCTGCCGATCTCCGCAAGCACCTTGTCTCCGGCGAGCTCGCCCTTGTCCGGCACGAGATCGACGAGTTTGCCCGCAAACATGATCTCATCATCCCGCGTGGATCGCCGGAAGAGGCCGAGTTAGGCCGGCGCATGATCCGTGCCGAGATTGAGGCGCTGGAACGCACCTTTGAACGCGACCGGGGCGATTACGGCGGCACCCCGCGCGACCCGATCGTGAAGCCGGCGACGACGCAGGTTCGCGAGCGGGCCAAGCCCGGCGAGACGATCCCAGAACTCTTCGAAGCCTACGCCCGTGATAATCCCAAGGGGATCGCGGCAGACACGCTGAACCAAGCGCGGCGCGACATCGGCACGTTTCTCGATCTTCACGGCCGGACGCTTCCCGTTCGCCGAATCGACGCAAGGCCATTCGTGAATGGAAGACGCTTCTTCGCGAGTATCCGGTGAAGGCGACCGAGACAAAGGCGTTCGCCGGAATGGGGCTTGCGCAGATCATTCGGGCGAACAAAGAAGTTGGAAAGCCCGTAATCACGCCGCGCACGGTGAACCGATATCTCGCAAGCATGGGCGCCTTTTGCCAATGGCTCGTCGTCAATGGATACCTGGACGCCAACCCCACCGCCGACATGTCGCTTCCAAAGGCCAAGAACTCAAAGAAGGCGATCTTCACGACTGAGGAGCTCCAGCAGCTTCTCGCCTCTCCACTGTTCACCGGGTGCCAGTCTGATGACAAATGGCGCTTCATCGCCAAGCCGGGCAATGTTCGGATCGAGGATCATCGGTATTGGCTGCCGCTCGTAATGCTCTACAGCGCCGCCCGGCCGGCCGAAATCGCGCAACTCAACATCGCGGACGTTCGCAAGCTTCATTGCCATTGGATCATGCACATCATGACCGAGGGTAACGACGACAAGAGCGTGAAAACTAAAGGATCGATGCGCGTCGTGCCAGTTCACCCAGAACTCATCCGGCTTGGCTTTATCGAGTATCGCGATCGCATGGCTGCGGCAGGGAACGTGAGGCTCTTTCCTGCTGCAACCCGTAATAGCCGAGGCCAGATGGTTGCAGACTTCTCGCGCGAATTTCCTCGCTATCTATCCCGGCTAGGCTTGATGAACCGCAAAGGTCTGAGCCTTTACAGCTTTCGCCACGGCGCGACAGATGCATTCCGCCGGGCCGGTTATCTTGACGAGAATTTCGGCTTTATTCTTGGACATGCAAAGGCGAGCATGACCGGACGATACGGCCATCTTCCTGAAGGCATGCTGGACCAACGTGTCGCGCTGATCGAGAGCATCGCCTATCCCGGTCTCGATTTGTCTCATCTTCATGTGGGCAAGGCCTGATCGTTCGAATTTCCGCGCTTGCTGATCCTCGCGATCGTGGCGCGGCTTGCTCCGGTAGCGTTCTGGATCGCCGTATATGACATTCTGTTGGCCAGCATCTGCGCGATGCCTTCGTTGCGCTTCTTGTTCGCCGGCCGGCCGCGATAGCGCCCTTCATCTTTCGCCTTGGCGATCCCCTGCGCCTGACGGCGGCGACGGTCCTCATAGTCCTTCCGGGCGACGGCCGCGAGCATGTCGAGCAACATTCCGTTGATCGCTTCGGCCATGCGGGCGGTGAAGCTCTCCTTATCAGGATCGGCGAGCATGTATGAGGTCGGAAGATCCAGTGCGACGACGCGCACGCCCTTCGCCGCGATCTCGGCTCGAAGCTTGTTCCAGTCCCCTGTCGTGAGCCGTGAAAGGCGATCGACTTGTTCGACGAGAAGCACGTCGCCCGGCCGGCTATCCTTGAGCAACCGGAAGAGCTCGGGCCGTGCCAGGCGCGCACCGCTCTCGTTCTCAACGAAGGTTCCGGCAATCGTCAGGCCGCGCTCGGCAGCAAACGTCTCAAGCTCGGCTTGGGCTCGCCCCGCGTCCTGGTCTTGGGTCGAAGCGCGAAGGTAGAGACGAGCGAGCATGGTGTGAGCCCATTGGTTCGTTTTGAGTGGTTCACACCATATCAGTCTGCTTTAAGTGGTCAATCGAATTTATTGAACCAGGTGTCTGTCCGGTATTTATAGGGCATACTCAAATTGAACCAGATGGTATCATGGAGATCATGAACGCCAGGAGACCATCGTCATGCCCGATCCAGAACGCCCTAAGCGCCGCTACACCCGTCTATCAGATGAGGAGTGGGCGAGTGCACGCGAGGAATGGGCAAGCGGAGAAGTCACCCTCGCTGAGCTCGCCGACCGAACCGGTGCATCAGTCCGGGCGCTCCAACTTCATTTCGACGCTCATGACGTTACCAAGGGCAGCGCTGCACGCGAGAAACTGGCGGCCTACGCTCAGGTGCCGCTTCCTCCTGTTCCTTCATGCGAGGACGACCCGGCAACGAACGCCAAGCTAGTGAAGGAGACAGCCCTTCGAGGCGCATGTGAGGTCGAAGCCGGAATTCTGGAGCAGATCGCCATCGCGCGTGCCGATCCGACACTCGCATATCGCGCCGGTTCAGCGATCAAGGCGCTTGCAGCCGCAGCCGATGCCCTCGGTAAGATCCACACACTGAAGCGAGCTGTGCTCGGGCTCGATGAGATCGCCGGGGCCGAAATGCCCGTGCTGACGTTGCGCGTCCTGACCGACGAGGAGGTGACTCAAATGCGTGATGCGCAGGAGGCCGAAGACGAAGATCTGGGAATGGTTGACGTCGAGGATGATGTCATGACGCTCGCCTGACGCCGCTCGCTTGCTTTGTGCCTCTCCTCGTGAAGGCGCAAATGCAATCGGACCGAAGCCCTAGAAAGATTGGCTTTGGCTGAAGGGGGTCCGCACTGTGCCCGATCCCCATTTTCGAAGGCGCAATCTTTGAAAGAATCGCAAATGGCAATAGCACGCGATCTTATGATGAGTTATACTAAAGGGGCGTTTAGAAAAGGAGAAAGACGTCTATGGTATCCACCACTTTGATGAGAGTGCCGAATGAGATCGGTGCCAAGCTCGGAGAGCTCGCCAAGACCATGGACCGAACGGTCCCTGAAATTCTGGCTCAGTTCCTTCGCAACCAGATCGAAAAGAGGACCGTAGACGCCTCGCTGGAGAACGTGATCATCGAAGCCATTGGGGGCGCTGTTCATTTCGTTGTGGGAGACGACCAGGGTCGGGCGATGGGGCTTAGTCCACTTTCAGCGAAGGGTGCAATAGACCTTGCTGACAGCATTGACGCCGTCGCGACTATGGGAAAGGCTTACCGGGCAACGATCGAAGAATTCGAGCTGACGGTGCATCGTCGTGGTCGAGCAACGATCTTCTTACAGGCCGGACGTCGGCGCACAATGGCATCAAGCGTCATACCTCTTCTGACGCACGCTCTGAGGCAGGCCGCATCTGACCTTCGAGGTCCCAACTCCTGAGGTCGAACCGAAGCCGCCTTCTCCCAAGGGGGCACGAGAATATTTTCCCACGTTAACTGAAAGCTGCGTCTTTCTAAAGGGCCTGCCTGTAGCACCTGAGCTAATTGACTTTGGCGCCTCCGGCTCATCTGAGTATCACTAATTGTAATCGTATAGAAACGAACACGCAGAGACTAGTTTTCAATGCCTAAGCGAAAATCAGCAATTGCTTACATCAGGGTGTCGACAAAAGGCCAGGAGGAGAACGGCGGCGGCCTCAATTTACAGCTCGTGAGCATCGAGGCATACGCAAAGGCGGCGGGCTACGTCATTACTGATACGTTTAGAGATGCTCAGTCTGCAGTTGGCGAAGATAGTGTCAGAAACAGACCTGGGCTTCGCTCGGCTATTGAAGCGTCGCATAAGACGGGCCGGCCGATCATCGTCGATGGTCTCGACCGCTTTGCCCGTAATACGAAAGCGCTGGAGGAGATGGTTGCGAGTGGCCGGCTGGCAGTCATCAGCACTCGATCCGGCGAGGATCCGCGTCATGCTGTAACGATGGCCGAGGCGAGCCGAGCACAAGCCGAAGCCGAGCGCATCAGCCGCACAACCCGCCAAGGGCTGGAGAAGGCTCGGAAGCGCGGTGTGACGCTCGGCAATACCAAGAACCTCCCGGAGGCTCGCGAGAAGGCGGCAGAGGCTCGCACAAGCAAGGCGAGAAAGCTGACCGATGCGATCGCGCCTATCATCAGAGAGCTGAGAGAACAGAAGCCAGCGGCCACGAAGAAGGAAATTGCCGAGGAGCTGAATAGGCGTGGCTATCTCTCTCCTCGGGGAGAGGCTTGGACCGAAACGACAATTCGGCCTCAGCTCAAGCGGCTTGCGGACATGGAAGAGAATGAGCGAGAGGCCTTCTATCAAGATCATCCCCTGTATGGCACGTTCTAAGACATCAGACCGCTTCGGCCAACGTTTCAGCCTGCCTGAGGATCGTTCTTACCGCCTCCGACTGCAGGTCCGGCGGGTAGCCATACTTCTTCAGGATCCGTTTGATGTCCCGGCGCATCCGGGCGCGGACGTTCTCCTTCTTCCACCAGTCCGGGCCAGTGCTCCCTCGTAGGGCCAGGACGAGTTCCGTCGCAATCACGCGGAGGTTCTCATTGCTCATCAGCTCGCGCGCGCTGTCGTTCTTCGCAAGGGCGTCGTAAAAGGCTCGCTCCTCTGGCGAGAGATCGTCCGCAGGCTGTGCCTTCAGATCCTTGGCGAGAGCGATCAGTTCCTGAAGCACCTGCAGCGCGTCGACGCTGCGATCGTGGTAACGCTTGATCGCATCCTGCAGTCGGGCGGAAAAGAGTTCATGCTGCACGACGTTCGTCCGCATTCGGGCTTTGATCTCGCCGTTCAGGAGCTTCTTCAGCGCCTCAACCGCCAGGTTCTTCTATTTCGTCGTTTGAAGGTCGTTCAGGAACTCTTCGGAGAGAACGCTGATGTCCGGCCGATCGAAGCCGCACGCTTCGAGGATGTCGACGATCTCCGTCGAAGCGACAGCTTTGTTGACCAGCTGCTGGATCGCGAAGTCAGGATCGCCACGGCCGCCTTTCGTGCCGCTTGCGTTCAGCTTGTCGAGCGCAATGCGGACGGCGGAGAAGAAGGCGACCTCGATCGCGTGCTGCGTCGCCTCGGGACTGCCAGACGCGAGCTTGTAGGCTTTCGCGAGCGCAGCAACGGCGTCGTTGAAGCGCGTGATCGCCGGGACGTTTGTATTCTCGTCCCGGTCCTTCTGCAGCATGAACTTGATCGCCGCCGGGAAGATCGCGAGACGATCCGCCTTCGTGCCGATGATCGCCTTGCCGTAGTCGAACCCGTGGAACTGCGATCTCGCCACATCGAGCGTGTCGAGGAAGGCTTTCACAGCCTCGCGCTCGTCGATGCCGGTCTGGTTCTGGTCCGCCTTCGAATAATGACCGAGCGCGCTGCGCAGTTCAGCCGCAAGGCCGATATAGTCGACAACGAGGCCGGCCGGCTTGTCGCGGAAGACGCGATTGACGCGCGCGATCGCCTGCATCAGCCCATGGCCGCGCATCGGCTTGTCGACATAGAGCGTGTGCATGACCGGCGCGTCAAAGCCAGTTAGCCACATGTCGCGGACGATGACCAGCTTCAGCGGATCGTCCGGGTTCTTGAACCGGTTGCGGATCGCCTCTTGCCGGCCCTTCGAACGGATATGCGGCTGCAGCGCCTTCGGGTCGCTCGCGCTCCCGGTCATGACGACCTTCACCGCGCCGGCATCGTCCGTCTCGCCGTGCCAGTCCGGCCGCGCGGCGACGATCCGCTCATAGAGCGCTGCGCAGATCCGCCGGCTCATGCACACGATCATCGCCTTGCCGCCAAGCGCAACGAGCCGCGCTTCGAAATGGGTCAGGATATCGTCGACGACTTTATCAAGGCGCTTGTCCGCACCGACCAAAGCCTCAATGCGGGTCCACTTCTTCGCTAGCGCTCCGGCGTCGTCCTCTTCGAGATCCTCGGTGGCGTCTTCGAATGCTTCGTCGATACCTTCCGCCAGCTCCTCGTCGATCTCGACCTTCGCGACACGGCCTTCATAGTAGATCGGCACGGTCGCGCCATCGGTCACAGCCTGGGCCACGTCGTAGACGTCGATATAATCGCCGAAGACCGCGCGCGTGTCGGCGCCGACGAGATCCACCGGCGTTCCAGTAAAGGCGACATAGACCGCGTTCGGTAGCGCTTTCCGCAGATGGTGGGCAAGGCCGTGGCGGATTTCGCCGGTTCCCTTATCGAGCTTCGCCTCGAAGCCGTATTGCGTCCGATGCGCCTCGTCGACGAGGACGACAACGTTGGAGCGCTCGGTCAGTTGGGGAAAGTCCGCTCCCTTCTCCGGCCGGAACTTCTGAATGGTCGAGAAGACGACGCCGCCGACCTTCCGATCGAGCAGCCGCTTCAGATCATCAGTCGAGCCTGCTTGCACCGGATCCTCGCCGAAAAGTGCGCGGCAACGGGAGAAGGTGGCGAAGAGCTGGTTGTCGAGATCGTTCCGATCAGTCAGGACGAGCAAGGTCGGGTTCTCCATCCCTACGTCGTTCATCACCCGGCCGCTCAGAAAGGCCATCAGGAGCGACTTGCCGCTTCCCTGGGTGTGCCACAGCACACCGCCTTTGCCATCGCCTCCACGGGCTTCGGAGATCGTTTCCAGAGCCTTCCGCACGGCGTGAAGCTGGTGGTAGCCAGCGATCTTCTTAATCGGCCCGCGACCCTCGTCCTCGAAGACGGTGAACCAGCGCAGCATGTCCAGCAGCGTCCGGCGGTTCAGCAGTCCCTTTGTCAGCGTCTGGAGCGCGAGTTCGGAGCCGGGCGCGACCAGCGTCTCGCCGTCCACCGTCCGCCAGTTCATGAACCGACCGAGATCGGCGGAGAGCGAGCCGTATTTCGCCTTCAGCCCGTCTGAGACGACGCTCAGAAGCGTCGTGCGGAAGAGATCCGGGATCTGGTCCTGGTAGGTCTGGATCTGGTTGAAGGCCGCCTCGATACCTGCGCCCGTTATGCCCTTCAGTTCGACGACGACCAGGGGCAGACCGTTCAGGAAGAGGACAACGTCCGGCGTTCGGTTCGACTTGCCGGCGACGTCGAACTGGTTGACCGCGTGCCAGACGTTCTCGTCGTCGGTCCAGTCGATAATGGAGAGGTGAAGGTCGCGCTCCTCGCCATCGACGGTGGTCGTCACCAGCACGCCGCCGGCCAGCAGTTCGTGAATGCGGCGATTCTCCTGCACGGCATCGGTGGCGAACACCGTATCGGTCAGCTTGCGCGAAGCCTCTTCGATCGCACAGTCGGGCGCGACGGGGTTGATGCGTCTGAGCGCATCAAGGAGAACCGGCGCGAGGATCGTCTCGCGCCAGGCGCTTCGCAGCTGCGGCTTCGCGTCCGGCGAGGCGTGGATGCCGTCCAAATGGGAAAAGCCGAGCGCGACGAGATCCTCGACGAAGCTCTTCTCCAGCCCGGCCTCGGAGAAATAGCCAATCATGACTCGCCCTTGGCGACCGTCATTCGGCCGCCTCCGCCATCTCCCGCGCTTCGCCGACACGGATATCGCCGGACATTAGCTTCGGCAGGAGCGTGTCGCGAAGTTCGGCGAGGGTTTGGTTTTCGAGCGAAGCCGCAATGGCGCGGTCGAAGGCTGCAGCAACGATCCGTCCGGCCGCCTCCAGTATGCGAGGATCGTCAGGAAGCGCTACCATCGCTTCTCTGAGATGGCGGCGCTGAATATGCCCCATAGTCGTTGCTTTCGATGCGGCGATTTGTCGGAACTCATCCATATGTTGATCCACGGCGTAGTAATGAAACCATTTCGGCACGTGTTCGGAGGTGACTTTAAAAAGGTGCTGGTTCAGTGCGCCTGCCCCTTCCGTCCATACTTTTTGAAGCAGTGATCCTGACCAAGAAAACAAGACGTCGCCATTGTTGATCCGATACTTCGTTGGAAGATTAGCGCTAGCTCGTGCAGTCTTCTCCGTGATGCCCAACCTCAGCTCGGCTATCTTTATAACCGGCAGGCTCTCGCAACCCTCTTCAGGCGGAAATTTCTGAAGCGCCGCACCGTTTAAGAAATCCGCTACTTCCTCTAATGATCGAGAATGCCAGCCCTCAGGCAAACCATCCTCGCCGAACCGATCCGGGAAGAGGGCGGCGGTGGCGCCGTCCATGTGGGCGGGCTCGCGGCCTTCGGCCTTGGCGCGGACGGGATCGAAATCGACGAACCAAGACCGGTAGAGCGCCCGCGCCATCTCCTCCAGCGTCCCCGCTATCCGCCGGTTCAGTTCGATCTTGTCGTCGAGGGCACTTAGGGCTGTTGTGATCTCACGCTGCGTATCAAGGTTAGTCCACCATATCTGTATTGGGTGGACATGGTTGCGATTCAATGTCGGATTTGAAGATCCAACATCTAAGCTCTTCGTATCCAGCGACTTCAGGGCGTAGTAGACAAATCTGCTATCGTTGCCCTTGAAGTCTTTTACCCAAAGCGTAGTGTCGTGTGGCCAGTATGGCTGATTGACCCAGTAAACAGTTCCAAGCGAGCCTTTCCGGCCGATAACGACGCCTGGTCCATTGTCTATTGAAACGTTGTGGTAGAAAGATAAACCGCCGGATGAAATTACAGGCACGGAACCGAAGGAACTTTCCTTCCTTGTGATATCGACTCCTCTCTGGAGCGTTATTTGATCGCCGAGTGAGCACTGCCACCAAGTTGTCATCTTAGTGTCCTCATTCGGGCTTCAATCTCCGCCTCAAGCCGCCGTCCCTCCGCGAACTGCTCCGCCAGAGTCGCAGTCAGCCGCTCGAACTTCTCCTCGAACGGCTCATCGTCTTCCGCCGCCGCACCGGCACCCACATAGCGTCCGGGCGTCAGGACGAAGTTGTGCTTGGCGATCTCCTCGGTCGTCGCCGCCTTGCAGAAGCCCGGCTCGTCTGCGTAGGCGCCAGCCAAGGCTTCACCGCGCCACGCATGATAGGCGTCCGCGATGCGGCTGATCTCGTCCGATGACAGCTGCTTCTGCTTGCGGCTGCCGGGGATCAGCGCGCCCATCTTGCGCGCGTCAATGAACAGGACCTCGCCGCGCCGGTCGCGGAGCTTCGCATCCATCGCGACCCCGTTCGACTTGTCCTTTGCGAGGATCCAGAGGCAGACCGGAATCTGCGAGCCGGCGAAGAGCTGGCCCGGCAGCGCGACGATCGCGTCCACCGCGTTGCCCTCGACCATCGCGCGCCGGATCTCGCCCTCGCCGCCGCTCATCGACGACATCGATCCGTTCGCCATCACCACGCCGCCGACGCCGGTGGCGGACAGGTGCGAATGGATGTGCTGGATCCAGGCGAAGTTGGCATTGCCCGGCGGCGGTGCGCCGAACGTCCAGCGCGCATCCTCCTGCAGCGCCTCGCCCGACCAGTCGGAGATGTTGAAGGGCGGATTGGCGAGAATGAAGTCGAAGCGCTCGTCCGGGAACTCGTCGCGAACAAGCGTGCCCTCCGCGTTCCAGCGGAGATCGGCGAAGATGCCGCGAATAGCGAGGTTCATGCGGGCGAGGCCGAAGGTGGTGTGGTTGCGCTCCTGCCCGTAGATCGCGATCTCGTCCGTGCCATGCGCCTTCCGCCCGGCATGGGCCTCGATGAACGCCTTCGACTGGACGAAGAAGCCGCCCGTGCCGCAGCACGGATCGTAGACGCGGCCGCGCATCGGTTCGATCATCTCGGCGAGCGTCTCGACCACCGATTTCGGCGTGAAGAACTCGCCGCCGCGCTTGCCTTCCGCCGCCGCGAACTCTCCGATGCAGTATTCGTAGACGCGGCCGAGCATATCGAAGTCGCGGCTGTCGCCCTCCATCTTCACGTTGGAGAAGAGGTCGATCAGCCCGGTCAGCATGGTCCGGTCGATCGCCTCGCGGCCGAACCGCTTCGGCAGCGCGCCCTTCAGGCTCTCGTTCTCCTCCTCGATCGCGCGCATGGCGTCGTCGATCATGACGCCGATCTTCGGATCCTTGGCATGAGCGGACAGATGCGACCAACGCGCCTCCTCCGGCACGAAGAAGACGTTCTCGGCGAGATACTCGTCGCGATCTTCGGCATCATAGCCGGCCGCTTCCAGACCCTTCTGAACACGCCGGAACGCCTCCGAGACGTAGCGCAGGAACAGCATACCCAGCGCAATATGCTTATACTCTCCAGCGTCCATCGCGCCGCGCATCTTGTCCGCGGCCGCAAACAGCGACTTTTCGATACTCAAATCTCAATTCCCCGTTGCGCCTTGAGATGCACGGTGATCTTCGAATCCCTTTGAGGTCAAGGAAGAGGACGAGTTTGTGTTTCGGGTTCGCGTTGGGGTGTTGCTCTGTCGCAAAAAATCTTCGGTGGCCACCGAGTTCGTATCACCGCGTCCAGAGATCCAGAATGCCATGTGGACTGCGCACAAAACTGATACACACGAGCTTCTCGCCCGTTCACTAGGTAATTGATTTTGCTGCGGGAAAAATGAATGGCTGGGGAACCTGGATTCGAACCAGGACTAACGGAGTCAGAGTCCGCTGGTCTACCGTTAACCTATTCCCCAACAGGGTCGGCAGTGGCGCCGATGTGGGCTGTCATATAACGGCCAAGAGCGCGCCTGTGAACCCCCGGCAAGGGGAAAAATTCGTCGTTGGGCGTCTTTACGGATTTCGGTCTCATGCGAGGAAAAGAAGTCGATGCACGCGGCTACCGACAGATACCAACGGGGGTATGACACCGATTTCGGTTAATCAGTTCGGCCTGACCGGTTTCGCGCACGTTCGCAAATCGATTCAGCAGAGGGCTCAGGGCTCCTTCAGCTTTGCGCGAAGCGCGCAATCGTCGGCGTCCCCAAAGCCGTTCCCGAATTACGGGGCGAAATTCACTATGAGCTTCATGCTGTGAGTGATTTATTGCCGCATACCGCACACAAGATGTGAGTTCGAAAAGATGCGCCGAACCGGCTTCGTCGAAGACGGAGCGAAGGCATTTGAGGTCCGAAGGGTTCGGGATGAACCTGACGACGGTCAGCCCCGCAAGCCGAGATGATCGGCAAAACAGGTCCCCGAATAGTCTGTCCGGCAGAGGCCCGCTTGAGCGAGGCGGGGGACGAGGTCGCTCAGGAATTGATGCATCGATCCGGTCGAGCCGCCCGGGACGGCGACGAAGCCGTCAATGGCGTCGGCCGCGGCCCAATCGGCGATCTCGCGATAGGCGTCTTCGGGCGTTCCGACGATCCGCCAATGGGCCGATCCGATCACTTCGGGCCGCTCCAAGAGGTCGGCAAGACGGGGCTCGTCCCTTGCGATCAGCCGGCGCAGGAGGTCGGAATGGGTGCGGCTGCGGACAGTGGCGGGTGGCGGCGGAAGATCGCCAGCCTCGATGCGGCGATCCTCTGGCCAATGCTTCAGGTCAAGCCCCGTCATTTCGGCGATGGAGGCAAGCTTGCGTGTGGTATCGATCCGGGCATGGGTTTCGGTGAAAAGGTCTTCGGCTTCCTGGCGGCTATCAGCCAGAAACAGGCTGAGACCAGGCAGGATCCGTACGGCATCAGCGCCCCGGCCTGAGACCTCGGCGCGGCGCCTCAGATCGCTTCGCAGCTCGATCGCCGCCTCGCGGTCCGGCGTTGCGGCAAAGACCGCGTCGGCGACGCTGGCCGCAAAGTCCCGCCCTCGGTCCGAGGCGCCGGCCTGGACGATCGGGATGCGTGCGCCGTCTCTGGCCGGAAGATTGAGCGGCCCGGCGATCTGGTAGAAATCGCCTTCGAAATCGATCGGATGGACGCGCTGCGGATCGGCGAACAGCCCCCGCTCCCGATCGAGGGCGAGCGCCTCGTTCGGAAAGCTCTGCCACAAACGTTTGACCGCCTCGACGGCTTCGCTCGCGCGGGCATAGCGCTCATCGGTCGAGGGCATCTTGTCCAGACCGAAATTGTCATGGCCGTCCAGGGCGGTGACGACATTCCAGCCGGCGCGTCCCTGACTGATCCGGTCGAGCGAGAGAAGCTGCCGGGCGATCAGAAAGGGCGGATAAAAGGTCGTCGATGCGGTGGTCAGAAGACCGATATGGGTCGTTTCTGTAGCGATCGCGGCGAGGAGAATCGTCGGATCGAGGCTGGCAAAGCCCGGGCCTTTTTCAAGAGCGGCCCGGTCCAGATAAAGCGTGTCAGGACGAAAGACGAAGTCGAGCTTCGCCGCTTCCGCCCGCCGGGCGATATCCACGTAAAACGCGGTTTCAAAAAGATTTTCCACTCCGCTATCGGCCCGCCGCCAGGCTTCGCCACTCAGCCAGGTGGGCGAGAGCGACAGGCCGATATGGAGGGGGTTTCGTGCCGGCATGATTTGGTCTGTCCCGTCTCTGGTCGATCGTCTCTTGCATCGCGCTGTATTTATGATGAAAGAAATCGACTTTAAAAGCCCAGCCAAGGGGCTTTGAGTTTCGCCTTGTCCGGTTTCGACCGGCGAGGCGAAAGGCATGGAAACGCAAAGCGGAAAAGGGGTTTCATGATCGAAGCGCGAGGCCTCAGCGCCGCCTATGGCGACACGCCCGTTCTGTTCGACGTCTCGGCCCGTTTCTCCGCCGGCAGGCTGACGGCGCTGGTCGGGCCGAATGGCTGCGGCAAGTCGACCTTTCTCAAGGCGATCATGAATTTCGTGCCCGTGAGCGGCGGCGCCGTCACGCTCGATGGCGAGCCGATCTTAAAGATCGGACGGCGCAAACTTGCCCGGCGCCTTGCCTATCTGCCGCAGGAAAGCCAGTGTCCGGACTATATGACCCTTGGCGAACTCGTCGAGCTCGCCGGCTATTCGCGCTATTCTCTGTTTGGCGGACCGACGGAGGGTGATCGCGAACTCTTTCAAAAGGCCCTTGGCGTCGTCGGTCTCGAGGGTCTCGCCCATCGCCAGGTGAACCGGCTGTCGGGCGGCCAGCGCCAGCGCGCCTTCATCGCGATGATCCTCGCCCAGGACGCCGGGATCGTTTTGATGGACGAGCCGGTGAACCATCTCGACATGACCTATCAATATGCGACGATGAGCCTCGTGAAGGATCTCACCCGCGACCACGGCAAGACCGTTATTACCGTCCTCCACGATCTCAATCTGACCCTCGCCTTTGCCGATGATGTCGTCATGATGCGTGAGGGCCGGATCGTCGCGGCCGGGCCGGTTCGCGAGACGGTGACGCCTGAAACGGTCGGGGCGGTCTTCGATCTCGATGCCGACATCTTCGAGCGCGATGGGCGCCTCGTCTGCCTGCCGCGCATGGACGCGCGGTGCCGGACGCTCGCCGCATGAGACATCGCGGCGCCTTTCTCATCAGTGCGGCGGTGCTTCTGGT
The DNA here is from genome assembly GCF_900176465.1 of Fulvimarina manganoxydans. Lineage (GTDB taxonomy): Bacteria > Pseudomonadota > Alphaproteobacteria > Rhizobiales > Rhizobiaceae > Fulvimarina > Fulvimarina manganoxydans. The sequence goes on from NZ_FWXR01000005.1 coordinate 23,832, forward strand.
CGTGACGCTCTTTCTCAATCTGTCGCTCGGCGCGATTGTTATTCCGACGAGCACGATCCTGTCGGCCTTTCTCAGCTTCGATCGCCAAGACTATGCCCAGAATGTCGTCCTTTATCAGCGATTGCCGCGCGCGCTGATCGCCCTTTATGTGGGTGCGCTCTTCGCCTCCAGCGGCAGCGTGCTGCAGGGACTGACCCGCAATCCCCTCGCCTCGCCCGCAACCCTCGGCATCAGCGCCGGGGCCGCCGCCTTCGTCGTCGGCGGCGTGATGCTCTTCGATTTCGGCCTCGAAGCCCAAGGCTTTGCGGCCCTGGCCGGGGCGATCCTCGGTTTCCTGGCCAGCCTGACGATGGCGCGCTTCGCCGGCCTGTCGCGCGACCCGCGAGGCCTGTCGCTGATCCTGTCCGGTGCGCTCGTCTCAATGCTTTTGATCGGCCTTGCCAATGCGCTTTTGTTGTCCGATCCGTCCCGCCGAGCCGATCTCCTCAGCTGGATCAGCGGCAATATCAACCATGTCTATGCCGACCGGCTTTTTAGCGTCTGGTGGCTTGGGGCGGTGTCGCTTGGGCTGCTTTTCGCCCTGGCGCGGCCGCTGACGCTGATGTCGCTCGGGCGCGAGCAGGCCGCCTCGGCCGGTGTGAATGTGGACCTTGTGACGCGCCTGTCGCTCGCCGCCGTGATGGTCGGCTCGGGCTCGGCGGTGGCGATCTGCGGGCCGATCGGCTTTGTTGGTCTCGTCGTGCCCCATCTCGTACGCCCCTTTGTCGGCCAGGACCAGAGGCTGGGCCTGCCGGCCTGCGCGCTGACGGGCGCGATCGCCTGTCTCCTCGCCGATATGGTCGCACGGGAGGCCTTTCAGCCCTTCGTCCTCAATACCGGGGTGCTGCTCGATCTCCTCGGCGGGCTCGCCTTCCTTCTCATCGTCAAGCGCTTCTATCTGGCGGGTGGGGAAGCGGCCCGATGATCCGGCGCGCGCGAGCCCTCGACGGGCGCTCCGTCCTGCGGCTGGGCAATGGCTTCCAGATTCGCCTGCACAATCTCGCAGCCGCCCTGGCGCTCGGTCTTGCTTGTCTCGCACTCGCCGCTCTGGCGGTGAGCATCGGAGCGCAAGAGGTTGGCCTTGCCGATCTCCTGCGCTCGCTGACCGGTGAGCCGCTCGATCCGGCGAGCGCCTATGCCCTCTGGACGGTGCGCCTGCCCCGGATCGTCGTCGGCTTTCTCGCCGGCTGGGCGGTGGCCTTGTCCGGCGCGGTGCTCCAGTCGCTTGCCCGCAATCCGCTCGCCGATCCGGGGCTCTTCGGCCTCAATCAGGGCTCGATGGTGGCGATCATGCTGCTTCTGGTCTTCCTGCCAGCCGCGCCGCGCGAGATTGTGCCGCTCGCCGCGCTTCTCGGCGGTCTTGGCGTCGGTCTCCTGTTGATCTGGCTTGTCGGCGGGGCCCGCTCCGGCGGCCTTGCGATCCTTCTCATGGGGCTCGCGGTCGAAACGGTGCTCTCCGCGATCACCTCGATCCTCATTCTCTATACGCCGCCTGAGACCTCCTATGGTCTGTCGGCCTGGCTCGCAGGATCGCTGTTTCAGGCGAGCTGGTCGGGCGCTGCGGCCTTTGCGCCCTGGTTCGCGGTCGGCGTGATCGGCATTGCGGTCTTCGGCCGAAGCCTTGCCGTCTATGATCTTGGAACTGATATGGCCCGCGCGATCGGAGAGCCGGTCACCCGCTCCCGGCCGGTGATCTTCGTCTTTGCCGTTCTGATGAGTTCGACCGCCGTCAGCGCCGTTGGTCCGCTGACCTTTCTTGGCGTTCTGGCGCCGCATCTGGCGGCTTTCGTCTCCCCCGCCACGGGTCGCGCGCGGCTGGTCCTGTCGAGCCTGATGGGCGGCGCTCTTGTCATTGCTGCCGACGGCCTCTTGCGCGGCCTGCCATCGACGATGGCCCTGCCGATCGGCCTCGCCATTACCCTTGTCGGCGTCCCGCTCTTCATGATCACGTTGCGGCTTCGAACCTTACGCCGGCTGCAGGCGCCGTGAGATGACCGCCGCTTTCCGTCACCGGCCTTTTTCGAAGGCTTCGATCGCATCCAGCGTGTGGAGCGCGCTGGCGATGGTGGGGGTCGCGACCTTTGCGGAATCGAGATAGAGGACGCGCCCTTCCCGCGCCGGCTTCAGGAAGGACCGCCAGCCCGGCATGATCGTGTCAAGCCGGGCTTGGGTCGCTTGGGGCGAGCGGTCCGCGACCGCGTAGCTGTTCATGACGACGAGAAGATCGGGATCGGCCATTCCGAGAGTTTCCGGGCTGAGCGGAACGGAAAAGAGGGTGCCGGGACCGGCGCCGGCTTCCGTGCCGCTAAGATCGGCACGGCGAAAGCCCAGATCCTCGATCGCCTGAATGGCGCCCGACATGTCGCCGACGAGATTGAGCTGGTCGTTGGTGATGATGGCGAGATAGATCTTGTCCGCTCCGCCCGGTACGCGCTTTGCGACCTCCGCGAGCCGCGTCTCGTAGGTCTTCAGCCTTTCGGCATAGGCGTCTTGCCGCCCGACGAGATCGGCGAGATCCTTCTCGACGCCGAAGCCATGAACCCGGCCAGTGCTGACGGTTTGCAGATAGGTCGGCGCGATGGTCGAGAGCTGCTCGGCCTTGTCGACATCGCGTTCGGTGCCGATGATCAGGTCCGGGTCGAGCGCCCGCAGCCTTTCCAGATCGATCCGGCCGAAGGGGCCGAAGCCTTTCGGCTTGGCGCCGCTTTGCCCCATGACGGTGTCGATGAAATCCACCGCCGAAAGGGGCGAGCCGTCATCGGCCCGGCCATAGCTGCCGACGGGTTCGAGGCCGAGATCGATGAGAGGCAGGCCGAGAAGCGGCTCATGCATGACGACGACGCGCTTCGGCTCGACAGGAATCTCCACCACCCGTCCGGTATCGTCCGTGACCTGCCGGTCGGCTCCCCGTGCCGCGAAAGGAGCGGCCAGCAGCGCGAGCAGAACGGCGGCAAGAGGAACAAGCTTCGAAGGTCGCAATGCTTGGGTCTCCCATTCGGTCATCGTTCGAAAAAGGGGAGCGCCGCACTGGCCCTGAAAGACCCGTGCGGCGCGCTGACAGGCTGGAGGCCCGATCGATGATTTTGTTAGGAAAGGACCAAGTTGCCCTTTCCTAAAAGGCCAGAGAAACCAGAGGCCTGCTAATATCCGGCCGGTCCTCACCGAACCGGCTGAACCCAAAGGATCAGAAGGAAACCTTCAGGCCACCGCCGAATTCGCGCGGCGGGACGACCGGGCCTTCGTAGCCCAGAATGGTGCGGCTATAGCGAAGGAAGGTCGGGCCCTCTTCGTCGAAGATGTTCTTCACATAGCCGAACAGCTCGACCTCCTCGCGCGGCCGGAACTGAACCCTTGCATTGGCCACGGTGAAGCTGTCGATGAAGGCGTCCTCGTCGTTCACATCGTCGGAGAAGTAGCCGTCGGTGTGGCGCACATCGCCGCTGAGGGAGAGATTATCGAGAATGTCCCAGCGGGCCCCGAAGGCGAGCGTGTAGTCGGGCGCGCGGCCGAACTCCTTACCCTTGAGACTGACCGCCGCCGGATCGGAGATTTCGTCGATCTCGGTCTTCAAGAGGCCGATCGATCCGTTGAGGGTTAGGACGTCGAGAGGCTTATATTCGGCGCCGAGTTCAAGGCCGTAGGAATGGGCTTTGTCGGCATTGACGGTCTGCGCGAAGAAGCGGTCGACATCGCTGACGAGATAACGCTGGGCGTCGTGGAGATCGGTGTAGAAGAGGTTGGCGTTCACCGAGAGCGTATCGTCGAGGAATTTCGCTCGGGTGAAGAGCTCGTAATTCCAGGCCGTTTCCTTCTCGTAAGGCGCGAAGGTGTTGGTGACGAGATTCAAGGTGACGCCGCCCGGATTGTAACCCCGGCTGATCAGACCGCCCACCGTGACCGTGTCGGTGACGTCGTAGGCGAGGGAGATCTTCGGGAGGAAGGCGTCGAAACTGTCGTCGTAATCGACCGGCGTCAGGACGCTGCCAACGCGCCCGGCGAGCTCGGCAAAGCCCTCACGCTGCAAGGCGTCGCGCTGATAGCGCAGGCCGCCGGTAAGCACCCAGCGCTCCAGGAATCGATAGTTCAACTCACCGAAGACGCCGAGACTGTCGCGCTTATCTTCGAACCGGCTGACATAGGTCGGTCGCGAAGACCGGTCGGAGAGATAGAGCGTGTCGGTCTCGTCGGTGTTGCGATAGTAGATGCCGCCGACGCCGCTCCAGACGGACTCCTCGGTGCCGAAGGTCAGACGGGCTTCGTTGGAGAAATCCTGCGATTCGATTTCGGCCGACCCGCTGTTGAAGGGCGCGCTGAGCCGGTCCGTCTCAAGATCCGAATATTGGATCTGATTGGTGAAGACGAGGTCGTTGCCGAAATCATAGGTGAGATCGCCGATGACCGTATGGGTCTTCTGGTCCCAGATCGGATTGGTCAGCGTGTCGCTGTCGCGCTCGTCGAAAGGCTCCGTCGCCGCTTCCCAGGTGGGCCGGTCCGAGCCGACATATTGATAGGTCAGCTTGGCTTCGAGACCGGGGATCTCCGCCGGTTGCCAGAGGAGCTTGGCCCTTGCGTTGCGGGTCTCCAGATCCTGGTCGCCGGCGCTGGCGAAGGCCGGATTGGTGTAGTCGATGAAGTTGTCGCGGGCGTAGTAGTCGATCGCCACGCGTCCGGCCAGATCCTCAAGCAGCGGCGAATTCAGCATGATCGAGGCACGGCGGGTCTCCAGGCTGCCATATTCGACCTGCGCAGCGGCCTGGCGCTCGAAGACCGGGTCCTTGGTGTTGATGACGATGGCGCCGGCGATGCTGTTGGCGCCCTGGCTGATCGTCTGCGGACCCCGGAAGACCTCGATCGAGTCAACATCCCAGATCGGCGTCGAGGAATAGACGAGTTCGTAATAGCTGAGATTGTGGCCGTCGAGGCTGACCGTGGCGCGCGGCGTGGTGCCGCCGAAAAAGGCGTTGGCGCCGGAATTCGGACCCTCGCTGTCCTGGCCGCGGATCGTCGGGGCCGAGCCCTGGCCATAGTCGGCCGGGATGACGACATTCGGCACGCCGGCAATGATCTCGTCGACGCTCGCCGCGTCGACCCGGGCGTCGATCTCGTCTTCGCCGAGCACCGTCACCGAAGAGGCTGTCGTCTTCAGACTGCGCTCGAAATTCTCGCCGGTGACGATCACCGTGTCGAGATCGATCACCTCCTGGCCCGACGCGCTTAGCGGCGCCAGAGCGCCGATCACCCCTAGGCTTGCGCCGATGAGCAGGCGCGCCCTCAATCCGTTTGACATCATGTCCCCCTACGCATTGGCGACATGTGATGGCCGCCATAAAACTAGACAGGATGAGTCATGATTCAGTTCGGAGAATCAAGAGCAATTGTGCCTTTTGCGTGGCAGCGCCGCGCTCCCTGTGTTGCATTTGCAACTTTCATGCTCCGCTTAAGCAACAGTTTAGAATTGGAATAAAGCAAGACTGGTTTCGTGAAGAGACTGGGCGACGATGCTCGAGTTCCCACTGATAAAAATGGATATATGATATCATATTATCTTGCCGGACTGCGATCCGACTGATACGCAGCGTCGAAAAACGCCCGCGCCGCTTGGCCGTGCAAGGGACCTTTTGCAGATTGCGTCTGGCCGGCGAGGCCGGTTCGCGGCTCGATCTCAAGCATGAAGGAGAGGAGCACCGATGAGCGGGACAGCAACCCTTGAAGCCCCCCATTTTCCCACGCGTCATCGCCACGAGGTGCGGCTGCGCCGCTTGACCCTCCGCCGTCTGATCGACCTCACCCCGACGATGCGCCGGCTCACCTTCGGCGGCGACGCGATGGAGGGCTTTGTCAGCCTCGGCTTCGACGATCACGTGAAGATGTTCTTCCCCGCGCCGGGCGAGAGCGAGCCGCGCCTGCCGAGCGTCGGCCCGGACGGTCTCGAAATGCCGAAGGATCCGCCCAAGCCGATCGCGCGGGACTATACGGTTCGCAGCCATGATCTGTCGCGCGGCGAGCTCGATATCGACTTCGTCCTCCACGACCATGGGCCGGCGAGCGACTGGGCCCGGTCGGTTCGCATTGGCGATCCCGCATGGATCGCCGGCCCGCGCGGCTCCTTCGTCCTTCCAACCGATTTCGACGCCTATCTCCTCATTGCCGACGAGCCAGGCTTTCCGGCGGTCGCGAGGCGACTGGAGGAGCTTCCCGCCGGCGCCCAAGTTACGGTGCTTCTCGAATGCGCGGGGCCGGAGGGCAAGATCGGCCTTCGCACCGATGCGGATGCGCGTATCGTTTGGGCCCATCGCGGCGGCGCCGAGGCTGGCGACAGCGACGCGCTGATCGAGCAGGTGAGAGGCCTCGATCTTCCCGCGGGCGACGTCTCGGTCTGGATCGCCTGCGAGTCGGCGATCGCCAAGCGCCTGCGCAGCCACCTCGTCGCCGAGCGCGGCCTGAACCCGAAATGGGTCCGCGCCTCAGGCTATTGGCGCCGCGGCGACAGCGGCGTTCATGACCATTTCGACGATTAGGGCGTGCTGCGGAAAATCCGCATGATTTTCCGCTGAAAGAATCTTGAAAAACAAAGGCTTCGAGAAGAATTGCGATCCCGATTCATCGCATTTCGCACTCAAGGCCTGAAGCAGGACCGTTGGCGGTCGAGCCGGGACACGGAAGGGAGCAAGCTGTGACGACGGAATTCGATCGATGGGCCATGAACGACCTCGCGCTGGTCGAGGATCGGCAGGAGACCGGAGGCGAACGGTTCGAGGATGGCGGCGCGCCGCAGATTGCGGACGCGGACGAATCAGTGCCAAGCGCCGATGAGGAGCGCGTCTGGCTCGCCCAGATGCAGGAGCCCGATCGCGTGATGAAGGCGGCGCGGGCGGTCCATCTGACGGGCGCGATCGATTCCCTGCGACTGGTCGAGGCCGCTTCGGCCCTGTTTCGAGCCGAGCCAAAGCTTGGGGCGCGCTACCATTTCGAGGATATCGGGCTGGTCCGCCGGTTTCATGCCGAGCCCGCCGAGGGCGCCGTCGAGATCTTAAGAGCGGACGCTATTGATGAGGCCTGCGGGCTGATCTGCGAACGGCAGAACCGCGCCTTCGATGCCGAGCGCGAACCGGCGCTGGCGGTTCTCGTGATCCTTCTTCCCGATGCGGTCGTCGTCGGTGCTCTCTTGCACCGGATCGCCTTCGAAACCGCCTCGGTCGATACGGTGCTCGCCAATATCGCCCGGATCATGGATGGCCGGGCGCCGACATGGCCCGAGGCCCGCGCGGGCCTCGATCTCGCCGCGCCGCTCGAGCGTCCGGCGCCGATTGCCGGCATCCGAACCCCATGCCCCGCCCCCCTCATCCGCTCCGGGGAAGGCGAACTCGATCCTCGGCCTCGCGCGCAGGTCTTCCAAACGACCCTCGACGAGAGCGCGTTGGGCGCGGCGCGGGATCCCGTGGCGGTGTTTTCCGTCACCGCCGCCGCCTTTGCCCGGCTTGTCCTCGATCTCGGCGGGCGGGAGGCGATCGATCTGCGCCTGCCGGCGGGGCTTCAATCGGAGGACGCAGCCGATCCCAAAACGGTGGGCGTCGTGATCGAGCAAGGACACTCGCAAGCCGAGATCGCCGACAAGGTCAGCGCGGTCCTCTCCGGCCGGGCGGGGGAGACGCGACGCGATGACGGCGCAATCCGCCCCCTCGTCGCCGTTGCTCATCGTCCGTCCGCCTCCGATTGTTTTACCGTCAAGGGCATCACGGCCCGCCGCCTTTCGCTGCCCCATCCGGATGATCCGGGCGAGCTGCGGCTTTCCATCGGCTTCGACGCGGATCGCCCCGGCGCGATCGACATCGAGCTTGCCACCGATCCTCTCGTCTCTCGCTTTGCCGGCGGGTTCCTGATCGAGCGTCTCGTTGACCGGCTCATCGGGCAAGAGGCGACCGGCCTTTCGCTGGAGTGGGCGGGTGCCCCACCGTCTGCCGAGGAAGCCCCGAAAATTGCAGCATCGCCGCTCGCGGAGAGACCGACGTTCCTTTCGAGCACCTCGATCGAAAGCCTGATCCTCGCCGAATTCCGCGAGGCGCTCGGCGCGGCTTCCATGGGGCCAGACGATGATTTCTTCGATTTCGGCGGTCATTCGCTGATCGCAACGCGGATCATCGGCCGCCTTCAGGGCGAACACGGGATCGAACTGCGCTTCAACGATCTGTTCTCGCATCCGACAGCGGCGGGTCTTGCCCGTCAGGCGACGGTGATGGTTGTCGCCGAGCCTGAAACGGCATCACAGCCTCGGCCATCGACCATGGCGGCGCCCCTCTCCCTCGCCCAGGCCTCGCTCTGGAAAGCTTATGCGGCCTTCGGCTTTGGCGAGATCTTCAACCTGCCTTTCGCACTCGATTTCCTGCAACCCGTCGACGAACGGGTCTTCGAGCGCGCCTTTCTCGACATTCTCGAACGCCATACAGGCTTGCGCACGCTGTTCCGGTCCGAAGGCGAAGAGGTTCGCCAGCATGTCGTCCCGATGGCGGAGCTTTCCCATTACAGATGGTTCTGGACGAGCGAAGACAGCGCTGGCATCGACAGGCACGATGAGGCGGGGCATCATTTCGACCTGTCGCGCGAGTTGCCCCTTCGCCTGCGCTTCCTCAGAGATCCCGGGACCGGCCGGCAGACCCTCTCCTTTCTCTTCCATCACATCGTTCTCGACGAATGGTCGGTGAATCTGATGATGGACGAGCTGACCATCGCCTATCGCGCGAGGGCCGAAGGCAGGGCGCCGCATTTTGCGACGACGCCCCGGCCCTTCCACGAATTTGCCGAAGCGCAGGCGGCGGCGGGCATCGACGAGCGGGATGTGCGCTACTGGACCGACAGGCTGAACGACGCCCCCCAAGGCCCGCCGCTCGCCAGGCTGAACACCGCCGAGGATCAGACCGGGGATAGCTCGCCTGCCGGCGGCTGGGTCGAGATCAAGCCGTCGCAAACCGTCTGCGAAGGGCTCTATGCCGTTTCGAAGGAAAACAGCGCCTCGCTCTTCAACACCGTCTATGCGGCGATCGCGGCGGCCCTTGCCAAGCTCGGCGATCTGGACGACCTCGTCATCGGCACCTCCGCGTCGGGGCGCACCGACCACAGCTTCTTCGACACGGTCGGCTATTTCACCACCGTCGTCGCCCATCGCTTGCACTTCGACGCGGATCTGACCATCGGCGCGCTGATCGAACAGGCCAAGCTGACGGTCAATGAATCGATGCCCCATACCCATATTCCGATCGACATCGTCGAAGAAGCGCTCGGCATGGCGCCGGGGCGGGACCATCTCTTCGGCGTCTTCATTCAGATCCACGCCAAGAACAAGCTGAACGGAGCGCTTCGTGCCGCCGACGGCGGCGAAATCGAATTCCGGCAGGTCGATCCCGAACGCCACGAATCCCTTCTCGGCCTGCAATTCGAGGTGATGGAGGAGACGATCGGCGGGAGACGCTCGATCCGCGTCCTGATGAGCTATCGCGCCGACCAGTATGGCCCCGATCTGGTCGAGGCCGTCAGCCGGACGACCGGAGAAATGTTCGAGCGCTTTGCCGGGCCGGACGCGTCGGGTGTGAGGTTGCAGGATTCTTAAGCGGGATCAGCCCGGTCGGCATCATGGACTAGCGATCAGGCGCAGCCTTCAGACCTTTTTCGAATCGCTCCGCCGCCCTCGTCGCCTCTTTCATCCGTGTGTCGAAATTCTCCGGCGGATTGCCATCATCCAGCATTCCCTTGAAGGTCGCATAAGCATCGGTCCTGCTGCCATATGCCCGCAAGGTCTTCTCGTCGTTCACCCATGCAAGCACGATGACCTTTGCCTCGCCGCTGAACCGGTAGAACAAGCGATATTGTTGAAAGAATTTTGCTCGGAACCAATGCTTCCGGTCATCGCCTAGCGTGCCCCCCTGCCGAAAGGCGGGAGCGCCCGGATCCGTTGGTATGACCTCGGTCGCGAGTTTGACGATGGCCGCCAGCCGCTTCGTGCAATTCTTCCGGCTCCAGTTTTGGGGATCGCGCAGCTTACGTTCTTCGACCTCCTCGATCAGCCCTTCGAGCTGGTCGAGAAAGACCGGATGCGCATAGATCGACCATCCATTGACGACGAGCGGCGCTTTCACTCGCGCGGCATCGCTCGTCATTCATCCTCGATCGACAGCGGCTCATCGAGATCGACGGCCGTGTCTGCGACTAACGATTTGAGACGGTTGTACAAAGCACCGTCGAACGCCTGGAGTTGTTCCGGATGCGCCTTGATGTCGGCTTCGAGAAAAGCGAGGAATGAACCGAGCGCAGGATCGTCCTCCTCGGCCCGTACGGGCTCGATATAGACCCGGCCATTGGCGTCGGTGCAGTAGCGAATCCGATCGCCTTTGCCGAGATTGAGCTGCTTGCGCACCCCACTCGGCACGGTCGTCTGATACCGATCGGTGAGTGTCGAAATATCTTGAGAGACGGTGCTCATCGCGGTCTCCTTGGGAGGGCCCGTTGGCGAGACGCTCAAGGTAATGCATTTGCATTACCCCATCAAGCCGGATGGAAAGGCGTGCCTTTTTGGCCGAACGTCAATCCCCTCGCCAAATCGCTGATCCGACAGGCCCGTCCAGCGCTTCGACCGTCAGCATCTCGGCCAGAAACTCCGGCAATTCGCGCTGCCAGCGCTCGAAGGTCTCTGTGTCGGCCGTGGCTATATCGGCTTCCATTTCGAAGGTGAGGCCGGTGCCGTCCTCCTGGCCCCGGAAGGTGAGCGCGAAGCCTTCGGGAAGTCCGGCGGCCTGGACGTTGCGTGTCACATCGCAGCCGGGAAATATCGGCGGATCGAAGGGCAGGATATTGATCAGCGGCGAAAAGAAGAAGCGGCTGCCGGCGGGCACGCCGCGATCGAGGGCGATCTGTTCGACCCGGTAGCGTCCATGGCTGCGCAGCGTCTTGAGGAGACCTGCAGAGCGCGCGAGAAACCGACGAAGGCCCTCGCCGGGCTCGGCCGTCAGGAAGACCGGCAGGATATTGACCAGCATGGCCGGCATGTGGGCGCCGACGCTGCCCCAACGGCTCATCAGGGGCAGCCAGATCATGAAGGCCTCGCTCCGGTGCCGGGTTTCGGGCTGCGGCAGTTCATGGCGGAGATAAAGACCCGACAGAAGCGTCAGGAGATCCGGCCAGGCCATCGTGAGTTCGCCCGCGATGCGCCGAAGCTGCGCCGCCGTTTCCGGCACCAGCTCGTGGCAGCCATAATGGGCGCCGCCCGACAGATAGTCCTCGGCGCCCTTGTGAAGCACACGGAAATTCACCGCGCCCGCCAAGGACTTTACCCAGTGCTCGCGGTCGGCCTGAAAGCGCCGGCTCGCCCGATAGGCCTCCTCCTCGGCGATGAAACGCTTAAAGGGATGAAACGGATCGCCCGCCGGCAGGCCGGCGCTGAAATGGCCGTAGAGTTCCCCGAGCCGCTTTTCGATGAGGGCGATCCCATAGCCGTCGAGAACGGCGTGATGGGTCCGCAGATACCAGACGAGATGGTGGGGCGAGAGCCGGAACAGCGCCTGAGCCGAGATGCTGCGCCCCTTCAGATCGATGCCCCGCCCGATATCGGCCTCGATCAAGCGCTGGGCCTCGGCCGCCGGATCGTCGGCGCCGCTTAGATCGTGGACGACAAGTTCGGGGCGAAGCTCAGGGTTCACCCGCTGGAGCGGCGGTAAGTTCGGGCCGCGATCGCGAAATTCGAGCGAGAGCACGTCCGATTCCGCGACCACCTGCGCGATCGCCCGTTTGAGGGCATCTTCATCGATCGGGCCGGTGATGTCGAGAGAATGGGCGACCGTCGAGACGACTTCGTTCGGATGGAAGGTATATTCCTCCCACAGGTCGATCTGCGGCAGAGTCAGCGGCATCCAGCCGTCTGCGCTCGGATGGGTCATCGGTCTATCCTGTGAATGGCGTCAGGCGAGGCTTTTCCGGCCCGCCCGGGCGGCGCTGAGAAGCGCTTCGGCTTCGGCGAGCGTCCGGCACGTCAAAAGATCGCGCGGCGCGATCTCGATGCCGAAGCGCTGGGCGATCGCCTCGCTCAAGGGTTTCAGGTGGGAGGGAAGAAGCCCGGCCGAGAGGAGATTGGTCGAGGCCTCGAGCGGCTGTTTGGGCTTCAGAACCGCGCGGTAGATGGCCGAAAGACAGGCCTTGCCCTCGAGGGGAGGCGTGTCGGTTCGCTCGATCGAGGCAGATGGATGTCCGCACCCGCCTTGTTGCTCCAGCCAGTCCCGCGCGCGCTTGCGATCAAGCTTGCCATTGGCCGATAGCGGCAGATCGCTCACCGCCAGATAGCGGGTCGGGACATGGGTTTCGGGCAGGCGGCTTCGGGCAAAGGCGCGCAGATCCGGCACCTGCGGCTCCGCGCCGGGACGAGCGACATAAAGAAGGCCGAGGGCGCTCGCGCCGCTGCGCTCGTCGCCAAAGTCGATCGCGGCGGCGCGTGTAATGTCCGCATGCGCCAGCATCTCGTTTTCGATGTCGGGCAGCGACACGCGAACGCCCCGGATCTTCACATAGCCGGCGATGCGCCCGGCGAATTGGATCGAGCCGTCGGCCAGAAGCCGCCCGGTGTCGCTCGTGCGAAAGGCCCGTATCGGCTGACCGGCCTCGTCGACGATCCCGACGAAATCGCTTTCGTCGAGTTTCCCGTCTCGAAAATAGCCGAGGGCCAGATTGACGCCCGCCGTATGAATGCGCCCCGCGACACCCGGCGGGACGGGCTCGCCGGCCTCGTCCAGGAGATCATAGCGATTGCCGGGCAGAGGCCGGCCATAGGGGATCGGCCCCCAATCGCCCGGCCCGATCTCGTGCCAGATGCTCCAGATCGTCGTCTCGGTCGGCCCGCCGAGCGAGATCAGTCTCGCATCGGCAAGGAGTGAGCGAAGCTCCGCGATGGTGGCGGGTTTGATGTAGTCGCCGCCCTGGGCGACGAGCCGCAGCGAGGCGAGCTGGCGCGCGTCTTTCCGGCAGGAGAGCAGCATTTCCAGGATCGCCGGCACCGAGCACCAGAGCGTCACGCCATGTTCGGCAACGAGCTCGCACCAGCGCACGGCGTCCTTTTCCGCGCCGGGCTCGGGCAGCACCAGCACCGCCCCGGCGCAAAGGCAGCCGAAGACATCGAAGACCGACATGTCGTGGTGGAACGGCGTCACCGAGATGAAGACGTCATCCGGGCCGACGCGCCAGTTGTCGAGCGTCGAGCCGATGACATTGGCGGTCGCCCGGTTGCAAAGGGTCACGCATTTCGGCGCGCCGGTCGTCCCCGAGGTGAAGAGATGATAGGCCGGCCCTTCGCCGAGGGACAGAGAGGCGAGCCGCGAGCGGATTTCGCCGAGGTCGCCCGCCGCATCGGCCGCGCCAAGGCTCTCGGGCAAGACCGTCGTAAAGCCCTCGATTGGCGCGGAGGCGATCACCAACGCAGGATTGCAGGTCTCAAGGAGCTGCTGCAGCCGCTGGTCCGGCGATGCCGCATCGATCGGCACCCAGACCGCGCCGAGAAAGGCCGAGGCGAGAACGCTGGCAATATGATCCGGGCTTCGCGCCAGGACGATCGCAACCCTGTCGCCGGGCGTAACACCCCGGGCGCGAAGACCCGATATCATCCGCGCGACCCGCGCGCCCAAGGCGCCATAGGTGACGCGCTCGCGGCCAGAAATCAGCGCGACGCGATCCTTCGGGGCCGAAAAGAGATTGTCCGCGATCCGTTCCAGAAACGGCAGCTTGGACGGTGCAATCTCGGGATCGGCGGGCAGGATCGGATGAAGCGGCACCCCATCGCGGGGGAAAAGCGCGAATTCGCCTTTCTCCGCAATCGCCGTGAAGGCCCGGTCGACCGCCCGCAGAATGTCGTCGATCATGCTCCCCTCGACGGCCGCCACCGCATGGTCGATGTCGAGGCGCAGATCGCCTTCCGGCTCCAGGGCAAAACGGATGTCGATGGCAACTTGCGGCGTCGAGGTGAGGCCCGAGCAAAGCCGCATCGGCGCCTCAGGTGGAAGCACCGGCCAGCCGAGCCCGTTGGTGATGACGATCGGCAGCGGCGGCTGGCCCTTGCCGGCATTCATTAAAAGCCGAGCGATATCGACGCCGGAAAAGGCGAGATGGTCGAGACCTTCCAGAATATCGGCCTGGAGACGCCCTCCCCTTTCCGCAAGCGCCATGGTGCCGCTCGGCCAGTGGGCAGCGATGAAGCTCGATCGGTTGGCGAAAGCGCCGCCGGTTTCGGGCGCGACGGGAATGGCGACGACACAGTCGCCGGCCTCGATCCAGCGCGACACGACATCGAGCACGATCGCCGTCAGCACCGTATTCTTGAAGAGCCCCCTTTTCGCGCCGAGCCGGGCGACCCGTCTGAACCGATCCTTCTCGATCGTCAGCGTGCGGCGTTCAAAAGGCGACGAGGCGATGGTTTCGAGCGACTTCAACCAGGGCAGGCTGGGCGCGCTCTCGATGCCGGCGAGCTTTTCGGCCCAATAGGCGGCATCGGCCTCGCGCCGTCCCGGCTCTGTCGGCACGCCGATCGGATGCCCGCCTCCCCGTCCCGTCTTCGCGGCCGGGCCCTCCAGCGCCAAGGCTTCGTCATCTGGCGAAAAAAGCTCCACCATCAGCGCGGCTATGGCATGCCCGTCGAGGATCAGCGCATCGAAGCGGGCGAAGACGGCGACGGGCTCCGTTCGTCGGTCTTGGCTCTCCTTCGCCGCATCCGCATCCTCCGGCAAGCGGAACAGGGCGATCTCCCAGGGCGAGCGTTCGAGAGAACAGATCGACCTTGCGAAGGTCTCGCGCCGTCTGTCCAACTCGGCCATCGCCTCGACTGGCCCATGATCCCGCAGATCGACGATGTTCAGATTGAGCTCGGCCGCTTCGCGCACCCGCGCTGTCAGCTTTACCGGATCGATCAGCGTGCGCAGCGCCGGGTGGCGCTCGACAAGGATGCGAAGCCGCTCGCGCAAGGCCTCGACGTCCCAGCGTCCGCGATAGTCGCGGAACTCCTGCATGGCGACGCCGCCAAGCGGCAGCTGTTCGCTGCGCCCGAGAATATAGGCCTTCTGAAGCGAAGACAGCTTGGATTCCATGACGCCTTCCCCGTGATCCACGCCGGTCCCGCTCCCACCGCCCGCGCGGGGCCGGCGGTCGATCGGTTCCTCCACCGCGGCGGGCGCGCGGGCGATCCGGCGAAGCATTGCGCAATAATCCTCGAACAGGGCCTCGACAGGCGCGCGCTTCAGGACGTCGAAACGGATGTCCCAATTGATCAGGAGCCCCGCGCCGGTCTCGGCGATCTGGGCATCGAGGGCGACCTGCGGCCCTTGCGAGGTCGCATAGGCGAGTGTTCCGAAAACGCGGGCGACACGATCCGAAAAGAGTGCGCCGGACGAAAGCCCGAGGCCGGAGGTGAAGACGACGGGCGAGACGTCCATCCGCCCCGACCGGCGCGAAAGATCCCGCATGACGGCAACGCCCGGATAAGCCGAATGCTCGATCGCGCTCAGCAATTCTCCTGAGACCTGACGGGCGAGATCGGCAAGCGTCGCAGCCTGCATCGTGTCGATTGCGACGAGGAGGACGTTGGAGAACTCGCCCACGATCCGTTCGACAGCCGGAAGACAGTGCTCGCGCCAAAAGCTCGGTACGCTCAGGCGAAATCGACTTTGCCCGGTCATCCTGGCGAGCGCGAGAGCGAAGACGGCCAAGGCCAGCGATGTCGCCGTCACGCCGATCCCGCGAGCCGCCTGCCGGATCGACGCATAGTCGTTCCGGCTCAATTCGGCGGCAAGGCGGTCGGTTTTAACAGGATTTAAAGTGTCATGTTTTATCGCGGAAAGATCGACGATTGGAGGCAGGGTCTCGCGCCGCTCCGCCCACCATTCCCGATCGCGATTCCGCTTCGCCCGATGCTGTTCGTCGCTCGACATGGCATCCAGAACGTCGAAAAATCCCGGGGTCTCCGGCAGCGCTCCGCTATCCGGCTCTTCGACGAAATAAGCCAGATCGTCCATCAGGATACGAAGGCTCGGCGGGTCGATCGCGGCCATGTCGGTATCAATGTGGAAGCGCGTTCGCTTCTCGGCAAGACGCGTAAGGGACACCGCACAGGCCTCACCGTTTGAGAGGTTGGCCCGGCGGTTCGTCCAGGCAATGCGCTTATCGATCAGATGCTTGGCGGCCTCAGCCGGGCCAAGGTCCCGCCAGTCGTCGAGCGTCAAGACGGACGGTCCCTTCGGCTCGGCGCAGCATTGCCGGCCATCCTCCGTGATTCGAAGGCGCGTCATCTCATGGCGCTCGAACAGTCGTTCAAGGGCGCTTTCGAGGCGCTCGGCGGTCAAGCCGGCGCCGTCGAATTCCACATAAAGATGGGGCGAGACCCGCCCGAGGGCGGACCGATCCTGACGGCTAACCCACTGCGCCGCCTGCATTTCCGATAATTCTCGCATTGCACCCTTGGCAAGGTATTTAACTTGAGTATTTTGGTCATATAACAAATCACCAGACATGACCACCACGAGGTAAGCAGTCCATGAGCGTCGCATCGAAGACCCTGGTGCCGGCTCCCGCCCGGCATCCGGCCGCGCCGGGATTTGCCCTGACGACCGGGGGCAGACGGCTGATCGCTCGCGGTCTGGGAAGCCGGGTTCTGACGCCGGCGGCAGGCGGCGAGCATCCGGACAGCACCTTCCAGAGCGCTGTTCGCGACGCCTTCGCGCAGGCCCACGCCGCCGGGCAAGACCGCCCGATCCTCGTCGGCGCGATCCCCTTCGATCTCTCCCAGCCCTCATCGCTTTACGTCCCAGCCGAGTATGAATGGCAGGATATTGGCGAGGATACCTCGCCCGACCATGAGGCGCCGCCCGTCCCGGCGCTGCTGTCGCAGAGCAGCCAGCCAAGCGAGGCCGACTATCAGCGCATGGTCGAGCAGGCTCTGTCCCAGTTCGGCCGAAGCCCGCTTCGAAAGGTCGTGCTCTCGGTCATTCGGGAACTGCGCTTCGATGGCCCGATCGATGTCGACGCGTTGGCCGCGCGCCTGAAGCGCCTCAACGCCACCGGTTACCATTACCGCGTTCCGCTGCCCGGCGGCGGAGATCTCGTGGGCGTCACGCCCGAATTGCTCCTTCGCAAGCGGGGCGATGCGATCGAGACCAATCCGCTAGCGGGGTCTGCGCGGCGCGACCCCGCCGACCCCCTTCAGGACAAGGCGATCGGCGCGGCGCTGGAGCGCTCGAAGAAGGATCTCTACGAGCATCGCCTCGTCGTGGAGGCGATCGGCGCGGCGCTCGCGCCTCATTGCCGCGAACTCGACATTCCAGCGGGGCCCTCGCTGATCCAAACCGCCAAGCTCTGGCATCTGTCCACCCGCATCGCGGGCCGCGTCACCGATCCTTCGATGAACGCGCTTCAACTGGCCTGTCTGCTGCACCCGACCCCGGCCGTCTGTGGACACCCACGGCAGGAGGCGGTCAATCTCCTGCGCTTCGTCGAGCGTTTCGATCGCGGCCCCTTCGCCGGCATGGTCGGCTGGTGCGACGAGAGCGGGGACGGCGAATGGCTGGTGACGCTCCGATGCGGCGTCGTCGATCGCGACCGGGTGCGGCTCTTCGCCGGCGCCGGCATCGTGGAGGGTTCCGAACCCGCCAAGGAGTGGTCCGAGATCGAGACCAAACTTTCGACCATGCTCACCGCCTTCGGCCTTGACGACGGCAACCGCCCGGAGAGACCGTGATGTCCGTTCCGTTTCAGCGCTGGCCGGACGAGCTCGCCGCCCATTATCGCGCTCGCGGCTATTGGCTCGACCTACCGCTCACGCGCATCCTCGACGCGCAGGTCCTACGGCGGCCCGAGGCGCCGGCGATCTTTTGCGGCGAGCGGATGTTTACCTATGGCGATGTCGAGCGGCTTTCGTCGAATCTCGCCGCTCGCCTTGCGGAACGCGGCCTCGGAGCCGGCGATACGGCCCTCGTTCACCTTCCGAACGTCGCCGAATTCTATGTCGTCTTCTTCGCGCTCCTGAAGGCGGGCATCGCGCCGCTCAACGCGCTCTTCAGCCACCGCCGGCTGGAGATGACGGCCTATGCCGAACAAATCCGGCCCAGGCTTCTGATCGGCGCGCGGCAGAACCCGCTTTTCGGCGACGACCGCTTTGTCGATATGTTGAAGGCGGCATCGCCCGGCCTTGAAACGGTGCTTTTCCTCGGCGGCGAAGACGCGCCGACCAGCCTCGAAGCCTGGACCGGCGAGCCGGCGGGCGAGGATCTCTCGTTTCGCCCGACGGCGGCGGACGAGGTCGCTTTCTTCCAGCTGTCCGGCGGCAGCACGGGAACGCCCAAGCTGATCCCGCGCACCCATAATGATTACGACTATAGCGTCCGGGCAAGCGCCGAAATCTGCGGCCTCGACGAGACCACGCGCTTTCTCTGCGCCCTGCCCGCTCCGCACAATTTTCCGCTGAGTTCGCCGGGCACGCTTGGCGTCTTTCATGCCGGCGGCTCCGTGGTGATGGCGCCGAACCCTGATCCCGCCATCTGCTTCGATCTTATCGAGCGCCACGGCGTCGACATGGCGGCGCTCGTCCCCTCGGCGGTCACCCTCTGGCTGCAGGCGGCGAAGGCGGATGCCGGCAAGCTCAAGAGCCTGAAGCTCGTTCAGGTCGGCGGGGCGAATTTCTCCGAAAGCCATGCGCGGCAGGTGCCCGATGCGTTCGGCTGCCGGCTTCAGCAGGTCTTCGGCATGGCCGAGGGCCTCGTCAATTACACCCGCCTCGACGACGCGGACGAACGGGTCTTCACCACCCAGGGACGTCCGATCAGCGAAGACGACGAGATCAGAATCCTCAGCGAGGACGGCAGGCCCGTTCCGAATGGCTCGCCGGGCATGCTCGCAACGCGCGGCCCCTACACGGTTCGAGGCTATTTCGAAGCGCCCGAGCACAATGCCACGGTCTTCGACGCCGAGGGCTTCTATTATTCCGGCGATCTCGTGATCCGCGACGCGGCAGGCTATCTGAAGGTGGTCGGACGGGTGAAGGATCAGATCAATCGCGGCGGCGAAAAGATCGCGACGGAAGAGATCGAAAACCTCATCCAGCGCCATCCCGGCGTTCGCCTCGCCGCGCTTGTCGCCATCGACGATCCGCTGCTCGGCGAGAAGAGTTGCGCCTTCGTCGTGGCGAGTGACCCGGCGCTCAAACCGCTGGCACTGAGACGCCATCTCGCCGCTCTTGGGGTCGCCGACTACAAGCTGCCGGACCGGTTCCGCTTCGTCGACGCGCTACCGCTGACGCCGATCGGCAAGACCGACAAGAAGGCGCTGCGCGCCGCGCTCGCCGAACCGGCCTGAGCGCCCGGCAAGCCGCCAATCCACCTCGCAAAGACCTAAAAGGTGCCCCGATGACGATCCCGACGATCGCCACTTATGCCATGCCGCAACCAGCGGAATTTCCCAAGAACAAGACCGCCTGGCAGCCCGAGCCGGATCGTGCCGTCTTTCTCATCCACGACATGCAGCGCTATTTCCTGCGCTTCTACGATGCCGATTGCGATCTCGTGCGGAACTTGATCGCCAATCTTGCCGCCGTAAAGGGCTGGTGCGCCGCGAACGGCGTTCCCGTCGTCTATACGGCGCAGCCGCACGACCAGCCGGCCTCGGACCGCGCCCTGCTCAACGACATGTGGGGGCCGGGCCTGACCAAGGCCGATCCGGCGCTGCAAAGCGTCGTTGCGGGGCTCGAACCTGGCGACGGCGATATCGTTTTGACGAAATGGCGCTACAGCGCCTTCCAGCGCTCCAATCTCAAAGCCATGATGGCCGAATGGGGCCGCGACCAGCTTCTGATCGGCGGCGTCTACGCTCATATCGGCTGCATGGTGACGGCGCTCGATGCCTTCATGAACGATATCCAGCCCTTTGTGATCGGCGATGCGCTCGCCGATTTCTCACGCGCCGAACACGAGATGGCCCTGACCTATGTGGCGACGCGTTGTGGCGCGCTCGTCGACACCGCGGCGCTGGTCGGGGCGGGCGAGGAGAAGACGCTCGGAGACTGGCTTGAGGCCCGCATTCTCTCGCTGATCGAAGACGAGACCGATGCGATCGACGAAACCGAGAATCTCATCATGTACGGCCTCGACTCCATCGCCGTCATGACGATTGCGGCCGAACTCAAGGCGCGCGGCGTCTCGGTCGGCTTCGACGAACTCGCCCGTATTCCGACTCTCGCCGCCTGGCGCGAGCTGATCGACAAGAAGCGGACGCAGAGCCTTGCAGCCTAAGCTCGAGGCGCCGATGACCGCGCGGGAAAGCATGGGATTTGCGCAAAAGCGCGTCCTGGTGACGGGCGCCGCGCGCGGCATAGGCCGGCGGATCGCCGAACGCTTCATCGAAGAAGGCGCAACCGTCATCGGCCTCGATCGGGTGGTCGGGGACGAAGCGCCCTTTCCGCTCATTGAACTCGACGTGGCCGATGCCAGCGCCGTAGAGCGTGTCTGCGATCGCCTGAAGGGCGAGGACGAGAGGCTCGACATACTCGTCAACGCCGCCGGCATCCTGCGTCTTGGATCGGCGGAGGCGCTGTCGCCGGACGATTTCTCGACGACGATGGCCGTCAACGCCGCCGGGCCGTTCCATCTGATGCGCCAGTGGATTGCGGTCTTCAAAGCCCAGCGTTCCGGGGCGATCGTCAACATCGCCTCCAACGCCGCCCATACGCCGCGAATCGGCATGACCGCCTATTGCGCCTCCAAGGCGGCGCTTGCCAGCCTGTCGCGCTGCATCGGCCTCGAACTCGCCAGCTACGGTGTGCGCGTCAATCTGGTTTCCCCAGGCTCGACCGACACGCCCATGCTGGCCGGCATGATCGCCGATGAGGCGGACCGCCAAAGGCTCATTGAAGGTCTGCCCGACCAGTACAAGCTCGGCATTCCCTTGCAGAAGATCGGGACGGTCGACGAGATCGCCGAAGCCGTGCTGTTTCTGGCCTCGGACGCCGCCTCCCACATCACCTTGCAGGACATCGTCGTCGATGGCGGCGCGACATTGGGCGCGTGAACCACCGCTCCAAAAATGCTCGCGATCGGTAGAAGCGCCTCGACCACATTCGTGCGCCCCGATTGCCGCGAGTGACGGAGATTTATGAATTCGCGTTCAAAATCATGGCAAGGCTCTGCGTCATCGAGAACCAGAAATCGATCGGCAAGGTCATTGGAGCCTTGACCGGCGAAACTCTGCGACAAGCCCAGAGCGCGGGCCAGGTCGTTCACGATGTCTGGGGACCTGAACGACCTGAACGTTGACCTTGATAGGGATTGGCCTCTTCGAGCTCCTTGACCATCCCCGTCAGCTTTGATGGCGGTTCACTATGCAGCTTTTGCCCGTTCGTGCGCCCCAGAATGGAAGGACGTCGTCCGCGCCCCCGTCCACATCGAACTGGGCCACGAGCGTGGTCAACTGCTGCATTTCACCGGCGAGATTGCGGGCGGCGGCGGTCGATTCTTCCACCATCGCCGCGTTCTGCTGGGTGAACTGATCCATCGGGGTGACAGCCCTGTTCACCTCTTCCAGGCCGCTTGCCTGTTCCTGAGCGGGATTCGCAATGTCATGGACGATCGAGTGG
Source organism: Fulvimarina manganoxydans (assembly GCF_900176465.1). Classification (GTDB taxonomy): domain Bacteria; phylum Pseudomonadota; class Alphaproteobacteria; order Rhizobiales; family Rhizobiaceae; genus Fulvimarina; species Fulvimarina manganoxydans. The sequence goes on from NZ_FWXR01000005.1 coordinate 45,502, forward strand.
ATCTCACCGATCTGCGCGATGATCCGAGACAGCGCCTCTTCAGTCTTTCCGACCAACTCCAGTGTGGACTTGCCTCGGAAAACTGGAGAGCTCTTCTAAGAGCAAAGAGGAGCATTTCCTGGGCAAACAATCAGGTTCGCCAAACGCTCTCCAAACGTTTGTTAATGCGCCGGGTTATGGAAAAATCGGCATCTATTTTCTTGCCCGGCGTTTGAGAGCGAATTGCGATCGATCTGAATCGCCAATCCGCTCTCATCTCTTATTGTGCCGCATGATGTCGCCGGAAAAGTCGTGCAACCTTTCCGGATCATGCTTTAGCGCAGATCGTCGGGCAGAACGCCCTCGGGCATGTTCTGATAGCAGACCGGGCGCAGGAAGCGGCGGATCGACAAGGTGCCGACCGAGGTCGCCCCAAAATTGGTCGAGGCGGGATATGGGCCGCCATGGACCATGGCGTCGGCCACTTCGACACCCGTCGGGAAGCCATTGGCGAGAAGCCGGCCGGCCTTGCGTTCCAGGATCGGCAGGAGCGTCTTCGTCGCCTCCGCGTCACCACCATCCATGTGGAGCGTCACGGTCAGCTGGCCATGGAGCCCCTTGGCGAGTTCGGCCATCTCCTCGACGCTTTTAACGCGAACGACGATGCCGAGCGGCCCGAAGACCTCTTCGCCGAGGCTCTCGTCACGAGCCCAAACCTCGCCGGTCGTCTCGAAGAGATAGGGCGAGGCGTGGCGGGAGGCGTTCGCTTCGCCGATCAGTTCCTTGACGCCTTCGGTCTTGGAAACACGCTCGGCGCCCTTGCGATAGGCCTCGGCGATGCCGTCTGTGAGCATGGCCTGTTTGGAGACGTCCTTGGCCGCCTCGACCGCGGCTGAGACGAATGCACCCGACTCCGTCGTGTCGAGTACGATCGCAACACCCGGATTGGTGCAGAATTGGCCGGCGCCCATGGTCAGCGAGCCGACCCAAGCCTTGCCGAGTTCGGCGCCACGAGCCTTCACGGCTTCCGGCATCACGAACATCGGATTGATCGAGCCAAGCTCGCCGAAGAAGGGGATCGGCTCGGGCCGCGCGGCGCAGAGATTGTAGAGCGCGCGTCCGCCACCCAGCGAGCCGGTGAAGCCGACCGCCTTGATCATCGGATGGGTGACGAGCGCCTCGCCGACCTTGCGGTCGCCGCCTTGGACCAGCGAGAACACGCCGGGGTGAAGATTGTGCGCTTTGATGGCCGCATCGATCGCCTGGGCGACGATCTCGCCGGTGCCGGGATGGGCGCCATGGCCCTTGACGACAACCGGGCAGCCGGCCGCGAGAGCCGCAGCGGTGTCGCCGCCGGCGGTTGAGAAGGCGAGCGGGAAGTTGGAGGCGCCAAAGACGGCGACCGGGCCGATCGGCCGCTGGATCATGCGAAGATCCGGGCGCGGCATCGGCTGGCGGTCGGGCATCGCCTCGTCATGGCGCCGGTCGAGATAGGCGCCTTCGCGGATATGCTTGGCAAACAGCTTCAGCTGACCGGTCGTGCGCCCGCGCTCGCCGTTGAGACGCGCCTCGGGCAGACCTGTCTCCTGCGTGCCGATCTCGGTGATTTCGGCGCCGCGCTTCTCGATCTCCTCTGCGATCGTCTCCAAAAAGGCGGCGCGCGCCTCGCGGCTCGTATAGCCATAGGTCCAGAAGGCCTCTTCGGCGGCCTTGGCGGCCTCGTCGACGAGGTCCGGCGTACCGGTGGAGAATTCGCGTGCCTCGCCGGTCGCGGGCTCGGACTTGAAGGTCGAGCCGGACGATTTCCATGTCCCGGCGATGAGATGTTTGCCGGTCAGGTCGAGTGCCATGGATTACTCCTCATGAATGGGTTCAGCGGTGAATAGACCGCCCTGATAGACCGCGTCCGGCGCATCCCGTCCGGGAGGCGCCATGGCCGCGTCGATTTTCGCGCGGTAAACTTCGGAATTGTCTGTCGGCCGCCAGCCGAGATAAGCGACAGCCGAGTTGTCCCACCATTTCGTGTCGTTGTCGGACACGCCCCATATAATAGGACAGCCCAATCGGGGAACCGCAAAAATACTATTAATCAGCGAAACGAAATCGCCCGCGCTGAGCCAGGTCGACAACATGCGATGGTTCTTGGGTTCGGGAAAGCAGGAGCCGATCCTGACGATCGCCGTCTCCTGGCCGAACTTGTCATGATACATCGAGGCCATCGCCTCGCCGAAGCATTTCGATACGCCATAGAGGCCATCAGGCCGCAAGGGCACGTCATTCGTCAGATAGGTGTCCTGGGTGTAATAGCCAATCGTGTGGTTCGAACTGGCGAAGACGATGCGCGGTTGGCCGGCGGCTCTTGCGGCTTCATAAAGATTGTAGACGCCGATGATATTGGCTTCGAGGATCGGACCAAAGGGCTTTTCCACCGACACGCCACCGAAATGGATAATGCCGTCGCAACCAGCGACGAGATCGCGGACGGCCGCCGCATCGGCAAGATCGCAAGGAACGACCTCTTCCCCCTGCTTCGCGGGCTCCATGTCGGCAATATCGGACAGGCGCAAGGTCTTGGCGAGCGGACGCAGCTTTTCGCGCGCCATCTGGCCGAGCCCTCCGGCGGCGCCAGTGATGAGAAGTCGGTCGAGCATCAACAGTCCTTAGTGAGTGATCGCCGCGAAGTCCGGTCGGCGATGTTGGCGCAACAAGGCGGCAGGTAGCACCGCACGACCTACCCCCATGGCCGGTGCCCTCCCCGTCTTTTGCGACACGATCTCGCGTGACGGGATCGGGAGAGCCGCCGATCTGATGGAGAGCGCTCATCATGCGGCCATGGCTCCGACGCACTCCGCGACACATGGCGTCTTGTCTTCGCTTGTTCAAGGCGGCATGATGCAGTTGTCAGACAAGCTGTCAAGCGCGATCCGCGGGCTTCGATGGAACGGAAGTCGCAGATGGGAGGGGATGACGACCCGACTGCAGGAAGGATGGAATTCTTGAAGACGCCCGAAACCAAACCACCACCTTCCCTCGCGCCGACGGCGCCAGCCCGGCGCTCGGGGCTCTCGGCGCGGGTTGCCGAGGAGTTGCGCCGCGCGATCCTATCCGGTGTCGTGCCGATCGGGGGCAAGCTTCCGAGCGAGGCCGCCTTGACCGCAAGCCACGGCGTGTCGCGCACCGTGGTGCGTGAGGCGATCGCGGAATTGCGGGCCGACGGCCTGGTCGAACCGCGCCAGGGCGCCGGGGTTTTCGTGACCGCCATCGCGGCCGGTCCGCCCCAGCCCTTTCAATCGGTCGATCCGATGCGCCTGTCCTCAGCGATCGAGCTTCTGGAGTTGCGCTATGCGGTGGAGATCGAGGCAGCCGGCCTTGCCGCTCTTCGTCGCTCGCCAGCCCAGGACGAGGCGATCTTCGAGCATTGCGCCGTGATCGAGCGCCTGATGCGGGAGGGCGCTTCCACGGTCGAGGCCGATTTCGCGCTGCATCTGACGATCGCCGACGCAACCAACAATATGCGCTTTCGGGAATTTCTGGAGATGCTGGGCGAGAAGGCAATACCGCGCCGCGCCGTCCAGCGCAGCGAAAGCGGCGAAGAGACGCCGAGCGATTATCTCCGGCAGATTCAGGCCGAGCACCGGGCGATCGCCGATGCGATCTCGCGCCAGGAGGACGAAGCGGCGCGCGAGGCGATGCGTATCCATCTGAAGGGCGGCCAGATGCGCTATCGCAAGCTTCTGCGCAAAGCGCTCGATCCAACTTATCAGACAAGTTGTTGACAAGCGGATGCCATCCCGTATTCTCCGCCGTCTGACGCAGCGGATGGAGAGGATCGCCCCGTGATGGACCCGCAAGAGCTCAAGGCCGCCCTCGGGGCAGGCCTGTTGTCCTTTCCAGTGACCGCCTTTGGGCCGGACGGTGCCTTTGCGGAGGCGCCCTATCGCTCGCATATCGAATGGCTGTCGGGCTTTCCCGCGACCGTGCTCTTTGCCGCCGGCGGCACCGGGGAGTTCTTCTCGCTCGCGCCCGGCGAAGTGCCGGCGATCGTCGCGGCGGCGAAAGCAGCGGCCGGAAATACACCGATCGTCGCCGGTTGCGGCTATGGCACCGCGATCGCCGTCGATCTGGCGAAAGCCGCAGAGAAGGCCGGAGCGGACGGCATTCTTCTCCTACCCCATTACCTGATCGACGCCCCGCAGGCCGGCCTCTTCGCCCATGTGAAGGCGGTCTGCGACGCCGTCTCGATCGGCGTGATGGTTTATAATCGCGACAATGCGATCTTGCAGGCCGACACGCTCGCCCGGCTCTGCGAGGCCTGCCCCAATCTCGTCGGCTTCAAGGACGGCTCGGGCGATATCGGCCTCGTGCGCCAGATCACCGCGACGATGGGTGATCGGCTGACCTATCTCGGCGGCATGCCCACGGCCGAACTTTTCGCCGATGCCTATCTCGGCGCCGGCTTCACCACCTATTCCTCGGCCGTCTTCAATTTCGTGCCGGCCCTCGCGATCGACTTCTACGACAATCTGCGCGCCGGAAATCGCGCCCGCACCGAGGCGATCCTGAAGGGCTTCTTTTATCCCTTCATGGCGCTGCGCGGCCGTCAGAAGGGCTATGCCGTTTCCGCGATCAAGGCTGGTGTACGCCTGGCCGGTTTCGATGCGGGAGGCGTGAGGCCGCCCTTGACCGATCTGACGGGCGAAGAGGAAGCGATTTTGAAAGAGCTAATGGAGACGGCGAAGCGGCTTTGAGCCGCTCGGCAGCTGTTCAGCCGAAGCCCGTCTCATGCTCGCAGCCGGACGATCATGACAGGACCGTTCGCGAAGAAAGACCCGCTTATGAAGATCGCCGCCGTCCATACCCATATTCTCGACCATCGGCTGGAGACGCCCTTCGAAAGCGCCTCGATGCGCTTCGATCGGCGCCAGCATTGTCTGGTCGAGATCGTCTGCGACGACGGAACGACCGGCTGGGGCGAGTGTCTGGGCCCCGCACGCCTCAATGCGGCGGTGGTCGAGGCCTATGGGGCGAGGCTTCTCGGCCGCGATCCGCTGGAAACCGAAAAGCTCTGGCAGGAGCTCTATAATCTTTTCCGCGATCAAGGCCAGCGAGGCCTGGCCGTCACCGCTTTGTCGGGGATCGACGTTGCGCTTTGGGACATCAAGGGCAAGCGCTTCGGTGTATCGGTCTCGGCGCTTCTCGGCGGGCGCATGCGCGAGAGCGTCAAGGCCTATGCCACCGGCTCCTTCCGCCGTGACGGGGTCGACCGGGTTCGGGACAATGCGGAGGAATGCGCCGCCCATATCGCGGCGGGCTTTCATGCGGTGAAGATCAAGATCGGGTTCGGCGTCGCCGAAGATCTCGCCGTCATTAAAGCCGTGCGCGAGGCGATCGGCCCAGCGGCGCGGCTGATGATCGATGCCAATCACGGCTATGACGTCCTGGAAGCGATCGAGCTGGGCAAAGGCGCGGCCGATTGCGACATCGACTGGTTCGAAGAGCCAGTGATCCCCGAACAGCTCGGCGCCTATCGCGCTGTGCGCCAAGGCCAGCCGATCCCGGTTGCCGGCGGCGAGACCTGGCATGGCCGCTTTGCCTTCAAGGAGCCGCTCGAGACGCGCGCCATCGACATCGCCCAGCCCGATCTTTGCGGTGTCGGCGGCTTTACCGAGATGCGCCGCGTCGCCGATATGGCGGCGCTGCATGGCGTGCGACTCGTGCCCCATGTCTGGGGAACCGCGGTGCAGATCGCGGCCTCGCTTCAGTTCATCGCCGCCCTTCTGCCCGATCCGCCGCGCCGAAGACCGATCGAGCCGATCCTCGAATTCGACCGCACACACAACCCCTTCCGCCAGTCGATCGCCGCCGAGCCTTTCGAGCATGAAGATGGGATCGTTGTGATCCCCGATCGGCCCGGCATCGGCTTTACGCCGAATAGAGACGCCATCGAGGAATTCAGGTTGCGGGATTGAGAGGGCGTAGGCAGAGGGATCGAGGTCAAGCGTCGAGAGCCCCTCGCCGTCAGTCCTTCTTGCGTCATTTCGCAAATTATCGCGGGTCTGCAGAGTTCGAAGGTCAGACCAATCATTCGACGCTTCGTCAGCTGTTTCCATCCGACGCAGCAGGACTAGACCCGATACCGCTTGGGCCGAGGGAATTTAAGGACGCGGGCTTCGGTGCCCCACCTATCCGATTACGACCTTCGGCGGATGTTTGCCGGCGACGCCCGGCTCCAGGACGAAGGTGCGGCCGGCATTCGCATCGTCGGCCCGCGCGCCCGGCGTCATGCCCTGATGGGCGGTCGTGACCAGAATCTTGTCGGCCGTCTCCCCGATGAAGGCGGGGCAGGTCGGCTGGCTCGCCGGCACTTCGATGCGCCGCAGGACCTTGCCTTCAGGCGAGAGAACCATGAGGCATTTGCCACCCCAACAGGCAATCCAGATCGTCCCGTCGCGCGCGACAAGCGCTCCATCCAGGGCGCCCGGCCCACCTGCCTGATCGTGGAGTTCGGTCGGCTCGCCGGTCGGCAGGCCAGTCGCCGGATCGCAGTCGACGCGCATCAGCTTGTTGATGGCAGTATCGGCAAAATAGGCAAGACGCCCATCGTCCGAAAAGCAGATGGCGTTGGGGATCGAGACATTGGCGTAGAGGCTGGTGATCGTGCCGGCGCGATAATGGTAGATGGCGCCCGCTTCCCGCTCGGCACGCTTACCCATCGTCCCGATCCACAGCGCGCCCGAGGGATGGACGCCGCCATCATTGGAGCGGGTGTCTGGGCGGTCCGCTTCCAGCGGTTTATGAAGTGTCAGCCGTCCGGTGTCCCGCTCGCGCAGGTAAAGCCCGTCCTCCCCGGCGACAATCTGGGTGGCCTCGTCGACCACCGCGATCTCGCTCGCCATCACCGGCATGTCATGTCGGGTGACGTTGCCGCTTGCCAGCGGCATCTCGTAGAGCCCCTTGCCGATGATATCGAACCAGAAGGCCGTGTTGGTCTCAGGGTCGTAGGTCGGCCCTTCGCCGAGTTCGAGAAGCTCGTCATGTACGATGCGCGTCGGTACCGATTCCAGCATTTCTATTCTCCTTCCTCCCCAGAGCGGATGGCTCTACAACGAAATCGCCGGCCTGCTCTAAGTCCAAGTTGCGAAGCACAATATTGTCGGACGCCTCGCGCGACTCCTTTGTGTAATGCGCTGATCTGGACGGCAATCGGCACGCTCGTGCCCTCGCCTTTCTTGACCTATGCTGGCGGCAACATCGAGGATGGGAAGCAAGAGAGCCGACCGTCAGGACGGATAGGCCGCATCCCACCCCGTCACGGCCGCTTCGGCCCGGCGCTTGACCTCCCCTGCCGACAATCCCGGCTTATAGAGCGAGGAGCCGAGGCCGAAGGCGGTGACGCCCACGCTTGCGTAATCGCTAAAATCGCTCTCGCTGACACCGCCGACCGCACCAACGATCGTGCCCTTCGGCAGAACGGCCACAACGGCACCAATGCCCTTGGAGCCAAGGACGGAAGCGGGGAAGAATTTCAGGGCCGATGCTCCGGCTTTCAGTGCCGTGAAAGCTTCTGTCGGCGTGAAGACACCGGGCATGGTGACAAGCGAGCGCCTTCCGGCTTCGGCCAAGATCCCTGTGTCAACATTGGGCGAGACGAGGAGCCTGCCGCCAACATCGGCAAGGCGCGTCACATCGCCAGTATCGACGACGGTGCCGGCTCCGATAAGCACGCCGTCTGGCGCCAAGCGCGCGGCAGTTTCGATCGAGCGGAACGGGTCCGGCGAATTGAGCGGGATCTCGATCGCCTCGAAACCGGCTTCGATTAATCCACCAACGATCGGCTCAACTTCGTCGGGTTTTATGCCGCGCAAGATCGCCACGAGATTGCGCTTCAGACGTGGCCAGGGCGTCGAGGAAGTGAGTGGCGAAGACATGGATCAGCCTTTCAGAAAGAGGTGCCCTGCAGCGGCATGAAGGCCGCGCCGGGCGAGATCGTCGGCGTCCACGGTTCGTGCCTCGATGCCGGCGGCTTGGAAGGCGGCGCCATAGAGCGTCGCGAGCCGACCGGCGCCTGCGAGGACGACCGATTGCAGGCCGGCATTTCCCGCAAAAGCCTTGGCCCCGGCGATTTCGAGCCCGATCAGATGGCCCGAAAGACGCGCAGCAAGCCGCTCTTTCGACGTGTCGGCCAGAAGGTCTTCGGCGCGCAGCGAGAAGAGTTGGGCGGTCGCCTGTTCGGGCTTCTCGATCGCTTGAGCGACCGCAGAGCGGACCTCGTCCGCGACCTGATCGAAATCCTCAGGGAGCGCGAGGGAGTAGCGCAGAACCGAATGGCCGGACAGAAGCGCGTAGAGTTCTCCGGTCATGAAGGTGCGAAAGGCGGCGATGCGTCCCTCTTCCAGCCGCACCCATTTGGAATGGGTGCCGGGCAGGCACACGATGCCATCTTCAAGGCCAGAGAGGACCAGACCGAGAAGCTGGGTTTCCTCCCCGCGCATCACGTCATAGGCGCCCTCGGCGCGCTGGCATACGCCGGGGAGAAGGTGGACTTCGCGTCTGGCGTCCTTTGGCGAAACGGCGTTGGCCGCGATTTCAGACAAGGTGGCGGGCGTCTCCACATAGGGCGCCTCGACCCAGCCCTGTCGTGCGCCCGCCATGCCGCAGACAATGACGGGCGTCAGCGCGGACAATCCGTCACGGTCGAGATGGCTTTCGAGGACTGCGCTGAAGCCGATCTCGGCGGCAACGCTCATGCCCTCGTCCGTGCGCTCCTCATGCAGCACGTCACCGTTCTTTGAGACCAGCCAGAGCCGGAAGCTGGAGGTTCCCCAGTCGACGGCCACATAGGCGATATCTTCAGAAGTCATGGCGCCCTTTTCTCCTTCGATGCCGACGCTCTTCGCTTCAAAGCGTTCCGAAACGATAGACCGAAACCTGGGAGAAGGTCTCGCCCGGATCGAGACGCGCGGTGGGAAAGTCCGGCTGGTTGGGACTGTCGGGGAAAAGCTGCGGCTCGATACAGAGCCCATCTCCCTGGCGGATCATCCGGCCTTTCTTGCCGGCCGCCGTCCCGTCGAGAAAATTACCGCTATAGAATTGCACGCCCGGCGCCGTCGTCAGAAAATCGAGGCAGCGCCCGGATCGCCGATCCGTCAAACGCACTGCGCCGACCGGCTCTTTCCGGTGCTTGTCAGCGAGGCAGTAGCAATGGTCGAAGCCTCGGCCGATGCGGATCTGCTCGTCGCTCCCATCGCGGACACCCTCTGCGATCGAACGAGGCGCACGAAAATCGAATGGCGTTCCAAGGACGGGTCGTCGCTCGCCGGTCGGGATCGCGGTCTTGTCGGTCGGAAGATAGGTTTCGGCCGCGATCGTCACCTCATGGTCGAGAACGTCGCCCGCGGCGGGACCGCCGAGATTGAAATAGACATGGTTCGTCAGATTGACGATCGTCGGAGCGTCGGTCGTCGCCTCATAGGTGAGGGTCAGCTCGCCTGTCGCCGTCAGATCATAGCGGGCGCGTGCTTCGACCTTGCCGGGATAGCCCGCGTCGCCGTCCGGGCTCGTCAGCGCGAAGACCACGAAGGGATTCGGCGCCTCGCCATGGCCGTCCACGCGCCAATTGCGCATGCCGAAACCCGACGAGCCGCCATGAAGATGGTTCGGCCCGTTATTCGTCTCCAACTCGTAGGTCTTGCCGTCGAGAGTGAAGCGCCCCTTGGCGATGCGATTGGCAAAGCGCCCGACGCTGACGCCGAAATGCTGCGGCACGCGCTCATATTGGAAGAGATCGTCATAGCCGAGGGTCACGTCTTCGCTCCGGCCTTGCGCATCGGGCACCCGAACCGCCTGCAGCGCCGCGCCGAAACTCATGACGGTGATGGAGATTCCGTCGCGTGACAGATCGAAGGCGGCGACGTCCTCGCCTGTCGAAAGCTGGCCGAAGGAGCGACGAGTGAGGCTGACGGCCATCAGGCCTTTCCTCCATCGTCGAAGAACGGCTCGGTGATCTGCCTATGGCCGAGCATGAAGGCGTCCGCCACATGGCGGAGCGGCGAGACATCCACATCCGAGCGCTGGGAGCCGACGAGATCGACGAAATGGGCATAGATCCCGCGATATTCGGCATCCGGCGCATCGACGGTCGGCTGATCATTGAGAATGAGCTTCTTCCCGCCCTCCGACAGGGCCAGACGTCCGCCATCGTCGGTCTCGATCGTAATATCCCAGGTCTGCGGGCCTTCCTGGCGCCAGTCGAATTCGGCGGTAAAATCGACACCGGTGGCGTCGGTGAAGGCGAGATCGGCGGCGATCGGCGCCTGCCGGTTCTCGGGGAAAGTGAGCGCCGCCTTCGTCAGGAAGAAAGGCTGGGGCAGAATGGCCGTCGCGATCGACAGGGCATTGATCCCTGGATCGAAGACGCCGAGCCCCCCGGGCTCCCAGATCCAGTCCTGGCCCGGATGCCAGCGCCGCACATCCTCCTTCCAGACGATCCGGACCTTTTTGGCACGGCGGGCCGAAAGCCATTCGGTCGCCGGTTCGACGGCCGGCGAGAAGCGCGAATGCCAAGTGGCAAAAAGTGATACGCCTTCGGCCTTGGCCGCTGCGACGAGATCGTCCATTTCGCTCAAAGTCGCGCCGGGCGGCTTTTCCAGGATCACATGCTTGCCGGCTTTAAGAGCTTCGAGCGCCAACTCATGGCGCACCTGGGGCGGTGTGCAGAGCGCGACGGCGTCGATTTCCGCGCCGGCTAGCATCTCACTCTGGGAGGCGAAGCTCGGCACCTCCTCAAGCGAGGCGGAGCGGCTGGCGACGGCGGCCAGTTCAATCCCCTCGGTTGCCGCAATGGCCGGAAAATGCTGATCGCGGGCAATCTTGCCGACACCGACGAGGCCGAGACGAATGGGGGGCATGGAGAGGCGATCCCTTATCAAGAATGGAATTCGGCCCGCCGAGGCGGGCCGAGACGACTTTAAGAGGCCGACGCGATGCGTCAGGCGGCGCGCGAGCGGTTCACCACGTCGAAGATGACGGCGAGCAGCAGGACGAGGCCCTTGATGACCTGCTGATAGTCAATGCCGATGCCGAGGATCGACATGCCGTTGTTCATCACGCCCATGATGAAGGCACCGATGACCGCGCCGACCACTGTGCCGACACCGCCGGCCATGGAGGCGCCGCCAATGAAGACGGCCGCGATGACATCGAGCTCGAAGGCTAGGCCCGCCTTCGGAGTCGCCGTGTTGAGACGCGCGGCGAAGACGAGGCCGGCCAGTGCGGCGAGGACGCCCATATTGACGAAGGTCAGGAAGGTCAGCCGCTCGGTGTTGATGCCGGAAAGCTTGGCCGCCTTCTCATTGCCGCCGATGGCGTAAATGCGCCGGCCGATGGTCGTCCGCGACGTGATGAAAGCGTAGATGCCCATCAGAAGCGCCATGACGATCATCACATTCGGGAAGCCGCGGAAGGTCGCCAGAACCCAGGTGAGGTAGAGCACCGCGATGACGATCAGCAGCGTGCGGGCGATGAAGAAGGCGAAGGGCTCGTCGTCATGGGACGTGCCGCGAGCGCGGAAGCGATTGCGCAGCGAGAAGAACAGGATCATCGCCGCGATGAAGGCGCCGAGCAGCGTCGAGACGAGGTGGAAGCCCCGCACATTGATGACGTCCGGCAGGAAGCCCGAGGACAAAAGCTGGAAATTCGCCGGGAACGGGCCGACCGATTGGCCCGCAAGAAGCCACAAGGTCAGCCCCTTGAAAACGAGCATGCCGGCGAGCGTCACGATGAAGGACGGGATTTTCCAATAGGCGACCCAATAGCCCTGCGCCGCGCCAATGATGCCGCCGACGGCAAGGCAGACGATGCTGGCCAACACATAGTTGACGTCCCACTCGACGATCATGACGGCCGCCAGGGCGCCCACGAAACCGAGCACCGAGCCAACCGACAGGTCGATATTGCCGGAGACGATGACCAGCAGCATGCCGACCGCCATGATGACGATATAGCTGTTCTGGAGCACCAGATTGGTCACGTTGATGGGCTTCAACAAGATGCCGTCCGTGGCGATCTGGAAGAAGGCCATGATCACCACAAGGGCGATCAGAATGCCGTATTCGCGCATATGGCGGCGCAGGAAGGCGAGACTGCTCGACCCGCCCCCGCTTGCACCGGCCATGGCGACGTCGTTGGTGGCTTGTTGGGACATGCCTCTTTTCCTCACGCCTTGCCGGACGACCGAATGATGGTCGCCATGATCTTTTCCTGGGAGGCCTCGCTCGTCGGCATCTCGCCGACGAAGCGCCCCTCGTTCATCACATAGATCCGGTCCGACATGCCTAGGAGCTCAGGCATTTCGGACGAGATGACGATCACCGCCCGGCCCTGCGCGGCCAGTTCGTTGACGATCGAATAGATTTCGTATTTCGCGCCCACATCGATGCCGCGGGTCGGCTCGTCGAGGATCAGCACCTCAGGGTCGGCGAAGAGCCATTTCGACAGGACGACCTTCTGCTGATTGCCGCCCGACAGATTGATACATTCCTGGCCGATGCTCGACGACTTGATCCGCATGCGGTCGCGATAGTCGTTGGCGATCGCAATTTCCCTGGCTTCGTCGATGACGAGGCCGTTGGAGATGCCGGAGAGATTGGCGAGCGGGATGTTGCGGCGGATCGGCTCGTCGAGGACGAGGCCGTAGCCCTTGCGATCCTCGGTGACGTAGCAGATGCCCGATGCGATGGCCCGCGAGACCGTGGAGGTGTCGGCGGGCCGGCCATGGACGAGAACCTCGCCTTGCGCGTTCTTGCCATAGGAGCGGCCGAAGAGGCTCATGGCGAGTTCGGTGCGCCCAGCCCCCATCAGCCCCGCAATACCGACCACCTCGCCGGCACGCACATGGAAGGAGACGTCCTTGACCACTTTACGCCCGGAATGGAGCGGATGCTCGCAGCTCCAGTTCTTCACCTCGAAGACGGTCTCGCCGATCTTCGGGGTTCGCGGCGGATAGCGGTCCTCGATGGAACGGCCGACCATGTCGCGAATGATGTCGTCCTCGGAGACCTGGCCACCTTCGCAATCGAGCGTCGAGACCGAGGCGCCGTCGCGCAAGACGGTGATGGAATCGGCGACGCGGGCGATCTCGTTCAGCTTGTGGGAGATCATGATCGAGGCGATGCCGCGTGCCTTGAATTCGAGAAGCAGATCGAGAAGCGCCGCCGAATCCTTCTCGTTCAGCGAAGAGGTCGGCTCGTCGAGAATGAGGAGCTTGACCTCCTTCGACAACGCTTTGGCGATCTCGACGAGCTGCTGCTTGCCGAGGCCGAGATTGGTGATCAGCTCCTTTGGGCTTTCCTTCAGCCCGACGCGCTTCAAGAGCTCTTCGGTCCGCTCAAAGGTATCCGACCAATCGATGATGCCCTTTGCGGCTCGCTCATTGCCGAGATAGATGTTCTCGGCGATCGACAGCAGCGGAATGAGCGCCAGTTCCTGGTGAATGATGATGATGCCGAGCTTCTCGGAATCCCGGATGCCGGCAAAGCGGCATTCGTCGCCGCGAAAGAAGATGTCGCCCTCATAGGAGCCATGAGGATAGATGCCCGACAGGACCTTCATCAGGGTCGACTTGCCCGCGCCGTTTTCTCCGCACAGCGCATGAATCTCGCCTTCGGCGACCTTGAGATTCACGTTGTCGAGGGCCTTGACGCCCGGAAACGTCTTGGTGATCCCCCGCATTTCCAGAATGGGTTGCATCGAATGGCGCCCTCGCATCGATCCGCCCGGATACTCTCTGGACGGACATCAGCCATATGTCTCAATCAGTGGATGAGCGATCGAAAGGCCGGGGCGGGATGCCCGCCCCGGCTTCTTGAATCGTCGTCTTATTTCAGCTGGTCGGCCGTGTAGTATCCGCTATCGACGAGCGTGCTCTCGATATTGTCCTTGGTCACCAGCTGCGGCTTCAGGAGGTAGGACGGAACGACCTTGACACCGTTGTCATAGGTCTCGGTGTCGTTGATCTCCGGCTCGCCGCCTTCCAGCACCGCATTGACCATCTGCACGGTGACGCGAGCGAGCTCACGGGTGTCCTTGAAGATGGTGGAATACTGGTCGCCGCGCTCGATCGCCTTGACCGAGGGGACTTCCGCGTCCTGACCCGTGATGATCGGCATTTTCATGTCGCCCGAGCCGTAGCCGACGCCCTTCAGCGAGGAGATGATGCCGATGGACAGGCCGTCATAGGGCGACAGAACGCCGTTGACCTGATTGTCGCCGGTGTAGTTGGCCGACAGAAGGTTGTCCATGCGGGCCTGAGCGACCGCGCCGTCCCAGCGCAGGGTGCCGACCGTATCCATGCCGGTCTGACCGGACGGGATCTTGATCTTGCCCTCGTCGATCAGCGGCTGAAGCACGCTCATCGCACCGTTGTAGAAGAAGTAGGCGTTGTTGTCGTCCGGCGAGCCGCCGAAGAGCTCCACATTCCAGCTCTCGGCGTCGGGGAAGCGCTCCTTGAGACCCTGGACGAGGGACTCGCCCTGGAGAACGCCGACCTGGAAGTTGTCGAAGGTCGCATAATAGTCGACATCGCCGGAATCGCGGATCAGGCGGTCATAGGCGATCACCGGAATGCCCGACGCGGCCGCATTGGCGAGCACGTTGGAAAGCGTCGTGCCGTCGATGGCCGCAATCACCAGAGCGTCGACGCCCTTCGTCACCATGTTCTCGACCTGTGCGAGCTGGTTCGGAATGTCGTCCTCGGCATATTGCAGATCCGCGTCGTAACCCGCGTCCTGGAACTGCTTGACCATGTTGTTGCCGTCGTCGATCCAGCGCGCCGAGGACTTGGTCGGCATGGAGATGCCGACGGTGCCCTTATCCTGCGCTACGACCGGACCGGCCGAAAACACTGCGACGGCCGCAGCGGCGATCGCCAGGCGCTTCATAAGTTTCATCTGAGGGTTTCCTCCGTCTCCCGTTGAAGATGTCGACTGGCACGAGATCCGGCGTCATGCCGGCGCCCGTGCCTCGCCCCGCCATCCGGCGGGTCGATCAGGTGTCTGGTGCCGCCCGTCGCTCCCGCCGAGGCCGTGATCCTCGGCGTAAAGGGCGCTCATCACGTCGTTGAAGGCGCTTTCGATCAGGCGTCGCATAAAGAGTTCGGATGCCTCCTCGTCGCCGGCACAGATCGCATCGCAGACCCGCTCGTGCTGGCGAACGGTCTCCAATTGCGGATTTTGACGCCAGGAGAGGGAAAAGGAGATCGACAAGCTCTTTTCGATCAAGGCACCGAGCGAGCGCAGGAGCGGGTTTCCGCTCCCTTCCAGAATGATACGATGAAAGGATATATCGGCCGCGATCAGTTCCTGCGAGCCACGCGGATTGTCCCGCATGCCGCCGAGCGCCTCGCGCAGCCTTTGGCAATCGGATGCCGCCATACGGCGCGCCGCGAGCCGCGAGGCCGCAGGTTCGTTGACCAGGCGCATTTCATAAAGCGCCTCGACGAAAGGTTGCCGTCGCTCGGCCTTCAGGTGCCACTGCATCACATCGACATCGAGCATGTTCCATTCATGCTCGGCCTGGACACGTGTTCCCACCTTCGGACCGACTGAGACGAGGCTTTTGGCTGCCAAAAGCCGGACCGCCTCCCGAACCACCGTTCGCGAAACGCCATACTGGCGCGACAATTCGGCTTCGGTCGGCAGACTGTCACCGGCCTTCAGGCGACCATCGGCGATCTGCGCGCCGAGTTCGCCCGAAAGCGCGATGGAGCGGTTCGTCCGCTTCGGTGCCAAGCCTTCGCTCAAATGTCGCAGGCCCTCCCAAGCCCATCAAACGCTTCCATCCGCAAGGGCTGAACCCTTGGCGACGTCGCGGCGAAACTTTGTCCGCGAAGAGTGCCGCCCGGGACAGAAATCGCTCTCGAAGTCCGCACCCTCGGCAAGGCGGAGCTGTGTCCGGCCGAGGCCTCCCAGACCGCGTAAATTCTCAATGATCATACCATTGCCCGATTCGCGCTTCGATGCAAGAGCCGGAAACGCGGACGGATCGGACCATACGAAAGGCTTATGAAAGCACGCCTAGAATTGATCCCGATCAAGGACGGCGACCGGTGATCGTCCGATGGTGCCTCTCAAGACGCGAATGCCTCGCGCCGCTTCACAAAGAGTGAATGGGAGATGACCATGAACCAGAGCGTGATGAACGAAGTCCTGCCGGACGATCGACAGGAGCCCCGTCAAGAGGGCGCGAGGAAGACCGCCCATCGCTTTGCCGATCTCGGCGTCCATGTGACCGGCACCGAAAGCGACGCGGCGGTCGTCTCGGCAGCCGCCAAACTCGGAGAGATGTTCGGCGCCCATTTGGAAGGGCTGTTGACCAACCATATCCCGGCCCCACCGGCAGTCGCCGCGCCCGGCGTCGATGCCTTGGCCGCCGACCTCAGGCGGCGCGGCACGGAAACCGGCAATGCTCTCTTCGCCAAGGCCAAGGAGCGTCTGGACGGGACTGGACTGCGCAGCGATCTGCGCCGCGTCGACGGCGTGGCGCTCGACTTTATCGAGGCGACCGCGCGCCTGGCCCGGGCGACCGACCTCTTCGCCATCGCTCAGCCGGGCAAGAACGACGTCATGATGACGCCGGTTCTGGAAGGCGTATTGTTCAATGCGGGCTCGGCGGCGCTGATCGTGCCGAAAGAGGCGGCGGAGCTCGGCGAACTCGAGACCGTGCTGATTGCCTGGCGCGATACGCCCGAATGCGCCCGGGCGATCGCCGCCGCGCTGCCGCTTCTTCAACGGGCGAGCCAGGTGGTTCTCGTCTCGATCGCGGAGAACGGATCGGACGAAGAGCGCCACCGTGAGCCCGCAGCCGATACGGCGAGACATCTGGCCCGCCACGGCGTCAATGTGGAGGTGCGGCACGTGCCGCGCTGGAAGCATCCAGCGGAAGGCATTCTCGATCAGGCGCAGATCGTCGGAGCCGGCCTCATCGTGCTGGGCGCCTATGGCCATTCGCGGCTTCGCGAGATGATCCTCGGGGGCGTCACCCGCGAACTTCTGGAGACCAGCCGTCTGCCGCTCTTCATGGTGCATTGATCGAGCGGAAAACGGAGCCTGCTTTCTCATAGCAGCGTCTCGATAGCAGGTTCGGGAGGCTGCGGCGGTCCTCTGCCTCATCATCGGCCCTCAGAGGCAGAGGACCGCTTCGTCCAACAGACGAGGCCAAGGAGCATCAAGATGTCGCTCTATCCCCTGGAATATCGCATAGAACCCGACGGCGCAGCCTGGGCGGTCATGTTCGGTGGAGAATCCCATGGCGGCTTCGACAATCGACGCAGCGCCATCAAGTCGGCGGTTGCCGACGCCATCCGGGTCGAGAAGCTCGGATACCGCGTCGCGGTGGTCGCGAGCCGGCCGAAGGGCTGCGAAGCCCTTTGCGAACGGATGATCAAGCGGCCGCATTTGTGAGCCTGTCGCATCCCGTTCGGGCGACTGACCACAAGATCCCGTTCACCTTCGCAAGAGGGCAAGGCGCTCGGCCTTGGTGACAAGCGGGCATCGGCCGGCTAAATCTCGCAGCCATGCGGCTCTTCCGACACCTCCTTCACGATCGATCGGCGAGCCTTGCCCTCGCGGTGATCCTGTTGGAGCTGTTCCTCCTGCAAGGCGCCGCTTCTGCCTTGGGCTGTCAGAGAGACACTTTCGGGCCCCTGACGCCAGTCTCCGCCGCCGCCGACCTCGCACAGGTCCGGTGTCATGGTCGGCCGCCGACGCAAGATGCCTCAGTCCGCAACGAACAGCCGGGCGCCCCGATGGACCCCGACTGCTGCGTCGAGACTTGCGCTCTCGCATGTGCCGGGGTCGCCTCCTCCGCCTTGATCGAGAGCGGGGCGACGGCTGTCCAGGCGCCCCACACCCGGGCCGGCCCGCTCGCGGAGTACCCCGCCCCGGTCCCATCGCCTGCTTTTGGCCCCGGCCAGCAAAAGGCACGTCCTCCACCCTCCGTTCGTGTCTGACATCGCCAAGACCGCGCCTGCCGCCCTCTTGCGACATGCGCCCGGCCAGACCATCCCCATTGAACGGAGACCTTCCAATGACCACCCTGTTTCGCGGCCTCGGCGCCGCTTTGACCTTCACCGCCCTTTCGGCCGCCATCGCCCTGACCGGCGCCGCAAGCGCCCACGAATACAAGATGGGCGAGGTCGCGATCGGCCATCCCTGGACACGCGCGACCCTGCCGAACGCCAAGGTGGCCGGCGCCTATATGAGCTTCACCAATTCCGGCAAAGAGCCGGCCCGCCTCGTCGGCGGCTCATCGCCCCTCTCTGAGGGCGTCGAAATCCATGAAATGTCCATGCAGGACGGCGTCATGAAGATGCAGGCGCTTGAAAATGGGCTGGATATTCCCGCCGGCGAGACCGTCACCTTGGAGCCGGGCGGCTATCACATCATGATGACTGGGCTGAAGAAGAGCATTGCCGAAGGCGATAAGGTGCCGCTGACACTGACATTCGCCAATGGCGAAACGGTCAATGTGGAGCTCGCCGCCGAGGCTGTCGGGGCAAAATCGTCGGGAATGGCCGGCAAGGGCGAAACGATGATCGACCACGGCGCAACCGGGCATGACGTCTCGGGCGAAACCCACGAGCACCAGCACTGAACGGGATGTCGGCGTCCGTCAGATGAAGACCGCAGCGGGCTGGTCGCTTCAAGCGACCGGTCAGCTGCCCCGAGGGCCAAGACCATTCTTGCGAGACGAAACCGCGGCGCCTCGAAATCAGTCTTCGGGCTCGGTGGAGAAGAGAAGCGGATAGCCTTCGGCCTTGGCGAGATCCGTCGCCTCGCTCGCCTTGGTTTCGGCGACATCCTTGGGGAAGACCGCGACGACGCAGGCGCCCTTCTGATGGGCCGTGACCATGACGACCTGCGCCTGATCGTCGTTGAGACGGAAGACGGCTCTCAAGACCAGCACGACGAATTCGCGCGGCGTGTAGTCGTCATTGAGGAGGATGACCTTATAGCGCCGGGGGCGCTCGACCTTCGGCTTGGTCACCGTTCCGGGAACGGTCGTTGTCTGAGGCATGGGGGCCTCCGGCGGTTGTCGCGGAATGAGGGGGCGTTTGGCTGGGCCCTTACGCCTATTGAGCGCGGATCGCAATGCTGCGGTTCCATAAGCTCACGCTCGCTTGATGCAGCGCGGCATGCCCACTAACTTGCCCGCCGACTCACCCACCCCGGCGGAGCCCCCGCCTCACGGCAATCAAGCGAGTGACCATGAAACACCGACCGCTCGGCCGGACAGGCCTGTCCGTCAGCGAAATCTGCCTCGGCACCATGACCTTCGGCAGCCAGAACAGCGAGGCCGAAGCCCATGCCCAGCTCGACCGTGCAGTCGAGCGCGGGGTCGACTTCATCGATACGGCGGAGATGTATCCGACGACGCCGATGAAGGAGGAGACCGTCGGCCGAACCGAAGAGTATATCGGCACCTGGCTCGCCAAGCCCGCCAATCGCGACAAGGTCGTCCTCGCCACCAAGATCACCGGCGAAGGCAATATGAAGGTGCGCGACGGCGCCCGGATTTCCCGCGCCACGATGACAGAGGCCATCGAGGCGAGCCTCAAGCGACTAAAGACCGATACCGTCGATCTCTATCAGCTGCATTGGCCCAATCGCGGCTCGTATCATTTCCGCAAGTCCTGGAGCTATGATCCGAGCGGCATCGATGCCAATCAGGCCAATGACGAGATGCTGGAGATTCTTCAGACGGTCGCCGATCTCCAGAAGGCCGGAAAGCTGAAGCATTTCGGCCTGTCGAACGACTCGGCCTGGGGCACGACGCGTTTTTGCGCCCTTGCCGAGGCAAACGGCCTGCCGCGCCCGGCTTCGATCCAAAACGAATACAGCCTGATGTGCCGCTATTTCGATCTGGACTTGGCGGAAACGGCGATCTGCGAGGATGTGGGGCTCCTGGCCTATACGCCGCTGGCGGCGGGACTTCTGACCGGGAAATATTCCGGCGGCGCCATGCCGGAAGGGTCACGAGCTTCGATCAATCAGGGACTTGGCGGCCGCCTCGACCACCCTTACGCACTTCCCGTCGCCGACGAATATGTGGCAATCGCCAGGAAGCATGGGCTTGATCCGGCCCAGATGGCGATCGCCTTCTGCCTGACCCGGCCTTTCATGATGTCGGTGATCATCGGCGCCACCACCATGGAGCAGCTCGACCTTGCCATCGGCGCGGCGGACGTCACGCTTTCGGACGAGGTGATGGCCGATATCCAGGAGGTCTATCGGCGCTATCCGATCCCGATGTGAGGCAGCGCATTCGCAAGCCTCTCAGGCTTTGCGACATGGGCGGCCGGCAATGTCGGCCGTCCTTGAAGAGACACGGATCAGCCGTCTTTCAGGACTCGTGCCAGCGCTTCCTGTTCCTCAGCTGTCAGTTTCTGAGGCTCCTTGTTCGCGCGGCGCCCCCGGGCCGAAAACGCCGCATAGCCGATCCCCGCGAGAAGCACGACGATGGGCGTAGCCCAGAGCGCGATGGTGCCGATCTCCAGGCGCGGCCTCAACAGCACGAATTCGCCATAGCGCGAGACCAGATAGTCGATGACCTCTTGATCTGAATCGCCGGCTTCCAGCCGTTGGCGAACGAGCACCCGCAGATCCTTGGCGAGCTCGGCATTGGAATCGTCGATCGACTGGTTCTGGCAGACGAGGCAGCGCAGACCGGACGAAAGCTCCCGCGCGCGGGCTTCGAGGGCCGGATCGTCCAGCACCTCGTCCGGCTCGACCGCAAAGGCCTCACTCGCAAAGAGGGTCGGCATGACCGGTGCCGCCAACGCAAAGGCGAGTGCGAGGCCGAGAGAGACGAGAGCGTTGCGGATCATCATGCGCCGGCCGCCTTCGCTCCAACCGCCGTCGGAGCACGCCGGCGCCCAGGCGCGCCGACGCGCAAGCGCCGGTCGGCCAACGAAACACAGCCGCCGAGAGCCATGAAGATCGCGCCGATCCATATGAAGGTGACGAGCGGCTTATACCAGATGCGAACGACCGTCGCCCCGCCATTCGCCTCCGAATCCCCCAACGAGATATAGAGCTGCGAGAACCACTCCGTGCGGATGCCGGCTTCCGTCGTCGGCATCTGACGGGCGGTGTAGAGGCGTCGAGCGCTCTCCATGGTGTCGACGCTCGTCCCATCGCGCAACAGCGTGAAATTGCCGACCTCTTCCGTATAGTTCGGCCCCTGCCGCTCGCTCATGCAATCGAAGCGGACGGAATAGCCGCCCGACTCACGCGTCTCTCCCGGCGACATGGCCGTGACGACTTCGGTCTGGAAGGCCGAGACGCAGACAATGCCGAGAACGGTGACGCCGAGGCCGAAATGGGCGAGCGTTGTGCCAAAAGCCGAGCGCGGCAGACCTTTCAGGCGCTTGAATCCGGTCGCCAGGCCGGCTTTGCGGAAGCCCGCCCGCTGGCCGAGATCGGCAAAACTGCCGACCATCAGCCACACCGCCAGGGCGACGCCGAAAGCGGCGAGAATCTCAGTGCCTCGCGTCAGTGCCAGAACGATAATCGCACCGCCCAGCGCCGCGCCGATCGCCCAATAGAGCCGCTGCGTCGCCCCGGCGAGATCGCCGCGCTTCCAAGCGAGCAACGGTCCGAAGGGCACCGCGAAGAGAAGCGGCAGCATCAGGGGACCGAAGGTCAAGTTGAAGAAGGGCGCCCCGACCGAGATTTTGGCGCCGGTCGCCATTTCCAGAACCAGCGGATAGAGCGTGCCCACGAGAACGGTCGCGGCCGCCGTGGTCAGGAAGAGATTGTTGAGAACCAAGGCCCCTTCCCGGCTGACCGGCTGGAACAGCCCGCCCGATTCCAGCGCGGAGGCGCGGAAGGCGAAAAGCGCCAGCGAACCGCCGATGAAGATGCAGAGAATTGCGAGGATGAAAACGCCGCGCGTCGGATCGGTCGCAAAGGCATGCACGGACGTGAGGACGCCCGAACGCACGAGAAATGTGCCGAGCAGGGAGAGAGAAAAGGTCAGGATCGCCAGAAGAATGGTCCAGACCTTCAGGGCCGAGCGCTTTTCCATGACAAGAGCCGAATGGAGCAGCGCCGTTCCCGAAAGCCAGGGCATGAAGGAGGCGTTTTCGACCGGATCCCAGAACCACCAGCCGCCCCAGCCGAGCTCGTAATAGGCCCAATAGGAGCCCATAGCGATACCGAGCGTCAGGCAGATCCAGGCCGCCAAAGTCCAGGGCCGCACCCAACGCGCCCAGGCCGCATCGATCCGCCCGTCGATAAGCGCGGCGACGGCGAAGGAGAACGCGATCGAGAAGCCCACATAGCCGAGATAAAGCAGCGGCGGATGGATCGCGAGACCGATATCCTGAAGGATCGGATTGAGATCCTGGCCCTCGAAAGGCACTGGAAAGATGCGCGTGAAGGGGTTGGAGGTCAGAAGAATGAAGGCGAGGAAAGCCGTCAGCACCCAGGCTTGGACCGCCAGCACATTGGCCTTCAAGCTCGGCGGCAGATCGCGCCCGAAGGTGGCGACCAGCGCGCCAAAGAAGGCGAGGATCAAGACCCAGAGCAGCATCGAACCTTCGTGATTGCCCCAGACGCCGGAGATCTTGAAGATCATGGGTTTCAGCGAATGGGAATTCTCGAAGACGTTGAGCACGGAGAAGTCCGAGGTGACATAAGCGGCGGTGAGCGCCGAGAAGGAAAAGGCGAGAAGCAGAAAGCCCGCGCTCGCCGTCACCGGCCCGATATCCATCAAACGCTTGTCCCCGATCCGTGCGCCGATCAGCGGCGCGACCGATTGGACGAGGCTGACGGAGAGGGCGAGGATCAGGGCGTAATGGCCGAGTTCGACGATCATGAGCCCACTCCCGTCATGGCGGCTTCGGGCGTCGCGGCCTTCGGGGCGGACTTGTCGTGGTCCCAAAGACCACGCGCCTTCAGATCGTCGACAACTTCCTTCGGCATGTAGTTCTCATCATGCTTGGCAAGGACAGTATCGGCAAGGAAGACATGGTCCGGCCCGAGCGTGCCTTCCGCTACGACGCCCTGCCCTTCCCGGAAAAGGTCCGGAAGGATGCCGGTATAGGTCACCGGCACGCTTTCGACCGTATCGGTCACGCGGAAGGTGATCGTCTCCCTGCCCCCGCGAATCACGCTGCCATCCTCGACCATACCGCCGAGCCGGATGCGCTGGCCGGGCGATGGCGTCTTGGAGACGATGTCGGTCGGCGAATTGAAATAGGCGACCGAGTCCGACAGCGCGGTCAGAACGAGGCCGGCGGCAAGACCGATAACGGCGAGAATGCCGCCGATGAAGCTGAGACGTTTGCCCTTGCGCGTCATGGGGTCTGTCCTTCCTGCGTCGGCTCGACGCCGAGAGATCTTGCGAGAGCGGCGATCTCGGACCGGGCGTTCTCATTGTCGCCCATCGCCCCAAGCGCCCTGGCAAGCGCGTCGGAGGCCTTTTTCGGCTCGCCCAAAACGGAATAAGAGCGAATGAGGCGCATCCAACCTTCCGCATCATCAGGGTTCTGCGCAAGCTTCGAGGCCAGTTGCGACACCATGCCCTCGATCATGGCCCGGCGGTCCCCGGCATTCATGCCGGAGGCCGCGGCCATCTGTTCTGCGGTCGGCCCCGGCACGCTTGGGGCTTGCGAAGGCCGAGACGTGCTTGTCACGTCGGCTGCGCTGCTCGCCGCAAGATCGCTCTCCGGCAGCGGAGACAGACCCGCTTTCTGGCGGGAGTCGGCAAGGCCCGCACGGGCTATGTTCATCCAGGGCGCGTTTTCAGGGCTCGCCTCAATCAGGCTCTGCCACGCAGTCGCAGCCTCTTCGTTCCGGCCTTCCTGCGAAAGATCGAGCGCAAGGAAGAAGCGGGACGGGAGATAATCTGGATTGTCCTTCAGGGAGCGTTCGAAGGCCTGGCGCGCCTCCTCGGTCACTTCGCCGCCCGCTTGTTGAACGAGTGCCTCGCCAAGACCACCCTCGCGCGCCGCATTCGTCCCCAGCAGGGATATTGCTTTCTGGAAAGCGTCGACGGCGTCGTCCGTGCGGCCCATGCGCAGATAAATGGGCGCGATGACGTTCCAGCCCTGGCCGTCGTCGGGGTTTTCCGCGAGCCGGGCTTCGGCTGCGGCCAGAAGCTGATCGACCTCGGGATTGATCGAAGGGCCGCCGCCCGGAACCGCGCGTGCGGATAAGGGGTAGTCCTGAAGGCCAGGCGCACCGAACATCCCATAGGCGGCCACCGACAGAATAGGGACACCGAGCGCCATCACCGCGGCGACGGCGAGAGGCCAGCGCGCACCGGCCGTGCCCTTTAGCGCGCCGGCACTTGCCGCGGCATCAGCCTTCAGAAGGCGTCGGGCAATCTCGGCGCGGGCCGTCTCGGCCTCCTCGCTCGACAAGGTGCCGCGCTCGACATCGGTCTCGAGTTCGGACAGCTGGGCGCGATAGACCTCGACATCATGCTCGGCGCGCGTGCGAGCGGCCGTGCCAGCCGGAAACAGCACGGGATAGAGGATCACGAGAACAATGCCGGCGGTCATGGCCGCTGCGATCAGCCAAAAAATCATCGATGCCGTCTATTCACTCTCGTCACGCAAAGCCCAAGGCCGCTCGGCCAAGAGGCCTCCCTCCCATCGCTCATTTCACCTTTGTGCCGCCATCCACTTGACCTTGGTCAAGCCGCGACGGGTTTTCGGAGAAAACAGCGTCTGCTTTCGTCCCGACCGACCATGATGAGACCCAGGCCAGGACGAGCTTCGCCGCTCTTCTAACAGACCTTTTGAATCGTCCCAATCAAATCCGCCGTGAAACCATCTTGCGCAAGAGCCCGGAAACAGATCGCCGGAACGCTCGAGACGGTGCGAGGCCGCTTCAAGCAAGACAGGATATTCGAGACGTTGCCGTGCGAGAAGCATTCGCGGCCGCAGCGGCAAGGCGGTGAAAGCGCTCGCTTCCCCCGCCGCGTTCAGGCGACGGGCACCCAAAAGCCGTCCGCCCCCCGGCAGGCAGTTGCGGTGATGCCATTCGTATCGGCGCCATCGACATATTGCGTATAGCCCCGGCAATCCTGGGAGCCGACACGATAAAGCTGCGTCGGCACGACGCGCCCGGAATAGCCTTCGGCGGACCAAGTGACCGCTTGGCCCGCGGTGCCGAATTGCAAGGCCTGATATTCGGCGGCGACGGCGCTCGCCACCACCTGCGACGGCAGGCGTCCGCCCGTCTGGCTTCGTGCGATGGCGCCGCCATCTAGCGCCGCGACGCCTGGCGGTGTCGAAGGCGCAAGCATACCACCGGTCGTCAGACAACCGCTGAGGCCGGCTGTCGCGGTCAGGGCAAAGGCGGGAAAGAGGAAGCGCAGCGCTCGCATCGGTCGCGTTTCGATCCAGACGGGTTCGATCAATCAGGTTTCAGTCGCTTCACCCGACCCTCATGTCAAGGCATCGACGCCATTGAGGCGCGGCAAGCTGACGATCGCGGCCAGCCCGCCGAGGCGCGCCGTCTCCAGCCGAAGGCTGCCCTGATATTCCTGGGCGAGATCGGAGACGATGGACAGGCCAAGGCCACTGCCGGGGGTTTTCTCGTCGAGCCGGCGGCCGCGCTTGAGGGCAAGCTTGCGCTCGGCCTCCGACAATCCAGGCCCATCGTCCTCGACGATCGCCTCGAAGCGCTCGGGCCCGGCTGGGCGCATGACCAGACAAATCTCGCTCCGCGCCCATTTGCCGGCGTTTTCCAGGAGATTGCCAAGGATCTCCTCCAGATCCTGCCGCTCGCCGGAAAAGATCAGATCATCCGCCTCGTTTGTGTCGAAGGCGACTTTCAGATGCGGATTGAGCTTACCGATGACTCGCACCAGCCTCTCAGCCACCGGCGCGACCGGTGTACGGAAAACGACGCTCTCGGTCTGAGCGGCCATGCGCGCGCGGTCGAGATAATGCTGGACCTGACGGCGCATGGCGAGCGCCTGTTCGCCGACGAGCCGGCCGCTTTCCCCGCCGAGCTTGTCGGCCTCGTTGGTGAGAACCGCGATCGGGGTCTTAAGCGAATGGGCGAGATTGCCGACCTGGGTTCGGGCCCGTTCAACGATGCGGCGATTGTTGCCGATCAGCGCGTTCATCTCGGCCGCGAGCGGCGCGATTTCGGTCGGGAATTCACCCTCGAGCCGTTCGGCCCGTCCGTCGCGGATGCGGGCGAGCGATTGGCGAACCGTACGAAGAGGTCGCAGTCCGAGAAGGATGACCGCCGCATTGACGATGACGGTACCGGCGGCCACGGCGCCAAGATAGGCGGCGAGCTGGCGATCGAAAGCATTGATATCCTCGGCAAGTTCCGAACGATTGCCCATGACGCGAAAACGCGCCGCCCGATTCTCGTCATCGAGGACGACCTCGGTTTCCAGAACCTGAAGGTCCTCGCCCGCAAGCCCCTTCATGGGATAGCTGCGCTGATAGCTCACGTCGAAGGGAACTTCGCGCAGAGGTTCGGAGGGAATGGCGGAATAGCCGAGGGAGGGGGAGGACAGGCGCCCTCGCGTGTCGCGGCTGGCGGGAAGAACCTCCCAATACCAGCCGGATTCGGGCTGCATATATTGTAGATCGCCTAAGTTTGGCGAACCGGTCAGAACGCCGGCATCGTCGATGCCGACGGAGTTGACGAGATTGTAGAGTTGCGCCTCGAGAAGTGCGGCAAAACCGTCCTCGGCGGCCTGGCGATAGAGCGCGGAAATAAGGATACCAGCAGCCACAAGGGCGATCGCCGCCCAGATGCTGGACAGGCCGACGACGCGCACCGCCAATGACCGGGCGATCGAACCGCCCCACCGTCCGATAAGGCGCCTGCGAAGACCTCGGCGCCGCCTCTCGGGCCCGCGCCTTTCGGCGTTTTCGGATGTTCGATCCGTACCATCTCTTGTCGCGGACGTCGCGTCATCAGGCGTCATGATGCAGCCGGTAGCCCTGGCCTCGGATCGTCTCGATCAGATCGACGCCGATCTTCTTGCGAAGGCGCCCGACGAACACTTCGATCGTGTTTGAATCGCGGTCGAAATCCTGATCGTAGAGATGTTCGATAAGCTCGGTGCGCGAGACGACGCTGCCCTGATGATGCATCAGATAGTCGAGAAGCCGAAACTCGTGGGAGGTGAGCTTTAGGGGTGAGCCATTGACCGTCACCCGCGCCGTGCGCGTATCGAGGCGCAAGGGGCCACATTCGAGCTCGGAAGAGGCATGGCCGGCGGCGCGCCGGATCAGCGCGCGCACGCGCGCCAGCACCTCCTCGATATGAAAGGGCTTGGTGACATAGTCGTCGGCGCCCGCGTCGATCCCGGCAACCTTGTCGCTCCAGCGATCCCGGGCGGTGAGAATGAGGACGGGCATATTGCGCTGATCCCGGCGCCAGCGCTCCAGAACGCTGATCCCGTCCATGACCGGCAGGCCCACATCGAGAATGATCGCATCATAAGGTTCGGTATCGCCCAAGAAATGCGCTTCCTCGCCATCGCTCGCCTGATCGACAACATATCCAGCCGTTGTCAGGGCCTCACTCAGCTGTCTCAGGAGGTTTTCGTCGTCCTCCACCACGAGAATTCGCATAAAGGTCGTCTCCCCCACTTCGTCCCGACCGGTTTGACGTGATGAGCCCCGCCTCAACGCCGGATCGTCACCACCTGGCGACGCGGCTTGCCGTCCCCCTGGGGCGGAATAAGGACGGTGACCTGGCAAATGGTCTGCCCGCCGCGCGACTGCTGAGAGACCGACATCATCCGCCCGCCCGTCTGCGCCTCGGCTTCGGCAACCTCGGCCGAACCGCAGCTGGCCTGCCCACCGCCCTGCCCGTCCCCCGAGCCTTGGGCGCCAGCCGAGACCACGGTGGCCGCGACTGAAAAACAAACGAGGCCCAGCATTCGAATCGTTCGGGAAAGGAAAGACATTCGCGACTGCCATTCGGGTTGCCCGGCCGTGATCGGCCGGGCTTGTCGGTCTAAGGACATACGGGTGAACCTTGCCTGAATAGCCATATCCCCTCGGTCGACCGATGACTTCGTCTGATGGGCGAAACCTAGCGGAGTGTCTTGTCCGCGGCCAGACGTCCATAGATGGCGACGAGCGCGCCGATGGCCGCCGCCGTATCGAGAAGCGCGGTCGCGATCGCGTCTTGTGTCGCCGGCGCCACATGCAGCCCGCCGAGACCGGCAAGCGCCGCCCCCAGGGCGACGAGACCGCCCCAGACGGTCTTCGACTGATACCAGGGTTTGTCGTTCAGCATGACGGAACTCCTTCTCGTCTTTCGGGGGATGAAATAGGGGCTCAGGCGCCAGGCCTTGCGAAAAGGCGCCGCGCCTCGGCGCCGGCGCCCCAGACCGCGCTGACCTGCGAGACGGACAGGCTGAGCGACGGCGCCAAACCGCCGAAAACCGCCATCTGATCGCTTAAGGACAAGACGAAGCGCGGTTCGCTCGTCTCGGTGAAGACAGCTGGCTCGGTATCATCGGGGCCGGCCCGGATCGCGAGGCGATAGGCTTCGCGCTCCTCGCAGAGCGGCACCTCTTCCGCCGCCCAATTGTCGCCGCCGAACCGCGCGCGCCGGATCCAGCGAAACAGGCAGCCGCCATCCGGGGAAAAGCGCGCCCGGAGATGGACCGGCGCAAGCGGGCGCTTGGCTTGAAGACCGAGGCTCGCTTCGAGGGTCACGCCGGCCGCATCGTCCAGAGGTCGACCGAGCGGGACGACGCGCAGGGCCATCGGCCGGCCGAGTTCGGCATCGCTCAGAGTCAGGGGTGTCACCGCCTCGTCCATCAAGAGAAAGCGCGTGCCGGCCGGCGTCACGGTTGCGGCCTCGGCCTCGCTGCCGCCTTGCCCGCGAATCAGAGCGCTCAGCACATAAAGATTCGGTTCGACCTCCTCGGCATCGACGAATTGCACGAATTCGCGCGCCCCCTCCTCTCTCAGCAGTGCCACGGCATTTCGTCCCGCAAGCACATCGCCGAGTGGCCGGGTCGCCAGTTCGCCCCGATCAAGCCGCACGGTCATTCGTCCGGCTCTGTCGAAGACGCCCACCGGCCCCGGCGCCAGCGGCTCGATCAGCGTGCCAGTTACCGCCGGCCGCTCGACGATGGCGCGGTGCGAAAGGCCACCGCCCGGCGGTCCGGCGAGGACGGCATAAGGAAGCCATGGCTTGGCCTGAAGCGCGACTCTCGGCCCGCCCTCTTCCCCGAGCGGCGAGCCGGAGAGATCGAGAAGCGTGACAGCCGGTCGAGAGGCCAGCACCGGCGCGATCAAAGGCGGCGGACTTTCTTTGCGATCGAGGCTCCCGGCGCCTTGCCCCTCGCGACGCGAGAAGCGCCGCGTTTCGACCTTTCGGGCCTCGCCGCTGGCAATGCGCGTGACGAGCCATTCGCCCTCGCGCCCATCGATGGCGAGAACGTCGCCCGGCTCGATCGCCGCCATGTTCGGCGCCAGGGACAAATCCATCGTCTCCAAGCCGTCGGTCGTTTCGGCGAGAAGCCGCGCCGCAAAGCGCTCGGCCCGTTCGGCATGAAGCACGGCGGGGCTCATTGTAATGCTCTTACGCGGCGAGGCGGCGTTCGCCTTCAAGGCATCGGCAACGCCCGGCTGATAGGCCCGGTCAGGGTCGGAGAAGCCAATCGCGACCTCGTCGGGGCGTTCGCCGGCCTCGCCGCGTCTCTTGGCCACGATCGGCCCGTCCGGGTCGACGAGCGCGTCGATGATGATCGGCTCGCGCTTGCGAGCGAGCGTCGAGAAGGCGATGGTCCCACCAGACTCCACCGCCATGGCACCGACAAGATCGAGAATCGTCTCGATGTCTTCTCGTGCCGTCCGGGGCCCGTCGACCACATAGCCATCGAGACAGGCCTCCAAATCTTGCGTTTCAAAATCGGTGATCCCGTGGTCGGTGAGGATCTGGCGGATCAGCGCATCGACCGGCGCATTGGAGAGCCGGCCGTTCAGCCAATGGCCGAGCCGCCAATTGGTGCCGTCGGTCCAAAGATCCGTGCGGCTCGGAAAGGCCGGATAGGGCCGCGCGTCCCAGGTCCAGACGTGAATCGCGTCTGCGGCAACCATCGGCCCGCCATAGACGCTGGAGATCGGGTTGAGCGACGCCGCCTCGGCTCCCACACCCTCCCGCCAAGCCTCCAGAGTCACCTCCAGGAATCGCCGCTGGGCGAGATCGTCGCGAAAGCCGCGCGAGTGATAGGGCACGAGACTTTCGGAGGATTTCGGATCGACGAAGACATTCGGCTGGTTCGCCCCGCGATCGATCGCCGGACAGCCGAGTTCAGTGAACCAGATCGGCTTCATCTCCGGCTGCCAGGCCGATCCAACCCCGGTTTCGGCCCCACCACGCCGCTCGATATGCGGGTTCGACCACCAGCCACGAAGATCCTTGTCGCGATAGACGAAGGGCTTGCCAGCGACCCCGTCGGTGATCGGCGTGCGGATGCCGGCCTCCCGATCGGCGTCGGTTTCGTAAAACCAGTCGAACCACTCACCGCCGGCGATCTTTTCCGCGAGCGCCGAGCGGTCATAAGGGGACGGCGTTGACGCTCCCTTCTCTCCGCCGCTTCGCCAATCGGTCAGCGGCAGATAATTGTCGATACCGACGACGTCGATCGCGGGCGAGGCCCAGAGCGTGTCGAGATTGTAGAAGAGGTCGCCCGAGCCGTCCTGGGGCCGATAGGCGGCATATTCGCTCCAATCGGCGGCATAGGTGACTATCGCCTGCGGCAGGAGCGCTTTGACGTCCTCGGCGATGGCGAGCAGCGCCTCGACGAAGGGAAAGCGCCCCTCCCCGTCCCGAAGGCGCGTCAGCCCGCGCATTTCCGAGCCGATGACGAAGGCGTCGACACCGGCCTTCGCAGCCAGATGGGCCTGATGGAAGATCATCCGCCGATAGGACCATTCCGCCGGCCCTCGATAGGCGAGCCGGTCGCCCTCCCAGGCAAAGTCCGCTGGACCGGCGGTGCCGACAAAGGCCTCGATATCGGAGCGCGCCGCAGCCGTGCGATCGGTCGTCCCCGCCATCGTCTCGGCGAGATCGAGGCTCATGCGCCCGCGCCAGGGATAAGGCGGCTGCTCGTCGCCGCCATACGAATCGGCGAGGCCGTTGCCCACTGGGATATCCATCAGCATGAAGGGGTAATGGGTGACGAAGAGGCCCCGCCGCTTCAGATCGCCGAGCGCGCGCAAGACGCCCCGATCGCTCGGCGTGCCGCCATAGGCCGGTGAGCCCTCGATCCGGCTGATCAGCCTTGCGCTCTCCCGATCGCAACCCCCGGCGAGCCATGGCTCGCTTTCGTCGCGCTGCCGGATTTCGACGCCCGGCATGATGTTGCAATGCCCGGCGCGCAGATCGTCGGCAAACCAGGCGACGACCAAGGCCGCGCGCTTCAGGCCGGGCGCCAGCATCTGAAGCTCGTCGATCGAGGCGAGCCAATCCGAATCGCCGAAGGTGACATTGCGATTGATCAGCCGATCCTCGCCGGGGCCAAGCCGCTCGCGCACCGCCGCTGGGTCAAGCCCATGTTCGGTTGCCCCTGGAATGATCGTCACCGCCTCGATCGCCCGTTCCAGGTCACCAATCGGGCGAAGCACCTCGCAGGAGATCTGCGGAATGCGATTGCCCCAACGCTCCAGCGCCAAGCGCTCGAAGACCACATAAGCGAGGCCGCGATAGGCCGGCGCGTTGCCCGCGCCTTGCTTCGCCTCGATCAGCGGATCGGGACCTTGGGTCTCGTCGCCGCGATAGACACGGATCTGGTGGTCGGCCTGATCGATCTCCTCGCCATCGGCCCAGATGCGGCGGATGCCGGCGATCGGCCCCTCGCAGAGACCGACGGCGACATTGCCGAAATAGCTGTAGGTGGTCACCTCGACCCCGCCACCGCCGCCCTTCCCACCCTGGCGCTCGGTCTCGCTCTCCTCCTCGAAGCGCGTTCCCCAGATCACCTGACCGGCAATGCGCGCCGTGCCGTAGACGCGCGGAATGCCCGCGCCCTCGTCGGCCTCCATGATGCGGGTCGCGCCAAGGCGCGGGCCCTCGCGCTTCTGGGTGGGCGAGAACAGCGCAGTGTCGATCGCCGCGCCCGCCAGCCCGCCCGCCGCCCGGCCGAGGATTGCCCCGACCGGCCCACCGAGCATGCCGCCGAGCGCGCTGCCCACCGATTGCAGGAGTATCGTCGCCATAGCGGCCTCAGCTCGTTGGATCAGCGGGAAAAGCGAAAATGCCGGCGATCCGTCGCCGCCACGCATCCGGCAGGACCGAGACGACCACCGCGCTACGCTCATAGGCGTGGATGAGGGTCCCGCTCACACCGGCAACGCCGCAATGGGTCGCGGGCCTTTCCGCTCGAAAGCGAAAGAGGACGACATCGCCGGGCGCCGGATCGCGATAAGACCGCTCTACAAGATGGCGCTCGGCCGCCTCCAGCAGACGCTCGTGCCGGTCATGGGCGTACCAATCAGGACGATAGGGCTCGACGCTCTCCGGCTCGGCGCCGAAAAGCCCGCGCCAGACACCCCGAATGAGACCCAGACAATCGCAGCCGACCCCGGCGCGGCTGCCCTGATGACGATAGGGCGTGCCGATAAAACCATGGGCGAGAGCCAGAACCTGATCGGGCTCGGCGCAGAGCTGTCCCGAACGATCGGCGTGATCGGACATTTCCACCTCCATCACGGCACCAAGGGCCGGCCGTCATGGGCCTCGTCGCTCTTGGCGACCTTCAGCGCCGCATCGGTGCCCGGCATGTGCGGAAAGCCACGAAAGTTCAGTCCGTTGGCAAAACGGTCGCGGCAGGTGGAGAAGCGCTTGTCGCAGCCCTCCCCGATCCGCACCCGATCGTCGGCGGACAAGGCTTCCGGCAAAGGCTCGTCGAGACCGAGCCGCAGCGTCCCGTCGAGCCGCTTGTCGGCCGAAACGATTTCACGGGTCAGGCCTTCCAGCGCCCCGGAGAGCACGTCGAAGGAGCCGAAAACATAGCGCCGAGGATCGCTTGCGAAGTCGCAGGCCAGCGTCACGCTCGCTTCCTCACCCGAGACGACGCTTGCTTCGACGCGGAACCCTCTCGCGGCCAGATCCACACCGCATCGCCCATCGCCGAAGACCGCGTCGCAGCGCCGCCGATAGAGCCGCCCGCGCACCCGGTCGAGCTCGGTGGTTCTCGATCGCAGCTCGGCCGTGAAGGCGAGATCGCCCCGCTTGACCTCGCCGATGTGATGAACGCCGATGAGACCGTGTACCGCCTCGGGCTCCATCCAGTCGACCAGGAAGGTCTCGACCCTCGCCCCGTCATAACGCCCGGCCAGAATGTCCACCTCGGTCACCGCATCGGACGACAGGGCGCCGGCCACCTCTCCGGTCGTTGCAGCGAGCCCGGTCTCGCTCTCGGCTTCGCTCGCCGAGAGGCCGGTTCGCGCCGCAAAGCGCGTGCCGGCAAAAGTCAAAGCCTCGTCGTGATCGGTGAAGCCGAGAACGAGACCGTCGCGGCGCGTCAATCGCCAGCCATGGGCAAGCGTCGTCGCCGGCCCCTCAAGGGCCGCGATAAGCGCGTCTGAAAACGGTCTCATGGGCGGATTTCGATAAGTGGGATGGTGGGGATCTCGCCGGCCTCGAAGGCCGAGACATTGACGGCAAGATGGTCGATGTCGAAACGGACCGGCACGTCATAGGAAAAGCCGGCGGTGATTGGCACGCCCTCCCCAGGCGGGCTCTCGAAGACGATGGCGCCCGACAGGGTGTCCAGTGCAAATCCGCTCTGCCGCTCCTGCCAAGCGAGCCCGACCTTCAGACTGCCGGCCACCGGCTTTTCGATCGGCCGTTCATAAGCGGCCTCGTCGGCACCGTAGCGTTTGATCAGGGGAAACCGCGTCGTGACACCGTCGCCGCTCCCGATCATCTGGTCGAAGGCGGTGACCGGCTGTCCGAAGGCTGCCGAATGCCAGTCGAGAGGATCGCGAAAGCGAAACCCGACCAACCGTCCGCGCCTTGCCTCGAAAAAGGCGACGACTTCGGCAAGATCGGCAAGGCTCTTCACCCCCGATCCGGCGTCGTAGCGGCGCACGGCATGGGCGGTGCGCTGATTACGATGCTCGAAACCGGTCGACAGGCGCACGATCTCGACCCGGCGCTCCGGTCCGCCGCTCGCCCCGAAGGCGACGCGGGCCGGAAAACGCTCCTCGGAAAATGCCGCGCGCGCCATGTCAGAGCCCGCGCCGGC
Organism: Fulvimarina manganoxydans; assembly: GCF_900176465.1. Taxonomy (GTDB): domain Bacteria; phylum Pseudomonadota; class Alphaproteobacteria; order Rhizobiales; family Rhizobiaceae; genus Fulvimarina; species Fulvimarina manganoxydans. The sequence goes on from NZ_FWXR01000005.1 coordinate 79,741, forward strand.
CCCGGCCGGCAGCCCGGGCGAGCATCGCCTGAACCTGCGTCTCGGCCTTCAAAAAGCTGTCGGCATTCTGGGTCGTCACATTGAAGACCACGGATGCGCCCCCTGGGCGCCCCATCGGCGCGGCGACGCCCAAGCGCCCATCGGTGCCGCGCCGCAGGGGAAGGATCGCTTCCGCGCCGGCTTCACCCATCAGCCCGAGCCCGCCACCATGGGGAAAGAAGGACGGGCTCGCCACGACACCCCCTTGCGCGAAGGGCGTCACCTTCGCGCCGCTGCCGGAAAAGGCGCCGGCAAGGGCTCCGAAGGCATTTTCGGCCACCCCGCCAATGAGCTTCGACAAGGGCGCGAGAGCGGCGTCGAGCGCCATGTCGGTCATCCGGCGTGCCAACCCTTGAAGCACCTGATCCAGCGACTTGCCGCCGGTCACCGCACCCTTCAGGGCCGACGTCAGCGCCGAGCCGAAGGCATTTGCCCGGCGCGACAGATCGTCGAGCGCAGCGGCCACCTCGTCGGTATCGGCCGTCATGCGCATATGCAGGGTCTCGTCCCGCGCCATCGGCTGGACCTCCTTATGGTGTGTCGGGATAGCGTTGCATGAGGGCGGCGAGATCGCTCATGGACGGGGCGTCCAAGTGCCCGCTACGACCGCGATGAAACGCGATCGCAGCGGCGATCTCACGCGGGGTCGAGGCCCAGAATTCGGCCGGCGAAAGCCGCCAATGGCCGAAGGCAAAGCCCATGATCTCGTCCCAGGGAAAGGCCGCGACCGGTTGCCCAACGCCGGTCACGGCCTCGAAGGGTTTGCGGGGCGACCCTGGCTTGCCTCGCCCATCGCCTCGCCGCCGCCGCCGAACGCCGCTTCCAAGAGCTTCGCGGCGATTTCGGCCGCCCCCGCGACACCGCGCTCGAAGCGCATCGCCGCGACCTCCTCCGCCTCGGTCCGCTCGCCAGCCCCGCTGAGGCCGGCGGCGATCACGACCATCAGGTCACGTGCCGAAAGCCGTCCGCTGGAAAAGCGCGTCGTGAGGGCCGCCAGATCGGAGGCCGCGAAAGCCTCTTCCAGTTCGGCCAGACTGCCGAGGGTCAGACACAGGCGGCGCGGGGTGCCGTCGATCATCGCGGCGATCTCGCCGCGCCGCAGATTGGCGGCCAGCGCGCGTCTTTCCTTGTGCGCCCCCATCGTCATGCCGCCTCGAAGGCGAGCACGCCGGCCGATTCGAGCGCGATCTCGAAAGTGACCTCGCCATTGTGCTCGGCGCCATATTCCAGAGCACTCACCTGAAAAGGCCCGGAGACGGTGCCGAAATCGGGCACGAGCACCTGGAACGCCGCGATCCGCCCCTCGAAGAAGACACGCCTCAGATCGGCGTCGGACGCCGCATCCTTGAAGATGCCGCTTCCCGAGATCGAAGCGCGCTGGACGCCGGCACCGCCCAGAAGCTCGCGCCAGCGCCCGACGCTCTCGGTATCGGTGACGTCCACCGTTTCGGCATTGAAGGCGAGCCGGCGGCTGCGCAGGCCGGCGACGGTCGTGTAGGTGCCGCCGCCGGCCTCGTCCATCTTCAGGAGAAAGTCCTTGCCTCTCTGGGCGACCATGATGTTCGGCTCCGCTCTTCATCATTTCAAAAACAAAAAAGGGCGACCGTGAAGGCCGCCCCTTGAAAGGCATCGTCTGTCTTGCGTCCTTCCCCGCGCCCCTTTTCAAGAGAGCGGGACCCGGCCGGTCAGGCCACCGGTTCGGTCACCGCCCGAAAGCGCAGGATACCGTGATAGGTCGCGCTGTCCGTCTCCTGGCGTGCCTCGGCAAATTGCAGTTGCAGGTTCACGAGGTGATGGCCTTCCAGAGGCAGATTGGCCCCGTTCAGCCGCTCCGAAACCTTGTCCATGATCTCGTAGGTCTCCTGCTTGCCGCCGCCCTTGGCCCAGACATGCAGGGTGAGAATGTGTTCCGACCCGTCCTCGGTCCCCGTCGACCAGTCGACGACGGCCGTGCGGCCGAGGGTCAGATAAGGGAAGGCGATGCGCTCGGGCCGGCGATCGAAGACCTTGGGCCCTCCGAGAAGGCTCGTCAGCGACCGGTCGCCGGTCAGCGTCTCGAAAATCGTCTTCTGCAACTCTGAGCTTGGATGCGCCATTCTGCTAAAGTCTCCCGTTCCGAGACATCTCGCGAAAATTTCCAGTCCGAAATATGTCGTGAAGCGCAGGGACTTTCCAGCCACGCGCTTCGAGAAAAGCTTGCTTAATCGTTTCGCATTCGCCCTCATCAAGCGATTGTGTGCGCCTCGCCGTCGTTGAAGGGATCGGACGAGCCGAAGGGCGCCTGCATCCCCTCCGCGGCGGAGCGGAAGGACGAGGTCTTCGGTAGGCCCTTCATCCAGCGCTCGTCGTCATCCGGGTCGCCCGTATCTTCTTTCTTCAAGCCGCCCTTCGCGGCCAGGCTGGACAGCGCCGAGAGATCGAGTTGAGCCGTCAATTTCACAGGTCGCCCCTCGCGTCTTGATCAAGATTCATCACGTCTCCTCGACGCATTGGCAGGTCAGGTAGCGCCCGGTCTCGTCGAGATCGCGAACCGTCTCGATCAGCAGATTTCGCGTCGCGAAGGAAAAGCGTCGCCCGCGCAGAATATCGCCCGCCGCTCGGCAGATGACGCGAAACCGCGTCTCTGCCTGATGACGCTCGAACCGCTCGCGCCGGGAGGCGCCGACCGGCTCCAAAGCGATCGAGAGCGAGCGCACCGTCTGCCAGACGGTGCTCGCCCCGCCCATCCCGTCCGAGACCTCGACGGGCTCTTCGAGACGCGCATGGCGCGACAGGCGTCCGGGATCGAGCTGCAACGGGCTCATAGGAGACGCACCCGGCGCCGGCCCTGAACAAGCCCCGCCATGCCCGGTGAAGCGCCCTCGTCCGATCGATCACGTCCCGATCCGAGCATGGACCGCGCCTCGTAGAAGGTCGCGATCACGGCCAGAATGGCGCGCTTGATCTCGGCCGAGACCTCGGATGGAGCGGGCCCGGCCTCGAATTCCATCGTGATGCCGCCGGCGCCGGCGGCCAGGACCGTCGGATCGAACTGAAGCGCCATGCCACCCGGCTCGATGCGGATCGTGGTTTGCGCGTCGAACACCGTCTCGGCTCCGGCCGTGTCATAGGCACTCACACGCGTCACTGAGACGACCGGCCCTTTGGCAAGTGCGATCCTCCCGCAATCGGGCGTATGGCTTAGAACAAGCCGAAACGAACGCCGGAAGAGCGCGACGTCGAGCGCGGCCTCGACGGTTTCGCTCGCTGCCCGCATGAGAAGAGTGAGCGTCGCGTCCTCGTCGTCCCGCTCGATGCGGCACCAGGACTTGACCTCGGACAGGGTGACCGGCGGCTCGCCGCCGCCGAGATCGGTCAGGGTCACGGAAACACCTTTGGAAAAAATGGGACAAGCCACCGACAGCCGGCCGCCTTTCGGCGACCGGGGTCTTCGACGGCTGACGATCAGGCGGCGAAGGTCAGAACCTTGCCGGCATCGAAGTCCTGAATGCCCCCGCCGACGCGCTTGGTCGTGTAGAAGAGGACATAAGGCTTGGCCGAATAGGGATCGCGCAGGACGCGCACGCCCTGGCGGTCGACGATCAGATAGAAGCGCTGGAAGTCGGCGAAGAGGATGGCATTCGCGCCCGCCGCCGGGTCCGGCATGTCCTCCGCCTCGACGACAGGAAAGCCCATCAGGCTCGCCCGCGCACCCACCGCCGAAGGCGGCTGCCAGAGATAGTTGCCATCCCCATCCTTCAGCTTGCGCACGAGGCCTTGCGTGCGGCGGTTCATCATGAAAGCGCCATTCTGGCGATAGCAGGCCTTCAGCGAATAGATGAGGTCGATCAGCGCGTCGGCCGCCGTGCCGGCCGCAAAGCCGCCATCGGCGCCGGTCTTGACCGACCCCACCTTGCCCCAACCCCAGGCGCTCTCGTCGACCACCGGATAATTCATCAGACCGCGCGGCTTGTTGACGCCGTCGCCGGTGACGAAGGCCTTGCTTTCCTGGGCGGCGAAGGCCTGCTCCACCTCTTCGCCGATCCAGCGGTCGATATCGACCGCCGCATCGTCGAGAAGCGCGTTGGTCGCCGCAGGCATGGCGTAGAGTTCCATGGTGGGGAAGGTCAGTTCGGCAAGTTGCGGCGCGCTCGTCTCGGGCCGTTGATCGGTCTCGCCCACCCAGCCGGTCTGGGCGCCGGTGATGGCGAAGGGCTTCTTCAGGACCGAACCCGACACCGTGCGGATCGCCGCGAGCGATCTGACCGGAGAGATCGCGGCCAGGCGCCGGCCGATCTCCGTCTCGGTCTCGTCGGGCACGAGGAAACCCCCATCGGCGCCTGTTCCTTGCGACATCGCCTTGGCTTCCAGGCGCCGAAGCGCGGTCTCGTCGCCGCCGCGCATATAGGCCTCGAAGGCCTGCCGGCGTTCGCTCGGCCGGCCGGCATCACCGGTCTCGTCGCGGCCCATCGCCGGGCGCATCGACTTCATCGCCAGGCGCTCCACACGGCGTTCCTGCTCGTCAAGCGCCTTGGCGATGCGGTCGACCTTTTCCTCGCTCAAGACATCGCCGTTCATCCGCTTTTCGATTTCGGCGAAGCGTTCGTCATTGGCTTCGCGGAAGCTCTCGAAGATCTGCATCATGCGGTCGTGCTCCGCATGGGCCTCCAAGCTGTGCGCCTTGGTTTCAGGGGCGTTGTGGCTGTCGGTCATGGGCAGAAAGCTCCTTTATTGCGAGAAAGAGGGACGCGCGCCAGCCGCCGCCGCTTGGACGACCCAAGCGGGCGCGTGTCGGTTGTGGAAAAATCGCGGATCGATCAGTGGTGGTGCGCGAGAGCGGACATCGCTCAGGGCGACATCGATCGCGAGACCGATTTCGGTGCCGGAACCTGGCCGCTCCCCGTAACGGTTAGCCGCGCGCCTTCCTGCATGGGGAAAGAGACGAGCGAGACCTCCCAGAGATCGATGGTGACGAGCCGGCGCCGGGCCGGCGCATTCGCCTTGCGTGCGAGCCGCGTCTTGAAGCCGATCGACAGCCCGTCGAGCGCTCCCGCCGCGATCAGCGCCGCCGCTTCTTCGCCCGCCTGGCTGAAGGGCGCGAGCAGACCCTCGACGAAGAGCCCCGTCCGGTCTTCGCTGATCGCGGTCCAGCGACCGAGAGGACGGGCGGGATCGTGATGCCACAGCATCCGCACCCCGCCGGCTCCTCTCCTGACTAGGGAAGCCAGAAAAGCGCCGGGTTCGATGACGTCGCCGGACAAGTCAGGCCGGCCGAAGAGCGCCGCATAGCCTCGGATCAGCAGCGGCGGCCGGCGCCCCGCGTCACGCAAGGCACTCATTCGCGCCGGTCTCCCGCACGCTGTGTTTCGGCGCCGGTCACGACGGCGCGTAAGGGTCCGTCGCGGCCGAAACTATCCGCCAGCTGCCCGAGAACGCCGAGCGCCCACCAGGCACAGAGGCTGGCTGCGGCCGATCCCATCACGATCATCTCTTCCGGTCCCAGGAGGTCGTTCAGGGCGAGCCGATCGGCCAGCATCAACCCAGCTGGTGCCCCGAAGACGACGCCAGTCACGAGACCGATGAGAAAGCGCGTCGCCGCTTCCCGCCGGCTCTTGGGCAGGAGATAGGCGACCGAGATCGCCGACCCTGCAGCGGCCCCCGCGAGCTTGGCGCCCCACAGGGTCAGAAGAGGTGCGGATTCCATGGTCATTGAGGTGTTTCCTCAAATGCCTTGACAATTCGAGATACCTGTTGCACGATTACACCTGTCCTGAAATCTTGATGTCGTGGCAGTTTTTGGCGGCAACCTCCTCTTGAGGTGCCGCCATTTTTGTGTCTGAGCGATTCAAGTTCGCCGGGCTTCTTTCACCCCGTGCGACCGAAGCCGACAACTTCCCGCTTCTCCTCGCGGCTCAGGAAATCGGCCTTGCCAACCCGCTCCCAGAGCGCGTCGCGCTCGTTGGAAAGCGCTTCCACCGCGTCGAGGTCGATGTCGAGCCGCAGGCCCGGCTCTTCGAAATGATCGCCGAGAAAACCGCCGAGAGCGCAGCAGAGCCGCCTCGCCAAGGGCAGAACCGTCAGGCGGTAAAAGGCCCGGTTCGCCTCGGCATAATTGGCATAGGTGTTGTCGCCGGGGATGCCGAGCAGCATGGGCGGCAGACCGAAAGCCAGCGCGATGTCGCGGGCCGCCCCATGGCGCGCCTCCATGAAATCCATGTCCTTCGGCGAAAGGGCCATCGTCTTCCAGTCGAGCCCCCCTTCAAGGAGCATCGGCCGCCCCGCCGCGCTCGCGCCCTGATAACCGGTCTCCAACTCGGCCTTCAGCCGTTCGAACTGTTCGGCGCTGAGATTGGCCCCGTCCGCCGGTTTGTAGACGAGCGCACCCGAGGGTCTTGCCGAATTCTTCAAAAGCGCGGTGTTCCAGCGCGCCGCCGCATTGTGAAGCTCGACGGCGGCCGAGGCCGAGGCAAGCGGCGCGAACCCATCCTGATCCGACAGCGGGTGGAAGAGATGGATGGGCAGAAGCCGCGAAGGCCGCGCCCCCTCTGGCTCGGCCGCGATCCGCCGGAGGCTCGATCCAATGCGATATTCATAGGCCTCCGGCCAGCCATCGTTACCTGCGATCGCCCGGACTCGGTCGGGTCGCCAAAGAAACAGCGCAGGCGGCGTCTCATCGCCGCCGACCCATTCCACATAGGCGCTTCCCGACAGCATTAGATGCCCGCAGAGCCGCTCCAGAAAGGTCGCCTTGTCCTGCACGCCGTTCGGCCGGCGCAAGAGATCGAGCGCCGGATGCGCATCGAGCTCCTCCGCGCCCCGATAGGCGAGGAAGACGAGAGCCCCGGTCGCTTCACCCAGAAGGCGAACGCAGCGATGGACGACCGGATTGGCCATATATCCCGTTCGCGACAAGGCCTCGAAGCTTTGGGCAAAGGGGCCGACGCTCCCCTCCCGGGTCAAAAGAAAGGCCCCTGCGGAGAGGGGCCCTGCCGATTTCCGTTCCTGCGGCCCGTTCGCGCGTTCCTTGCCACGCGCATGGCCCTCCCCGCCGAAGAGTTCGGCGATCGCCCGTCTCAGCCCCATCAGGACCTCCTACTCGTTGAGAGCATGATGTGATCGGAAAAGCTGCATGACATTTCCGATCACATCATGCGGCAAAACAAGGGTTTAGAGCGGAATTGCGATCCCGATGTACCGCATTTCGCTCCAAGTGATCTGAACCGCGATGTCCTTTAGAACGCCCGGATGCGCGGCACCGCTTCGAGGCCCGACAGGGCCGTCACCGCCCAGACCAGCGCATCGAGCCGATCGGGCGAACGTCCGCCGGACAGTCCATCGGGGCCGAAATCGGCCATCTCGTCTTCGAGCTCGCGGAAGAGCCCCACATGGCGCACCTTCCCCTGCTCGTAGAGCGCGGCCACAGGCTCAGCCCGCACCCATTTGCCGCGGCTGGCGCGCACGCACTCGACGGGGATATCGGCGCGCACCGTGCGCAGAACCGCTTCCACCATGTCGCCGCCCTGATTGACCTCGGCGACGATGCGGTCGGCGCCGAGCCGATCATAGAGCGCGACGGCGGCTTTGGCCCATTGGGGCGGCTTGGCCCCGCGCAGGCTCCGATCAGCCAGAACATAGATGACGCCTGTCCCGTCTCGGCCGGCCGCCACAATTCCGCAAGCATCGCTTTTCTGTGTCGAGGTGGCCGGCGGATCAATGGCGACGACAATCCGACCGAGCGGCGGCGGTGCCTTCACCCGGCCCCGCTCGATGGTGTCGCGTTCGAACAACGCATCCTCGCGCGCCGACAGCATCTCTCCGTCGAGTTCCTGCCGGCCGAGCCGCGTTCCACCGTAACGGGCTTCCATCGCAGCCATGAAGCCTGGGGCGAGATTGGCGACATTATCCGCCGTGCGCATGCGTTGGACGGCCGTTCCAGGTTCTGCCATCAGCCGTTCAAGCACAGGCACCGGCCGCGGGGTCGTCGTGAACAAAACGCGCGGCTTCTCTCCAAGCCGCAGCGCCAACATCAGATTGTCGAACGTCTCCTCGGCCTTGACCCATTTGCCGAGTTCGTCGCCCCAGGCGGCGTCGAACTGGTAGCCGCGCACCGAATCGGGATCTTCGGACGAGAAGATCTGGGCCACCGCCCCATTGGGAAAGACGAGACGGCGTCGGCTCGCCTCATAGGTCGGCGCCTCGGTGAAACACACCGCCTTCAGCCCGCTTTCGCCCTCGATCATCACTTCGCGCGCATCGCCAAGCGTCTCGGCGATCAATGCGATCCGCGTATGAGGGCCGGACGCAAACGGCGTCTCCCCCATCGCCAAAGCGCGCACCCATTCGGCGCCCGCCCGCGTCTTGCCCGAGCCGCGCCCCCCAATCAGCAGCCAGCTGCGCCAATCGCCCTGCGGCGGAAGCTGCTCGGCTCGCGCGATCTCTGCCCAGCGCGGCATTGCTTGGCGGGCCACGTCGCCGGAATACCCGTCGACGACGCTCCGCACCTTGTCCCAATATCGCGTCTCGTCCGCGGTTCGCTTCGTGAAGGAGCCGGCCGAGGACCGCTCACCCCCCATCGGCCGGTGCCCCTTCCGCGACCATGGCCTTCAGCGCCGCGTCCAAACGCCGCCGCTCCATGAGTTTCAAACGCCGAAGAAGTTCGTCGCGAAGCCGCTCTGTCTCCGGCCCCTCCTGCCCATCCGGGCCCTCATCCGCTTCCAGCCGCTTCAGATCGATGAGCTTTTCGAGCGTGCGGGCCAGAAGCCCGATGGTCTCGATCCGCTCCTTGGTGCCGGAGCGCCGCGTCGTTCCCTTCGATCGACTCTCAGCCTCTGGTTCAGGACCATTTTCCTCGAAAACCGCTTCCGCCGTTCCGATCTCGACCAGAAGAAGATCCATGAGGCGCTCTGCGACGAGCCTGTTCCCCGCCAAGCCACACCCTCCCCGAACAACCGCATGTCGAGAGAAAACCGTCCAAAACAAAACGGCGGAGCTGTATGCCCCGCCGTTCGCAGTTTTCCGACTGTGCCTGAACCCTACTCCTCGACCGTGACGCTGTCAAGGACTTTTTTCTTATTTCGTCGCATCGCTTTTCGATCGCCGTTTCCGGGATCGATGCCGGGCCATTCGGCGAGGTGGTCCTCATAGTCTTCGAGTTCCATCCCAGTCTCGCTGACCGTGCGCCCGCGCACGGATACGCCAGCGGCATGGACCGTGTCAGGATCGCCCGAAACCAAATGATGCCACCAATAAAGGTCTCGCCCCTCGGCCACGAGCCGATAGGCGCAGCTCGGCGGCAGCCAGCTCAGTCTGCGAACCGCTTCCGGGTCGAGGCGCACACAGTCGGGCACCGTTGCCTGGCGGTTGTCGTAATCGCTGCAGCGGCAAGCCTCTCCGTCGAGCAGGGTGCAGGCCACATTCGTCCAGACGATCTCGCCGGTATCCCAGTCCTCCAGCTTGTTCAGACAGCAGCGGCCGCAGCCGTCGCAGAGCTGCTCCCACTCCTTGTCCGACAGCTCCTCGAGCGTCTTGGCCTTCCAAAAGGGCCTGTTGCCGGAATCACTCAGGGCCAAAATTGATGTCCTCGCCTCGCAACTTTCGTCGCCAATGTTTATAAGGTGACGGAACTCTCGACGCCTCTGCGCCCTATGCTCACGGTACCCTCCGCGACCTGGCGCATGGCTTGGGCGACGGCATACCGAGGCGAAGTGGCGTGACTATGGGCAGCGTGATCGCGTGGTAGACGAAACGAAACCGAAGCGCAAAAGACGTGTTCCCTCGCGGCTGATCGAGGTCGACGCCTGGATCGATACGTCCTTGTTCCGCGTCTGGCATGGTTTTGTCCAATGGTGGGAAAGCGTGACCATTCTGTCGCGCCGCATGCGCGCCCGCGGCTTCAGCCGGGTGATGGTCGAGCTTGCCTGCGAAGGGTTGACGCTGGGCCTCGCCGGCTTCGTGCTCCTTCTCGCCCTGGCCCAGCCCGCGATGGAGATGGTCTCGAACGGTCTTCCCCAGGAAGCGGCCTATTCGGTCAGCTTCCTCGATCGGAAGGGCAATGAGATCGGGCGCCGCGGCGTCATCCGCGCGGCCGCGGTGCCGATCGACGAACTGCCGGATCACTTCATCAAGGCGGTGCTGGCCACGGAGGACCGCCGCTTCTTCGATCATTGGGGCATCGATCTCTTCGGCCTGTTGCGCGCGCTCGGCGAGAATGCGCGAGCCGGCGGCGTGGTGCAAGGCGGCTCGACGCTGACCCAGCAGCTCGCCAAGAACGTCTTTCTGACGCCCGAACAATCGCTGGAACGCAAGATCAACGAGGCGTTCCTCTCGATGTGGCTGGAGGCCAATCTCTCCAAGCGCGAGATTCTCTCCATGTATCTCGACCGCGCCTATATGGGCGGCGGCAGCTTCGGTGCGGCAGCGGCCGCCGAGTTCTATTTCGACAAATCGATCCGGGACGTGAATCTCGCCGAGGCCGCGATGCTGGCGGGCCTTTTCAAGGCGCCGGCGAAATATGCCCCGCACATCAATCTTCCGGCGGCCCGGGCCCGCGCCAACGAGGTCTTGACCAATATGGTCCAGGCCGAATTCATGACCGAGGGCCAGGTGGTCGCCGCGCGCCGCCATCCGGCCTCCGTCGTCGATCGCTCCCAGCGCTCTTCGCCCGACTACTTCCTCGATTATGCCTTCGACGAGGTGCAGCGGCTCGTCGAAACCAATCACCTCGGCGTGCGCAATCTCACGGCCCGCACGACCATCGACCTGAAGCTTCAGGATCTGGCAGACGAATCGGTCGAGTATCACCTGCGCCAGTTCGGCAAGAATTACGGCGTCGACGAAGCGGCGATGGCCGTCCTTGCCAGCGACGGCGCCGTGCGTGCCATCGTCGGTGGGCGCGATTACGGCATTTCCCAGTTCAACCGCGCCGCGCGGGCCCTGCGTCAGCCGGGCTCGTCCTTCAAGGTCTATGTCTACGCCGCCGCCATGCAGGCCGGCATGAAACCGGACGACACCATCGTCGACAGCCCGCTGACCATCGGCAACTGGTCGCCTCAGAATTACGGCCGCTCCTTCTCCGGCCGCGTCACGCTCCAGAACGCTCTGGCACGCTCGCTGAACGTGCCGGCCGTCAAGCTCTATCGCCAAGTCGGCATGGACAATACGGTGAAGCTCGCTCACGAAATGGGCATCGAATCCGAGTTGCGGGGCGACAAGACCATGGCGCTCGGCACCTCGGAGGTGACCGTTCTCGACCAGGCGACGGCCTATACGGTCTTCGCCAATGGCGGCGAGAGCTCCAATCGTCATGCCATCACCCAGCTGATCGACGCCGAAGGCCGGATCGTCTGGGATGCGCGCCGCGATCTGCCCCCGCGCCACCGGATCCTCAGCGAGCAGGCGACGAAATACATGAACGAGATGCTCGTGAACGTTTCCGAACACGGCACCGCGCGACGCGCCCAACTCTCCATGACGCGCGTCGCCGGCAAGACCGGAACCACCCAGTCCTATCGCGACGGCTGGTTTGTCGGATTCACCGGCAATTTCGTGGCCGCCGTCTGGTTCGGCAATGACAGCTTTGCCCCAACCAAGAATGTCACCGGCGGCTCGCTGCCGGCCATGACATGGCAACGCTTCATGGAAGCGGCCCATCAGGGCATCGAGCTGAAGCCGATCCCCTATATCGAAAATCCGTTCCCCGAGGGCGAGCGTGAGGTGGCGGAACGTGGCGACGACGCGCCGGTTCCGACCGGGCCGACCGGCCTTACCCAAGAGGCGGAAGACATCATGCTGACGATTGGCGAAGAGCTGCGCAGTCTACCGCCGTTGATCGCCGAAAAGCTTGCCGATGCCTCCGCGGTTGGAACCGGAGACGGCATGGGCCGCGATCGAAGCGCGAGCAACTGATGCCGAAATTCGTCTGAGCCCTAAGCGTCGATGCGTCTTCTCCTCTCGATCCTTGTCGTCTGCGCCATCGCTCTCGGGCTTGGCGGCTGGAGTGCCCAATGGGCCGTCGAACACGGCACCAATTTCGACGCCGTGCGCGTCGGCCCCTGGAGTGCGAGCCCCTTTTCCGGAACGCCGGAAGCCGATCCCTACGCCAAGGCGCGGCGGGCCAAGCTGGCCCAGCTCACCCTCGGCGGCGGCGAGGGCATCGTGTTTCAGGCCGAGACCGATGCGCTCGGCAACCGGTTGCGACGCGAATGCGAGTATCGTCTCTCGGGACGCACGCCCGTCTCGCGGGTCTTCACACTCTCGGCCCATACGGACGAAGGTCAGCTCATTCTGCCGGAAAGCGGCCGTCCCGGCTGGCTCACCTCCAATTCGATTCTGCGCTCGGAAGACAACAGCTTCGAGATCGCGGTCGGGCCAGAGGCTCGAGCCGGCAATTGGCTCGCAACGCTTGGCCAAGGCCCATACATCCTGACCCTTGCCCTGTACGATACGCCGGCTAGCGCCATCACCGGGGCGGCCGGTCTCGAACTGCCGACCATTTTGCCGGACGGGTGCTGAACGATGGGCCGGATCATTCTCACGCTTCTCGTCGGTCTCGTCGGCGCCGGGCTCGTGCATATCGCGACCATCTTCATGGTCCCGCGCGTTGCCGAGAACAACGCCTGGGGGCGGATTTCCGCTCTCGGTGCGCCCTATGAGGTCGTGCGAATCGCGCCCTTGCGCGACACGTCGGGCCAGCCGAGCGCGCCGCGTCAGGCCGCCCGCAACGCCTTTTCCTTCATCGACCCCGCTTTCGTTGTGGCCGGCTGCCGATTCTCGCTCGAGGATGGCCCGGTGGAAATCGCCGCATCCGGCGTCCTCGACGGCTTCTGGTCCACCTCGATCTACGACCGCAAGGGCGATAATCTCTATTCCATCAACGATCGGGCGGCGATCGAGGGCGTGGTCGATCTCATCGTCGGCACCCGCGAGCAGATCGAGGCTATCGACGCCATGGCGCCTTTCACCAGCGAGGACACCAGCCTCCCCGTCGTCGTCGATGTCGGGGAGGGCTATATGACCCTGCGCATTCTGATCGACGAGGAGAGCAAGCGCCCGGCTGTGGACAGCTTTCTGCGCACCGTCTCCTGCGCGCCGCTCGACGCCGCGGGAACGGCCTCCACCCGCACCTCGCAGGCCGGAACTGATAACTAATAACTTCTATTTTTCAGAGACTTGCAGGCGATTGTTGCAACACTGCGCCAGTCCCGCGACGCACGCGCGGCAATTCGTCGTTAACCATACGACTTAACGGCTTGCAAAGGATTCTTGCCGCATTCTTCCCATCGTTGAAACCTTCGATAAACCATTGGAGCGCTCCATGCCGAGCCCGCTACCGCGTCTTTACCGTTCGCTGGAGAAGTCCGGCCCCGAGAGCGGCTTCGACGCGATCGCCATGGCCGCGGCACTGAGCTTTGCGACGGTGGCCAATCCCCGCAGCAAGCAGACCGAAACGCTGCAAAAGCTCATTGAGCCGCTGTGGGATCGCCTCTCGGACGAGACGCGGAGCGAGATCGCTCACCTCCTTCAGGCCCACAAAGCATCGCTCCCGGCTGCACTCGCTCAGGAGATCGGCGAGACCGCAAGGCGCCACCCGAAGCCCGCCGGCGCCTCCGTGCGCACCACAGCCCCATCGCAAACGAAAGCGCCCGAGCCCGCCGCATCGAACCGCCCGCCGCGTCACGCTGCCTCTACGGAAGAAGCCCGCCGGGCTCTGCGCCAACTCGCCGGCAATCCTCCCGCTGGCGACAGCACTTTCGCGCCCCTGCGGGATACGAACGATGGTTCGATGGTCCAGAAGCGGCTCGGCGACCGTCTTGTCGCCTTCGCACGCATGGGCGACCGCGCCGGATTGCGCGCCGGCCTTTCAAGAGAACTTGCCCTGCCCCCGGCTGCCATCGACCGTCTCTTCGAGGGCTCGGCCATGGTGCATCTCGCTCCGGCTCTCAAGGCTCTTGGACTGTCGACTCCGGACGCACTGACCATTCTCATGTTTGTCGATCACTCGATCGCTGCCAATGTGGCAACCTTCGCCAAAGCCAAGGCCGATTACGACGCTTTGTCGAGCGAAGCCTCCATGGCCGCCTACGCGTCGCGTGAGCGCATGAAGGTCGATGCCCCTGCCCTTCAGCCGCTGAGCGCCGATCTCCTGACGCCGCTGCGCGGCGCCCCATCGCGCCGTGCAGCCTTTGGCCGCCGTCAGGACAATGATCGGCGCGGCACGGGCACGCGCGACTGATCGAGGCCGAGCCTCAAGCGAGAGGCGGGCTGATCAAACCGCTTTCGGGTCACCCATCTCGACGATCTCGAGATAGCGCGCGGGATCGTCCACCTCGATCTCCACAATCCAAAAATCGGGATCGAACCGAGCCTCACGCTGAAGCCGGGCGTCGATCTCGGCTTCGCCGCAGGCCGCCTCGCGCATGAAGAGCCGCGTCGACCCATCCTCGACAAGGCTTTGGATCGCCGGTGTGAAGAAAGTCACCTCACCCAACCGGTCGCGATTGAGGATAAAGATCGCCCCCGCCGCATCCGCGCCCTTGCGGCCGACAGCCGCAAAGCCGCCGTCGTTGAAGACCCGGCGCACCAATTGGGCGACGAAGAGTTCGCTCGTGATCCGCATGTCCCCGCCTCTGCGCCTTTATCGATCCTTCGAGGCGCTTGGCCTATCCCGGCTCACATGCCGAGAACAAGGGATACGGCAGCGGGAGCTCTCAAAACGTCGATCACTGCTGCGCCAAACAAAAAGGGCCGCTCCGAAGAAGCAGCCCTGTCGATTCGGTCCGCCGCTCCCGGCCCCGTCAGATCGCGCCGATCGCCCGCAGCCGCTCCAAAATGCGCCGGTCAGGCTCGCCTGTCACGTCCATGCCTTCCAGCGCCTCGAAGGTGCGGATCGCCGAACGCGTGCGCTCGCCGACGATGCCGTCGGGCGTCAGATCGGCGACGCTCGCCGCCGTCAGTCCCGATTGGATTCGCTTGACGAGTTCGGCACCGGCGATCTGGTCGGGAAGCGGTTCGCTGGCGGTCGTGTTCGCCATCGCGATCTGCGCCGGATCCACCACGCGCCCGCCGCGCCCAGCACTCGCCTCATCCTCTTCGCCATAAGGGCGCGGAGACGGATTGGGTGCCGAGGCGACGATCTGGCGGATCTGCGTCAGAAGAAGCGGCGTCGCCTCCCCCGTCGCGGTGAGGCCGTTGACCGACTGGAACCGCCGGATCGCATCCTCGGTCGCCGGTCCCGGCCGCCCGTCGATCGCCGCGCGATAATAACCGGCCTCGGCCAGCGCCTGCTGGACGTCCTGGACGAGAGGTTGGGCGAGATGGGTCGGATCGCCGATGCTGCCCGTCGTCTCGACCACGCCATGGGGCGCACGCGTCGCGATGAAAGGCGCGGCATGGCGGCCGGTCTGGCCCCACAGCGCATTTGCAGCCACGGCGGCGAAGAAGACGCCGAAGGCGGCGATACTCGCCGACGCCACGGGCCTGCGGGCAAGACCGCGCGCCGTCCGGTGCCCCACAAGGCCCGCGACGGCTGCGATCCGGCTCCAATGGCTAGGCCGAGCGGCGGACCGACGGCTGGCGTTCGTCTCTGAAATTCGGATTGCGGGCATGGTCCAGCGCTACGATGTTCTTGTCTTCATTGTCATTGATGAGCCGCGCGGTGAGCGGCAGTCGAAGGGTCACGGACGTGCCCTGACCGATATGGCTTTCGATCTGCATCAGGCCACCATGCAGCTCGGCCATGCCCTTCACATAGGCAAGGCCAAGCCCCGTTCCCTCGAAATGGCGTCCATGGCCGCAAGAGGCCTGGACAAAGGGATGGCCCAGCTTGCCGAGCTGGTCGGGATCGATGCCAATCCCGGTATCGGTGACGGTCAGGATGAGATCCTCGTCCTCCAGTCGCCCTTCCAGGCAAACCAGTCCCTCGTCGGTGAACTTCACCGCATTGGCGAGGAGATTGATCAACATGTGGCGCATCGCCCTCGGATCCGCCTCGACGGTGATCGGAGCGGCCGGAAAACGAATATCCAGCTCCAGCCCCTTCGTCTCGGCGTTACAGCGGACCATCGAAACCGCCTCCGTCACGATCTCCGAAAGGGCGACGCGCTCCTTTCGCAACTCGTATCGGCCGGCCTGCATCTTCGAGACGTCCAGAAGCTCGTTGACGACGGACAGAAGATGCTGACCGGACTTCTGGATCAGATCCACATATTCGCGCTGTCGATCCGAGCCGAGAGCGCCGAAGAGCTCCTGTTCCAGAATGCCCGAAAAGCCGATGATCGCGTTGAGCGGCGTGCGCAATTCGTGGCTGACGGTTGCCAGCATTGCGCTTGCGACGGTCGCGGCCGGGTTTTCCCCCGTGTCCGACGCGGCCAGGGCGCAAGGCGAGAGAAGGGCGATATGCCGGTCAGGGCCCTCCGTCTTGACGATATGGAGGCTGCGGCGGCTCCCGTCCCGCAATTCGATCTCGGCCCCCTCCTTCTCACCCGCATGGAGCGCCGCCATCGCGACCGAACGGTCGCTCGGCGCGAGGAGATCGAGAAGAAGCGGCGTATCGAGACGGCCGGGTGCAAGCTTCAGCAGCTGATAGCCGGCCTCGTTCACCCCATGGATGAGTCCTGCACCCGAGACCAGAAAGGCCGGAACGCCGAGGATGTCGGCAATCGGAAGGGCGGATGTCTCCTGGCTATCGGCCGAGGTTATCCGCACCGGCTCTGGCGCCGCGACGTTCTGCGAACGGCTGGCGACGAAGGCCGCGGCCCCAACGGCAAGGCCGGCAATGAAGAGCGGCAGGGCAACGATCAACCCGGACATGTCCGCCGAAACCATAACCGGCGGCAGGATCGCGGTCCCAGCGCCCAAACCCAAAAGGGCTTGGATCAGACGCCGTCGATGAGAGCCGCTCGTCGCCGCTCGGCGCACGACGCTCAGGCCGGCCGAGGCGGCCTTGTCCGGCCCTTCGCCTTTACCACAGGGCGTGCGCGCCGCTTGGCTCGACACAAGTTCCATACGCTTACACACTCGTCACGGTCTGCGGCGGGTCCGCCGAAGCAAAAGACCCGCCCTTGGCGTGGTTCGAGGCCGATCATGTCTCGGAGATTTTAAGGAAGCCATAAACTGTAATCGGTCCCGTCACTTCGCCGTCCCGGCCGAGCGATCCGCGGCATGGTCCGACCCCCGCCAAACCCTGCGGGCAAAGGCGTTCGGCGCCTTTGGCGGCCTATGCGAACCGGACCAGAAAGATATTTGCCGGGCCGACGCCGCGAAGTGAAGGATTTCGTTTCCCTTTTGGCCCGATACTCGCGCCCGCGACGCGTTGGACGAAACCGCGCCGGAAGCGTCGCGCCCTGAACGAGACATAGGCAACCGGCTGATCGGCGATGATTCGCTTTCTTCTCAAGACGGCCTTTCTTGTCGGACTTGGATCCCTGCTGATTCCAGGTTTCGGCCCAAGCGACGACGCCGCGCCCGAGATCGATCTTTGGCAGAGCGCGGCCGGAATTCAGGCCGCCGTCTCCGACGTCTTGTCCTTTTGCGACCGGGCGCCGGCCGCCTGCGAGACCGGCGGCGAGCTTGCGGGCTTCGTTCGCTCGCGGATCGAGACCGGGCTGACGATCGCCTATGATCTCGCCATATCCTCCGAGCCCGGTCCTGGCGCGGTTCCCGCCATCGGAGTGCCCGCGCTCGGCGCGTCCTCACCAGCCCCTAGACCGCAAGCCGCGACCACCGCCCCTTCGGGTCACGGCCTTCCCGAGACGATGTCGCCGGGCCTCGTCGAAGCCCTCGCGCGACTGAACGCTCTCGATCCTGAAACGCTTCTCGACCGTGGCGCGGGGGCGGCGGACATCACCGGCAGCCTGACGCCGGATCAGCAGAGCATGGCCCGCAAGGTGCTGGAGGCCGCGCTTGCGGCCCGTCAGACCGCGACACCCGCGAGCGACCAATCCGCGCCACCCGCATCGATCCCGCCTCGGCGGCTCGACGAAGCGGAGCTATCCGGGGAAGCCCCGCTGCCTGCCAATGGACCGCTTCCGCAGGCACGCCCCCCGCTGTAAATGACGGCGCCCATCGCCTAGATAGAGCACGAAGCACGCCGACTGGCCCTTCGAGACATCCTATGGGGAGACACGCCTTGCCGTCGATCGACGACATCGTTTCGGACTTCGAATTCTTAGATGACTGGGAAGACCGCTATCGCTATCTCATCGAACTCGGTCGCTCTCTTCCCGACATGTCGGAGGAGGAGATGAACGAGGCGAGCAAGGTGCGCGGCTGCGTCAGCCAGGTCTGGCTCGTCAGCGCGACCGACGATGCCTCCCCGCCCCATGTCACCTTTCGCGGCCAGTCCGACGCCCATATCGTGCGCGGCCTCGTCGCCGTGGCGCTGGCGCTGTTTTCAGGCCGAACCGCGCCGGAGATTCTGGAGACCGATGCCGAGGCGGTTTTCGCGCGCCTCGGCCTGGCCGAACATCTGACGCCGCAACGCTCCAATGGCTTGCGTGCCATGGTCGACCGCATCAAGCGGGACGCTTCGAGCGCCCTCGCTGCCGCGTGACCCATCAGATCAATGGCACACCTGTCAGATCGATCACCGCGCCATAGCTGACGAGCCCGGCGGCGAGCATCAACACCGTGATGCCGATTGCGGCAGCCCAATCACCGACAACGGTCTGGATGAGACGGGCCGTCAGAATCAGTGTCGCCCAGGACAGAATCGTCCCGACGATGGCGAGCCCGGCATTCATGCCGAACAGCACGACGAGAGCGAGATAAGGGGCGAGCGCCCAAGCGATCAGCGCCCCCGCCCAATTCGTCGCCACCACCAGCGGCGAGACCTTCCGGCCATAGCCGATGCGCTTGGCGATCATCATCAGAAAGAGCACTGGCACCAGCCAGGCGAGCGCGTCGGCTAAGGCATGGGCGCCATAGACTTGGAACGAGCCGAGATGGCTCACCGGCCCGGATCGCTCCATCGATTCGTATTCGATCCAAGAAAAGGCGATCGCCGGCGCGGCGATCGCGATCGCATAGAAGGACTGCCAAAAGCCGTCGGGCGAAATGTCGAGCCGCGCGAGCCCTTCCTTGCGGCCCAGCATCATCAGAGCCACGCCCGAGAAATAGCGCAGCACCTCGTCCTTGGTCGGCATCAGGCTAGGGCTGGGCGGCGAACCAGCGGGATATGAATTGGTCATAGATCTCGGTCAACGCCTCCAGGTCGGCAAGCGGAACCCGCTCATCGGTCATATGCATAGTCTGTCCCACGAGGCCGAACTCCACAACGGGGCAGACAAAGCGGATAAAGCGCGCATCCGACGTACCGCCAGTGGTGGAAAGCTTGGCCGTCGATCCTGTCACCTCCTTGACGGCCTCCGAAATCGCCTCGATCAGCGGCTCGGAGCGGGTCAAAAACGGCTCGGCGGGCCTTTCGCGCCAGGATATCTCGACCTTGGCCGGCTCCCGGCCGGCGCGATAACGCCCGCCTGTCGCTCCCGCGTCGATCCGACGCGTCAACTCGGCCTTGAGGCTTTCGGAGGTCCAGACGTCGGAAAAGCGCACATTGAAGAAGAGGCGGGCCCGGGCGGGAACAACATTGACGGACGGGTTCCCCGTATCGATCGAGGTGATCTCGCAATTGGACGGCGGAAACGCCTCGGTTCCTTCGTCCAAAGGCTCGGCGAGAAGCGATTCGCCGATGGACAGAACCGTCCGCAGCGGATTGTCGGCGAGATGGGGATAGGCGACATGGCCTTGCCTTCCATGAACCACGACTTCGGCCGAAAGCGATCCGCGCCGCCCGATCTTGATCATGTCGCCAAGACGGTCCGGATTGGTCGGTTCGCCAACGAGACAGGCGTCGAATCGCTCGCCCTTTTCCTTCACCGTCCAATCGAGAAGCTTGACCGTCCCATTGACCGCCGGCCCCTCTTCGTCGCCCGTGATCAGAAGGGAGACGCGCCCTTCGGGCATGCGGTTCTCTGCGATCTGCCGCGCGACAGCGGCGATGAAGGCGGCAATCCCGCCTTTCATGTCCACGGCACCGCGTCCGTAGAGTTCGCCATCGACGATGTCGGCCGAAAAGGGTGGCACCTGCCAATCGGCCTCTTCGCCCGGAGGCACCACATCCGTGTGACCAGCAAAGACCAGGTGAGGCCCCGCGCCCCGCGCGGCGAAGAGGTTCTCGACATCCGGCGTATCCGCATCCGAGAACGTCGGGCGATCGACCGAGAAACCGAGAGGCTCCAGCATCGTCTGAAGGGCGCTCAAGGCCCCGCCCTCGTTCGGCGTCACCGACCGACAGCGGATCAGCTCGGTCAGGACGGCGACGGGATCGGTCGGATCGAAATCGGGCGCAAATACCATGGGCGGACAGTCTCTTCTCAATTCGTCCAAGCGCGGCCCGGCGAGCGGTCTGAGCCGCCTTCGGCCGGGGCCATTCGATGCCTCTCTGCCACAGGGTCGCCCCTAAAGCGAACGGCCGGTGCTCTTCTTGAGGCGGCTATCTCGTCCTGCCTCCGTTTTGCCGAGATCGGACCACACTCGGTCACGTCTCATTAACGTTTGGACATCTTCGATGCCGCTCGCCTCGCGATTCCCCGCTCTCCGCCTCGCAGCCTTCGCGCTCATGGGCCTGATGCCCTTTGCCGTTTCCGGATGCGTTTCGGATTCGGGCGCCCTCCTGAGCGAGGCGGCGCAATCGCAAATGCAATTGGCGGCCGCGCCCATCCCGAGCGCCGCTCCGCGCGAATCGGCAACGAGCGAAAGCGCGGAGATCTCGAGCGAAAAGGCCCTGGCCCTCACGACTGTCGCCGAAAGCGGAACCGTTTCGGGCAGCGCAGCCATCGACCAAATGATCGTCCGCCATGCGGAAGAGAACGGCATCCCGCCGGAACTCGCCTTTGCCGTCGTCAAGGTCGAAAGCCGCTATAACCCTCACGCCCGAGGCGCCGGCGTCTATGGCCTTTCCCAGATCAAGCCGGCGACGGCCCGCAGCCTCGGTTTCGCCGGCTCGGCGAGCGATCTCCTCGATCCCGACACCAATCTGACCTATGGCATGAAATATCTGAAGGGCGCCTGGGAAAAGGGCGGCCACGATGTCTGCCAGACCGCAATGAAATACAAGGGTGGCCACCGCGCGACCCGAATGACGCGGTCGGCCTCGGCCTATTGCTCCAAGGTCAAGCAGCATATGGCCGCGCTCGCCGAGCGCCGCCGCGCCCCGGCCCTCGCGGTTCCGGCGACAACGCGCGAAACCGCGGAAGCACCGGCTTCCCGCCCGGCAACGGATGCCCCGGCATCGAGAGCCGCCGATGCCGCAACCGAGCGCGGACGCCAGAACGGCGTGCCGCGCCCCAAGCCCGCGCCCGCAGCGGACCAGGCATCGGCCGCACCAGCGACCACCGAAGCCGGCGATGCAAAGCTCGCCGATGCGACGGAAACGCCCAAGGCAGCCACCGAAACCGTGCAACGGACCGATACGGCGTCGGCGAAAGGCGGACGCCTCCGGCCTGAAGGCAACGGGCGCTCGTCCTGATCTGAGCAGCTAAAAACGTGATCTCGTAGGCAAATCCAACGACGAAGACCGCAACGGCAAAGGTGCGCTCAACGCTCCGTGACCGCCAAGATCGGACCGAGGCGGTCCCGGCGCTGATCCACGCCGCCGCCAGGATAATAAAGGCTGCAGACCTGCCCATCCAGAAACAGGGCATTCTCGACCCCGACTGTGTCGCGGAAGAACAAAGCAAAGTCGTAAAAATTGATCGGGTGCCGCGTCACGGCCAAGAAAACCGTCCGACCATCGGCGCTGACGCCGACCCCGTTGCGCACATAGCGGCTGTCCGATCCTTCGATAAAGCGCGGATGGACCGCGCCCTCGACGAGAAGCATAGGACCCGACTGGGTGGCAAGCTCCGGGCGATGGGTTTCGGACAGATAGCGCTCGGTCTCGCGCACGAAGGCTTGGCCATTCTCGATGAAGAAAATCCCATTCGGCCGCATCGAGAAATTGC
Organism: Fulvimarina manganoxydans; assembly: GCF_900176465.1. Classification (GTDB taxonomy): domain Bacteria; phylum Pseudomonadota; class Alphaproteobacteria; order Rhizobiales; family Rhizobiaceae; genus Fulvimarina; species Fulvimarina manganoxydans. The sequence continues at coordinate 101,757 of NZ_FWXR01000005.1, forward strand.
CCGTGCCCTTGCCGAGAACAGCCTCTTTCAGAAGCTGCCCGTCCTGCACCGCGAGGCCGACCGGCCGCCGATCCTCGTGATACATGCCGGCATTCATCATCAGCCGGACGCGCTCGCCGTCCAGGCCCTCCCGCGCCTTCTCGAAGGTCTCGAAGGGCCGGCCGTCTTCGCCGATCGCGCGAAGGCGCAAGGCGTAGCGATCGAGGGGCACCGTGCAGAGGATCGTTTCGACCGGCGTCTCCACCAGTCGGCAAAGCCCGTCATGGCCCTCGGGCAGGCTCGGGATGGGCTGCAACCAGCCGAGGAGGCCGGCAAAAGCCGCCAGCGGAAGTCCGAGAGAAAACAGCCGCTTCATTCAAACCTGCCCGATCTCTTGGCACTCAGTTGCGCAACAGATCGTTGATCGAGGTCTTGGAGCGCGTCTGTTCGTCGACGCGCTTGACGATGACGGCGCAATAGAGATTGGGCCCCGGCGCGCCGTTCTCCATCGGCTTGCCCGGCATCGAACCGGCGACGACCACCGAATAAGGCGGGATCTCGCCATAAGAGACTTCGCCCGTCGTGCGATCGACGATCTTGGTCGACTTGCCGATATAGACGCCCATGCCGAGGACCGAGCCTTCGCGCACGATGCAGCCTTCGACGACTTCCGAGCGCGCGCCGATGAAGCAGCCATCCTCGATGATCGTCGGACCGGCCTGCAGCGGCTCCAGAACGCCGCCGATGCCGACGCCGCCTGAAAGATGCACATGCTTGCCGATCTGGGCGCAGGAGCCGACCGTCGCCCAGCCGTCGACCATCGAGCCCTCGTCCACATAGGCGCCGAGATTGACGAAGGACGGCATCAGAACCACGTCCTTGCCGATGAAGGAGCCCTTTCGCACGATGGAGCCGGGCACGGCGCGGAATCCCGCATCCCGAAACCGGTTCTCGCCCCAGCCGGCGAATTTGGACGGCACCTTGTCCCACCAGGTCGCGCCGCCTGCCCCGCCTTCGATGATCTGCATGTCGTTGAGGCGGAAGGAGAGAAGCACCGCCTTCTTCAGCCACTGATGCACGGTCCAGTTGCCGTCCTGCCCACGCGAGGCGACACGTGCCGTGCCCGAGTCGAGCATGTCGAGCGCGGTCTCGACCGCGTCCCGCACCTCGCCTTTCGTGCTCGACGAGATCGAGGCGCGATCCTCGAAGGCCGCTTCGATCGTCTTTTCCAGGGCGGCGTGCTCTGCGGCGCTCATCGGCTCTCTGTCCTTCATTCTGGGTCGGATGGGAACCAGCGCTGATCTCGCGCCGGACCGGATCGGCGCGGACCCTATAGCATTGCGTAAGACGCTGAAAACCGGTTCGCCCATGAAAAGGCGACGAATTTCCACACCTCTCGATCGGATTGTACGAACCGGTCATCCTGGCGCCAGCCGATCCTGGCAAGATCGACGGCGATTGAAAGCAAAACACTTAATAGGCCGATCATGCCCGCAACCCCGCGCGATCCCCATGGTTGGGACCCTTTTCCGTCATCGCGCAGCGAGGTCGAGGGCGCGCGCGAGGCTTCCTCTCCAGATGCTGCTTCGCCCATCTCGGCGGGCCAACTCGCCTTCGACGACCCCGACTTCCTGACCCGCGCGGAAACGCGGGGCCTGCGCCTGCAACTCGAATGGATGAAGCCCGAACTCCATCTCATCGAGGCCGGAATTCGATCGACGATCGTTCTCTTCGGCGGCGCCCGAATCCCGGAGCCCGGCACCGAAGCCTGGGCCGCGCGCAACGAGAGCCAGAAGCGCAATCTGGAAGCAGCCTCGAAATATTACGACGAAGCCCGTCGTTTCGCGCAGATCGCCTCGCGCCATTCGGCCAATTCCTCCGGCGGCAAGGAATTCGTCATCGCCACCGGCGGCGGGCCAGGCGTCATGGAAGCCGGCAATCGCGGCGCGAAGGATGTCGGCGCCGTCTCGATTGCCTTCAACATCTCCGTGCCCCACGAGCAGGAGCCGAACCGCTATGTCACGCCGGAGCTCTCCTTCGGCTTCCACTATTTCGCGATCCGCAAGATGCATTTCCTGCAGCGCGCCAAGGCGATCGCGATCTTCCCCGGCGGCTTCGGCACGCTCGACGAACTCTTCGAGGCCCTAGCCCTCATCCAGACCAAGAAGATGCAGCGTATCCCGGTGATCCTCTTCCACCGGGAGTTCTGGCAGCGCGTGCTTGACATCGAGGCCCTTGCCGAACTCGGCACCATTGCGCCGGGCGATCTCGACCTCCTCACCTATGCCGAAACGGCCGAGGACGGCTGGGAAGCGATTCGAGCCTTTTACGACATCGCCTGAGACAGAGCTTCTCGCCCCTCGATTTTGGTTATGACCCGCAGCCTTCGCCGAACACGATCTTGCGAGCCCCGCGAGAATCCGGTCGGCGCGAAGATCGCATTAACGCCCATCCCTTGGTGAGGGAAAGTCCTCAAACCAAAGCTCTCACAAACGAGCCTCGCGCAGCCTTGTGAGGCGGAAAAATCTCTGCGATCTCAGTCCGTTCCGACCGGTCACGGAATGCCCGACCAGTCCGCCTCCACCGCAGTCGAACGCGGCGCTCAAGCGCCCAAATTCGCCACGTTCCGCTCTTGGGACCAAGAGCTTTCACGCCAGTTGCAGATGGGACGGTGCTTCAATTCGTCCTGAGTTCTCATGGATCGAAACCAAATCACCAGCGCTTAGCTATCGGCCGGCGTGGAAACATGTAGGAAATATGACAGTGCGCTCGCGGCCGGCGGCACTGTGGGTTTAGGACAGATTCGACGATGAGTGACGTGGTAGAGGGTGATCGGACGGACCAGCGGCAGGCTTATCGGCCGGCGCGTTCCAGGACCCTGTCCGTTCCCCGAGGTCTGGTTGATTTGCCGGATCTGGCGGCTGGACTGACGCAGTCTGCCTTGGATGGGCGGGCGCCTAATCTCTTTTCACGCGGCGGTGGCGCAGCGATCGCGCTCGTCTCGGGCTGCGTCACGGCCCTGGCTCTTGGCGCCGGCATCGGCTTGCTGCATGGCTCGCCCTTCATGCTCGCTTTCGTCTCCGTGGCGATCTTCAGTGCCATTGCGAGCTTCGTGGTTGTCTTTCTGCCCTTCCACACCCCGTCGATCTTCGGTCTCGCCAACACCGTCACCACCTTCCGCGCCGCCATCGTCTCCGCTCTGGCTGCGCTCTTGATCGTCGAGACCCAGTTTCCCCTCGTGCCGGTCAGCGAAGCCTTTGCCTGGTTCGTCGCTGGCCTCGCCGTCTTCTGCCTGAGCCTCGACGGCTTCGACGGCTGGCTCGCCCGCCGCCAGGGCACCGCCTCGCGCTTCGGCGCGCGCTACGACATGGAAGTCGACGCGGCACTCGCCCTTGTACTCGCCGGCCTCGTCTTCATGAGCGGCAAGACCGGCGTCGCCATTCTTGGCCTCGGTTTGATGCGCTACCTGTTTCTGGCTGCGGCCGAAGTCTTTCCCGTGCTCAAGGGCGAGCTCGCGCCGTCCATGCGGCGCAAGACGGTCTGCGTTCTTCAGATCGCGATCCTCTGCGCCTTGGCGACCCCGGTCTTCACCTCGCCGGTCAGCGACGCCATCGCATGGATCGGCTTTGCCGCTCTTCTTTATTCCTTCGGCGTCGATATCGTCGCGCTTGTGAGAGACGGCCATGGCAAGACGACGAAGAGTCCGGGCAACGCGCCAGCCAGCGAGACAAGGCCGTAAAGCACGCTCGCGGCCACCGCACTCTCGGCATTCATGCCGGCAAATGGCAGGAGAGCGGCGGCCGCTGCCTCGCGAAGCCCCCATCCCGCGATCGAGACCGGCACCAACATGCTGAGAAGAACCAGCGGCACGAGAGCCAGCGTCGCGGCCAGCCCGATTGGCTGACCAATCGCGGCGGCGCAAGCCGCGAAGGCCCCCAGATAGGCGAACACCACCGTCAGCGATGATATGGCTTGCACCAGAAAGGCTCGGCGACGCCAGAAGGCTTGTCGGATCGCGGGTCCGAAGGTCTCGAGAAACGTTTTGACCCGCCCCTTGGCAAATCGCGCGCTGAGCCATCCGCCGAGACCGACCAGCACAGCCACAAGCGCTACGATTCCGACAAGGCGGATGCTTTCGCTCGGCAGGCTGATACCCAGCCCCAGGGGCGCAGCCAGAAGCCCGATCCCCGCCGCAAAAAATAGCGCAATCTGCCCCGAGAGCCTTTCCAGCATCACCGATTGGACGCTGACCCGCAGCCCGGCCCCGCCACCAGTATCCTCGGCTCTCGCGCCATGGGCCGAGCGGATGCTGCGCACCGCATCGCCCGCGACCCCACCGGGCAGAACCTGATTGAGAAGCGACGCTAGATAATATTCGCCCACCGCGCGAGACAGCCCGATCGGCTGACCAAGTCGGGCCGAGGTGAAACGCCAGCGCAGGGCCGAGACGACGATCTGAACCTCGACGGCGAGAATCGCCGCACCGATGAGAAGCGGGTCCGACGCCGACAACGCCTTGGCCGTTTCGTCCACATCAAGGGTCAGAGCGAGCGCCCCGAGAATGAGGATCGGAACGGCGATCCGCAGGATCGACAGGGCGGACTGCGGCATCGTGACCAAGAGGCGGCTCCAATTCAATTCCGTCGCACCCTTGCGGATAGGCTGCCTCGGCGGCATCACTCGGGGATGATCGACGCCATGGCTCCCCTGTCGGCCCCTCCTTCGCGCAAGCGCCTCGCCCCTGCAAGCGGCGATGAAGCGCAAGTGATCGCCCAAACCCACGCCACTATGCCGGCAAGGCCTCTGCCGCCGCAGAAAACATTTGGCGATCGCGCCCGGCGCCGACCGCTCTTACGCGCCTCGTTGCGCCTCACCCTCGCGATCCTGCTTCTTTTCGCGGCCCTCATCCTGCCGTCCCATCCCGCCGGCCTCACCGTCGAGCGCCTCTGGCGCCTGCCGCTGGAAGTGCCGGCGATCCTGTTCGCTCTCTGCCTCCTGCGTGGTCGGGCCTTTGCCTGGAGCGTCCTGGCGGTCGCGCTCTTCACCGGCCTTTCGACCTTTCTGAAACTCGCCGACCTCGGCACTTTCTCAGCCTTTTCACGCCCCTTCAATCCGATGGTCGACGTACCGATCATGGTGGCGGGCTGGCACCTATTGACCGGAACGATCGGCCTGTCCTCGGCGATCGCGGCGATCGTCGGCGCCCTCGTCCTATGGTTTTCGACCAGTCTTGCGATCGCCTGGGGCCTTCTGGGCCTGGCTCGTCTGCCGGCCTCGGCGCGCCGGCCGATCGCACTTGTCTCGCTCATCGTCCTTGTCGTCGGCGCAGCCTTCCTCTCAATCTCGGGCTCGCCACGGCTGACCTCGAACGCCGTCCCGTTTCTGACTGAGCGCCTGGCGCTGATGCAGACATCCTTGCGTGATCTCGCTGCCTTCAACGAGAAGCTCGGCGACGATCCGCTGGCGGATCTTCCCGCCGACGCCCGGTATTCGGCGCTGGCCGGCAAGGATGTCGTGATCCTCTTCGTCGAATCCTATGGGCGCAGCGTCGTCGAGGATCCGCGCTATGCGTCCCAGACCACCGATCGCCTTCGATCGGTCGAGGCGCAGCTTACCGGGACGGGCTATGGCATCCGAAGCGGCTGGGTCACCTCGCCGACCATGGGCGGCCAATCCTGGCTTGCCCATGGGACGCTCTTGTCAGGCCTTTGGACTGACGATCAGGCCCGCTACGATCGCTTGATCGCGAGCCGCCGCGAGAGCCTCAACCGCCTGTTCCAGAGAAGCGGCTGGTCGACCATCGCGGTTATGCCGGCGATCACCATGGATTGGCCTGAGGCCGGCTGGTTCGGCTATGACGAGGCCTATCCGGCGGCTGCCCTCGACTATCGGGGCCTGCCCTTCAACTGGGTAACGATGCCGGACCAGTTCACCCTCGCAGCCCTTGAAGACAAACGACGCGCGCTCGATGAGCCCGTCATGGCCGAAGTCGCTCTGATCTCCAGCCATGCGCCCTGGACGCCCATCCCCCATCTCGTGCCCTGGGAAGCGGTCGGCGACGGCAGCATCTTCGACGAACAGGCCAAGGCCGGCGATCCGCCCTCCGTGGTCTGGGCGGATCCTGAGCGGGTTCGCCTGCAATATGCGAAATCGATCGATTATGCCTTGGAGACGATCGGCTCTTATGTGTCCCGTTTCGGCAAGGATACGGTCTTCATCGTGCTCGGCGACCACCAGCCTGCCTCGATCATCACCGGCCCCGATGCCTCGCGAGACGTGCCCATCCATGTGATCGCCGACGATCCGGCGGTCCTGAACCGCATCGCCGACTGGGGCTTTGCCAGGGGCATGATCCCGCCGGAAGGCCCGGCGGCCTTCCGGATGGACGATTTCCGCGAACGCTTCACCCGCGCCATGAGCGGCGAGTGAGCCCGACGATCATCGAGAGCGTGCCGCTCTAAGCCTCCTTCTCCACCTCGAACTGATAGCTCTCCGGAATGAAGCGATAGCCGCCATCGGCGAGCTTCTCCACATAGCCGACGGCCGGGAACGGCATGTGATAGCCGATGAAAGGCAGACGCTCCTCGGCGATCCGATCGAAGACCCGCTTGCGGGTTTCGGCGGCCATGTCCTTGTCCATGTCGAAGCGCACATGCCATTCGGGCTTCTGCAGCGAGGCGACGAAATGGTTCGCCGTATCGGCCGTCAGCATCAGCCGCTCGCCGCCGGACGCGACCTCGAAGATCATGTGGCCGGGCGTATGGCCGATCGCTTCCATCGCCGTAATGCCGGAGACGACCTCGTCGCCATCCTCGAGGAAGGTCATCTTGTCCCTGAAGGGCACGACCTTCTGTTCCACCAGGGCGGCGCTTTCGGCCCGCTCGCCGTTCTTCGCCTCGTCCGAGGTCCAGAAATCCCATTCCTTTTGGCCGGCGACATAGCGAGCATTGGGAAAAGTCGGCTCGCCGGAGGCCCGCGTCAGGCCCATGATGTGGTCGCCATGGAAATGTGTGAGAACGACGATCGTTACCGCTTCCGGTCCATAGCCGGCCGCCTTCATTCGCTCTTCCAGCTTGCCGAAACCGTTTTCGCGGCCGCCTTCGCCAAAGCCGGTATCGAAGAGGATGAGATTGTCGTCGAGCTCGACGAGCGTCGGCGTGAAGCCGTTCACGAAGCGGGTCTCCGGCAGGAAATTGGCCCGCATCAATTCGCCCATGGCCTCTTGGCTCTGATCCATGCCGAAGGTCGGGTATGGCCCCTCACCCGGGCGAAGACCGTCGAGCACGGTCGTTACCCGCGCATCTCCGAGCTCGAAACGGCTCCAGCCGGGTGTCATCATGCGTGCGCGCTCCGTATCGGCTTCGGCTTCCCTGTTGGCGGCACCCGCATCCTGTGCGCTCGCCCTGCCGACGAGGCCGCTCGCGGCAAGGCCCAGCGCGGGCCCGGCCATCAGTGCGGTCCGACGCGTCAGGCCGTTGGCCTTGTTGCGTCCCGGCTCGTTTCTGTCGGTGGTGGTCATGTCTTGCTCTCCCATCCCCATAAAATCGTCTACGATCGGGCACCGGCCAAACCAAATCGGGCAATCACCCGCATCAAAGCAACAAAGGGTCCGGCAACGTCCTGCCGCAGGGCACCAGAGCGATCGATGGAGACCGCCTCGATGCCCATAACTCCCCTTGCAAAAGCGCAACGAGACGAAAGAAGCGGTGGTGCTCTTCTTCACCCGGCGCTCCAGCGCCCATACGAGCGCGAAGAATGGGCCACCCCACTCGTTCGCCAAGGCTCAATCAGCCAATTGTGAGCATTTGCCGCGCCAAGGGGCGGCGGAGGCCTGTCCTCGCCCGCAGGCCTGCCTTATGTGAAGGGCCTGTCCCGGCTCGCCGCACGCGCTTCGCGCTGCCCTTCCTCGAGCCTTGCTTCCATTGCCTGGAGTTTGACCCGTGGACCGGATCGTTCCGATCGTCTTGGCCGTCGCCCTGTTCATGGAGAATATGGACTCGACGGTCATTGCCACATCGCTGCCGGCGATCGCCGCCGATATCGGAACGAGCCCGATCGCCCTCAAGCTCGCTTTGACGAGCTATTATGTGGCGCTCGCCGTCTTTATCCCGATCTCGGGGCGCATCGCCGACGCCTTCGGGCCGAAGCTTGTCTTTCGCCTGGCGATTGCCGTCTTCGTCGTCGGATCGCTCGCCTGCGCGATCTCGGGCTCACTCGAGGATTTCGTCATCGCCCGCTTCGTTCAGGGCATGGGTGGCGCCATGATGACGCCGGTCGGACGCCTGCTTCTGGTGCGGGCCGTGCCGAAATCCGATCTCGTCGCCGCCATGGCTTGGTTCACCATTCCAGCATTGATCGGCCCGTTGATCGGGCCGCCGCTCGGTGGCGCCATCGCGACCTATGCGGACTGGCGCTGGATCTTCCTGATCAACCTGCCGATCGGCATCATCGGCATCCTTCTCGCCACGCGCTATCTGCCAAAGGTGGAGCGTGTGCGCGGCATCCATTTCGACGGACGTGGCTTCGTCCTTTCTGGCCTTGCCTGTTCCGGCATCGTCTTCGGCTGCTCGATCGTCTCGCTTCCGGCCCTGCCGCCGGTCGTCGGCGTGGTGACCGCCGCGATCGGTCTCGTCTGCGCCGGCCTCTATGTCCGTCACGCGCGCCGGACCGAAGAGCCGCTTTTGAAACTCTCTCTCCTCAGGGTCCGCACCTTGCGGGCGGCTGTTCTCGGCGGCGCCTTCTTCCGCATCGGCGCAGGAGCGACGCCCTTTCTCCTGCCTTTGATGCTGCAACTCGGCTTCGGCTATACCCCGCTTCAATCGGGCCTCGTCACCTGCGTTTCGATCGGCGGGGCGATGGCGATGAAACTCTTGGCCAAGCCGACCTTGAAGCGCTTCGGCTTCCGTCCGACCCTGGTGGCGACGGCCCTGATCGGCGGATCTCTGACGGCCTGTCTCGGGCTCTATCGGCCGGACTCGCATGTTGTCATCGTGCTGATTCTACTTCTCGTCGGCGGCTTCTTTCGCTCGCTGTTCTTCACCTCCATCAACGCCATCGCCTTCGCCGATGTGCCGACCCGCGCGACGGGGGATGCGACGGCCATGATGGGCGCGTTCCAGCAGGTATCGATCGCGACCGGCGTCGCACTTGCCGGCGGCATTCTGGAAGCCGGCATGCTGATCTCGGGGCGCGAGACGTCGAGCCTCGCCGATTTCTCGGCTGCCTTCTTCGCGGTCGGTGCGGTCACAGCAGCCGCATCCTTGGTGTTTCTAGGCCTCCCGCGTGAAGCCGGCGACGAGGTTGCCGGCCGCAAGGTGCCGGCCGCCGAATAGCACTTCCAAGGTCCTTCAGCCGAGCGGCCCGGCGTCCTCGTCCTCTTCGCCTTCGGCGTTATCCCTCTCTCGCCGGCCCTTGAAGCTCTTGGCGAGGAGATAGAGTTCGACGGAGCCGTCGCGGCTGGCGGGCGGTTTCACATGGTGGACAGAGGCGAAGTTGCGCTTCAGGAGATCGAGAAGATCGCGCTCGGTCCCGCCCTGAAAGGTCTTGCAGAGAAAGTGCCCGCCCGGCCTCAAGGTGCGCACGGCGAAATCGGCCGCGACCTCGCAGAGATGCATCGTGCGCAGGTGATCCGTCCGCCGATGACCGGTGGTTGGCGCCGCCATGTCGGACATGACGATGTCGGGCTCGCCGCCCAGGGTTTCGATCAGGCGATCCGGCGCCTCGTCTTCGAGAAAGTCCATCTGTAGAATTTCGGCGCCGGGCACCGGATCGACCTCCAGATAGTCGATCCCGACGACCTTCACCTCTTCGTCCGTGGAGCCGACCCGATCGGCCGCCACCTGGCACCAACCGCCAGGAGCGGCGCCGAGATCGACGACCTTCTGCCCCGGTTTCAAGAGCTGGAATCGATCATCCATCTCGATCAGCTTATAGGCCGCGCGCGAGCGGAAGCCGTCCGCTTTCGCCCGGCGCACATAAGGGTCGTTCAGTTGGCGCTCCAGCCACCGCCGCGAGGAGGCTTTCACCCCGCGCTTCTTCTTCACCCGGACCGTCAGTCCGCGATCGTCGCCGCGTCCGCTCATCGTTTCGCCCTCCGGGCATTGGGCCGGCGCCAAACGCCGTCGGCCACCATCATTTCAGTGAGAAGCCCCTCGCGAAGCCCCCGATCGGCGACCCGCAGCGTCTTTGCCGGCCACACGCGGCGAATGGCCTGAAGAATGGCGCAGCCGGCCAGCACGAGATCGGCTCGGTCGCTGCCGATACAAGGATTGGCGACCCGCTCCTCGAAACTCCATCCCGCGATCGTCGAGACGAGATGGTCGGCTTCGGTGTCCGTCAGCCAAAGCCCATCCACCTGCCGGCGGTCGTATCGCTCCAGATTGAGATGAACGCCAGCCAGCGTCGTGACCGTGCCGGATGTCCCAAGAAGATGGAAGCGCGGCCCGCCGACGATCCCGGCCAGGCGATTGCGGCCCGGAAAACGGTCGATGAGATCGACCGTTTCCTGGATCATTGTCTCGAAGAGCTCCGGCGTCACATTGCGCCCGCCATGACGCTCGGCCAGCGTCACCACACCGACCGGCAACGACGTCCAGCCGACGATGCGGCTTGCGAGCCGTCGCGTGAAACCAGGCCTCAGATCGAGAAGCGCGATCTCCGAGGAGCCACCGCCAATATCGAACAGCACCGCCCCGCGCGCCGAGCGATCGACCAGCGACCCGCAGCCGGACACGGCCAGTCGCGCTTCGGTCTCCCGGCTGACGATCTCGAGCTTCAGCCCCGTCTCGCGCGTCACCCGCTCGATAAATTCGGTGCCGTTGGCAGCCGCGCGGCAGGCTTCGGTCGCAATGAGACGCATCCGTCCGACATCGCGGGCCGCGAGTTTCTGGGCGCAGACCGAGAGCGCAGCGATGGCTCGGTCCATCGCTCCGCGCGACAACGCGCCCGTCCGGCCGAGCCCCTCGCCCAGACGCACGATGCGCGAGAAGGCATCGATGACCCGGAACTGCCCAGGGCGCGTCGGGACGGCGATGAGAAGTCGGCAATTGTTGGTGCCGAGATCGAGCGCGGCATAGACGGGCGGCGGCGTGCTGTCCTCAACCGGCGCCGCATTTGCGACTTGCTGCGGCGTTTGGGGGCCGGCGCCCGCCTGACGGTCGCCACCAGCATCCTCGCTCGGCGCACGCCGGCGTCCGCGGCGGCGCACCTTTCGCTTTCCGCGTGGCTCTTCCTGCGGCTGCGCCCCGGTTTGCGCTCCTTGCGTTTTACCGCCGGGCTTGGATTGTTCCACTTTTGCCGGAACGCCCTCGCCCGCCGATGCCTGCTTGGCGCGATCGGCCTTGTCGCTCTTGCGACGGCGACGTCTCTGACGCTTGGTTAAAACCCGGTCCGAAGCGGAGTCGCCAGCCTCGGCTCTGGTCGGCGCCCTGTTTGGGGCCCCTTCGTCGCTCTGGTTCGGCGTCCCACGGCGCGACGAACGATCGTCCATCGCAGGCCACGCGCTGTCGTCCGAAGGATCACGCCGTCCTTCGGCCGGTTCTGTTTGCTCTTGACCGCCTTTTGGGCGGCTGTGGGACGCATCGTCCTCGGTTCGAACAGACGCCTTGCCGGCGGGCGGCCTGCGGCCATCCGCTCGGCGGCCGCCATCGCGCTGCCACCAATCCTTCGATTTCCACGGCGGAAGGCTCTTGGCCCCGCCTGGAGTCTCGGTTTTTGGTTTCGGGCTGCCCTTGGGCCCACCTTCGGCGTCTCTGCTCAGTTCCGGTGTATGACGAAGGGCCTCCCTTCCATCTTGGTCTTGCAAAAGGTCTCTCCGGCGCGCGAAACCCGGAACGGTCTCAGCGGCGCCTCACGGTTCTTGGTTGGCACCGAGTGTATCAAGAGAAGGGCGCGACACAAGAGCGGAAGCGGCCGGTTCATGGGCGCACGTTGGCTTTGGCAAGCCAGCACCTCACCCCCGGCGAGACCAGGACCAATCGAAAAGGCATCATTCGAAGACGATCGATCATCGCCAAGGCGATGCCCACATAATCAGCAAATGTTTGGAGAATGATCGTCAGATATCGCATTTTCGCACCCGCTTGTTCGATATCGAATCATCGCGGCGTGGCCATGCGAGGTCGGAGCAACGTGGACACGCTTGCTCCCGAGAAGGAAGGGTGAGTAGACAAATTGTCATCGGCGATGCTTAACCCCAATGACAGGCCCGTAACTAAGGCCGCGGAGAGAAGCGATGGCCCTCAGCGAAGAAGGCGATCAGATCGCAAGGGCGCGTTTGCTTGCCGTTGTCCTCGGCTCTTCGGCTGCAAGCGGATCATTCGCCATGTTCATGCGGATTCGCTGAAGCAGTCTCTCGACTTCGCCACGCTCGGCTTCGGAAAGCCCGTGCGTTGCACGCTCATAAACGTCGAGCGAGATCGGACGGGCATCCGCGAGGACCTTCTCGGCCTTTTCTGTGTTATGGATGACCTTGGCGCGGCGGTCGCTCGGATCGGTCGTGCGCTTGATCAAGCCACGCACTTCCAGGCGATCGAGATAGGCCGAGAGCGTCATCGGCTCGACGCCCATCCGCTCGGCCAGAACGGCCTGGCGCGAGCCCTGATAGCGAATTACGTGAGACAGAACCCTGATCTCGCCAGGCGTCAGTTCCAGTCCGGCCTCGAGCACGGCCTTCTCCAACATCTGTCGGAACAGTCGGGATACGTCCGTGATGAGAAAACCTAGTGAATTTCCGGGTTCCAGGTGGGGCATTGGACTCACATCCCTCAGGTTGCATTGCTGCACTGCGAAGCAAAACATCTCATCGGGGATTATCAACTTTCCTTGATCTTGGGAAGCGTATTTCCAACGCTTAGGTTCAAAAACACGATTCTCATCTCGAGCAGTTAACGTAAGAGGCACTTAGATGCGTTCATTTTTCTCATCCACGCCGTCGAACCGTCATCCGGAGTCCGGCTTATGCGATAATTCCGCACAGGCATTGATCGCTCTCGCGGGAAGCATGTCGCCATCAGCGTTTCGTGACCGCTTCCACGCCGCCATGGCACGTCATCGTTCGGAGATCGCGGCCATCCTGGCATCTAGCGAAACGCCGACTTTCGAGAACACGATCGCGGCGCTCGAAGCGGCAGGCCGCGATCTTGCCGAGACCACACGCCTCTTCGGCGTCGTGGCCGGCACGTCGACAACCAAGGACATCCAGGCGCTGGAGCGGGAAATCATGCCGGAGCTCTCGCGCCATGGCTCTGCGATCGCGTTGAACCCGCAGCTCTTTGCCCGTGTCGAAGCGGTCTATGACGGCGAGATGGCCTCGCCTGCCCTATCGCCGGAGGATCGCCGCCTTCTCGAGCGCACCTATCGCGGCCTCCTGCGCTCGGGCGCCCAACTCTCAGAAGCTGATCGCACGCGATTTGCTGATATCGGCGCCGAGCTTTCCGAACTCGGCACGGGCTTTTCGCAGAACATTCTGGCCGATGAGGCCGATTGGAGCCTCGACCTCGGGCCGGACGATCTGGGCGGCCTTCCCGGCTGGCTCGTCTCCTCGCTCGCCGCTGCGGCGCAAGACCGCGGAAAATCAGGTCATGTCCTGACCCTGTCGCGCTCGCTCGTCGTTCCCTTCCTCACCTATAGCGATCGGGCCGATCTGCGGGAAAAGGCGTTCGAGGCCTGGACGAAGCGCGGCGAGAATGACGGACCGAGCGACAATCGCGCCATCATGGCGAAGATCTTGAAACTGCGACAGGAAAAGGCGGCGCTTCTCGGCTTTGCGAGCTATGCTGCCTATAAGCTCGACGATCAGATGGCCAAGGAGCCGAAGAATGTCCGCGACCTCTTGATGCGGGTCTGGGAACCGGCGCGCGAACGAGCCAAGGCCGATGCGGCGGCTCTCGCCGATCTTGCGCGCGAGGCGGGCCAGAACGCTGACATCCTTGCCTCGGATTGGCGCTACTACGCCCAGAAGCGGCGCCTGCGCGATCTCGACGTCGACGAAAGCGCTCTCAAGCCCTATTTTGCGCTCGAGCGGATGATCGAGGCGGCCTTCGATGTCGCGGGGCGTCTCTTCGGCCTCAGCTTCAAGGAGGTGAGCGGCGTTGCCGCCTGGCATCCCGACGTTCGCTGCTTCGAAGTCTATGACCGGGACGGCGCGCTGAAGGGCATTTTTCTCGGCGACTATTTCGCCCGCTCCTCCAAGCGCTCGGGCGCCTGGATGAGCGCGCTTCGCTCTCAGCACAAGATGGGCGAGGGTCAGACCCCGATCATCTACAATGTCTGCAATTTCTCAAAGCCGCCCGCCGGCACGCCGGCCCTTCTCTCCCTCGACGACGCCCGCACGCTGTTCCACGAATTCGGCCACGCCCTGCACGGGCTCCTGTCCGACGTCACCTGGCCGTCCCTCTCCGGCACAGCGGTCGCGCGCGATTTCGTCGAACTCCCCTCCCAGCTCTACGAGCACTGGCTGATGGTGCCGGACATCCTGGAAGCCCACGCCCGGCATGTGGAGACAGGCGATCCGCTACCCAAGGCGCTTGTCGACAAGGTGATCGCCGCCCAGATGATCGATGCCGGCTTCGACACGGTCGAATACACCGCCTCGGCGATCGTCGATCTCGATCTTCACGAGCGGGCCGAGATCGAGCCGAAGCCCTTGGAGATCGAGCGCGAGACGTTGGAGCGGATCGGCATGCCGGACGCGATCGTCATGCGTCATCGCAGCCCGCATTTCGCCCACATCTTCTCGGGCGAAGGCTATTCGGCCGGCTATTACAGCTATATGTGGTCCGAAGTACTGGACGCCGACGCCTTCGAGGCGTTTCGCGAAGCGGGCGACCCCTTCGAGCCGGCAATCGCCGCCAAACTCCATGATCACATCTATTCGGCAGGCGACAGCGAGGACCCGGCCGTCCTTTATGAACGTTTCCGGGGTCGCGCGCCCAATCCGGAGGCGCTCATGCGCAAGCGGGGCTTTGCCGCCGGCTGACCTGGACAAAGCCATCATGCGACCGAGCCGGCTATGAATGCCGGCCAAACGCCTGCCCGGCAAGGCCCGGGCGGGCGACATGAAACTTTAAAATCCTTGTAAACTGTCGGCCATGGTCGAGGCGCAAACAGGAGATCCGCTTTCACATGAGGATCGTCCTTTCATGCGCATCGTCTCCCGCCTCGATCGTCGCCGCTTCCTGCAGTCGGCCGGCGCCACCGGCATCGTCGCCGCCTCCGGCCTCGCCATGCCCCGCCTCAGCCGCGCGGCGAGCCGGCCGAGCTTCACCCATGGCGTTCAGTCCGGCGATGTGGACGCAACCTCGGGCATGGCCTGGGTGCGCGCCGATCGCCCGGCCCGGATCGATTTCGAATGGGCAACGACCGAGAGCTTTACCGATCCGACCCGCCTTGCCGGCATTGATGCCACACCAGCCAGCGACCTCGCGGTCAAGCGTCTCCTGACCGACCTGCCGTCCGACCAGACGATCTTCTGGCGCGCCATGGCGACGGACCTCACCGATTCCAACGCCGGCTCGGACTGGATCGTCGGGCGCTTCCGCACCGCGCCAACGCAAAAGCGCGACATCTCCTTCGCCTGGTCGGGCGACACCGTCGGCCAGGGCTGGGGCATCGACGAAGACCGCGGCGGCATGAAGGCCTATGCCGCCATGAACAATCACGACGTCGATTTCTTCATCCATTCCGGCGACACGATCTATGCCGATGGCCCCTTGAAGGAGACCGTCGAGCTCGAAGACGGCACGGTCTGGAAGAACATCGTCACGCCCGAAAAATCCAAGGTCGCCGAGACGCTGGACGAGTTTCGCGGCCAGTGGAAATACAATCTCCTCGACAAGAACGTGCAGGCCTTCAACGCTGCCGCGCCCACCTTCTTCCAGTGGGACGATCATGAGGTTGTCAACAACTGGTCGTCCTCCAAGGACCTGTCCGAGGACGAGCGCTACAGCGTCAAGGACGTCATGCTGCTCGCCTCGCGGTCGGGCGTCGCCTTCCACGAGATGACGCCGATCCGCTATGTTCCCGAAGAGCCGGGCCGGATCTATCGAACCATCCATTACGGACCGCTCCTCGACATCTTCTTCCTCGATCTGAGGTCCTATCGCGGCCCCAACAGCGACAATCTCCAGACCGAGCCCACGCATGCCAGCGACATGATGGGCGCCCGCCAGATCGCATGGCTGAAGGACGCGCTTTCGAAGTCGAACGCCACCTGGAAGGTGATCGCCTCCGACATGCCGATCGGCCTTCTCGTGAAGGACGGCGATCGCTGGGAAGCCGTCGCCAATGGCGACAATGGCGACGCGAAAGGCCGCGAGATGGAGTTTGCCGAGGTGCTGCGCTTCATCAAGCAGGAGGGCATTCTCAACACGGTGTGGCTGACGGCCGACGTTCACTACACCGCCGCCCATCACTATTCGCCCGATCGCGCCGCCTTCCAGGATTTCGAACCCTTCTGGGAATTCGTCTCCGGCCCGATCCATGCCGGGACCTTCGGCCCGGGCGAGCTCGACATGACCTTCGGCCCGGAGGTTCGCTTCGTGAAGGCTCCGGAAGATGGCAAGGCGAACCTTCCGCCCTCGGCCGGCCTGCAATTCTTCGGCCTCGTGGAGATCGATGGCGCGAGCGAAGCGATGACCGTGCGCCTGATGGATGCCGACGATCAGGAACTCTGGTCGACGACCCTGGAGCCTCAGACCAGGGCGTAAGCTCAAAAGGCCGCCGCGATCCCTCGCGGCGGCCTCCATTTTACCAAAAATCCGGCCGGATCTCGCTCAGTCGGCCGCCGATGCGCAAGGGCGAGACCTTCTCCGCCAGCCCTGTACGGTCTGAGATTTCGACGGCCAGACCGCAGACGCTTGCCGGCCCTTGCGCCGCCTCGAAGCGCCCCTTGGGCACCTTGGTCAGGAACCGGTTCAGCGGCTCCTCCTTCTCCATGCCGAGCGAGGAATCATAGTCGCCGCACATGCCGGCATCGGACTGGAAAGCCGTGCCATGGGCGAGAATCTGATGGTCGGCTGTCGGCACATGGGTGTGGGTGCCGACGACGACACTCGCCCGCCCATCGAGGAAATGGGCCATGGACTGTTTCTCGCTCGTCGCCTCGGCGTGGAAATCCACGATGATGGCGTCGGCCTGTTCGTTGAGCGGGCAGGATTCGATGAGATCGCTCGCCGCGGCGAAAGGATCGTCCAGATCGGGCGTCATGAAAACCCGGCCCATGATGTTGGCGACGAGAACGCGCGCGCCGTTGCGCGCCTCGTAAAGGCCGGAACCGCGCCCTGGCGTGCCCTTCGGATAGTTCAGAGGACGCAGAAAGGCCGGCTCGTTGGGGGCGAAATGCAAAGCCTCCCGCTGATCCCAGACATGGTTGCCTGTCGTCACCACATCGGCGCCGGCTTCGAGGGTCGCCCGGAAGATATCCTCGGTGATGCCGAAACCGCCGGCGGCGTTCTCCCCGTTCACGACGACGAAATCGAGCCGGTAATCTGCGATCAGATCCGGCAAAGCCTCGAATACGGCATGGCGGCCCGTGCGGCCCACCATGTCGCCCAGAAACAGAAATCGCATTAGCCGCGTGCGTCTTTCGCCGTCTGCAGTTTCTCAAGGCCCAAGCGCACTGCCGGACGCGCGCCGATGGTCTCGGCCCAGCGGCGCAGGGACGGAAACTCGCCGTCCTCGGCAAGCTCTTTCAGGCCGATGCGCGCCCAGCTGTAATGCATCATGTCGGCGATCGTATAGTCGCCCGCCAGATAGGCATTGTTCGCCAGATGCCCGTCGAGCACCCCCAAGACTCTACGCGACTCCTTCCGATAGCGCTCGATCGCATAGTCGATCTTTTCCGGCGCCGCCGAATTGAAGTGATGATATTGACCAATCATCGGTCCCGTATGGCCGACCTGGAAAAAGACCCAGGAAAAGCATTGCGAGCGATGGCGCGTCGATTGCGGCAGGAATTTCCCGGTCAGTTCAGCGAGATAGATGAGGATCGCGCCCGACTCGAAGACGGGCTGCGAATAGCCGCCCATCGAGCGGTCGACCAACGCCGGGATCTTCTCGTTCGCATTGATCGCCTTGAAGCGGTCCGAATGCTGCTCGCCATTGCCGATATCCACGAGATGCATCTCGTAAGAGAGCTTGCACTCTTCGAGCATGATCACGGGCTTTTCACCGTTCGGCGTCGTCCAAGTATAGAGTTCGATCATAAGTGCTCCCTAAAAATGCCACCCGAGAGGCCTTGATCGATCCCGATGACGACGGGCCATGCCGATGAAACCAGGCCGAAGAACCGGAGACCGTCGGCAAGAACGGGTTCGATCAAGAAGGATAAGCCATGACGACACATCAAGCCACCAGGGCCAGCGCGCTTTTCGAGCGAAACACGGCGCTCGGCCATGCGATCAAGCTCGCCGCCCTTTTCCTCCTGACTCTTCTGACCGCCTGCGCCGGCGGCGCGCCGGGTTCGGTCGATATTTCCTCGACGCGACCGATCGGCACCGATCGTGGCTATGCTCTCTCCAGCGTCAATGCTTTCCGTGCCGCCAAAGGCCTTGGACCACTGACCTATTCCAGCCGGCTCGATCAGGCGGCCGAGCGCCAGGCGAGGGCCATGGCGGCGCGTGGATCGATGAGCCATTCGGTCGAAGGCGCCTTGTCGAAGCGCGTCGCCGTCTATGGCTATGACTGGGGCGCGGTCGCCGAGAACATCGCCTATGGCTATGCCGACACGCCCGCCGCCATGACAGGCTGGAAAGGCTCCTCCGGCCACGCCAAGAACATCTTGAACCCGCGCGTCACCGAGATGGGCTTTGCCGCCGCCACAGGCTCGGACGGCGTTCCCTATTGGGCGATGATCTTCGGGACAGAGGTGAAGCGGCGCCTGCGCTAGAACATCATACGGCGAAACAAACACTGAGTGCGAAATCGCGATTCCAATTCATCGCATTTCGCTCTAATCGCAGAGGCTTCAGACCTTCGCGCCGCTCGGCTCGGCTCCGCCACACATCCGCAACCCGTCCACGAACACGTCGACGAGCTTTAGGACACCACTCTGCCAGCCGGGCTGATTGCGCATATGGCACATGCCGATCAGCGCCCAGAGAACCTCTTCGGCCGAAATATCGGGCCGCATCGCCCCGCTCTCGACCGCCGCCGTGATCAGCCCGCCAACCGCCCGCGTCAGGCGCTCGAAGCTTTCGGCATAGAGCTCCGTTCGGCCATCGGCGGCGATCGCGAGGGCCGCGAGCATGCCCTTCTTGGTGGCGACCAAGCCGACATTGGCATGCAGCCAGAGCCGCACGGCTTCCACCGGTTCGTGAGATTCGGCCAGATGATCGGCGAGATCGGCCAGCTCGGCCACCTCGCGGCGGTAGACCGCCTCAAACAACGCGTCGCGCTTGGGAAAGTGGCGATAAAGTGTGCCGATCCCGACACCAGCCTTGCGCGCGACGGCCTCGAGGCTCGCCTCGCCGCCGCCCGTCCGGAAGACGTCCGCCGCCGCTTCGATGAGCCGTTCCCGGTTGCGGATCGAATCGGCCCGCATCTTCCGGCCTGGCCTCGATACGCGGCCCTCCTCGCCTTCTGTTTCCCGCCTATTCTTCATTCGATCTTTTCTAATCTCACCGCTTGAAAACGGAGGACCCCTCCGCATATCCTGTCGCAGGCGGCGACATCCATTCACGAAATGCCTGTCCCGCCCGGCCAATAGTGTGCCTCGATCAAAGACCGATTTTGAACAAGCCCGCCGACCGACCGCTCGTCGAGCCCTCGACCCCACGGCTTGTCCCTGCTCATATCATCGAACGGGTGAACGCATGGATTTTTCCATCAGCCTGACCATCAACGGCGTCGAGCGCCGGATCACATTCGACGATCCGCGTGTCACGCTCCTCGACCTCTTTCGCGAACGCCTCCATCTGACCGGCACCAAGAAGGGCTGCGATCGCGGCCAATGCGGCGCCTGCACCATTCTCGTCGACGGTCGCCGCATCAATTCCTGCCTCGCCCTCGCTTTGTCCCATGACGGCGCATCGATCACCACCATCGAGGGTCTGGCGAAGGACGACCAACTGCATCCTGTCCAGGCCGCCTTCATCGAGAATGACGGCTTCCAATGCGGCTTCTGCACGCCGGGCCAGATCATGAGCGCCGTCGGCCTCATCGCGGAAGGCCATGCCGGAACGGACCCCGAGCGCGTGCGCGAAGGGATGAGCGGCAATCTCTGCCGATGCGGCGCCTATGCCGGCATCACCAAGGCCGTCATCGAGGCTCAGAAGAGCGCGGGCGAAGCCCGAACGGGAGAGGCGGCATGAACCGGTTCGACTATATCCGCCCGACCTCGCTCGACGAGGCCATTGCCGCCGCAAGCCAACCCGGCTCGGCCTTTCTCGCCGCCGGCACCAATCTCCTCGATCTGATGAAGGGCAATATCACGCGGCCCGACCGGATCGTCGACATCACGAAGCTCCCGGACCTCGACCGGATCGAGACCCTGGAGGATGGCTCGACGCGGATCGGCGCCCTCGTCAAGAATGCCGATCTAGCCTATCATGAAGACTTCGCCGCCCGCTTCCCGGCCGTCGCCGAGGCGCTGCTCTCCGGAGCCTCGGCGCAGCTGCGCAACGCGGCGAGTGTCGGCGGCAATCTCCTCCAGCGCACTCGCTGCCGCTATTTCTACGACACGGCGAGCGCCTGCAACAAACGCGAGCCGGGGTCCGGCTGCGATTCCCTCGAAGGCGAAAATGCCGGCCAGGCCGTCCTCGGCTGGAGCCCGTCCTGCATCGCCACCCACCCGTCCGATTTCTGCGTTCCCCTCGCGGCACTCGGCGCCATCGTCGAGATCAAGGGGCCGGACGGGTCGCGGGACGTGGCGCTGACGGACTTCCACCGCCTGCCCGGCGACCGGCCGGACATCGAGACTGTGCTTGCCCCCGGCGAATTGGTCGTCGCGATCCGCCTGCCGGCGGAAGCAGCCGGCTTTGCCGCTCATTCGCGCTATCTGAAACTGCGCGAGCGCACCTCCTACGCCTTCGCGCTCGTCTCGGCCGCCGCTATGCTTCGCCTCGAAGACGGTGTGATCGCAGAAGCCCGCATTGCTATCGGCAGCGTCGCCGCCAAGCCTTGGCGGGCTAAATCGGCCGAAGCCGTTCTGAAAGGCATGAAAGCCGAGCCCGCCTTCTTTGAAAAGGCCGCGCGTGAAGCCTTCGCCGAGGCCAAGCCCTCAGGCGACAATGCCGACAAGATCGAGCTTGGACGACGTATCGTCGCCCGTGCGCTCACCCTTGCGAGCGCCGGCACGCCGACAGAGATGCCGGCCCTGCCCGCTTCCCCCTTCGCGCCCTTACCTGGCGCATCAGCCAACGGTGTCGCCCATGTCTGATATCCCGACCCTTTCCGCCGGTTCGCATCAGCGCCACGGCTCCAATATCGGCCAGCCGCTCACCCGGCGCGACGGCCTCCTCAAGGTGACCGGCGGCGCGCGCTATGCCGCCGATAACAATCCCGACGGCCTTCTCCATGCCGTCCTCGCCGTCGCCTCGATCGCGCGCGGCCGCGTCACCCATCTGGATGTGGAAGCCGCCAAGGCCCATCCGGGCGTCGTCGACGTGATGGTGCCGGGCAATCGCCCGGCGCTGGCGAGCGATCCGGACGAGAAGTCCAACCCCTTCATGTTCCGCCTGGACCTCCTGCAGAACGATCGGGTCCGCTATGCCGGCCAGCCGATCGCGGTGGTCATCGCAGAAACCTTCGAAGCGGCCACCGAGGGTGCCCGCCTGCTTGCCCCGACCTATGAGACGGAGCAGGCCCGCACCGGCCTCGAAGGCGAACCCTTCGCGCCCGAAAAGGTCGGCGCCGGCAATGCGGCCCGCGCCCAATCCGGCGATGTCGAGGCCGAGCTCGCCGGCTCCGCCAGGACACTCGAAGCGGTCTATGAGACCCCTGCCCAATATCACAATGCCATGGAGCCCCACGCCGTCGTCGCCCATTGGCAGGGCGATCGGCTGGTCATCGACACGCCCAGCCAAGGCCTCGCCATGGCGGTGATGCGTGTTGCCGGCCTCTTCGGCCTCACGCCCGACAAGATCCTCGTCCGCAGCCCCTTTCTCGGCGGCGGCTTCGGCTCCAAGGGCTTTCTGTCCAGCGCGCAGATCCTCGGCATCCTGGCGGCCAAGCTCGTCGACCGGCCGGTCAAGCTCGCCCTCACCCGGCCGCAGATGTTCGGTCCCGTCGGTCATCGTGCGCCGACCCGCCAGACCCTGCGTATCGGTCTTGGGCAAGACGGCAAGCTGACCGCCATCGACCATGCGACCCTCACCGCCTCGTCGACCTTCGACGACTTCTTCGAGCCGGCCTCGGACATCTCCCACACCCTCTATGCCGCGCCGGCGATCCGCACCTCCCACGAGGCGGTGCGCGTCGACACCGGCACGCCGCTCTTCATGCGGGCGCCGGGCGAGGCGACAGGCTCGATCGCGCTCGAAAGCGCCATCGACGAGGCGGCTGAAACGGCCGGCCTCGACCCGTTGGAATTTCGTCTGAAGAACTATGCCGAGGCCGAGCCGATCTCCGGCCTGCCTTTTTCGTCCAAAGCCTTGCGGGAATGCTATGAGCAAGGGGCGGCGCGCTTCGGTTGGGCGGATCGGCCGCGCGAACCCCGCACGATGCGCGACGAGAATGGCCTTCTCGTCGGCTGGGGCATGGGCACGGCAACCTTCCCGGCCCTGATGTTCGAGGCAGAGGCGCGGGCGGTGATCCGTGCGGACGGCTCAGGAGTCATGGAGACCGGCGCCCATGACATGGGCCAGGGCGCCTGGACGGCGCTCGCCCAGATCGCCGCCGACGCGATCGGTCTCGATCTGACCCGCGTCACCTTCAATGCCGGCTCCTCGGACCTTCCCAATGCGGGTATTGCCGGCGGTTCGGGCCATACGGCGACCGCCGGCATGGCGCTCCACAAGGCCGGCGAAGCGGTGATCGCCAAGCTCGCTGATCTTGCGACCGAGGACGAAGCCTCGCCGCTCTTTGGGGCCGACAATGTCGGTGTGATCGCACGCGACGGAAAGCTCCTGCGCCGCGACGACGAAAGCCGCGGCGAAGCCTTCGGCGACATCCTGAAGCGCGCCGGGCTTTCCAACATCGAGGCGCGCGGCAAGGCCGGCGGCGACAACGCGGCGCGGGAGCATTATGCCATGCATGCCCATGGCGCGGTCTTCGCCGAGGTAAAGATCGATCCCGATCTCTGCCAGATCCGCACGACACGCCTCGTCGGCGCCTTCGCCGCTGGCCGGATCATCAATCCGCGCCTCGTCGAAAGCCAGCTTTTCGGCGGCATGATCTGGGGCGTCTCCTTCGCCCTTCACGAAGAGGGCATCCAGGACAAGCGCTCGGGCCGCATCGTCAATGGCGATTTCGGCGAGTATCACGTGCCGGTCAATGCCGACGTGCCCTCCCTAGAGGCGATCCTCGTCCATGAGGAGGATCAGCTCGTCAATTTGCTGGGCATCAAGGGCGTCGGCGAGATCGGCATCACCGGCACCGGCGGGGCGATCGCCAACGCGATCTGGCATGCGACGGGCAAGCGCCTGCGCCGCTTCCCGATCCGCCCCGCCGATCTGTTGGGCTAGAGCATGATGCGGAAAAGTTGCATGACTTTTCCGATTACATCATGCGGCAAAACAAAGGTTTAGAGCGAAATGGCGATCCCAATTGATCGCATTTCGCTCTAGAGCGCCGGGCGAAAAAGTGGATACCGATTTTGCGAGAACCCGGCGCGTTATCAGAGAGTTATGGCGCGTCGGACGATGCTGATCAGAGTCCGCGACACTGTGCTCGATCATAGACCGCGACGTGATCGTAAAGCCGGCACCCGCGACGCTTCGTCATTCTCGGCCACCGTGCCGAGAATCCAGAAACGCCTGCAAGAGAAGCGGCTTCATTGGCGCACTGGATGCTCGGGACAGGCCCGAGCATGACGAACGAGATGAAGCGAACGCCTGGCACTCGCCCTTCGCCGTCCGAGGAAACT
This sequence comes from Fulvimarina manganoxydans, assembly GCF_900176465.1. Classification (GTDB taxonomy): domain Bacteria; phylum Pseudomonadota; class Alphaproteobacteria; order Rhizobiales; family Rhizobiaceae; genus Fulvimarina; species Fulvimarina manganoxydans. Next base: position 125,758 of record NZ_FWXR01000005.1, read on the forward strand.
GTCATGCGCTCTGGATCCGGATTTGTCGCCCGACGCTCTCATCCTACTGCGTCAGATGGAAACGGCTGACGATTGGTCGAAGCTTTCATACCGGTCGTCATCCTCGGCCCGTCAGGGCCTCAGGACCCATGCCTCGAACGCTGCTCACATCCACAGACGATTGCGGTTTGCTTCGCTTGGTGCGTTTCGTCGGCCTGAGTGCCGCTCGGACGATCATGGCATGGTCCCCGCACTCTTCGAGTGCGAGGATGACGAAGCGTCGGGGGAGTCCGTCTCACCGTCGAACTCTGCAGACCCGACAATGGTTTATGAAATGACCCGATAGGACTGAGCTCAATCGCGACCGACAGGCCGGTGATCAAGCGCCCCGTTTCGGCAGGGCCGCCCGATCACCCGCTCGCCGCTTCCCGCACCTTGGCGCGTGTGGGCGTGGGCTTGGCCGTCAGGAACTGCTCGTCCAACGCATAGCCGGCGCCGCGCACCGTGCGGATGGGATCACGCTCGCGCGCCCGATTGATGGCCTTGCGAAGCCGGCCGATATGCACATCCACCGTTCGCTCGTCCACATAGATGTCCCGGCCCCAGACGCCATCGAGAAGCTGCTCGCGCGAGAAGACCCGGCCGGGGGATTCCATGAAGAATTCCAGGAGACGAAATTCCGTTGGCCCAAGCTTGATCTCCCGGCCCGAACGGCGAACCCTGTGCGTCTCGCGATCGAGTTCGATATCGCCGGCCGAAAGCTGGGTCGACAGCTTTTCGGGCCGCGCCCGCCGGAGCATGGCGCGAATACGAGCCATCAGTTCCGGCATCGAGAAGGGCTTGACCACATAGTCGTCTGCCCCGACCGAGAGGCCGCGCACGCGCTCGGCCTCTTCGCCTCGTGCCGTCAGCATCAGAATCGGAAGCCGCTCGGTCTCGGGCCTCTGGCGCAGGCGTCGACAGATCTCGACGCCTGACAGGCCTGGCAGCATCCAGTCAAGGAGGAGAAGATCAGGCATCTCCTCCTTCAATCGGATATCGGCCTCGTCACCATTCTCGATAACGTCGACCTGATAGCCTTCAGCTTCGAGGTTGTAGCGCAGGAGCACGCCCAGCGCTTCCTCGTCCTCGACGACGACGATGCGCGTTTTCATCATCCCGCCTGTCCGCTCGCTGCGTTTTCGACCGTCGACTGCGTCACGCTGGCGGTCGTGTCACCCTTGGGACGCTCCTCAGCAATCTCGCTGCCGGTGCGGATATAATAGACCGTCTCGGCGATGTTCGTCGCATGATCGCCGATGCGTTCGAGGTTCTTGGCCGAGAACAGAAGATGCGTGCAAGCGGTGATGTTGCGCGGATCTTCCATCATGTAGGTCAGAAGCTCGCGGAAGATCGAGGTGTAGACCGCGTCGATCTCCTCGTCGCCCTCGCGGATCGCCGCCGCACGCTGGGGATCGCGCATGGCATAGGCGTCGAGGACGTCCTTCACCTGCTCGACCGAGAGCTCCGAGAGATGCTCGATGCCGCGCACGAGCTGGGCCGGCTGGATATGGTCGTGAACCGCGATCACCCGCTTGGCGATGTTCTTGGCGAGATCGCCGATCCGCTCCAACTCGTTGGAGATGCGGATCGCGCCGACGATCTCACGCAGATCGATCGCCATGGGCTGGCGCTTGGCGATCGTCATGATAGCCCGCTCGTCGATCTCGCGCTGCTGGGCGTCGAGGATCGCGTCGTCGGCGACCACGGACTGGGCGAGCGCCGCATCGCTGCGGGTCAGGGCCGTCACGGCCTGCTCGACCATCCGTTCGGCCAGACCACCCATTTCAGAGATCCGACGGACGATGAATTTGAGTTCGTCCTCATAGGAGGAAACGATATGCTCGGCCATCTGAGGCCTCCCGTCTCTTGCGTCCGACCGCGCTCGACGCTGGTCTGCCGCGACGCCCGTTAAAGGTCTTTTCTCAAGGCTTCGATGCGTCGACCGGAGCCTCTCTCATGCGTTGGAGCGGGAGACGCCGATCGTTTTAGCACGTCCCCGCGTCCCAATGTCGCCCGCCTAGCGCAGGACGCGGCTGGGCGGGCCCTCACGCTCCACCGATCCCAACGCGGCGCGCAATCGGCTCAGCCGAAGCGGCCCGTAATGTAGTCCTGGGTGCGCTTGTCGTCGGGATTGGAGAACATCTTCTCCGTCGGTCCGACTTCGGCGAGGTCGCCCAGATGGAACATCGCCGTGACCTGGCTCACGCGCGCGGCCTGCTGCATGGAGTGGGTCACGATGACGATCGTGAAATTCTCCCTGAGCTCATCGATCAGTTCCTCGACCGTCGCCGTCGCGATCGGGTCGAGCGCCGAACAGGGCTCGTCCATCAGGATGACCTCCGGCGACACGGCGATGGCACGTGCGATGCACAGGCGCTGCTGCTGGCCACCCGAAAGACCGGTGCCCGGCTCGTCGAGCCGGTCCTTGACCTCTTTCAGAAGGCCCGCCCGCTCCAGGCTGCGGTGAACGATCTCGTCGAGCTCGTTCTTGTTGCGCGCAAGACCATGGATCTTCGGCCCATAGGCGACGTTCTCGAAGATCGACTTCGGAAACGGATTCGGCTTCTGGAACACCATGCCCACACGGGCGCGCAGCTCGACCACGTCGATCGACGGGTCGTAGATGTCCTCGTTGTCGAGGGTGATCTTGCCGCCGACCTTACAGCCGTCAATCGTGTCGTTCATGCGGTTGAGGCAGCGCAGATAAGTGGATTTGCCGCAGCCCGACGGGCCGATCAGCGCGGTCACCTGCCGCTCGGGCACGTCGAGATTGATACCGTTGAGCGCCTGTTTCGCGCCGTAATGGACGGTGACGTTCTCGGAGCGCATCTTGGTCGGCTTGGCAGCTTGCACGGCGGGGCCCTTGTTCAGCGTCGCTTGGATGTTTTCCATCTGCATATCCATAATCCTTACCACCGTCGTTCAAAGCGACGACGAAGGAAAATCGCCGTCAGGTTCATGAGCGCCAGAAATCCCAGAAGGATGATAATGGCGCCGGAGGTGCGCTCCACGAAGGCACGCTCGGCTTCGTTCGCCCACATATAGATCTGGACGGGCAAGGCCGTCGCCGGGTCCATGGGCGAGGCCGGATAGTCGGCCACGAAGGCGACCATGCCGATGAGGAGCAGCGGCGCCGTCTCGCCAAGCGCCTGGGCAAGGCCGATAATTGTGCCGGTCAGAATGCCCGGCGCTGCGAGCGGCAGGACGTGCTGGAACACGGTTTGGGTCTTTGAAGCGCCGAGGCCGAGGGCGGCCCAGCGGATCGAAGGCGGCACCGCCCGCAGAGCGGCGCGGGTGGCGATGATGATCGTCGGAAGCGTCATCAGCGTCAGAACGAGACCGCCGACCAGGGCGGCCGAACGCGGTAGACCGAACCAGTTGATGAAGACCGCGAGACCCAAGAGACCGAAGACGATCGAGGGCACCGCCGCCAGATTGTTGATGTTCACCTCGATGAGGTCGGTGAACTTGTTCTTCGGGGCGAACTCCTCGAGATAGATCGAGGCGGCGACACCGATCGGCAGCGCCAGAGCAAGCACGATCAGCATCATGTAGAGCGAACCGATGATCGCCACGCCCACACCCGCAGTCTCGGCGCGTGAGGAAGCGCCGAAGGTGAAGAGGCCCCAGTTGAAGCGCTGCTCCAGCGCGCCCATGCTCTTCAGCTTGTCGATATATTGGAGCTGCAGATCGCTGATCGGCCGGCGGTTCTCTGGCACGGTCAGGTCGTACTGCCCCTTCAGGGCGCTATCGAGCTCCGAACTTCCGAAGAGCCAGACATCCTGGGTCTGGCCGATCACCGAGAGATCGTTGAGGACGATGTCGCGCAGCTGGACGCGCACACCCGAGGAGATGAGTGCGCTTGCCGCGCTCACCGCCGCCTTGTCGTCCGGATCGATGCCCAGAAGCTGGACCAGACCCTCGCGCGCAAGCTGCGGGTAGTTCGCCATCATCAGCTTGGTCTGGCTTTCGGCCGCCTGCTGCGGCGTTCCGAGAACCTGTTCGGAGAAGGTGATCGGAACGTGGATTTCCGTCTGCCAGAAGGCTGTATAGCCTTTCGAGAACACGCTCCAGAGAAGCGCGATGAGAAAGAGGATGCCAATGGCGATCGCGGTGATGCCATAGGCCTTGAAGCGCCGCTCGGCGGCATAGCGCTTCTTGATCCCGATATCGCGGCGCGCAGGCGACGCGTCGGGAACTCCGGTGACCGTCGCGTCGCTCATTCGTACTGTTCCTTGTATTTGCGCACGATGTAGAGGGCGTAGATGTTGAGGCAGAGCGTCAGGAAGAAGAGCGTCATGCCGAGGGCGAAGGCGACGAGCGTCTGCGGCGAGTTGAATTCGAGATCGCCCGTCAGCTGCGCGACGATCTTCACCGTGATTGTGGTCATCGCCTCGAAGGGGTTGATGGTGAGGTTGGCCGCGACGCCGGCCGCCAGCACAACGATCATCGTCTCGCCGATGGCCCGCGAGGCCGTGAGCAGAAGAGCCGAGACGATGCCCGGCAGCGCCGCTGGCAGGATCACCTTCTTGATCGTCTCCGACCGCGTCGCCCCAAGCCCGAGCGAGCCGTCTCTGAGCGAACGCGGGACCGAGGTGATGATGTCGTCGGAGAGCGAGGAGACGAAGGGGATCAGCATGATCGCCATGACGAGACCCGCGGTCAGCACGCTTTGTGCCTGGATGAAGCTCGTATAGCTGCCTGTCGTGATCCCGGCGATCTGGGCCGACAGATCGCGCAGGAAGGGGCCGACCGTGATCAGGGCGAAGAAACCGTAGACGATGGTTGGGATGCCGGCGAGCACTTCGAGAAGCGGCTTGACGATCGAACGCGTCTTGTTGTCGGCATATTCGGCCATGTAGATCGCGGCGAAAAGCCCGATCGGCACGGCGATCAACATTGCCACGCCCGCGATGTAGAGCGTGCCGGCCAGAAGCGGGATGAAGCCGAAGCTGCCCGCGGAGCCGTCGGAGCCGGCGCCTGAGAAGCGTGGATTCCATTCGGTCCCGAAGAAGAATTCGGCCGGGGAGATTCGGGAGAAGAAGTCGATCGTCTCGAAGAGCATCGAGAAGACGATGCCGATGGTCGTCAGAATGGCGATCGAGGAGGCGACGATCAGGGCGCCGCGCACGACGCCTTCGACGCTGTTGCGGGCTCTGAGGCGCGGCTGGATGTGCCGATAGCCCCAGAATGCACCGGCCAGCGCCAATAGAATCACCGCGCCCGTCATCAGAAGCCGGCTCGTCGCCTGCATCGAATTGAGCTGCAGCGCCAGCGGCACCATCCAGTCGGCCGCGGCGGACGCGATCGGCACGCCGCGAGCGCGGAGCATGGACGAGACATCGGCGACCGGCGTCGAATCGGTGATCGTCGAGCGCTCCTCGGGCGGAAGCACCCGTAAGCCGTCCCCGATCGATTCGACGATGCCGTAGGCGAGATCTTCGGTCAGCGAGGTCTCGGCGAGAACGCCTTCCGGAAAACTGGTGCTCACGCTCGAATAGACGACGATCGGCGAGACGATCAGCCAAGCGCTCAACAGAAGAAGCGAAGGAATGACGGCCCAGGATGCGACATAGGAGGCGTGATATACCGGACGCGAATGAAGCTTCGGACCGTCCGCGAAGGCGAATGCCCGGCTTCGGCGATAGCCGAGAACGGCACCGACAAGCCCAATCGCCAGAACGGCAAGTATGATGGTGAAGGTCGACACGAAATGCCCTTTCGCCGACGGGAAAGCTGAATGAGGCGCGGACGACGCTAAGAGAATTCGCCCACTCAAAACCCTTGCGATCCAAGCCCGCCTGTCGCCCACTTGACGATGAGGGCGCGGACTTGGCTGACGACTCTGCCCGACTTAGGAAAGGGCGGCAGCCGCGCTGCCATCGGGTTCGATCCGACCCGAGGCAACATGCTTATTCGAGAGCGAGTCCACCCTCTCATGCCTGAACCCGCCGATCACCCGAAAGCGACCGGCGGCTCGGAATGAGCGGGCCTCCTAAGAAGACCCGCAATCAGCTCATTAGGAGCCGAGCGTCACGCCGTTCTCGAAGTTCGAGATCTGCTCCTGACGCTCTTCGTCCGACAGCGGCACCAGGCCGTATTCGACGGTCGGCGAACCTTCGCCGGTCATCTGGTCGGAGAGGAAGAACTGGACGTATTCGGACAGGCCCGGAACGACGCCGATGTGAGCCTTCTTCACATAGAAGTACAGCGGACGCGATACCGGATACTCGCCGGTAGCGATGGTTTGAGCCGACGGAACGACGTCGTTGATCGTCGCGACCTTCAGCTTGTCCTGGTTCTGCTCGTAGAAGGCGAGACCGAACACGCCGATGGCCTGCTGGTCGGCTTCGATGCGAGCGAGCGTCTCGGTGTAATCGCCGGAAATCTCGGAGACGACGCCATCGGTGCGGACCGTCTTGCACTGGTCCTCAGCGGCGTCCTCGTCCATGCCGGACTTCACATAAGCCTCGAGCGTACCGGACTCTTCGCAGCCCTTGATGAGGACCTTCTCTTCGAAGACTTCACGGGTGCCGTGGTTGGAAGCCGGGATGAAAGCAGTGATCTTCTGGTCCGGCAGCGAAGAGTCGACGGCGTTCCAATTGCTCGTGGAATTGTCGACGACTTCACCGTCCTTGACGACCTTGGCGGCGAGAGCCTGGAAGATACGAGCCGGGTTCAGCTTGAAGTCCGGGCCCGAAGCCGACGACGCGAAGACGATGCCGTCATAGCCGAACTTGACCTCTTGGATCTCGTTGACGCCGTTCGCCTTGCAGGCCTCGACCTCGGATTCCTTGATGGCGCGCGAAGCGTTGGCAACGTCGATCGTGTCCGGACCGACACCCTGGCAGAACTGCTTCAGGCCAGCCGAGGAACCGCCCGACTCGACGACCGGGGTCGGATAGTCCGGGAAGGTCTCGCCGAAGTTCTCGGCGACGATCTGAGCGTAAGGAAGAACGGTCGAGGAACCAGCGACCTGGATCTGATCATTGCTCTGGGCGAGGGCGAACGAGGACACGGACATGGTCGAGGCCAGCACGAGGCCGGCGAGGAGCGTCTTATTCACGTGGATCTCTCCTTATGGAGTTTCGTTTGTGAACCGAAGTGGTATGGACGCCACCCTGTTCTGGCGCCACCTGCTCGGCAGCGACGGTTCATCGCTGTCCTACCGAGCGTCCGCGAACGGTATATGACACGCCAGCTACGCTTTTATGACACTTCAAGCTTTTGTTTTTGATAGCTATTTTCGATTTCCACCGAACGAGCGTCACAAGCCGGAAAACGCGCTGTGAAAGTCGAGCCCTCGTCGACCGCCGAATGCACCAGGAGTCGCGCCTTGTGGCGCAGAAGAATGTTGCGCACGATGGAGAGGCCGAGGCCCGTTCCGCGCTTGGAGCGGGAGTTGGCGACATCCACGCGATAGAAGCGCTCGGTCAGGCGGGGCACATGCTCGGGCGCGATTCCCGGCCCATAGTCGGTGACGGAGCCGTCCACGACCGACCGTCCGCGCTCATCAGCTTGCGAGACGCGGAGCGTGACCCGCCCGCCCGACTGGCCGTATTTGCAGGCATTTTCGACGAGATTGGAAAAGACCTGGAGAAGTTCGTCTTCTTCGCCTGCGACGAAAACCGGCGTCTGCGGCAGGTCGAGCTCGATCGACACGCCGAGCTCTTCGGCGAGCGGGGTGATCTGGTCTTCAACTGTTCGGAAGATGTCCGTCAGATCGACCGGAGTCTTCACCGGCAGATGGCGCTTCATCTCGATTCGCGACAGGGACAGGAGATCGTCGATGAGGCGCGACATGCGCGCGGCCTGATCGCGCATAATGGCTAGGAATTTCTCGCGCGCCGCAGCATCGTCCCGTGCCGGGCCCTGCAGCGTCTCGATGAAGCCGGCAAGCGAGGCGAGCGGGGTGCGCAATTCATGGCTTGCATTGGCGACGAAGTCGGTGCGCATCTGTTCGGTCCGCCGCTCGGCGGTGCGATCGCGAAACAGCACCAGGAAGAATCGCGGCGACTCACCGGCCGGCGCCGGGATCGGCAGAACGGCGACGTCCCAGATGCGATCGACCGAGCGACGCTCCTCGAGAACGGCTTCGGTCGGAGTATTGCCATCGATCGCCCTTTCGAGCGCGGCAAGGACGGTTGGCGAGCGCAGGCGTAGCGAAACCGAATCGCCCAGCGCCATCGAGCCGAAGGCGATCGTGCAGGCTGGGTTGCGGTAGCGGAGATAGGTGGCGCGATCGACGATCATGGCCGGCTCGCCGATAGCTTCCACGACGGCTTTCATGCCGGCATCGGGCCATTCGGCCGCGCTTCGCGGCGCCTCCTTCTTCGCCGCCGCGCGATCGCCGCGCAAAGGCCAGAAGAGAAGGACGAGGAGCAGGGCGCCGAATGCCGCGAGCCAGGCCGTCGCCTCCGGAAACCGCCAGGCGAGCAGCCCAAGCCCAAGCACGATCAGGGCGAGAAGGCGCTGGCTCCGCGGATGGGCGCCGAACCGGCTCCAGCGCCCCTCCTGCGAAGCTTTGCGATCGTCCATGGTCCTCACCGTCTTCTCGGTCCCTATGAAGGGCAAGACCGCAGCGCGATCCCCCTCTCAATCCCGTGGACCGTTCATTCTTTCTCTTTGGCGATCCGACGCATCGAGCGCGCTCCGCGGGGCCTCGAAACGCCCGACCCCGCACGGTCTTCGATTCACCTTCGAAACCGATTCTAGCGTGCCGGTTTCGACAGGCGCATGACGGCAGATCGTCTTTGGCGTTCCTGATCAGTTAACGAAACCGTGAGCACGGATCGCCGACGACATCGCCGGGGCGGCCCACGCTCAGGCACCTTCGACCGGCTTGAGGCGAAGGGAATAGACGACGAGGTCGTTGCCCACGCCCAAGGACGGATCGATGGCGATCCGTCCGTCGCCTCCCTCGATCCCCGACAGATCGACCTCGAAGACGAAGGGCTGGCGTTCGGTGGAGACTGTAAAGCGTTGACGGCCGCAACGGGTCTCGCCATCGAAGAGGCAGCGTACGGAAAACTCCCGGCTGGCATCGGGATCGGTTCCGGCCGTCAGCTCGGCCCGCACGCTTTCGCCCTCCAGCCGCGAAACGACGCCAGGACCGACGAGCAGCGCGATTTCCGCCCCCGCCTCGGGCCCGCCCGTAATGCGTACGACAGGTGAGCCGTCGAGAGCCGTCTCGGCGACCACACGTCCGCCATCCGACGAGCTGATCGCGTCGAGCTGCGTGCCGTCGAAGACCGATATCCACCCCTCTCCTTCTTCGGCGGCCGCGATCGTTTCCTCGATCGTCGGGCCTTCCGTCGTCTTCGGGGGCGAAAAGGCGCCGGAGAGGAGCGGCAGAAGCAGCCAAAGCCCGGCCGCCAGAAGAAACAGGATCAGAAGAAGAATAAGGCTGGAGACCACGAGGCCACCGCCCCAGGGGCGCTTTCGGTTTGCGCCCGAACGCTCGCCGCCGGGCCGCCAAGTGCTGGAAAGACCGGATGCATCCTCCTCGCGCGCATCCTCACCGTTTGGCTCGCCGACGCCATTCTTACCGCCGATATCGATCCGATCCTCAGACGAGATCGCCTCGGACAGAACCGGATCCTCGCCTTTCGCCGAGCGCGGGTCGCGTTCGGAGAGACCGACCATCGCCGCCGCCGAACGAGATTCGCCGGCGGCAGGCTCGCCAGGATCCGTCGGTTCGACCGGTTCGTCGTGAACATCATGGCCATATTCGGCCTCGATCGCCTCGATCGCCTCGACGAGATCGGCGCGTTTGGCCTTGGCTTCGGCGTCGTCGCCATTCTTTTCCGCCATGCGCCCAATGGCGCGATCGGCGGCCTCATAGACTTTCAGGCGATAATCCGGGTCTTTGGAGTCGCCCTGGGCGAGAAACCCCCGGATGCTCGTCTCGATCTCGCTCGCCAAGGTCCACTCCGCCAACTCCACGGCCCGAAAGGTGGACCGGCCGTTCCAATATCGCCGATCGGCTCATTGGATCCCTCGAGGGCGCGCAGTCGCCGTCTCGAAGCACCGCTTGACGAATCCGAGCCGCACTCGCCCGAAGATTAGAAAAAGGCAAGCGCAGGAGCAATGTGTCACAGGAAGCGGAGCACCCTCACTCCCTCTTCGCCTTGTCTTTGGCCAGCTACGCGCAACTTTCCAATCCTTCGAAGCGATCGCACCCCTCAGGACGATTTTACCGGAATGGCCAAAGACGTCATGCATCCCGCGCCGCATCCGATCTCCCAGCATGGGGTGATCGGAGATATGCGCACCCTTGCCCTTGTCGCGGACGACGCGACGATCTCCTTTTTTTGCCATCCCAATATCGCCTCGCCGACCGTCTTCGGCTCGTTGCTCGATCCCGAAAAGGGCGGCTCCTTCAGCTTCGGCGCCAAAAGCCGAAGTGGCGAAATGAAGACCAAGCAGATGTACCTGCCCGACACCAACATTCTCATCACGCGCTTCCTGGAGAATGAAGGGATCGGCGAAGTCACAGATTTCATGCCGGTGGACGGAACGGGCCGGATCGTGCGCCGGGCCAAGGCGATCATGAACACGGTCGCCTTCGAGGTCGATCTCACGCCCCGGCCCGATTACGGCCGGAAGGCGCCGCGTCTCAGCCAGTTCGAAGACGGCATCAGGATCGACTGGGACGGGTGCGAGCGACCGATGGAGGTCCATTCCTCCTTTCCCCTGACCCTCACGGACGACGCCATCACCGCCCGCATCGAGCTGAAGGAGGGCGAGAGCGCCTATATCGTGCTCTGCCCCAATCATGACGATAGCCCCGAGATCGACGGGCAGTATGTGCGCAATGCCTTCACGCAAACACGCGATCATTGGCACAAATGGGTCAATGCCGGGCAATATCCGTCCTTCTGGCGCGAACTCGTCACCCGGTCTGCGCTGACGCTGAAGCTTCTGACATCGGCCGAGCACGGTTCGATCGCCGCGGCCGCGACCTTCGGCCTGCCGGAAGTGCTCGGCGGCGAGCGCAATTGGGACTACCGCTATTGCTGGGTCCGGGATGCCGCCTTCACGCTCTACAGTCTTTCGCGCCTTGGCTATTACGACGAGGCCGAATCCTTCATCCATTTTCTGATGGAGCGGGCCGTCGAGGACGGCGCCGAGGGCCTGCAGATCATGTACGGCATGGATGGTCGAAGTGAGTTGCCCGAATCGACGCTGGATCATCTGTCCGGCTATGCCGATTCCACGCCGGTGCGCGTGGGCAACGCGGCCTATAGCCAGCTTCAGCTCGACATCTATGGCGAGTTCATGGACGCGGTCTATATCGCCACCAAGGCGCGGGGAAAGCCGGCCTATTCGGTCTGGATCAAGCTATCCCGGATGATGGACTGGCTCTGCGAGAACTGGCGCCAGCCCGATCAAGGCATATGGGAAAGCCGCGGCGGGCCGAAGGAATATCTGTCCTCGCGCCTCATGTGCTGGGTCGCGCTCGACCGCGCCTTGCGCATCGCGATGGAACAGTCCCTACCCGCCAATATCGAACAATGGCGCCGCGAACGCGACCTGATCCAGCGCACGATCCTGGAGGAATTCTGGAACCCGGATATCGGCGCCTTCACCCAGTTCAAGGGATCCTCGACGCTCGATGCGGTCGTTCTCCTGATGCCGCTCGTCAAATTCATCAATCCGCGCGACGCCATGTGGACATCCACCCTGAAAGCCGTGCGGCGCGAACTCGTCCATGACTGTCTCGTCCACCGCTATCGCAACTGCGCCGAGAACGACGACGGGCTGGAGGGCCAGGAAGGCGCCTTCACGATCTGCTCCTTCTGGTATGTGGAAGCCCTTGCCCGCACCGGCTATGTGGCCGAGGCGCGGCTCCTGTTCGAAAAGCTTCACACCTATTCCAACCATCTGGGCCTTTATTCGGAGGAATTATCCTCAGCCGGCGACCATCTCGGCAACTTCCCCCAGGCTCTCACCCATCTATCTCTGATCTCGGCCGCGATCTGGCTCGACCGATCCTTGAACGGCGATGTCCGCGACCCCAGCCATTTCGAATTCAGCATGCTCGAGGACCCCGATGGCATCTTCTGATCTTCCCTCCTTGAAGGGCCAAACGGCGATCGTCACCGGCGCCTCGTCCGGGATTGGCGCTGGCACGGCGATCATCCTTGCCGAGGCGGGCGCAAGGGTCGTCGTCAATTATCGGTCGAAGGACGATGCGGCCGAAACCGTCATCGACACGATCCGCAAAGCCGGCGGCGAAGCCACCGAGGTTCAGGGCGATATCTCAAAGGAAGAGGACGTCATTGGCCTGTTCGACGAGGCCGAGCGGATCTACGGCCCCGTCGACATCGTCTTTTCCAATGCCGGCCTTCAGCGCGACAAGGCGATCGGGGAGATGACGCTCGATGAGTGGAATGCGGTCATATCCGTCAATCTCACCGGCGCGTTCCTGGTCGGGCGTGAAGCGATCCGCCGGTTCCGAAAGAAAGGTCTGCGCGAGGATGTCAGCGCAGCCATGGGCAAGCTCGTCTTCGATTCCTCCGTTCATCAACGCATCCCCTGGGCTTTCCGCGCCAATTACGCCGCGTCCAAGGGCGGGCTTCATCTCCTGATGGAGTCGATCGCCCAAGAGGTTGCGGAGGAGAAGATCCGCGTCAACGCCGTCGCGCCCGGCGCGATCGCCACCAATATCAACAAGGCGGAACGCGAGTCCCATCTGGACGAGATGTTGAAGCTCATCCCCTATGGCCGGGTCGGCGAGCCGGCCGATGTGGGGCGTGTGGTTGCTTGGCTGGTCTCCGATGCGTCGGATTACATCACCGGTCAGACGATCTATGTGGACGGCGGCATGACGCTTTACCCCGGCTTCCGGGGCAATGGCTGACATCATCCCCAAGACGCATCTTTGTGGCAGAATTTTTTCCTTTCCCCGCCGTAAGCCCTTCTTAAGCTTAAACGGAGCTTAACCAGACGCCCCCTAATCTCACGCCGAACGGAGGCGCAGGCTGCGCTGATTGCGCGCAAGCCGAGCGGCCCCTCCAGGCGCCCGGCCGGCCCTGAACGGGGCCGCCTGACGCCGAAGCACGAATCTGAAGGCGAGACGGAATCGAAGCGGGACACTGCGCCCGCTTCCCGTCTGCCCCAATGCAGCGGATGGCGAACCGATGGCGATGATGGCTGAAGAGGCGGGTGAGCGGCTCATGAACATCAAGCGACAGTTGGAGATCGGCGGGGGTCTCGCCCTCGTCGGGGTCTCCGCCTTCCTGGCGGTTTCGGCCGCGACTTGGAATGTGAACGATCCGTCCTGGAGCCAGTCGAACCGCAATCTCATCGAAAACGCGGCCGGCGGCTCCGGCGCCGTCGCTGCCGATCTGATGATGCAGATTCTCGGCCTTGGCGCGGCGCTGTTCATCGCCCTGCCGCTCATCTGGGGTATCCTCCTCATCAGCGGCAAAGGGCTCGACAAGGTCTCCCGTCGTGCCTGGCTTGCGCTGGGCGGCATCGCGCTCGGCTGCGCCGCCGTCGGCTGCATGCCGGCCACCGAGCATTGGCCGCTTCCGATCGGCCTTGGCGGCGTTCTCGGCGACATCGTCTTGAAATTCCCCGCGCTCGCGATCGGCGGCTATCCCTCCGGCTTCTTCGCGATCGTCTTCGGCCTTCTGCTGACTGTCCCGGCGGCTTGGCTCTATCTGAACGGCGCCGGCATTCTCGATCGTCGGTCGTCGGCAGAGGCCTATGACGCCTATGCCGACTCGCGCCATTATGCTGGCGCAAGGGCCGGCGATCTGGCCGAGGACGATGGCGAAAGCCGCTTCCAGCTGGTCGTCGGCGCTCTCGCCCATGCCGCCTTCTCGGTCCGCTCGGCCTTCGATCGCTTCCGGGCGGCCCGCGCCGAGCGCCGCCGCGAATTCGGCGACCGTTTCGACGACTGGAACGACCAGGCCGCGCCGGCACCCGTGGTGCGCGATCCCGCCCTGCTCGCCCCCGAAGACGGGTATCGCCGCGCGCCGGTCCGGGTTCATCCAGCCCATCGGCCCGAGCCTCACATGGCGCATGCCGCTATGCCGGAAGTGCCGTCACCGGACGCACCCTATGCCGACCCTCGCGCCCATCGGGAACCGGAATTTGCGCGGATGGAGCCCGAATTCGACCGGCGCACCGCTCAGCGCGGCGCGCCCATCCCGCCTGAAGTCCCGGCCGAGCCGGTCATGAGCGCGCCGGAGCGCACCATACGCGTCCAGATGCCGTCTCAGGCTCCGACGGCGAGCTATTACGACCCCTTCGCGGATACAGACGGCACCGAAGACGAGGCTTTCGGTCAGCCGGTAGCACAACCGATGGGGCATGCGATGCCTCGCCAAGCGGCGGCACAGCCAGCCATGACGCCGCCTGCGGCCAATCCCCACGCCCATCATCAGCAGCCGATCGTCACCGGCCGCTTCGATGCGCCCTTCGAGACCCCGGCAGAACCGGCAGAGGAACTCCTCCAAGACGACGACGGTTACGAAGATCAGGCTTGGGCCGCCTATGACGAAGGCCAGTATGGCGCAGAGCCTCAGGACCCTTATGCCAACGATGCCTGGTTCCGGGCTAATGCCGCTTCCGGCCATCGCGCCGAGGCGGCGCCGACCGCGCAAGCAGGTCAAGGATTCGAGCCCCAGGCCGATTACGGCATGGGGCCGTCCGGCGCGGAGATGATGATCGACGCAGACGACCGAGTGGCCCCGACCGCCGGCCCCGCACCGGCCGATGGCGGCTGGCGCGGTCTTTTGCCGGCCAATATCATCGCCTTTCCGGGCCGCCGCCCGAAGGAAGAATTCGAAAACCCACAGACGAGCGCGCCCGCGCCGCGCCAATCTGCGCCGCAGCAACCAGCCGCCGACGCGCGCCGCGCACCTCCGCCGATGCCGCGCGCCCATGGCCCCGCCGACCAGCAGGCGGCCGTGGCGCAAGGCATGGGAGCGGCCCAGGGTCAGGGCGGCAACGACGCCCGTCTCGTCCCTCAGAGCCAGGTCGTCACCGCCCAGCAACAGGCCTTGCGAACCGGCTCCGGCCGCGCCGTCGCCATGAAGCCGAAGCTCGAACTCACCGACCCGGCGACCTATGAGCTGCCCTCCATCGAATATCTGACGCCTGCCAAGGAACAGGATTTCGATGCCAGCCTCTCGGAAGCCGCTCTGGCCGAAAACGCCCGCCTTCTCGAAGGCGTCCTGAAGGACTTTGGCGTCAAAGGCGAGATCATGGAGGTTCGCCCCGGCCCCGTCGTCACGCTCTACGAGTTGGAGCCGGCCCCTGGCATCAAGTCCTCGCGCGTCATCGGTCTGGCCGACGACATCGCCCGGTCCATGTCGGCGATCGCGGCCCGCGTCGCGGTCATTCCCGGCAAGAACGCCATCGGCATCGAATTGCCGAATGTGCGGCGCGAGACGGTCTATTTCCGCGAGATGATCGGCTCGGAAAGCTTTGCCCAGCACCGGGGCAAGCTGCCGCTCGCCCTCGGCAAGACGATCGGCGGCGAGCCCGTCATCGCCGATCTCGCCAAGATGCCCCATCTTCTCGTCGCCGGTACCACCGGCTCTGGCAAGTCGGTGGCGATCAACACCATGATCGCCTCGCTGCTCTACCGGCACTCTCCGGCCGAGTGCCGCCTGATCATGATCGATCCGAAGATGCTGGAACTGTCGATCTATGACGGCATCCCCCATCTTCTCGCCCCCGTCGTCACCGATCCGAAGAAGGCGGTCGTCGCCCTCAAATGGACGGTCAAGGAGATGGAGGACCGCTACCGGAAGATGTCCAAGGTCGGTGTGCGCAACATCGACGGCTTCAACCAGCGCGTCCGCGCCGCCATGGAGCGCGGCGAGACCATGTCGCGCACGGTCCAGACCGGCTTCGACCGGGAGAGCGGCGAGCCGATCTTCGAGACGGAAGAGTTCGATCTGCGCCCATTGCCCTATATCGTCGTCATCATCGACGAGATGGCCGATCTGATGATGGTCGCCGGCAAGGAGATCGAAGGCGCCGTCCAACGCCTTGCCCAGATGGCCCGCGCCGCCGGCATCCATGTGATCATGGCGACCCAGCGCCCGTCCACCGACGTCATCACCGGCACGATCAAGGCGAACTTCCCGACCCGCATCTCCTTCCAAGTGACTTCGAAGATCGACAGCCGCGTCATGCTCGGCGAGAGCGGCGCCGAACAGCTCCTTGGCATGGGCGACATGCTCTTCATGACCGGCGGCGGGCGCATCCAGCGCGTCCACGGGCCCTTCGTCGACGACGGCGAGGTCGAGCGCATCGTCACCCACCTCAAGGCACAAGGCGTGCCCGACTATCTCGACGCCGTCCTCGAGGACGACGACGAGGACGATGGCGGCTCGTCGGGCGGCTCGTCCGGCAAGGGCAACGCCAACGCCCCCGAGCCGGACGAGAACGCCGATCTCTACGACCAGGCGGTCGCGGTCGTCCTGCGCGACGGCAAGGCGTCCACCTCCTACATCCAGCGCCGCCTCGGTATCGGCTACAACCGCGCCGCCTCGATCATCGAGCGCATGGAGAAGGAAGGCGTCGTCGGCCCGGCCAATCACGCCGGCAAGCGGGAGATCCTCGTGCCGACGGAAGAGGACACGATGTAAGGCGAGCGGAAACGACTCGCTCTCCTTCACCGAGATCAATGCGGGCGCAGCAGGACGCGCCCGCAGGCGGAAGAAGCGGCCGATCGCGTTGAATGCTCCCATCTGGCTTGGGATCAGTCGCCCTTTGCGATATCGCTATTTACGATAGTGATTATGCGCGGGGTCTTGTCGGCATGCTCCCCTTGAGGAACCAAAAGACCGCCCCGACGGAGCGGGAAAAGCTACAGGCCTCCTATGTGAACGGCTTGGCGATCGGTGTCGGCGTCGTCGCCGGTGTCGGACCGCTTGTCAACGCAGCGGTTACGGGCACGCTGGGCTTCGCGATACCGATGATCAGTCTGGCGGGTTTCGGCATCAGCTACTATCTTCATCGCACGGCGACGAAGTTTCTCAAGGTGACCGAAGATGACCGCTGACCTTCTCGACATCGTGTGGATCGTGCTCGGATTTTCGGGTTTCGTCGTGATCGCTCATCTCGTCGCCCGAGACGTCGCTCGCGAGCGAGACAAACGGCATTGATCGAGATCGCACGATGTCCCGACGAATTCAGGTGGTAGCCGGCGTTGGGCTTTGGGTTAGTTTGAGTCAAGCATCGCCTGCAGCGTCTCCAGCCGG
The DNA here is from genome assembly GCF_900176465.1 of Fulvimarina manganoxydans. Lineage (GTDB taxonomy): Bacteria > Pseudomonadota > Alphaproteobacteria > Rhizobiales > Rhizobiaceae > Fulvimarina > Fulvimarina manganoxydans. Next base: position 143,010 of record NZ_FWXR01000005.1, read on the forward strand.
TCGGCCTCGGCGGCCGGCTTGTCCCAGCGCAATCGGCTGACCCTTGGAAAGCGCATGGCAACGCCCGATTTGTGCCGCGCCGAACGCTGCAGCCCCTCGAAGGCGACCTCGATGACGAGGCCATGATCGGGCTCGGCCCGCACCGAGCGCACCGGCCCGAAGCGCTCGATCGTGTTGTCGCGGATATATTTGTCGAGCTGCTTCAGCTCTTCGTCCGTGAAGCCGAAATAGGCCTTGCCGACAGGCACGAGTTCCGGCGCATCCTCAGCGCCCGTCCAGACGCCAAACGTATAGTCCGAATAGAAGCTGGACCGTTTGCCATGACCGCGCTGGGCATACATGAGCACGGCGTCCACGAGATACGGATCCTGCTTCCATTTGAACCAGGGTCCCTTGGGCCGGCCCGGCACATAGGCCGAATCCCAGCGCTTCAGCATGACGCCCTCGATCACCGCATGGGGCGGGTTGGCGCGGGCCTTGGCGAGATCGGCAATGCTCTCGAATGGCACGAAGGGCGAGACATCGAAGCGCGTCGGCTCCAGATGGTCTGCAAACCGGTCGAGCCGCTTGCGACGCTCGGCGAAGGGCAGCGTGCGGAGATCCTCCCCGCCTTCGATAAGAAGATCATAGGCTCTCAAGAAGACAGGATATGTCTTGAGCATCGCCGCCGAGACGCTCTTGCGGTTGAGGCGTTGCTGAAGATCGGAGAAGGTGCCGACGACGATGTCGTCGCCTCGCGCACCTTTATGGGCGTCGACCTTCGGCCGCCCGGATCGCGCCTCCGTAGGCACGGCGACGAGAAGCTCTCCGTCGAGCGTTCCTTCGAAGGTCATGAAATCCATGAGATCGGGAAAGGCGCCGGAAATATCGTCACCCGTGCGGGAATAGAGCCGGGCCACACCACCCTCCGCGCTCGCCTGAACCCGGATGCCGTCCCATTTCCATTCGGCCGCGTAAGTTTGCGGGTCGATCAGCCCATGATCGGGCTCCTCCAGCGGCTGAGATAGCATAACGGGTCGGAACGGCGCCTTGGCGGCCGAAACCGGCTTATCGGCCCGTCCCTCCAGCCAGGCGAAAAGCTCTTCATAGGGCGGAGTGAGCCCGTGCCAGAGCTCCTCGATCTCGCTCACATCCTTCTCGCCGAAATCGGCCAGCGCCTGTTTGGCAAGACGCGCCGAAACGCCGATGCGCATCGCTCCGGTCACGAGCTTCAAGAGTGCGTAGCGCCCGGAGGCATCCAACCGATCGAGCCAGGCTTCGACGAGCCGCGGCCCCTCCTGCCGGCTCGCCCCATTCAGCCGCAAGACGACCTCGGACAAGGTTGGCTCCGCCTCCTGCGATCGCGAAGCTTCATCATGAGGCCCCGGCCAGACCAGCGAGATCGTCTCGGCAAGATCGCCCACATAGTCATAGGAATAGCCGAAGAGCACGGGGTCCATCCGCGCCGTCGCGAGTTCGCGCAGCATGGCGGGCTTCACCGATCGGATATCGAGATCGCCGGTGATCGCCGCCAAGGCGATGCCCCGCTCAGGGTCCGGCTCGCCGCGAAAATGCTCCACCATCAGCCGCAGCTTGCCATTGCGCGACGGCGTCAGTGTCAAGGCGTCGATGAGATCGGCAAAGGGTTTCATCGCGCCTCACGGCCCAGAATGCGAGTTGGCAAGTTCATGAGCGCAAACTTAGAGCGACGCCGGCCGCCTTGCAGACCAGACCATCTGACGCGCAGGAGGAGGCCTCACGCCGTCGGCAGCTTCCGCGCTCCGCGAATGCCGCGCGAGGCAAGGTGATGGCGCGCGGTGAAGACGGCGTCGGCATTCATACCGGGCTCGGCCAAAAGCCATTCGAGATAATCGCTCGGCACCTCGGCGAGGGGCACGCCCTTGTGCCGGCCGAAACGCAGCTTGGCGAGAAGCGCCGGCTCGGCCGAGACCTTTTCCGCCCGCTCCAGAAAATCCTCGATGTCTTGGCATCGCGGCATCAAGGCCTCGGTGATCGCCTTGAGGAGAACGGCCGTGCAGAGCGCATCGTAAAGCGCGCGGTGCGCATGAAGCCCGGCGAGATGCGGCTCGACCTCGGACAGGTTCAGCGGCAGATATTTGACGAGGCTCTGCAACCCATGCGCCCGCACTTTCGGAAAGGCGCGCAAGGCAAGCTTGTGCGTACAGAGCCAGCGACCCGTCAACCTCAAGCGCGAGCGGTCGAACTCGGCGCGCTGGGCCGCATAGATGGGGGCGTGGAAAGGCGCGACGGCTTCGGCGAAGGGCGGAGCGCCGGCCAACATCTCGTCGCTGATCTGGTGGATACGCCGCGCCTTCGGATTGATGGCGACACCACCCGGATCGCAGAAGGTCTGCATGGGATTGAAGATGCGCCCCGTCGCAAGATCGAGATCGACTGACCCGATCTCGAGGACGGCATCGTCTTCCAGGCGCTGGCCGGCGGTTTCCGTATCGATAACGCGCACGACGGCCGGTCCCGCCTCGGCAAAAAGCGACGGCGTCTTTTGAGCAGGCGGAAACAAGCCGTCGGACATTCGCGAAGGACCGCGCAGGTCGGCCGGTGGCGGGGCCACCGACGCAACGTCGATCATATGGGACGAACCGGGCACCCGGTCTTCGGCATCTGTCATCGTTTCATAGTTCGGCTCTCCGATCGCATCTGACAAGCTCTGAGAGCGCTTATCACCTGAGACAGACCGGCGCATGATGGAGCTCCGCGCCGATCATTGCAGCGTGAAGCTGTCAGACCGACAGCTCGGCCTCTACATCAACTGAACAAGGCAAACGAATGGAGGACGGCCATGCAAGGTGATGAAAGCAAAAAGGACGACGGTTTCGACAATGCGATCGAGCGTACTGACAAGCGCTATCACGGCGAGAGGCTGGGCGAGGATCTGATCGGCAAGGACATTCCGAAAGAGGTGCAGGATTGGGAGGCGATGAGCGAGGACGAGCGTGAGGACGCGATCAAGGCCGGCAAGACGCCGCCCGCCGGCGCGCGCGTCTAAACCGCCTCCTGCAATCAGGCCGCGAGCGCAAGTTCGGGGATCGTCTGCAAGACAAGCCCCATATCGGCTTCGAACGCGGCCTGCTCGCGCACCCTCGCCGCCTCGTCCGGCAGGCGCAGGATATAGGATGGATGGACGGTGACGAGGAGCTTCGTCGCCCCGTCGAGATCGATCAACTTCGAGCGCGTGTCGCGGATCGTCACCGACTTGCCGAGAACGCCCTGGGCCGCGGTCGCGCCGAGGGCGACGATCAGTTTCGGCTTGACCAGCTCGCGCTCCAGATCGAGCCACCAGCGGCAGGCCCGGATTTCCCCGACATTCGGCTTGGCATGAATGCGCCGCTTGCCGCGCGGGGTGAATTTGAAATGTTTGACCGCATTGGTGACATAGGCCTGTGACCGGTCGATGCCGGCGGCGAGCAACGCCTTGTCGAAAACCTGTCCTGCGGGCCCAACAAAGGGCTCGCCGGCAATATCCTCCTGATCGCCCGGCTGCTCCCCGACGAAAATGACCGGCGCATCGCTCGGCCCCTTGCCGAACACGGTCTGTGTCGCCGGCTCCCAAAGCGGGCAGGCCTGGCAGCGGCTCGCCTGATCCCGCGCTTCGGCAAGATCGTCCGGCACCTTGTTGAAGCCGGGCGCCGGGGTCTTCTCCATTTGGGGTAGTGTCATCGCCTGCCGCTCCTGCAATCTCTCGTGACGCAAACTCGGCAGGGTCGGGAGGGTTTCGATCATGCGGCGCTGCGCCGCCTCCGCGCCGGCGACAAGCGGTTTGACGAGGGCGGTCTCCGGCATGTTCGCCCAATATTTCTTGGGCATCTCCGCCGTCATCGCCTTTACCTTGAGGCGGGCCGGGTTGAAGATCGAAGCGTAATAGGTCAGCCAGAGCGCCTCCATGTCGTCGCCATCCGGGCGCATTTCTTTCGACGCGCCGGGCAGGAATGTGAGGTCCGCCCCGTCCCAATGGGCCGTCCTCTCCGGCGTCAAAATCGTCCAGACCATGCCGGCGAAGCGCCGCGCGAAGAAGGGTGCGGTCGCCTCCACGATATGGTGGAAAGGCTCGAACCAGGCCACGTAATGTCGGGCGCCATCCTCGGCCTCGATCTCTCGAAAGCGGACGAAGGCTTTCATCTTGTGCGCGTCGCGCCGCACCGCCTTTTCCATTTCGGTGGCTCTGAGAACATCGGGATCCGACGCAATGTCGAGGAGGCGCTTTTCGCTCTGCAGGCGCCACAACAGGCGATAGGCGAAGACCAAACGGTCCTGATCGGCATGGCAGACGAGCTTTCGCGCCAGATCGATGAAAGCCTTGGGCACACTTGGCTGCGGCCCATCGGGATCGTGAGGGCCGAGCGGTTCGGCAAAGAGCGTCTCACCGGCCCCGGCGATGGTGAAAGCGAGATCCTCGGGTCTCACGCTCCGCGAATAGGCGGCGCGAGCAGCCTGCCGCCAACCATCGAAATCGGCTTCGAAAGCGAGGTCGGCGGTGAACATGGTTGGTGCCTCTGGATATTGGGCGGTTTGACCCTCGATCTCATTCAGAAGCCCTTCCGGAGAGCACGGCGATGGGCTTTAGACTCGGAAAATGGAGCACCTCGCGCCATGGCAATGCTAACGACGCGCGGCAAATTGGTTCATGGTTATTGTCGCGGGCCAAGGGATGAAAGGTTTTCTAGGCTCAGGACTCATTGATCAAAGCCAGAAGATGACGGCGGCAGCGATGCAGATGGCCGAGAAGAAGGTGTGAGCGCACCGGTCCTAGCGTGTGGCGATGCGCCGCCAGTCCTTGAGCTTGGCGAACAGGTTCTCGGCCTTGTGGCCTTGGCGGTAGAGCGTCGTGTCGTATGCGTAGGGGGTTTTACGGCTTCGGCTCGATGGGATGCACGGCTCGATGCCGCTGGATTCCAGTTCCGCATGGAACCATGCGCTGTCATAGCCGCGATCCGCAATGGGCCTTCAGATGGGTGGTGTCGATCATGATGCGCTCGGGTTCCGGCCCTTCACCGGCAAGCCGGGCGAAGATGCGGGATTGTCGGCTGGAGGGCATAGAGACAGTCATCGAGCGGCAATAACGTATGGCGGCGGAAGGCGACGACGACGGCCTCGTCCCCGACGGACAGAATTGTGGCATGAGGCTTCTTCGGCCCGGTTCGGCGATCGCCTGTGGAGGTCCGCTTCACTATTTTGGCGACGGTCTTCGGGTTGAACCCGTAGCGTATGGAAAGCGTCCTCAGGCTCGCTTGACCATGCTGTATCGCTCGACGGACTGCCGCAGTCGTCGTGGCGCTCCCATGCTGAACCTGGCCCATAGTGCTTCCTTCCATTCGTGTGAATAGATTGCACCATCAAAGCCTGGGATCAAACATCTAATCAGTCGAAAGCCGTTTGAGACGAACGGGCTGCGTCACGCTCACCTGCCAAGGAAACGGCTTGCGAAAGCGTTTTTCGCGCATCACCTTCAATAGCCGACGCTCTTTCGTAATTTAGTAACCTTATTCAACAAATTATTTCAACTTAACGATTTAATCTATTCTTAGGAGACGAGCCATGCCTCGGGCCACCATGTCGCTTTCGTCCAAAGTTGCCGCAATAGTCGTCGTCAGCCTTCTCACGCTTACGGTCGCCTTGATGGCGGTGACCGCCTTCTCTTTGGAGAACAGCGCGGAGCAACAAGCCACGGAGCGTCAGGAAGCCAATATGCGCGTCGCCTGGGACGTGTTGCGCCAATATGGGTCCGACTTCTCGGTGACGGATGGCCGATTCCTCGCCGATGGTCAGACGCTCAATGATTTCTACGAGGCAGTGGATCGAGTGAAGGATCTCGTGGGCGGCACCGCGACCATCTTCATGGGCGACACGCGCGTGACAACCAATGTCATGAAGCCGGACGGCAGCCGGGCGGTTGGAACGAAGCTCGCCAAGGGGCCCGTCTATGACGCGGTTCTCGGTCGCGGCGAGCCGTTCCGCGGCGAGGCCGATATTCTGGGTACGGCCTATTACACCGCCTATGACCCGATCAAAAACGCGGCGGGTGAGACGGTCGGCATCCTCTATGTGGGCGTCAAGAAGAGCGAGTTCTTCGCTCACGTCAACGCGCTCGAATGGAAGATCTTCCTGGTCTCGGTCGTTCTTCTCACACTCATCGTCCTGACTTCGCTCTTCGTCTCACGCCGCATGTTCGCCTCGCTCAAAGGACTTGCCGGCGCGATGGACCGGCTCGGCGAGGGCGACACCTCGGTCGATGTCCCCGGCACGCGGCGCGGGGACGACATCGGCGCAATGGCCCGCTCGGTCGAAGCTCTGCGCCAGGCAGCCCTGCGCAAGGAGCAGGCCGAGGCGGAAGCCCGCACCGCTCAAGGGGCCGTCGACGCCGAACGCACAACGGCAAGCGAGCGGCAATCCCAGGCGATGGCGGCTCAAGACCTGGTGGTCGGCGAAATCGGACGCGGGCTCACACGTCTTGCCAATGGCGATCTCACCACCTCGATCGAGACGACGTTCCCGGGCGCCTATGAAAGCCTGAGACTGGACTTCAACCGGGCCGTCACCTCCCTGAACCAAGCCATGAGCGCCATTTCGTCGGTCACCGGATCGATCCAGACCGGCACGCTCGAAATCCGCGCCTCTTCAGATGATCTCGCGCGGCGCACGGAGCAGCAAGCGGCGAGCTTGGAGGAAACGGCCGCCGCGCTCAGCGAAATCAACGAGGCCGTGACGCGCTCGTCGGGCGGGGCGGAGCACGCCCGCAATCTTGCCGGCAATGCCAAGAGCCGTGCCGAGAAGTCGTCCGAAGTGGTCGCCGAAGCGGTGGCCGCGATGGGCGAGATCGAAAACTCCTCCGGCCAGATCTCGCAGATCATCACGGTGATCGACGAGATCGCCTTCCAGACCAATCTTCTCGCACTCAATGCCGGCGTCGAGGCCGCGCGGGCGGGCGAGTCCGGTCGAGGTTTTGCCGTGGTCGCCCAGGAAGTGCGGGCGCTCGCGCAACGCTCGGCGGAAGCGGCCAAGGAGATCAAGGACCTCATCAACACCTCCACCGAGCAGGTCGACAGGGGCGTCGAACTCGTTGGTCGCACCGGCTCGGCCCTTGACGAGATCATGCGGGAAGTCGTCGCCATCAACGACGCGATCCAGACGATTTCGGCATCGGCCGCCGAACAAGCGACAAGCATCGGTGAGGTGAATGTGGCGGTCTCCAGCATGGATCAGGTCACCCAGCAGAATGCCGCGATGGTCGAGCAGGCGACGGCCGCGTCTCACCGGCTCGGCGACGAAGCCAACCGGCTGTCGGACTTGGTCTCGACCTTCGAGATGGGCGCGGCAGGAAGCGGAGCGAAAAAGGATGCCGCACGCAAAGCGGCCATGGCGGCCTGACCGAGCGCCAAACACCGCATGAAGACAGGAAAGGCTGCCGTGGGAAGCATGCTCCCGGCGGCGTTTCGTCAGGGCGCGGCGGCTTTCGCCTGCAAATGCGAAGATGCGCGCATTGGGCGAACGATACGAAACCCGACTGGGTCAGGCGGATACCGTATTATCAGTTCACACGGCCAGCCCGGCAGCGCTGATAGGCGCGGGCGCCGTCCCGCCGGGCAAACTCCTCGGTGATCTGGCGAACGCCGAAGCCATCCTCGGATCGGTCGATCCGGCCTTCATAGGCGTTGGCCGCCGTCTGGCGCGCATAGGTCCGGCAATAGGCATCGGATCCAGGGGGATAGGGATTGGCCGACACCCGCGCGCCTCGGATCGGATTGTCCGGGTTGGGAAAGGGCGTTGCCGCATTGCAGCCGGCGAGGAGAGCGACAAGAAGCGGGGCGGCCAGAACGCCGGGCATCCGGCGTCCGTCGGGGAAGAGAATCATCGGCGCGTCTTTCCAATGGCTCGGCCGCGATGCGCGGCTGATCGACGAACAATCGTCGCATCGAAAGCCGGTTCCACGCGCCACACTTGGACACGCGGCCGAAAGCGCCTATCACTGGGCGCACAAGGCTCTTGCACAGCCTGAACCGGCTCGCCGCGGCGTCTTCATTGGGCTTGGCGCTTGCGCCCGGCAAAGCGGTCCGAGGAGATCCACAGGACGAGCCGAATTGACGAAATCGCGCGCTCCGTTCATTGCCGAACCATGATCACGACCGAGATCGACTGGCTGGATCCCTTCGAGGCTGCGAGGCGCCTCAAACCTCTTGGCCGTCTCGCCTTTCTTGACAGCGCCATGGCCCATGCCGAACTCGGGCGCTATTCCTTTCTGGCGGTCGATCCCTTCGCGACCTTTTGCGTCGATGCTAAGGGCGCACAGCTTTCCGGGGAAAGGCTCGCCGGCCATCCGATCGAAGCGCTGCGCGACGTGCTCGCCCGCTTTCGGATCGAGGCGATCGAGGGCCTGCCACCCTTTCAAGGCGGTGCGATCGGCTATATCGCCTATGAATTCGCCCATCATCTGGAGGCGCTCGCAGCGCCCCCCGATCTCGATCCGGCGCGGCCGAGCCTCGTCTTCGACCTCCATGACGTCGTCGTCGCTTTCGACCACCAGACGAAAACCGCAAGGTTGATCTCGAGCGGCCTGCCCGAGCGCAATGCGCCCGCGAAGGACCGTGCGCGTGACCGGGCCGACCGGGTTCTCGAAGCCCTGAAGGCGCAAGCCCCGGCCGTCGCCCCGCTTACCGGGGGCCTCGACTGGCGCTCCAACTTCTTTGCGAAGGATTACGAGGCGGCGATCGAGAAGACCCGCGATTACATCCTCGCCGGCGACATCTTCCAGGCCAATATCGCTCAGACCTTCACCAGCACGCTACCGATCGGCTTCGACCCGTTCTCGCTTTATGGACAGCTACGGCGGACCAATGCCGCGCCCTTTGCCGCATTTCTCGATTTCGGCGACACGGTCGTTGCATCCTCTTCGCCCGAGCGCTTTTTGAAGCTTTCTGCCGACGGGGCCGTGGAGACACGCCCCATCAAGGGCACGATCCGCCGTTCTGGCGAGGCGGAAGAGGACGCACAGCTCGCCGCCGAGCTCCTCGCCTCGGATAAGGATCGGGCCGAGAATGTCATGATCGTCGATCTGATGCGCAACGATCTCGCCCGCGTCTGCGACCCGCATTCCGTCGACGTGCCGGTGCTGTGCGGCCTCGAGACCTATGCGGCGGTCCATCATCTCGTCTCGGTGGTGACCGGCCAGTTGCGGCCGGGCCTTGGCATTGCAGATCTTCTGGCCGCGACCTTTCCGGGCGGCTCGATCACGGGAGCGCCGAAGATCCGGGCGATGGACATCATCACCGAGATCGAGAAGACGCGGCGCGGCCCTTATTGCGGTGCGATCGGCTATATCGGCTTCGATGGCGCGGCCGACCTCAATATCGCGATCCGCACCGTCACCTTCGAGGATGGGCGGGCGCGGCTTGCGGCCGGCGGCGGCATCACGGTCCTCTCCGACCCCAAAGCCGAATATGAAGAGACCTTCACCAAGGCCGAACGCGTCTTCAAGGCTTTCGAGGCGGAGAGATGAAGCTTGTCGTCCTCGACAATTACGACAGCTTCGTTTTCAACGTCGCGCGCTATCTGACGCGGCTCGGCGCCAAGACGATAGTCCTTCGCAACGACCGAACGAGCCTCGCCGAGATCGAAGCTCTGGACCCGGAGGCGATCGTCGTCTCACCGGGCCCCTGCTCGCCCCGCGAAGCCGGCATTTCGTGCGATCTCGTTCGCGCCTTCTCGGGCCGCACGCCGATCCTCGGCATCTGCCTCGGTCATCAGGTGATCGGCGACGTCTTTTCGGGCCGTGTCACGCGAGCGTTGAGGCCCATGCATGGCCGCGCCTCGCCGATGTTGCATGAAGGCGCGAACCTCTTTGCCGGCCTTAGACCTAAGACCAAGGCCGGGCGCTATCATTCCCTGATCGTGGAAGAGACGCCGACCATGCTGGAGGTGCTGTCGGTGGATGCCCGCTCGCCCGACGGCGAGATCATGGCTCTCAGCCACCGCACCGATCCGACCTTCGGCGTTCAGTTCCATCCCGAATCCATCCTGACCGAGGATGGCGAAGCGCTGTTGGCCAACTTCATCGCCCGCGCCCGCGCCTTTCATAGCGACCGCGAAACGGAGCCCAATTCGTGACCCGCGTCTGGCTCGATGATCGCCTGGTGGAAGCAGACGACGCGGCGATCGCTCCGACCGATCGCGGCTTCACCCTGGGCGACGGCGTCTTCGACACCGCGCTCGTCGTCAATTCCCGGGTCTTCCGGCAAGAGGCCCATCTCGATCGCCTTGCGGCCTCCTGCGAGGCGCTGTCCCTGCCGATCGCCCGAACCCGATTGGAAGCGGCTTATGCAGCCCTTGCGCAGGAGATCGGCGCGGGCTCGATCCGGCTAACGGTCACGCGGGGAACCGGGGCGCGCGGCCTAGCCTTTCCCGACGATCCGCGGCCGACGCTTTTCGGAAGCGCCAGCCCGCTCGCCACGTCGCTTTTCTTCAAACCCTTGCGGCTGACCCTCGCCGCGATACGCCGCAACGAGACCTCGCTCACCGCTCGCCACAAAACGCTCTCCTATCTCGACGCAATCATCGAGACGGACCGCGCCAAACGAGTGGGCGCCGACGAACCGCTTTTCCTCAACACCCAAGGTCGGATCGCCTGCAGCGCGCTGGCCAATGTCTTTCGCATAGATGGCAATCGACTGATCACGCCGCCGCTGAGCGACGGCGTCCTGAACGGCATTATGCGCGGCTGGGTCTTGGACAATGCGCCGGCAAGCGGCTTTGCGGTCTTCGAAGAGAGCCTCGACCGCGCGGCCGCATGGAACGCGCATTATATCTTGACCAACTCACTCCGGCTTTTGGCTCCGGCCGCAATCGGCGGCGAGCCGCCTCCGGGCCTTGCCGATCGCCTCGCCCCCCTGAGGGCAGCCCTCCTGGACGCGATCCGCGCCGAATGCGGCGCCGACTTACGCGATCAGCTTCCAGGTCCTGGAGAATAAGCTCGACGAGCCTATGAGACCTTCGGTGTCATGGGCGCGCCGCCAGCCTCAGCGGCGTTCGAGCAAATCGCCGGACGTGGATTACCCCTTTGGATCAAGCCATCCGACCCGCTGTATAAAGAGAATAGGCCCTCAGTCTCGCCGTTTCGCCCCGCCGGCGATCAGCCAGGCCGGGTTGAACCAGGTATCGGCTTCCCCGTCATAGGGCAGCGTGTTGATGTCCCAATGGCGCACGAAAGGCGCGTAGACATCCCAAACCGCCGGCCCGCCGCCCACATAGACGACGCGATCGGAAAAGCGCGCAAGCACGTCTTCGGGCTTGTCGGAGGAGCGGATCGTCACGATCGTGCGGTCGTCATGGGCGAAATCGGGGAAGGAGGCGACCGTCTTCGGACCGCAGATCAGAACATGGCCACGCGTGATCTCGAAGAAGCGCTCCACATCCTCGATGAAGGGCCGCGCGGCACTCCCCTCCCAGGGCATTCCACCGTCCAGGCCAAGCTGGCCGCTTCGTCCGATCGCGCAGATCACGCGCACATCCGCCATGTGTCACTCCCTATGCTGACCTTGTCCAATCCCTCGAGCCTCTAAACCGCTGGACGGGTGAAGTGACCCTTAGGGTCGATCCTTCTCCGTCAAAGGACTCCAACGCCGCCCGGGCTGCCAGCGGACCGGAATCGATTGCGGGAAGCAATGATATGGAGTCCCTCGGCCGCGTGCCGGGTTGGCGAAAAACCGGCATCCACCTTTTCACTCTGTGCATCAGAGGCGTCCAGTGTGCGTCCTATAGGTCGCATGCCATGCGAACAGTTAAATTCCGGTACGAATTATATCCGAAAACTATCCTATTATAATGCGCGGTTCTCCGGTTTTCCGCTCTCAAGGGGTATGAGACCGACACCCGACGAGACCACCGCATTGCGCGACGAGACCCCACCGCCCGGATTGATGGCCTCAAACGGAAACGATGACGTTCAGACCGTCACCTCGCTTCTGTCGATCGCCAAGTCGACGCGCGCCTTCATCGCCCTGCTCCTGGCCGAGATCGGTCTTCATCCGGGCCAGGACCAGCTCCTCGACCGGCTGACGCCGGGCACGCCGATCAGCGTATCGGTGCTGGCGAGCGAGCTCAGCGTGCGCCCCTCCACTGTGTCCAAAATGCTGGACCGGTTGATCGATCGCGGACTTGTGATCCGCACCGCCAATAAGAGCGATCAACGCCGGACCATGGTGGAAATCACGCCGAAGGGAGAGACGATTCGAAGCGAAGTGCGCGAGATTTGGCGCCGGCTCGAAACCGAGCTGGTCAGCGCCCTCGACCAGGAGCAGCGGCGGAGCCTGACCTTCAAGCTTTCGCAAATCGACGAGATTTTGGCGCAGAAGCTGCGGCGTTTACGCTGACCGCAATTGCGAAGAGTGAAGGGCGAATGCCGGCGCGTTCAGCTATTGTTTAGCCAAGATTTCGCATATGCTAAGAGAAATCCCTATTCCGCGTAGCTATGCAAAGGCATTCAGTGGGCCCCTCAATCGACGCGACGCGCCGCCTGGCGCTGAAGGGCGGCGCATCCGCTCTCGTTCTTTCCCTCTTCTCCCTTCCGACCCGCGCGCAAGACGCCCCTGCCGGCGACGCAGCGCCGGCGGCGACCTCTCCTGATGCAGCGCAGCAATCGACGCCGCTGACCTATGATGCGCTCAGCGAGCGCATGCGTCAGCGGGCCGCCGAGCCTTATACGGCACCGGAAAACATGCTGCCCGATGTGGTCGCCAATCTCGACTATGACAGCCACCGGGCGATCCGCTATCGGCCCGATCATGCTCTTTGGCGCGCCGAGCCGGTCGATTTCCATCTCCAGGCCTTCTATCCGGGCTGGGTCTTCACCGACACGACCAGCATCTTCATCGGCCGCGACGGCGAGTATCAGCGCAAGGTTTTCGAATCGTCCGACTTCGAATACCGACCGCCGCTCGATCCGACCGAATTCCGCAATGTCGATCTGCCGGGCGTCGCGGGTTTCCGAATCCACGCGCCTTTGGAGCGACCGGACTATTTCGACGAACTGGTGACTTTCCTGGGCGCGAGCTATTTCCGCGCCCTCGGCATGGGAACGCGCTACGGCCTGTCAGCTCGTGGCCTTGCCCTCAACACGGCGACGGACGCCGAAGAGGAATTCCCGCGCTTCACGGCCTTTTATATCGACGAGCCGCGGCCGGGCGACGAGTCGATCCGGTTGATGGCTGAGATGGATAGTCCCAGCGTGACCGGCGCTTATGAATTCATCATCACGCCGGGTCCGCGCACCGAGATGGTTTGCTCGGCGCGGCTCTATTTCCGCAACGAGGTCGCGCGGCTCGGCATCGCGCCGCTCACGTCGATGTACACCTTCGGCGAGAACGATCATCCGAACCACGAGGATTTTCGGCCCGAGGTGCACGACAGCGACGGCCTGCTCATCGTGCGGGCCAATGGCGAGCGTCTCTGGCGCCCGCTCAAGAATCCCGACACTCTCGCTTTATCCTTCTTCTCCGAAAACAGTCCGCGCGCTTTTGGGCTTCTGCAGCGCGACCGCGACTTCGACAGCTATCAGGATATCGAGGCCCGCTACGATCTGCGCCCCTCGCTCCTCGTCGAGCCCATCGGCGAATGGGGCGCGGGGGTAGTCGAGCTCGTCGAGATTCCTTCGCGCTCGGAAGCTAACGACAATATCGTCGCCTTCTGGGTGCCCGAGGAAAAGCCGACAGCCGGCACGGCGATGGAGTTCCGCTACCGCATGCTATGGGGGCTCGACGTCGAGCAGATCCAGCGCGATGCGCGGGTGACGGCGACATTGGCGGGCATTGGCGGAAACGCGGCCGACACTGACCAGCCCCAGACGACGCGCCGAATCGCCATCAATTTCTCCGGCGGCACGGTCGCCAATCTGCCGGAAGGCGCCGAAGTCGAACCGCTGATCGACGTCTCCTCGGCCGCCCGACTCGTCAATAGCAGCATCTCGCGTCTTCCGGACGGCGGATGGCGCGTGTCGATCGAGCTGGAACGACTCGAAGACAGGCCCGTTGAACTTCGCGTGAAACTTTCCATGTTGCAGCGCATTGTAAGTGAGACATGGCTCTACCAGTGGTCCAGCGCATCATGACTCCGACTTCGACTTCAGCGACACCGGCTCGGGAAACCGCGCTCACCTTCGTTCAGCGGCTTTTCTCTCGCCCCGACCTCACCGATGTGGAAGTGCATCGCGCGGTGGGCGCACGGCTGGCGGCTGAAAGGCGCGACTGCGCGGTGGATAAGATTATCAGTGACGCCCAGAGCGGGAATGGCGAGGCCCTCGCCTTCTTGCGGACGATCGACCTGCCCGCCCCGACGGCACGGCTGGTCATGCCGGTCCAGGAACTTGGCGGCGGCGTGCTTCGCCACGCCTTCTGCCTCGCCTTCGGCCGCTCGGTGATTGGGCGCGGCTGACGGCCTTTGAAGGCCGAGCCGCCTGTGAGCGCAGCGCGTATCGATCCGGTCTCGCGGTGCGATCGGCCGGATTTCGTATAAGATCATCGGTCCTTTGGGAGCATCGCTTGCAAAGGACCGCTGGCAGCCCGAGCGGCGTTTGAGCAAATGGCCGGACGAGAATTGGCCTGAAGGGTCAATTCATTTGGTCGAACTTATGTGACCTTACGGTTGATGGATATCCACCGGCCGCGAAGTCATGTAGATTGCGTGGCGAACGGTCATGCAGTGGCGCCGCAGGGCAAGACGACGAAAGATCGTCGATGTCTCGCCCCTTGAAAGGCGGCAATTGGAAAACCTGCAGCATTGAACGACGACGATCCGCCGCTCGATGCCGTAATCTTATTCGAGAGGCGGTCTGCCCGTTGATCTCTCTGTATCGCTTCGTCTTCGTCGCCAGCGTCATCGTGCTGGCCGTGATCGCCACTTCGCTGTTCTTCATCATCGTGACGGCGAACGGCATCACCAATCTGCATGTCATCCAGATCACGCTGCTCCTCTTGTGCTGCAGCTGGCTGTCCTGGGGCTTCATCACAGCGGTCTTCGGCATGATCTCGCGCCTGCGCGACAAGCCGCGTCCTTTGCGACCCGACTATGTCCCCGCTGACAAGACCGCGATCCTGGTGCCGGTCTATAATGAAGACGCCGAGGCGGTTTATGCGCGCGTCGCCGCCATGATCGAAGGGCTCACCTCGATCGATCGGCTGGACCATTTCCACATCCATGTCTTGAGCGATTCCACCAAGGCCGAATGCGTGGCCGAGGAGCGCCGGGGCCATAGCGCGCTTCTCACCCGCCTGTCGCTTGCCGGCCGCCTGTTCTATCGGCATCGCGAGAAGAACACTGGTCGCAAGGCCGGCAATATCGCCGATTTCGTCACACGGAACGGCGGCGCCTATGCCTATATGCTCGTCCTCGATGCCGACAGCCTGATGGCGCCGGATACCATTTTGGAAATGGTCGCCCGCATGGACGACGATCCGGAACTCGCCCTCCTCCAGACCCAGCCGCTCATCATCAACCGGCGCACCATCTTCGGCCGCGCCCTGCAATTTTCGGCAGCGCTCTTCTCACCGGTCTTCTCGCGCGGCATCGCTGCGCTTCAGGGCCGCGAGGGGCCGTTCTGGGGTCACAACGCCATCATCCGCGTGCGCGCCTTCGCCGCCCATTGCGGCCTGCCGAGCCTTCCGGGCAAGCCACCGCTTGGCGGCCATATCCTCAGCCACGACTATGTGGAGGCCGCCCTTCTCGCCAGGGCCGGACTCAAGGTGCGCGTCGATCCTGATCTCGGTGGCTCCTTCGAGGAAGCGCCGGCCAACATCATCGAATATGCCAAGCGTGATCGACGCTGGTGCCAGGGCAATCTCCAGCATAGCCGCCTGCTCTTTGCGAGCGGGCTGAAATGGTGGAGCCGCGTCTCTCTCGTCAATGGCATTATGGCCTATGTGGCCTCGCCGATCTGGCTGATGTTCCTCGTCGTCAGCCTGCTCGATCCGGTTCTGGCGCCCGAGCCGAACTATTTTCCCTCGGACTCGCTCTTTCCGGTCTTTCCGAAGCCGGAAACCCAGAAGGCGCTCCTCTTGCTCTTCGGCATCGTGGTCCTTCTGCTTCTGCCCAAGACGATCATCACCTTCTCCAGCGCTCTGACCGCGCGCCGGAAGCGCTTCGGCGGCGCGATAGCCGTGATTGCTGGGGCGACGAGCGAATTGGTCCTAACCTCGATGCTCGCCCCGATCATGATGATGCTTCAGTCGAAGGCGATCGCGGAGATTCTGGTCGGTGCCGATTCCGGCTGGCCGGCCACCGATCGCGACGACGAAGGCTTGAGCCTGTCGACGGCCTTTGCCGCGAGCTGGTGGATGGTGCTCGCCGGAACGCTCGTCCTGGTCGCGACCCTGTCTTATGCGCCTGACGTCATCTGGTGGACGCTTCCGATCGCCGGGCCCCTGATCATCGCGCCCTTCCTCATCTCCTTCACTGCCAGCCCGTCGGTGGGAGACTGGGTGCGGGCGAATGGGCTCTTCGAAACGCCCTTCGAAAGCCAGCCCGATCCGGTGATCGTCAACGCGGCCGAGTGGCGGAGCCGATTGAATCTGTCCGCCGACGCCGCCTCTGGAACGACCGAAGCTCGCAACGCGCCGGAGCGGTTGGATCAGCCGCCTTTGCCGGCCTGACCTTTTATACGAAATCCGTTCGATCGCTTCGCGATGACGGATTTCAACACGCTCAGGCGCCGCACGGGCTTGGATACGGCATCGGCCTGGTCAGCCGGATGCCGTATTATTCGGGGCGCTTCCGCTCACGCTATCGCTTATGCAACGGAACGAGGCGCATCTTTTGTCGGGATGCGCCTTTCTTCATGACCGGTTCATGTTGAATGGCGTCATATGGTATTGAAATGCCACGACTGAGAATGGCGGCGGCATGTCTCGGACGGCTTGTCCGCCGCTCGTTCCGGCTTCCCGCCGCCCGAGCCTTTCGCCATTTGCCGGGCTTGCCAGCGCCCTTGATTTTCTCCATCGAACCCACGCCGCGCAGATCTTCGAGCCCCAGGCCCCATGACCATCATAGCACCCAAGGCGGCCACCAGCCGCGATCATCGCATCGACTTCTGGCGCGGGGTCGCCTTGGTCATGATCTTCTTCAATCATGTGCCGGGCACGCTTTGGGAAAATTTCACCTCGCGCAATTTCGGCTTCTCGGACGCGGCCGAGCTCTTCGTCTTTCTCGCCGGCTTCGCCGCGGCCTTCGCCTATGGCCGCCCGTTTCTGGCGGGCAACCGCCTCATCGCCTCGGTCAAGGCGTTTCGGCGCGCGGGCGTCCTCTATCTCGTCCAGATGATGCTAACCATGCTCGCCGTCGGGCTCTTCTCCTGGGCCGCGATGGTCTATGGCGATGGCGGCTTCTTCCAGCGCATCAATCTGGAGAGCATCCTTCTCAAGCCCCTCGACACGATGTTCGGCTTCGCCGTGCTCGGCCATCAGCTTGGCTATGTGAATATCCTGCCCATGTATTCGGCGCTTCTGATCATGGTGCCGGCCTTGTTGTGGCTCGCTTCCAAAAGCCTCAATCTCATGCTCGGCGCCTCCATCGCCCTCTGGATGGCGGCCTGGACCTTCCGGCTCGACCTGCCGAACTACCCCAATCCCGGCGGCTGGTTCTTCAATCCGATCGCCTGGCAGCTCATCTTCGCCGTGGGTCTCTACTGCGGTCTGCGGAAAGCGTCTGGCCGGCCCTCGGTGCCCTATCGGCCGTGGCTCTTCTGGAGCGCGCTCGCCTTTCTGATCGGCTCATTCATAGTCACCGAATATGGCCTCTGGTCCTATATCACCGCGCAGCAGAGCTGGCTGCCTGGCTTCGTCGCCGCCTTCGACAAGACCTATGCCACCGCGCCGCGACTCCTCCATGTGCTGGCCCTCGCCTATGTCTTCGCAAACGCCGCGCCGACTTCCGTTTTCGCCTCGATCTCCAAGTCTAATCCTTTGGCCCGTCTCGGCCGACATTCCCTGCCCGTCTTCGCGCTCGGCACCATGCTGTCGCTCATTTGCCAAGTCATCCTGTGGGAGCGCGACGCATCTTTTGTCTTGGACACGCTTCTTCTCGGCGCATGCCTGTCCCTGCAATTCGCACTGGCTTGGTGGCTGGAATGGTGGGGCGACTATCAAAAGCGCGTCTCGACGCCGAAGAAGTCTGTCGAACTGGTTCGCTCCGACGAGCCGGTTCCAGGTCCAGGGACAACCGCTGGGTTCCCGCCCGCCAAGAGCGCGATCGGCGCTCCGGTCGCCGTGAATGCGGGCGAACGGCCTCCGCTCGCAGCCGCGCGGACGCTCAAGCAACGTCTCTGACGGCACGGCGACAACGGGTGTGACAAGCCCGCACGGATGACGGATCGAACTGGTTTCGAACGGAACCGTTCCGCCGCTCCGCCATTACCCGCTTCGAAGCCGATAAGGCGATGCCACCGGATTGACCTGAGAGAGGTCAGTCATGCGAGCTTGTTGGGCAATAATCCCGAACCGAGCCCGTGAGCCGTCGCCAGGCAAGACATCGAAGGAGACGGATATGGCCAAGAACGGCAAGGCGAAGCTGCACCCGACGAAGCATCCTCTGAATGCCAATCTCAGAGGCTCGATGGTGGAGCTTCTGCAGAAGCATCTCGGAACGGCGATCGACATCACCTACCAGACCAAGCAGGCCCATTGGAACGTCAAGGGCATGAACTTCATCGCCGTTCACAAGCTCTTCGACGAGCTTCATGAGACGACCGAAGACTATGTGGATAATATTGCCGAGCGCCTCACCGCTCTTGGCGGTCAGGCTCATGGAACGGTCCAGGCCTCGAGCGAGAACACGGTTCTCGATCCCTATCCGCTCGATCTCGTCAAGAGCGAGGATCACCTGAAGCGTCTGGCCGATTCCTATGCCAAATGGTCGAGCGAGCTGATCAAGGGCATCGAGGAAGCCTCCGAAGCCGGCGACGATCTGACAGAGGATCTTCTGACTGAGGTTGGTCGCGGAATCGACGAGTCCCTCTACTTCCTCGAAAGCCACTTCCAATCGGCCTGACATTCATGGGTGCCGGCTGCACCTCCTCCCTCAAGGTCGGCCCACGAATGCCATAGGCTGCAAGCGAAAGGGCGCCTTTCCCGACCGGGAAAGGCGCCCTTTCGTGTTTCTGGGTTTGCTCGCGCCGATGACGCGATTGATTGAGCCGGATCAGCTGATCGTCTGGCCGGTCTTCTGCCAATCGGCCAGGAACTGCTCCAGACCCTTGTCGGTCAGCGGATGCTTGACCAGCGCCTTGAGGGTTGCCGGCGGAACCGTCGCGACGTCGGCGCCGATCAGCGCGGCTTCGCGCACATGATTGATGGTGCGAACGGAGGCCGCGAGGATCTCGGTGTCGAACTCGTAATTGTCGTAGATGCGCCGGATGTCGGCGATCAGCGCCATGCCGTCGAGATTGATGTCGTCGAGCCGGCCGATGAAGGGCGAGATGAAGGTCGCACCCGCCTTGGCGGCGAGCAGAGCCTGTGTCGCCGAGAAGCAGAGCGTCACATTGACCATATGGCCTTCGTCGGAGAGATGCCGGCAGGCCTTGAGACCGTCCAGCGTGAGCGGCACCTTGATGCAGACATTGTCGGCGATCTCGGCGAGGATCTTGCCCTCGCGGATCATCTCGTCGGCATCGGTCGCGGTCACTTCGGCCGAAACCGGCCCCTCGGTCACCTCGCAGATATCGGCGATGACCTCCTTCATCGGGCGGTTCGCCTTCATGATGAGCGAGGGATTGGTGGTGACGCCGTCGATGAGACCGGCGTCCTGCAACTCGCGGATATCGTTGACATCGGCGGTGTCGACAAAGAATTTCATGGGCGTGCCCCCTTCAGCGTTTCGATTTTTCCGGCCGGTCTTAACAGGAGATCGGGTTGATGCGCCATATCGGCAAGGCCGAAGGCCCTCCAAGCCGATCGCGCCCCGGCTATCGAGGTCAGACCGATCGCGTGATGCCGCCGTCGATGCGGATGTTCTGGCCGGTGATATAGGCCGAGCGGTCCGAGGCCAGGAAGGCGATGAGCTCGGCGACCTCCTCCGACGTGCCATAGCGCCCCATCGGAATGCGTTCCCGTCTCTCTTCCTTTTCCGGCAGGCTGTCGATGAAGCCCGGCAGGACGTTGTTCATCCGAATGCCGACCCCCGCATAGCGATCGGTGAAGAGTTTGGTGAAGCTCGCGAGCCCGGCCCGAAAGACGCCCGAGGTCGGAAAGGTCGCCTCCGGCTCGAAGGTCGCATAGGTCGAGATGTTGACGATGGAGCCGCTACCGGCCTTTTCCATGACGGGCGTGACCAGCCGGGCGATGCGCACGACGTTCAGGAGGTAGAATTCCATGCCCAGATGCCAGTCCTCGTCGGAGATGGCGAGGAGATCGCCCTTCGGCCCGTGGCCGGCGCTGTTGACCACGGCATGGATTTCGCCGTAGCGCGACACCACCTGATCGACGAAGCTGGAAAGATCCTCGATGGACCGGTTCGATCCGGTGACGCCGATTCCGCCGAGTTCCTTGGCGAGCGCTTCGCCCTTGCCGCTGGAGGAGAGGATCGACACGATGAAGCCCTCCTCCGCCAGTTTCCGTGCCGCCGCCGCACCCATGCCGCTGCCCCCGCCGATCACCAGAGCCGTCTTTGCGTCCGCCATGATGGAATCTCTCTCTTCTCTCTCTTTCAGCCTGCATCTCGGCCGCTCATGGTGAAGGCCTCAAAGACCAAGAACCAGCCGAGCCTTGGATTCACCGACCAGCTCTTCGAGCAGACCGTCGTGCCGGTGCTTGTACCTTTGCCGGTCGACCGTGCCTATTCCTATGCTCTGCCGGAAGGCGCCGAGGCGCCGCCGGGCTCGATCGTGCAGGTGCCGTTGGGCCCCCGGCAGGTGGCGGGCGTCGTCTGGGACGGGCCGAGCGACGGGGTGGACGCCAAGAAGCTGCGCGAAGTCACACATGTCTTCGATTGTCCGCCCTTGAAGCCGGAACTTCGGCGCTTCATCGACTGGGTCGCCGAGTACACGCTCTCGCCGCCCGGCCTCGTCGCGCGCATGGCGTTGAGGGCGCCCACAGCCTTCGAGCCCGAACCGCTGATCGAGGGCCTGGAGGCGACCGGCGCCGAGCCGCCACGCCTCACCGATGCGAGGCGCCGCGTTCTTGCGACCGCCGAAGACGCGCCGGTCTGGACGCGTTCCGGCCTCGCCCATGCGGCGGGCGTCACGCCCTCCGTCATCGATGGGCTGATGAAGGCCGGCTGTTTCCGCACCATCCACCTGCCGCCGCCGCCCGTCGTCGCCGAGCCGGACACTGCCTATGGTCGCGCGTCCTTGAGCGCAGAACAGGCTGAAGCCGCCGAGGCCTTGGCCAAGCGGGCCGCAAAGCCGGACTTTTCCGTGACGCTTCTCGAAGGCGTCACCGGCTCGGGCAAGACCGAGGTCTATTTCGAGGCCGTGGCAAAGGCTTTGGACGCGGGGCGACAGGTGCTGATCCTCTTGCCCGAAATCGCGCTGACCCAGAGCTTTCTCGACCGTTTCCATGCCCGCTTCGGCTCGCCCCCGGCCGAGTGGCATTCTGACGTTCCACCGAAGATGCGCGAGCGCGTCTGGCGTCAGGTCGCCGAAGGCCAGGTGCGGATCGTCGCCGGCGCCCGCTCGGCGCTGTTCTTGCCCTTTGCCGATCTCGGTCTCATCGTCGTCGATGAGGAGCACGACCCGGCCTATAAGCAGGAGGATCGCACCTTCTACCATGCCCGCGACATGGCGGTGGTGCGCGGCTCGATCGGACGCTTCCCCGTCATTCTCGCCTCCGCGACGCCGTCGGTGGAAAGCCGGGTGAATGCCGAGGCCGGGCGCTATGGCCATATCCGCCTGGCCGGGCGCTTCGAGGCGGCGGATCTACCGGATCTGTCGCTCATCGACATGCGCCGGGCCCCGCCGAAGCGCGGACGCTTCGTCTCGCCCCTCCTCCTCACCGCCATCAAGGAGACGATCGCCAAGGGCGAACAGGCCCTCCTCTTCCTCAACCGACGCGGCTATGCGCCTTTGACCCTCTGCCGCGTCTGCGGCCATCGCTTCCAATGCGCCTCCTGCTCGGCCTGGCTGGTCGACCACCGGTTGCGCGGCGAGCTCCAATGCCATCATTGTGGCTTCTCCACGCCGCGCCCTGAAGCCTGCCCCGAATGCGGAACGCTGGATCATCTCGTCGCCTGCGGGCCGGGGGTCGAGCGCATTGCCGAGGAAATGCTCACCGATCTGCCGGAGGCCCGCACCATTCTCCTCTCCTCGGATCTGCCGGGCGGTTCACGGCGCCTGCGCCGGGAGCTCGATGCGATCGCGGAAGGTGAGGCCGACATCGTCATCGGCACCCAGCTCGTTGCCAAAGGCCACCATTTCCCGCTCATGACCCTGGTCGGCGCGATCGACGCCGATCTCGGCCTTGCCAATGGCGACCCGCGCGCCGCCGAGCGCACCTTTCAACTGCTTCATCAGGTCACCGGCCGGGCCGGGCGCACGGGCCGGGCGAGCCGTGGCCTCATTCAGACCTTCCAGCCGGACCATCCGGTAATGCGCGCCATCGCCGGCGGTGATGCGGAGACCTTCTATCGCCGCGAGATCGACGAGAGGGAACGCTATCATCTGCCGCCCTTCGGCCGGCTGGCGGCGATCATCGTCTCCGCCAATTCGCGAAAAGAGGCCGAGGACCATGCAAGGGCCCTGCGGCGGGCCGCGCCCGAAGACGCCGAGATCGAGATTCTCGGCCCCGCCGAAGCCCCGCTCGCGGTCCTGCGCGGCCGCCACCGCTATCGCCTGCTCGTCCAGGGGCCCCGCCGCGCCGCGATTCAGGCCTATTTGCGTGCGACCCTTCAGCACGGTCCGCCTGCGCGCGGATCGGTACAAGTGCAGGTCGATATCGATCCCCAGAGCTTCCTATAGGATAGAGAGCTTTCTATAGGGGGGTCGGCGAAGACGGCGAGCGGAGGATGGCATGATTCGCAAGGCTATCGCGGGAGGACTTGGATCGGCGCTCGGGGTGCTGATTCTGAGCTATGCCTTGAGCGCAAGCGCGCAAGCCCCGGACCCTGCCGCACAGGCGAGCCCCGCCGAGACGGCCACGCCTGGCATCGCGTCGCCAAGCGATGCGGCTGCACCCGAGACCACGGACGCCGCCTCGTCACAGGACGAGACGACAACCCCGATCGGCGAGCTGCCAGCGGAAGTCCAACCCTTCGCGCCGCCCAAGCCCGGCCAGAGCCCGGAAGCCAATGTGGGCGCAGCGCCGCAAGCCTTGCAGCTCGGCCTCCTCCATTGGTCGCCGATCGCCAGCCAATGCGGTTTCGCGGGCCCGAAATCCGATGCGCCCGACATGGACGAGAAACAGCCCCAGCCGCTCGTCTTCGTCACGCAGGTGGCCGACCCGAGCGCTGGCGCCGTCGGTCTGGAACGGGGCTACATCATGGCCAACGGGCTCGTGCGCGAGCTCGAAAAGGGCAAGTCCGCCCCCAACAAGGACGGCGTCCTCGTCACCGTCTGGCGCTCGGCCGGCGAGCCCCGCATCAACGTCAACATCGCCGTGTCGGCGGCGAAAAAGACCTCGGAAGGTCTCGAATATATCGGGACGATGACCGTGCATTGGGGCGACAAGAAAGAGGAAGTCCCGGTGGAAGGGCGCTGCGCCAGCGGCTCCGGCCGATAGAAGAGGCGGGGTGGCCGGCGCCTTTCGAACGCGTCATCGAGGGACTATAAGCCGGCCTCGAAGCGCCGGGCGCATGGCCCGGCCAGTGCAAAGGCCCGACACCCATCATGCCCTTTCCCCTCCCCATCGACCTCGTCGGTTGGCTGTCCTTCGCCGCCGCCTGTCTGACGCTCCTCTTCGGCCTGATCGCCCTCTTCGCGCCCCGAATCATCTTCGCGGTCCTCCGTCTGCAGCCGCGCCAAAGCTACCCGCAGGCGATCGGCGAGG
Source organism: Fulvimarina manganoxydans (assembly GCF_900176465.1). Taxonomy (GTDB): domain Bacteria; phylum Pseudomonadota; class Alphaproteobacteria; order Rhizobiales; family Rhizobiaceae; genus Fulvimarina; species Fulvimarina manganoxydans. The sequence continues at coordinate 166,976 of NZ_FWXR01000005.1, forward strand.
CACGCTCGACCCTGGCCGGCTTCTGGCTCGGCGTCGGCCTCGTCGGAATTTTCCTCTTCGATCAGCCCTTCGTGCAGTTCTGTCTCGGCGCCGGATGGCTCATGAGCGCCTTCGGTCGCCTCGTCTCGATCCTGTCCGACCAGGGCGCCAATCTTGCCAACTGGTTGTTTTTCCTTCTGATGCTGGCGCTGGCAGGCGCAGCCCTTCTTCCTGCCTTCGGACTGATCGGCTGAAGGCGGCGGCCCGACGAGCCTTCGGACAAGGCTGAAGTCCGACGGCCCGTTTCAGACGTTCGTTCAACACCCAAGGCGGCCTTGTGCATGTTGTCGTGCGAAAACCCCTATGCTAGAGGGACCTCAATCTTCGGAGGGGCACGGGAGGTCTGTCCCATGCCTTCCGTTCTTCATGCAACGGTTTCAACGGGTTGCGTCGTGTGTCCTTCACCGGATGCCGGCAGGCTCCAAGAACGCAGAACGTGAAAGAGAAACGGTCGCCCGTGGCAACATCATCGTCTCCTGTTTCAGAGGTCGCTGACCGCTACGCCCAATCGCTCTTCGATCTTGCGCGCGACGATGGCGCCATCGAGACCGTCGAGGGAGAGCTGGCGTCCTTCCGCACGCTCATCGAGGAGAACGGCGATTTTCGGCGCCTGATCGAGAGCCCGGCCTTCTCGGCGGACGATCAGTTGACGGCGATCACCGCGATCGTCGACAATGTTCAGCCGAGCCCGCTCACCGGCAACTTCCTGAAGGTCGTGGCGCGCAATCGCCGCCTCTTCGTGCTGCCGGGCATGATTCGCCGTTTCGGCGAACTCGCAACCGCCCATCGCGGCGAAGTCGAGGCCGAAGTCACGACGGCTCAGCCGCTCGGTGACGAGGATCGCGAGGCGCTCCGCCAGGCGATCGGCTCCTATGCCGGCAAGACCGTCACCATGCGTGAGCGTGTCGACCCCGCAATTCTCGGCGGTCTCATCGTCAAGATCGGTTCGCGGCAGATCGACACCTCGATCCGCACCAAACTCAATTCGCTCAAGCTTGCACTCAAAGAGGTCGGCTGATGGACATCCGCCCCGCGGAAATTTCCGATATTCTCAAAAACCAGATCCGAAACTTCGGCTCCGAGGCGGAAGTCTCCGAGGTCGGACAGGTTCTGTCGGTGGGTGACGGCATTGCCCGCGTCTACGGTCTCGACAATTGCCAGGCTGGCGAAATGGTCGAGTTTCCAGGCGGCATCCAAGGCATGGCCCTGAACCTCGAAGCCGACAATGTCGGCGTCGTGGTGTTCGGTTCGGACCGTGACATCAAGGAAGGCGACACGGTCAAGCGCACCGGCGCCATCGTAGAAGTGCCGGTCGGCAAGGGCCTTCTCGGCCGCGTCGTCGACGGTCTCGGCAATCCGATCGACGGCAAGGGCCCGATCGAGGGTGCCGAGCGTCGCCGCGTCGACGTCAAGGCGCCGGGCATCATCCCGCGCAAGTCGGTTCACGAGCCGATGTCGACGGGTCTGAAGTCCATCGACGCGCTGATCCCGATCGGCCGCGGCCAGCGCGAGCTGGTCATCGGCGATCGCCAGACCGGCAAGACCGCCATCCTTCTGGACACCTTCCTGAACCAGAAGCCGGCTCACGATGAGAACCGCGACAACGACAAGCTCTACTGCATCTATGTGGCGGTCGGGCAGAAGCGTTCGACGGTCGCGCAGTTCGTGCGCACGCTCGAGGAGCGCGGCGCGATGGAATATTCCATCGTCGTGGCCGCCACCGCCTCGGACCCGGCTCCGATGCAGTATATCGCCCCCTTTGCCGGCTGCGCGATGGGCGAGTATTTCCGCGACAACGGCATGCATGCCGTGATCGGCTATGACGATCTGTCCAAGCAGGCCGTCTCCTATCGCCAGATGTCGCTGCTGCTGCGCCGTCCGCCAGGACGCGAAGCTTATCCGGGCGACGTCTTCTATCTTCATTCGCGGCTTCTGGAGCGCGCCGCGAAGATGGGTGACGATCACGGCGCCGGCTCGCTGACGGCTCTGCCGGTCATCGAGACCCAGGCGGGCGACGTCTCGGCCTACATTCCGACCAATGTGATCTCGATCACCGACGGCCAGATCTTCCTGGAGACGAACCTGTTCTATCAGGGTATCCGCCCTGCCGTGAACGTCGGTCTCTCGGTCTCGCGCGTCGGCTCCTCGGCCCAGATCAAGGCGATGAAGCAGGTCGCCGGCTCGATCAAGGGCGAGCTTGCCCAGTATCGCGAGATGGCCGCCTTCGCCCAGTTCGGCTCCGACCTCGATGCGGCGACCCAGCGTCTCCTCAATCGCGGTGCGCGCCTGACCGAGCTTCTGAAGCAGCCGCAGTTCTCGCCGCTGAAGACCGAAGAGCAGGTCTGCGTGATCTTCGCCGGCACGCAGGGCTATCTCGACAAGCTCAAGGTCGACCAGGTCGGTGACTTCGAAGAGGGTCTCCTGACCGCGCTTCGCACCGAGCACAAGGACATTCTCGACCAGATCGCGACCGAGAAGGCGCTGTCGGACGAGATCCGCACGAAGCTGAAGTCGGCGATCGACTCGTTCGCCAAGTCCTTCGCGTAACATTCGAACGACGCCAAAGTCGAAAAGCGCCCGGCGGCCCTCGCCGTCGGGCCATGGCCACCCTGGAGACCCGACTTAAGCCATGGCATCACTGAAGGACCTGCGAAACCGGATCTCTTCGGTCAAATCCACGCAGAAGATCACCAAGGCCATGCAGATGGTCGCGGCGGCGAAGCTGCGTCGCGCGGAGGAAGCGGCCCAGGCCGCTCGCCCCTATGCGGACCGGATGGCATCGGTGCTCGCCAATATCAGCGGCGCCGCCGGAACGGATGCGCCCAAGCTCATGACCGGCACCGGCAAGGAGGACACTCATCTCCTCGTCGTCTTCACCGCCGATCGTGGCCTGTGCGGCGGCTTCAACGCCTCGATCGTCAAGCTCGCCCGTCAGCGCCAGCGCCAGCTGGAAGCCGACGGCAAAACGGTGAAATTCTTCGTCGTCGGCAAGAAGGGCTATGACCTGATGCGCCGCGATCTGTCGTCCAAGATCGTCGCGCGCGACGATTTTCGTGATGTCAAATCGGTTGGCTTCGACGAGGCGGACCGGATCGGCTCCAGCGTCATCGACATGTTCAATGCCGGCGATTTCGACGTCTGCACGATCTTCTATGCCGCCTTCGAAAACGTCATCACCCAGACCCCGACGGCCCGCCGCATCATTCCGGCGACGATCGAGAGCGAGGGTGGCGAGGACGAGGCGTCGGGTGCGGATGTCGGCGACACCTATGAATACGAGCCGGAACCGGCTTCGATCCTGCAGGCGCTGATCCCCCGCAACATCAAGGTCCAGATCCTTTCGGCGCTTCTGGAAAACGCGGCGTCCGAACAGGGCGCCCGCATGAGCGCCATGGACAATGCGACCCGCAACGCCGGCGACATGATCGACAAGCTGTCGATCAGCTATAACCGCCAGCGCCAGGCACAGATCACGACCGAACTGGTCGAAATCATTTCGGGCGCCGAGGCGCTCTAAGAAGTCTCTAACATGGAGGCCACGATGGCTGACACCGACAATCAAGGCCGTAATGTCGGCCGCGTCGCCCAGGTTATCGGCGCCGTCGTCGACGTCGAGTTCGACGAGCACCTGCCTGCGATTTTGAACGCGCTGGAATGCGATAATAACGGCAATCGCCTCGTTCTCGAGGTCGCGCAGCATCTCGGCGAGAACACCGTGCGCACGATCGCCATGGACCTCACCGAAGGTCTGGTGCGCGGTCAGGAAGTTGCCGACACCGGCGCGCCCATCGAGGTGCCGGTCGGCGACGAGACCCTTGGCCGCATCATGAACGTGATCGGCGAGCCGATCGACGAAGTGGGTCCGATTTCCACCTCGCAGAAGCGCGCCATTCACCAGTCGGCACCGCCCTATATCGAGCAGTCGCCGGAAAGCCAGATCCTCGTCACCGGCATCAAGGTCATCGACCTACTCGCCCCTTACGCCCGTGGCGGTAAGATCGGCCTGTTCGGCGGCGCCGGCGTCGGCAAGACGGTTCTCATTCAGGAACTGATCAACAACGTCGCCAAGGCCCATGGCGGTTACTCGGTCTTCGCCGGCGTCGGCGAGCGGACCCGCGAGGGCAACGATCTCTATCACGAGATGATCGAATCGGGCGTGAACAAGGACCCGCACAAGAATGACGGGTCTGCGACCGGCTCCAAGGCCGCGCTCGTTTACGGCCAGATGAACGAGCCTCCCGGAGCCCGCGCTCGCGTCGCCCTGACCGGCCTGACCATCGCCGAGCATTTCCGCGACCAAGGCCAGGACGTTCTGTTCTTCGTCGACAACATCTTCCGCTTCACCCAGGCGGGTTCAGAAGTGTCCGCGCTTCTCGGCCGTATTCCTTCGGCCGTGGGCTATCAGCCGACGCTCGCCACCGACATGGGTCAGATGCAGGAGCGCATCACCACGACGACCAAGGGCTCGATCACGTCCGTCCAGGCCATCTACGTGCCCGCCGACGACTTGACCGACCCGGCGCCGGCGACCTCCTTCGCCCATCTGGACGCGACGACGGTTCTCAACCGCGCCATCTCCGAGAAGGGCATCTATCCGGCGGTCGATCCGCTCGATTCCACCTCGCGCATGCTCTCCCCGATGATCATCGGCGAGGAGCATTATGAGGTGGCTCGCCGGGTGCAGGAGGTGCTGCAGAAGTACAAGTCTCTGCAGGACATCATCGCCATTCTCGGCATGGACGAGCTGTCCGAAGAGGATAAGCTCACCGTCGCTCGCGCCCGCAAGATCGAGCGCTTCCTGTCGCAGCCCTTCGCGGTCGCCGAGGTGTTCACCAACACGCCGGGCCAGCTGGTCTCGCTCGAAGACACGATCCGCTCCTTCAAGGGCCTCGTGAACGGCGAATACGACCATCTGCCGGAAGCCGCCTTCTACATGGTCGGCTCGATCGATCAGGCGGTCGAGAAGGCCCAGAAGCTGGCCTCCGAAGCGGCCTAACCATGGCCGCCCGCCTTCTCCGTCGCGAGGACGCGGTGAACGAAACCTGTCCGTGGTCGGGGAAGCCGATCGCGGACGACTCCTTGAGGATCTACGACGGCGCGGTGGTCGGGTTCTGTAATCCCGGCTGCCGCGACAAGTTCGAAGCGGCGATCCGCCACTTCGATGCCGCCATGGAAGAGAAGCGCAATGGCTGAAAGCTTCAAGTTCGATCTGGTCTCGCCGGAAAAGCTGCTCCTCTCCGAGGATGTGGAGCAGGTGACCGTGCCGGGGACTGAAGGTGACTTCGCCGTCATGGCCAAGCACGCGCCCTTCATGACGACCGTGCGCCCGGGCGTCGTCACGGCGAAACTCGCGGGCGGCTCCGAGCAGAAGATTTTCGTGCGCGGCGGCTTCGCCGACGTTGCCGAGGGTGGGCTGACGCTTCTCGCCGAACATGCGACGCCGCTCGACGAATTCGACGCCGCATCGCTGGATTCCGATATCTCGACAGCCGAGGAAACGCTTTCCAAGGCGGAAGACGACGATCTGCGCTTCGAGCAGGAACAGACCCTCGCACAGCTTCGCGACGCTCGGACCCAGCTGAGCCGCTGAGTGAGCAGCGGGGGAGCGAAGCAGCGCTGAACCAGACTTCAGTGCCGAACAGATGAGACGGCCGCTCCGGCAACGGAGCGGCTTTTTTTATTTGGCCACTTTTCGCTCTGTTGGTCGGCGAGGCATGGAGGAGACGACATCACGCCCGAGCACAGGCGGCGACGCGATTGAAAAGCCGATCGTTTCGACGCTTCGTTATTCTCGGCCACCGCGCCGAGAATCCACGCTCGGCGCCGCTCGAAATCGGTTCAGAATAAAATTCGTCGGTTATTTTTATCGCTTAAACGCACCACTGGATCCTCGGTATGGGGATCGAGAATGACGCGCACGATGAAAGCCAGGGCCTGACCTTGAGTGCCTAGAACTTGACATATGCCCGTCTCATGAAACTGCCGTGCCCTATGGGCGAAGCACCGCAATCCCCTCTAACCTTTTGTCTTGCCGCATGACGTTGCCGTAAGGCTCGTGCGGCTGTTCCGCGTCATGCTTCAGCAATCCGAACACGGAATGGTGGTGCTGACACGAGGCACCGTGACAAAGGACCGATCGATGTCGATTTCCTTCACGATGAGCGCCGCAGTCACCGGCGAGACATAGTCGAAGGTCACATCGACGAAGACGAGGAAGTTGTTTCCCCCTGCGACCAGTTCAGGCGAGACGGCATAAGGCGAATTCTTCGCAAGTCCCGGCCCGTCTTTCCGACGGGACCAAACGACGGTTCCCTTCCCCTTGTCGTCGATCGAAACGGCAGTGACCGTATAGGTCACAGCTTCCGTATCGAAGGGCACCATGATCGCGTTCGTGACCGCGAAGACGTCTTCGAGGCCTGAGACGTCGATCGACCGGGTTCGCGCCACGAGATCGCCGATCGTATGGGCCGCAGCATTGGTTTTCCGCGCGGCCTCGAAAAGATTGCTGCCCTCGAAGAGCCCGCCCAGCATGACAATACAGATCGGCGCCACGAAGACGAATTCCACCGCGGCGACTCCGCGCCGATCGGTCCGGAAGCGGCTTACGAGGTCGGCAATTCGGGCGAAGCTCTTCACAACCGTTTTCATTGATTCACCCTCAAAACGGTTCGTTGCGAAATGCGGAGACGGACGACAGCAAGGCGTTGCCGCCAGTATTCTTGGCAACTAATTTGAAGTATAGCCCTTCCCACGGCCACTCGTAATAGGTTCGTAGCACGCTGATGGAGTTCGCGCCGCCAAGCTCGTAGCGAAAACCGTCGTCATTGACATGACCCATGCGCATATCGGTGCGCAGCTCCATCGACGAGAATTCATTATAGCTTCTCAAGTCGACTTTAAGCTTATCACATCTCATATAGGGTGCGATTTGATCGCAGATCAACTTTCTGAACTCTTCACGTGTCGGCGGCCTTTCCTGGCCCTGTAGCTGGCCGGTGAGCACCAGTCGGCCGACCTGCTCCGACCCACGCTCCAGAAGGAAATTGCCCGTGAGGATGAGCCCGGTCTCGATGATGGCATAGAGAATCAGGACGAAGGGGAGACCGACAAATGCGAACTCGACGGCTGCGACGCCACTCCGGTCCCGGGCAAATCGCGTCCAGAGACGAGGCCCGCTCTTGCAAATCGTCATATTGGACCTCCGTCCCTTTCTGAACGCATCCACTTCACGACATCCCTTATGAGCCATCTCCCTTGAATCCTCGGTTAAGGGAGAGAAATGGATTCGCGCCAGATGAAAGAGCGGCCCCGGTCTTTCTCGAGCGAGCGGATCGCCACTATCCCCGGGATAGAGGGTTGGATCATCCGGCCAGACACCGTGAGAAAGGCCTCCGGCTTGTGGTGGACCAGCCAATCATTTGCTAAGAGCCGGCATCGCTCGCAGATGTTGCCCCTGAAACGGGAGTTGACGGCCGCGACCTTTGGGGCACGCCGAACGGCCTAACCCGACGAATTGACGGATCGATAGGGCATCGAGAAGATGACAGCGGCCGAACCTCGGGACAGGATGGCGGGCCAGAGCGTCGCGGTCGGCCTCAATGCGGTCGTGGTGGCGGTCGAGGAGACGACCCCGCGCGTGCTTTTGGCCGGGCCTGATGGCGCTCGCCCGAGCGCACTGCCCTCCGGCCCGCTCGAAGCCGAGCACCGAACGATGGAGACCGGCCTGCGCAGCTGGGTGGAGCGCCAGACCGGCCAGCCGCTCGGCTATGTCGAACAGCTCTACACCTTTGGCGACAAGGCGCGCGCCGGCTCGCGTCGGTTCATCTCGATCGCCTATCTCGCTCTGGTGCGCGGCCTCGGCGAGCACCGCCAGGCCAGCCTCTGGGCCGATTGGTACGCCCATTTTCCCTATGAGGACTGGCGCTGCGGGCGCCCGCCCGCGATTGAGACGATTGTCGAGGGGCTCAAGGCCTGGTCCCAGACCGCCAATGCTCATACGCTAAGGCGCGCGCGCCTTGCCCGCATCGCCATGGCGTTTGGGCTCGACGAAAACCATGCCTGGAACGAGGAGCGGGTTCTGGAGCGCTACGAGCTTCTTTATGAAGCCGGGCTCGTCGCCGAGGCCGGGCTCGATGCTCGCACAGGGCCAAGCACGGTGGCCGGAACCGGCCAGCCGCTCGCCCTCGACCATCGACGCATGCTGGCGACGGCGATCGGGCGCCTGCGGGCCAAGATCAAATATCGGCCCGTCCTCTTCGAGCTGATGCCTGACCAGTTCACGCTTTTCGACCTTCAGCGAACCGCCGAGGCCTTGTCCGGCGTTCGCCTCCACAAGCCGAATTTCCGCCGCCTGATCGAGGCCCAGGGACTGGTGGAGGAGACGGGAAATCTGTCGACTCGCACCGGCGGGCGTCCGGCAAAGCTCTTCCGCTATCGGCCGGAAGTCACTTTCGAACGTCCGCTGCCCGGCGCCCGTCTTCCCCTGCAATCCAAGGGCTGAAGCTACCCTTCATGGCTCCTTTTCGGCACTTCCAAACGCCTTTAGGCGGGAAGACGCTTGCGCGATCGGACTTATGCTCATATTTAGCATAAGCCGGCAGCGGACAGGCTGCCCATCAGGATCCGGTCCAATCCGCCATCGGGAAGCCAACGCAAGGGCTTTCGCGAGAAAACGGGCCGGGCCTTTTCCTTCGGCGAACGATGGCGAGCCTCTCGCCCTCCCGCCGGTCCAGAACCCGGGCGCACCGACACCAAACGATGCGCATGGAGACGAGCCGATGACGACCATCACCCTTGACCGCCCCCGCGCGAAGGCGACCACCGATGCGCTTTATGAGAAAGTGAGCGCCTTCATTCCGAAGGTGGAATGGGCGACCATGGAGAATGACGTCGAGGCCATTCTTCGGCTGAAAGCCGAGCGGAACGCCGTCGTCCTCGCCCATAACTATCAGACGCCGGAAATCTTCCACACGGTGTCGGACATTGTCGGCGACAGCCTGGCGCTTGCCCGCGAGGCGGTTAACACCGAGGCCGATGTGATCGTCTTGGCGGGCGTCCATTTCATGGCCGAGACGGCCAAGCTTCTGAATCCGGACAAGACCGTCCTCATCCCGGACATGGCCGCCGGCTGCTCGCTCGCCGACTCGATCACGGCCGAGGACATCGCACTTCTGCGCCAGCGCTATCCGGGCGTGCCGGTGGTGACTTATGTGAACACCTCGGCGGCGGTGAAGGCGGCGTCCGACATCTGCTGCACCAGCGGCAACGCCCATGCTGTCATCCGCTCGCTGAACGCGCCGCGCGTCCTCATGCTGCCGGACGAATATCTGGCTCAGAACGTCCAGCGCGACATTCCCGAGGTCGAGATTCTGACCTGGGCCGGCCATTGCGAGGTGCATGAGCAGTTCACCCCGCAGGACATTCGCGACATGCGCGAGGCCTATCCGGGCGTCGTGGTGCTCGCCCATCCGGAATGCCCGCCGGAGGTGGTCGCCGAGGCCGATTTCGCTGGTTCGACAGCGCATATGTCGGACTTCGTCTCGCAAAAGCGCCCGGCCCGCGTCGCGCTGATCACCGAATGCTCGATGAGCGACAATGTGGCGGCGCAGAATCCCGGCATCGAATTCGTCCGGCCCTGCAATCTCTGCCCGCATATGAAGCGCATTTCCTTGAAGAATATCCGCAGCGCCCTGGAACGGATGGAGCACGAGGTGACGGTGCCGGCCGCGTTGATGGCGCCGGCGCGGCTCGCCGTCGAGCGCATGCTGGCCGTGCGGAGCTGACCTGTTTTTTCGCGGCGGCGGACATCCTTCCGCCGCCCGCCCCTTCCTCCCGCTAGCTTTGGGAGACTGACATGACCGGGACATCCGATCCGAACCGTTTCAATGCCATAGCCGATCCGGCGCGAACCGGCGCCATCGTCGTCGGCGCCGGTGTCGCCGGCCTCGCGACCGCTCTCCGTCTTGCCGAACACCGTCCGGTGACCGTCGTCACGGCGTCGCCACTCGGTGAGGAGGCCGCGACGGGCTGGGCGCAAGGCGGGATCGCCGCCGCGATGGACCCCGCCGATTCGCCCCTGACCCATGCCGCCGATACGCTGAAGGCCGGCGCTGGCCTCACCGATGAAGCGATCGCGCGCAAGGTCGCCATGGCGGCCCCCGATGCGGTGCGCTGGCTGGAGGCGCTCGGCACGCCCTTCGATCGGGCGGCGGATGGCACGCTTGCCCTCGGCCTGGAAGCGGCCCATTCCCAACGCCGCATCGTGCGCGCCGGCGGCGACGGCACCGGCCGCGCGGTTCTCGACACGCTCGTCCGCACGGCGCGCATGACGCCCGCGATCACCCTTCTCGAAGGCGTCGTCGCCACCGCGCTTTTGAAGGATGCGGCCGGCCGGATCGCCGGCACGCTCTGTCGGCGCATCGGCGGCGGGAGTTTCACGCTCGCCGCACCCGCCGTGGTTCTGGCAACAGGCGGCATCGGCGCGCTCTATGCCGAGACGACCAACCCGCCGGGCGCCACCGCCTCGGGCCTCGCTCTGGCGGCTCGGGCCGGCGCCGTCTTGCGCGACGTCGAATTCGTCCAGTTTCATCCGACGGGGATCGCCGTGCCCCACGAAGCGGGCGAAGCGCTGCCGCTGGCGACGGAAGCCTTGCGCGGCGAAGGCGCGATCCTTTTGAATTCGAAGGGCGAGCGCTTCATGAACGGCATCGAGGGCCGCGAGCTCGCTCCGCGCGACGTGGTGGCGCGGGCGATCTTTGGCGAGCGGGCGAAGGGCGAAACCGTCCTTCTCGATGCGACCCATCTGGGGGCCGAGATCGCCACGCGCTTTCCGACCGTGACCGCCCTTTGCCGGGCCAAGGGCATCGATCCGGCGAGAGAGCCCATCCCCGTGACGCCCGCGGCCCATTATCACATGGGTGGGATCGAAGTGGACGAACGGGGCCGCACCAGCCTGCCCGGTCTCTGGGCGGCGGGCGAATGCGCTTCGAGCGGCCTTCACGGCGCCAATCGGCTTGCCTCGAATTCCCTCGTCGAGGCGCTCGCCTTTGCCGGCTGGATCGCGGCAGATATCGTCGGCGAGGCCGAAGCGGCGACCAGAGCCCCGCTCGTCCTAGCCGTTGCCCCCCTTGCCTCCCCGAAGGCCGAGGCTTCGCTCACGGCCGTTCAGATCGTTCGGCGCGTCATGGCCGATCGCGTTGGCGTCTCCCGCAACGAAGCCGGGCTCATCGATGCGATCGAGACGCTTTTGCCCCTCGCGGAAAGCGGCCATGCCAGCGCCGAGATCGGCCTTGCCATCGCCGTCTGCGCGTTTGAGCGGAGGGAAAGTCGCGGCGGTCATTATCGCAGCGACTGTCCTTACCGCTCCGAGGCAGCGCATTCGAAGGTTAGCCTCTCCGAAGCGGTCGCAAAAGCGAAAGCGCTCAGCGCCGGCCGGTCGATTGCGGACGAACCGGCCCTCGCTGCCCGTTGAACCCTGCGCCCGTCTCGATCGGCAGCCATCCTGCCGATGCCGCTATGTCTGGAGCTGCGCGCCGCCACCTTGATGCTGTTCGAGCGTGAAACGCCGAGAATGAAGGATTTCGACGATCCCATGACGCTTTTGTCGGATGCCGGGCGCAACGCGCCCTCCCCTCTTCCCCGCCTTCTGATCGAGCCGATCGTTCGGGCCGCCCTCGAAGAGGATCTCGGCCGGCGCGGGGACGTGACGTCCGAGGCTGTGATCCCGGTCGAAGCCCTCATGCGCGGCCAGATCGCGGCGCGCCAGGCTGGGCGCCTGGCCGGCATCGAAGTCGCACGCCTCGCCTTCGAGCTGGTTGATCCGGAGATCAGGACCGAGATCGTGAAAGCCGACGGCGCGGCCTTCGCACCAGGAGACGCGGTTCTGCGCATCGAAGGGCCGGCGCGGTCGATCCTCACGGCCGAGCGCGTCGCCCTTAACATGGCTTGTCACCTGTCGGGCGTCGCCTCGGCGACTGCAGAGCTCGTCGCCATCGCTAAAGCTAGCGGCCATGCCGACATCGTCTGCACCCGCAAGACGACCCCCGGCCTCAGAGGGCTCGAAAAACATGCCGTGCGCTGCGGCGGCGGCGGCAATCACCGTTTCGGCCTCGACGATGCGATCCTCATTAAGGACAATCACATCGCCGTCGCCGGCTCGATCACCGCCGCGCTCGAACGGGCGAAATCCTTTGCCGGCCATATGCTGAAGATCGAGATCGAGGTGGATACGCTCGCCCAGCTCGAAGAGGCGCTTGTCATTGGCGTCGACGCCGTCCTTCTCGACAATATGGGGCCGGACCTCTTGCATGAGGCGGTCGCCATGGTCGGTGGCCGGGCGACGACGGAGGCCTCGGGTCGGATCAGCAAGGAAACCGTTGGACCGATCGCCGCCTCCGGCGTCGATCTCATCTCGGTCGGCTGGATCACCCATTCGGCGCCGATCGTTGATCTTGGCCTCGACGAAGTCGCCTGATCGGCATCTGCCCCGTCATGGGGTGGGCATTGCGAATTCGCGGCGGCCGCCCAACCGCCATGTTGTCTCGGACCATCTGTCATACGGTGTCCGACTGATTTGGGTCGGGCTCCGTATTAGAGCCCGCGCGGTGCTTGAGCGGCTTTAAAGGTCCGTATCGCAAAGCGATCAAACGGATTTCTTATCAGAAGCGGCGTGCGTCCGATCCATGGCGCACGCCGCATCAGTATTTTTTATAATAGTTTATAATACTCTCGGACGCCCGGCGCGCTTCCGTCGCTCTTTGCTTAGACGACGATTGGTTTTTACGGAAACCCAAAGGCGCCCTGGGCACTTTATCCTTCGACGCGCCGGCAGACAGCCAATGATCGGGGCCAGGATGGTCCTTGCCCCACATGAAGGCTGGCCCTGACGCGCGACACGTCTCCGCGACCTTTCACATCGAGGCAGGCCAAAGCCGGCATGCCCCGGTGAACCCTTGCGACACAGCCCTGATCCAACAGGGCCTTGATGACGTGCGAGCGCAACCGGCCCCTGTCGGCCGGCGCAAAGACCCCTCATGTTTTGAAGGAAGGAAGCCATCATGGCCACCACCGTCGGCAAAGAAGGCGATATCGAAGGACTGGTCGTCGATCTGATCAGCCTCGAGCACGACGCCATCGCAGCCTATGAATCGAGCATCGAAAAGCTCTCGGACACGGCTTTAAGCAGCCAGATCGCCGAGTTCCGCGCCGATCATCTCCAGCATCTGGAAGTCTTGCAGGAAATGGCCCGCGAATTGTCCATCGAGGCGCCGACCTCGGGCGATGCCAAGGAGTGGCTGACCACCGGCAAGATCGCGCTGGCCAATCTCGCTGGCGATGCCGCGATCCTCAAGGCGATGAAGACCAATGAGGACGACACGGTCACCGCCTATGAGCGGGCCTCCCAGCATCCGGATGCGATCGCCAAGTCGAGAGGCTTCTTCGACAAGGCCCTCGCCGATGAGCGGCGCCACCGCGAATGGATGGATCGCACCGCCTCCGCGCTCTGAGCCGGCCATTCAAAGACACGCTTCGTGGGATGCGCCGGATGGGTCCGCCGTCAGCGGGCCAGGCGTTCCCTCACACCTTCACACGACGAAAGGGACATTCATGTTTCATCATTCATCCAAGCTTCAATACACGGTTCGCGTCGACAAGCCCGATCCGCAATTCGCCAAGCTGCTGCAGCAGGCGATCGGCGGGATCGAGGGCGAAATCCGCGTCGCCATGCAGTATTTCTTCCAGGCGATGGGCGCACGCGGCGATGACCGCATCCGCAACATCCTGATGTCGACGGCGACCGAGGAGCTGTCTCATATCGAGTTTCTCGGCCATGCGGTCGCGCTCAATCTGGAAGGCGCGCCTGTGACGGCCCAGGAGGAAGCGGCGAAGGACCCCGTCGTCCACGCCATTCTCGGCGGCGCCAATCCGCGCCATCTCCTGTCCTCGGGCCTTTCGGCCATGCCGGTCAACGCCAATGGCGTGCCTTTCGACATGAGCCATGTCTATGCCACCGGCAATATCGGCGCGGATATGATGGCGAATGTCACGGCGGAAGCCGGCGGCCGCGTTCTTGCCTCGCGCCTCTACAATTGGACCGAGGACAGCGGCATGAAGGACATGCTCTCCTTCCTGATTGCCCGTGACACCATGCATCAACAGCAGTGGCTCGCGATCCTGGAGGATATGGGCGGCCTGAAGGCATCGCTCCCGGTGCCGAATGCGACGCCGCAGAGCCATGAGGCGACCGAGCACTCCTATTACTATCTCAACACCCATCTCGATCAGGACGCGCCGGAAGGGCGCTGGTCCTCCGGCCCCTCGCTCGACGGGCGCGGCGAGTTCTCGGTCAAGGCTCAGCCCGAGCCGCTCGGCCAGGTGCCGAGCCTCGGCAAGGCCAAGCCCAATTCGGGCGCACAGAAAGAGCAGATCTGATCTGCCGCCAAGGCGCCGGCCGCAAGACCGCCTGAGGGTCTTGCCGGTGCCTTTTCAGCCCAAGGGCCGGAGCTACGCCTCCCCGCTCAGGCCCTTGGCCTTCGCCCCTTCCTCCATGCCCTGAAAAAGAGACGTCCCATGAAGGCCATCACCTGGCACGGCAAGCACGACATGCGCTGCGAAAGCGTTCCCGACCCGAAGATCGAAGCGGGACGCGACGCTATCGTGAAAGTGTCGAGCTGCGCGATCTGCGGCTCCGATCTCCACTTCTACGACGGTTTCATGCCCGGCATGGAATCGGGCGACGTGGTCGGCCATGAATTCATGGGCGAGGTCGTCGAGGTCGGGAAAGAGAATTCCAAACTGAAGGTCGGCGACCGGGTCGTCGTGCCCTTTACCATCGCCTGCGGCGAATGCGACCAGTGCAAGCGCCAAAACTATTCCGTCTGCGAGCGCAGCAACCGCAATGCCGATATGGCCCGCAAGGCCTTCGGCCATACGACGGCAGGCCTCTTCGGCTATACGCATCTGACGGGCGGCTATCCCGGCGGCCAAGCCGAATATGTGCGCGTGCCCTACGCCGATTTCGCCCCGATCAAGGTTCCGAACGGCATTCCCGACGAGGACGTCCTGTTTCTCGGCGACATTCTGACCACCGGCTGGCAGGGCGCGATGAATTGCGACATCCAGCCGACCGATACGGTCGCGATCTGGGGCGCCGGCCCGGTCGGGCTCTTCGCCCTTCAAAGCGCGATGATCCTCGGCGCCAAACAGGTCGTCGTCATCGACGAGGTGCCCGAGCGCCTGCAGCTTGCCGCCGACAAGGGCGCCATCACCATCAACTTCAAGATGGAATCGACGGTTGAGCGCCTGAACGAGCTGACCGACAACAAGGGCCCGGACAAGGTCATCGACTGCGTTGGCATGGAAGCTCACGCCCCTTACGAGGCCGAGCACTTCTACGACCGAGCCAAACAGGCCGTTATGGCCGAGAGCGGCCGGCCCCATGTCTTGCGCGAGATGATCTATGTCTGCCGTCCGGGCGGCGTCGTCTCGGTGCCGGGCGTCTATGGCGGCATCGTCGACAAGATTCCCTTCGGCGCGGCCATGAACAAGTCGCTGACCTTCCGCATGGGCCAGACCCATGTGAACAAATGGACGGATGATCTCTTGCGCCGGGTCGAGGAAGGCCAGTTCGATTCGCGCTTCATGATCACCCATCGCGGCAGCCTGGAAGACGGCCCGGAACTCTACAAGACGTTCCGCGACAAGACCGATGGCTGCGTGAAGGTGGTGCTGACGCCGTAAAGGGCGTCTTGCCACCCCTCTTTGTTATGGCATCCGAGGAACCGCCTCATGCGCTCCCATCTCAAGCCCATCAACCGCCAAACCGTCGTCCTCACGGGGGCGACGAGCGGCATCGGCCTTGCCACGGCGCGGCTTCTGGCCAAACGCGGCGCCAAGCTTGTCCTTGCCGCCCGCAACGCCGAGGCCCTAGAGGCCTTGCGCGACGAATTGTCGAAGAGCCACACCGAGGTGGTGACTGTGCCGGTCGACCTGTCGGTCAACGGCGCTGCGGCCGACATCACCCAGGCGGCCATCGAGACCTTCGGCGGCTTCGACAGCTGGATCAACAATGCCGCAACCGCGATCTATGGCGCGATCGAAGACGTCACCGACGACGAGCATCAGCAGATCTTCGCGGTGAACTATTTCGGCGTCGTTCAAGGTTCAAAGGAGGCCGCGCGTCATCTAGCGGACAAGGGCGGCAAGATCGTCAATATCGGCAGCGTCCTCTCGGACCGGGCGATCCTCTATCAGGGCCCCTATTCGGCCACCAAACATGCGGTGAAGGCCTTCACCGAAGCCTTGCGCATGGAGCTGGCGGCGGCCGGCAAGCCGATCTCGGTGACGCTGATCAAGCCGGGAGCGATCGACACGCCCTATAGCGAACATGCGCGCAATCATTTCGACACGCCCGGCACCACCAATCCGCCGCCGGCCTATGACCCGGCCGTCGTCGCCAAGGCGATCGTCTTTGCCTGCGAGCATCATCGGCGCACGCTGGCCGTCGGCTTTGGCGGCTATTCCATGAGCCTTCTGGGCAATCACTTCCCGGGTCTCACCGATACCTTGATGGAGGCCTTTGGTGGCCAGGCGCAACAGAGCAGGCGCCCAGCGCCGGCTGAGCGCCGCGACAATCTCTTCGAGCCGAGAGCAGACGGGGCCGAGCGCTCCAGCGAGGGCGGACCGGGGCCGCGAAAGTCGAGCCTCTTCCTCGAAGCGCAGATGCATCCCCGCACGACCTTCGCGCTGGCCGGCCTTGCCGGGCTCCTCGCCATGCGCGCGCTCGGCGGCGGCCGGTCGAGACGTGACCATCGCCGCATCGCTCGCCGCTTTGGCGATGATGGCTGGTGAGCGAGGCCATGGCTAAGACCGCGCCGCGCCCGGTCCGATCGAGCGCAGAAGACGACTGGACCCGCGAAAAGCTGGAAGAGGTCCTCAGCCGCAAGACCGCCCATCTGTGCATCGACATGCAGCGCATGTTCGCCGAGGAGACCGACTGGCGCACGCCCTGGATGGACCGGGTTCTGCCCGTCGTCGAAAGCCTGGTCGCCCATCGACCCGAGGCGACGATCTTCACGCGCTTTCTGCCCCCGCACGACCCGGACCAGGTGACCGGCGGCTGGCGCCGCTATTTCGAGCGCTGGCGCAATTTCACGGGGTCCGAGATGACGCCGCCCGGCCTCGTCGACCTCGTGCCAGCCCTTGAGCGCTACGTGCCGCCTGCCACGGTCTTCGACAAGCCGGTCTATTCGCCCTTCTATGGCGAGCGGCTCGACGAAATCCTGCGCGAGCGCGAAGTTCAGACGCTCGTCGTCAGCGGCGCCGAGACCGATGTCTGTGTGGTTGCCGCCGTCTTCGATGCGGTCGATCGCGGCTATGACGTCGTCCTCGTCAAGGACGCGGTCTGTTCGAGCGCCGACGAGACCCATGACGCGCTGATC
Organism: Fulvimarina manganoxydans; assembly: GCF_900176465.1. Lineage (GTDB taxonomy): Bacteria > Pseudomonadota > Alphaproteobacteria > Rhizobiales > Rhizobiaceae > Fulvimarina > Fulvimarina manganoxydans. Next base: position 184,453 of record NZ_FWXR01000005.1, read on the forward strand.
ACCGTCTATGCCTCACGCCTCAGGCAGCAGGTGACGCTGGCGACCAGCCGCGACGTCATGGCCGCCTGGGGTTGAGTTCGTTGATCTCACCAAAGCGAGAAAAGCGAGCCGGCCAAGGGCTTTGCGGCGACGCCGGCGCAACAGGCGGGCACTCGCTTCGTTGGTCGAGAGACGATCACAAACAGCTCGAAGAAACCGGAGTCCTCCATGAAAGCCGTCGTTTTCCATGGTGTCCGCGACATTCGCCTCGACACCGTTCCCGATCCCACCATCAAGGAGCCGACCGACGCGATCGTGCGCATCACGTCGAGCGCGATCTGCGGCACCGATCTCCACATGATCCGGGGCACCATGCCCGGCATGAAGGAGGGCACGATCATGGGCCATGAGGGGATCGGCATCATCGAGGAGACCGGGTCCAATGTACGCAATCTGAAGCGCGGCGATCGGGTCGTCATTCCCTCGACCATCGCCTGCGGCCACTGTTCCTATTGCCGCTCCGGCTATACCGCGCAATGCGACGATGCCAATCCGAACGGACCCTCGGCCGGAACGTCCTTTTATGGCGGTCCCGCCCAGACCGGGCCTTTCGACGGGCTGCAAGCGCAATTTGCCCGCATCCCCCATGCCAATGTCAATCTCGTGCCGCTCCATCCCGAGATCGATGACCACCAGGCGATCTGCCTGTCCGACATCGCCTCGACCGCTTGGTTCGGCGCCGATATCGCGGACATATCGCCGGGCCGCGGCAAGACCGTGCTCGTCATGGGTTGTGGGCCGGTCGGTCTCTTCACCATTCTTGGCGCCTGGCACAAGGGTGCCCAGCGCGTGATCGCCGTCGACCGAAGGCCCGATCGCCTCGCCAAGGCGCGCGAACTCGGCGCCGAGGTGATCAATTTCGAGGAAGAAAATCCGATCGAGGCGATCGCCGAGCTGACCGGCGGCATCGGCCCCGATCGGGCGATCGACGTCGTCGGCGTTGACGCCTTCAAGCCCACCAAGGGGCCGATGAAAGAGGCGGTCGAAAAGCGCGCCGACATCTATCGGATGCAGGTCAAACAACTGGCCGAAGAGAGCGCGGCGACCGATGCCGACCATTATGCGGCAGGCGACGCGCCGTCACTGTCGCTGGAATGGGCCGTGCAGTCCCTCGCGAAGGCCGGGACCCTGTCGATCATCGGCGTCTATCCGCAGACCCATCAGTTCTTCCCCATCGGCGAAGCGATGAACAAGAACATCACCATGCGGATGGGCAATGCCAACCACAAAAAATATGTTCAGGAACTGGTGGAGCTCGTGCGCCGAGGCGGGCTGAAACCCGAACACATCCTGACGCAAGACGAGCCGATCCGCGACGTCATCAAGGCCTATGAGACCTTCGATGCGCAGGACAAGGGCTGGATAAAGGTCGAACTTGAACCGGCGGCGGCTTAAGCTGCAGCGAGTAAGGTCTCGCGACCCGATCGGGCGGCGCTAGAGCCGCCCGGTCTTCCGAGAAGCCCTAATCTCGATCCACCTTACGCGCAGGCCGAGCGGCGGCCGGGCGCTTGTGAGGCGGCGGCGGCGACGATCTCGCAGACCTGACGCCGCACGTCGCCGATTGCAAAGGGCTTGTCCAGCACGCCTTCGATGATCGTGGCGAGATCTTCGGCTGCTTCCTTCTGCTCGGCATAGCCGGTCATCAGAAGCACCTTCACATGCGGCCAGCGCTGGGCGATGGCATGGGCGAGTTCGATCCCCGTCAGGCCCGGCATGCGAATATCCGACAGAACGAGGTCGAACTCGCCATCGGCTTCCTGCAGGCGCTCCAGAGCCTCTTCACCATCTTCGGCCGCGCTCACCTCGTGACCGTCGAGGCGAAGCGCGCGCGACACGAGATGCCGCAGGGCATCCTCGTCTTCCGCAATCAGAATATTCGCCACGACGACACTCCTGAACTTCAAACCTTTCGACCAAACAGCGATCATGCTGCCGGCAAGGCCACCATCGTCGCACGGGCAAAGTCTCCATAAGGTTTCCCTTTCGCTGTCATATCGAAAGGTCGAAATTCGGTGCCCATGCGAAGAACAAGGAGAGGATTCCATCTACGCCTGAAGTCAAGCTGGATCACGGAAGTGTGATCGCTGGTTTGGCATCATTTATCCACAGGAACTGGTGCCCGTTGGATGGCGATCAGACGGCTGACACGGGAAATCCAGAAGATCCCAGAAGGTCGACAATCAGTCGACGACCCGGCCCACAAAAGGCAGCTCGCGGAAGCGATGCCCTGCATCGAGACCATAGCCGACAACGAAGTGGTCCGGGCAGGAAAAGCCCACATGATCGGCCTCGATCTCGACCTTGCGGCGCATCGCCTTGTCGAGAAGCACGACCAGCCGGGTCTCGGTCGCGCCGCGCTCGGCCATCAGCTCGCGGGCAAAGCGAACGGTTCGCCCGCTCTCCAGAATGTCGTCGACGAGAAGCACGGTCTTCCCTGCCACGGGGCGCTCGATGTCGCGCAGAAGCCGAACGTCGCCGCCGGTGGTCCCGCCGCCATAGCTCGATAGAGAGACGAATTCGACTTCCGGCGACATGCCCTGGCGGTGAAGCGCCCGCACGAGGTCGGCCGTGAAGACGAAGGCGCCCTTGAGGACGGAGACGATGATCACGTCCCCCTCCACCGTGTCGGTGAGTTCCTTGGCAATCCGTTCGACCGCTTCGGCGATCTCGGTTTCGGAAAAGAGTGTTTCGACATCAGTGCCGGCCACGCTGATCATTGGGACGGCTCCAGGGACCGGAACCGAAGAGCGAGACGGTCGCCGGCTTCTGGCGGCACAAGGACGGAGGAAGCAAAGCCAACCGTTTCGCCGGGCTTGAGCCGGCTCGTCGTTACCTCGACGCCGCGCAGGACGCGACCGCCGCCATCATCCTGAAGCACGATTTCGAGCGGCGGCACGAGCATGTCGTGATCGGCCTTGTTCACGATTCGCCCCGACAGGGTGAGAACCGGCGCGCCGGACCGCTCCACGAAGGTCGCTTCGACGTTTTCGATCGCCAGCGGGGCGGCGGCGAGCGATCCGGTCGTCACTGTGTCGAGGACTGCGGCATTCGGCCGCCCGGCAAAGGCGAAAACACTCGGCAAGAGAAACAGACCGGCAAAGACGGCGCCGGCCACCATTGCCAGCTTGAACGGAGCAATGCGCGGCGGAACCGGCTCCGGAGTCGGCGCGGTCTTGCGCGGCGAGCGCTTAGCAGCGGCGCCGAAGAATATCTCGGCCTCCTCCGTCGCGGTTCGGCGGCCGAAATTCGTCCGCGCATCCATTTCCTCGCGCGCTAGCGTGCGGCGTTCCAAAGCGGGCCGCACCGGTGCATCGAGGCGACGAGCGCTGCCGTCGATCACGAGGGGCTGCCGCGCGACCTTGGAGCGGCGAGTATGCACCCCCATGGCCAGATCCTCGCTCACCGTCTCGCTCATCGGTACCCCTCGTCCTGTTCCTTCACGGCTTCACCCCGGACACATCCCAAAGGACCCGTCGCCCGGTGGCGCCGCCTGCGATGACGCCCCGAACCCGGCCTCACCCGCGATACCACACCGGTTCGTGTACGAGCCGCCCGATCGGGCCTGACGGCATGCGATGCCCATCTCAACGTCGCATATCGACCGGGTTCGGCTCAAACCTTGAGACCGTTTATGCACCGGGCGGCTTTGGCGAGGCTTGGGTCTCGTCTCGCCGTCAAGCGCCTTGCGCCCTCGTCGCCTTCGCATGAAATGCCTGTATCGGCGCCGGGTCGCAAGGCGCTTGACCGCGAAGAGACGGTCATTCGACGTCGCCCATCCTTTCGCATGTCGCCCAAACCCAGCGCCATGCAAGGCAGAAAAAGGACAAAGAGCCGTGATTCAGTGCCCCGATGCTGAAGGCCTGACGACGAGACGCGCCGGCGGCCACGCCGGGCGGGGCGCCTGTCGTCGCCGCCGCGCATCGAGTGCTGACGGACTGGCGCGGGGGCTGGAGCTCGAGACAGGCTCGGTAGGCGGCGTGGAGGAAGGAGCGACGGATCGGTGATCAAATTCGACAATGTCGGCCTCAGATACGATGCCGGCCGCGAAATCCTCAGCGATCTGTCCTTCGAGATCCGCAAGCAGTCCTTCCAATTCCTCACCGGCCCCTCCGGCGCGGGCAAGAGCAGCCTGTTGCGCATGCTGTTCCTGGCCCTGAAGCCGACGCGCGGCACGATCTCGGTTCTCGGCCGGGACGTCGCCAGCCTGTCGCGCCGGGATCTTCCCTCGATCCGACGGCGCATCGGTATCGTCTTTCAGGATTTTCGCCTGCTCGATCATCTGACGACTTATGAGAATGTCGCACTGCCTCTTCGCGTGCGCGGCCGCTCGGAAGCGAGCTATCGCCAGGACGTCGTCGATCTGATCGAATGGGTCGGGCTCGGCTCGCGCATGCATGCTTCGCCGGTGACGCTGTCGGGCGGCGAGAAGCAGCGCGCCGCGATCGCCCGCGCCCTCATCGACCAGCCGGACATTCTTCTCGCCGACGAGCCGACGGGCAATGTGGACCCGCCAATGGCGCGCCGTCTCCTGCGCCTCTTTCTGGAGTTGAACCGCACCGGCACCGCCGTCGTCATCGCTACCCACGACTTCACCCTGATGGACCAGATCGCGGCGCGCCGCCTCATCCTCAACGAGTCCCGGCTCGAGATTCATGACTGATCTCACCCATTCCGGCGATCGCATCTTGCGGGCGCTCCGCTTCGCTGTGGAGGCCGTCGCCCGAAGAAGGCGGGAGCGGCCGACGCCGATCGTCCCCTCGCACAACGTGGCCGGCCGCGCGCTGGTGACAACGATCGCCATCATGACCTTTCTCGCCAGCCTGACGGTGGGCGCGGTGACCCTCGTCTCCGAGACCGCCGCCCAGTGGCAGAACGACATCTCGCGCGAGATCACCGTTCAGATCATCCCTCGCGAAGGTCTCGACATGGAGGCCGCGCTCGGCGCGGTCGAACAGGTGGCGCGCGAGACGCCGGGCGTCACCGGCGCCGCCCGGCTTGACGATGCGGCGACGAGCCGGCTTCTGGAGCCCTGGCTCGGCGAGGGCCTGCAGCTCAGTGAGCTACCCGTCCCGCGTCTCGTCGTCATCGCGATCGATACAAGCGAGCCGCCGAATTTCGAGGCGCTCGGCCAAAGGCTGACCGAGGCCGTGCCCCAGGCCGAGCTCGACGATCACCGCGCCTGGGTCTCTCGCCTTGTCGCCATGGCCAATGCCATGATCATCACCGGCATCGGCGTCCTCGTCCTCGTCCTTCTGGCGACGGCCCTCACGGTGGTCTTCGCCACGCGCGGCGCCATGGCCGGCAATCGCCAGATCGTCGAAGTGCTGCATTTCGTCGGCGCCCGCTCCGAATTCATCGCCGCCGAATTCCAGCGCCATTTCTTCCGCCTCGCCTTGATCGGCGCTCTCTTCGGCGGCTTCGGCGCCTTCGTCCTCTTCTGGATGATGGGCTTGTGGACCGAGAGCAATCAGGCCCGGCCCGAGGCCGATCAGATCTCGGCCCTGTTCGGCTCCTTCTCCATCGGCTGGACAGGATATGCAGGAACCGTTGCCCTGGTTGCCCTCGTCGCGGGGCTGACGGCCCTCACCTCCCGTATGACGGTGCTGAGACAACTGGCCTCGATCGACATGCTCTCGCCTGTCGAAAATTGAACCATATTTTCCCGTAATGATTCAGGTGAAGGGTTGAGGTCAGGCGGTAAGCCTATCGTCGGTCGGGCGAAGACGAGAACCATCGGTCGGTCTCGTCGAAACAGCGGCGCAAGGCTCTCAAACCCCTCGGTTTGTCATGAGCGGCGCATCGCTTCGAGGAGTTCGCATGGGATGAAACCGGCGGAAGACAGACAGACGGCGGAAAAGGGCCAGTTGGAGGGCAGGACGTGGTGGCAGCATCTGCGCCATGTCCGCAAGCGCCGCTTTGCCCTGCTCGCGCTTCTCGTCGTCATGACGACCGGCTTCATCGTCGGCGGATTCGTTCGCTATACGGAGGCGACAGCCGCCCTGGCGCGTGGTGGCGACCGGCTGCTGAAAGCCGATGCTATCGTCGTCCTGACGGGTGGAGCCAACCGCATCCAGCAGGCCGTCTCCCTGCTCCAATCGGGCCATGGCCAACGGCTTCTCATCAGCGGGGTCAATCCCGGCACGAGCCGCACCACACTCGCCCGGATGACCGACACCGACCGGCGCCTCTTCGATTGCTGCGTCGATATCGACGTCGCAGCGCTCGACACGGTCGGCAATGCCCAGGAAGCGACGCGCTGGGCCAAGGATCATGGCTTCGACGAACTCATTTTGGTCACCAGCGACTATCATATGGAGCGATCCATCGTGGAATTCGAACGGGTCGGCGGGCTGAAGAGCATCACGCCGGTCGCCGTGCGCCGCGACGATTTCTGGCAAGACGACAGCCTGCCGACGACCTCCGGCCTCAAGGTGCTTCTGACCGAATATGTAAAGCTGATGGCCGCTCGGCTCCGGGCGAGCCTCGACGGGGCGGACGCGCCGATCGCCGTCGCCGCGGCCGCGGTGCGGCAAGACTGACGCCTGCCACCCCTCGCAGGTTCGCTCTCGCATTCTTCGCCAGAACGGCTCGCATCCCGGCGCCGAAGATCGTATGGAGCCGTGCCGGCCCGAGACATCGTCGATCCGCGACGCTTGGCTCGAGGTCGCACGCTTCAGGACGGGGCCCATCCGGCATGCTGATTCTTCGATCGATCGCCTTCCAGATCTGCTTCTATCTGAACCTCATCCTCCAGCTCCTGATCTTCCTGCCGATCTTCTTCTTCATCTCCGAGGAGCGGGCTTGGGGCATCGTCAAGAACATGGCGCGGTCCAGCCTTTGGATCCTGAGGGTCGTCGCCGGCACCCATTCGAAGGTCGAGGGTCAGGAGAATCTGCCGAAGGGCGGCTGCATCGTCGCCGCCAAACACCAGTCCTTCTGGGAGATCATCGCGCTTCTGCCGCAGCTCGACAGCCCCACCTTCATCCTGAAGAAGGAGCTGATGAGCATTCCGGTCTTCGGCCAATATGCCAGGCGCATGAAGATGATCCCGATCGATCGATCGAAGCGCGGCGGCGCCATTCCGGCGATGCTGGAAGAGGCCAAGCGTTCCGTCGGCGAGGGCCGCCAGATCGTGATCTTTCCCGAAGGCACCCGTGTCGCGCCCGGAGCGGCGCCCGACTATCGCCAGGGCGTTTATCGCCTTTACGAGGCGCTCGACCTGCCCGTGGTCCCGGTGGCGCTGAATTCGGGCCTTTATTGGCCGCGCAAGGATGTACGCCGCTGGCCGGGCACCATCCGGGCCGAATTGTTGCCGCCGCTTCAGCCTGGCCTGTCGCGCACCGACTTCATAGCCCGCCTGCGCGATGCGATCGAGACACGCTCCGAGGCGCTCCTTGCCGAGGCCGAGCGCGTCGACGGCCTGCGTCCACGGCCGGTACGGCAAACCGCCGAGGAGGTCGAAGGATCGTCCTGACGCTTAGTCATCCTGCGTCATTTCATCAATGATCGCGGTGTCTGCAGGTCTTAGATGGATCAGGCGCGCATATGGGCGATCACCGCTTCCAGCCAGCGATCGCTGAGGCCCATGCGATGGATCTCGGCCAAAGCATTGGCGACGTAGTCGACATTGGGGCCCGAGCGGCCATGGGCGCCCATCACGATACGGGCCGCGTCCTGGACGCTCGGCCGGCCGGCATATTGGCTATGGCCACGATCCACCACATAAGTGACGGCGTGGACGGCCCGCCCGTCAAGAAGTCGGATCGACAGGGTCATCTCGCGATAGACATGGGTGACAAGCTCACGGGCCCTCAAATAATCGAGCACCTCGCAGCGCTTGTCCCCCGACACTCGAAACGCCATGCCGACGCAGGAGCCACCCCGATCGAGCCCGAAGACAAGGCCTGGACGCTCCGGCGTGCCCCGATGCACATGGGAATGCACGCACAATGCTCGATGATAGCCGGACAGCCTCGCTTTCGCCGCTTCAAGATGGTCGAAGCCTGGATTCCAGATGAGGGAGCCGTAGCCGAACACCCAGAAGTCCTGACTTTCGTCCATTGCCTTGTCTCAGCTCCCGCATCGAACTCGTACACCCTCTCTCAAAGGATAGTCGCTTGTCCGCGTCAACCTCGGAGCCCCGCCGTATCCGCCGCGCCTATCTGTGGATCGTCGCGGTCGTCCTTCTTCTCTTCACCCTTCTCACCGGCGCCTGGCTCTATGCCGCAAACTGGATCGACCAGCAGGCGGGGCTCGCCATCGAGCGCGCCGCGCGCTCGGGCGTTGCCATCGGCTGTCCGAACCGGGACGTCACCGGTTATCCCTTCCGTATCGGCCTGACCTGCGAGGCGGTGACTGTGGACGCACCGGCCGAAGAATTTCGCATGAATGGCGGCGCTTTCCGCAGCGCCGCCCAGCTCTATCGGCCGAACCGGCTTGTGACCGAACTCGACGGCCCGGTCATCATCGATGCGGCCGGCGCACCGCCGCTCGATCTGCGCTGGGACCTCTTCCAGGCAAGCGTCAGCGCCTGGAGCGAAGGGCTCGATCGCTTCTCGGTCCATGTGGATCGGCCGTCCTTTGCAACCGTCGCCCCCGCCGCCTCTCGCAAACCCTTCTTCGAGGCAGTCTCGGGCGAGGTTCATGGGCGCCGCCGCGAGAGCGATCTCGATCTCGCCTTTCGCACGACAGGGGGCCATCTTTCGCGGGGCACCGGCGCGGAGCTGCCGCCCTTCGACATCTTTGCCGACGTCACCATCGACGGCGCGGCGGATTGGCTCTCGGGCGGGGCGGCCGGCCAGAGCGCCCGCGAGCTCTTTGCCGGGCGGAGCGGAACACTGCGCAGCGTCTCGATCAATTTGAGTGACGGCAGCGCGCAGGCGACTGGCGTGGACGGCCAAAATGGCGGCGCCGAACTTATGGGCGACTTCGCCTTTTCCGAGGATGGTCGTCTTTCGGGCGCCTTCGACCTCGCCCTTTCAAAGCCCGACGAGGTCGCTCAGAGCGTCTCGAACGCTATTCCCGAGCTCGCGGACACGGCCCGCCAGATCGCCTCCGTCATTCCGTATCTCGGTAAGAAGGACGACAAGGGCCGGACCGTCATTCGCCTGACCGCCGATGACGGGCGGCTCTCTGCCGGCCTGATCCCCCTTGGCGAGATTCCGCCGCTTCAATAAGTCGATGCCGCCCTCGACAGAGAGGGGAGGACACCATAGCTCGGCGAAGACGAAGCACACCTTAGGACGAGGACCGACGCCGTGACCGATGCCGCCCCCGAACCCGACGAAGAGACGCTCGCTTTCGCCGCCAAGGTCTTCGCGGCCGCGCGCGAAGGGGATGTGGGCACGCTCGGCCCCCTTCTCGATGCCGGTCTTCCGGCCGATCTCAGCAATGACAAGGGCGATACGCTGCTCATGCTGGCGAGCTATCACGGCCATGAAGCGCTGACGGAACGCCTGCTCAAGGCCGGCGCCGATCCGGCGATCGCCAATGATCGCGGCCAGACGCCGCTCGCCGGTGCCGCCTTCAAAGGCGAGACGGCGATCGCCCGCCTGCTTTTGGATCACGGTGCCCCGGTCGAGGATGGCGGACCGGGCGGCAAGCCACCGCTGACCATAGCTGCAATGTTCGACCGGGTGGAGATCCTGGACCTCCTCATCGAGCGCGGCGCCGATCCCCAAAAGCCCGGCCCCGACGGCTCGACGGCCCTTGGCGCCGCAAGAGCCATGGGCGCTGAGAAGGCCGCGGCCTTTCTTGAAGCGAAGCTCGGCTGAGCCCATCCGCCTTACGCCGTCAGAGCCGCGCCGAGGAGGCCAACGCCGACGAGTGTCATCAGCAACGCGCCCGCCAGTTGAAGAAGCGGGGACAAAAGAGAAAAGCGCCGCTGCCCGCGACCCTGTCCGCCAAAGCGTTCCAAAGCGCCGCGTCCCAGAACGGTCAGGCTGGCCAGCGCCGAGACCGTAATCGCGGTGCCGAGCGACATGGCGAAGACCGATAGCAGGCCACCGAGATAGAGCTCGTTCAACAGCGCGAAGGTCAGAACGACGACCGCACCGGCGCAGGGGCGCAGCCCAATCGCCATCACTGCCGCCAGGCCCGAACGCAGGGTCAGCGGACGCGACACGGCCTCGGGCGCCGGCATATGCGCCCGTCCGCAGCCGCAATCGGCCTCATCCGCCTCGCAGGTCGCGCCCCGTTCCAGCGCCTCGGCCCGAAAACCATATCCCGCCGATCGCTCGCCGGGCGCGGCAAAGGCGAGAGCGCCCATGGCGCCGGACGAGCCGCCGCCAGCCCCTTTTCGAACCATGCGAGAAATCCGCGTCCCGGCTGCCGAAAGCCGGTGCCGCAGGCCGGCGACGCGGCTCAGACCGACACACGCGCGGACGAGAAGCGCCAGGCCAAAGAGGGTGACGAGCGCATAGGACGCGATCTCCAGCATATCGGTCGCATCGCTCATCGACACGCCGCTGCCGCGCAAGAGATACCAGCCGGCGCCGACGGCGAGGATCGCCGTCGTCCCCTGCACGAGAGACGAGACGAAGGAGAGAAAGATGCCGCGCTTCAATTCGGCCCGGCTCGCCAGCATATAGGCCGAGATCACCGCCTTGCCGTGGCCGGGCCCGGCCGCATGAAAGACGCCATAGGAAAAGGACAGGCCGACGAGAAGGGCGAAGGCGCCCTCTTCGCGCTTCAGCCCGACAAGCGCCTCGCGAAGGGCGGAGAAGAATTCGCGCTGCCAGAGCGTGATCTGCGTGAAGAGCGGACCGAAGAGACCCGATCCGCCGGCGGGCGTCATCGTATCAGCCGTGCCGATGCCCAGAGAGGACTTTGCGAGAGCCGGCCCCGCCAACAGAACGAAGGCAAGGCAAAGAATGGACGTCGGGCGGCAGAATCCTTGAGCGATCGTCAGCTTGCCGGCGCGCATGAAACCTCCATTCGCGTCGCCATCACGTCGGCAAAGGCCGTGGCCCCGTCGCCCACCTCTTCGTCTGGTCCCAGATTCGCGATCTGATCCATCCACTGCTTGGCTGCCTCGTCCTCATCCGGCACATGCAGCGCCTTGCTGCAGGCATTCGGCAGGCCGATCAGCTGAAAGGCGTCGTCGCCAGGAAAGTCGAAGGCGACGAAGAAGCTCTCGTCGAAATTGGAGACCTTGATGCTTTGGGTCTTCAGATCGACGGTCTCGGTGACCGGCATTTCGAAAAAGAGGATCAGCTGGCCATCTTCATACAGCGCATGGATGACGTCCGGCCCTTTCAGCTTCACGTCCCGGCTGCCAAGCTCCACGAAGGTGTAAAAACCCCATTCGGCGATCGAGCCGCGGATCGTCTCGGCAACCTGTTCCAATTCATCCGCATCGAGCGTGCCATTGGCATTACTATCGAAATCGACCACGACCGAGGACGAAAACAATTCGTCGAACCGCCAGACATTGCGCAGCGCCACGAAATGCGCCGCGTCGTCGCCGACGATCTCCACATGCGCATCGATGAACACATGCGGATGGGCCAAAGCGGGCGCGGATATGGTCAGCGCGCCAGAGACTGCCATGGCCGCAGCGCAAGAGCGCAAGCTTCCACGACACTTCCGGCCCAGCCAGGACCTTTCTCGACTGATCGGCAAGCCAGACACTCCCCTCGTCCCCATCGCCCGCGACATCGACGGCGCCGAATGTGGGGCCCAGACGCCTGGATGCGAGCATCGTGCTGGGGGATGAAGCCCATAAGCATGGCCGAAGTTTGGACAGGCCTTGCGGGAGGCTTGCAGAAAATGACCGCTTTAGCGCCGGCCGAAGACGAGAATGCCGGTTTCTCGACAACCCGGCGCCTCATCAAGGCCTGTGCGTCATCAAGGATTGAGAGTGTGCCGGGCGATCCTGACTGATCGCCGGCATTCTAACGTAGCACGCGGACTTCAGCACCCACATGGACGCGCTCGAAGAGGTCTTTGACATCGCCGTTGCGCATGCGAAAGCAGCCGGCCGAGGCGGCGGACCCAATCGACTGCGGCTTGTTGGTACCGTGAATCCGGTAGGCACCCCAGCCAAGATTGATCGCCCGTTCGCCGAGCGGATTGTTCGGCCCCGGCGCCACCGATTGGGGCAGGCGCGGGTTCTTCTCGCGCATGGAGGGGGTCGGCGTCCAGGTGGGCGCTTCGCGCTTTTTCGACACCCAGCTCTTGCCGAACCACTGCTCGCTCGGCTTGCCGACGGCGATGTCGTAGACGAGGGCGCGATCGGTGTCGGTCACCAGATAGAGCTTGCGCTCGGCGGTTTTGATGACGATCGTGCCCGGCTCGGCGCCCAGATCGATGCGCGTTTCCGACGCCGTCGCATGGGCCGGAGCCGCAGGCAGGGCGAGACCAGCAAGAACGGTCAGCGTCAGGGCGGCAATTCGGAGGCGGTAAGTGCTCATGGCGGCGAGCTTATCGCTCCACCGGTGAAGCGCCGGTTACCGCCGCCGCGCCAACCAGCCTTGAATGGCGCGCCTTCACCTGCCGAGGAGCGGAAGCGCCTCAACCCTCATTGGTCAGGCCCAGATCGTGGCGGCGGAACCAGTCGGCCATGAAGTCGACGAAAAGGCGCACCCGCGCCGGTAGATGCCGGCGATGGGGGAAGACGGCATAGATGCCCGCTTCGCTCGACATGAAGTCTTCGAGTATTGGCACGAGGCTGCCATTCTCGATCTCCTTGCGAACGACGAAGGTCGGGCTCAAGGCGACGCCGAGCCCGGCGAGCGCCGCGGCGCGCACGGTCATCGGGCTGTTGACCGTGAACTGGCCCGAGACGTTGACGGGCATGGACTGGCCGGTCTCGGGATCGCGGAACATCCAGGCGGAAAATAGCCTGGAATTGGAATCGATGATCGCCGGATAATTGGCGACCTGGGAGGGATGGGTCGGTCGGCCGAGACGTTTCAAGAGATCGGGGCTCGCGACGATCGAGAAGTCGAGCGAGGCCAGGCGGCGCGCGATCATCGCCGAATCGGCGAGCCGGGTCATGCGGATCGCGACGTCGAAGCCCTCATTGACGAGATCGACGAAGCCGTCGTCGAGATTGATGTCGAGGCCGATATCTGGATGGGCCTTGGCGAAATCGACCAGAGAGAGGCCAAGCTCTGCATCGCCGAAGGTGCGAGCGGCGGTGACGCGGATCGTGCCCTTGACTTCGCCGGTCGCCTCACGCGCCTTTTCGGTCAGACATTCGAGGTCGGACAGGATCTGGCCCGCCCGCGCCATATAGACCTCGCCCGCCGCCGTCAGGGCGATCTGGCGCGTGGTGCGGTTGATCAGGAGGACGCCGATCTCGTCTTCGAGTTCGCGCACATATTTCGACAAGAGCGCCTTCGACCGGCCGGTCTTGCGCGCGGCGGCCGAAAAGCCCTCATTCTCGATCACGGCTATGAACGCCCGGATGCGCGTCAGCGTGTCCATCGCCCCCTCGCAGCTGGCATCGTCTTCTCCGCTCCCAACCCCCTCGTCCAAGGGCGCGTCATCCTGTTCGGCTCGCCGTAGCGATGTCCCATCCTTCGCGGCTTACCGAGGCAAAATCAATGCAGGAGCAGGAAATCGACCGCTCCTGAAATTTTGGGCTTGCGTATGACGGACACGATGTCTATTTCCGTCACTGCCCTATGTCGCACGTGCCTGTGGGCGTCCCCCGGTCCTCACGATAGCGAGGGTAGCCGGGACGGTACCTGGACGTAACACACCCAGTCGGTTTCGCGAGCCGCGCGTTTCCGAGGACGCCTTGAAGCAACGACGGTCCGGGCCTTTGACGGTCTCTCCCGGTCTCCACAGCCGGGATTACTGAAGAGGCACACCTTCTTTGCCTGAAGTGCGGCGGGTCCAAGCCCTCCAATCCATGGCAGACCGATAAGCCGAACGCCGCTGGCCTTTTGTCGCCGGCTTTCGGACCAATCGCGTCGCGCGAGCCCTGTCTCGCGGGAACGGACGGATCTCGTCCGGGCCCAGGGATTCGTCTTGCGTAGCGCTCCTCGTCGACCTTAATTCCGGTTCATGGGAGAGCCACATGGCCACTCAGCGCATTATCGACTTCCTCGCCGACCGACGTATCGACGGCCCTTGCCTCGTCGTCGACCTCAATGTGGTCGAAGAAAACTTCAACGCCTTCCGGCATGCGTTGCCGGATTCGGCGATCTTCTATGCCGTGAAGGCCAATCCGGCCCCGGAGATCCTCAAGCTCCTCGCCTCGCTCGGCTCGAATTTCGACTGTGCCTCGGTCGCCGAGATCAAGATGGCGCTGGCCGCTGGCGCAACGCCCGCCCGCATCTCCTATGGCAACACGATCAAGAAGGAGCGCGATGTCGCCGCCGCCCATGCGCTCGGCGTCTCGCTCTTTGCCGTCGACTGCGTGGAAGAGGTCGAGAAGATCGCCCGCGCCGCCCCCGGCGCCCGCGTCTTCTGCCGCGTCCTGACCAATGGCGAGGGCGCCGAATGGCCGCTGTCGCGCAAATTCGGCTGCGTACCGGCCATGGCGATCGACGTGCTGACCCATGCCCGCGACCTCGGCTTGAAGTCCACCGGCGTCTCCTTCCATGTGGGCTCCCAGCAGACCGACACCAATGCCTGGGATGCGGCGATCGCCGATGCTCGCTTCGTCTTCGAGGCGCTGGAGAAGCGCGGTATCCTTCTCACCCTCGTCAATATGGGCGGCGGCTTCCCGACCCGCTATCTGAAGGACGTCCCGACCGCGGAAGCCTATGGCCGCGCGATCTTCGACAGCCTGAAGGCCCATTTCGGCAACCGCTTGCCGGAGACGATCATCGAGCCGGGCCGCGGCATGGTGGGCGATGCCGGCGTCATCAAGGCCGAGGTCGTTCTCGTCTCCAAGAAGTCGGACGCCGACGAGAACCGCTGGGTCTATCTCGACATTGGCAAGTTCGGCGGTCTCGCCGAAACGATGGACGAGGCGATCCGCTATCCGATCCGCACCGCCCATGACGGCGGCGCCGTCGCCCCTTGCGTGCTGGCCGGCCCGACCTGCGATTCGGCGGATGTTCTTTATGAGAAGACACCCTATCCGCTGCCTTTGGCCCTCACCATCGGCGATGAAGTGCTGATCGAGGGCACGGGCGCCTACACGACCACCTATTCGGCGGTCGCCTTCAATGGCTTCGAGCCGCTCGCCTCCTACGTGATCTAAAAGGGGCGCCTGACTTTGAGACCGAGGATGATCCCGGCCGCTTCTCTTCGACGACGAAGCCTGAACGACTGATCCGGCGCCCATGGTGCGCCGGGTTCTGACCCCGCGCGCCATGCCGCCCGATGACGGCTCCTTGCGCATTTTCCGCAACCGCCTCGATAGTCGAAAGGTGGTCCGTCATGTCCGACACCGGTCTCCTCGCCTCCCAAATCACGTCCGATGTCCTAAGCCAGGCCATCGTGCCGGCTCTTGCCGCTTTCTCGATCCAAGCCGAAACGGCAGAGCATGTCGGCGCGCGTGAAGCGCTTCTCGACCGCGCCATGGGTAAGAGCCGCAAGCGCAAATCCTCCGAAGCGATCCGGCGCGGCCGGCGGCCGGCTGAAGGTCTCGCCTTTTCCGCCGTCTCGGTTTCGGGCGAGCTTCTCGGCACGCTTCGCCTCTGGCATGTCGCGGCCGGCACGAAGGACGGCAAGCCCGTCCTGGCGCTTCTTCTCGGGCCCCTCGCCGTTTCGCCGGAGGCCCAGGGCCTCGGGCTTGGCGGCGCCTTGATGCGCCATGCGATCGACGCGGCGAGCCGGCTCGGCCATGGCGCGATCCTTCTCGTCGGCGATCCCGAATATTATGAGCGCTTCGGCTTTTCGGCCTGTGAGACGGGTGGGCTCGCCATGCCCGGCCCCTTCGAGCCCCGGCGGCTTCTCGCCCTCGAACTGAGCCATGGCGCGATCGCCGGCGCTTGCGGGCGCATCGTTGGCACCGGTGCGCGGATCGGCGAGATGGGCCACCGCCGCTTCTCCAGCGATGGCTTTGCGGTTGCCGCCTGATCCGTCGTAGGTCTTGCGGGCACGCCACCCTGTGCCTCTTTCGCATCGCCGGGAATTCAAAGCTTTGAGATGGCGGCAGGTTTTCCACTTTACCGGCGGCGACCGAAGGGATCGACTATCTAAGGCGGGCCGCAACGCGTATCGTTCAGACTGACGTCACCGCCTCGAAAAGGCGCTTTTACGGACTGACGGATGAGCGAATCCGAGATATTCAATCTCACGGCTGAGGAGCGGCTTGCCGCTCTTCGACGCGAAAACGAGGATCTGCGCCTTCGTCTCTCCCGTCTTCAGGATGCGGAAGACAGACGAGCTGAGATCGCGAATCATGATCGCGAAATCGCCAATCTGCGCCGCGCGCTTCATCGCTCGGAGGCCCGCTATCGGCTGATCGTCGAGAGCGCCGTCGACTACGCCATCATCGCCACCGATCTCGACGGCACCGTGACCACCTGGAACGAGGCCGCCGAGGCGACGCTCGGCTGGAGCGCCGAGCAGATGATCGGCCGCCCGATCAAGACGATCTTCACGCGCGAGGATGTGGCGAACGGCATTCATGAGCGCGAGATGCGCCTGTCGCTCACGGAAGGAAAGGCACGCGACGAGCGCTGGCATCTACGGGCCAACGGGTCGCGCTTCTTCGCCAGCGGCGAGATGATGCCGCTGCTCGACGACGACGAGCAGCCGGCCGGCTTTCTCAAGATCCTGCGCGACCGCACCCAGGAGGTCCTGGAGCGCAAGGAACTCGACGCCAGCCGCGAACGATTGCGCTTGGCGCTCGACGCCTCGGCCATCGTCGGCACCTTCGATTGGGACGTGCCGGCCGATATCCTCTTTGCCGATCAGCGCTTTGCAGCGATCTTCGGCATTGGCGAGGCGACTGCCCGGCAGGGGGTGTCCGTCGCCGCCTTTCTCGACGGCATTCATCCCGAAGATCGGGCCCGCGTCGGCGCCAAGCTCGAGGCGGCTGTTGCGAGCGCCGACATCTTCGCCGAGGAGTTTCGCAGCGCGCCCGCCCATGGGCAGATCCGCTGGATCTTCGCCAGAGGCCGCTGCTTCCACGACGCCACCGGCCGCCCCCAGCGCTTTCCTGGCGCCATCGTCGACATCACCGCCGAGAAGGAGCGCAATCGCCGCCAGGCCGCGCTTTTGAAGCTCGGCGACGACATGATGCGCGAATCGGGGACGACCGACTATTCCCGTCTCGCTCTGTCGATCCTCGGCGAGACGCTCGGGGTCTCGCGTGTCGGCTATGCGACGATCGATCGAAGCGGCCGTTATGCAACAGTGGTCAACGAATGGTGCGAAGAGGGAACGGCGCCTTTGCGCGGCCGATATGAGATCGGCCTTTTCGGCGAGCACTTCCTGCCCGCCCTGCGCAAGGGTCTTCTCGTCGTGGAAGACGTCTTCGAGGCGAGCGAAACGGCCGATGCCGCCGATGAATGGGCGGCGCTCTCGGTGCGCTCCCTCGTCAATATCGCCGTCGTCGAAGGCGGCGAGCCGAGGCTCATTTTCTATGTCCATTCGTCGCGCATCAGGCGTTGGTCCGACGAGGACATCGCCTTCATCCGCGAGATCCTGGCGCGCTCCTGGACCTATACGCGCCGGCGCCGGGCCGAGATCGCGCTGAAGGAGACCGAGACGCGCCTACGCCTGGCCCAGGAAGCGGCGGAGATCGGCACCTTCGACTATGATCTGAGAACCGGCGTCCTCATCTGGGACGATCGATGCCGCGCCATGTTCGGGGTCTCGCCGGGCGAGCCGATCTCCTATGAGGAGGTCTTCCTGCCCGGGCTCCATCCGGAGGATCGCGCCCGGGTGGAAGAGGCGGTCGCGCAGGCGATCGATCCCGATTCGTCAGGCGATTACGACGTCACCTATCGCACCATCGGGATCGAGGACGGGGCGCTCCGCCATGTCCATGCCAGCGGTCAGACCATCGTCGAGAATGGCGAGACGGTGCGCTTTGTCGGCGCAGTTCGCGACGTCACGGAGGAAAAGCTCGCCGAGGGTCGCCAGCAGCTCCTGACCCGCGAATTGCAGCATCGGGTCAAGAACACCCTCGCCATGGTCACGGCGATCGCCAATCAGACGCTGCGACGGGCACCGAGCGTCGAGGAGGGGCTGGCCGCCTTTTCCGCCCGGGTCTCGGCCCTTGCCAAAGCCCATGACATCCTCACCGAGACGAGCTGGACGGCGGCCCCCATCGCGGACATCGTCGAGCAATCGCTTCTGACCCACCGTCCGGCCAAGGGCGAGCGCATGGGCTGGTCCGGGCCGAAGGTCATGCTGACGGCCCGCCAGTCGCTCTCCTTGTCGCTCGCCTTGCACGAACTGGCGACAAACGCGGCGAAATACGGAGCTCTCTCCAATGACGACGGCCGGGTCGCCATTGTCTGGAGCGTCGACACGCAAGCCGGGACACGCTGCCTGAGGCTGCAATGGCGCGAGATCGGCGGCCCGCCCGTCGTCGCGCCGACCCGCAAGGGTTTCGGATCGAGGCTCATCCAGCAATCGCTCTCAGCCGAATTCGGCGGCAATATCGTCCTCGACTACCAGACGACCGGCCTCATCTGCTCGATCGACGCGCCGATCACCTTCGATGAGGGGGAGTGGCCGGCGGGGTGATCGGAGCGATGCTCCGCCTGCGGCGGCCAGAGCATGATGTGACCCGAAAAGTTGCAGAGCTTTGGGGTCACACGGCGTCTGTTCCTAAATCGTTATCGGGCCTGCAGAGTCTGAAGGTGAGTGCAATTCTCCCGACGCTTCGCCATCCTTGCTCTCGGGAAGAGAGCGGGGACCATGCCGTCACCGTCAGAGGGGCATTCCGGCTGAGGAATTTCACGAAAGAGACCGCTATCGTCTGCGGATGTGAGCAACGTTCGAGGCATAGGTCCCCGGCCCTGAGGGGCCGAGGATGACGACCGGTATCAATGACTGCGTCAAAACCTTTTACGCATTCATTTGACACAGTGGGACCAGATGTCCGCGTTAGGCAGGCTCATCGCGCTCGCCGCGATAGCGTTGGATGCGCCACGCGGCACCGCTTCCGTCTTCAGCGGCGCGCGAACATCACGATATTGCCGAGACCCGCCAGAAAGACCCCCGCAAAGGCGCTCGCGGTCCATTCGTAGCCCTCGAAAAGGGTCGAAAGGGTCAGTGCGACGATCGGAAAGAGGACCGTCGCATAGCCTGCGCGGGCCGAGCCGATCCGCGCGACGAGCATGAGATAGGTGGTGAAGCCGACCACCGAGCCGATGACCGCCAGATAGACGAGCGCCGTCCAGTAGCTGACGCTTGCGGGAACGGCCAGCGTCTCGCCCCGCAAGGCGATCAGGATCAGGACGACGGCCGCGCCGATGCCCATGCCCCAGCTGTTTGCGACGACCGGGGTGATGCCGAGGGCCGAATTCTTGCGGGAGGCCATATTGCCGAACGAGAAGAAGATCGTTCCCATGACCGCCCAGACGAGGCCAACCAGCGTTTGCGGATCGAAGCCGACGGCAAGATCGTGCCAGAAAAGCAGCGTCAGGCCGCAGACGCCGAGCGCACCGGCAAGCAAGGTCTGCGGATTGATCCGATCGCCGAAGAACAGCCGCGCATTCACCGCGTTGAAGATCGAGGCCAGCGAAAAGACGACGGAGACGAGACCCGAGGGGATCGACGCGGTCGCATTGTAGAGGCCAATGAAATTGAACGAGAACAGGCAGAGCGCCTGAAGGACGACGAAACGCCAGTGCGAGGGCCGCTTCAAGCGGCCCAGAAGGGCGAGCCCGGCCACCATGACCACGCCGGACAGGGCGAAACGATAGAAGATCGAGACAAACACGGGCGCCTCGCCGACCTCCGCGGCGATGCCGATCCAGGTGGTGCCCCAGATGAGGACGGTCGAGACGAAGAGGATGGCGGTCTGCATGGCGGTTCCTTTCAAGGACGCTCGCCCATAAGCCGTAGAGGGATGCCGCCCTTGCACGATCTTGCGCTATTCTCGAATGGCTGACGTTCCGCGCCGGTTTCGGGTCGGCTATGGTTGAGGCCATGGTTTCGACGGTTCGCCATTCCCTGGAGGCTTCGCCCTCCGCCCGCACGCTCGCCGCGCTCAATCTCGGCGACGGCCGCTCCGTCGCGATCTGGGAAAATCGGAACGACCGGGTGCGCTATGAGGCGCCGGCCCACCATGCCTTCAGCCTCTATCTGACTGGCGGAGATGGAACGCGCCGGGTGGACCGGGGGCGGGAATGCGGCCGCGCCGGAACGGTCTGCATCATGCCCGAGGGCCGCAATTCAGAATGGGAGATCACCGCCCCGTTCCGCTTCGTCCATCTCTATCTGAGCGACGGTGGGCTGAAGGGAGCCTTCTCGCGCATTCACGACAGGGACGCCCGCTGCCTCGATCTGCCCGAGGTCACCTTCGTCCTGGCGCCGAACCTTGCCGACCCGCTCGCACGCCTGGCCGAAGCGGCGGTGTCGGCGGATCTCATCGGGGCCGATGGTGCGGTGGCCGATCTTGTTGCCGGGTTTCGCCCATCCCCCGTCCAGCTGCGCGGCGGCCTGCCGTCCTTTCTCCTTCGCCGCCTGGATGAGTGGATCGAGGCCCATCTGGACCAGCCCATCCGGCTGTCAGACCTCGCGCGCCTCACCGACCTCTCGGAATTTCACTGCCATCGCATGTTCCGGCTCTCGCGCGGCGTTCCGCCCAATGTGTGGATCGCCCAGCGGCGGATCGAGCGGGCAAAAGACCTCCTGCGGACGACGACCCCGATCGCCGAGATCGCGGCGGCCTGCGGCTTCTCCAGCGCCAGCTACCTGACGCGCGTCTTCAAGGCCCAGACCGGCGGCACACCCGCCGCCTATCGCGGCGCGATGGAAGGGAAGACGATCGAGGGACGGGCGTCTTGAGGCACCATACCCTCCCTTCGATATCCCACCACGATCTCATCTGTCGGGCCCAGAGCGACTGGACTTGTCGATGAAACAGATCGCCGTACCGGCGAGCATCAGAGCGACATAAGAGAAGGCGAGGCTCCAGAAGGTTGGCCAGTCCACCCATCTCCACCCCCAGACGGAAGCGATGACCATCGTTGCGATCGCTATCGTGGCAGCGACGCAGGCCGGGCGTAGAACCGCGACAATACCAGAAATCATGAAAATATCTCCGCCAATCGGCGAGAGTATATGGTCCCAGCGCCTACCGGTCGATGCGGATGATGGCCGGAACGCACTCTTCAGCGAAAGAAGCGCACTCCATGGTTAAGAGGGCTTCGATCACCTGAGCGCGCGATGCAATAACCCAAATTCGCCATCGCGGTCCAAGGCTTTGTCTTGCCGCCTGACGTCCAGCCCACCCCTTGATCCTGATCAAGGCGCTCGCCTTCCATCTCGTCCATGACGCAAGCTGAAACGCGATCCTCGCGGGGGCCTACCTCGCGACCGAGACGAAGAAGCCGCTGCCATCATGGACACCCATCCGAACGAGTCTTTGCCGGGAGAGGACGAGGTCCAGACCTTTGCCGATACGGCGACCCACAAGGTCGGATCGAGCGCGCCGCTTTATGCCAAGCGCGAGAAGATCCACCCCAAGCGCGCCGAGGGCCGGTTTCGCCGGCTCAAATGGATCATCATGGCGATCACCTTGGGGATCTATTACGTCACTCCCTGGCTACGCTGGGATCGCGGGCCTTATGCGCCGGATCAGGCGGTGCTCGTCGATCTCGCCAATCGGCGCTTCTATTTCTTCTTCATCGAGATATGGCCTCAGGAATTCTATTACGTCGCCGGGCTTCTGGTCATGGCAGGCATCGGCCTGTTCCTCATCACCTCCGTCGTCGGTCGTGCCTGGTGCGGCTATACCTGCCCGCAGACCGTCTGGACCGACCTCTTTCTTTGGGTCGAGCGCGCGGTGGAAGGCGATCGCAACGCCCGCATGCGCCTCGACAAGGCGCCGATGGATGCGGGCAAGCTCGCCAAGCGCGTGACGAAACACGCTATCTGGCTTCTCATCGCGGTCGCCACTGGCGGCGCCTGGATCTTCTATTTCGCCGATGCGCCGACGCTTCTGAGGGACGTCGTCACGGGGGATGCACCCTTCGTCGCCTATGGCACGATCGCGGTCCTCGCCTTCACCACCTATAGCCTCGGCGGCCTCATGCGCGAACAGGTCTGCATCTATATGTGCCCCTGGCCGCGCATCCAGGCGGCGATGCTGGACGAGGATTCGCTCACCGTCACCTATAATGACTGGCGGGGCGAGCCGCGCTCCAAGCACCAGAAGAAGGCGATCGCGGCCGGCGAGCCGGTCGGCGACTGCATCGACTGCAATGCCTGTGTCGCCGTCTGCCCGATGGGCATCGATATCCGCGAGGGCCAGCAGCTCGGCTGCATCACATGCGCCCTCTGCATCGATGCCTGCGACGGCGTGATGGATAAGATCGGCCGCGAGCGCGGTCTGATCGCCTATGCCACCTTCCGCGATTATCACGACAATATGGAAGCGGCGACCAACCCGGAGACAGGTCGGATCGAGCCCGCCCGCGTTCGCGATCAGAGCGGGCGGTTCCTGCCCGGCCTGAAGCACTTCGACTGGCGGATCATCTTCCGGCCACGCACGCTGATCTATTTTGCCGCCTGGGCCGCCATCGGTCTTGGTCTCGTCACCGCGCTCACCTTGCGCGAGCGGCTGCAACTCAATGTCCAGCACGACCGCAACCCGGTCTATGTGACGCTAAAGGACGGCTCGATCCGCAACGGCTACACGGTCAAGCTCCTCAACATGGTGCCCGAACCGCGCGAAATCACGCTGTCGCTCCAAGGACTGCCCGGCGCGACCATGCATGTCCCCGATCTCGGCCTCGACAATGTCCGCTCGCTCGACGTGCCGGTCGAGCCCGATCTTTTGCGCCAGATCAAGGTCTTTGTCTCCCAGCCGGGCGATAAGGTGGAAGACGGCAAGACCGGCTTCGACTTCCTCGCCAAGGACGTCGGGTCCGACGAGGCCGACCGTTACGACGCCGTGTTCGAAGCCCCGGAAGGACGGTGAAAATCAGATGAAGAGCGCCCTCAACATGACCACGCTTCTCGATACGCTCCTTGCCCGCAAGTCCTTCACCGGCATGCATATGCTCGCCGTCATGCTGGTCTTTTTCGGCACGATCATTAGCGTCAACCTCTATATGGCGCGCCAAGCTATGGAGAGTTGGACCGGTCTCGTCGTCGAAAACAGCTATGTGGCGAGCCAGCACTTCAACGACGATGTCGCCGAGCGGGAACGCCTCGCCGGCCTCGGCTATTCGCTTCATGCGACTTACGCGAACGAGACCTTGACCATTCATCTCGCCCGCAGCGGCAAGCCCCTGGCGATCGGCTCGATCGAGGGGCGTGTCGGTCGCCCGGTGACGGCGATGGAGGATCGCGATCTCACCTTCTCACTCACCGGCGACGGCACCGCGCGTTCCGCGCTAAAGCTCGGGGCTGGTCTTTGGAAGGCTGATGTCCTGGTGAGGACCGCCAATGGCGAGATGATGGAGCGCGGTCTGCGCTTCATCGTCACCGAGGCTGAGGCGGAGGCGGTCCAATGAGCTGCTGCGGGGGCGATCTCGCCGGAGCCTGCGTCGAGGCCGTCGGCGATCCCGACAGGCTGCGGCGGGCCGAAGAGCTCCGCCATGCCGGGCGCGAACTTCCCGATGGGGGAACGGAATTCGTTCTGTCGGCCCCATCGATCCATTGCGGCCAGTGCATCGTCGCTATCGAAGACCAGCTCGCAAAACTGTCCGGCATCGAGAATGTCCGGGTCAATCTCACGCTGAAGCGCGTGACGATCACCACCAGCCCCGACTTCGAGGAACCGATCGTCCTTCTCGAGACCCTCGACCGGCTCGGCTATCCGGCAACGCCAGTCGATCTCGGCGATCTCGACGACCTCGCCAAGGGCCAGCGCTCGCGCGAACTCCTCAAGGCGCTCGCCGTCGCCGGCTTTGCCAGCGCCAATGTCATGCTGCTCTCGGTCTCGGTCTGGTCCGGCGCGGATGCTGCGACGCGCGACTTCTTCCATCTCGTCTCGGCCCTGATTGCTTTGCCGGCGGTCGGCTATTCGGGCCGGGTCTTCTTCCGCTCGGCCCTTAAAGCCTTGAGCGCCGGGCGACTGAACATGGACGTGCCGATCGCCCTTGCGATCCTGCTCGCCCTTGCCATGAGCCTTTACGAGAGTCTGTCGGGCGGCGAGACCGCCTATTTCGACGCCGCCCTCACCCTCACCTTCTTCCTGCTCATCGGTCGCTTTCTCGACGAGGCGATGCGCGAGCGCGCGCGCAGCGCCGTCACCGCTTTGGCAAGGCTCGTCTCCAAAGGGGCCAATGTCGTCGAGGCCGATGGCAGGATCCGCTATCGTCCGCTCGACGAGATCCAGCCCGGCATGCGGCTGCGCCTGGCCGCCGGCGACCGGCTTGCGGTGGATGCCAGGGTTCTGAGCGGCGAGGCCATGATCGACCGCTCACTGGTCACCGGTGAGAGCGCGCCCATGCTGGCCGCGCTCGGCACGCGGCTCGAAGCGGGCGTTCTCAATCTGTCCGCACCGATCGAGGTGGAGGCGACGAGCGATGCCGGGACCTCGTTCCTCGCCGAGACGCAGCGGATGATGGAGGCGGCGGAGGTCGGTCGCGGTCGCTATGTGCGCATCGCCGACCGCATGGCCCGCATCTATGCGCCGGCCGTCCATCTCCTGTCGCTCGTCACCTTTCTCGGTTGGGTCGTTATCACCGGTGACTGGTATGCGGCCGTCTATGCCGCGATTTCGGTCCTGATCATCACCTGCCCCTGCGCCCTCGGCCTCGCAGTGCCCGTGGTCCATGTGGTCGCTGCCGGCCGGCTGTTCGAAGGCGGGGTGATGATGAAGGACGGTTCGGGCCTCGAACGCCTCGCGAAAATCTCTCACGCCGTCTTCGACAAGACGGGAACGCTGACCACGGGCACGCCGCGCGTTGATGCAACGACGATCTCGGATAAAGACGTCCCGCTCGCCCTTTCCCTCGCCGCCGCCTCGACCCATCCGGCCGCCCGCGCCGTCGCGGCCCATTATGCCGGACGGTCAGGCGCCGCGATCGAGGCCCTTCGCGAAGAGCCTGGCTGCGGCATGGAAGGCACGATCGGAGGCATGGGCCGGCGCCTGCGGCTCGGACGGCCCGACTGGGTGGGCGAGATCGCCGATGTCGATCCGCGCAGCGCGGCCACCCTGGAAGGCGTCGCCTTCGCCATAGAGGGCCATCCGATCGCTCATGTCACCTTGACCGAGACCCTGCGCCCCGGAGCCGAGGCGATCGTCCAGGCGCTTGGCAAGCTTTCGCTTTCGGCCGAGCTTCTGTCGGGCGACGCCGAACGGCCGGTTTATCGCCTGGCCACGCGCCTCGGCCTGCCGGCCAAGGCCCGGCGGGCTCCTTCAGACAAGATCGGCCGCATCCGCGCCCTCCAAGAGGCCGGTGAACGCGTTCTGATGGTCGGGGACGGGCTCAACGATGCGCCGAGCCTAGCCGCCGGCGACGTCTCCATGGCGCCGGCTTCGGCCTGCGACGTCGGGCGGCTCGCCGCCGATTTCGTGCTGACACAGAACGATCTCTCCGCGATCCCTGAGACGATCGAGGTCGCCCGCAAGGCCGAGCGGCTCGTCACCCAGAATTTCGGCCTCGCCATCGCCTATAATTGCGTCGCCGTACCGCTCGCCATGGCGGGCATCGTGACACCGCTCATCGCTGCCATCGCCATGTCCGCCTCTTCGATCCTCGTCGTCGCCAACAGCCTTCGCCTCGCCCGCCGGCCCTCTTTCCGATCGAAGAAGCAGGAACCGGCGACGCCCGCCTTCCTTGCCCCCGAGGTTTTCGGATGAGCCTTCTTCTGTTTCTAATTCCCATCGCGCTCGGGCTCGGGGCCCTCGGCCTCGGCGCCTTTCTCTGGAGCCTCAAGAGTGGCCAGTATGACGATCTCGACGGGGCGGCGGTGCGGATCCTCTTCGACGACGAGGAAAGCCTGAAACGGTCCGATCGCCGGCCCCGCTGAAGCGAAGCTCTTTTGTGCGGCGCGTCATTATGACCGCGATCTTTTGAAACCTCTCACGTCTGACCCAGTTTGCCTCTAACAGCGGGTTGGCTGGCTCTTAGTTCTCCGGTTGCCCGTCTCCTCTCGACAGTGGCAGGTTTATGAACAGCGAGAACAGCGGCGACGCGCGGAAAGGCGAAGCCAAAGGCAATCAACGGCTCCACGCCAGCAATGTGACCGAGCATCGCATCGAGCATGAAGGCTCGACGCTCACCCGGAGTGAACTCGAAGAAGTCGACCATCGCATGAAGCTGAGGCCGCTCGCGGTCTATGAGATCGTACGCCAGGAAGGCGAAGACGAGCTCACCCGGCCCAATCGCAGCCTTCTGTGGTCGGGCCTCGCGGCCGGCCTTTCGATCGGCTTCTCGGTCTGGACGCAAGCCGCCCTGCGCGCCTATCTGCCGGATGCCCCGTGGCGTCCGCTTGTGGAATGCTGGGGCTATGCGGTGGGCTTTCTCATCGTCATTCTCGGCCGTCAGCAGCTGTTCACGGAAATCACATTGACGGCCGTCCTGCCGGTTCTCGCCCGCACGAAGTTACGCGGCTTCATCGCCATTGCCCGGCTCTGGGCGATCGTCTTCTTCGCCAACATGGTGGGAACGGCGATCTTCGGATATGGCATCGCCTCGGATGTCCTCAACACACCGGACATCACAGCGGCCGCGCTCGAAGTGTCGCGAAAGGCGATGGAGCCCGACTTTCATTTCATGCTGTTGAGAGGCGTAGCGGCTGGCTGGCTGATGGCGACGGTGGTCTGGCTCCTGCCGTCGGCCGATAAATCGAGCTTCGCGGTGATCGCGCTCCTGACCTATCTGATCGCGCTGTTTCATCTCGCCCATGTGGTGGCGGGCTCGGTCGAAGCTTTTGCCCTGGTCTTTGCCGGAGAAATGACGCTCGCCCAAGCCGTCTTCGGCTTTCACATTCCCGCACTCATTGGCAATGTCCTTGGCGGCGCGGCGCTCTTTGCTCTGATCAGCTATGGGCAGGTCGCCGACGAGCTCGACGAGAGAGGGAACTGACGGTTCGCGGCAAAACAGTACCGGCCGAGGCGCCAAGGCCCCGGCCGGTTCAGGAATGCGGAACGCATAGAAGAACCGCTCAAACGCACAATCGTCACGCGACATAGACCTACGGCCACCGGCCGAGACCGGAGGCCGTCTGCATCAGATTATTCAGCCGCGCAGGATCGACGTGCCGGCATAAACGGCCTGGCTGCCCAGTTCTTCCTCGATGCGCAGGAGCTGGTTGTATTTGGCGAGCCGGTCGGAGCGGGCGAGCGAGCCGGTCTTGATCTGCCCGCAATTGGTCGCGACGGCGAGATCGGCGATGGTGGAATCCTCGGTTTCGCCCGAACGGTGGGACATGACCGCCGTATAGCCGGCGCGATGAGCCACATTGACCGCATCGAGCGTCTCGGAGAGCGAGCCGATCTGATTGACCTTGACGAGGATCGAATTGGCAACGCCCTTCTTGATACCCTCCCGCAGACGCTCGGAATTCGTCACGAAGAGATCGTCGCCGACGAGCTGCACCTTGCCGCCGATCTGGTCGGTCAGGGTCTTCCAGCCCTCCCAGTCGTCCTCGGCCATGCCGTCCTCGATCGAGATGATCGGATAGGCAGAAGCGAGCTCGCCATAATAGGCCGCCATGTCGTTCGGCGAGAGCTTGCGCCCTTCGCCGGCGAGATCATAGACGCCGTCCTTGAAGAACTCGGTCGAGGCCGGATCGAGGGCGATATAGATGTCGTCGCCCGGACGGTAGCCAGCCTTCTCGATCGCCTTGACGACGAAGTCGAGCGCTTCCTTGGCCGAGCCGAGATTGGGGGCAAAACCGCCCTCGTCACCCACATTGGTGTTGTGGCCAGCCTCTTTCAGCATCTTCTTCAGGGTGTGGAAGGTCTCGGCGCCCCAGCGCAGCGCTTCCGAGAAGCTCTCCGCGCCGACCGGCATGATCATGAATTCCTGAAAATCGATCGGATTGTCCGCATGGGCGCCGCCATTGATGATGTTCATCATCGGAACGGGCAGGACATGGGCCGAGGGGCCGCCCACATAGCGATAGAGCGGCAGGCCCGAGGCCTCGGCCGCCGCCTTGGCGATGGCGAGCGAGACGCCGAGAATGGCATTGGCGCCGATCCGGCTCTTATTGTCGGTCCCGTCGAGATCGGAGAGCGAGGCGTCGATCATCAGCTGATCCTCGGCCTCCATGCCGATGATCTCCTCGGCGATCTCATTGTTGACCGCATCGACCGCCTTGAGGACGCCCTTGCCCATATAGCGCTCGTCGCCGTCGCGCAGCTCGACCGCCTCATAGGCGCCGGTCGAGGCGCCCGAAGGAACGGCGGCGCGGCCCATGGAGCCGTCCTCTAGAATCACGTCGACCTCGACGGTGGGGTTGCCCCGGCTGTCGAGAATTTCGCGTCCAATGATGTCGATGATCGCGGTCATGGGATGAAGCCCTCCAGCTTGATGGATGCGCATCTTGCGTCGAAGGTCTCATAGAGGATCGATGCCCGGCTGAACAGCGCCCCACCGGGAACCTCGCCGCCGGTTTTCGAATTAGCGAAATGATCCCATCGAACAGAAGGGACGAGCCCGATGAAGACAGTGACATTCGAGAAAGACGGTCCGGACACGATCGTGCGGATCAACGGAACGATCATCGGCCGGCTGACCGGCGAAGAGCATCAACGCAAGCTGCAATGGCGCGCCGGCCAGGACCTCGACGCCGAAAAGGTCGAGGCCTTCGATCTCGGCTATGGCGACAGCGACCGCTCGGAAAACGCCGTCACCCGCGAATTGAAGAAGGCTGGATTTCTGTAAGCCTCCCCGGAGGCTCCGGCTCCGGGCGCTCGGCCGCTTCGTGCCGTCAGCCGGTAAGCGTGGCGGTCAGGCGGCGGACCTCGCGTTCGGCGGCCTGGAGCACCTGATAGGCCGCGTATTTCGCCTCATGATAGGCCGCCTCCCCGATGGCGGGCTCGATCGCCTCCGCCGTCCGGCACATGGAGGCAGCGGCCGAGGCGAGATCGCGATAGGCGCCACCGGCAACGGCACCGAGCATCGCGCTGCCGAGGAGGACCGGCTCTGGCGTCTTCGGCAGGGCGACCCGGCAGCCGGTGGCATCGGCGAGAATCCGGCGCAAAAGCGCCGAGCGCGATGCCCCGCCCGAGACGACGAGCGTTTCGACGCAAATGCCCTTCTCCCGATTGGCTTCGACGATCTGCCTTGTGCCGTATGACAGGCCGCAGAGGCCGGCGACGAAGAGGCGGACGAGGCTGTCGACGCTTGCATCCAGGGTGAGGCCGCACAGAAGCGCGGTCGATGCCGGATCGCCATGGGGCGAGCGATTGCCGAGAAATTCCGGCAGGATGTCGAGCTTGGCGCCGAGACGGGCGGCGGCCTCCAGCGAGCCCGCCATATGCAAGGCTTGCGCTTCCAGGAAATCGAGCAGCGGCAGGGATCGGGATGCTGCGAGGCGCTCGGCCTCGGCCCGGGCCGGATGCAGGGCGACCAGATGATCGAGGGCGGCGCCATAGGCCGACTGGCCTCCTTCGAGGAGCCAATAGCCGGGGATCATGGCGCTGTAATAGGGTCCCCAGACGCCCGGCACGAAGACCGGCTCGCGGGTCAGCGTCATGGTGCAGGAGGAGGTGCCCATGATGAAGGCGAGTTCGCCGGTCGGATCGAGGGCCCCGCCCCTCTCGCTTTTGCCGCCCAGCGTCCCGACCCCGCCGGCATGGGCATCGATCAGCGAAGCGCCGACGGGCGTTCCCGCCAGGAGGCCGAGATCGACCGCCGCCGTCTCGGTCAGGCCATCGGCAAGCGGCGTCGCGATATCGACGACCTCGGTGCCGATCCGCCGAAAATCCTCGGCGGCAAGCTCTTCGAGCCCGATCGTTCGAAAGAAATCGGGATCGAAGCGCCCTTCATGGGCGAGATAGGTCCATTTGCAGGTCAGCGTGCAGAGCGAGCGGGCAAGGCTGCCGGTCGCGCGGTAGGAGAGATAATCGGCGAGATCGAAGAAATGGCCGGCTTTGGCGAAGGTCTCCGGCCGATGGCGCTTCAGCCAGAGAAGCTTCGGCGCCTGCATTTCCGGGGAGATCGCCCCGCCAACATAGTCGAGGACCGCGTGGCCGGTGGCATTGATCTCGGCCGTTTCGGTGAGCGCGCGATGATCCATCCAGCAGATGACGTTGCGCTCCGGCGCCCCCGACGGGCTCACCGTCAAAGCCCCTCCCGCCGGATCGATGACGACCAGCGAGCAGGTCGCGTCGAAGCCGAGACCCTTGACCGCCTCCGGAGGTATGGAGGCCATTTGCAGAGCCTCGCGGACGCTTTCGCAGATCGCCTGCCAGATATCCTCGGAGGAATGCTCGGCAAAGGCGCCATCCTCGCGCCAGAGCCGGATGGGTCGGCGCGCACTCGACAAAAGCGTGCCCCTCGCATCGAAGAGGCCGGCCCGGGCGCTGCCCGTCCCCACATCGACGCCGAGATAAACGCCTGCCATCGCCGCTCCCCATCCTCGCGGAAGCGACCTAGCCGATTTCAGCGCAGGAGGGAAACGGCCACGACAAACGATGCGGGATTAGAGGAGAAACGCCGAGCGCGGCTCAATCCCCGAGATAGACCTTCAATGTTTCCGCCGTGCCCTTTTCGCTCAGCATGGCGAGCCACTTCGCAAAGGGCTCGGCAAAACGCGGCTCGTCCTTCAGCGTGCCGTAGACCTCGGTCATGGACAGCCAGGCCGAGGGGTCGCTCTCGGCCGCCCGCGCCTTTTCGACGAGGCGATCCCAATTCGGATCGTTCGGCTCGATCACGCGGCCGGAATCGGTGATGCCCCGGCAATAGCGGCACCAGAGCGCCGATTCGAGCGCGAGACCGCTCGGCTCCCGGCCCGCCTTCAGATTGTCGAGGATCGAAGGGACGATGAATTTCGGCTGACGGTTCGATCCGTCCAGGCAAAGCCGGCGGATCGTGTCGCCGATTTTTGGATTGGCGAAGCGGCGTTTGATGAGGTCGAAATAGTCCGACAGATCGGTGTCCGGCACCGGCGGCACGATCGGCAGGATATCGTCGCGCTCGACCTTTTCCAAGAAGCGGGCGACGAGATCGGTCTCCATCGCCTCATGGACGAAATGCACGTCCATCAGGCCCGCCGGATAGGCGATGATCGCATGGCCGCCATTGAGGATGCGGATCTTCATGGTCTCGTAGGGAGACACGTCGGGGACGAACTGGACGCCGACCTTTTCCAGCGCCGGCCGGCCTTGCGGAAAATCGTCCTCCAGCACCCATTGCTTGAACTCTTCGCAATAGACCGGCCAGGCATCGTCGATGTCGAAGGTCTCGGCGCAATGAGCGATCTCGCGCTCGCTCGTCGCGGGCGTGATCCGGTCGACCATGCCGTTCGGAAAGGCGACATTCTGATCGATCCAATCGGCAAAATTCGGATCGGAGAGGCGCATCGTGCCGACGACGGCCGCGCGGGTGACCTTGCCGTTATGGGGGATGTTGTCGCAGCTCATCACCGTGAAGGGCGCGATTCCCGCCTCCTGGCGTCGCTTGAGACCGGCACCGATGAGGCCAAAAACTGTCTTCGGGTTCGCCGGCCGGGCGCCGTCCTCGGCGATCGCCGGGTGGCTCGGATCGAAGTGCCCATCGGAATCGACGAAATAGCCGCCCTCGGTGACCGTCAGCGAGACGATGCGGATCGCCGGATCGGCGAGCCGGCCGATGATGGCCGGGCCGTCGCCGACGGGCATCATGTCGATCATCGGACCGGTCACGCGAGCTGCCGTGCGCTCGTTGTCCTGCTCGACAACCGTGGTGAGGTAGTCCTGCCCGGCAAGTTTTTCGCGCATGGCGGCATCGGACGGCATGACGCCGGCGCCGACGATCGCGAAGTCATGGCCTTCGCCCTTTTCGAAGAGGTCATCGAGATAGACGGCCTGATGAGCCCGATGAAAATTGCCGACACCGAAATGGAGGATGCCGGCTTTCAGCCCGGTGCGGTCGTAGGACGGCGTCTCCGCCTTCGAGATCGTCGAGAGATTGTCCTGGTTGAGCCTGACGGTCATGTCTGTCTCCTGATGGCATGCGCGGGCCGCCCGGCCGTAACGGCGGGAGCGCGCCCTTGGACGAGGGTCACTGATGGGCGATCAGCGGATCGCCAGGCCCTTGTCGTCGAAGCGATGGATCTTGTCCGCTTGCGGCGTCAGATAGACCGTGTCGCCGTAATGGACGGGAAATTCGCCATCGGCGCGCACCGTCAAGGGCTCGGGATGAAGAGCCGTCTCCACATGGAGGAAGGTGTCGGAGCCGAGATGCTCGGAGACCTTCACCGTGCCTTTCCACATCCCCTCGCTGGTCGATAGAGCGATATGTTCGGGCCGCACGCCGATCGTCGCCGCATCGTGTTTCTTCGCCTCGGCCCCGGTGAGGAGGTTCATCTTCGGCGAGCCGATGAAACCGGCGACGAAGGTGTTGCGCGGACGCGAATAGAGTTCGAGCGGCGAGCCGACCTGTTCGATATGGCCGGCATGGAGCACGACGATCTTGTCGGCCATGGTCATTGCCTCGACCTGATCGTGGGTCACGTAGATCATCGTCGTCTTGAGGCGCTGATGCAGCTCGGAAATCTCCAGCCGCATGCCAACGCGAAGCGCCGCATCGAGGTTCGACAAGGGCTCGTCGAAGAGGAAGGCAGCGGGCTCGCGCACGATCGCCCTTCCGATAGCCACACGCTGGCGCTGGCCGCCCGACAACTGGCCGGGGCGCCGGTCGATATAGTTGTCGAGATTGAGGATCTTGGCGGCGTTGGACACGCGCTTGTCGATCTCGGCCTTGTCCATCCCCGCCATCTTCAGCGGGAAGGCGATGTTCTTCCTCACGCTCATATGGGGATAGAGCGCATAGGACTGGAACACCATGGCGAGCCGGCGCTTGGCCGGCGGCAGTTCGGTGGCGTTGGTTCCATCGATGGTGATGTCGCCGGAGGTGACGTCCTCAAGCCCTGCGATCAGGCGCAGAAGCGTCGACTTTCCGCAGCCCGAGGGCCCGACGAAGACGACGAATTCGCCATCTTTGATGTCGAGGTCGAGCTCGGGGATGATGACCGCCTCGCCGAACGCCTTGCGGACCTTTTCGAGCCGAATGGCACCCATGATGAGTCACTCCCTACTTGACGGCGCCGAAGGTCAGGCCGCGGACGAGTTGCTTCTGGCTGAACCAGCCGAGGATGAGAATGGGGGCGATCGCCAGCATCGAGGCCGCCGAGAGCTTGGCGTAGAAATTGCCCTGAGGGGATGAGAAGGAGGCGATGAACGCGGTGAGCGGCGCCGCGTTCGACGTCGTCAGATTGAGCGTCCAGAACGCCTCGTTCCAGGCCAGAATGATGTTGAGAAGAACCGTCGAGGCGATGCCCGGCACCGCCATCGGTGCGAGGATCTGGGTGATCTCCTGGCGCAGGGTCGCCCCGTCCATGCGGCCCGCTTCCAAGATCTCGCCGGGGATTTCCTTGAAATAGGTGTAGAGCATCCAGACGATGATCGGCAGATTGATCAGGAAGAGCACGACGATCAGGCCGAGCCTCGAATCGAGCAGCCCGAAATTGACGAAGAGCAGATAGATCGGGATCAGCACGCCGACGGCGGGCAGCATCTTGGTCGAGAGCATCCAGAGGAGGATGTCCTTGGTGCGCGGGGTCGGCGAAAAGGCCATCGCCCAGGCGGCCGGAATGGCGAAGAGGAGACCCAGCGCCGTCGAGCCGAGCGACAGATAGATCGAATTCATCATGTAGTGGAAGTAGTTCGACTGCTCGTAGATCGTCGCATAGTTCTCCGTCGTCCAGTCGAAGAAGAGGAATTGCGGCGGGATCGAGATCGCCGTCAGTTCTGATTTGAACGAGGTGAGAAAGGTCCACAGGATCGGGAAGAAGATCAGGAGACCGACGGCCCAGGCTAGGACCGTCATGCCGATCTTCCGACGTTGGGTGACGCGGCGTGCCATGATGGACCTCCTTCTAAGCGTCGAGATTCTTGCCGATGAGGCGGACAAGGAAGATGGCGACGATATTCGCGAGGATGACCGCCACGATGCCGCCGGCCGAAGCCGCGCCCACATCGCCGAAGGAGATCGCCTGCTGATAGACGAGATAGGTGAGGTTGGTGGACTGGGAGCCCGGCCCGCCATTCGTCGTCACCAGGATCTCGGCGAAGATCGACAGGAGGAAGATCGTCTGAATCAGGATGACGACGGTGATCGCCCGGCTCATATGCGGCAGGGTGATGTACCAGAAGATGGACAGCGCCCCGGCTCCGTCCATCTCGGCCGCCTCCTTCTGATCGGAGGAGAGCGACTGAAGCGCGGTGAGCAGGATCAGCGTCGCGAAGGGCAGCCACTGCCAGGCGACGATGATGATGATCGACAGGAGCGGAACCTCGGTCATCCAGTCGATCGGCTGCAAGCCGATGGATGAGAGAAACTGGCCGATCACGCCATAGACCGGGTTCATCATCATGTTCTTCCACACCAGCGCGGCGACCGTCGGCATGACGAAGAAGGGCGCGATGACCAGAAGCCGGACTACGTTGACGCCGTAAAAATCCTGATCGAGGAGGAGCGCCACCAGAATGCCGCCCCCGACGGTGATGCAGAGGACGCCGACGACAAGGATCAGCGTATTGACCAGCGCGGCGGAAAAGGTCGGGTCGGAGAGGAAATAGCTGTAATTGTCGAAGCCGACGAAGGGCGTCGAGATCGGATTATACAGGCTGTAGCCGAGCGTCGAATAATAGAGCGTCATGGCGAGTGGAACCGCCATCCAGATCAGCAGCGCTATGACCGAGGGGGCCATCATTGCGCGGGCCGCGCTCTTGGTATGCGTCGTCGCCATGACGTGTTTCCTCCCTCTGCGCGGCCTTTATCGGCTCAGGGCGCAGCATTCGACGAAAACGTTCAAACGGTCGGGGCGTTGGGAAGCGGGACGGATCGCGCGGAACGCGGTAGAGGACCAGCCCCATCGGGCGGTCGCCTGGCGATCCTTGAGGGTTGCGCGCATCGCACCAACCTCGCGCTCTCTGGCACGGGGCGATACGCGCCGGTCTCTCGGCCCCTCCTCCCGAACGGCCGGGGGACGGGGCGACGGGAAACCGCCGCCCCGCCCTGTCATGTTCTTACTTGATGTAACCCGCGCGGGTCATCTCGCGGGTCGCGATCGCCTGGGCCTGTGACAGCGCCTGGTCGACCGTGGCCGAACCGGACAGCGCCGCCGCCATCTGCTGGCCAACCGCCGTACCGATGCCCTGGAATTCGGGGATCGCCGCGAATTGGAGGCCGTAATAAGGCTTGTCCTCGGTCGGCGAAGGATCGGCATGGTTGATCGCGTTCAGCGTCGCATCGGCGAAGGGCGCCGCGCTCGTATAGTTCTCATTGTTGTAGAGCGAGGTGCGGGTGCCCGGAGGCACGTTCGCCCAGCCTTCCTTCTCGGCGACGAGCTCGAGATACTCCTTCGAGGTCGCCCAGCCGATGAAGGTCTGCGCGGCTTCCGCCTTCTCCGACGAGGCCGGGATCGCCAGCGACCAGGCCCAGAGCCAGTTGAAGCCGTCATTCGGGCAGTTCTCAGTGCCGCAAGGCGCTGCGCCGAACCCGACCTGATCGGGCACCTGGCTCTGCTTCGGATCGGTCACGAAGGACGCGGCGACCGAGGCGTCGATCCACATGGCGCATTTGCCTTGGCCGAACAGCGAGAGATTCTCGTTGAAGCCGTTCGAGGCCGCGCCCGGAGGGCCATATTTCTGCATCAGATCGACATAAAGGGTGATGGCCTTCTTCCAGCCTTCGCTCTCGAACTGGGGCTGCCAGTTGGCGTCGAAATAATTGGCGCCGAACTCGCGGGCCATATTGCCCAGGAAGCCCATATTCTCGCCCCAGCCCGGCTTGCCGCGCAGGCAGATGCCGTAAATGCCGGCATCCTTGTCGGCGGTCTTTTCCGCCGCTTCCGCGATGAAATCCCAGGTCGGCTTTTCGGGCATTTCCAGCCCGGCCTTCTCGAAGAGGTCCTTGCGATAGAGCGTCAGAACGCTCTCGGCATAGAAGGGCGCGGCGTAAAGCGTGCCGTCGACCGACAGGGCCGAGCGGATCGGCGGAATCAGATCGTCATAGTCGTAATTGTCGCCGAGGCTGTCGAGCGCCTTCAGCCAGTCTTGCTTGGCCCAGATCGGGACCTCGTAGGTGCCGATGGTCATGACGTCGAACTGCCCGCCATTGGTGGCGATGTCCGTCGTCACGCGCTGGCGGAGCATGTTCTCCTCCAGCGTCACCCAGTTCACCTTGATGTCGGGGTGGGCTTCTTCGAACACGCTCGTCAGACCCTGCATGCGGATCATGTCGGAGTTGTTGACCGTGCCGATGGTGATGGTCGTCTGCGCCCCGGCCGTACCGGCGGTGGCGGTCAAGACGACGAGCGACGCGGCTCCCGCCAGCATCGTCGAAATCTTCATGATGTCCTCCCGGCTCACGAATGAGCAATTGTCCATTGCACGGGCAAAATCTCACCGATTTCATCACCTGTCAAACCAATTGACGGTGATCGGACCAAGATTCTGTTGTGCAATGCACGCTTTGCGGCGCAACCGGAGCCCCATGATCCCGCATTCGGCGCGACCACCTGCCGGTTACTTTAACGATCTAGGATGATGACTGTCCGCGTCGACTCTGGAGCGCTCAGGCGCCCTCGGCGATGAGCCGTGCCGCCGTCGCCTCGTCGGTAATGAGGCCGTTGACGAGGCGGCCGCGCATCGCCGCCGCCATCGCCGGGGTCTTGCCCGGCCCCATGGCGACGGCGATGACGTCGGAGGCTTCGACAGACGGGATGACGGCGCTCGCCACCCGGTCGTTCAAGCCGCATTCGATCAGCCGTCCATCGCGGTCGAAGACCCAGCCGACGATCTCGCCGACCGCGCCGGCCTTGAGGAGTTCGTCCTGTTCGAGCGCGGTGATGAAGCCATCCAGGACGAGCGGCGCATTGGCGTCCACCTCGCCGACACCGACAAAGGTCACCTGGGCCGTCGCGGCCAGATGCAGCGTCGCCTCGACCACCTTCTGGCGATGAAGGAGATCGCGCTCCTGCGGCGAGGAGACGACCACGGGCAGCGGCATCGGATAATGTGGCGCTTTCACCTTATCGGCCATGGAAAAGATGACGTTATAGACCGAAGCGGACCCGTCCGGCGCGATATTGCCGGTCAGCGAGACGATGCGATGCTGGGGACAGCTCATCGGGGATAGATTCTCGACCGCCGCCTTCAATGTGCGTCCGGTGCCGAGCGCGATGACCGTCGGGGCATCTCGCTTCAGCCAGCGCTCCATCTCGCCGGCGCAGGCCTCCGCGATGCCGAGGGTCGTTGATGTCGAAGTCGGATCGGATGGAACGACCTCGGCGAATGTCAGACCGAAGGCCGATTTCAGCCTTTCGGCAAGATCGAGACAGGCGGCGATCGGATGGTCGATGCGCACGCGCACGAGGCCAGCGCTGACCGATAGCGAGACGAGCCGTTGGGCCGCTTGGCGCGAAATGCCGAGCTTGGCCGCGATCTCTTCCTGGGTGTTGCCGGCGACGTAATAGAGCCAGCCCGCCCGGGCCGCCTCGTCGAGCCGCGTCGTGTCGTCCTCCCTGATACGCGCCATCGCCCGGACCTCCTTGAGAGCCATCGTTTAGGCCGAAGCGGGAAGCGCTGGCAACATGGGGGGCGTCGTGGCCGCATCTCTCGTTTCAGACGGATCCGATCGGGAGCGCCGTTCTCATCGAAGGCGCGAATCGGTATGGTCCATCTATGAAGCGCTTCGCCCTCGCCCTTGCGGCCCTCCTCATCGCCTCGCCCGGCCTTGCTCAGGCCCGGATCGGCATCGCCGCGCCCTTGACCGATTCCGCCGCCCTTCTCGGCGAACAGATCGAGGCCGGCGCCAAGGCGGCCGCGGACACGGCCGGCGTCGAGACCGTGACCGCCGACACCGCTTGCACGTCTGAAGGCGGCAAGGCGGCGGCCGAACGGCTTCTGGCTGAGGGCGCGTCGATCGTCATCGGCTTTCTCTGCACCGAGGCGATCGAGGCGGCGCTGCCGATCCTGACCGGAAAAGGCGTGCCGGTCATCGATGTGGGCGTGCGTGCCAACCGGCTGACCGACCGGCGCGAGAGAAGCGGCCAGCTTGTCTGGCGCGTCGCGCCGCGTTCGGACGCCGAAGCGACGGCGATTGCCGAGAGCGTCGCGACACGCTGGTCGGACGAGCCCTTCGGATTCATCGAAGACGGCTCGATCGCCAATCGCGCCTTGACGGATACGGTCCGCAGGCTCCTCGGCGACAAGGGACTTCAGCCCTCCCTGATGGACAATTACCGTCCGGCCGAGGAAAAGCAGTTCGGTCTTGCCCGGCGTCTCCAGCGCTCGGGCGTCACACGCTTCGTGATCGCCGGGGACCGGCCGGATATCGCCGTCATCCTGCGCGATGCGGCCGAACTTGGGCTTGATCTTGAGGTGATCGGCGGCGAAAGCCTGATGGACGAGACCAGCGTCGACCAGCCCTTAGGCGACGGCGTTATCGCTGTCCTGCCGCCAATGCGCTTCCCGGCACTCGTGGAGACGCTGGGAGACAAGGCTCACGGCTACGCGGGCCCGGCCTATGCGAGCGCCGAGATCGCCGCCGAGGCGCTCGCCTTGGCAGAGGAAAGCGACCGGTCCCTTGCCGATATCCTGAACGGCGAGACCTTCGAGACCGTGCTCGGTCCCGCCCGCTTCGACGAAAAGGGAGACTCCGGCCTCCTTGAGTGGCGGCCCTATGTCTGGACCGGCGAGGATTTTGCGCCGCTCGCGGATCAGGCTGCGCACGGTGGTTCGGATCGATGATTGCGCCGCGAAGCGGGCCGCGCAACCATATTCTCGACATTGCCGGTCTCAGCATCGGCCATGCCGAGGACGAGCGCGTCAAATCGGGCTCGACCGTCCTCCTCTTCGACGAACCGACCATCGCCTCGCTCGCCGTTCTCGGCGGCGCGCCCGGTACGCGCGAGACCGATCTTCTGGCGCCCGAAAACACGGTCGCCGGCGTCGATGCCCTGGTGCTCTCCGGCGGCTCGGCCTTCGGCCTCGAAGCGGCATCGGGCGTCATGGCGCGCCTCGCCGAGACGGGACGCGGCTTTGCGGTCGCCGGCGCCCGCGTGCCGATCGTTCCCGCCGCCATCCTCTTCGATCTTGCCAATGGCGGAGCGAAGGATTGGGGTGCCACCCCGCCCTATCGCGAACTCGGCTATCGCGCCGCCTCGCAAGCGGGAGACGATACGCGCCTCGGCCGCGTCGGCGCCGGTTTCGGGGCTCGAACGGCTTGCGGCATCGGCGGCCTTGGCTCGGCTTCGATGGTGCTGGAGAATGGCGTGACGGTCGCCGCCCTCGTCGCCGTCAACGCCGTCGGTTCACCCTTGATGGGAGACGGTCCGCACTTCTGGGCCGCGCCTTTCGAGATCGGCACCGAATTCGGCGGCTTCGGCCTGCCATCGCAGCTGACACCCGATCTCGCCAGCCCCCGCACGAAATTCGACGCGGCGCCCGGCGCCAATACGACGATCGGGATCGTCGCGACCGATGCCGTTCTCGACAAGGGCGCGGCCAAACGCCTGGCGATCGCCGGCCATGCCGGGCTCGCCAAGGCGATCTTTCCCTCGCACACGGATTTCGACGGGGACCTCGTCTTTGCGGCGGCCACGGGGCGCTCGCGCGTAGCCTTCGACCCAAGAGATCGCGCCTCGGTGCTTCTCGGGGCGGCAGCCGCCTCGACCATGGCCCGCGCCGTCGCGCGTGGGGTCTTTGCGGCAAGACGGACCGGTTGATCGGCCGGCCTTACCGGTCTCGGCAAAAAACCGGTTCATCACGACCAATCCCCCCGAAGGAATCGGATTGGCGGGATCGACGCCCCGTGTCATTCTCCCCCGCGCCGTTTTCCTTCGAGGACCCTTCGATGTCGCTTCGCGCGTCCTGCCTTGCCTTTTCCCTCGCCGCGATCACCCTTGCCCCGGCGCCCGCTTTCGCCGAGGACGACCTGCCCTTCCTCGGGCGCTGGGACTGCGAAGTGGCCGAATTCACCTTCACCCCCGACACCTACAACAACGGCTCGGACGATCTTCCCATCCTCGAGATTCAAGAGGGCACGGACGGCAGCTACACGCTGTTCTTCGACGACGACTACGCCATCACCCTTTCCGGCTTCACCGGCGATACGATGGGTTGGTACTCGCTGGCGAGCGGCGACGCCTTCAACTGCACGCGCCTGTCGGAGTGAAGAGAGGGTGCCGGCGCTTCAGGATCAGGCCTCGGGACACAATGGCCGTGGTGCTTTTGGGCGACGCGCGCTTGAGCCGCTTGGGCGCCTCTTCGCTTTGCCGCTGATCCTGGGGTCCCTGATCATGGCCGGGCCGGCGCGCGCTGGCGACATCGCCCTGCTGGAATCCCTCGGCTTTTCCGAGGCTGGCGACGTCTTCGCCTTTCAGCAATCGGGCGTCGAAGACGGGTCGGGCTTTCCATACGCGGAGATTTTCTTTCTCGACCTCAAATCCGACCGGTTTCTCGAACCGTCCCCGATCAGGGTCCGGCTCAATCAAGACGGCGCCTTGGTGGGCGACGCGGTCGCCGAGGCACGCGCGGCGGCGGCCGACCTCTTGACCCGGACCATGCCGGACAAGCGCAACGGCCATGTGGTCCTCGACAATCCGCCGACGGACTTGTCGAGCGACGGCAAGGCCGCCCGCTTCGTCGCCCGGCCGGTCCTGCCGCCGATCGACGAGCCAGTGGAATTGCGATTGGAGACCTTTCCGCTTGAAGGCCCTGAGATCTGCCAGGACATCGGCAGGCCGGTGATGGGCTACCGCATCGTCAAACTGGCCCTCGAACCCGGTCAGAAGGCGAGCGTCCTGCATGAAGACACCGCGATTCCCACCTCGCGCGGCTGTCCGCTCGATTATGCAATCCGCCAGGTCCGGGTCTACGAAAAGCCCGGGGGCGGTTTTGCAGCCGTCGCGATCATCGCGGTCCAATCCCACGGCTTCGAAGGGCCCGACATTCGCTATATTGCCAATCCGGTGCCGATGCCGGCCACTCCTTGATGCTACGCCGCCGAAGCTGACGCTTCGAACCAAGCGTCGTGCCGAGTGTTCTAGCGCTACCCCCCTTGGGGGATGCGGGCGCTTGCCGCAAAATTCTAGGTCTCTCTGCGTCAACGATCCTGAAACAGAGACATCGCTCTTATGAAAATTCCCAACAGTCTTGCCGGTCTTTCTTCGGCTGCCCTTTTCCTGTCCATCGCTCTTGCCGCGCCGACGCAGGCGCAAGGCTGGAGCAGCCCATGCTGGGAAAAGGCTCAGAACCGCGTCGCTGCGAAAGTGGCCTCGCAGGTCCAGAACGCACAGGGCATCTGCCAGAACGCGCGAGCCTCCAAGACCATGTACGAAATGCTCCTGCGTGAGGCGAGAAAATGCGGTGTCCCGCAGGCCGGCATTAACGAATTGCAGGCGATGATTAACCAATCGGCCGCAGCTGCGCGCGGATCATGCATGTGAACCTGCCACCGGATCGGCTCTGACCCGTCCGACACCATCGGGTGCGGCCAGAGCCCATGGCAGTTGCTTCGAACGGCGTATATCGAGGGCTCGGCACTCGGATGCAGGACATTCGCATTCATCGCGCTCGTCATGCTTCAAGCTCCGTCCCGGGCATCCAGTGCGCCAAGGAAGCCACTCTTTTTTCAGGCGTTTCTGGATTCTCGGTACGGGGACCGAGAAGGACGATGCGTTGAGGGTATCGGCTTTGCAATCGGTCGCGATCTGCGTTTGAGCGCAGTGCCGTGCACTCTGCTGTCCCCCATATCCTGGCTGCCAACTCACATTGAGGCTTTCCCCGCCCTCTGCTAGAGGGCAGGCCACCCCTCGACACTGTGACGGAAGCCGCCGATGATCCCCCGCTATGCCCGCCCCGAAATGGTTGCCGTCTGGTCGCCGGAGACGAAGTTCCGCATCTGGTTCGAGATCGAGGCCCATGCCTGCGACGCCCTGGCCGAGCTCGGCGTCATCCCCAAGGAGGCCGCCAAGACCATTTGGGAAAAGGGCGGCGCGGCGACTTTCGACATCGATCGCATCGACGCGATCGAGCGC
Organism: Fulvimarina manganoxydans; assembly: GCF_900176465.1. Lineage (GTDB taxonomy): Bacteria > Pseudomonadota > Alphaproteobacteria > Rhizobiales > Rhizobiaceae > Fulvimarina > Fulvimarina manganoxydans. The sequence continues at coordinate 226,741 of NZ_FWXR01000005.1, forward strand.
GAGACCAAGCACGATGTCATCGCCTTCCTGACCCATCTGTCGGAAATCGTCGGGCCCGATGCCCGTTTCGTGCATCAGGGCATGACCTCCTCCGACGTGCTCGACACCTGCCTCAACGTCCAGCTGACCAAGGCGACGGATCTTCTCCTCGCCGATCTCGACGCCCTGCTCGCCGCTCTGGAAAAGCGCGCCTTCGAGCATAAGGACACGGTCACGATCGGCCGCTCCCATGGCATCCATGCCGAGCCGACCACCTTCGGCATCAAACTCGCCCAGGCTTATGTGGAGTTCCAGCGCTGCCGCGAGCGCCTCGTCAACGCCCGCGAGGAGATCGCGACCTGCGCCATTTCCGGCGCCGTCGGCAGCTTCGCCAATATCGATCCGCGCGTCGAAGAGCATGTGGCCGAGGCCATGGGGCTGAAGCCCGAGCCGGTCTCGACCCAGGTCATCCCCCGCGATCGCCACGCCATGTATTTCGCGACGCTCGGCGTCATCGCGTCTTCGGTGGAGCGGCTGGCGACGGAAATCCGCCATCTCCAACGCACCGAGGTTCTGGAAGCTGAGGAGTTCTTCTCCAAGGGCCAGAAGGGCTCGTCGGCCATGCCCCACAAGCGCAATCCGGTGCTGACCGAAAATCTCACCGGCCTTGCCCGCATGGTGCGTTCCTATGCCATGCCGGCCATGGAAAATGTCGCGCTCTGGCACGAGCGGGACATCTCCCACTCTTCCGTCGAGCGCTATATCGGCCCGGACGCGACGATCACGCTGGACTTCGCCCTCGCCCGCCTGACCGGCGTCGTCGAAAAGCTTCTCGTCTACCCCGAGCGCATGACAGGCAATATGGACCGGCTTGGCGGCCTCGTTCACTCCCAGCGCATCCTGCTCGCCCTCACCCAGGCCGGCGTTTCGCGCGAGGACGCCTATCGCCTCGTCCAGCGCAACGCCATGAAGGTGTGGGAGAGCTACCATGTGGCAGGCTCGGCGACGGTCGACTTCCTCGAAGAACTCCTGAAGGACGAAGAGGTCCGCGCCGCGCTTTCGGAAGAGGAGATCCGCGCCCGCTTCGACCTCGGCTATCACACCAAACATGCCGATACGATCTTCACCCGCGTCTTCGGGCGTGCGAGCTGAGATAGGCTTGCTGCAACTTCCTGGCGGGAACCGATCACCTCGTTCGATGGTTGGCTAGCTATAAGGGATAGGGACGACGAGCCCTATTCCACCGCCGTCTAGGGAGGAACATGATGACCCCGCGTATCGGACCCAGTCTCGAAAAAGGGCGCAGCAAGGCGGTTTCCTTGATCCTGTTGGGTGTGACCGTCGTCTTCGTGGTGACGCTTCTCGTTGTCGGCGTTCCCGGCGATCAGACCGCAACCGATTCAGCCTTCGAGCCCCATATGGAGGCGAACAGCGGCTCCCAGTCCTGAACCCCTTCCAGTATCGTTGCTGTCGAAAAGGCAGCAGTCTCACCGAACGGCGGAAACCTGCGTCACCGCCTCATCCGAGCCGCCGCGCGGCGTTGCCGACAGAGCCGCCAATCCACCCGCGAAGCGATGGGCGCGATGAACATAGGCCGGGTCGGAAATCCCTTTAGACTGGGCGATCGCAATCGACTGAATCGCTATGTCGAGTGGGTCCATCAGGCCAATCCGAAAGGTCTTGAAGCTGCGCTCGCTAATCCTCGTGCGAGAGACAAGCAACACGTTCGAATGACGCGTGTCGGACGAGATTCGTTCGAAGAGATCATCGACCCGCTCGTCGCCCTCGACGATCTGGGTGACGACACCGTCTCGAAAAGCGATGATGCCGCAGATATCACGATCGCGATTGCGGCGGCAGGCTGCCTCCATGACGGCTTCGAACATGCTGCGGTCCATGGCCGGCGCCAGGCTCGTATAACAGATATGCCGCATCCGCCCCGCCCTTCGCAAAGTGCCGCCTGGAAGCCGGCGTCACTGAGCATTAAGCTTTCCGTGATTGTTCGCGCCTGTCAAGAACCCACTTGAAAAGAACTTGGACGAAACAGTCGTAATTTTGATTTTCACGCTGCATCGGAATAGATCATGCATGATTATTCGAACAGAAATCTCGCCAAGCGGTCTTTTTGCTCAGTTTTTATGAATTAATGCCCTTTGGGAAACATAGCAATCATCTTGCACAGACTGGAAGTCCGCCCTGATCTTTCAAATTTCGCCAATCATATCATTCACATAAAGCGCCCTCCGCCCCCGGCTTTCCGGATCGCATCTCAGTCCCTTGGCCACCGCTCAAGGCCGCTGATCCGACAGCTGTCCCAAAGGCCAGAACCCGCGAGAACGCGCCTTACTCCCGTCCCGACGCCAGCTGCTCCACCAGTTCGATGAACAGCATCTGGTGGTCCGAATAGGGCTGGTCGACGACGGTGATTTTGGCGCGCTCGGCCAGCGTCTTCGACATCAGGCAGGTGTCGAGCGCGGCGCGGTAGGGACCGAGGCGGAAGGTCGGCTCCAGGCCGCGATTGGCGTGGATGAGTTGACCGCTCTTCAAGAGCGGCAGGAGCTCGCGTTCGCCGCGAAAGACGTTGAAATCGCCGACGAGGATGGTTGGCCCCTCCTCTTCCCCGATCCAGTCCGCCAGCTCCACGATCTGGCGGCTGCGCACGCGGAAGGCCAAGGAGAGATGGACGACGAGAATGCGCACCCCATCGATCCGAATCTCATGGACGAGCTTCTTCTTGCCGTCCTGGAGATAGCGGTCGCGGGCGACGACCTTGCGCTTGGCGAGGAAGGCGTTCGACTTGCCATGAGAAAGGTTCAGCCGCCCAGGGCGCCGGTCGAGACCATATTTTCCATGGGCTTCGGCATGAATGAAGCTCTTGCCCTGAAGGCGCGGAAACTGATCGTAGAACCGATTGGTGATCGAGCCGCGATCGACCTCGACGAGACAGCAGAGATCGGGATCGAGCCGCGAAATTGTCGCCGTCAGCTGGGCGATGCTCTCGGTCTGAACCCGCAAGGGCGTATAGACATGATGATGCCAGCGGCCGATGTGATGACGGATCGAGCCATTTATGGCGCGCAGATATCCGAGATTGGCATAGACGATGCGGGTCATGGCGTCTCGTTGGAAAGCAGTCTGGGCTCCGGCGAGCTGAAGGCAGGGCGTTGCGGCGCGCAGCCGTATGCCCGGCCCTCAAATGGGGCAATGGCGCTATTCGTCATCGCCCCGAAAGTCGCAAACCGAAACACCGCCCCATGCGTCATCAACGGATGTCCAGCGCAAAAGCCGACGCTCTTACCCCTTAAGCTCGGCCTCTCCGCGCCTTAGATGGCCTGAAGCGGCGTGCGTCGATTGGAAAGAGGACCGCATGCCGAGGGGACGACGACCGGAAAGGGGCCGGCGAGGGTGGACTTCTTCAATTCCGACATGGTGCATACCGGCTTCAAGATCGCCGGTTGGGCGATCGTCTTTGGCGGCCTCGTCTATATCCCCTTTCGCCGCTCGCCGACGGCGGCGCAGGCCTGGATTCTGCTTTTCTTCTTCCTGCCCTGGGTCGCCCTGCCGCTCTATCTCGTCTTCGGCAATGCGCGCCATCCCAAATGGCGGCGCGAGCGGATCACGCGCCTGCCCGCCATCCTCGAACGCACGATCGCGGAGATTTCCCATCGCTCGCCCACCGGCGTCGATGTCCTGAAGACCCGTCATCGCATCACCGCCCGCCTCGTCGAGCGCATCGGCCATCTGCCGCCCGTCCATGGCAATGAGATCGATCTCGATGGGGACTATAATCGCGTCGTCGACAGGATCGCCGCCGATATCGATCGAGCCGAGCACCACGCCCATCTCTGCTTCTACATTCTGCAGGACGACGAGGCGGGCAACCGCGTTCTCAGAGCCTTGGAGCGGGCCTCCGCGCGGGGCGTCAAATGCCGCCTTCTGGTGGACGCGGTCGGCTCCTCCATCGACCGCCATCGCATTCGCCGCCGCATGAAGAAGGCAGGCGTCGAGATGCATCTGATCTTGCCTTGGCGCTTCTTGAACGGCGCGACGCGGCTCGATCTGCGCAATCACCGCAAGATCGTCGTCATCGACGGCAAGATCGGCTGGGTCGGCTCCCAGAACATGCACCGGATCGAATACGAGCCGAAGACCTTCTATCGCGAATTGATGGCGCGGGTCACCGGGCCGGTCGTTCTCGAACTTCAGGCGATCTTCGTCGGCGACTGGTTTCTGGAGACCGAGGAGGATATCGGCAGCGCCGACATCCTGCCCCATGAGACGACGCGCGAGGCGGCGGTCGGCTCGGGCACGCTGCTTCAGGTCATGCCGACCGGGCCGGATTTCCCCGATACCGGCGTCGACGTGCTCTTCACCGATCTGATCCATACGGCGCGGCGCAAGATCGCCCTCGCCACCCCCTATTTCGTGCCGAATGAAGAGCTGCTCAACGCGCTGAGCACGGCGGTCGCCAAGGGGGTCGACGTCGACCTGTTCCTCACCGGCACGACCAACAGCCTTCTGATCGATCTCGCCCAATCCTCCTATTACGAGGACCTTCTGGAAGCGGGCGTGAAGGTCTATCTCTATCGTGAGCGCTTCCTGCACGCCAAGCACCTCTCCATCGACGAGGATATCGGCATCATCGGCTCCTCGAACATGGACCGCCGCTCCTTCGAGTTGAATTCGGAGGTGACCCTCGTCGCCTATGACAAGGCGGTCGTCGACAAGCTGCGGACGATCGAGCGGGATTATCGCTCGAAGTCTCGCCGGCTTTCCCTTGAGGACTGGCGTCAACGGGGCCTGACGCGCCAGATCGCCGAGAATGCGACACGCCTCATCAGCCCGCTGCTCTGACATATCGCGCCCCACACGCAAGAGCCGATGTTGACAAGGGCCGAACCGCTGTCCAACTGAACGCCATGCGCGTTGCAGAAGCCGATATCCTCATCATCCCCGGCTACAAGGGGTCGCCCGACAACCACTGGCAGACCCGGTGGGAGCGCAAGCTCTCGACGGCGCGGCGGGTGCCGCAGGCCGAATGGTCCAAGCCCGTGCGCGAGGACTGGGCGGGCTCCGTCGCCGAAGCGATCGACGCCTCGACGCGGCCGGTCATTCTGGTCGCCCACTCGCTCGGCGTCGCGGCCGCCATTCATGCGCTGGAAAAAGCTGAAAAGCCCGTCGCCGGAGCCTTCTTCGTGGCGCCGCCGGATGTGGAAAATGCCGCGATCCGGCCGAAGCATCTGATGACCTTCGGTCCCTATCCGCGCGAGCCTCTGCCCTTCCCTTCGATCGTCGTCGCCAGCCGCAACGACGTCTTCACCTCATTCGAGGCGGCCGAGGACATTGCCGGAGCCTGGGGCTCCCTCTTCATCGATGCGGGCGAGGCCGGCCATATCAATGGCGAATCCGGCCACGGCCCCTGGCCGGAGGGCCTCCTCACTTTCGGCAAATTCATGAGCCGGCTGAAGGCGGACGGGTCATAAAGCTCGTTGGATTTGTTCCGACGGCGTCAGATGGAAACGGCTGACGATTGACCGAAGCGTTGAAACCGCTCGTCATCCTCGGCCCGACAGGGCCGGGGACCCATGCCTCGAAGGCTGCTTACATCCACAAACGATTGCGGCCTGCTGCTTCGCTTGACGCATTTCCTCGACCCGAATGCCGCTCTGATGGTGATGGCATGGTCCCCGCACTCTTCGAGTGCGAGGATGACGAAGCGTCGGGGGGATCGCTCTTACCTTTGAGCGCTGCAGACACTGCAAACATTTATGGAATGACCCAGTAGAATTAGAGCGTCGGACGATAAGTCAGGATCGCCCGACGCTCTGTAACTCTCTGATAACCCGCCGGGTTGTCGAAAAACCGGTATACACTTTTTCGCCCGGCGCTCTCATCGACGCCCAGAATACCATCAAAAATTGCACCTTACAGGATTTACCCCACTTCGGGTCGTATTCTCCTTCCCTTGTCAGCCGCTTGTGACATAAGTTCTGCAAGGTTCGGTCGCAGCATTGAGACCATCGACAGTGGAAGGACAATTGCTTGGTTTCAAAGGCCATCCTGACTGAGAAATATACGCAGGAGACCGGCCGTGTCTTCATGACGGGCACCCAGGCGCTGGTGCGCCTGCCGATCGTCCAGATGCGCCGGGACCGGGCGGCGGGCCTCGACACCGGCGCCTTCATCTCGGGCTATCGCGGCTCGCCGCTCGGCGCTTATGACCGCCAGCTCACTTCCGCCCGCGCCCATCTCGATCGGCTCGACATCGTCTTTCAGCCCGGCATCAACGAGGATCTGGCCGCGACGGCCGTCTGGGGCAGCCAGCAGCTTCATCTCTCAGCTGGGGCCCGCAAGGACGGGCTCCTCGGGATTTGGTACGGCAAGGGTCCGGGCGTCGACCGCTCGGGCGACGTCTTCCGCCACGCCAATGCGGCCGGAACGGCGCCGAAGGGCGGCGTTCTGGCGCTTGCCGGCGACGATCACACCTGCAAATCCTCCACCATCCCGCATCAGTCCGACCACGCCTTCATGGCGGCGATGATGCCATACCTCTATGCCGCCTCGATCCACGACTTCGTCGAGGCCGGTCTTCTCGGCATCGCCATGTCGCGCTTTTCCGGCTGCTGGACGGGCTTCAAGGTGATCTCCGAGACGGTGGAGACGACGGGGATCGTCGATCTGGCCGGCGAAGCGCGGGCGATCTGCCTGCCGGAAGATTTCGCGATGCCGCCCGGCGGTCTCGGCCTCAGATGGCCCGACGCGCCCCTCGACCAGGACGACCGGCTCCACCGGTTCAAGATTCCCGCCGCCCTCGCCTTTGCCCGCGCCAACCGTCTCGACCGCGAGACGATCCGACCGAACCAGCGACGTTTCGGCATCGTCGCTTCCGGTAAGGCCCATGAGGATGTCCGCCAGGCGCTCGCCGAGCTTGGCCTCGGGCGCGAGGAGGCGAAGGCGATCGGCCTCAGCCTCTACAAGGTGCTGATGCCCTGGCCGCTCGAACCGGCCGGCATGAACGCCTTTGCCGAGGGGCTGGAGGAAATCCTCGTCGTCGAGGAGCGGCGCGACGTCATTGAAGGTCAGCTGCGCCAAATGCTGTACTCTGCGCCGGCCGATCGCCGCCCGCGCCTCTCCGGCAAAAGCGATCCAGACGGTCAGCCGCTCGTCTCCTCCTCAGCAGGCCTCAGCGTTCAAAGCGTCGCCGAGGCCATCGCCGCCCGGCTTCTGCGCCTCGATCTGCCGGACGGGCTCGCGGCATCGATCCGGGGCGGGCTCGCCCGGCTTGCCAAAGCCGAAGCCCGGATCGCGGAAGACCCCTCGCCGATCGCCCGCCGTCCGCATTTCTGCGCCGGCTGCCCGCACAATATCTCGACCCGCGTGCCGGACGGCTCCAAGGCGATGGCCGGCATCGGCTGTCATTACATGTCGATCTGGATGGACCGCGACACCGAGACCTTTACCCAGATGGGCGGCGAAGGCGTGCCCTGGACGGCGATTTCACGCTTCACGGACGAAGCCCATCGCTTCGTCAATCTGGGCGACGGCACCTATGTCCATTCGGGCAGCCTCGCCGTGCGCCAGGCGGTCGCTTCCGGCGCGACCATGACCTTCAAGATCCTCTATAACGACGCCGTCGCCATGACCGGCGGCCAGCCGATCGACGGCAATCTGACGCCGGCCGCGATCACCCATCAGATGGCCCATGAAGGGGTCGGCGCCATCCGCCTCGTCACCGACACGCCGGAGGCTTATGCGCCGGCCGAACTCGCCGCCGGGACGACGATCCATCATCGCGACGAGATCGATGGCGTGATGGAGGCGCTGGCGAAGACGGATGGCGTCTCGATCCTTCTCTATGTCCAGACCTGCGCGACCGAGGCGCGGCGGCGGCGCAAGCGCGGCCTCGAGAAGGCCCCGCAGACCCGCGTCTTCATCGATCCGGCGATCTGCGAGGGGTGCGGCGACTGCTCGGCCCAGTCCAACTGCATTGCCATCGAGCCGCTCGAGACCGAGATGGGCCGCAAGCGCCAGATCAACCAGTCGCTCTGCAACAAGGATCTGTCCTGCCTCAAGGGCTTCTGCCCGGCCTTCGTCACGCTGGAGGGGGCCGAGGTGAAGCGCCCGGCCGTGCGCAGCGCGCCCGATCTCTCCGACCTGCCTCAGCCCATGCTTCCAGCGCTTGGAGGCGGTTTCGACATCGCCGTGACTGGCGTCGGCGGCACCGGCGTTCTGACGATCGGCGCGATCCTTGGCCTCGCCGCCCATCTGGACGGCAAGGGCGCGCTCATTCTCGACATGGCGGGACTGGCCCAGAAGGGCGGCGCGGTCCTGTCTCACGTTCGGCTCGGCGAAAAGGACGACAATCTTTCAAGCCCCCGCATCGCACCGGGTCGGGCCGATCCTCTGATCGCGGCCGATGCCGTCGTGGCTGCCGGGCGCGAAGGGGCGATCCTCTGCGATCCGAGCCGCACCGAGGGGATCGTCAATCGTAATGTCGCCCCGGTCGCCGACTTCGTCGGCGATCCCGATTTCGACTTCCGCACCGCGAGCGTCCTGAAGCGCCTGGCGAACCAGCTTCGCGATGGCGGCCGCGTCCAGGATTTCGCCGGCCTCGCCCGTAAGCTCTTCGGCGACGAGATCGCCGCCAATATGATGATGCTCGGCTTTGCCTGGCAGGCCGGTCTCCTGCCCTTGAGCCACGCGGCGATCGAGGGGGCGATCGCCGCCAATGGGGTCGCCGTCGAGACGAACCAAGCGGCCTTCGCCTTCGGCCGCCACCTGGCCCATCGTCCCGATGAGGCTTTGGCGACGGTCGGCTTGGATGCGCCGGCCCGAAGCCTTGCCGTCATGAGCATCGAAGAGATCCGCGCCCATCGGGAGGACCATCTTTCGGCCTATCAGGGCCCGGCGCTCGCAAAGCGATACCGCACCCGCATCGAGCGATTGGACGCGGCCATCCTGCGGGCCGGCATCGAGCGGCCCATGCGCGAGGAGATCACTCGCGCGGCCGCCATCAACTATGCCAGGCTTCTCGCCTATAAGGACGAATATGAGGTGGCGCGCCTGATGACCCGTCCGGAGGCGAAGGCCATGCGCGATGCGGCCTTCACCGGCACGCGCTCGCTCGCCTTCCACCTGGCGCCGCCATTCCTCGGAGGTCACGACGCCAGCGGGCGAGCGAAAAAGCGGGCTTTCGGCGCCTGGACCCTGCCATTTCTGAAGCTTCTCGCTCGGATGAAACCCTTGCGCGGGACGCCCTTCGATCCCTTCGGTCCCATGGCCGAGCGCAGGGCGGAACGGGCGCTGATCGCCGCCTATGAAGCCGATCTCGACCTCGTCGAAGCCGCGCTGAGCCGCCCCCTCTCTGACACGGCGATCGCGATCATCGCCGATCTCCTGCGCCTTCCCGAGACCATTCGGGGCTTTGGCCCGGTCAAGGGCGAGGCGATGGCCAAGGCGGACGAGCAGCGCAAGCGGCTCCACGCCCGTCTGGAGGCGGGTCTCTCGCGCGCCATGCCTGAAGAGAGCCCGCGCCGGGCAGCCTGAACGCCGAGAAAGGCCGGATGGAGGAAGACGGTCTAACCTCTATCCAGCCGCCCGCCGCGGCGCAACGAGGCACCGATCGAGCCAGGCTGTGAGCGATTCGAGCGCCGGTTCGCGATAGGCGTCGATCTCGTTCAGAGTCTCGTGCCGCGCGCCCTCGACGATCCGCAAGGTCACGTCGGACAGACCGGCGTCGCGCAGGCGTCCATCTAGCCAGATCAGCGCCTTCCCACCCTCCGTCACGGGATCGGCCGTGCCGCCGAGAAGGTGGATGGGCAGGTCCTTCGGCAGGCGAGACATCGCCTCCTGGCTCCCGCCCTCCACGATCATCTCTATAATGTTCTCCATCATCGAGATGGTCGGCGTGAAGCCGCAAAGCGGATCGCCGCGATAGGCCTCGACCGCTTGCGGGTCGTGGGAGAGCCAGTCGAACGGGGTCCGCCTGTCCTTGATCGCACGCCCCCAGGCCTCGAACATGGCGCGGCGAAAGAGCTCGCTCGCAACGTCGGACCCCTTCAGCGCCTTTTCCACCGCCAGCGCCACGCGGCCCGCTTTGAGCGTCATGCCGGCGCGGAAATCGCAGTTCCAGACCGCGAGGCCGGTCAACGCGCGTCCGTGACGCTCGGCAAAATTGAGGGCGATGAGCCCACCCATGGAATGGCCAAAAACGAAGATCGGCAGGCCAGGATGCGTCTGCACGGCGAGATCGAGAACCGCCTTGCAGTCGGCGATGACCTTCTTGACCCCATCCTTCCGCGCGAAGCGGCGCAAGGGCGCATCCTGGGCGACCGTCGAGCCATGGCCGCGATGGTCGTGGGCATAGACCGCAAGCCCCGCTTCGGCCAACACCCGCGCCACCGCCTCGTATCGGGCCGAATGTTCGGCAAGGCCGTGGAACAGGAGGATGACACCGCGCGGCCGCTCCGGCCCTACGCGATGAAGGTTCACAGCGGCGCCCGTCGGCGTGTCGATGGTGCGCCGGGTGAAGTGTCCATGTTGGCTCATGCGTCAGCTTTCTCGCTCACCTCTTGCATTCGAAGTTCCAGTTCTGACCCGCAAAACCTGCGATCGAGATACAAATCGGCTAGGGTAATAGGCTCCGCACTGAAATCTTATTTGAGGAGAAGTTGTCAAAGAAGAATGCTTCGTGGTCGTTCACACCAGTAGAGACGGCGTCATTCGTCTGATCACAGCCTGGAAAGGAGGTCGCGATGAGCGATCCGAATATGAAGCGGGCATCGCTCGCAGACATCAAGCGGATGAGGGAAGCCGGTGAACTCCGCCACAATCCGAATGCCCCTGCGGGAGATAGTCTGGGGCACGATTTCTGGGCAAAGGCCATGATGGCTTCGCCGCAAGGGACGCCTCCGAAATCCGTCCATCTCAAGCTCGACCCGGAGGTCTTCGAATTTTTCAAGTCTCAGGGGAAAGGCCACCTGACCCGAATGCAGGAGGTCTTGCGCGCCTATGCCAATGCCCATCGATAGGCGCCGCTTATCTATGCAGTGCCTCGCGGTCCAATGAAATTCTTGCTCGTTGAAAGAGGAGCGTTTCAGGCCGGCCGGCGCGCGGCGAGCGATAGAAGGCCGGCCGAGACGAGGCAGGCCGCGCCGGTCCGCTCCAGGCGCTTGAGGACCTTGGGCGCCGAGAAGACCGAACGGAGCTTGGCGGCGGACAGGGCATAGAGCGCGGCATTCGCCATGCCGAGCACCACGAAAAGGATGACGAAGACCGCCGCCTGCCCGACATAGGAGCGGTCCGGCGCGATGAACTGGGGAACGAAGGCGACGAAGAAGACGATGCCCTTCGGATTGAGAAGGGTGACCAGGAAGGCCTCGCGGAAGATCGTCAGTGGGCGTCCTTCCGGCGCTTCGAGCGCCGCGGCGCTAAGGCCGCGTTCGGGCGCGCGCCAGAGTTTGATGCCGAGATAGACCAGATAGGCCGCGCCCAGCCATTTGAGGACGGTAAAGGCCGTCGCGGAGGCGGCAAGCAGTGCGCCGACACCGGCGAGCGAGAGACTGGCGGCGGCGAAATCGCCGAGCCCGACACCGAGAACGCTCGAAAGGGCGATGCGCTTTCCGTGGGCGAGCGCCTGACCGATGACCATGATGATGGTCGGGCCGGGAATGATCAGCAGGATGAGCGAGGCCAGGGAGAAGGCGGCGAGAGTCGGCATCGTCACAGGCATGGTCGGCCTCTCGTCGTTTCGATCGTCATGCCATCACTGCATGGGCGCTGCCGTCCTGTCCAGAACGACGATATGCAGCGCCTTCGGCCCATGGGCGCCCAGAAGCAGCGTCTGTTCGATATCGGCCGAGCGGGAGGGGCCGGTGATCGTGTTGACGGTCCGCGGCAGGGTTCCGCCATGGCGCTCGCGCAGACGCTCGAACACCGCCTCCATCGCCCCCTCGATCGTATCCGCCTGTATGACGACGATATGGTTCTCGGGCAGGAAGTTGAGGCTCGTCGGATTGTCCGGCCCCGAGGTCAGGACGAGCGTCCCCGTCTCGGCGATGCCGGCCTCGGCATGGGACAGCGAATTGAGGTCGTCGCCCTCGCTCGCCCCTTGGGTCACCTCGATGGCGGTCGCCGAAAAATCGGCCTCGGACAAGCGCCTGTCGGCCCCCATCTTCAGCGTCGCCGGCAGATTGCGTTCGCGCAGATAGCGCGCGACCTCGCCCGGCAGTTCCGCCATCGATCCGATCTGCGCGACGGTGGCATTGGCGGCCTCGGCCATGACGACGAACAGCGCGACGCGCTCGGCGGAAGGCAATTGGCCCCGCGCCGGAACGACGCCGAGCGGGCGACCCTGCAAGCGCGCTTCCACTGCACGCTGACGCTCTTCGTCATTCGGCCTTGCGCCATTGGCCCGGCGGATGCGCGACAGCACCGCGTCCTTCGTCGAACCGCTCATCGGGAGACGCCTTTCGACTGGGTATAGGCCTGCATGAAGGTGCGCCCCTCGGGTGCGGGAAGATCGCGCCATTTGGTCCAGCCGCCGGCCAGCGGCAGCGAGCGGAAGCGGCGCTTGGGGCCGGCGATGAGCTTCAGCGCCGGCATGGCGAAGGAGACGGCGAGCCGATAGAGCTTCGGCCGTTTGGCAAAATAGGCCCAGAGGCCGAGCCCGGTGCGGGCAGCTTTGGGCTGGAGATGGCTTTCGAATTCCTTCTCGCGCCAATGGCGCATCATTTTCGGCAGCGGGATGCGCATGGGGCAGACGCTTTCGCAGCGCCCGCAGAAGGTCGAGGCATTGGGCAGGTTTCCGGCCTTGTCGACGCCGATCAGCGAGGGGGTCAGCACCGCGCCCATGGGGCCTGGATAGACCCAGCCATAGGAGTGGCCGCCGACCGCGTGATAGACCGGGCAATGGTTCATGCAGGCGCCGCAGCGGATGCAGCGCAGCATCTCCTCGAATTCGGTGCCGAGCATGTTGGAGCGGCCATTGTCGAGGAGGATGACGTGATATTCCTCCGGCCCGTCTGGATCGGCCTCGCGCTTCGGCCCGGTGGAAAAGGTCGTATAGACGCTCGCCTCCTGGCCGGTGGCCGAGCGGGCGAGAACCCGCAGGATCTGCGAGGCGTCGTTGAGGGTCGGCACCATCTTCTCGATCGAGGCGAGAACCACATGGCACTTGCCCAAGAGCTGGGTCAGATCACCATTGCCCTCATTGGTCACGATGACCGAGGTGCCGGTCTCGGCGATCAGGAAATTGGCGCCGGTGACGCCGATATCGGCTTCGCCATAACGCTGGCGCAGAATGCCGCGCGCTTCGGCGAGAAGCGTCTCGGGCGCCGTCAGATCGCGCTCCGGGTCGAGATCGACGTGGACACGGCGGAAATCGGCTTCCACCTGATCGCGATTGATATGGACGGCCGGCGCGATGATGTGGCTCGGATGCTCGCCGCGCAGCTGGATGATATATTCGCCGAGATCGGTCTCGACCGGCACCATGCCGTTCTCTTCCAGAAAGTCGTTGAGCCCGATCTCCTCGGAGATCATGGTCTTGCCCTTGGTGACAGTTTTGGCGCCGCGCTTCTTGGCAATATCGAGGAAGATGCGCCGGGCATGATCGGCGTCCTCGGCGAAATGGACCTTGCCGCCGGAGGCTTCCACCTTTGCGATATAGGCCTCGATATAAAGGTCGAGATGCTTCAGCGTGTGGGTCTTGATGGCGACCGCATTGTCGCGCAGGGCGTCGAATTCGGGCAGCTTGTCGACGGCCTTCTGGCGCTTGCCGATGAAGCCCTTCTCCACATTGCCGAGGGCGCGCTGGAGATCGATGTCGGCGAGCGCCTTGACGGTGTTCGCCTTGAATGTCTGGGATGTGATCTGCATGCGGCACTCTCGGTCAAAAAGGTCAGTCGCGCTGTGCGTTGACGGTTCTCCCTATCAGGCGCTTGCGTCAAGTCACGTCTTCGCTCGGTCTTCTCTTCGTCTTGCTTTGATCGCGCGCGGGGACGACGCCCCCGCGCGCGTTTCCGGTCACCCATAGAGCCGCTTGAGAGCCGGGAGTCTCGACGCCACCAGAAGGTCGAAGGCGAGAACGGCGATCAGCGTCAGGCCCATCAGCGGAAAGACGACCGCGAGGGTGAGCGCGATGAAGGCGACGCCCTTGACCAGCGGCACATCGTTCGGGACCGACGGCGCCGCCAGCCGGAACGAGCCCTTCGGCCGCCGCAGCCACCACATGACGACGCCCGTCACGCATAAAAAGACGATGGAGAGACAGAAGAGCGTGTTGAGAAGGACGTTCCACAAGCCCGTCAAACCCATATGGAAAGCGGTGCCGACCGCCATCGTCTTGCCCGCCAGCGAATAATCGGCGAAGGCGACATCGGCGAGGATCCTGCCCGTGAACTGATCCACGTGAACCGTGCGGTCGGCCGTCGGCTCATGGGAATCGGCGCTCATCGAATCCTGGGCGATCGTCCAGACGCCGGTCTCGCCGCCGGGGGCGCTCACGTGAAAGCGGCCGTGATCGGCGATGCCGAGATCGTGGGCGAGCGCCGTGACGCTGTCCACATCGACCGCCGTCCCCGCCGGAACGCCCGTCATGCCAGCCTCGGAGCCCGAAGCCGGCATCGGCGTCTGTTCGAGCGTCCAGGGCACCTCCTTCGGGCCGCCATGATTCAGATGGGCATGGGTGGTCTCCGATTGCGGAACCGCGTCCCATTTCTCGGCCGGAAAGGTCGACCAGGCCTGGGTGATCTTGGCGCCCCAGATGCCGGTCCAGGTCATGCCGGTGAGGAGGAAGAGGACGAGAATGCCTGCGGTCCAGAAGCCGACGACGCGATGGAGCGACTTGTAGAGCGAACGGCCCCTGGCCGAGAGTTTCGGAACGAAGGCCTCCGATTTCGGCGCCTTACCGCGCGGCCACCAGAGATAGGCGCCGGTCGCAACGAGCACGAGGCCGAAGCCGGCGGCGATTTCCAGAAGACGGTCCCCGAGATCGCCGAGGAGCAGCGAGCCGTGGAAATCGTCGGCCCAGTCATACCAGCCGGCGCGGCGCACCCAGCTTTCGAGAACGGCGCCAGAATAAGGATCGACCGCCACCATGCGGGCCTCGCCATCGTCGTCGACGCGCACGAGCCCCGGTGAGGTCTCGGAGCGCGGCGAGACATATTCGACGAAGCGCGCGCCGGGCAGAGCCTCAATCGCGGCCGCGACCTGCCGCGAAACGGCGACGGTCTTGGTGTGAGCCGGAACGCTCAAGCTGTATTCGCCGTCCCGCCCGTCCAGAAAGCCGATCCAGAGGATCATCATGCCCGAAACGGCAAGCGCGACGAGGAAGGGAACGGTGAAGAGCCCGGCATAGAAATGCCAGCGCCAGATGGCGCGATAAAGGGCTGGAACACTGGAACGCGCGACCGGCGCGGCCTCGGCATTGGTGGCGGAGGGAATGCCTGCCGAACTGATATCAGTCATGGGATAATATCCTTTGAGAACCCGACGAAGCGTCAGGCAGCGGCGGCCGGGCAGCGTGTGGGTCGGACACACGGCACCCGATTATCGCGATGGATAACGATGGTGAGGAACGACCCGCCGAAAGAAGGCAGACCGATGCGCGCGGCGCGCGGGTCGCTCGCGGCAGACAGCCTGAAGGGCTGGCGGGCGAGAGCGATCGTGGCACCGGATGACGAGATCCGGCGGCAGGCAGTCTCAGAGGAAGAGGGAGGGCGGGCCGCGCTTCAGCGCGAGGCCTTTGGGCGGCGCTCGCGGGCCAGACGCTTCGAGCGCATAGGGCCAGAGGGTTCGAGCGGCCTCGACCCCATGGGAGATCGCCAGACCTTCGCCGCCGAGCGCGGTCGCAAGGATCGACGGCGCAGGGCCGCAGCCGATGGCGCAGGGGCAATCGAAGCAGCCGTCATGGGTGCCGGGCGCCTCAGGGCCGCCGGCGGAAACCGACGAGCCGTCGTCATGGCAGAGGACGAGCGTCCCCTCCGCTTTGGCCGCGTCCATCTGCGCGCAGGCAAATGTCGCCGTCACCGCCTGCATGACAAGCAGTTGCGCGACGATGACGATCATCGCGAGGGCGGCAGAACGATCCGCAAGGAAGCGCCGGAACGGGACCATGGTCATGCCGATAGCATAGGACGAACGGCTTGAAACTCTCTTGACGCGGCAAGGTGGTTTCATCCTTTCCGCAGCGACGCATCGCGGTGGCCGCCGCGCGATCGGCGCCGTCGCGGTTGTCAATCGGTCGCAGGCGGGCTACGACAAGCCCGATGGTTCCCGACGCCGACAAGGCGCCGGGATTAAAAGGGAACGCGGTAGAACGACCCAAATCGGGGTTCGAAGCCGTGGCTGCCCCCGCAACTGTGTGCGGCGAGCCGACTGTCCATGTGACGCGCCACTGGGGATACCTCCCCGGGAAGGCCGGACGGAAGGCAAGGACCCGCAAGCCAGGAGACCTGCCATCGTGACTGCTTGAACGGGCGGGGATGTCCGGGGACGGCGACACGAGCCTTTATTCCATTCCCGTGTCGGTTCACCCGCGATCTTGCCGCCGTTTTCCAAACGAACGATCGGAGGGATCGCACCATGAATCACGCGAGCACACAGCCCACGACCCGAGGCGCCAGCGCCCAAGCGACAACCCAGGGCGCCAGCGCCCAAGCCATGGCCGGCCTGACCCTGTTTCTGGGCCTCGCCCTCGTCTTCACCGTCGGCTTCGCCCATTCCTCGACGCTGCACAATGCCGGCCACGACACGCGCCATGCGATGGCGTTCCCCTGCCATTGAGCGCCGCCATGTTGACCCGGATCCTGATGTCGGCGCTGATCGCCGGCCTGTTCGCCGGCTCTCTCGTCGCCGCCGTGCAGAGCTTCACCACCACGCCGCTGATCATTGAAGCGGAACATTATGAGGGCGGCGGCGAGGTCGAGACCGCATCGATCGACGCCTCGCTCATTCTGGCCCATATGGCGGGCGCGCCCGGCCATCACGCCTCCGAAGGGGCGGAGGCATGGGCGCCCGAAGACGGTCTCGAGCGGACGATCTACACTTCGATCGCGACGATCGGCACAGGCGTCGGCTTCGCGCTCGTCCTCCTGTCGGTCATGGTGCTGTCGGGGGCCGAAATCACCGCCAAGACCGGCCTTGCCTGGGGTGCGGCCGCCTTCGTCGCGACCGGCCTTGCGCCGGCCCTCGGCCTCAGCCCGGAACTGCCCGGTTCGGCCGCGGCAGCGCTCGAAGCCCGTCAGCTCTGGTGGGCCGGCACGGCTCTCGCCACCGCCTTGGCGCTCTGGCTGATGCTGAGGGTCTCCAGCCCCCTCGCCATCGCGATCGGCGTTGCCCTGATCGTCGCGCCGCACCTGATCGGCGCGCCGCATCCGAGCGAATATACGAGCCAAGTGCCGGGCGAGTTGTCGGGCCACTTCGCCTCGGCCTCGCTGGTGGCCCAGGCTTTGTGCTGGGCCCTGGTCGGCTCGATCGCCGGCTTCGTTTGGCAGCGCCAGGCCAGCGGCTCGCAAGCCGCTTGATCGAAGCCACCTTTACCGAGGCCGAGACCTCGGCACAGAACCGCCCGGTTCTCGCCGTCTGCGCCGCCTGTTCGGCGCAGACGGCACTTGCTGGCCGCGACAGCGCCGGAAAGCGCCTCATCGACCGCCTCCGCGAACAGACGGACGCTCTCGGCATCAGCGTTCGCGCCGTGCCCTGTTTCGCCGTTTGCGACCGACCCGTAACGCTCGCTTTCATGACGGCGGGAAAGTGGAGCTATGTCATCGGCGACGTCGATCCGGAGATCGAGCTTTCCGAGATCGTCGCCGCCGTCGATGCGATCGCGGCGGCACCCTCAGGCGTCCCGGCCCTCTCGCAGCGACCGGATTTCTTCCGAAAAGGTGTGATCGCGCGGCTTCCGCCAGTCGCCATGACGGCGGATGGCAACGACGGGTCCGACTGAAAGAGATGCGGGGCGGGATGCGAGAAGCGTTCCGTCCCCTTTTTTGCGCAAGTCGTGTCTTCTGGCGCGGTCACGCACGCCGTCTGTTTGGCCAAGCCTGGGCCTCAGTCCCACGAGACCACGGAACGCCCATACTGGCGCCTCTCGAGAGCCGCGTGCGCCCACTTCCGATCGCGTTCGGGCGTTCGCCCCTGTCGCTTCTCGTTACTTCATTACATTTCACTTGCTGGACGTAATAAAATAACATACCAATCATCTTGCCGCGAGGGGATGCGACTGGCCGTGATCGGCGGATCGCCCTTTTGTTGGGCCAGGCCTCGAGACCGAAGCGGAGCCCGTCGAGATCAATCTCTTTCTCGGCGCGCCGGCCGCTGCCACCCATATGCTCCCAAGGCGCCTCGCCTATCTTGCGACCTATGTCAGACGAGACCGGATCAGTCCCGCTTTCCCTCTGACGATCAACATCTTGGCCGCCGCGCTCGTCATTCTGATCGATGTCTGCGTCACGGCGCTCGACCGACAGACGTCCATCCTGGCCGGCTTATTGGCCGCCCTGGTGTTGCTCGGCCTGGTCGGGATGCTCTTTCTGATGGCCCTCTTCGGCAATGAACGGCTCTGGCGATGGGCCGATCGCGGACGAGACACGAACCGATAGGGCGACGCCCGGGGGCCAAGCCTGTTCATTCATTATCGGTCGTCGGCGGGTCGCGATTGGAGCGAAATGCGATCGGAAAAGTCACGCAACTAAGGGAATACGACATTTCACTCGAACGCAGGCGGCCACCTGATTGTGGAGCCGAAAGCTTCGACGCTTCGTCACTCTCGGCCACCGTTCCTACGAGATTCACACATTGTCTCGCTGGCGGTTGAGACCCGACCTTGGACGGTTCGGCTTCTCCTCCTGGGGAGAAGTGCCGGCAGGCGATGAGGGGGCGGCCGCGGCTTCTACAGGAGAAATGCCGATCGGCGAAAACTCTAATATCGCTGAAGATATCCCCCTCATCCGCCCTTCGGGCACCTTGTAACTTCCCAAATGCCGTATTTGAAGCTGTAGTGGCAAGTGCGGTGGCGGATGGAAGACCGATGCACCTTTGGGACACCAAGCCCGTGGGAG
>NZ_FWXR01000009.1 GCF_900176465.1 Fulvimarina manganoxydans
CCGCACGGCGGCGAGCCTGCTTAAAAAGGGGATGTTCCCCGTCGTATTGGGCGCACCAAGGGTGGATTGAACTCGAAGCTCCATACCGTCTGCGATGGCGAAGGGCGACCGATCATCCTGCTCCTGTCGGAAGGCCAGATGAGCGACCACAAGGGCGCCCGTCTCGTGCTCGACGCTTTGCCTGCGGCCGAACACCTGATCGCGGATCGCGGTTACGACAGCGCATGGTTCCGCGCGGAACTGGAAGCCAGGGGCATCGAGCCGTGCATCCCGTCCAGCCGAAGCCGCAAAACCCCCTACGCATACGACACGACGCTCTACCGCCAACGCCACAAGGTCGAGAACCTGTTCGCCAAGCTCAAGGACTGGCGGCGCGTTGCCACACGCTACGACCGGTGCGCCCACACCTTCTTCTCGGCCATCTGCATCGCTGCCGCCGTCATCTTCTGGCTTTGATCAATGAGTCCTGAGCCTAGGCGACATTGGCCGCCCTTCGCTGGCAGCCTTCAAGCGAAATTGGATGGATCGGGTTCCCGTTTGCACGTCCTCAAATTGAGGAAGAGCGGAGGTGTTCTTCCGTTGGAGGAAGACTCCGCCACCAGCGCACGGTACCGCGACGACATTCGTCGAGCTTTCCCTTGCGCCCGCCTGCGAGCTGAGACCATTTCAGGTGCAGCATTTGTAACACCGGATTTTCCGCGATGCTGAGCGCCAATGATCGCTCGCAAGCGTTCCGAGCCGCTCCGCATTAGGCCATTTGTGGTAGGCGAGCCGTACTCCAAACTCAACGGCTCGCCCAGGCCGTTTAGTTAATCAAAGGGAGAAACCAATCTTGACCGAACCCAGTTACGATACTGCTTCCACCGTCTCCTGGTTCCGCGTTCAGCTCAATTGTTAAGTCATTTGTTATGTTGAATGAACCATCACCATCGTCGATCAAGACATAATACTTGTAAAAATCCTCTGCGGCACTGTAACCCTTGACAAGAGCCGCGAAATTCGAACCGGCTACGCCCGCATTCTGTATCGCGGATTCAAAAGCCACTGCATCATTGAGAATTGTTGTGCCGATATCGATCTCGAACAGAGGCCCCATTGCAGTCCCGCTAAAACCTCCAACATCGATATGATCACTATCACCGTTTGCTCTGAAATCTAGAAGAACCGAGCGGCTAGTACCCTGAGACGCAGAGACATCGTTAAATACAAAAGTGTCGTCGCCGTTACCGCCAGTAAGTCGGTCCCGGCCTCCGTTTCCGTTGATGAAATCATCCCCATCACCTCCTCGAAGTCGTTCTGTTATTGCCGATCCGACCAGCCGATCGTCAAAGGCACTACCATTGATCTGCTCAAACCCCTGGAAAGTCTCCTGATTACCATATCCATCATCGAGTATGATGCCTTGGGAAGCATCAACATTGACTGCCGCCGGTGAGCCCATGAAGACGAGGCCGTCTTGATCGGGCCCTTGCGTTCCGGTGTAGGAATCAACGCCGCCCCTACCTTCGAATCGGATTGGCCCTCCTAGGTTGACGAATTGGTCAGCGGCTGATGTCCCTATGACGAAATCGACGTCGATGTAGTCCGTGGTGGTGCCATCTGAATAAGTAACCGTTCCGTTCAGAGGGGAGGTATTTTCCACTCTGATTGCCTCAGTAAGCGCACCGTGATCAATGCGATCGAACCCTTCGCGCCCGAATACAAAAGCTCGCCCTCCAGACAACACAAAGTCGTCGTCTCCGGCCGTTCCGACCGCGACATCAAATGTGAAGCTGGTGTCGGTCAGCTCCACCGTAAACGCCTTCTGGGCCGTCAAAGCGTCGGTCGTGAGATCCACAGTGAACGTATATCTCCCTCCGCCAATGCTCGTGAGCGCCATGGAGGTCTGACCGTCTTCCAGATCTGCGGGGTCGATCCCTGTCAACGCTACGGTAGTCAGCGCTGGGCTCGACTGAGCCGTAACAGTGAATGTGATCTGGCCGTCGCTGCCCAAAGCTGATGAGTCCGCAGCGACTGAATAATACGGGGTTCCACCACCACCTCCTCCGCCACTACCGCCTCCTCCGCCACTACCGCCTCCTCCGCCGGTTCCATCGCCGCGAAGGGATCCGCCATTTGCTGGATCGTCGATCTGGCCGTCCTTCACATCGGCATAATAGGCGCGGAGCGCGGCGCCGATATCGCCCTGGATTTCCGAGGAGCCGATGAAGGTAGTGGTAAAGTTGCCGGCCTGGATCGTGCCGTTCTGCAAAGCGCTCAGCCAGAAGGCCTGGCCTTCCGCATCCGGCACGCGGCCGAGAATGTTGGTGTAGAAGAGGTTGACCAGATCCTCATTGGTCGGGTTCGCGCCAATGCCCGGATTGGCGATGGCGAATTCGTTGGTCGTCACGAAGCTCTGGATGAGGTCACCGAAATTGAGCGAGCCGTTCTGGATCGCTGTCGTCCAGAATTCTAGGCCAGCGGGCTCAGGCGTGCGTTCCAGGAAGGCCTGATAGAGGCTGATGATCGGCAGGACGACCGTCTGGATCTCGACGACTTCTTCGGTTTCGGCAATCTCTGTCGCATAGGCATCTTGCCCGCGATCAGCAATTGCAGCAAGCCCTTGATCAATCTCTTCTTGCGTGGGTTCCCGCAATGCGAGACGCTGATAAAGCTCAATGATAAACTGTTCTTCCATGGGGAGCGTCCGACTTGAAAACGACAGTTACGGCGATGTCGCCAGCGCGATATGACGCACAGTCGTTTGAAAAAAAGCAAGGTAAATAAATTATTCCTGTGTACGGAAAAATAAACGGCGACAGATTCTCTGGCGCTTGAAAAGCTGCATTCTTCCTGACGTTGGATGTTTGGGGCGAGACGTACAAGCTAACGAGCCGTGAATATAATCCCGGCGACCAAGCGCTGGCCACTTACATTCCGCAAATATCAGACAAACTGACCAATAGCGTCACTGCGCAAACTCGGCTAATGGATCGCGGACGAAATATTATCCGGTGAGACTGTTATGAGTGTGGAGTTGCCCGAGATCACCGAGATGGCTGAGCTTGTTCGTCGGTTCGTCAAGATGGTATTGAATTTCGAGGCGGCGGCCGAGCTTGCCGCGATCTCCCGTGACCTCGATTTCGAGACTATCCCGCATATCATCAGTGAGCTTCGGAAATAGATTGAAGGGCCTCTTCAATAGGCCTCCGAGCAAGCTGTCCCCGAAATAAAGGCACCTTCGGCGAAGGTATGACCATGATAGTCACACCCAATCACCACGATTTCAATGATGGTTCGTCGTCTCGATCGGGATGCCGCTCGCCCCTCGGCGAGGTAAGTCCACGCCACCGTGAAGCGCCATGGCGCGTGGCGCGCGATGTTGCGTCCCATGTCACGTGGACTAGCCGGCGCCCCTCGGCCTGTTCTGATCGAGGTCCAACTCTGTTCACGCGACTTCCGCCCGCAAACTTATGCGTAAAATGGCGGATAAAACGATCGAATCTCCTGACGACAAGCGATCAATGGGAGTGGGGAAGAAAATGGGGAAGAGCTTCGAGACCGCTCAAAACTCTATTTCATAACAGTTGCTTACGTGAAATCCGTGGCGGAGAGGAAGGGATTCGAACCCTCGATACCGTCTCCGGTATACTCCCTTAGCAGGGGAGCGCCTTCGACCACTCGGCCACCTCTCCACGCAGTCCGACTATCATATTCCGCCCACTTCGCAACCCCATCCCAAGTGCCTTGGCGATGTAAAATGATGGGTTGAGGCGTCACAGTGGTGATTTGTGGTTTCGCAAGACCGAGAAATTCGATCTTGTGCGGCAGCCTTCGGATTTGAAGGGGGCCGATTTTGAGACCCGCAGCGAAGTGGGGACAGGTCTCACCCGTATGATCGTCCGAGCGAAGAATGTTGAAGACGACGAGCCGCATGATCGATTCCGCGCTCAAGGCGCGGATCTGCGCTTGAGGGTGCAGGCGAGGGTCGTGGAACTGCCGCGGCGCGACAGGGTTCACCCGTACTCAGTTTAGGCTTGAAAAAGACAGTTGCATGAGGAAGCCGGGTAATCCTTCGATCCGGGCATTGGTGCCGATGCTGAGACGGCGGCCCAGAAGACGGTCGGGGGCGTTCGCGCGAAGATCGGCCAGTTGGCCATGAAACGGGATGCCATGGGGAGTCACGGGCCTTTCCTTCGCCAGTAACGATGTCCCGTCGATGAGCAGGGCAGGTTCTTGCTGGTGGTTCTCGAATAGCGAGCCACTGAAGCCGCCCTGGCCATAACGGACTGCTGACTAACGCCCTCGCGCCTCGTCGCGGTGCTCATCCAAGACCGGCACGCGTTGGTCAACGAAGAGGCCTATTTCGGCTGGTCAAAGAGCCTGTGTCAAACGCACTGCCGATCTGTCGCGAATTCGCCGCCGCACCCCAGTGACGCTAAGGATTGACGGTATTGCTCATTTGAAATGCCGCGCTGCCTATCGAATCACGTCATTTGAAACGCCTGCGTCCCCATTGCGCTCGGGCACGGGATCGAAGATAGTCGCAAGCGCCTGAAATCGTTGGTGATCCCGACAGGATTCGAACCTGTGACCCTCAGATTAGGAATCTGATGCTCTATCCTGCTGAGCTACGGGACCGTCCGGGATCGCTTATAGGCCAAACGGGCGTAGGACGGAACCGGGCGGGCTGGAAATTTGGCCAGGCGACGGGCTCTGTGCCTTTAGTGGCATACTTGGCGGATTAACTCGTTCCGCTTGCGCCTGGCGCGGCGGCGGAGAACAGTTGTCTCGACGCCCTTTGGCGGTAAAGGGTCAAGCATAGGGGAATTGCGGGGCGTCTGTCGAAAAAGCCCAGCGGGCTCCGACACTGGGGGCCTTGGAAAATCATCGATTTGATAGGCCCACCCGCAACCCGGCGGGCTGAGGCGCCGCTCGGGCTGCCAGCGGACATTCGAAACCGATGCTTTCATATGTTCGCTGGTTGAAGACCTCTCGCCAATTGAACACGCGGCCGAGATTGGCCCGCGCCAAGCCGTATCCGTTCCAGAAGAAGCTGAGCGACGCGATTATTTGATGCTTCCGGCTTCATCCGGCGCTGATTGGGCAAGAAGAATGGCGCGGCCGGCCTCGATGCGGATCGTGATCGGTCCGAGGGCCTCGTTCGATTGGGTCAGAATCGAGGTGAAAGGCAAATCGATGCCTTCGAGCGGATAGGCCGCGCCTGCAATCGAGAGGCCAGACAGGTCGGTGAATTTCAGGATGGAGAAGGGCGTCCCGGCGGCAAGGACCAATTGGCGGGGAACGCCGGGGCGGAGCGGATGCCCCTCTTCCCGCCCGTCGAAGAGCTCGACCGCAAAGCCGGCCTCGGCATAGCGCAGGGCGAGAACGAGATGGGCAAAGGCGTGGTCACTGCGCGGCCCGCCCAAAGCGCCGACGAGAAGAAGGCTTTTCGCACCACGTTCGATGGCAGTTTCGATGGCGATCTCGCCATCGGTCTGGTCCTTGTCGCGCGAGAAGGACAAGCGCTCGACCGCCCGCAAGTGACCGGTGGTCGGCGGCGCGGAATCGAAATCGCCCACCCAAAGCTCTGGAACAACCCCCAGAGGGCCAGCATGGCGCATGCCGGCATCGGCGGCGATCACCCGTCGTTTGGCGACGCGCTGCAGGAGGCGATCGGTCGGCTCGATGGGCCCGGCGAGAAGGATGGCGAACTCTGTCATGGCGAACTCTGTCATGGCGAACGCGCATAGCGCGGCGCAGCATCTGTGGAAACCAGCCTTCGTTGCGGCTTGGAACGAAGCGCGCCCTTTCGAAAGCGCGCCGACTGCCCTATTGTCTCGATCAACGCTCACAAGGGGGTGCCCTCGCGCGCAAATGCGACGGGCTGAGAGGCGGGTTCGCCAACCCCTCGAACCTGATCCGGGTCATGCCGGCGGAGGGATTGCGAGCCATGACGCGTCCGTTTTCGTCGTCGGGACGCTTCAGGCCACCCTTCCCTTTGCATTCCCGCCTGGATAGCCACGCCGAATGCCGTTCGCCTGATCCCGCGCGGCCTCGGTTCACGACCGTCAAGGCAGGCGAAAAGCCTGCGGCAGGAGACCTGTTATGTCCGCGCTTAGAGCAAAGTCCGATATTCTGTCTCGATTGGCCATACTCACGACGGCCTCAGCCATTGCGATGACGGGTTCGGCTTTCGCGCAAGACGCCCCAAAGCCGGTCCTGACCGTCTATACCTATGACAGTTTCGTCCCCGATTGGGGGCCGGGCCCCAAGATCGAGGCGGCCTTCGAGGCCCGTTGCGGATGCGATCTTCAGTTTCAAGGGTTGGAAGACGGGGTTGCGATCCTCAACCGGCTGAAGCTCGAAGGCCCCTCGACGCCGGCCGATGTGGTCATCGGGCTGACCACCGATCTCGTGCCGGAGGCTAAGGCGACCGGTCTCTTTGCCGAAAGCGGCGTCGATCTTTCGCCGCTGGCGTTGCCGATCGCCTATGACGATCCCGTCTTCGTGCCCTTCGACTATTCCTATCTCGCCGTCATGGTGGACACCGAAGCGGTGAAGAGTTGGCCGAAGAGCCTCGACGAGCTCGTCACCGGCGATCCGGAACAGAAGATCGCCATCGAGGATGCTCGCACCTCGACGCCGGGTCTCGGATTGCTTCTCTGGTTCAGGGCCGTCTATGGCGACGAGGCGCCTGAAAAATGGGCGGAATTTTCCGATCGGATTCTGACCGTCACGCCGGGCTGGTCGGAGGCCTATGGCCTCTTCACCTCTGGCGAGATGCCGCTCGTCCTCTCCTACACGACCTCGGCCGCCTATCATATGATCGAGGAAGGCACGGATCGCTATCAGGCGGCCGCCTTTGCGGAAGGACAATATCTGCAGATCGAGGTCGCGGCGATGATCGAGGGGACCGATCAGCCCGAACTCGCACGCGATTTTCTCGCCTTCATTCTGACATCGGAGTTCCAGGCGATCATCCCGACGGGCAATTGGGCCTATCCGGTGATCGAGGGAGTCGAGCTGCCGGCCGCATTCGACAAGCTCATAAAGGTTGACAAACCCCTTTATATCGATCCCGAAACGGTCGCGGAGAATCGGCGCGAATGGACGCGCGAATGGTTGGAAGCACTCGGCCGGTGATCCCTTTGCGATTGCTTGGCGCATGAAGGTCTCGACGGATCGGCGCCTGCGGCTTGCCGGCGGCATCGCGGCATCCATGGGCCTCGCCGGCTTTCTTGCCGGCGGCTTTCTCGTGCTTGTCCTGGCGACGGGCGCGGGCCTGCCGCTCGGCGAAAGTCTGAGCGATCGTTATATTCGCGGCGTCGTCCTCTTCACCCTCGAACAGGCGGCGCTGTCGACGCTTCTCTCCGTCCTTAGCGCCGTTCCGCTGGCCATCGCGCTGCATCGCGCCCGCTTTCCCGGGCGGCGCGCGATCCTGCGGCTTTTTCTCCTGCCCCAGGCCCTGCCCGTCCTCGTCGGAGCGCTCGCCATCGTCGCCGTCTGGGGGCGCAACGGCGTCGTCTCCGACGCGCTTGCAATGGCGGGCCTCGCGCGGCTCGATGTCTATGGCCTGTCGGGCATTCTACTCGCCCATGTCTTCTTCAACCTGCCGCTCGCCGCGCGGTTGATGGTGGCGGCCCTCGACGAGGTGCCAGCGGAAAGCTGGAAGCTGGCCGGTCAACTCGCCTTCTCGCCGACAACGACGTTTCGCCTGATCGAATGGCCGGCGATCCGCCAGGTTCTTCCAGCGGCGGCGAGCCTCGTCTTCATGCTCTGCGCGACGAGCTTCACCATCGTGCTGGTTCTCGGCGGCGGCCCCAGCGCCACGACCCTCGAAGTCGCGATCTATCAGAGCCTGCGCTACGACTTCGATCCCGGCCGGGCCGTCGTGCTCTCGCTCCTCCAGATCGTGCTGACCGCGCTTCTCGTCATGGCCGCCAACCGGCTCGGCGGCGATGCCGTCGCCTCCTTCGGGCTCGGCGGGCGCACCAAGCGCTACGATCGCACGGGAGCACTCTTGAAGCTCGCGGATGGTGCCGTCCTTGCCCTTGGTCTTCTCTTCATCGCCTCACCCTTCGTTGCGGTCGTCATCGCCGGGCTGAAGGCCGATCTGACAAGGCTTTTGACGGAAGAGGCCGTGATCGACGCCGCGCTCACCAGCCTCTGGGTGGCGCTCAGCGCCGGGCTCGTCGCCCTTCTCCTCTCGCTGCCGATCCTGGCCGCGATCGAGGCGC
This sequence comes from Fulvimarina manganoxydans, assembly GCF_900176465.1. GTDB lineage: Bacteria > Pseudomonadota > Alphaproteobacteria > Rhizobiales > Rhizobiaceae > Fulvimarina > Fulvimarina manganoxydans. Next base: position 8,220 of record NZ_FWXR01000009.1, read on the forward strand.
TGGCGAGCAGCGAGCGGCGCAGCGGGTCACGTTTGGCACGCCAGTCGCGGCGGGCTTTGGAGGTCACCGCCAGCCTCGTTCTCGTCGTGCCGCCCGTCGTCGTCGGCGCCGGTTGGTTTCTGGGCCTCAGACAGGTCACAAGCGTCTTCGCCGCGGCGCCTTATGTGGTCGTCCTCACCAATGCGGCGATGGCGGTGCCCTTCGTCGTGCGCATTCTCGGACCCGCCCTTGCCACCGGCCACCGGCGATCGGAAAAGCTCGCCGACAGTCTTGGGCTTGCGGGCCTGTCGCGCTTCCAGATCGTCGATTGGCCGGCGATCAGGCGCCCCATGGGGCTCGCTTATGCGCTGGCCGTCGCCATCTCGCTCGGCGATCTCGGCGCCGTCGCCTTGTTCGGAAATCGGGAGTTCACCACCCTGCCCTATCTCCTTCTCCAGCGCATGGGCAGCTACCGCACCGAGGATGCGGCAGGCCTCGCCCTCCTTCTCGGGCTCTTGTGCCTGACGCTGATTACCTCGTCGGAGAGCGCCACGAAGCTTCGCCATGGGAGCGGACGATGAGCGCCGTGCCCGCCCTTGAGCTGATCGAGGCGACGATCCACCGGCCCTCCTGGACGGTGACCGCCGATCTGTCCGTTGCCCCCGGCGAATGGCTGGCGCTGATCGGCCCGAGCGGAGCCGGCAAGTCGACGCTGATCGACATGGTGGCGGGCTTCCTGCCGCTCGCATCGGGCGCCCTGCGGATCGCCGGTCAGGACGTCACGAACGCCCCGCCTGCCGAGCGACCGCTCTCCATCGTCTTTCAGGACGACAATCTCTTCCCCCACCTGTCCGTCTTCAAGAACGTCGCGCTTGGGCTTGCACCCAACAGGCGCGTCACACGCAGCGAGCGAGAGGCGATCGAGCGCGGGCTTGCCGCCGTCGGCCTTGGCGGAAAGGCCGAGCGCCTGCCGCGCGAGCTTTCAGGCGGCGAGCGCCAGAGAGCGGCGCTTGCCCGCGCCTTTCTGCGCCGACGCCCCCTCCTTCTCCTCGACGAGCCCTTCGCCTCGCTGGGGCCCGCTTTGCGGCGCGAGATGTTGAGCGTCTTGAGCGAGGTTCGCAGAGGCTTCTCCGATCCGCCGCTCACGATCGTGATGGTGACGCATCATCCGGAAGACGCTGCGGGCCATGCCGATCGGGTCGCCTTCATCGAGGCCGGGCGGATTGGTGCCGTCGGTCCGACGTCTCAAATGCTGGGCGAGACGGCGCCGGAAGCGGTTCGACGCTATCTCGGCCTTGACGACAGACAAGATCGGGATCTCGAAAGACCGGAGCGTGAAAGCTCTTAAGGCTTCCGAACCACCTCGGCCGCGACGCAATTCCAACTCAATTCGCCTCTAATGCGCGGGCGGAGTGGTGCGATGTCGCTGCAAAGACGCTGGACCATCGAAAACAAGGCCTTGCAGCATCGAAAGAGACCGGCTCGATCGATGCTTCGAGGGGCACAGGGTCGGCGGATGCCGGCCGATGCGTGGATGCCGGACGGTCTGTTGCAGATCGACCCTTTGGGATCGCGCTTTCGGCGTCTAGGATCACGGTTCGTCGCATGGCGGGCGGCGACTGGGGTGTCGACGGAGAATTCGGGGGCAGCAATCTCGACGATGATCGTATTGTGCGGAACCTGGACTGACGGGCGGGCCGCGAGGAAGCTCGCGCGCGCCCTTCCCCTGGCCGGTCTTCTGGCGATTGGGGCTTGCACGACGATCGAGGACGGGCTTTCCAGCCTGTCTTCGAGCGACGTGAAGACTGGCTATGCGGCATCGCGGGCCCCGGTCACCTTCGAAACCGCCCAGGCCGGCGATCCGCAATCGGCGATCGGTCGCTCGCAGCACCCCAAGATTCTGGCGACCTATGGCGGCGCCTATTCGGATCCAAAGGTCGAGCGGATGCTCGCCGGCATCGTCGGCCGGCTGGCCGCGACCAGCCCGGATTCCGACCGCGCCTACAACATCACCATTCTCAATTCCCCCAACGTCAACGCCTTCGCTCTGCCCGGCGGCTATGTCTACATCACGCGTGGCCTCCTTGCGCTCGCCAATGATTCGGCCGAGGTCGCCGCAGTGATCGGTCACGAGATGGGCCATGTGGCGGCCAATCACGGCATCGAACGCCAGGAACGGGAGCGCGCGGCCGAGCTTGCGAGCCGCGTCGTTTCCGAGGTTCTCGACAGCGATCAGGCCGGCAAGATGGCGCTCGCCCGAAATCGGCTGAGCTTGGCCCAATTCTCGCGCCGCCAGGAGCTCGAGGCCGATCTTCTCGGCATCCGCCATATCGCCGAAGCCGGCTTCGATCCCTTTGCCGCCGCTCGCTTCCTGAAGGCGATGGACGCCTATTCGAATTTCCGCAACGCCTTCCAAGTCAACAATCCCAATCTCGACTTCCTGGCCTCGCACCCCTCGGCGCCCCAGCGCATCGAGTTGGCCGAGCGCCATGCGCGCGAGGTCAAGCCTTCGGGCGGGGGTACGACCGATCGGGACCGTTATCTGTCGGGCATTGATGGCATGCTGTTCGGCGATTCCGCGTCCGAGGGCTATGTCCGCGAGCGGCGCTTCTATCATCCGGGCCTCGGCATCACCTTCGAGGTGCCGGAAGGCTTCGTCATCGACAACACCTCGGAAGCGGTTCTTGCGACGGGTCCAGGCGATATCGCGATCCGCTTTGACGGCGTCGCCCTCGCCCCCTCCACCTCGCTTGCCGACTACATCGCCAGCGGCTGGGTCGGCGGCCTCGATCGCTCAACCATCCGGCCCCATCCGATCGGCAATCTGGAGGCGGTTTCCGCGCGCGCGCGCGGCGGCGACTATGCCTTCGACGTGACCGTCGTGCGCGTCGGCTCCCAGGTTTATCGCTTCCTGACGGCCGTCCCGTCCGAAAACAGCGCGCGCATCGGTCCGATCGCCGATTCCATCGCCAATTCGTTCCGGCTCCTGACGGTCGAGGAACGCAATTCGCTGAAGCCGCTTCGCATTCGCGTGGTCACGGCGCGCAGCGGCGACACGGTGGACAGCATTTCCCGCAAGATGGTTGGTGTCGACCGACCGCGCGATCTCTTCCGTCTTCTGAACGAAATGGGGCCGTCTGAGAGTGTTACGCCAGGAATGCGTTACAAGATCGTGGCGGAATAGACGTTTCGGCGGCGATGCCGCCCTTTAGAAGTAAGACACCAAAAAGTTGATCGACTTTTTGGATCACGGCTTACGACAATGAAGAGGTTAGAGTGAACATGCGACCCAACTTGGTCGCGTTTCACTCTAGCCCGAAGGCGGTCTTCCCACTTGCCGGATCGCGACGAGCCCTCGGGCGGGTTCATCGCGAACCGCCATTCCCATCTTCCTGTCGGTTTCACCTGGATTGCGGGTTCAAAGCCTGCAAAGCTGATGGCGTGATTCCGTCGTCATCGGCTGCGAGGAGGCAGCTTGCACAAGGCCGTGCAGTCGTGGCGTTCGGATGAAGACAATCCAAGGGAGGACTATCAATGAAGTGCTTGAAGACAATTCTGCTGGCGGGCGCCGCCAGCGCCATCGCCATCTCGGCCAATGCGCAGGACGGCGGCAAGATCAGCGGTGACACGGTCAAGATCGGCATGGTGCTGGATATGTCCGGCGCCTATTCCTCGCTCGACGGCGAGGGATCGGTCGCAGCCGTTCAAATGGCCATCGACGAGATGGGAGGCGAGGTGAACGGGGCGCCGATCGAGCTCCTCTCCGCCGATCACCAGAACAAGTCCGATATCGGCTCCAACATCACCCGCCAGTGGATCGACCAGGAGAATGTTGATCTCATTCTGGGTGGCACCAATTCCGGCGTCGGCATCGCGCTGCAGGAGCTGACCGCCCAGAAGGGCGTCGCCTATATCAATAATGGCGGCGCGTCGAACAGCCTGACCAACGAGGCCTGCGCGCCCGAGACCGCCCTCCATTGGACCTACGACACCGATGCGCTGGCAAACGGTACGGCCGTCGCCATGCTCGAGGAAGGCAATAAGAGCTGGTTCTTCATCACCGCCGACTACACCTTCGGCCACAATCTGCAGAAGACGGCCGCCAATGCCGTGACGAAGAATGGCGGCGAAGTCGTCGGCGAAGTGGCGGCGCCCTTCCCCACCCAGGACTTCTCCTCATTCCTCCTCCAGGCCCAAAGCTCTGGCGCGCAGGTGATTGGCCTCGCCAATGCCGGCACCGACACCCAGAATGCGGTGAAGCAGGCCCAGGAATTCGGCATCGTCCAGAGCGGCCAGAAACTCGCCTCGCTTCTCCTCTTCATCACCGATGTGGATGCACTCGGGCTCAATGAGGCCCAAGGGCTGACCCTGACCACCGGCTTCTACTGGGACCTCGACGACAAGGCGCGCGAATGGAGCGCGAAATTCGAGGAGAAGACCGGGGCGAAGCCTTCGATGGTCCAAGCCGGCATGTATTCCTCGGCGCTCCAATATCTGAAAGCCGTCGAGGCGACCGGCACCGACGATGCAAAGACGGTCATCGCCAAGCTCAAGGAGATGCCGATCGAGGACGCGTTTGCCCGCAACGGCAAGGTGCGGGCCGACGGGCTGATGGTTCACGACATGCTGCTTGCCCAGGTCAAGACGCCTGAAGAGAGCAAGGAGAAGTGGGACTATTACAAGATTGTCCGCACGATCCCTGGCGACGATGCGTTCCAGTCGATCGAGGATGGCCTCTGTGACGTCGCCAAGGCCGCGATCGCTGGCGGCGAAGGCAAGAGCAACTGACCGGTTCTTGATCGAGCCGATCGGGACCAATAGCGGGAGGCGGCTCCGGCCGTCTCTCGCCTTCCCTTCCGGCCGCTCCTTTCAACGGACGATCGACGGTCCCGGTCAGGTGACCAGGACCGTCGATCGTCATGCCTTGCCCTGAACCCGTTCGTCAGGCGGCGCGTCGGAGTGACCGACCCGCCGGGCTTCCCGCATCGGCGATCTTCAGTTTTGTCATCAGCTCCATGAGCTCAGCCGCGCCCTGCCGCAGCTGACCGGCGACGGCGGCCGACTGCTCGACCATGGCGGCATTCTGCTGGGTGCTCTGATCCATTTGATTGATGGCCGTGTTGACTTCGGAAATCGCGGTCGCCTGCTCGCCGGCGGTGCGGGCGATGTCGTCGACGACGCCTTCGATCTCGCGCGCCCGCTCGACGATCTTCGACAGTGCCATACCGGTATTGCCAACGAGATCCACCCCGACCCCGATTTCATCGGAGCTTGCCTGGATAAGGCCCTTGATTTCCTTCGCGGCCTCCGCCGAGCGCTGGGCAAGACCGCGAACCTCCTGGGCGACGACCGCAAAGCCGCGACCCGCCTCGCCGGCTCGGGCAGCCTCGACGCCCGCATTCAGCGCCAGGAGATTGGTCTGGAAGGCGATCTCGTCGATCACGCCGATGATCATGCCGATCTTCGTGGAGGAGGTCTCGATGCGGCTCATGGCCTCGACGGCCTTCTTGACGATCTCTTCGGCGCCGCGGGCATCCTGCATGGAAGCTTTCGCCGTCGAGGAGGCCTCGCCCGCACGGCGCGAGGACTGGTCCACGGCCTGAGACAGTTCGGACAGGGCCGCGGCGGTTTCCTCCAGGCTCGCTGCCTGCTGCTCGGTCCGGCGCGACAGATCGTCGGAGGCCGTCGCGATCTCGCCCGCGCCGCTATCGACGATCTGGGCAGACCCTCGAACCGAGGAAACAAGTGAAGCAAGAGAGTCGAGCGCCCGGTTGAAATCGTTTTTCACCGAGGCGAATTCCGGTGGAATATCCGCTGTGATCGGCTGAGACAGGTCGCCGTCGGCCAGCCGGTTCAGCGCCGATCCAATCTCGCCGAGCACCAGATTGCGCATGGACGCGGCGCGCTCCTCCTGCTCCTGGCGCGCCTTTTCCGCCGCCTGGCGGGTCAGCTCGTCGAGATAGGTCATGATCGACATTTCCATGTCGAGAAGAGCGAGACGAATGACCGCGTCGACCGATTCGGCCAAATCCTTGCCCTTACCGCGCCCGCCGCCGAAGGCGGATTTCGGCCATGCATCGGTGATGACGTCATGAACAAGCTTGCCGAGAAGCGCGCCATAGCCGGCAACGAAATAATTGGGTTCCAGGCCGATGCGTACATGGGCATGACCGATCCGAACCGTGCGCTGGGCGTGGGCTTCGCCAATCTCACCCCGCGCCAGACCCTCCCAATGGCTCCGCTGCTTGCTCTTTGCCCCGCCCATCTGCTGGTCGGAAGAGAAGAAGCGGCGCATAGCCGGATTCTTGGAGACGATGGCGTAGAAATGATCCAAAGCCCCATCGAGCTTAGACTCGACGACCGGTTGGATACGACGCATCGCCTCCAGCGTCTTTTGGTCAATTTCAGCAACCGCTGCGCGGGGTTGGGCAGAAGACGTCATCTCTGGGTCCAGTTCGTTCGATCAACGCCTGGATCGTAGCCAAAGGAGATTAAAAATATGCCAATATTACGGTCTTTCTCTCGGACAAACGAAGTGTTTTGCTGGCAAATAGGTAGACCGGCTCGCTCATATTCATGCATAAACTAAAATATTTTTGGATCTTACTTCAATATTTTCTGGATTAATCTTAAATATATCCGGATTTGAAATTGGTTCCAACGCGAATAACAAAAATATAGACGGTCGCCGAACAGGAACAGTTCGTGTGGGAGCCATATCAATTGCTCGCCGAAACCCTTGTCAGCCCCCGCAAAATCATGCCCGAGTGGGACATCAGACCTGTGCAACGATCAAGGTCACCGAGCCGTCTTAACTGTCTCAGTTTGACAGCCTGCTATTGAAGGAGAGCCAATGCCGGTCGAGTTATACTATTGGCCTATGATCCCTGGACGAGGCGAATTCGTTCGCCTCGTTTTGGAGGTCGCCGATGTCGATTACCGCGACATTGCACGGCTTCCGGTCGAAGAGGGCGGCGGGATCGACGCCATGATGACGGTCATCAAATCGGGGATCGACGGCAAGATCCCCTTCGCGCCGCCCTTCCTCGTGGATGGCGATCGGCTCGTCTCCCAAACGGCCGAATGCTGCATCTATGTCGCCGAGCGGAATGGCCTTGCGCCCCGCGAAGAGGCCTTGCGCCTGTTTGCTCGCTCGCTCGCCCTGACGACGGCCGACTTCGTCGCCGAGATCCACGACGTCCACCATCCCGTGGGGACGGGGCTCTATTACGAAGAGCAGAAACCGGAGGCCAAGCGCCGGGCCGAGGGCTTTCGCCGGGAGCGCCTGCCAAAATTCCTGAACTGGTACGAGCGGGTCCTGACGGCCAATCCGAAAGGCCCGGACTGGCTGGTCGGCGACCGGCTGTCCTATGTGGACCTCGGCCTCTTCCACTCTATCGAGGGCCTTGGCTATGCCTTCCCAAAGCGCATGGCCTCAGCCAGCGATAGCTGGCCGAAGGTGATGGCGCTGGTCGCCCGGCTACGCGAGGACCATCGCCTTCGAGACTATCTGTCCAGCGACCGGCGCATGGCCTTCAACGAGGACGGCATCTTCCGGTACTATCCCGAACTCGACGCGGAAAACTGAGAAGCCTTGCAGCGGTCGACGCGCTGGCCCGAACATGAAAAAGGGCGACCCTTGCGAGCCGCCCTCCTGAATGTGGTGCAAGTCGACGAAGCGTCAGCGCGAGGCGTCGATCTCCGCGCCGAGCTTGGCGATCGCCTGCTGATAGACCGGCGCTGCGTTCCAGCCCTGAATACCCTGGAACCCGGCCTGGCCCGGCTGGTAGTTCGGCGTCATGCCATGGGAGCGCAGAAAGTTGGCGGTCGAATACATCGCGTCGGGCAGCGAGGACAGATCGACCCGGCCATTGCCGTCGGCATCGACGCCATAGCGCATGATATTGCCGGCGAGGAACTGGGTGTGGCCGTATTCGCCGTGGCCGGCGCCCTTGGAATTGGCAGACAGGCCACCGCGATCGACAAGCTGGAGCGCGGCGATCAGATGCGGCTTGAAGAAGTCGGTCCGGCGGCAGTCATAGGCGATGGTCGCGGCCGAAGAGACGACATTCTCCGAACCCATGAAGCGGCCGAAACCGGTCTCCATGCCCCAGATCGCCAGCAAGGGCCCGGGCGTGATGCCGTAGCGGCGCTGGATGTCGTTGAACATGGCCTGATTCTGGCGCAGGCGCTGCTTGCCGCCGCTGACGATCGCATTGCCGCCGCGCTTCTTCAGAAAGGTGTCGAGGCTCATCGTGAAGGCAGAGCCGCCCTTCTGGGCCGCGCGATCAATGGAAATCGTCTTGTTGTTGTAGCGGGCATTGGCGAGGGCCTGAAGCCCGCGCGAGCCGACGCCATTGGCCTGGGCGGTCTGAGCGAATTCCGCCTTCCACTGGTCGAAACCGCCGGGGCCGTTGCCGCAGGAGGCGGCAAGGCTCGGCGATGCGATCAGGGAAAGCGCCAGCGCCGCTCCTGCCGCAAGGGTCTTGAGCGTGGTCTTGAAGGCGATCATCGAATGGTCCTCTCGGCTGGCCCGGTTCGGGCACGGACGATGTGAAACTTGGCAGGCAGACATGGCTTCGAGCTTGCCACCTCGTCCCCGGACGGGCCGAAGCGTTTGCAAAGCCAGCTGAGAGACGAAAGGACATCGTCTTCCGCCGCGAGCCGTACCCGCCGCAAGAGAGCGGCAAAAGATTGACGGTCATGGCCAAACTGACGAAAGGGTGATCGCGTTGCATTTCTGCATCTGGTGCGCCATGCGCCAAATGGAGGCTGGCGGCCCATCGAGACGGCCCAGTCACGGCCGAAGAACCGAAACGCAACTGTCATCGAGACGTCGGTTACCCGCAATACCGTCATCTTGTTCGGGAAGCGGCTGTCCTAGCGAATAGCTCATCGCAACTCGCGTCGCGATTAAGCGGACCCCGCATCCGCCGGCAGAAAGGACAAAACGCAATGCACGGGAACAACAGATGTCGGGCGCGCACCCGCCGATCCTTGCTGCGAGGGGCAGGCCTGACGCTTCTTGTTGGGGTCCTTGGGATTGGTCTCGGGACGCAAGCGCCCTTCGCGCAGGAGAGCGAGCGCGTCGATCTTTCGAGCCTCGCCCTCACCGATGGCCGCACCGATTTCGACTTATCCACGCTGATTGAGACCGGACCCGTCATCGTCCATCTTTGGGCGACCTGGTGCGCGCCCTGCCTCACCGAATTACCGAAGCTCGCCGAGTTTGCCGACCTACTCTCGAAGGCAGGCGCGCGGGAGCGGTTTCTCGTCGTGTCTGTCGACAGCAAGTCATTCGAGCGGGTTTCGAGCTTCCTCTCCGCGCGCCTCAACCTTCCCGATCTCGATGTCTTGAAGGTCCAGGCAGGCAATCCCGGCTCGGCCCTTCGCGTCTTCGGTTATCCCACGACGCTCGTGCTGGCACCCTCCGGCGCGGTGCTCTGGCGCCATCAGGGGCCGGTCGACTGGCAATCGCCGGATCGCCGCCGAGACCTGCTTCGGTTGATCGGACTCTGAGGCGGGAGGCGGATGGGCAGACTTATCGCCCGTCCGACACTCGCCCCGCAAAGGACGAACACTTTGGGCGCTATCCTTCCGACGATACTATAGCCAACCCTCGGAGCATGGCGCTCAGGCGCGCAAGTCCTTGACGATCGGTCGCGCCAAAGCCGCGAGCGGCGCAAGAAGCGCAAAGATCAGCGTCAGGCTGATAAAGGCTGCGACGAGATGGAGTTCGCTCCAGCCGATGCTTGCCGAAACCGCAATATCCGTCCGCTCCGCGACGAGCCCAGAGATCGCTCTCGCTGCCAAATAACCGAGCCCAAGCCCCAAGATCGCGCCGCCCAGAATGAGCGTGGCGGCATGAAGCCAAATGACCGAAAAGGCGAAGCGCGTCGGCGCGCCGATGGCGCGCAGCAGCGCCATTTGGCGTGAGAAGAGGCGCGACAAGATGGCGAGCCCCGCCAGTACGCCCGCCGTGACGAGAAACTGTGTGAGGACGGCCATCAGCGACATGGCCTCCCGCACATCGCCGAGCACCGAATAAAGCTCGGAGAGAACCGTGCCCGGAAAGAACGCCATCATGTCGTCGCGCTGAAAATCGGCACGCAGCGCATAGGCCTGATAAAGCTCTCTAGGTTTGACGAGCACGGCTGGCGTGCCGGGGAAATAGGCCGGATCGAAAGGCGGCCCGACCTGTTCCTCCCGTTCGGGCGCATGGCCGTTCGGCAAGCCGTGGATCTCCCAGACGGCCTCGATCGGCACGATGACCGCCTTGTCCCAGGGGCTCCCTGTCGGGACCATCCGCCCAACGACGGTATAGTTGAATCCCTCATGGGCGTGGTGATGCTCATGCGAGTGGTCCGGCTCGCCCTCTGCCTCAAGCGCATGGCCCTGACCGGCTTCGCCTTGGTGGTCGCGGTCGTGATCGGGATCCTCACCCCCGGCATGATCTTCGTCATCGTCGTCCGCCTCGCCCATCCCGTGCTGAGGCGAAAAGCGGTCTCCGATCGAAAGCGGAACCGACGCTCCCGCAATCGCTTCGAAATGGTCCTCGAAGAACCGGCCTTCGGCCAGATTCCCGCTGAGATGAGCGACGAATTCGGCCGTCGATCCGACCACAGGCGCACCATCCACGGAATCGCCGAAGCCGATCGGCGCTGCGATCGCCACACGGTCGTCGCGGGCGATTTCGTCATAGGCCGCTCCCGACAGGAGCGGCACATCGGACGGGCGCAGATAGACGGCGGCGAGCAGCATGGTGATCTCGCTGCCCGGCGCCGCAACCACAAGATCAAAGGGATCGGCAGCCCGCGCCGTCGCCTCGCGCAGGCCTCGTTCCTGGGCAATCAAACCCGTGCCAATCGCGACCGACACCGCGATAAGGGAGAGAAACAGAAGGCTCGTAAAGCGAAAGCGGCGCAAAATGGCGAAAGAGAGCCCGGCCGGGCGATGCCCTGTAAGAAGACACGCAGCGACGACTGCGCCTGGCAACAGGAGGAGCCCTAGCCAGATTAGGTCCTGAGTCGTTGCCGCAAGGCCGGCCCACCATTGGGTCATTGCGGTCATGACACGCTTCCTTCCGGAACTGAAACGATCTCTCCGTCGACGATCCGCACACGCCGATCGGCCGCTTCGACCAGATGCCGATCATGGCTGACAGCGATCAGCGTCTTCCCGGATGCGCGGGCAAAACCCATCAAATCGGAGATCAGCCGGTCTGCATTCGCCCGATCGAGCGAGGCGGTCGGCTCGTCGGCAAGGATGACGGCGGGATCGTGGGCCAATGCGCGCGCAGCGGCGATCCGCTGGCGCTCGCCACCGGAAAAGCTCGCAACGCTGCGGGCATCGTCGGCGATGCCGAATTGCTGAAGGAGGGTCCGAGCCCGCTCGACGATCGCCTTGCGCTTATTAGCCTTGCTGCCGTAACGCGCGGCGATCCCGGCATTGACGAGCGGCCCCACCTCGTCGAACAAATGATGCTCCTGAAAGATGAGGCCGAGGCGCTCACGGCGAAAAGCGGCCCGTTCGCGCGCTGAGCGCGCAAGAATCTCGTCGCCGTCCCATTCCACCCGGCCCTTGGCCCGATCAAGCAAGCCGGCGATCGCAAAAAGCAGCGTCGTTTTGCCGGCACCCGACGGACCCTCGATGACGACGGTTTCGCCGCTCGTGATCGACAGGTCGGGAACCGCCAAAAGCCGACGATCGCCCTCGCCTCGGACCTCAAGATTGGCGACCCGAAGTGTCCCCTCGCTCATCGCCTGTTTCCTTTTTGCTAAAGAACCGATGCGTCCGGTCAGGCCCGCTCGAATGTCGCATCCGCAAGCCGTACACGGCTGACGAAACCCGTTTCGGGATCGGTGAAAGCGCCGAGCTCAAGCCGGCCGGTCGTGACCAGCTTGACGTTGTAGCGAACCACATCGACGACCCTTTTGGCGTAGACAGCCAGGATGTCGTCGGGCCAATCCGCTTCCGACTCGCAGAAGGGACAGACAGCCATCGGCCGCCTGGTGAGAACGAAGAAGTTCGACTCAGCCTTCAAGGGGGGAGCCATATAGCCCTCGACCCCGACGCGCTGGCCCTCGAGACGCTTGGCAAGCTTGGTAAAGCTTTGATCCTTTTCGTAGAGGTCGCGCAGCTTGATGATCTCGGTCTCGGCGAAAACGGGCATGGGCCGGGCGGCGATCAGAAAGCTTGCCGCTCCGAATGCCAAGACTTGCCGGCGGTTCGTCGTCATCGCATCGCTCCTGTCTCAGATGGACGGGGACGCCCATCGGCGCCCCCGATCCTTCATCGTTGTCGAATAGCTCCGGACTTACTGTCCGGAAGCGCCTTCGGCGGACGCGTCCATCGCCGCGTAATGCATCACGTGGAAGATGTAGTTCTGCTCGATCGTGCCATCGAAGAGATGCGCCCAGGGGCCCTTGGCATAGACGGCAACATCCTCACCCGAATGGGTCTCCGAGCTCATCGGGATCAGAGCCTGCTGGATGTAGTCGACGTCCGTCGCCTCGTCCTCGGTCACGTCCGGACGCGAACCGGAGAAGACCTCGCCGCCCTCGGCGCTTTCCTTCGGCGTCAGGATCGAACCTGCGCCATTCAGATACCCGATCACGGTATAGGGCTTGCCATCGTCTGCCAGGAGCGGCGTATCGGAATGTTTCACGCCTTCCGCGTCAACATCGTAGCAGATGCCGAGGATCGGGTTGCCACGACCGCAATAGCCATTGAAGGCAATCGCATGCTCGTGGTCGGCCGTGACGATGAGGAGCGTATCTTCGTCGTCGGTCAACTCGTCGGCCAGAGCGATGGCGCGAGCGAATTCCTCACCATCGGACAGGGTGCGATAGGCATTGCCGTCATGATTGGCATGATCGACGCGGCCCGCCTCGATTTCGAGATAGAAGCCCTGATCGTTGGTCTTGAGATAGTCGATCGCCGCCTTGGTCATATCGGTCAGCGAGGGCTCGCTTTCCGGGCGGTCCACTTCGTAGCTCATATGGCTGTCCTTGAAGAGGCCGAGCACCGGTTTCTCGCCCGACATATCGGCCCCGGACAGGGTCGTGGCGTCATAGACATACTGCGCACCGGCGTCGGTCGCATTCTCGACGAGGTTCTTGCCGTCCGTGCGCTTGGCCTTATAGGCGCCTTCCGTATTGGCACCTTCCGAGAAGAACATGCCGCCGCCGCCGCCAAGAGCGATGTCGACCACGCCGGCCTTCATCTGATCGACGAGCTGGGTCGCGATGTCGGTGCACCCCTCCGGCGCTTCAGCTTCCCAATCCCGATTAGCTGTCTTGGCATAGACACCGGCCGGGGTCGCATGGGTGATACGGGCGGTCGAAACGACTCCGACCGACTTTCCAGCCTCAGTGGCCAGCTCGGCGAAGGTGGTCAGGCGATTGCCCTCTTCGGAGGCGCAATTGTCGTGACGGCCCTCTTCGGACAGGTTGATCGTGTTGAAGCGCTGTTTGACACCGCTGTTCATCGCACCGGCGGTCGGCGCGGAATCGGGCGTCTGGGCGTTGATGTTGTAGGTCTTCACAAGCGCGCTGTGAAAGTCAGGAGTCTCGTAAGGCAGGACGTGCTCTTCGCCCATCTCGCCCTGGTTCTGACCCGCAAAGAGACGAATCGCGAAATTCGTGCCAACGCCGTTTCCGTCAGCGACGAACAGAATGACATTCTTGGCGCGATTGGTGTTCGGCTGGCGGGCGAGCATCTCCTGAATCCGCGCCTGCCCATCCTTGTACCAGCTGGACTCGGCTTGGCGGACGGAGGACGAAGCGGCATCCTGAGCGTAGGCGGTGGTTGTCAGAAGCGCCGTCGAGACGGCAGCAATCATCGCGGTTTTCATCAATCCCTCTCCTGTTGGGCGCCAAGAGTTGAGCGCCTGTGAGGGAGGGGCATAACGAAGCTTGATGACGTTTACACAACACGGCGCCGCATTGCGGCAACCGTCTCAAAGACATAATAAAAGCCGCGACGGACGGCCCGGCGCGGCTCTTTATAGCCTTTGAAGCCGAAGCCTCCGTGGCTCAACTCGCCGACGCGCTTTGGCGGTTCGCGATCAAGTCGTCCACCACCGACGGATCGGCGAGCGTCGAGGTGTCGCCGAGCGAGCCGGTGTCGTTTTCGGCGATCTTGCGCAGGATGCGGCGCATGATCTTGCCCGAACGGGTCTTCGGTAGGTCCGGCGCGAACTGGATCGCATCCGGCTTGGCGAAGGGGCCGATCTCGCCGCGCACATGCTTGATCAATTCCTCGCGCAAAGCGTCGCTCGGCTCGGTGCCGGACATCAGCGTGACGTAGCAATAGATGCCCTGACCTTTGAGATCATGCGGGAAGCCGACGACGGCCGCTTCCGACACCTTCTCATGGGCGACCAGCGCCGACTCGATCTCGGCCGTGCCCATGCGATGGCCGGAGACATTGATCACGTCGTCGACGCGGCCAGTGATCTGCCAATAGCCATCGGCATCGCGGCGCGCGCCATCGCCTGAGAAGTAATAGCCCTTATATTGCTGGAAATAGGTGTTCATGAAGCGCTCATGATCGCCGAACACCGTGCGCATCTGGCCGGGCCAGGAATCCTTGATCGCCAGAACGCCTTCGGCTTCCGTCGTCTCGATGACCTTGCCGCTTTCGGGCTCGAGCATCACAGGCTGGACGCCGAAGAACGGCTTGGAGGCAAGCCCCGGCTTCAGGGCATGGGCGCCTGGAAGCGGGGTGATGAGAACACCGCCGGTCTCGGTCTGCCACCAGGTGTCGACGACAGGGCAGCGCTCCTTGCCGACGACGCGGTAATACCAGTTCCAAGCTTCCGGATTGATCGGCTCGCCGACCGTGCCGAGGATCTTGATCGAGGAGAGATCCTTACCCTCAACGAAGGAGTCGCCCTTGCCCATCAGGGCGCGGATCGCGGTCGGGGCGGTGTAGAACTGATTGACCTTGTGGGTCTCGCAGACATCCCAGAAACGCGAGGCGCTGGGATAAGCCGGCGTGCCCTCGAAGACCAGCGTCGTCGCGCCGTTGGCAAGCGGCCCGTAAACGATATAGCTGTGGCCCGTGACCCAGCCCACATCGGCGGTACACCAATAGATGTCGCCATCCTTGTAGTCGAAGATGACTTCGTGGGTGAAGGACGCATAGACGAGATAGCCACCGCTGGTGTGGACGACGCCCTTCGGCTTACCCGTCGAGCCGGATGTGTAGAGGATAAAGAGCGGATCTTCCGCATTCATCGTCTCGCAAGGGCACTCGTCGCCGACCTTTTCCGACACCTCATGAAGCCAGAAGTCGCGACCCTCGTTCCAGGCGACGTCGCCGCCGGTGCGCTGGACGACCAAGCATTTGACGCTGTCCTCGCATTTGGCGAGGCCCTTGTCGGCATTGGCCTTGAGCGGCGTGTTGCGGCCTCCGCGCGGGGCTTCGTCGGCGGTGATGACGAGCTTGGCGCCCGATCCGTTGATGCGGTCGGCGAGCGCGTCCGACGAGAAGCCGGCAAAAACCACCGAATGGACGGCGCCGATGCGAGCGCAGGCCAGCATCGAGATTGCCGCTTCCGGGATCATCGGCAGATAGATGACGACGCGGTCACCCTTGTTGATGCCAAGTTCCTTCAGGACATTGGCGAATTTCTGGACGCGGGCATGCAGCTGCTTAAAACTGATCGTTTCAGCGTCGCCCGGCTCGTCCTTCTCCCAAAGGATCGCCGTCTGATCGCCGCGCTTTTCCAAATGACGATCGACGCAATTGTAGCAGACATTGAGCTCGCCATCCTCGAACCATTTGATTGAGACGTCGGGATACATGTAGTTGACGTTCTTGATCTTGGTGGGCTCTTTCACCCAGTCGAGACGCTTGGCATGCTCGGCCCAGAAGCCTTCCGGGTCCTCGACGCTTTTCTTATACCAAGCCTCGTAGGTCGCCTCATCCACCTTGGTGTGCGCTTTCCACTCGTCCTTGACCGGTATCGTCGTCATCGAAGTCACCTCCCAGATCTTGTCAACGACCGCCGCAGGACGGCCTCTCGCCGCGGAAAATAGTCGGCGAAAGGCGCCCGGGTCCAGCGATCCTCCATGCTACTTTGGGCACGGACGATCTCAGCCATTGGGCCTATATGCCACCCGCGACCTGCTGCGGCATTGCTTGCTTCAGGGACATGGCACGCGACGAAGGGTTGTCCATGACCCGTCGCGCAAGATCAGCCGACAATAGCGAGAACGAACCCCATGAGGAGGAAAGCGCCCAGCCAGTGGATGCCGTTGATCAAGGTGAGCTTGCGCGAGCGGGCCTCGAAGGAGTGATCGACGACGATGGCGGCCAGGACAAATCCGGCCCAGGCGAGCACGGCATTGATCAAGGCGCTCTGAAGGTCGTCGCCGATATGGGCGTTGAGCCCCGACAGCATGCCGGCCATGACCACGAAGGCCACGAAGACGACGACGAGAGGGCCGGCTTTCAAAGCGGGACGGCCTCTGTAGCCGGCAGCCGTCATCCAGGACTTCTCGAAGAGACGGTGCCAGACGAAGCTGAAGATGAAGGCGACGAGTGCTGCGAGAAGGATGGCGATAGGACTGACGGCGGACATGCCCATGATCGGCTGACTCCAGAATTTTGGATTGAGAGCGGTCTGAAAGATCACAAAGAGGCCGGGATCGGCCGCAGAACGTGATTGGTTCTGATCAAACCAGCGGAGCCGGGCTTCGTTTCGAACCCGGCGCAAAGACCGGCGATCAGCGGTCCGACTGCCGGTCACGGCCCTCGCTCGGCACGGCCTCGTCCATCGGCATGACTTCGGCGATCACCTCGTCGCCTTCGCTGCCGGTGACATGGTCACCGCCCGCGGGCCCGCCCAGCATGTCCTCCACATAGAGATTGCGGACGAAAACCAGGAGCACGGCCACCAACGGCACCGCAAAGACGATGCCGAGCGTGCCGAGAAGGACGCCAAAGACGATCTGGGCGCCGATCGTTAGGACTGGAGGCAGGGCGCTGGTGTAGCGCTGGGCGATCGGCTGGGAGAGATTGCTTTCCACCGTCTGGACGAGGGCATAGACGCCGACACCCCAGAGCGCCATCGACATGGATTCCGACATGCCGACGAGCACGATGGGGATGCCAGCGATGAAGGGGCCGAGTGTCGGGATGAAGGCAAGGAGCCCGGCCTGGAACGCCAGGAGAAAGGCGCTGGGCATGCCCACGAGAACGAGGCCGATCCAGGTGACGACAAAGACCGTCGCCATCGAGATGCCGGTGCCGCAGACCCAGAGGATCAGCTCTTCGGCCGCCCATTTGATCGTCTCGGCGATGCGCGGCCGCAGCGGCTTGGGAAACAGGCTGACGAGGCCGCGCGCATAAAGCTCCGGCTGAGCGATGAGAAACAGCGCGACAGCGACGACAACGAAGACATTGCCGAGCCCGCCGAGTACCGAGAAGACCGCTTGGGAGGCCGACGAGAAGATGCCGGAGGGATCGGGAAGAAGCGCCTGGATGCCCGGCTCGTCCTTAGACCCCGCCGCGACGTGAAGGCCGGCTTCGCGCAGCATGTCCGCGAGCGAGTTCAACTCACTGCGAAGCTGCTCCCACAGCATATTGAAGTCGCTGACGAGTTTCACGCCGCCATAGAAGATCGCTCCGACGATCGCGGCGAAGAACAGGATGACGACGATGGTCGCTGCCAAGCCTCGCCGCATTCCGGCCCATTGCAGCGGCCGGGCAAGCGCCGTGAAGATCGCGGCCAGGAGTGCGCCGCCGAAAATCAGAAGGACCGCTGGCGCGGCAAGCCAAAGAACGACCAGAAGTCCGACGATCATCGATGCCGTCAGCGACACCACGGCCGTCTTGCGTGCCAGTTCGAGATTGTCTGTCGAATTCATGCGTCACCCTCTCCGCTCTCTTCAAAGGAGCGGGAGCGAAAATGGTTGCGCTTAAGACCGTTAGGCGACGAAGGGCGTTCGACCACCCCCTATCCAATACGCAAGGGACCCGCTATCCTGACGCAAGGGCAGCAGAGGATTCACCCCCTCTTGACTCTGTGATTTCTCGAAAGGCATCGTCATGAACGGTCTTGCGCGTGCATGCTGGCTCGGCGCTGCGATCTATGCGGCGGCGGGTATGATATTCGGTATCGTCATGTCGGCGAGCGGCGATCATTCGCTCGCCGCCGCCCACGGCCATCTGAACCTGCTCGGCTGGGTGTCTTTGGCCCTTTACGGCAGTTTCTACAGCCTGTTTCCGGTCGCAGCTTCCGGCTGGCTCGCCCGCAGCCAGGTCGTGGCCGCCCATGTCGGCGTCCTCGTCCTGACGCCGGGGATCGTCCTTGCCATCGACGGCCGGACCGAAGCGCTTGCGAAGGCCGGTTCGATCATCATTCTCGCCTCCATGGTGCTTTTTGCGCTGGTCGTCGCACGGACCGGAACGCGAAAGCCTGCAACGACCATGAGTGCGGCGGAATGATCCAGTAATGCCGACGGGCGAGTGAAGTGGCCCCTCGGGTCGATCTACTTCCGGCGAAGGGTGCAGACGCCGCTCGGCCTGCCAGCGAACATTCGAAAGCGATGCTTTCATATGTCCGCTGGTATAAGAGAGGAGGTCTTCGCGTCAGCTTCGGCCGAAGGCCTTCATCCAGGAGAGGCTGTCTTCCGTCGGACCGCCCGGGCGATATTCGGCACCGAAGGCTCCTTCATAGCCGAGATTGCGAATCGCCGGCAGAAGCCGCTCATAGGCGAGTTCGCCCAAGTCGGGCGCCCCGCGCTCCGGCACGCCGGCAAATTGGACATGGCCGATGAGATCGCGATGGGCCTCGAAACGGCGCAGAAGATCGCCCTGATTGATCTGGACGTGATAGCAATCGAAGAGGATGCGGCAGTTGGGCTCCCCAACCTGCGTGACGATCTCGGCTGCCTGCTCGATCGTCGACAGAAAATAGCCTGGCGCATCGCGCCGGTTCATCGGCTCGATCAGGATCGCCATGTCGCGGCGTGACGCGCGCTTAGCGGCAAAGCGCAATGTTTCGACGAAACACGCCCTTGATACATCATTCGCCTCGATCCGCCCGGCCAGAACATGGACCCTCTTGGCGCCGATCGCAGCGCCATAGGCGATCGCCTCCTCGATCCCGGCACGGGCTTCAGCCTCCCGGCCCGGCAATGCAGCGAGACCGAAATCATCGAGATTCGGCCCCTTCCGTGCATTGATCGAGACCATCGCCAGCCCCGTCTCGCCGAGCGCCGCGCAAACATCCGCGATCGGCTCATCATAGGGCCAATGACATTCGATGGCGTCGAAGCCGGCGCGGCCGGCGCGGTGGATCGCTTCGGCCAATGGCAGATCGGCCCAGAGAAATCCGAGATTGGCGGACAGGCGGAGCCGGGTCGGCCCGCTCATTGGGCGGTTTCGCGAGCGCCGAAGATCGCCGTCCCGACCCGCACGCTGGTCGCTCCGAAGGCGATCGCGGTCTCGTAATCGCCGCTCATGCCCATGGAGAGCTTCTCTACGCGGGCCTCCTTGGCGAGCTTGGCGAGGAGCGCGAAATGGGGGCCGGGATTGTCCTCGAAGGGCGGAATGCACATCAGGCCTTCTATGGTAAGGCCATGCTCGCTGCGGCAGCGCTCGACGAAGGCGACGGCGTCCTTCGGCGCAATTCCGGCCTTTTGCTCCTCTTCGCCGGTGTTCACCTGCACATAGAGGCGCGGTGCCCGCCCCTGTTTCGCGACCTCCTTGGCGATTTCGCGTGCGATCTTCTCCCGATCGACACTTTCGATCACATCGAACAGGGCCACCGCTTCGCCGGTCTTGTTGGATTGCAGGGGGCCGATCAGACGCAATTCGATATCGTCATAGCGCTCGCGGATCGAGGGCCATTTACCCTTCGCCTCCTGCACCTTGTTCTCTCCGAAGACGCGCTGCCCCGCTTCGATGACAGGCAGGATCGCCTCCTCGCCATGGGTTTTTGAGACGGCGACGAGCGTGACCTCCTCGGGCGAGCGATTGGCTTCGCGAACGGCCTTGTCGATGGCCTCGCGGACTTCGTTGTATTGTTCGGAAACGGACATCGCCTGACCTGATGATGCGGGATTAATTGACGGTCTCTGTCGGCGTGTCTCGCCCATGCGCCTTCAACTCATCAAGCGCCATCTGCGCCTTCTCGGTGGATGCATAGGGCGTGGATTGAAAAAGGAGTTCACTGCCTCGCAGGAAACGCACGACATATTCGCCGGCAGGATCGCGGTAAATCTGGAACTTATAAGATCCGGACAGATCGCCGTCTGGATCAGTGGCTTGCCCATCGTCGCCAGCCTGCCAGAACGAATCATCCAGTTCAGCGATGTCGGTATAATCGATCGCCTCACGCTGGTCGTCCAGGCGCGCGAGTTCGGCACGCTCTTCGCCGGTCAGAGCCGGAGGGCTTTCCAGATCAAGCCGTTTTCGGACGGTCGCCATGTCGCCTCCGTTCGCGTTCGTTCGCCTTCCGGGCTGATATAATACGTATCGTTCGTCCGCGCATGGTGTAGACGACGACGAACAAACGATGCTCGATCAATCCGGCGGTGACGAAGCGCTCCTCGCCATACGCGTTCTGCTGATCGAGCTTTGTGACACGATCTGCGTCCAGGAAGAGTCGCATGGCGAGATCGAAGCCGATACCGTGCTTGCTCCGATTGAGCGCCTCCTTTGCGTCGTCCCACTCGAACTCCTGCTCCATGGCATCGATCCTAAAGCCAGCTTGAAATGCGTGCAATCGACAGAGAGGTTTGCACCGGTCGCCTTTCGCATCGGAGCGGCTCGCAGAAGACGATGTTCAGCGTGTGTTGGTTGACGGCCTCCGAGAAGCCGTGTTGAACGGCGGGAAAACCTTTCGGCCATTCCCGGCCCGCTGCCCGAGCGACGAAACACTCCGATTCATGACCACCGAACGCTACAATCCCCGCGCCGTCGAACCCCGTTGGCAAAAAGCCTGGGACGAGGCCGACCTCTACAAGACCGAGACCGACGCGCCGGGCGAGAAATACTACGTCCTGGAGATGTTCCCTTATCCATCGGGGCGCATTCATATGGGCCATGTGCGCAACTATGCGATGGGCGACGTCGTCGCCCGCTATAAGCGCGCCAAGGGCTTTAACGTCCTGCATCCGATGGGCTGGGACGCTTTCGGTATGCCGGCGGAAAACGCGGCGATGCAGAACAAGGTCCATCCGGCCAAATGGACCTATGAGAATATCGACACGATGCGCGCCCAGCTGAAATCAATGGGCCTGTCGCTCGACTGGTCCCGTGAGTTCGCCACCTGCGACGTCGACTATTACCATCGCCAGCAGATGCTCTTCCTCGACATGCTGGAGAAGGGTCTCGCCTATCGCAAGAAGTCGAAGGTCAATTGGGACCCGGTCGACATGACCGTCCTCGCCAACGAGCAGGTCATCGACGGCAAGGGCTGGCGCTCGGGCGCCGAGGTCGAGAGCCGCGAACTTGTCCAGTGGTTCTTCAAGATCACCGATTACGCCGAGGATCTCCTCGCCGCTCTCGACCAGCTGCCGAACTGGCCGGACAAGGTCCGGCTGATGCAGAAGAACTGGATCGGCAAGTCCGAAGGCCTGATGGTCCGCTGGCAGCTGGCCGCCGAAACGGCGCCCGCTGATATGAGCGAGCTGACCGTCTTCACGACGCGGCCCGACACGCTCTTCGGCGCGTCCTTCCTAGCGGTCGCGGCCGACCATCCGCTCGCCGCAAAAGCCGCCGAGAGCGATCCCGCACTCCAGGCCTTCATCGAAGAATGCCGGCGCACAGGCACCAGCGCCGAGGCGCTGGAGACCGCCGAGAAGAAGGGCTATCGCACGCCGATCATGGCGGTCCATCCCTTCGACCCGGACTGGAAACTGCCGGTCTATGTGGCGAATTTCGTACTGATGGAATACGGCACCGGCGCGATCTTCGGCTGTCCGGCCCATGACCAGCGCGATCTCGATTTCGCCCGCAAATACGACCTACCGGTCACGCCCGTCGTCCTGCCGCCCAAGGAAGACCCGACCGCCTTCTCGATCTATTCGGAAGCCTATGACGGGGAAGGCACGCTCTATAATTCGCGTTTTCTCGACGGCATGGCGCCGGCCGAGGGCTTCGAGGCCGTCGCCAAGCGGCTGGAGCACACCGATCTTGCCGGCAGCCCCCAAGGCGAGCGCAAGGTCAATTTCCGCCTGCGCGACTGGGGCGTGTCGCGCCAGCGCTATTGGGGCTGCCCGATCCCGGTTCTCCATTGCGAGAGCTGCGGCGTCGTGCCGGAAGCGCGCGAGAATCTGCCCGTCAAGCTGCCCGACGACATCGATTTCGAAAAGCCGGGCAATCCGCTCGATCGCCATCCCACATGGCGGCAGGCCAAATGCCCGAAATGCGGCGGGGAAGCGCGCCGCGAGACCGACACGATGGACACCTTCGTCGATTCGTCCTGGTATTTCGCCCGCTTCACCGCGCCGAAAGCCGACGAGCCGACCGATCCCCAGGCCGCCAATGCCTGGCTGCCGGTCGATCAATATATCGGCGGCATCGAGCATGCGATCCTGCATCTTCTTTATTCGCGCTTCTTCGTGCGGGCGATGAAGGCTTGCGGTCATCTCGATCTCGACGAGCCCTTCAAGGGCCTGTTCACCCAGGGCATGGTCGTTCACGAGACCTATCGGGACGGGCGCGAATGGGTGTCGCCGGCCGATGTCGCAATCACCGAGGCCGAGGGCAAGCGCAGCGCGAAGCGCCTGTCGACAGGCTCCGAGATCGCCATTGGCGGCATCGAGAAGATGTCGAAGTCGAAGAAGAACGTGGTCGACCCCGACGACATCATCGCCTCCTATGGCGCCGACACGGCCCGCTGGTTCATGCTGTCCGATTCGCCGCCCGACCGCGACGTAATCTGGACCGAGGCCGGCGTCGAGGGTGCCTTCCGCTTCGTCCAGCGTCTGTGGCGTGTCCTCGGCGAGGCCGCGCCGCATGTGGCGGGCGCCGACGCCGCCGCGATCAGCGACAACGAAGCGGCAATGGCGCTGCGCAAGGTCGCCCATCGCACGGCGGCAGGCGTTGCGGAGGATATCGAGCGTCTCGGCTTCAACAAGGCGATCGCCCGCATCCATGAATTCGTCAACGGGCTGGCGACCCATCTGGCTGGCCTGTCCGCCGACAGCGATCCCAGCCTGAAGGCAGCGGGCCACGAGGCCCTGACCATCCTCGTCAAGCTGATCGCGCCGATGATGCCGCATCTGGCCCAGGAATGCTGGCAGGTGCTCGGCCATGACGGCTTCGTCGCCGCGAAGGGCTGGCCGGCGATCGACGAGAGCCTGCTTGTCGACGAAGAGGTCACACTGCCGATCCAGATCAACGGCAAGAAGCGCGGCGACTTGACCGTTCCGGCGGCGGCCAGCAAAGCTGACATCGAAAAGGCGGCGCTCGAAAGCGACGTCGTCCAGCGTGCGCTCGCCGGCGGCGAGCCGAAGCGGCTGATCGTCGTGCCGGGGAGAATCGTGAATGTCGTGGTCTAGAGCGCCGGGCGAGAACGTGGAAACCGGCCTGTCGGCGGCCCGGTGCTTCGGCAAGACGAGCGGGACCAACAGGCACCGCCGCCGGTTAGGCGTATGGAGCGACGGCGCCGCGCGGCTCGGGCTCATCCTCGCCCTGTCGCTTAGTGCCGCAAGTCTGGCCGGCTGCACCGCCGGCCCGCTCTATGGCGGCGTGGCGCCGGACGGCCAGTCTGCCGAGACCCTGCGCGATCTCCGCGGCCGCATCGCCGTGAGCGAGGCGAACACGCGGACCGCCCAGATCGTTCGCAATCCGCTGCTCCTCCGGCTCAATGCGGGCGCGCCCGTCAGCGATCCGGTCTATGAAGTGCGCCTGACTGTCAATGGCGCCGAGCGCGGCATCTCGATCGAGTCCACCGGCGTCCCGGTCTCGGCGATCTACGTGCTGACGGTCAACTACCAGCTGGTTCGCCTGTCGGACAATCAGGTCGTCGACAGCGGCATGCGCCAGGTCCCCGTGCCCTTCGATCGCACGGCGCAGCTCTTCCAGAGCCAGCGCGCGCTTTTGAACGCGCGCGAACAGGCGGGCAAGGAAGCGGCGGCGCAGCTGGAACTCGCCATCGCCACCGCGCTTCAGCGCGCCGGTTGACGGCGAGCCGCATAGGCCAACGCGATCTCAGGTGAGGCATGGCGCAGAAGAAGGCTGGGGAAGTCGACGCGTTTCTGTCGCGTCCCGACTTCTCCTTCCCCATCATTCTTCTCTACGGACCGGATCCCGGCCTCGTCTCCGAGCGGGCCGAGGCGATCGCGGAGAAGTCGGGCGTCGATCGCAGCGATCCCTTCGCCTCGGTCCTCCTCGCCGCCGACGAGATCGAGAAGGATGTCGGTCGTCTTTATGATGAGGCCCTGACCGTTTCGATGTTCGGCGGGCAGCGCCTCGTACGCGTTCGCGGCGCCGGCGGTGGCAAGAATCTGGCCGAGGCCGTCGCGAGCCTTGCGGACAAACGTCTGGAAGGGGCCTTGATGATCGTCGAAGCCGGCGATCTGAAGAAGAGCGCGCCCCTTCGCACCAGCGTCGAACGCTCGAAATACGCGATCGCCCTCCCCTGCTATCAAGACGAGGCGCGAGCCCTCGATCGGATGATCGACGAGGAGATGGCATCGGCCGGCCTTTCTCTCGATCGCGACGCTCGGGAGGAGCTGAAGTCCCGGCTCGGCGCCAATCGCCTTGCCTCGCGCGGCGAGATCCGCAAGCTCTGCCTTTATGCCTATGGGATGGAGCGGATCGAAACCGAGGATGTGGCGGCCATCGTCGGCGACGTCTCGGCCGATGCCGTGGACGAGGCGATCGACGCGGCGATCAGCGGCGAGGTGAAGAAGCTTCCCGGCCTGATCGACCGGCTGGTCGAGGCGGGGACAGCCGTCTTCCAATTGCAGCAAAGCCTGTTGCGAACGATCCAGCAGCTTCAGGCAATGCGCGAGATCGTCGAGCGCCAGGGCGAGCCCGTCGGCCGGGTGGTCGAGCGACGGCGCCCTCATTTCCGGCGCAAGGCGGCCTTGGAAACGGCGCTATCGGCCTGGCCACTCGATGCCCTCGCACGGGTCGGCCGTCGGATCGAGGCCGATATTCTGACGAGCCGCAAGGAAAGCGCCATGGCGCTGACAGTGACGCGCCAAATGATGCTCTCGATCGCCGTCGAGGCGGCTCGGCATCGGCGGCGCTAGAGCATGACGCGACAAAACAAAAGCGAAGAGCAAAATGGCGATCCCGATTTATCGCATTTCGCTCGAAGGCCACGCTCCTGAGCGTGGCGGGTGGACGCCTCCGTTGGCTTCGGTCTCGCCGACGCTCACGTCCAGAATACCGTGATAGATTTCGGTGAATGGAAGCATGACGCCAATTGCCGTGAGAGCGATCTCATCTTCGCGCGATTGAAGAAACTGTGTTGTCCAAGAGCTGTCCTGATCCGGTCGCGAAATGTGTAGGACGCCAAGCTCTTCGACTTCGACGATTACGATATGTCTCAAGCTTGCCAGACGTCGATATTCCTCGAGCTTGATCACTCGGTCGAAATACCGCGTCGGTCTTGAAAGCATTTCGAACACGACCTTCGGCTCTGCAACGAGATGGAAGCTGTGGTCAGCTGCTCCGCATTCGACACCGATATCCGCCCGGCGAATCTGCCCCGAAATCGTCTCGATGGCAGCAGCGGTCGTGAAAGGCCGGCAGGGTCTTCCCTTCAGGCGGCTCCTGAGCGCGGTGAGACTATTGCCGATAGCCTGATCGTGGCGCTTCGAGGCGCAGGTCGTCATCCTGACCGGAAGTCCGTCGACAAGCTCGTAAAGCTCCTCCTGGCGCTCCTGCCAGGCAAAGAAGTCGCCCAAGCTCCAGGGACGCATATCCGCTGCGCTCATCGTCGTCGGCTCCCTCTTTCGCGCCCATCCGGCGCGGCTATCGCCATCTTGGCCCTGCCCTGTCCGGCCGGCAAGGTCTTCGCCGTGACGGGGCGAGAGGCCGGCCAGCGACATTTGCGCGACAAACCCCGCTCTGCCCGGTTTCCTCTCCGCCATCCGATGCTGTAGAGCCAGTCCCAAACAACCATTCGAAGGCAGGTCCATGACCCAGCATCGCGACATCAAGAAAGTCGTTCTCGCCTATTCCGGCGGGCTCGACACCTCGATCATCCTCAAATGGCTGCAGACCGAGTTCGGCGCCGAGGTGGTGACCTTCACCGCCGATCTCGGCCAGGGCGAGGAGCTGACCCCGGCGCGTGAAAAGGCCGAACGGGCTGGCGTCAAGGACATCCGGATCGTCGACGTGCGCGAGGAGTTCTGCCGGGACTTCGTCTTTCCGATGTTCCGGGCCAATGCCGTCTATGAGGGCACCTATCTTCTCGGCACCTCGATCGCCCGGCCGCTGATTTCGAAGCACCTCGTCGACATTGCCCGCGAGACCGGCGCCGACGCCATCGCCCATGGCGCGACCGGCAAGGGCAACGATCAGGTGCGCTTCGAACTCTCCGCCTATGCGCTCGCGCCGGATATCAAGGTCATCGCCCCCTGGCGGGACTGGACCTTCAAATCGCGCACCGAGCTTCTCGACTTTGCCGAGAAGAACCAGATCACGGTGACGAAGGACAAGCGCGGCGAGGCGCCCTTCTCGGTCGATGCCAACCTTTTGCATTCCTCTTCCGAGGGCAAGGTGCTGGAGGACCCGAACGAGACGCCGCCGCCTTACGTCTTCATGCGCACCCTCTCGCCGGAAGAGGCGCCCGACAAGGCGACGATCATCACGATCGGCTTCGAAAAGGGCGATCCGGTCTCGATCGACGGCAAAGCGATGAAACCCCATGAGCTTCTCGCAGCGCTCAACGATCTCGGCCGCGACAACGGCATCGGCCGGCTCGATCTCGTGGAGAACCGCTTCGTCGGCATGAAGTCGCGCGGCATCTATGAGACGCCGGGCGGCACGATTCTCCTGGCCGCCCACCGGGCCATCGAATCGATCACCCTCGATCGCGGCGCCATGCATCTGAAGGATCAGCTGATGCCGCAATATGCGGAGCTGATCTATAACGGCTTCTGGTTCTCGCCCGAGCGCGAAATGCTCCAGGCGGCGATCGACAAGAGCCAGGAGCATGTGGAGGGCTCAGTCCGCCTCAAGCTCTATAAGGGCAATGTGATCGTCGAAGGCCGCGAGAGCGCCAAATCGCTTTATAACGACGCCCTTGTTACCTTCGAGGACGATCACGGCGCCTATGACCAGAAGGACGCCGCCGGCTTCATCCGCCTGAACGCCCTGCGGCTGCGCACCCTCGCCAAGCGCGATCGCTGATCGCTTTAGGCCGTAGTTCAAAACCACGAAAAAGCCGCCGGATCACTGAAGATCCGGCGGCTTTCTTTTCGTCATCGGACATCTCGATAGGATCGCCCGATGCCTTTGATTACGAACGCTTACTGGATGACGAAGATGCCGTCGTCGATCTGATTGTCGATCAGCCCGACGAATTCGGAGGATTGCGCGAAGCCGAGGAGAAGGTCGGCCGTCGACAGGCCATTGTCGAGCGCCGCCTTCCAGAAGGCCTCGCCTTCCGCATCGCCCGTACGGCCGAGAATGTTGCCGAAGAAGCCGTCGACAAGCGCATCGTCCGTCGGGTTCGCCCCATAGGTGTCGATGAACTCGGCCGATTGGGTGAAGAATTCGGCAACGGTCTCCAAAGACACGCCGCTCTCATTGGCATCGACCCAGAAGCTGATGCCCGTCAGATCCGGCGTGCGACCGAAGATGGAGCCATAAAGCCCATAAATGGTCGCCGCTTCCGGGCTGTCATTGCGCTCCAGCGTCAGATCACCGAACTGCAGAACCTCCACATTCGACAGATCGATCACCTCGGACGGATCGCTGGCGAGGGCGAGCGCGAAGCCGCCTTCGGTCGGGGTCAGCACATAATCCGAATAGGCATTCGGCAGGCTGACACGGTCGATGCCCGCCCCGCCATCGATCGAACCCGGGAAGGTCGGGTTCTCGAAGACGTCGCCGCCATCCGTGCCCGTATCGATCACCGGATCGCTGCCGCCGCCGGTGACGCCGTCACCGCCGCCAGAATTGCCGCCGTCACCCGTACCGATCAGCGAGACGACATCGTCACGCAAAGCGAGGTTCTGGATCCGGATGTCGCCCAGCGGCCCCTGATCCGCGACCGAATAGGGCGTCTCCAGATAGTTGTCATGAAGATACTCGGCGAAGGCATCCTGTTCGGTGCCGTCGAAAGCGAAGGTCGCATCGCCCGTCGTCATGTCGTCGGCATTGCCGTCGCCGTCGAGATCGATGAGATCCACGCGATTGACAGCGTCTCCCGTCGGGAAGGGATAGTTGTCCCCGCCGCCGGCCAGGAAGCCGAGCGTCACGACCCGGAAGGACTGGCCGGGATCACCGGCGATCTCGCCATCGACGACGAGATTGGCGATGGCGTCGCCATTTTCATCGACGATCGCCGCATTCACGATGCGATCACCCGCCTCGCGCGTCGGATCGAAAGACATCTCGATACCGGCAACCTGGGCGAATTGGCCCGCGACACCCGGCAGCCCGGCAACGCCGTGTTCGAGGACGGCCACAAGCTCCGCCCGGGTCAGGGTCACGAGGCTCAGCGAGTTGTTGAAGGCCAGCGCACCCTGAATGTCGGTCTGGGAAATGCCGCCTTCCGGCTTGATGATGTTGCCCTCGCCGTCGACGAGAGGCTCATTCGCCGTCCGCACGGCTTCGGTGCCACCGGCCGGAACGACGGTCTCGCCGATCGAGGCCCGGATGCCGCCGCCATTCTTGATCGAGACCAGAACCGGCGCCTCTTCGCCGAGTTTCTGTGCCATCTCATTGGCATAAGCGAGATTGGCGTCCGCCGTCAGGTCGCCGAGATTGGTTTCCTGGGTCCGCACCCCGTCCGGATCGGTGGCCGAACCGGTTCCGGAGCGGTTGCCGTTCAGGAAGACGTCGGAGAGACCGAAGACATTGCTCTCGGTCGCGATGATCTGCTCTTCCATCTGATCGATGATCGTCTGGATTTCCGGATCGACCATGTTTTCCGCGCCGAGGGCTGCGACGCCCTGATCGTCCGTTGCGTAAGCGCCGGAAATCTCTTCGTCATAGCTATCCGTGACGAGATGACCATTCTCGTCGAAGTCGATCACCAGGCGGCCGACATATTGGTATTGACCGTCCGTATTGACGACGGCGATCGGATGGCCCTTGGCATCGGTGGTGAAGAACGGATATTGACCCTGGCTGCTCTGGTCGTCGCGCGGCCGGTCGTTGTCATCGAGAAGGCGCGTGTCCGATCCGCCGGCGATGATGATGTCGACGTCATGCAAGCGGGTGGCCAGCGCTTCCTCGATGGAAATCTGCTGCATATGCGAGGTCAGGATCACCTTATCCATTTGCGGATTGGCTTCGAGCAGTGCGTCGACCTCCGTCTGGATCACGGCCGCCAATGCGTCGAGCTGTTCCGGCGTCGGCGTATTATCGAAGTCTTCCGGCAGGATGCCGACACCACCCGTCGAGGAGATGGAGCCGAGGATCGGAGTGGTCGCGCCGACGACGCCGATTTTCTCGCCATTGACATCGATGACGACCGAGGACGTCACGACATTGCCTTGCGGAGCCTGGCCGCCCGCCACTTCGAGCGGCGCGAGGTCTTCGTCGGTCGAGAAGACGAGGTTGGAGGAGAGATAGGGGAAGGCGGTCCCAGCAAAATCCTTGCCGAGGATCATGCCGCCGGCGGACGTGCCTTCTCCGGCCGACCCCGAGATCAGGCCCGCGAGAGCCTTGGTGCCATAGTCGAAGTCGTGATTGCCGAGCGCGCTCGCCTGAATGCCGAGTTCGTTCTGGATCTGGATATCGGCGATGCCTGCCGCGCCGTAAAGAGCCGCGGAAGCATTGCCGAAGACCCCCGGAATGAAGAGATCGCCCGAGGAGATCGTCAGCGTGTTGTCGGCCATGCCGTCATTACCGAGATCCTGCCCGCGCAGCGCATTGAGCACGGCCGACAGGTTCGGCGCATCCTCGATCGCGTTGGTCGCACCCTCCTGATCGGAGAAATGCAGGAGTTCGAGCGTGAAGGGCTCGGGTTCGGCGACAGTCGCTTCGTAGATCGAAAGCGTTTTACTGCCTTCGTTCGGCGAGACGTAGAGCGCTTTGCCGGTTGGTGAATCGGCGGCCGAAATCACCAGCGTTCCCTCCGGTTCCTCGTCGCCCTCCGTCGTCGCCGCCGTCGTATAGGTGACATTGGTCGGATCGGTCACGTCGAAGACCAGCGACAGGTTCGAGCGCTCCAGGCCCACGAAAGCGTAGGAACGGCCGCCGATCTCGGCGACGGTGACGCCCTCGGGCTCGGGGCCCTTCTTGCCGGAGCGACCGTCATCGAAAAGATCGGGGAACTCGCTCGCCACAATCCGCTCGATCGCATCGCCGCTGTCGAAGATCATCTTGCCATTGGCGTCGAGGATCGAGAAGGACCGGGCGCCATAGGTCAGGATCTGGTCCACATCGCCGTCGCCATCTGTATCGCCGTCGAGCAATGCGGCGTTGGAGACGTTCAGGCGACCGAGGTCGGCGTCCTGTTTCAGCTCCGTGGCATTCGGATAGGTGTCCGAGTCCAGCTTATAGTCGTCGTTCTTCAGACGGATCGTCTCTTCGTTTGGCAGGAAATCGTCCCGATCGTCGCCTTCATTGGCCGTGACGAAATAGACTTTGCCATCCCCCGCCGTGTAGCTCGAGATCGCATCGGGCATGAACTGGCCGATGACCGGATTGTCCGTCGTGAGATTGATCGCTTCCTCGCCACCGGCGCCATCCCGGTCGGAGAAATCGGCGAGGAGATTGGCGAAGGACTTGCCGCCGAGCGGAACGATTTCGGTAACGGCTGCCGACTCGATGTCAACGATGGCGACCGCATTGGCTTCCTGCAGCGTGACCAGCGCCTTGGTGCCATCCGGCGTGACGGCGATATATTCGGGCTCGACATCGTCCGAGACGCTCTGACCTTCGAAGATGCGGACGCCTTCGGCGCGCAGGGCGTTCTCCTGGCCGTCGAAGGCGGTGAAGTCCGCCGTCTCGACGGTGGCCTGATCGGCGCCGTTCGAAAGATCGATGATCGACACCGATCCCTTCGGATTAACCTCAAAGCCTTTGGAGGGCTCGCCCTCGTTGGCGACCAAGACCTTCATTCCGTCCGGGGTGAAGGTCAGCATGTCCGGCAGGCTGCCGACGGTGACAGAACCGAGAACCGCACCATCCTTGTCGAGGAAGACGACCTGTCCCGCATCGGTCTTGTTGGCGGCCGGCAGAGCGACGGCGATGATTCCGTTCTTGGCCGCGACCGAAGTGATGTCGGTCGTCGTGAAGTTGTTGCCTGTGCTCGGATCCGTCACCGTCTTCAGGTCGACGGTGCGGCTAAGGCTCGGCGCCTTTGGATCGGAAATATCGAGATACTGGAGTCCGTCCGACGAGGTGACAAGCAGCTGCTTGCTACCCGCGTCATACGCAGCGATCTCCGCGCCGGAGAGCTTGGTCTGCGACAGGGAATCCAGTTCGATATTCTTCGTCGGCACGATCTGCCCGTCGAAGCTCGGGCCGTTATAGACCGAGACGTTCAGCGGAGTCTCCGAATTGGAAAGGTCCAGACCGACGATCAGAGGATCATGATCGGACGAACGATAGGGATCGTTCTTATAGAGATCGCTCTGCTGCTCCTCTGACTTGTAATTGGTGTTGTAGTCGAGGACCGACGCTTCGTCGGCATTGATATGCCAGCTTGCCGCCCCCGTAACCTTGGTTGCGAGCGACGCGCTCGCCAGCGCGTGGTCGAGGCTGCCATAAGTCTGAACCTGCGGCACGCCATCCAAGGAGATGGGGAAGCCAAAGGAATAATCGTCCGAGGACAGAAGGCTCGTATAGTCGTCATCCGTGCCGGGCTTGTCATCCGCGCCGGCCTGGATGGCCTTGATCGGATCTTCCTTCAGATAGGAATTGAGATCGCCGATGATGAGGTTGTCGCCATTGCCCTCGCCGGTCGGGTCGTTCTTCAGCCAGTCGACCAGAGCCTCGGCGGCCTCTGTGCGCACATGGTTGTTGTTCGCTTGGCCGTCGCCAGTCGCCTCGTCCCCGTCGACGACAGAGCCTTTCGATTTCAGGTGGTTGATGGCGACGGTGATCTTCTCGCCACCGCTCTTCTGCTCGAAGGTCTGAGCCAGTGTCGGGCGCTGCGTGCCAACCGACTGGAAGCGATCGTCGACCGTCTCGTCGAGAAGGGCATAGTCGCCGATCGCGTCGACCGTGCCAGTGTTGTAAATGAAGCCGACCTTGATGGCATCGCCTTCGACAGGGTCGCCCATGGCACCCTGGATCGGTCCGGTCTTGACGTAGTCATAGACGGTCTCGCCGAGCCCGTTGAGCTTTGCGATGAGAGCGTCGAGCGCGCTGTCACCCTGTTGGCCGTTCTCGAGTTCGGTCAGGCCGAAGATATCGGCGCCGAGCTTGATCATGGCCGAAGCGAGCTTGTCGAGCTGGCGAACATACTCGTTATCATTTTCCGCTCCGCGCGGGTCCATATTGCCCGCAGGCCCGGTTTCCGCGCCATCGACATTGAGCGTTGTGAAGAAGTTCAGGACATTGAAAGAGGCGACTTTCAGCGTTCCTCCCACATCCGGCGCCTCTTCCGGGCGCGGGTTGTTGGAGACGAACTGGGGCTCTTCGGTCGGGATGAGACGGAAATTGGCGAATTCGAGCGGTTTCCCATCTCTATCCGTCTGGGTGTTTGCCGGCCGATAGGTCAACACACCTTGAAGGTCGCTGACTGTGTCGCCAGCCCTGAGTATCGGCCCCTCATCAGCATTGAGGCCGCCTTGCGGGTAGATCGGGTTTTTGTTTTGACCGCTAGACTTATAAAACGCGTCGTCGATCACCAGAGCCCGGGCCGCCGCATCCTGCTGGAACTGGGCGAAACCCTCAACGCTCGGATCATTGGTCTGAGTGAAGGTGGCAATCCGGCCGCCGGAGGTCAGTCCCACCTCGTTGTAGCGGCCAAGCGTGTAAAGATCGCCAACTGTCATGACCTCGGGGACCGTAACGAGCATGCCCTCATAGGCTTCGAGATCGGCGACCAACTGCCCGGCGTCGTTTTGGATGACATTGGTCGTTGGAAAAGCAATCGCGGCCGGCGTCACATCGCCCAAATGGTCGTTCGATCCATCGACAACCTCGACGCTCGACAAAGTGAGCTGCGTCTCACCATTGTACTCGGTAACAGTTCCGGTGACCTTGACCTTATCGCCAACTTTCACGTCGACGGAATTGCCGCCTTCGTAGACGAAGAGGCCCTCGGAGGTCGAAGCATCATTGTCGCTGTCGCTCGCTTCCTCCTGCAGGAAGAAACCGTTGTAGTCGCTGTCGGAGTTGCTCTGGAAATCGGCTGTGACGACCGCTTCAACGGTGACGGTGTCGCCCTTCATCGTCGACTCTGTGCCTGAGCCCTGAATCGCCGAGATTTTCGTGATCGCGATGTCGTCGGTCTCAATCGTTCCGGTCGCTTCGGCGTCCGCGATGGTCAATCCATCAGACGGATTCGAGAGCGTGACCGTGAAGGTCTCATTCGCCTCGATATCCGTATCGCCATTGATCGTAACCGAGATCGTTTTAGACGTTTCGTTCTCTGCGAACTCGATGGTTCCGGCAGCGCTCTGATAATCGCTGCCGGCCTCGGCCGTCCCATCAGACGTCGCATAGTCGACCGATGCGGCACCGGTGCCGTCACCGCGCGTGACCGTAAAGATAAGCGTCTTGGTTCCTTCGTCGCCCTCTACGATCGAAGCATCGGAGATAGAGACGGTGGCACCAGACGGTGCATCGCCGGCATTAATGACGATGTTGTCGATGCCTAGCTCATCACGACTCCCGCTGCCCGAGACATCATTGGATGAGAACTGGACATAGAAGGTGCTGCCAGCTTCGACCGAAGAGTCCAACGTGATGGTCTGAGTTTTCTCAATCGCTTGAACCCCCAAGTCGTCGGAGGCGGCAGCGGACGAGTAGCCCAGTCCAGCAACCGGCGTGAAACTCTTATTGGACGTAGAGACGGCGACATTCCAGCTGTTCGACCGATCCTGATCATTCAGCACGAGGAGGTCGTAGGACAGTGTGAAACTATTGATTGCCACGCCCGAGGTGTTCGTCACCGCGATCGTCACAGTTCCGGGCGTAAAGTCGCTGCCGCCGGGCTGGACCCAGAAAGCATAATCACCGTCGCCACGATTGATAGAGTAAACGCCGCCTGTAGAGACGTCTTCAGATGTTTCACCGCGCGCAAAATCGCCGCTCATCTTAGAAGCACCGAACGCAACATCTCCATCGCTGAAACCACTCACGGAAAAAACGTCACTATCCAATTGCCCGCTTGTCGGCTCAGCGGCAAAGCCCAGGCCCCGGAACGCATTAAAATTCTCTCGGAAAATCTCTGCCATGACACCTGCCCCTACGCGCGCGGCCTCGCGCTGTGGCGATGGCCGTCTTTGGTTACTTGATGACTTTCATGAGCGCGGCGTGGTTCGCGGAGAGACCGATGTCCCGCCGCAGGCCACGCGTTCGGCGGACTCCTGCCCAGGAGTCCTGACAGCCTGATGACAGTATGAAGAAAGTCTTAAGACGCCCTCAGAAGGTGCAATTTCCCGCAATCTGATGCGAGCCATTAATGACCAAAGGTAATTTCTATTTTTCTCGCATGTTTTTGAGATTTATCCTGATTTAAAATGGGCTATCGCCCAATTTATCGCGAATTTTCTGAATTTTTATTCTATATATAAACGTTTTATTGTTAAAAACACGAAATATTCCATTCGGATCGCAAAGCAAAAAGGCCAGATAGGTAGAAATGCGATCGGCTTCCCACCCTGATTTAGAGACTGTTGCGATCTCTGGCCTCGGCATTTGGTTTCGGCTGCGAGGGAAGACGTGGCGCGCGCGGTGCGGACCACTGGAAATCCAAAAGCTGCGAGGGCCTTCGCCTCTTCCATCGCTCGGCGATCGGCTGGCCGATGCACGCTCGGCCTCCATGTCTGCCGGGATTGGACGCTTGGGGCTCGGAGAGCGGCGATGGACGTGGGGATGGGAAGCGCGAGGCGGCAAAAGGGCGGGAGATCAACGGCGCGCCGCAGCGCTGCACCGATCCGTGGAACGGGCATCACCCTCCTCCTATTGGGATTCGCGCTGCTCCTCGCCCTCTGGCTCGGGCCGCTCGTTCCACTCTCGGCGGTCTCCTTTTCGGCCCATATGATCCTGCATCTTTCGATCGTCTCCCTCGCCGCGCCTTTGATCGCGCTCGGCATTGCGCTCGCCTGGCCCAATCGGCTGCCGCCGCTGTTCGGCCTCGGCGCGGCGATCGGCGCTTCGCTCTTCGACATGTTCGTCGTCTGGATCTGGCACGCGCCGGTCCTGCATGAGAGCGCCGCCACCACGAGGGCGATCTTTGTTCTCCAACAGCTGAGTTTCCTTGCCGCCGGACTCTTTGTCTGGACGAGCGCCCTGTCCGGCGTGACGCGGCGCGAGCGGGCGATCGGCAGCCTCACGCTGATCGGCACTTTCCTGCATATGACAATGCTGGGCGTCCTTCTCGGCGTCACGCCCCGCCTTCTCTATTCGCCCAGCGTCTGCATCGGCGCCTTCGGCGTCTCGGGGCTCGAAGACCAATGGCTCGGCGGCGTGTTGATGGCGACGGTCGGCGGCCTTCCCTATCTCGTCGCGGCGCTCGTCCTGGCCGGCCTTGCCTTGTCTGAGAACGCAGCCAGCGAGCGGGCCTGAGTCGATTTCCATGAGCGTGGATAGGAGCTTCGCGCCATTGATTGAAGGATTGATTTCATTGGAAATATCTCTCTCAAGACCGGTTAGCCGAGACGAAAAAACCGAGTGAACGAAAGACGCGACTCCTTCCTTTCTCCGGCGAGACGGCAGGCACATCCAAGTGCTGGCCCGATCGCCAACCATGCGAACAGAAGGAGATATTCGATGGCCGATACAGACAAACGCGGCTTCGCCAGCATGGACGAAGACAAGCAGCGCGACATCGCCTCGAAAGGCGGTCAGGCGTCCGGCGGTAGCTTCGAGGAAGGCTCAGAGCGAGCACGCGAAGCCGGCCATAAGGGTGGCGAGGCCTCCAGCGGTAGCTTCGAGAAGGGGTCCGAACGCGCTCGCGAAGCCGGTCACAAAGGCGGCGAAGCCTCCAGTGGCAGCTTCGATCAGGATCGCGAGCGAGCCTCGGAAGCCGGTCGCAAAGGCGGCGAACATTCCCATGGCGGTCAAAGCTGAACGATCATGCGGCACATCGATGGGAGGGACGGGCAACGCCTTGCCCCTCCCCCAAAGCCAATCGCGACGCGCATCTTATGCCCAATATCCCAAAATTGATGGAGTGGACGCGTCGCTCGCACAGAGCACCCTGTTCATCCATGACGGTGGGCATTGGAAGGCCGCGGGCATGGGCGTCTAGCGCGAAAATCGTGCGGTACGAGCCAGCACATCTCATCCAAGGTTTTGATTATTCAAAACAAAGTGGCCGGCAAAGGAACCTTGCCCATCTCCCAGGAAACCATAGGTCGTAACCTATCGCAAACGACCGAACAGGGAGGCGAGTGTTATGAGTTCATCCGCTCAACAGCCGAATATATCTGCCGCAGCTTCGCCCCAATCGAGAGCCTTCGTTCCCTCTTTGGTCAATATCATGAAAAGCGGGCGTGCGCTGATTACGCTCCGGCTCGCCGAAATCGGCCTTCATTCCGGCCAGGATCATCTTCTCGTCGCGCTCGATCCGAACGGGGCGCCACAGCTCGTGTCGCAGCTCGCCGAGGCGACCGGCGTTCGGGCCTCCACCACCTCCAAGATGCTCGATCGACTGGAGCTGAAAGGCCTCGTCACCCGGCGCAGCGACGGACCCGATCGGCGCCACACCATGGTGAGCCTGACACCGGAGGGTATCGCCTTGCGCGCCGAGGTCGAGACCCTTTGGGAGAATGTGGAAGCCTACATCATGCGCGGCTGCGCCGACGGCGAAGAGGAGGATGTCCGCCACGCCGCCTCGCGGCTGGACGCCCTGATGACGGAGCGTCTTCGCCGGCTTCGCTAAGAGAGGCCTCTGTCGCTGGCCTCGGCCGCCGTCAGGCCCGGCCCTCGCTCGGAGCGAGCGCGGCGACGACATCGGCTGGCGTGATGCGACCGACGGCGCTACCGTTCTTGTCGACGACGCTGTGAACGACGCCCTTGCCGAGTTCGCCCATCAGATCGGCCAGATGGTCCTCTAGCCCCACCGTCGGAGAGCCTTCCGGTACGGACCCTTGCGACATGACGTCGGAGGCGCGCAGGACGCCGAGCGGATTCATATGGGCCACGAAATCGGCGACATAGGCATCGGCCGGATTGCGGATGATCTCCGGCGGCGTGCCGCATTGGACGATGCGCCCGCCTTCCATGATCGCGATCCGGTCGCCGAGCTTGAAGGCCTCGTCGAGGTCGTGGCTGACGAAGATGATCGTCCGCTTCAGATTGCGCTGAAGCTCCAGGAGTTCGTCCTGAAGTCGCGAGCGGATGAGCGGGTCGAGGGCCGAAAAGGGCTCGTCCATCAGAAGGATCGGCGCTTCGGTCGCGAAGGCGCGGGCAAGACCCACACGCTGCTG
The DNA here is from genome assembly GCF_900176465.1 of Fulvimarina manganoxydans. GTDB lineage: Bacteria > Pseudomonadota > Alphaproteobacteria > Rhizobiales > Rhizobiaceae > Fulvimarina > Fulvimarina manganoxydans. The sequence continues at coordinate 45,911 of NZ_FWXR01000009.1, forward strand.
CATGCCGCCGGACAACTCGCCCACCTTGCGGCTCGCCCAATCGGTGAGGCCGACGAGTTCGAGCTGCCTGCGTGCCTTCTCCTCGCGCTCGCTCTTTCCCATGCCGGCCAGTTCGAGCCCCATGGCGACATTTTCCAGAACGTCGCGCCAGGGCAGAAGGCCGAATTGCTGAAACACCATCGAAACCCGTGACAGCCGCATTCGGCGCAAGGTTTTGGCATCGGCATTGGTGACGTCGGTCATGCCGGCCCCGTCATTGACGAGAACCTTGCCGCGGCAGACCGGATTGAGCCCGTTGACGGCGCGCAGAAGCGTCGACTTCCCCGAGCCCGAAAGGCCCATCAGGACGAGGATTTCGCCCTCGCCGACCTCCAGCGAACAATTGTGGACGCCGAGCACTTGGCTGGTCTCGGATTGGATTTCCGCCCGGCTCTTGCCCTCGTCCATCATCGGCAGGGCCGTTTCCGGCTTCTCTCCGAAAACGATATTCACATTGTCGAAGACGACGGCCTTGTTCACGAGCGGGCCCTCCCGATCCTGAGAACGCGGTCGAGCATGATGGCGACGACCACGATGATGAAGCCGCTTTCGAAGCCGAGCGCCGTATTGACCTGATTGAGCGCGCGAACGACCGGAACGCCGAGGCCATCAGCGCCGACGAGAGCCGCCACGACGACCATCGAGAGCGAGAGCATGATCGTCTGGTTAAGTCCGGCCATGATCTGCGGCGTCGCATAGGGCAGCTCGACCTTGACGAGCTTCTGCCATCCGGTGGCGCCGAAGGCCTCCGCCGCTTCCAGAAGCGAAGTCGGCGTCGAGGAAATGCCGAGATGGGTCAGGCGGATCGGAGCGGGCAGGACGAAGATGACGGTCGCAAGCAGCCCCGGCACCATGCCGATACCGAAAAAGACGATCGCCGGAATGAGATAGACGAAGGTGGGCAGGGTCTGCATCAGATCGAGGATCGGCTGCAGCACGGCGTAGAGGCGCGGGCGGTGAGCGGTGGCAATCCCGATGGGCACGCCGATGGCCATGCAGACGAGACAGGCGGAGATGACGAGTGTCAGACTTTCGGTCGTCTCTTCCCAATAGCCCTGATTGAGGATGAACAGGAAGCCGAGCGCGACGAAGAGCGCGACCTTCCAGCTTCTCTGCAGCCAATAGGCGAGCGCGGTCGCCAGGACGACGATGATGAGGGGATTGGGTTCCTGAAGCAGCCAGAGCAGCCAGTCGATCAGCCAGCTGCCCACATCGGCGAGGCCATCGAAAAACCAGCCGCCATGGGTCTGCAGCCAGTCGAATATGTCCTCGGCGGTTCGTCCCACCGGGATCTTGTAGTCTGTCAGGAAGTCCAACCCGTCATCCCCTCTCTCACCGCGAAGCCGCGTCCACACGCAAAGGGCGGATGCGACGTTCTAGAGCATCCGTCGATCGCGCAAGGATCGCTCGATGGCTCCGATTGCCTCGATATGAGGCCGAGAGGCAGAGCGGCTGCCCTGCGTCTCCCGGCGCTCCATTCTAGCGGATGGTTGACCGGCTTGGAGTGGAGCGAACCCGAATTTGGGCCGCTTGCTCGGTCCAAGCCCTTGTAAGCCGCGATCCAAAAAGTCGAACGACTTTTCGGCGTCCGAGCCTTACAGGCCGAGGGATTCCTTGACGGCCGGCAGGCCCGGCTTGCCGTCGACGGTGTTCACGCCGTCGAGCCAGCCTTCCCACTGGTCAGGATTGGCCTTCAGCCAGGCTTCGGTCGCATCGCCCGCCTCTTCGCCCTCGTCGAGGATCTGGCCCATGATCTTGTTCTCCATGTCCAGGGAGAACTTCATGTTGTTCAGAAGCTGACCGACATTCGGGCATTCTTCCACATAGCCCTTGCGGGTGACGGTGTGGACCTGGCCTTCGCCGCCGAAGAAATCCTCGCCGCCCTTCAGATATTGGATGTCGTAATTGGCGTTCATCGGATGCGGCGCCCAGCCGAGGAAGACGATCGGATCCTGGCTCTTATAGGCCCGGCCGACCATAGCGAGCATACCCTGCTCCGAGCTCTCGACCACTTCGAAACCGCCAAGGCCCTCGGCGCCCTTCTCGGCTTCGTCAACGAGGAAAGTGTTCGCCTCGTTGCCCGGCTCGATGCCGTAGATTTTCGAATCGAGCTGGTCCTTGAACTTCGGAAGATCCTCGTAAGTCTTCAGACCCTCGTCATAGAGATACGTCGGAACCGCCAGATTGTACTTGGTGCCGTCGAGATTGACCGCGACGCTCTCGATCTCGCCGGAGTCGAGATAGGGCTGGATCGCCGCCTGCTGGGACGGCATCCAATTGCCGAGGAAAATGTCGACGTCGTCGCTCTCCAGCGAGGCGAAGGTGACGGGAACGGAGAGAACCTTCACGTCCACATCGTAGCCGAGGCCTTCGAGAATGTGGCGGGCGGTCGCCGTCGTCGTCGTGATATCCGTCCAGCCGACATCCGACATGGTCACCGTATTGCAGGCCGCATCCTGAGCAAAGGCGCCGCTGCCGAGCGCCGTCGACAAAGCGAGCGTCATTCCAAGAAGCTTGATGGTCTTCGCGGTCATTGAGTCTGCCTCGTTCTTGCTGAAGGCGCCGGACAAGACGGATTGCCTCCCCCGACGTTTTTTGATTGATCCGTCAATTAAAAGCCATATCATGTCTGATGTAAACAGGGGCAGCCATGCTGCACTGCCCGAATTTGATGCAGAATGAGGGTGCAATGCCGAAGATCGGGATGGAGCCGGTCCGAAAGGACGCGCTGATCCGCGCCGCGATCGCAGAGATCGGCGCGGTCGGTTCGCTCGACGTCACCGTCGGCCGCATCGCCCGTCGCGCCGGGGTTTCGGCCGCCCTCGCCCATCATTATTTCGGCTCGAAGGACCGCATTCTCCTCGCCGCCATGCGCCAGATTCTGGAGGAATTCCGCCTGGATGTGTCGCGCCGCTACAAGAGCGCACCGACAGCGCGCGCAAGGCTTGAGGCGATCCTTTCGGCGAGCTTCGGCCCGGAACAGTTCGACGCGGCGATCGTCTCGGCCTGGCTCGCCTTTTATGTCCAGGCGCAGCGCTCGCCCGAAGCCGGGCGGCTCCTGCGCGTTTATGCGCGGCGTCTCGACAGCAATCTCGTCCATGCTTTGCGCCGCTTGGTGCCGGAACCTGCGGCCCATTCGATCGCCAATGGCACCGCGGCGATGATCGACGGTCTCTATATCCGCGCCGCGCTCGACGGCATGGCGGTCGATCGCCCCACCGCACTCGACCTTGTCGGTCAATATCTCGAAATGCGAATCGAAAAGGAAGCGCTCGCTTGACCGCCCGCCCCAACATCCTGATCCTGATGGTCGATCAGCTCAACGGCACGCTGTTTCCCGATGGGCCGGCCGACTTTCTTCATGCGCCCAATCTGAAGAAACTCGCCGCGCGTTCGACCCGCTTCAAGAACAGCTATACGGGCTCTCCGCTCTGCGCGCCGGGCCGGGCGAGCTTCATGTCGGGCCAGTTGCCGCGCCGCACCCGCGTCTATGACAATGCGGCCGAATTTTCCTCCGATATTCCGACCTATGCCCATCACCTGCGGCGCGCCGGCTATCAGACGACCCTCTCGGGCAAGATGCATTTCGTCGGCCCCGACCAGCTCCATGGCTTCGAGGAGCGGTTGACGACGGATGTCTATCCGGCCGATTTCGGCTGGACGCCCGATTATCGCAAACCCGGCGAGCGGATCGACTGGTGGTATCACAATATGGGCTCGGTGACGGGCGCCGGCATCGGCGAGATCACCAACCAGCTCGAATATGACGACGAGGTCGCCTATGAGGCGGTCCGCAAGGTCTATGATCTCGGCCGGCGCGGCGATGCCCGCCCCTGGATGCTGACGGTCTCCTTCACCCATCCGCACGACCCTTACGTGGCGCGGAAAAAATACTGGGATCTCTACGAGGATTGCGAGCATCTGGAGCCGGTCGTCGGCACGATCCCCTATGAGGATCAGGACAAACATTCCAAGCGCATCTTCGACGCCAATGACTGGCGCAATTTCAATATTACGACGAAGCATATCCGCGATTCGCGCCGGGCCTACTTCGCCAATATCTCCTATCTCGACGACAAGATCGGCGAAATCTTCACCGCGCTCGAAGGCACCGGCCAGGCCGAGGAGACGATCGTCCTCTTCCTCTCCGACCATGGCGACATGCTCGGCGAGCGCGGCCTCTGGTTCAAGATGACCTTCTTCGAGGGCTCCGCGCGGGTGCCTTTGATGATCGCGGCGCCGCAGATGAAACCGGGGCTCGTGACGACGCCGGTCTCGACCATGGATGTGACGCCCACCCTTGCCGATCTCGCCGGGATCGATCTGTCCGCCGTCGCGCCCTGGACCGATGGGGAGACTCTTGTTCCGCTGGCCTCCGGCGGCGAGCGCCAACTACCCGTGCGCATCGAATATGCGGCGGAAGGCTCCAACGCGCCTCTCGTCTCGATCCGCGAGGGCCGCTGGAAATACAATCACTGCGAGCTCGACCCGCCGCAACTCTTCGACATGGAAGCCGACCCGCACGAGCTGACCAATCTCGCAGGCGATCCCGCCCATGCCGAGACCGCCGCCCATTACGCGGCGAAGGTGCGGGACTTCTGGGACATGGCGGCTTTCGATGCCGAGGTGCGCGAGAGCCAGGCCCGGCGCTGGGTTGTCTATGAGGCGCTCAGAAACGGCGCCTATTACCCCTGGGACTTCCAGCCTCTGAAGAAGGCCTCCGAGCGTTACATGCGCAATCACATGGACCTCAACGTCCTAGAAGCCTCCCAGCGCTGGCCGAGGGGAGACTGACCATGCTGACCATTTTTGGACGCGCCGATTCCAACAATGTGCAGGCTGTGATGTGGCTCGTCGGCGAACTCGGGATCACTCACGAGCGTCGGGATATCGGCCAGCGTTTCGGCGGCAATCGCACGCCGGAGTTTCTGGCCATGAATCCGATGGGCCTCGTGCCCGTCATCAAGGATGGCGAGGATGCCCCGATCGCGGAGACCGGCGCGATCCTGCGCTATCTCGCCTCGCGCTTCGGCTTTGACGAGACATTCTGGCCAAGCGCGCCTGCCGCGCGCGCCCAGGTCGATCGCTGGGCCGAATGGGCCAAGGTCGAGGTCGCGGCTGCCTTTCAGGCTCCGATCTTCTATCCGATGGTGATGGTGAAGCCGGAAAACCGCGATGCGGCCGCCGTCGAAAAAGCCTTGCCCCGTCTTAACGCGCGGCTCGACATCGCCGAAGCGCTTCTGTCGGCCCATTCCCATCTTGCGGGCGAGGCCTTCACCCTCGCCGACATCGTCTTCGGCTCGCTTCTCTACCGCTATTTCACGGTGGAGATCGCACGGGCCGACCGCCCTGCCCTTCAACGCTATTACGAGACCCTTTGCGCCCGCCCCGCTTACCGGGAGCATGTCATGGTCTCCTATGAAGCCCTTCGAGGTATCGCATGAGAGCACAACCGGCCGCGAGCCATTTCATCGATGGCGGCTATTTCGAGGATGAGAGCGGAACGCCCTTCGACAGCGTCTATGCCGCAACTGGCGAGACGATCGCCAGGCTTCACGCCGCAACGCCCGCCGTCGTCGACCGAGCGATGATCTCCGCCGCCCGCGCACAAGGCGAATGGGCGACATGGACGCCCGCCGCCCGCGCCCGCGTCCTGCGCAAGGCCGCCGATCTCATGCGCGAGCGCAACGAGGCCTTGTCCAAACTCGAAACCCTCGACACGTCCAAGGCGATCCAAGAGACCCTCGTCGCCGACGCGGCCTCTGGCGCCGATGCGCTCGAATGGTTCGCTTCGATGGCCGCCGCCCTGTCCGGCGAGAGCGTGCCGCTCGGCGGCGACTTCGCCTATACGATCCGCGAGCCGCTCGGGGTCTGCGTCGGGATCGGCGCCTGGAACTATCCGATCCAGATCGCATCCTGGAAGGCCGCGCCCGCGCTCGCCTGCGGCAATGCCATGGTCTTCAAGCCCTCGGAAGTGACGCCGCTCTCGGCTCTCAAGCTCGCCGAGATTGTCATGGAGGCCGGCGCCCCGGCCGGCCTCTTCAACGTCGTCCAAGGATTTGGCGAAGTCGGCGCCGCGCTCGCCACCCATCCGACCACGGCCAAGGTCTCGCTGACCGGTTCGGTCGCGACCGGCGGAAAGGTCTATCAGGCCGCCGCCTCGTCCATGCGTCACGTGACGATGGAGCTCGGCGGCAAGTCGCCCATCGTCGTCTTCGACGATGCGAGCCTCGAAGACGCCATTTCCGGCGCCATGCTCGGCAACTTCTATTCGACCGGCCAGATCTGCTCGAATGGCACGCGGGTCTTTGTCCAGAAAGGTCTGTACGAACCCTTCCTCGACCGGCTCGCCGAGCGCACGGCAAAGATCCGGCTCGGCGATCCGCTCGATCCCGACACCCATCTCGGCCCCCTCGTATCCATGGCCCAGCGGGAGAAGGTTCTCTCCTATATCGAGACGGGCAAACAGGAGGGCGCGCGCCTTGTCTGCGGCGGCAACATTCCGACGCTGCAAGGCATGGAGGCCGGCGCCTTCATCGAGCCGACGGTGTTCGCCGACGTCACCGACGACATGACGATCGCGCGCGAGGAGATTTTCGGCCCGGTCATGTCGGTGCTGCCTTTCGAGACCGAGACGGAAGCGCTTGCCCGCGCCAACGGCACACCCTTCGGCCTGGCGGCCGGCGTCTTCACCAGCGATCTGACCCGCGCCCACCGGGTCGCGGCCGCGCTTCAAGCCGGTATCTGCTGGATCAACACCTACAATCTGACGCCGGTAGAAGCGCCCTTTGGCGGCGTCAAACAGTCCGGCCTCGGCCGCGAGAACGGTCGCGCGGCGATGGAATTCTATTCGCAGACCAAGACCGTGCATGTGGGCATGGGACGGGTGGAGAGCCCCTATTGATCGCTCTTGGAGACAACACCCATGGCTGAAGCCGATTTCGTCATCGTCGGGTCCGGCTCGGCCGGCTCGGCGCTCGCCGCTCGCCTGTCGGAAGATGGCAAGCACTCCGTTCTCGTCCTGGAATATGGCGGGACGGATATGGGCCCGTTCATCCAGATGCCGGCGGCGCTCTCCTATCCGATGAATATGAAGCGCTACGATTGGGGGTTCGCCTCAGAGCCCGAGCCGCATCTGGGCGGGCGTCGCCTCGCCACGCCGCGCGGCAAGGTCGTCGGCGGCTCGTCCTCGATCAACGGCATGGTCTATGTGCGCGGCCATGCACGCGACTTCGACCATTGGGCCGAGACGGGGGCGACGGGCTGGTCCTTTGCCGACGTTCTTCCCTATTTCAAGCGCATGGAGACCTGGCACGACGGCGGTCATGGCGGCGATCCGACCTGGCGCGGCACCGACGGGCCGCTCCATGTGACGCGCGGCCCCCGAAAGAACCCGCTCTTTCACGCCTTCGTCGAGGCCGGGCGCCAGGCCGGCTTCGAGACGACGGGCGACTATAATGGCGAAAAGCAGGAGGGCTTCGGCCCGATGGAGCAGACGGTCTGGAAGGGCCGTCGCTGGTCGACCGCCAACGCCTATCTGAAACCGGCGCTCAAGCGGGACAATGTCGATCTCTATCGCTGCCTCGCAAGACGCGTCGTCATCGAGAACGGCCGGGCGGTCGGCGTCGAGGTGGAGCGCGGCGGCAAGACCGAGATCGTGCGCGCCCGGCGCGAGGTGATCCTCTCCGCCTCCTCGATCAACACGCCGAAAATGCTCATGCTCTCGGGGATCGGCCCGGCCGCCCATCTAGCCGAGCATGGGATCGAAGTCGTCGCCGACCGCCCCGGTGTCGGCGGCAATCTCCAGGACCATCTGGAGGTCTATATCCAGCAGGCCTCGACCCAGCCGATCACCCTTTACAAGCACTGGAACATCTTCGGCAAAGCGCTCGCCGGCGCCGAATGGCTGTTCTTCAAGACCGGGCTCGGCGCCTCCAACCAGTTCGAGAGCGCGGCCTTCGTGCGCTCGCGCCCCGGCGTCGACTATCCCGACATCCAGTATCACTTCCTGCCGATCGCGGTGCGCTATGACGGCAAGGCGGCGGCGGAGGGCCATGGTTTCCAGGCCCATGTGGGACCGATGCGCTCGCCCTCGCGCGGACGCATCTCGCTGCGGAGCGCCGATCCGAACGAGCCGCCCAAGATCGTCTTCAACTATATGTCGACGGAAGAAGACTGGGTCGATTTTCGCCACTGCGTGCGCCTGACCCGAGAGATCCTCGCTCAAAAGGCCTTCGATCCCTTTCGCGGCAAGGAGATCCAGCCGGGCGCCGACATCCAGTCCGACGACGAGATCGACGGCTTCATCCGGGACCATGCCGAGAGCGCCTATCACCCCTGCGGCACGGCGAAGATGGGCCGCGCCTCCGACCCGGATGCCGTCGTGGATCCTGGATGCAAGGTCATCGGCGTCGAGGGGCTTCGCGTCGCTGATTCCTCGATCTTCCCACGCATCACCAACGGCAATCTCAACGCGCCCTCGATCATGGTGGGCGAGAAGGCGGCCGATCACATTCTCGGCCGCCAGCCGCTGGCGCCGGAAAATCTTGAACCCTGGATCAACCCGCGCTGGGAGACCTCGGATCGGTAGGGCCTAAATGTCACAAAAGAAGCGGGTGCCTTGCGATGCGGCGGCCCGTTCATAGGTGGAGCGAACAGACGCCCGGCGAAGTGATCTTCCGCCTGGCCTATCCGCAATCCACCGAAAGCCTACACCGATGAAAGCCATCCGCATCGCAAATCCCGGCGGTCTCGACCGCCTGAACCTCGTCGACATGGACGAGCCCGGCGCGCCGGGTCCCGGCGAAATCCGCGTGCGCATTCATGCCAGCTCCCTCAACTTTCACGACTATGGCGTCGTCTCCGGCAAGATGCCGACCGAGGATGGTCGCATACCCATGTCGGACGGCGCCGGGGTCGTCGAGGCGGTCGGCGACGGTGTCGAGGACTTCGCGATCGGCGACCATGTGGTCTCGTGCTTCTTTCCCCTCTGGCAGGACGGCCCGGCCCGCGTCGCCGATTTCAAGACGACCCCCGGCGACGGCGTCGACGGCTATGCGCGCGAGAGCGTCGTCCGGCCCGCCACCTGGTTCACCCATGCGCCAAAAGGTTGGGACCATGACGAAGCGGCGACCCTGACGACGGCGGGCCTCACCGCCTGGCGCGCGCTCGTCGTCGATGGCGGCATCAAGCCGGGCGACCGGGTTCTGGTTCTTGGCACGGGCGGCGTCTCGATCTTCGCCCTGCAGATGGCCAAAGCCTTCGGCGCATCCGTCGCCGCGACGTCGTCGTCCGACGACAAGCTCGAACGGGTGCGCGAACTCGGGGCGGATTTCACCGTCAATTATAAGAACGAGGCAAATTGGGGCGCGGCCGTGCGTGAATGGACGGGCGGCGACGGTGTCGATCATGTGGTCGAGGTCGGCGGCGCGGCAACGCTCGCCCAATCGATCGAGGCCGGGCGCATCGGCGCCCATCTCGCCCTGATCGGCGTCCTCACCGGCCGCTCCGGCGAAATCCCGACCGCCAAGCTGATGGCCAAGCAGCAGACGCTGCAGGGTCTCATCGTTGGAAGCCACATCATGCAGACCGAGATGATCCGCGCCTTGGAGACGACCGGCATCCGCCCGGTGATCGACAGCCGCTTTGCCCTGGCCGACATCGCCGATGCCTTCCGTCACGAAGAGGCCGGGAAGCATTTCGGCAAGATCGCTCTGACGATCTAATACCAGCGGACATATGAAAGCATCGCTTTCGAATGTCCGCTGGCAGCCCGAGCGGCGTTTGAGCCCTTCGCCGGGCGTGGATTGACCCAACGGGTCAATTCATTCGTCCGGCGGTATAAGATTTCGAGGGCTCGAGGCGGCGGGCTGGTCCTGCCGTCTGGCCGTCAGAACGGGGCGAACCAGCTCAGAGCTTGTCGAGCGGACAGGGCCGCTCCTTCTTGGCGCAGCGGCGGCGATAGACATGTTCGAAACGCGCGCGCTTACCCATTGCCTCGAGCCGTTCGAGCGCGAGACGGAACAGCGCCTTGCGCTCGGGCTTCTTGCGCCGGCGCTTGAAGCTCTTCTTCTCCGCCTTCGTCAGGCCACAGCCGACGCAGGGACCGCCTTCGGGGCGCTTGCAGATTCCGATGCAGGGAGACGGCGCCTTGCGCCAGAGTCCGGCCATCCACGGCTCCAAATTGTTCGAGATCGTTCATCGGCCGATCGCGCAAAACCGCTCAGCGATCGTTCGGACGACCGCCCCTTAAATATCTATGACGGACGGGCTTTGCACGACAAGCGGGGCTCTGTTATAAAGCCAGAGTGTAACAGTCAACTTTAGAACCATTCCAAGGTTCGGAAGGATGTCTCGAGATCATGAGCGCAGTCTCCGCCCTCGTCTCGACCGAGGATGCCGCCGAAAGCGTCGTCATCCCCTTTTCGCGTCACGCTGCCCAGCCCTGCCCGACCTTTGCCCAGCGCCCGGCCGAGCTCGAGCCGGCCGATATGGACCGTTTGAACCGGCTGCGCTGGCTGGCACTGAAGAGCCGTCTCGCCCCCAAGCCCGATGTGGAGCGCGCCTGTTACCTCCTGGCGGGAGACCGCAAACGCGCGATCGAACCCGTGGCGAACGCCTTTTTTCGAGGCCTGCAGGCGCATGGCCTTCGGCCCATCGAACTCTATCGGCCCGGCACGCGTCATCCTTCCGCCGACGAGATTTGGATGTTGCGGCTCATGTTGGCCTATGGCGGCGGCGAGGAGCGGAGCGCGGCGGCCCTCGTGGCCTGGCGAATTCGCCCCGAAGGGCGCCGATGGATGCGCTTTTTGGCGGCGTCCTTGGCCGAATTCATTCAGGACGCCCTTTAATCACCGGATACGAGGCGGGACGGATCGACCGACCCGCCTTTTTCGTAAGGCATGTTGAGCACCGTGATCGGTCGGGCTTTCCCTTCCGGTGCGGGGAAAATTGTCTATTGAACTCCGCTTAGAAGCATTCTAAATAGCGCTTCGAAGCAGTTTGGAATTGTTCTAAACAGGATGTCGGCCCATCGGGTCGCACGACAATCGAAGGAGACGGATCATGGGCCTCGTTGCCGCCAAGATGGAACCGAACGCCAAGGAAGAGATCGTCGAAGGCCTGACCCAGGCGCTCGCCGAGACCGCGATCGTGACGCTCAAGGCGCAGAACTTCCACTGGAACGTGACCGGCATGGCCTTCGGCCCGCTCCATGAGCTCTTCCAGAAGATCTATGAGGATCATTTCGAGGGTCAGGACTTCCTCGCCGAGCGCATCAAGGCGTTCGATGCCCATGCCGAGGGCCGTTACAGCGTCTTCCTGGAGCGCTCCGCAATCGAAGAGCATGACGGCAAGGCCGACGCCAAGACCATGATCGAGATCCTGATGAAAGATCAGGAGACCCTGTCCTCGACTTGCTCGGCCCTTGCCGAGATCGCCGAGCAGCATGGCGACTGGGCGACCAACGACATGGCGACCAACCGCATCGAGACCCACGACAAATTCGCCTGGATGCTGCGCGCCCATCTGAAATAAGACTTCGCCGGTTTCCATCGGTAAAAATGACAGGGACGGTCCTTTGGGCCGTCCTTTTTTGTTGGTCGGCGAACGACTGAAGGCTGGATTTTCTTCTCTGTCGAGGAGTTTCTCTCACGCTCTTGGTGGCTGGCCAAAGAACGGCCCTTTCAAAAAAACCGGCCTCACCGCACAGGACAGGCGATGGCTGCCAGGCGTTTATACCCGCTATGATTGCATCCTGTCCTGGCCGCCGGACCTCTTGCAGCGGCCGGGAGACCAGCGGCACAGCGCGAAGACGACCAGGCAAAGCAGGAGCGGGTGTAGAACACGCCTACAGAGCGACTTCAATTCGCGCATAGGATGCGTTTCATTGCGTTATACATACAACAATCCCCACTTCGGCGCGCGCGAATGATGACAGAATGTTAAGATAAAGCTCCCGCGAGAACCCGAAGAATTGACTGAATTCGAAATGAATGACGAACCGAGAGATGCGGGTTACTGAAAATAGGGACTGGCGTGTGCTACCCATGCGGACTATATTGGCGATCCGTGATCAGTCACGTGTTTGCCGCCTCTTGGGGGAGAGGTCGAGCGCTCGCTAAGCCACGCGGCAGCGCCGCAACTCAGGAAGGTTTGAATGTACGATACGAAAGCCGCTTCCCATATCGACAAGAGTGTGGGAGCAAAGATCAAGCTCGGACGCCTGATGGCGGGTCTGTCTCGCGAGAAGCTAGGCGTGCAGCTCGGCATCAGTTGGCAGCAGATCCAGAAATACGAGTCCGGCGCCAACCGCGTCTCGGCTGGCCGTCTTCACCAGATCGCTCAGATCCTCGGTCGCGAGATTCAGTGGTTCTTCGAAGACGCCGACAACGAGTCCAGCGATGCCGGCCCGACGCCGCGCGATATCGGGATGGCGCGCAAGTTCAACCGCCTGGCCGCCGACCGCAAGCGCGCGCTCGAAGCGCTGATCGACGAGATGCAGCGGCCGTAATTTTCGGCGCTTCATTGATTGCTAGCCGTCCGGCACGCCCCGCCGGACGATAGGCCCGTGATGACATATGTCGGGAGGCCGCGTGTCCCTGCGGCGATCGAAGCGCGTGATCGATTGGGTTGGCCTGGTCCATGGGGCCAGTTGGTATCTTAAAGACCCTGACAGCCGAAACGTCTCGATGACGTTATTGGAGCGCGGTCGACAGGATGCCCTGCAGGTTTGGGTGGGTTCTGGCCGATGCGCCCCGAGGCACCTATTTCGCCATTTGCATATCAGAGCGTCGGTGTGAGCGTCAGCCCGGCATTGCTCTCTAGGCGAAAATTCGGCTCATCACAGTCTGCTCGGCAATAGCATTCCGCGCGGAAGGCAATCCGCGAGAGGCAGGCCTTTCGACGTTCGAACGTCCATCTCGATAATATGCCGCCTCGCACCTGCCATCAGGCGCAACCGTCGCGGGGAGTAACGTCAGTGAAGCACAGCGGCTTAGCTGCGGACGCTCAAAGACGCGCCGCCGCGCGGGGCCAGATGCCGCCCACCCCCGCATGTCCGGTGCTGACGTCTCACCAGCCGCCATTGAACGTGCGGTAGAAGATGTGCTTGCCGATCTTGTCGACCTTTTCCATCGCGCTCGCCCAGCGCGGATGCACATAGGTCGCGTGATAATGGGTAGCGGAGCCGACCTCGTTCAGCCAGATTTCGCCTTTCGTCACCTGCTCGGCAACCCGTTGGGCGCGGGAATAGGAGCCGGCATCGGCGATGCGATCCTTCAGGCCGTCGCAGGCGAAGGAGAATTGGCACCGATTGCGCCAGTTCTGGTTCTGATAGACGACGCCGCAGATCGTGTTCGGGAAGGCCGGATTGCGGACGCGATTGAGGATGACCTGGGCGACCGCGGCCTGGCCCATCGTGTTCTCGCCGCGCGCTTCGAAATAGATGCCCCGCGCCAGGCACGCCTGCTCCTTGCTGGATGAGGCTTCGTCGGGCAGCGGCGTTGCGGCCCAGGCATGGTCGTCGTCGCCGATCGGCGGAATGAAGGCCTGGGGCTGGTCTTTCAGAACCTTCTCGAACAGGGATGCCGCACGATTGGTCTGTCCGCCCTCTTGGCTCGGCGCATAGCCGAGAGCGCTGGTCCCAGCCTCGCTACCGCCGAGAGAGGCGAGCATCAGCCCGTCCTTGGCGTTGACATCGGGCGCCGGAAAGCGCGGTGGACCCTGCAGACGGAAACTGGTGGCGACGAGAACCTCGTCCTGAGGCGTCGGCGCCGGCATGGCGAAGGCGGTGCGAATGCGAGCGGGTCCGCCGGCAACGCGCGAGCCGAGGCCTTCCAGATCGGCGGCCACTTCGCCGACCGAGAAATCCGCGTCGGCCAGATAGCTGTCGCGAACGCTGGCGGCGAAAACGCGAGCACCCTTGCCGGAGCGGCTGATGCGATCTTCCTGGTTCATCAGCGCCAGTTCGTCGGCCAGCGCCTTGCGCACGAGACGACCGGCATTCGACACGTCGACGGAACCAATATGGGTGTTCGCGGCTTTTGTGATCTGAGAGACTGCCGCGGCATTGATCGGCGTATCCATAAGGGCCGCTTGCCAGCCCTCGCCCTCGATGATGCCGCCTTCGAGCGCGGTCACGTCCTGTTGGCCGACGATGGCGGGCAGTGCCGTCATCACAGTCAGAGAAGTGGCAACGAAAATCGCGGTCTTGGACATCAACGAGACACCGCGCGCGATGCTTCGTCCCCCTTCCTTGGCCCCCAAGTTCATTACGCCCCCGTCACTTTTGGATGACACATTAACAGATGTCTTCAAACATCCCCCGTTAACCTTGTTCTTTGGTTAAGAGATCGTGGCGATTTTCAGGATGATCGCTTCTTTTTGCCCGCATAAGGGTTCTGAGGCTTGCGCAGACCTATCCTTATAGGCACGCCCTGTAACCCGAATGCCTCTCTCAGTCCGTTGGTGAGGTAGCGCGTATAGGAAGCGCCAAGCGCGTCAGGACGCGACGTCGAGATCATGAAGGTCGGCGGACGCGTCTTCACCTGAGTCATATATTTGATGTTGACCCGTCGTCCTGCGACGGCCGGCGGCGGATGGTGGGCGGTCACGCGCTCCAGCCATTGATTGAGCCGCGCGGTCGATACGCGGCTGTTCCAGATGCGATGGGTCTCGACCACGGCCTTCATCAGCCGGTCGATGCCCTCCCCCGTCTCACCCGACACGGTCACGGCCTTCAAGCCGCGAACCTGAGGCAGGAGCCGCTCTGTCTTTTCCTTTAGATCGGCAAGCACCGCCTGGCGATCCTCGACGAGATCCCATTTGTTGAAGGCCAGAACCGGCGCGCGCCCCTCGCGCACGATCAGATCGACGATGGACAGGTCCTGCCGCTCGAAAGGCACGGTGACATCGAAGGCGATGACAACGACCTCGGCAAAGCGCAGAGCCCGTAGGGCATCGGCGACGGAGAGCTTTTCGAGCTTTTCCTGAACCCGCGCCTTGCGCCTCAGGCCCGCCGTGTCGAACACCTTGACCTGACGGCCGCGCCATTCCCACTCGACGGAAATGGAATCGCGCGTGATGCCCGCTTCCGGCCCCGTCAACATCCGCTCTTCGCCGAGAAACCGGTTGATCAGCGTCGATTTGCCGGCATTCGGCCGCCCGACGATCGCCATGCGCAGCGGCTTGGTTTCGTCATAGGCCGGGATCGTCTCCTCGGTCTCGTCCTCGACCACGACGTCGGTGACCGCCTCGTCCTCGGCCGGCTCCGGCTCGCGAAAGACTTCGAGACCGAGCGCCTCGACGATCGCATCGCGCAAATCGCCCATGCCTTCGCCATGCTCGGCCGAGACCGCGACGGGCTCGCCGAGGCCGAGGGAATAGGCGTCGAGAAGCCCCGCGTCGGAGCCCCGCGCTTCCGCTTTGTTGGCGACCAGGACGACCTTCGAGGCCGCCTTGCGCACCACCTCGGCAAAGTCGAGATCGGTCGGCGTCAATCCGGCCTTCACGTCGATCATGAAGAGGATGAGATCGGCGGCCGCGATGGCGGTTTCGGTCTGGGCACGCATACGCCCGGCCAACGAGTCCTCGTCGGCGATTTCGAGACCGGCCGTATCGACGATCTCGAATTCGAGATCCAAAAGTCGGGCCTCGCCGGGCCGGCGATCGCGGGTAACGCCCGGCTGGTCATCGACCAGGGCGAGCCGCTGGCCCACCAGCCGGTTGAACAGCGTCGACTTGCCCACATTGGGGCGGCCGATAATGGCGATCGACACCATGGTCGTGATCCTGTTCCGCAAGGCCCTTCCGGGCCTCGCCCTTCAATTCGTTTCTGGGCTCGCCGCAGCCGGCGCCTCGGCACCCGGCTGGTCGCTCGTCGCGGCGCCGGCCGGTGCCGTGCTTCCGCCGGCATTGGCCGGTTCGGCCGCGCTTGCCGGCGCTTCCGTAGCAGCGCCGTCGGATGGTGTCGCCGAGGCTGCCGGAGCGGGCTTTTCGGCCGCAATCAATTCCAGCATCAGTCGGGCCCGCTGGGCAATGCCAGACGGCGCATCGCCGGCATCGACGATGGTCTGGAAGAGATCGGCGGCGGTCTCCGTTTCCCCCGCCTTCCAGGCAGCGAGGCCGATCGCCTCACGCGCGGCATAGCGCAGGGCGTTGTCCTCGCCTGTCAGGCGCTCGGCCCGACCCCTCACATCGGCGAGCGAGCCGGCATCGACGAGAAGATAGGCGGCTCTCAGATCGGCCATGTCGCGCAAGGGCTGCGGCACGCTGGAATCGCCGGCGACATCGCCATAGGAGGCGATCGCCGCTTGCGCATCGCCGCTCGCGGCCTCCGCATTGGCGATGGAGAGGCGGGCGAGTTCGGGATAAGCACCCCAGCCATCGGCCGCCAACTCGCGGAAGGCCGCGATCGCCTCGTCGGTCTTGCCCTCGCGAACGAGATCCTGGGCCGCGAGATAGCGATCGCCTGAGGCGTTCGCCTCGCTCGTCGCATAGCGCTCCCAGCCCACATAGGCGGCCGTTGCCAGAAGGATGAGGACAATCGCGGTGACGATCACGGTGCCGAAGCGGGTCCAGATCGCCTTGATCCGATCCTGGCGCAGCTCCTCGCTCACCTCTCGGAAGAAACTCTCGTCGCTCATCGCCTCGCTCTAATTCGGCATTGCCCGGCCGGACCGCATGGGCGCGGCCTCTTGGATATGCGGGACTTCTAACAAGTTTTTGGCGCGGGGAAAGGGCAAAGCGGGCCGAAGCGCTCGCTTGGGGCCCGAAGAGGCCCTTATCCGACCGGCGAAACGCCGAAGAGATAGCGATGGAGAAAGGCGATGAAGAGGCCGGCCATGATGAGCCCGATGGCGAGCGCTGCGATATCGCCCTTCGCCGAGACTGCGCCCTTGACCGGCAGCGGCCGGGACAAGGCGGATGCGTAGTCGGCGAGCGCCCAGGCGAGAAAGGCGCCGAAGAGAACCACATCGGCCACCATTCCATTCGCCAAGAGATGGCCGAGCGCCCAGAGCGCGACGCCGAGAACCATCGGATGCTTCACCGCCTGCTTGATGTGGCCTGCCGGTGCATAGGCCGCCGCGACGAGGACAAAGGCGATCGGCACGAGAATGAGGGCGAGATGGGAGAGCCCGGCGACCGGCTCGTAAAGAAAGCCATATTCGCCATAAGCCCGCTGATAGCCCATCGAGACGAGGACGATGCCGATCAGGGACAGAACGGAATAGACGCCCTTATAGCTCATCTCGCCGAAGCGTTCGACGAAAGCCGTTCGGCCGCCATCGGCGACGATGCGCACGGAATGGAGACCAAGAAAGAGGATGAGACCGAAGATCAGAAGCGCCATTGCGCATCTCCCATGACGGAGGGCGGAGGGGCCTTTCTGATAGCACGGCACTTTGCCCATGCCGATGACATGCGCTTGCGTGATGTTGCAGCAGGCCGGCGGGCGGGCTGCCCCATCGGGCGAGCCGCATCCTGCGCTTCCCACGCCTTATGTGAAATGTCATGGTGAAGCGCCGCATGGGCCGGAAGCGAGATCCGGCGAGTTCGCCCGATCCGAAAGGGAGCATATGGACAATCACGCAGCGATCGGGGCCGTGGCGCTCTATACGGCGCTCAACATCGTCGTGCTTTACGCCCTTTCCATCCAGACCGGGCGACTGCGCATGCGCCATAAGATCCTGATGGGAGATGGCGGCCACCCTCGGATGATCCGGGTCATGCGCGGTCACGCCAACGCCATCGAAACCATGCCCATGACGCTCATAGCGCTCGCCCTTGCTGCGCTTTTGGGCGCCGCACCGCTGACGATCCATGGCCTCGGACTGGCGCTCACCATCGGCCGGGCGCTTCATGCCATTCATTTCATGGCCGCGGATGCACCCCGCTGGCAGCGAGGGCTCGGCTTCGTCCTCACCGCCATTTCCATGGCGCTTGCCGGGCTCTATGCCGGCATTCTCGGCATCATGGCGCTCTGAGCGCGGAGCAAGAGGCAAGCGAGCCATTCGATGGCATTCACCGGCTCCTGCGACGATCGACAGAGAGAAATGCGCCCCATGATGGATCGAAGCCGACGTCTTCCGCTCGCCTGCCTTGCGGCATTCCTCCTTGCCGGCTGCAACAGCACGTCGGGCCGAGGCGCTCCAGGGTCTGATAGTCCATCGGTGAGCGGTGAGAGTGAAACTGCCTGCCGGGCAGAGGACGCCCTCTTCCTCATCGGCCGCACCGCCGATGACGAGACGGCGCGGAGCGCGAAGGCCGCCACCAGGGCAGATCGCGTGCGGATCGTCGGGCCGGACGACATGGTGACCCAGGATTTCGTCCCCGAGCGGCTCAATCTCTATACCGATCAGTCCGGCCGCATCGTTGAACTGCGCTGCGGCTGACAGTCCGAAGCGCACAAGACAACCAGCCTTCCGGCAAAAAGGATTTTCCGTTTTCCGCCCGCTCGTCTACAGCACCCGCGCACTGAGCGGGTCGCTGGAGCGGCGAAGGACGAACGGACATATGGCCTCGATGAGATCGGATCGGCTTCATCTCGAATGGAATGGGACAGGTCGAACGCCCTTGCGCACCAAGCTCTTCGCGCTCGTAACGTTTTTCCTTCTGGGAGCCTCGCTTGCTTTAATGCCGCGCCCGGCAAAGGCCGATGCGAGCCCGGTCGCGGTCGAAGCGAAAGCCATCGATCGGTTTCGCAAGGTCTCTGAAGAGACCCGTTTCGGAGACCTGATCTATGTCGGCGGCTTCTCCTTTGCCGGGTCCGACAGCCGCTTGAAGGGCGTCTCGGGTTTGCGCGTTTTGGATGGCGGCGAGCGCTTTCTCGCCATCACCGACACTGGCGACTGGTTTGCCGGCCGGATCGCCCGCGACGAGGCGGGACGGCCCGTCGGCTTCGAAGACGCGATTCTTGCGCCCATCATCGGTCTCGACGGAACAGCGCTCGGCGGGCGTAAATACCGGGCCGATGCTGAGGCTCTGACCCTTTGGCGGGATCAAGCCGTCGTCGCTTTCGAGCACGACCCACGCATCCTGGTCTTTGATGACCTTTCCGAACCATGGAGAAGCCAGCCGACGCGCCTGACACTGCCGGTTCCGCGCGAAGAGCTGCGGGTCAATCAAGGGCTCGAAATGCTGGCAACGGCCCCTGTCGGATCGAAACGCCCCGGTTCGTTGGTGACGATCGCGGAGGGCTCGATCGACGAGGCTGGCAATCTCTTTGCCGCATTGTTCGGCGCCCCAGGCGGCGGTGTCTTTAAGGTGCGGAAGGACGCGAAGTGGAACGTCTCCGACGGAGACTTTCTGCCCGGCGGCGATCTTCTCGTTCTGGAACGGCGCTATGAAGGCTTTTTCGGCGGCCTCGGCATCCGGATTCGTCGCATTGCCGGGGAAACCATCCGGCCCGGAGCGCTGGTCGATGGCCCGATCATCTTCGAGGCCTCGCTCGAGGACGAAATCGACAATATGGAGGGCCTCTCCGTGTGGCGAGACGCCGATGACCGCATTCGGCTGACGCTCGTCTCGGACGACAACGGCTCTTTGTTCCAGCGCAATCTGCTGCTGGAATTTCTACTCGCCGATGACGGCGAATAGCATGATCTTCGCTCCGCAGACTTTCATGCGCGAAGGGCTTGGCCGATCGGACGCATAGGGGCAGAGACGGAAAACGTCGTCGTCTCTCCACCGACTTCAGCAATGTCCGAGCGAACGCCGATGGATGGCGAGGCTCGACCTGCCCCCCCGTCGGAGCCATTCAAGCCTTGGCGACAGCCTTCTTGACGCGCTTTTTCGGCTTTGCCGCAGCCAGCGCCTCGCTTTCCCGGGCATCGCGAGCCATGCGCTCGGCGCGAAGGCGAGCGGATTTGGCCTTTTGCGCCACGGAGGCTTCCTGAATGAGCGTCATCGCAGAGCCCTTCTCATAGCGATCGCTCTGCTGCGGGAAGACGCGTTCGGCCCGCTCCCTATCTTTATCGTTCATATCGGTCTCCGTTGATGGGCTGAAAATAGTCTTCGGTTGATGCCGACCGCGCAGGAATTCGAGCTCATGGCCTCAAGCGTATCGGGAAAACGCCGAATGCCCGGCCCGATCCTGTCATGCCTCGAAAGGAGGGCCGAGAGCCGATAGCGTTCTCGCGAGATCGCATTCGGCTTCGAAGGCGCGCTAGGCAATAAAAAAGGCCGGGCGCGAACCCGACCTTTCGTCATTCGGAATCTGTCGCCGGTGCCAATGCGTTCATGGTCACCGGCCAGCGCATGACAATCAGGCAGCGGCCAGATTGTCGGCCGCGCTCTTGCCCGTGCGGCGGTCCTTAACGACCTCGAACTGGACCTTCTGGCCCTCAACGAGCGTGTCCATGCCAGCGCGCTCTACGGCGCTGATGTGAACGAACACGTCCGTTGCGCCATCTTCCGGCGCAATGAAGCCATAACCCTTCTGCGTGTTGAAGAACTTTACCGTTCCAACGGCCATGACGATCTCCTTCGTATCGACGTGGATAAGATTTTGACCGGATCGCTCCAGTCCGTTCATTCGATTTTGAAGAGAAGATCAGTCGGGGCGCAGGGCGCGAAACCAAAATTTACCTGCAAAGATCGATGGCCCCTATGTAGGCTATCTTGGCTCTCGCAACAAGGGACCCCGCCGAATTTATCGATTGGCACCACCAATTCGACCTGCATCGTACTCGGTAGCTTCCAATAGCTTCCGTCATGGACAAGGTGTGGGGCTCACTCTCGAGTTGCGCCAGCCGGCCCGGCATTGTCATCGATTTGGAGCCAAACTGCGGATGCGACCGACCTTGAAGAAGATGGCTAGGTAAATGTAATGTTCTCTTATCAACAAGTGTTATAGCCTTGGGTCGTCTCATTCGATAACCGTTCGCAATCGATTGAACGTGAAGCGAATTCAATGGACGTCACTGCACTTGAAAAAGAAGAATTGGTCGGGCTTGTCCGTCGCTTTATGAAAATGGGCCTGAGTTTCGACGCCGCAGCGGAACTTGCCGCAATTTCCTGGGATATGGATCTGGAGGGCATCACCCATCTCATCACCGACATTCGGGTCCATTTCGAACCGCCACTCGATTAGGGTCTGCAGAAGCAGAAGCGTTTGAGTCAATTCGTCGGCGATGTCTGACGGCGAAAGGATTGAGATAAGCGCTCTCATGTTACGTAGAATGAGCGAGATGACAGAAGAAGACCGTCTACTTGCAAGGAAACAGACACCGCAGAATAGATGAGGCGGCCCGTGGCAACACACAGCCAGCGCCTATCGTATCGATGTGAGCATTTCACAGGACAAACAAATGGTACGGTTGGCTGGGTTCGAACCAGCGACCTTCGGAGCCACAATCCGACGCTCTAACCAACTGAGCTACAACCGCACGGCACGAGGTTTGCAGCAAAAGCGACGAAGACTTGCGCCTCACGCCATTTCACCGAACCCGCATGCAAGAGCAAGCACCGAAACCCTTGGCTCCGACGCCGCTGGAGCTTCGGATAATCGGTTTTGGCTTTGGGTGCAAGGCTTGGCGCGGAAAGAATCGCGGCGACCGCCAATCCACGCCTGAGAGATGGCGCAGAGGGCAAAAGAGCGCTCCATAGACACGAAAACGGCCGGCGGGCTTGAAGCCCGGCCGGCCGAAATCGATGGAGACGCGACACCATCGCTTGCTCGCGATGCGGTCCGGGCTGCAGCTCGCAACAGGACCGATGCATCAAGCCGCGAATTGGAAGGCCGCTACGGCCTACCGTGTCGCACTCGATTGTATATGGCTTACTTGCCGACCGACTGGGATGCCTTTTCGAAGACGTCTCGGCTCGGCTTCATCATCTCCTGCGCGACCGACTGGGTCAGCGACTGGAGTTCCTTCGCCTGGCTAGTGGCGAGCTCGGCCTGCTGGCGCACATAGCTCGTCTGCATCTCGATGACTTCCGAGAAGGACTTCGCGCCCATCAGGGCGTCGAGGTGCTGGAAGCCGAGATCGGCATTGGCGCGCATCGCCTCGATCGCCTTCTTGGACAGCTGGAGCGAACCCTGATGGGCATTCTCCATCGTCGTTTCAAGCGCCTTGGTGGCTTCGTCGGCAGCCGACTTCATGCGCCCATAGGCCTCCTTCGACTGTTCCATCGACTTCTGCGTCATGGAACGGAAGGTCTCGGTCATCTTGGCGGGGTCCATGCCCATCATCGCCTGCGCATTGCCCATGCCGAACGGATCGTTGGCGTCAGCCATCACTGTCTCCTATCGCTTTTCCGTTTCTGGTGCCGATAGGCGGCTCTCAATCGACCGCCCTTATCTGCCTAACAAATTAGCATCGGTCATTGTGCATTGCAACATGATCTGCCTCATTTTCAGAAAATCCGACGATTAACGGTAAAGACCGATAGTGATGGGGAATATGGCCCGAGCCATGGATTCCCGCCTCATCAACAATTATGAATCCTTCCTTAAACGCAGCCGCACAATTGGATCGAGGCCAATCTCGGCCGCTACAAGCCCAAAGGGTGTTTCTTGGTCGGTGACCGAAGCCAACAGGATCATCTGCCGGACGTTCTGGCCCTGATGATCGACAAAGAGATCGCATCGGCCCGAAGCCGCGGCGAGATCGCGCTCGTCACCAGTGTGGATGCGCATCGGCTGATCTGGCTGAGCGCGGTCGCGGCCCAGGATCTTGGACTGCCGGCCGGCCCACGCCTTGCCGACAAGGCCCCGAGCAACGACGAAGACCTGCTTCTGGAAACCCTTGCGACGGCGCTCGCCCATAGTTCCGATGGCAGTGCAGCGTCCGCCACGGTTCAGACGAGCCCCGGCGGCGCAAACACCACCCTCAAGGCCGAAACACGGCAGCTGGGCGAAGACGGCCCCGTTTACCTCCTCTGGTCCGGCCCGGCCTCGCTCACCCTCGATCCCCAACGCGAAGGTTTGTCCATCCTCTCCGAGATCGGCGCCCAGCCCATCGCCGTGTGGCATTCGGAAGGCTCCTGGTTCGACGCCGGATTCAACGACATCTGGCAGGTCTATTCGGAGGACCTTCACGAGGCGCTGCTCGCACGAGGCGGCATAGAGACCGCCTTCCTGCCCGATGGGCGAAGCATCGGGCTGTTGCGGCTTTCGCCGCAGACGGTCGCGGTCTGGCATCTTCGCGACGAGACGATCCAGAGGCTCGATTTCTCCACGTTCCCGCAAGCGCCCGGAGAGGAAGAGCCCTCGGACGTTTTCGGTGAGCCGTCGGTCGGTGAGGACACCACCGAAGCGGTGATCGAACAGCCCGCGGAGGCCGAAGACGAATCGCCGAGCGGTGCCGACAGGACGGATACCGAGACCCTTCCGCCCAATCCGCCGGCGCCCACCGAGGCCGAGGCACCGCAGGGGGAGAAAACCCGTAATCCCCCCTTCTGGGACGTTCAGGAGGGGTTCCAGGGCTTTTGGCCGATTGCCTCCGCACTACGATCCTTCTGGGGGCCGAGCGAGCCTGCAGGCCAGAGCCGGAATGACGACGCCGCGCGCGCCAAGTCCGACGACGACAGGCAACAGGAGCCGCCGGCCGAGACGAGCGCATCCATCGCCAAGGCGCGACTGCAATCGGCCTGGTGGCGCGAGGGCGCGCCCTCTCAACAGGCCGTGACGAACGAGATCCCGGACGAGGCGAGCGACCGCGACGCGGGCGATCAGGAAGCCGCCGAAGAGAGCAAGGCTGCGGAGAGCACCACGTTCGACATAGCGCAAGCCGTGTCGCACCCGAGCGATTCCGCCCCCGAAGAGCCCGCTTTTTCGGAGCCTCAGCCAGACAACGAGGAGGCCGATCCGGTCGTCTCGCCGGCCTCGCAGGACAAGGCGTCCGAAGGCTTGGAGCCAGACGTCACCGAGACGTCGGAGACGGATCAGGACGCCATGCGCGCCGCGCGGCGGGACGATTTCGGGCGGCTGGACGAGCAAGGCCCATCCGCTGAAGACGCGCGAGCCGGTGACGAGGAAATGGCGGCGCCTGTTTCTGAAGAACGCCTCGATACCGCCGCAGAGCCGAGCACGTTCAAAGCCCCCTTCGATCGCGGTCCGGTGCGTTTCATCTGGCGGATCGACCATGACGGCCGTTTCCACTCGATCTCCTCCGAGCTTGCCGAGGCGGTGGGTCCGCGCGCGGCCGATGTGGTCGGGCTCGATTTCGCCGACTTCCTCGAAGCGCTTGATCTCGACCCGGAAGGCGCCCTGCCCGACCTCGTCGAGAGGCGTGAGACCTGGTCCGGCCGCACGGTCTATTGGCCGGTCGAAGCAAGCGACCGGCGCATTCCCGTCGATCTCGCCGCTCTCCCCATCTATGCCCGTGATCGCAGCTTCGACGGATTCAGGGGCTTCGGCATCGCGCGGCCCGGCGAATCCGAGCCCGATCCGGAAGCCATCGGTGAGCGCCTGGCGGCCGGTGTCGCCCTCGCCGAACTCGTCGATGCCTATAGCGAGGCGCGATCCGAGGGCGAGACGGATTTCGAGGACGAGCTGGCACCGGTCTTCGGTCGCCGTCCCGCGGAAGAGAGGCCGGAGGCCACGCATCCGTCGAGCGATGAGACCCAGGGCGTCATCCAGCTCGACGAGCGCCGCCGCCAGCGCGAGGCGCCGCTGAGCCAGGAAGAGGCCGATGCCTTTCGCGCCATCGGCGCGGCGCTATCGCGCAGCGAGGACAATGAAAGCTTGGAAGAGGCGATCCGCGTTGCCAAGGATCGGATCGCGCTCTTCGACCGGCGCGCAAGCGAAGCGGGCAACGCGGCGGCCGAAACGGGGCTCGACGAGGGTTCAGACGAGTTGGACATCGCCACCGCGCGGCCGTCCTTGCCCCTCGCTGAAGCTCTTGCCGCCCTCTACGCCCATCTTCCGATCCCGATTCTCGTTCAGGCCGGCGAGACGCTCGTCTTCGTCAATGACGAATTCGCCGACTTCACAGGCTATCGCAGCGTCGAGTCCCTTGAGACGGCGGGCGGGCTTGATCAGCTGATCATGGACGGCGCTCCGGGCGAGGCCTTGTCGATCCGCCGCGCCAATGGCGATCAGGTCAAGGCGCGGGCCCATATGCACCGGGTGACGGTCGCAAGTCGGTCGGTCCTTGTCTTCTCCTTCTTCGCAACGCCCCGCATGACGCTGGCGCTGATCGAGGACTTTCGCAAGGATGGCGCTGCGCCGATGCCGCCGCCCGCCCCCGAGCCGGCCTCGCTGGATGGGCGGATCGAGGATCTCGCCGCGGCTCTTCAGGCGGCGGGCGAAGCCGTCATCCTCATCGATGCCGATCGCCATATCGAGGCGATGAATGCCAGAGGCGCCCAGATCTTCGGCCTCGGCGAGGTCGATAGAAACGGGCGCAACGATGCGGTAGGCCGGCCTTTCGTCTCCCTCTTTGCCCATGAGAGCCAGCGCCCGCTTCTCGATCTGTTGAAGGGAGAGGACACGCTGTCGCTCGACGAGGGACGCGAATTGGTCGGACGGCGTGCCGACGGGCTCTTCGTGCCGGTGACCGTTCTCGTCGATCGCATGGATGGCGGCGGCTGGTGCGCGGTGATCGGCTCGGACAGCAAGGCCGATCGCGCGGCTTCCGAGGAAGCGCGCCTCAAGGCCGAGGCCGCATCGCTGCAAAAGACCCAGTTCCTCGCCAATATCTCCCACGAGATTCGCACGCCGATGAACGCCATTCTCGGCTTTGCCGATGCGATCGCAAGCGAAGCCTTCGGCCCGATCGGCAATCCGCGCTATCTCGACTATGTGGGCGACATCAAGCGCTCCGGCCGACATGTCCTGGAGCTCGTCAACGATCTCCTCGACCTGTCCAAGGCCGAGGCCGGCAAGCTCCAGCTCGACTATGCGGCGGTGGCGCTCAACGAGGTGGCCGGCGAAGTTGTAGCCATGATGCAACCGGTCGCGGGATCGGCGCGTGTTATCCTGCGCTCCAATCTCCCGGCCTCCGTCCCCCCGGTCGTCGCCGACGAACGCTCGGCCCGGCAGATCATTCTCAATCTCGTCCAGAACGCCGTCAATTTCACGCCAGCGGGCGGCCAGGTCATCGTGTCGAGCCAATATCGGCCGGATGGCAGCGTGGTCCTGCGCTGCCGGGACAGCGGCGTGGGGATGAGCGAGGAGGAGATCGCCACGGCGATGACGCCGTTCCAAAGGCTGCGACCCAAGAGCGGGATCAGCCAAAGCACCGGCACCGGCCTCGGCCTGCCGCTCGCCCGCACCATGGCCGAGGCCAATCGCGCCGAATTCCGGATCGAGTCCTCGCCTCAAGGCGGAACGCTCGTCGAATTGCGCTTCCCGCCCGAGCGGGTTCTGGCGGATTGATGTCGTCATCGGGCGTCTTTCGAAGCCCCCGATGACGAACGACCGACCTCGCTTATACAAAATCCGCTTGATCACTTCGCGATACGGATTTTTAAAGCTTCTCAAGCGCCGCGCGGGCTTTGATACGGAATTCAATTCAACCATTCAGGCTCCGTATTACAGGGATCGCACAATCAGTTCGAAGCCGATGCCCCAAGGATCGGTGCCGCAAGAGCGTTCGTCATTGGTCTCGATGGAAAACTCGTCTTCCGCCAATCGCTTGGCGGCTTTCATCATGGCCACCCGGTCGTCGTAGCGAATGGTATAGGACGACAAGCCTCGGCTACCCGGATCGCGCTTGGCGCCCCTTTCCGAGCGCCAGACATTGGCGCCGATATGGTGATGATAGCCGCCGGAGCCGAGAAAAACCGCCCCGGGATAGTCTACCATCCGCTCGAAGCCGAGGCAGGCCTGGAAGAAGCGAACCGCTTCGGCCGTCTCGTCGACGCTCAAGTGAAGATGGCCGACCCGGGTTCCGCCCGCCAATCTCGTAAAGGTCTGCTTCGGCGCGGCGGAGGCAAGGTCTCGAAGGTCGAGGCGCTCGGTCGCCATGCGGAGTGCGCCGCTTTCGCTCCGCGGCCAATCCTGTCGCGGCCTGTCGACATAAAGCTCGATCCCATTGCCTTCCGGATCGTCGAGATAGAGCGCTTCCGTCACAAGATGATCGGACGCACCCGAAAGGGTGACGCCATTCGCCGCCGCATGGGTCAGCCAATGGGCGAGATCGGCGCGGGTGGGAAGAACCAGGGCGATGTGGAACAGACCGCAATCGGTGGGTCCGGGCCGCTCAGCCAAAGGGGCTGAGGCGAGGGACACGAGCCGGATCGCCTCGCCGCCCTCTTCCGTTACGCCGAGCGCGATCCGCTCCGACGTCTCCTCGATCACCTGAAGGCCGAGAGCCGTCTGATACCAGGAGGCGACGCGGCTGAGATCGACGACGGCCAATTCGACATGGGCGACATGGATGGGGCTCGTCCAGGGCCGTTCGCCATTGGGTGTCTGCATCGCCCGCCTCCCCTCGCAACCGCGCGTCTTTCGCCGGTTTGCCACTGTGCGCGTGGTGGACACAGCTTATCGCGTCACATCGCGAGGACCGAGCCGGCACAAGGTGCCGCAGTGTTCATCGGCCGCGATCCGAAGCCGGGGCGGCGAAAGGGCATGCAATCAAAGACGGCGGGAAAGCCGGCCAGCCCCCCTTCACCAACCCGGCGCCACCATGCCCGGCTTCAGGCGCTGGGAGCGTAGAACCCGGGTCTCGGGAAAGCGCGTGACATGGACGCTCGGCGCTGGCACGGGCGCCAGATTGGCAAGGCTGGCCCGGATGTGCTCGACGAGCGCGGTCACCACCGGACCATCGGCATTCTTGGCGCGAATGATGCCGATCTCGTTGTCGGTGAGGCGCGGATAGCCCTCGGCCTCGCCGAGGACGCGCATGCCCGGCCGAAGCGCGCATTCGGGCAGGACGCCGACCGCGAGACCGGCGAGCACCGCCGAGGTGACGATCTGCGCCGACCAAGAGGAGAAGAGAACCTTGTAGCGGCGCCCCGCCTCTTCCAGCGCCTTGATCCCATTGGTCCGCCAGGCGCAATCCAGGCGGCCGAGGGCGAGCGGCACCACCTCCTCCTGGTGGACGTCGTGGCTGGTCGAGGTGACGAAATGCAGAGGTTCGTGCCGGACGATTTCGGCGAGTACACCATTGCCCGCGCAATCGGCGACGAGCGCGACGTCCAGCCGCCCTTTATTGATAGCATCCGCCAGATTGGTCGATGGCTCGCAGGCGATCGACAACTCGACGAGCGGATTGGAGCGAGAGAAGCGAGCCAGAATTTCCGGCAGGAAGCGCTCGGCATAATCGTCCGGCAGGCCGATTCGCACGAGGCCCTGCATGGCGTTCTCGTCGAAGGCCGACAGGGTTTCCTGACTAAGGGAAAGCATGCGCCGCGCATAGTTCAGAAGCCGGGTGCCCTCGTCGGTGATCTCGATCGCCCGGCCCGAGCGCTCGAAGAGCTTCACCCCAAGCCGCTCTTCCAGACGGCGCATCTGCATGGAGACGGCCGACTGGGTCTTGAACACATCTTCCGCCGCGCGGGTGAAGCTCCCGGTGTCGACAATGGCGACGAAGGTGCGCAGCTGATCGAGATCGATCGGATTGGCCATGGCTCTTCTCATCACGAATAATGATATGAGACATTATCAACATTCGTTGGATCGATCAATCAGGACCGCCTAGGTTCCATCCTGTCAGGAACAACTTCGGAAGCGTTCAGAGGCGGGGCGAGAGATCGTCTTCGGCTCGGCGCTTCCCCTTTTCCCGACGCCAGAACGGCTGTCGGATCGGCACATCGCTAAAAGGCCGGTCCGGATCGAAAGGAGACAAAGCCATGGCGATCATCACGAAGAGTTCCACCACCGGTTTTTCGGCCCGCCTCATCGAAAGCACGGCGCTCGCCTTCGCGGCCGTGCGCGCCTATGGGAAGGCCTATATCAATCGGCGCTCGGCCCGCCGCCTGTCCGAACTGCCGGACTATCTGCTGAAAGATATGGGCCTGAAGCGCGACGACATTCACGCCGCCCTCTCCCAGGACTGGCGTTCCGACCCGACCTTCGAACTGGCCTACCGCGCCGGCCGCCGCGACCCGATGCGGGAAATGCGCGATTAGACATGCCCAGCCGCCGGCAGGGCATAACGGTCAGTTCTCTATCTTAAATGGCCGGTGGGACCTCCCGCCGGCCTTATGCGTCCTGGCCGTCAGCCGCGCGGTTGCCCATCGACGATCGTCTCGAGATTTCAGCATCACGACAGGATATCCGCTTCCCCGATTGCCGTTATTTCGAGTGCAAGCTTAT
Organism: Fulvimarina manganoxydans; assembly: GCF_900176465.1. Taxonomy (GTDB): domain Bacteria; phylum Pseudomonadota; class Alphaproteobacteria; order Rhizobiales; family Rhizobiaceae; genus Fulvimarina; species Fulvimarina manganoxydans. The sequence goes on from NZ_FWXR01000009.1 coordinate 75,159, forward strand.
CTATCTCGTCATCGCAAATTCAAAGACACAATATTCCATCTGATATGAAAGTCTTTTTTCCAAATATTCGAAATATTTACGGTCGATTTATCTGAAGTTTTCCTATAACGATCAGAGTAAAACACAGTCTCTTCAAACGGCATATACCAAGTTCTCAGCACTCAGAGATCAGGCTTGGCTGTCATCGCGCTCTCGTCATGTTCGAGTTCCGTCCCGATCATCCAGTGCGGCGCTTTAATCGACTGGAATAGTGGACAAGTTTCAATCTGAACCGCTTTGGGGCGACGCCAAGCCTGGATTCGCGGCACCGTGACCGAGAATGACGAAGTGTCGAGGGGATCGGCTTTGCTATGCAGCTAGTGCCTGCGCAACGCCTGCATTGACCATGATCGGTCTTTCCTGCGGAATGAGACATGACCCCGATCAACGTCACGGCCTGTCGTGAGGGCTAGGAAACTGTGAAAGTTTCAAGCCCTTAAATTCACCGCAAGATTTTAGCGTCATGATGATCTGCTGGGTGGAGGGTACCCGATATCTGGGAGTCATGCGGATGGGCGACGGTCATCAAAAGGGTCGCCGTGCCGCGGTCTCTTCGAGGCTGGATCGATACATCTGTCGAGGCATGGGCCTCGTCCCGATGGATCATTAAGGGGCGGCAGGAAATTTCGCATGTTCAAGGCGGAGGATAGACGCGAAGGCCCGATGATCGCGCTCGCATCGGGCTTGGCCTTCGTTGCCGTCGTGCTTTTAGTGGCGATGATCGAAAACGGGCGGATCGCCAAGGAGCCCGCTGGCGACGTCCCCGCCATTCAGCATGTGGACCAATCGTCGGCCGTCGAACCCCGCGCCCCGGCCAAGCTCGAACCGCCAGTTCTGGCAACCGTAGAGACAAAGGCGGAGGCGCTGCACGAGCGTGGCGAAGGCGCCCAAGAGTTGGTCACCAGCGCCCGTCCACGCGCCCCACTGACGCAAGAGCGGCTTTTCACCAACTTGAAACTGCTCCTGGGGATCATTCTGGCGCTGCTCTTCTGCGGCTGCCTGCTGGTGGCTCTTTTGGCCGAAACGCGAAAAGCGACCCGTCGCATCGCTTTGACGGACGCGCTCACGGGACTTGCCAACCGACGCGCCTTCAATGACGTCCTGGAGGAGGTCAGCGGCAAGACGGTTCGCAACCAAGAGGTCGCCGTTCTCCTATTCGACCTCGATCATTTCAAAGCGGTCAACGACGCTCTCGGCCATGCGGTCGGCGATGAATTGCTGCAGGTCTTTGCCAGACGGATATCGCTTTCCATCGGGTCGTCGGGCTATTTCGCGCGGCTCGGGGGCGACGAATTCGGTGCGATCATCGTCGGACGCCAAGCCGATGCGACCGCACGAGGCGTCATCGACCGCCTTCAGGACCTGGGACAGACCCCTTGCGAGATCGGCTCGCGGACCTTTTCGATCTCGACCAGCATCGGTTGCGCCCTGCGACATGGGCCGCACGACTCGGCTTCCGACCTCCTTCGCCAGGCCGATATTGCACTCTACCATGCCAAGAAAACCCGGCGCGGCTCGGCGAGCTTTTATACGCCCTCCTTCGAGACCGACCTTCTCAGACGCGAGCGGCTGATCCGGGATCTCAAAACGGCAGAAGAGAGGGGCGAATTTCATCTTGCCTTCCAGCCGATCGTCAGTCTCGATGATCGGACGATCAATGGGTTCGAGGCGCTTCTGCGCTGGCAGCACCAGGACTTTGGGCCCGTCTCGCCGGCTGAGTTCATTCCGCTCGCCGAAGAGAGCGGCGTTATCAGCCCGATCGGCGAATGGGTGGCGAGGAAAGCATCTCAAGTTGCGGCCGACTGGCCGGAGACGATACGCCTTTCCATCAACCTCTCGCCCCGCCAATTCGACGAACCGGGGCTCGCTGCAACGCTTTTGGCGATCCTTGCCGAGAATCGTTTCGCACCCGACCGCCTCACGGTGGAGATCACCGAGACGGCGCTGATCGAAAATGACGGCGCGGCGCTGTCGGTGATCGAGCGCCTGCGCGCGGAAGGCGTCCGGGTCGCCTTGGACGACTTCGGAACGGGCTTTGCCTCGCTCAGCTATCTGACGCGCTTTCCCTTCGACGTGGTAAAGATCGATCAAAGCTTCGTGCGACACAGCGAGCGCCATCGCCAGGCTGATCACGTCATCGCATCCATCTGCGATCTCGCCGAAAAGCTCGGTCTCGACACGGTTGCCGAAGGGATCGAGACGCAGGAGCATCTCGGACGTGTGCGTCGCGCCGGTTGCCGGCGCGCCCAAGGCTATCTGTTCGGGCGTCCAGAATCTGCGGCCGACTGCGCGACGCGTATCGCGCTTCAGACCCTCGATGCCGCGTCGCTGCCCCCAGCATCCCGTGTGTTTGCCCATAACACTATGTCACGCGCGTGACGCGCAATAACATTTGATTGAATGAAGTTTTATCGGTCGTTGTACTGAAACTGTGAACAGTGCGTTGGCGCCAAGCTGGCTTTGATCCAATCTTTCATCAGGTAAGTTCACCGCCAGTGGATCAACACGCTTTCAAGGACCTTTCATGCACCGTCTTCTCGCAGCCACCGCGACCTCTCTTCTCATTCTCGTCGGCAGCGCCTCCGCCCAGTCTGTGGACGTGCCGTCGGGCACCTATGTCAACGATCCCACCCATTCGAACCTTCTGTGGAAGGTCAGCCATTTCGGCCTGTCGACCTATATCGGCCGGTTCAACGGTATCTCGGCAACGCTCGATCTGAATGCCGAAGACATCACCCAATCGAGCCTGACCGCGACGGTCGACACGGCATCGGTCGACACGAACTATCCGGCCACGGACAAGAGCTTCGACGACGAGATCGAAAGCGACATGTTTCTGAATGCCGCAGAATTCCCCGAGGCGACCTTCGTCTCCAAGTCGATCGAAGTCACCGGCGAGAACACGGGCAAGGTGACCGGCGATCTCACCTTGCACGGCCAGACCCGTGAAGAGGTCATGGACGTGACCTTCAACACCGCCCTCAACGCGCATCCCATGACTCAGCAGCCGGCGATCGGCTTTTCCGGCACCATGACGATCGATCGCACGAAATACGGCATCGATCAGCTGGCCGGCCCGGTTGCCGCCGATGTGACGCTGGAGATCGAGACCGAGTTCGTTCCTCAGTCCTGATCGGCGGTATCGCATTCTCAACAGAGTTCGCGGGCGCAGCTCTACAGCGCGCCCGCGCGCTTCGTTTCTGCCCCGTTTCCTTCACAAGGCGATCCTCGACGATGAGCGCGATCCCGCAATCCGATGCGCGCGAATGGCGCGCAGCCTACACGCGCTACACGACCGGCGCGATCCTCCTGCATTGGGCGATCGCCTTGCTGATCCTCGCCAATATTGCCGGCGGGCTCGTGATGACCTCGGGGCTTGTTGCCGAAGACTATTCCTTCGGCATGTATCAATGGCACAAGACCATCGGCCTTCTGGTCCTCGCCCTGACGGTCGCCCGTATTCTCTGGCGCATTGCCAATCCACCGCCCGCCCACGCGCCGACCATGACGCGTGGCGAGACGCTGGCAGCAAGCGCGGTCCATATTGCCTTCTACGCCCTGATGCTGGCCGTGCCGCTGCTCGGCTGGCTTGTGGTGTCCGCCTCCGCGGCGCAGGTGCCGACCTATCTCTTCATGATCGATGCTTTGCCCTGGCCGTCCCTGCCGATCCGCGAAGCGGTGAGCGAGACGACGCGTGAGAGCCTCGAAGCCGTTTTCGAATTCTCTCACAAATGGCTGGCTCTCGCCTTTCTGGGGCTTCTGGCCCTGCATATTGCGGGCGCCGTCAAACATGCGCTCGTCGACCGCCTGCCCTCTTTATCCCGTATGACCCATGGCGGCGGTCTTGCGCGCCAGCCGAGCCGACCCGCCGCCCCCTTCATCGCCGCTGCCGGATTCGTTGCGGTTCTAGCCGCAGGCCTTCTCATCGGCCAGGCAAAGACCGCCAACCAGGCCGCCACATCCCCCGACGTGTCCGCGAGCGGCGAACCGGCCCAAGCCCAGGCTGGAAACTGGATCGTCGACCGGGAAGCGAGCCGTCTCGGCTTCACGGTCAGCTTTTCCGGCAAGAGCCTGACCGGGACGATCAGCGCTTGGAGCGCCGACGTCACCTTCTCCCCGGATGCGCTTGAGGACGCGAATGCGATCGTGACGGTCCAGACCGGCTCGATCGCTGTCGAGGACAGCTTTGTCGGACCGCAGGTTCAAGGTGCCGACGGCTTGAAGAGCGACGAATTTCCGCAAGCCCGTCTCGTCCTCTCCGACTTTTCCGGGGGCGCAGCCGCCGGCAGCTATCTTGCCAAGGGCACGCTCACCTTGCGGGGCGAGACTTTGCCGATCGAGGTGCCCTTCACCTTCGAAGAAGTCGAGGATGGCACGGCGATGGTGAAAGGACGCGCAGAGATCGACCGCACCGCATACGGCATCGGTCTCTCCAACGATCCGGGCGGCTCCTATCTCGGCAAGAGCGTCGCGGTCTCCTTCGATCTGAAGGCAAGGCCCAGCGGCACCTGACCAGGCGAGCGCTCCCTTCGGCACCAGGCCGTTTCCTTCAGCGCCGCCCTGCCCTATGACAGCCGAAACGCGATTACGGCAGCAATGACAGGACGAGTGACCTTTGGAAAATAGGACCCCGCCGACCATCGAGGATTTCCCTTTCCGCGCCACGGAGAAGCTGCGCTTCGGCGACATGGACCGCCAGGGCCATGTGAACAATGTCGCCTATATGAGTTTCTTCGAGACGGGCCGGGTCGAACTGCTCTATGACGTCAAGGCGCCGATCATTCCGTCCCATATGGCCTTCGTCGTCGCCAAGATCGCGATCGAATTTCATGCCGAGATGCTGTGGCCCGGTGAGATCCTCGTCGGCACCCGGATCGGACGGATCGGGCGCAGCTCCGCCGGCATCGAACAAGCGATCTTCCAGAACGGGCGCTGCTGCGCGATCGCAGACTCCGTGGTCGTCCTGACCGATACGAAGACGCGGCGCTCCACCCCCTTGCCCGAGGAGACGATCGCAGCCTTTCAGGCAGGCCTTGCTCCCTCAGCCGGGCAGGACGCCTGAGACGACAGGACAGGATGCAACGGCGCCATGAGGGACCCGGTTCATATCCTTCTCGTCGGCGCCGGCCACGCCCATGTCCAGGTGTTGGAGGCTTTCGCCAAGCGGCTGGAGCCGGGCATACGCCTGACCCTCGTCACGCCCGCCGAGCGCACCCCCTATTCCGGCATGCTGCCCGGCTATCTGGCCGGTTTCTACAGCGAGCGCCAAATGACCATCGATGCGGCGGGCCTTGCCCGCGCCGCAGGTGCTGGGTTTCGCCTTGGCAAAGTCGTCGGGCTCGATCTCGCAAAACGCTCCGCCCAACTCTTAGGCGGCGCCGAACTCGCCTATGACCTCATCTCGCTCGACATCGGATCGCAACCGCGCCGCGCCGAGACTGCGGCGGGCATTCCGGTCAAGCCGATCGATCGGTTCACCGAAACCGTCGATACCATTCTCGCCGATGCCCGTCTGAGAGCGCGCGACGCTTGCGTCCGCCTTGCCGTCATCGGCGCCGGCGCGGCCGGCGTCGAACTCGCCTTCGCCCTTCGTCGCCGACTGTCGGACGAGTTGGACGGTCGGCCGTTCACGATTTCCCTCGTCGGTGCCGAGCCCGACATCCTGATGGAGCGCTCGACGCGCACGCGCCGCCGGTTGCGGAAAACGCTGACGAATAAGGGGATCGCCCTTTTCCTCGGCTCGGAGGTCGTCACCAGCGACGAGCGCGGCGCCACTCTCGCGGACGGGCGGCACGTCGCGGCCGATGCGCTTATCTGGGCGACCGGAAGCTCGGCAGCCTCCTGGCTCAAGACAACGGGGCTGACGCTCGACGAGGCCGGCTTCGTCCGGGTCGACGACCATCTTCGCAGCCTCTCGCATGATAGCCTCTTTGCGGCGGGCGACATCGCGGCGCTGCCCGAGCCCCGGCCGAAAGCCGGCGTCTTCGCCGTTCGCGAAGGCCCGATCCTCGCCGCCAATCTGCGCCGCGCCGCGCGCGGCAAGAGGCTGAAGACCTACCGGCCGCAGGCGCAGTGGCTCACGCTCCTCTCCACCGCCGACGGCCGAGCGGTCGCCGACAAATGGGGCATCTCCCTCGAAGGACGCTGGGTCTTTCGCTGGAAGGACTGGAACGACCGACGCTTCGTTCAGCGCTTCGAAACGCTCGTCGAGGCGTCTTCGGCCGCGAGGCGATAGACGTCGAGCGTCTCGGACACGCAGCGCTCCCACGAGAAACGACGCGCCTGCCTGAGCCCCTTTTCCACCATTTCGGCGGCAAGGGCCGGCTCGTCCTGCAACTGACGGATCGCGGCGGCGAGCCCGTCGACGTCGCGCGGATCCTCAAGAAGCAGGGCCGCGTCCCCGGCCACTTCCGGGATCGAGGCGGCACGAGTCGAGATCACCGGCACGCCGCTCGCCAGCGCTTCGAGAACCGGAAGCCCGAAGCCCTCATAGATGGTCGGATAGACGAATTGGCCGGCCGCCGAATAAAGGACCGGCAAGTCCTCGCTCGGCACGAAACCGAGACGGCGCACGAAGCCCCGCACCTCCAGCGCCTCGACCCGAGCGAGAATATCGGCGTCGCGCCACCCCTTTGCGCCGACCAAAACGAGCGGCATTGCCCGGCGATAGCTGTCCGGAAGCCGTTCGTAGGCGGCAAGAAGCGTGACCAGATTCTTGCGCGGCTCGAGATTGCCGACGAACAGGCAATAACGCCCATAGGCCAGATCGTAATCCTTCAGCCTCTGCGCACACTCATCGGCGCTTCGCGGTCGAAAGTCGGGTGCATGGCCGAGCCCGACGACATGGACCCGCTCCGGGTCCTGTTCCGGCACCATCTCGAGCAGTTCGGTCCGGGTGAACTCGCTCGGAACGATAATGCGCGAGGCCCCACGGATCGTACGATCGAGCCCCTCGGTGAGCCATTCGAGACGCTCGACGGGATGCAGCTCACGATAGCGGACGAAGGAAAAGTCGTGGACGGTCACCACCAGCTGGTCGGACAGGAAGGGCGTGACGAAATTCGGCTCGTGGAAGACCACCGGCTCTTCGCGCCAATCGATTTCGGCCTTCTGCTGCTCGATGGCGCGCGCGCCGCGAGACTCGCGATAGAATTTCGACAAGCGCTTGAGCTGATCCCCGATCACGGGCGTGCGTCCAAGCATGCGCCGGATCGGGCTGAAGCCGGAATGCGCCGTGTGATAGGCGACGATGCCGGCATGGCGGATGCCTCGAATGGGGCGACGCCAGTCGAAGGAAAATTTCGTCCAGGCGGCCTTGAAGCGCGGCGGCTCCTCCGGCCGGCGTTCCGTATAAGCGAGTGCGCTCGCCAGATCCATCAGCTCCGACCCCATCAGGATGCGGAAGTCGATCCGGTCACGCTCGCGTTCCAGACGGCTGAAGAGTTCGTAGGTATAGACGCCCACGCCGCTGCGCGGCGGATGAAGCGCCCAGCCATTTCCGATCACGCGCAGGCGTTCGGCCGGCGGGGCGGATGAGGCTGTCTCGTCGAGTTCAGGCATGTTCAACCGTGTTCAAGTTCATTCAAGACGTGGAGGCGTCTTCCCTGAACGCCCGGCATCGTCTCGCCGCACCCTTTCGGCAGGGATCCATCAATCGGGTTCGGCGCCCTTTGCCTCATATACGTCAACAGGCAGGACCGACAGAACCCCGTCGATGGAAAAGCGGTCAGAAGCCTGGCCCGGCGAAGCGTTCGATGAGGGCTGTCACCTCTTCGTCGCGTTCGCGACCGGATTTCCCCCCGAGTACGACGACGATCAGCCGTCTGCCGCCGCGCTTCACCGTCGCCACGAGATGGGAACCGGCGTCGTTGATATAACCCGTCTTCAGCCCGTCGACGCCCGCGACCTTGCCGAGCAGCTTGTTTGTCGCCCGATAGGTCTTGCCGCGGTATTCGTAAGAAGGCACCGCGAAGATCGGCAGATATTCGGGGAAGCGGGACATGAGCGCACGTGCCAGGATCGCCATGTCGCGGGCCGTCGAGATCTGGCCCGGATCGGGCAGGCCAGAGGCATTGGCAAAGCGCGTCCGGTTCATGCCGAGCGAGCGCGCTTTGGCGGTCATCGAGGCGGCGAAGGCACCCTCCGATCCGGCGAGATTTTCCGCGACGATGGTGGCGACGTCATTGGCCGATTTCGTCGCCAGCGCCTGGATCGCGAGGCCGACGGGAATGGTCTCGCCCGCTTCGACACCGAGTTTCGAGGGGGGCTTGGAGGCGGCATTCTCGCTGACCAGCAGCTGATCATCTTTCGACAGGCGCCCCGATTTCAGCTGCTCGAAGACGAGATAGAGTGTCATCAACTTCGTCAGCGAGGCCGGGTAGCGCAATTCGTCGGCTTGATCGGCAAAAAGGGTGCGCCCGCTCTGATAGTCGATGACAAGCGCCGAATGGCCGCGCCGTTCGACCTCGCCGAAGGCTGCGGCAGCGATCGGACGCGACGGCTGCATCAACCCGTCGGCCGTCAGCGTCGTCGACTGACAGCCGGCAAGAAGAACGAGTGCGACAAGAAGGGCGAGCGGCCGACGGAAAAGGCTCCGCAAGGCGTCGAGGCTGCGCATGGATCGCAAAAGAAAACCCCATAAGCGAGATGTTTCTCAAGCTATGGGGAGGAGTTCAGCGGGGGTCAAATCACGCTCGGCCTCTCGCCAACGGCTTTCGCCGTCTGTGCTGGAGGGGCCACAGGTTTCAAGGGTTTCGCCCCCGAAAAGCATCATCGATCGCTGAACCGCGACGGGTGCTCGCGAGTAGGTTCGCAGCGGGCCAGACTGCCGAAGGAGAGGCGCACCCGTCGCTCGGGCGCACGGTCGAAGCTCTCGTCACAGTGGATTTTCGGGCTCGGCGATCTCGCCCTCCGGAATGTTGGACAGACCGGCCAGATAAAAGGCGCCGATCCCGACGAGGATGAACAGAGCGAGCCCCGCCATGGCGACGATGATGAAGCGCTGACGCATATATCCGACCCTTCTTCCTCAAAAGCCACGCAAGTCGAAAGGAAAGGGCGACCAAGGTCCGGCGGCCCTTACCGATCGGCAACGGGGAACAAAGATCAGCCGTTCCAGGTCGGTCCGCTCGCGATTGCGTCACGTCAAAGCAATGATGACGGCTGATCCCACGGGGGCGAACGACGTCCCCCGGGCAGTCTCGCCCCGGCACGGCGGTCGTTAGCCCAGCCAGCGATAGAAGCGGCGCATGATGAGCGGCGTCAGGAACATGGGGATCTGATAGCAGCCGACGAAGACCATCATGGCATCCATGCTGGAGGGCGGCAGGGCGACGAGGAACAGCGCCAGATTGCGATTTCCCGCGACAAGTGCCATGGCGCCGCGCCGATCCGCCGCCCCGCCTAAAGGCTTCAGAAGAAGAGCGCCCGCGAGCTGGAGCCCGAAATTGACCGCGCATGCGAGGGTGAAAACCTTCAAGAGCCCCAAGGGATCGCTGATGAGCATGGGCTGGATCTCGTCCATCAACCCGACGACCATCGCCGAGAGCAGGATCGCACCGGCCCCGTCGAGCGCCTGACGATCGCCGGAAGACGGCTGGGCAAGCATCCAGCGCCGGACGGCCAGTGCCGCGCCACCCGAGAGAGCGACGATAAGGAGGAGCTTGAAAGCCGGCAGCCAGATCCCCGCCGGGCTTTCGGCCAGCGCGAAGCGCAGCGGCAGGATCGAGGTGACCGGGATCAGCGCCGTTCCCCAGACGAGAAGCCGCAATGCGGTGGCGCCGTCGAGGCCCGTCAGGGCTGCAAGCCCAGCGCCGCCGGCAATCGGCGCGGCCGCGACAGTCAGGATCAGGACGGCTGCATAGGGCCCGGACCAATCTGCGGCCGCGAAGAGAGCCGCAAAGCCGAGCGGAAGCCCAAGTTGCAGGACAAGAACGATCGGCACGTCCTGCCGCGCATGGCCAAGGGCGCTCGTCACCGCCTCGGGATCGAGCCGCAGAACCGAGACGAAGAGGATGCCTGCGATCAACGGCATCAGGGCGAGCCGAACCGTCGAGGCAAGACCTGGAAAGAGAATACCCACTGCCAGCCCGATGACGAGGGCCCAGGGGCCGAGGCGAGCGGCGAAGCGAAGGGGGGAAAGAAGCGGTCGGATCACGCGCGGAACCATGCGTCAGGCGAGCCGGTGTGTCGAGGACAGGGAGAGGCATTTTGCTCTTCGTACCAGCCCCCCATGACGACGAAGCCCAGCCTTGGGAACCCTTAGAACTCGGCGCGGATCGAACAGGGAGAATGGGCGAAGGCCTGTGCCCGGCGAAAGACATCGTGGTGTTTCGAAGCCGATGGTTGCGAACAAAACCATGTCGCAGACGTTGGCCAACCAACTCGGTTCAATTCGGCGGCGCTGACGCCCGGCTTCCTCTCAGGCGTCTTGCGATCCGCGGTCAGGGAGTTTGCATGATACCGGACTGGCTCCACATCCTTTCAATTTGCATGGTCCTGACGGGGCTTGGCTCGTTCCTTTATCTCCTCGTCAAGGTGGTTCGCCATCCCCAGCATATGGGCGTGATGAACGTCGTCTGGCCGATCACCGGCCTTTACGCCGGACCGCTCGCCATCTGGTTTTATGAACGCTATGGCCGGCTGGGACGCGACGACATCGCAAAGGCCGCCATGGAGCGCGACGAGCCGATGCCGCATATGGCCGAAACGCCTTATGCCGCCAAGATCGGCAAGGGCGCCACCCATTGCGGCGCCGGCTGCACACTTGGCGACATCATCGCCGAGACCCTGGCCTTCATGGTCCCGGCAGTCGCGCTCTGGTTCGGCTATAAGACGATCTTTGCGGACAAGATCTTCGCGGTCTGGATCCTCGACTACATCCTCGCCTTCCTCTTCGGCATCGCCTTCCAATATGCCTCGATCAAGCCGATGAATCCGGATATGGGGGCTGGCCAGGCGCTGATCGCCTCGCTGAAGGCCGATACATTGTCGCTGACGTCCTGGCAGGTCGGCATGTATGGCTTCATGGCGCTCGCCCATTTCGCGATCTTCGGCGCCCTTCTCGGCGTCGCGCTGGACGTCTCCATGGTGGAATTCTGGGCCGCGATGCAGATCGCCATGATCTGCGGCTTCGTCACCGCCTATCCGGTGAATCGCTGGCTGATCGGCCGGGGGATCAAGGAGGCGATGTGAGGCCTGATCGGCGGCTCCGTCACATAGCTTGAACTGGAGGCCAGCCCAGACAAACGGGCCCTCTTCATTTGGTTGGAAGCCGTGCTCCAGGTCAGATATGAAAATTCAGCTGGCCCGGCTCTTCGGCCCGCAAGGCCTCGACCATGTCGCGCGCACGATTGAGCTCTTCGCGCGCCTCGGGACTGCTATCGGCAAGCCCGCGGATGTCTTCGATGAACCGCTCCCATGCTTCGACGCTATCGAAGGGCGTCGGGGGATCGATCAAGGCGCCGGACGTTTTCATGTCTCGTTACCCTATCAGTGGTATGAGCCCACGGTCATCGCCGAATACCCGCCGAAATTTGCGATCGATGACTCGGCTGAACCGATACTCATAATTAATCGCGGGGCGCTCCATCAGCAATATCGCGATCGCGTGACAATAGAAGGCTTTTGCATTTTCGCGGTGGAGATGACCATCGCCCACCGCCTGCCCGAACGCTTTCGCAACAGCGACTTCCGCCTCGTGAATAGCGCGTTCGCCGAGCCGGTTCCCGCCACGTTTCGCAACATAGCTCGACCCGTCATGGCCGTGGGCAAACAGGGCAGCAAGGCCAGGGAAGGCGAGAACCTGCCTGAGATCCGTCGGACTGAGTGCTTGGCTCGAAGGATGATTGTGGTGAAGAAACACGCGATTTTGCGCATCGTTCAAATCTGCGATCAAGGCGAAGGGAAAGAGGATTGCTGCCGCTTTCCGGTCGGTCCTGGGACCGATCCGTCGTTCGCTCGTCATTTCATAGCCGCAGAGATGTTCAAATCCATCGCGGCGGCCCGGTGTCAGAACGAGATCTGCGCAGTCGAGATCGAGCGGGGAAAGCGGGAAGAAAGCCATTCACGAACCGACGGCCATTCGGACGCATTTCGCGGGACAGAACGATGGGGCAGTTTCTACAACTTTTCGTATTTCGCATTCGCGCATCGCGCAAGTGAGCGCTGCCGCTTTCCCCTCCAGCGCCGTGTTCGTCGGGGTCCGATCCGGTGCGGGTCTGGCGTTCGCTTGTTCAGGGCACCATGTAGACGCGGACGCATCGTACCAATCCTCGATATGGCTTTCACCCTGCGCCTATCCAGGCAGTGTTCTGAAAGCCACCCAACCCAGACGAGACATGACTGACTTTTCCCCCCGCGAGATCGTTTCGGAACTCGACCGCCACATCATCGGCCAGAGCGACGCCAAGCGCGCCGTCGCGGTCGCCCTGCGCAATCGCTGGCGCCGCCAGCAGTTGGAGCCGGGCCTGCGCGAAGAGGTGATGCCCAAGAACATCCTCATGATCGGGCCGACGGGTGTCGGCAAGACCGAGATTTCCCGGCGCCTCGCCAAGCTCGCCGGCGCCCCTTTCATCAAGATCGAGGCGACCAAGTTCACCGAGGTCGGCTATGTCGGCCGCGATGTCGAGCAGATCATCCGCGACCTCGTGGAGATCGGCATCGGCCTCGTGCGCGAGAAGAAGCGCGCGGAGGTTCGCGCCAAGGCTCATCAGGGCGCCGAGGACCGGGTTCTCGATGCGCTCGTCGGCAAGTCGGCCTCGCCCGCGACCCGCGACAGTTTCCGCAAGAAGCTGCGCTCGGGCGAACTCGACGACAAGGAGATCGACATCGAGATCGCCGACACCGGCAATCCGCTGGGCGGCATGGACATTCCCGGCATGCCGGGCGCTAATATCGGTGTTCTCAACCTGTCGGAAATGTTCGGCAAGGCGATGAACCGCACCAAGCAGCGCCGCACGACGGTTCGCGATTCCTACGAGCTTCTGATCGGCGAAGAGTCCGACAAGCTGCTCGACCAGGAACAAGTGACCCGCGAGGCGATCGAGGCCGTCCAGAACAACGGCATCGTCTTTCTCGATGAGATCGATAAGGTCGCCAACAAGGACGGCCATTCGGCCGGCGTCTCCCGCGAGGGTGTTCAGCGCGATCTCCTGCCGCTCGTCGAAGGAACGACGGTGGCGACGAAACATGGCCCGGTGAAGACCGACCATATCCTGTTCATCGCCTCGGGCGCCTTTCATGTGTCCAAGCCGTCCGACCTCTTGCCGGAGCTTCAAGGCCGCCTGCCGATCCGGGTCGAATTGCGCGCTTTGACCCGCGAGGATTTCCGCCGGATTCTCACCGAGACCGAGGCCTCGCTGATCAAGCAATATGTGGCGTTGATGGCGACCGAGAACGTGACCCTCGACATCACCGACGACGCGATTGATGCGCTCGCCGACACCGCCGTCAAGCTGAACGGCTCGGTGGAGAACATTGGTGCCCGCCGGCTCCAGACCGTGATGGAGCGCGTCCTCGACGACATCTCCTTCCACGCGCCGGACAAGGGCGGCGAGACCTATAAGATCGACGCCGACTACGTCCATAAGGCGCTGGACGGCATTGCGGGGGACACCGACCTGTCGCGCTTCATCCTTTAAGAGCGCCGGGCGAAAAAGTGGATACCGGTTTTTCGACAACCCGGCGCGGTATTGGAGAGGGACAGAGCGTCGGGCGATCCTGATTGATCGCCCGACGCTCGAAGAGGCGACCCGAAGCGAGACAACTTGCCGATCCGCAGGGCCCATCCGCGCGACATCGCGTCCGGATGGGCCTTTTCTTCCCTCACCCTGTCTCCCGATCCGCGCGACTTTGCGCCATAGTCGCCGCAAAGAATGAGGCATCGGACGAAGGCGGGATCGGGCGATTGAGCGAGGCGAGCGCGATCGGGAGCGTTGTAAATGCGAAAGCCGCGCAGGCTTTCGCGGGCATGCCGAAGCGGCCCGCCGGCAGCCGGCGCCAGATCGATCGCGGTTTCTGGTTCGTCCGGCTTGTCGTCGCCCTGACGATCCTCGCCCTCGCCGCCATCCTGGTGCCGTTCGCCGGGCGATGGGCCGCCGACGATGCACGCGCCTTTCTCGTGCGCTCGGCGGTCGAGACCCTCAATGTCCAGGCCGAAACCCTTAACGGCATTCTCGACAAATATCGGTTGCTGCCACCTCTCCTTGCCCGAATGGGCGAGATCGAAGCGCTCTATGCAACGGAAACGCCCACCGATCCGCACATCGCCCGACAACAGGCCGAACTCATCGCTGGCTTGTCAGGAGCGCTGGACGTTGCGCTGGTCCAGCCGGATGGCCGGCTGATCGCTTCGGCGCGCGGCCGGATCGCCGATCCGAAGGGCCAGATCGCCGAAGCGCTCAAAGCCTCGGCTCAAGGGCGGCTCGGCCGCGAAAGCCTCGTCCTTGGCGACGGACAGCGCGCTTATGCCTTCGTCTTCGCCCTCAAACGCGGCCCGGAGCTTCTCGGCCATATCGCGATCCTGGTCGGCTTCGAGAACGTCGAATCGACCTGGGCGCTGTCGACCAATCCGATCTATCTGTCCGACACGGCGGGCCGTGTCTTCCTGTCGAACCGGGCCGATTGGCGGCTCGCGGATGCAAGCACCCTTCCGCCCGGCGGCCCCGCTCTTTCGCCAAATGGCGAGACGATCCCCTATATCGATATCGAGCGGCATCTGCCGCTTCTCGACTGGCGCCTGCATGTCCTGGCCGATGAGCGGCCGGCCCAGGCGGCGGCGACCGCCGGCCGCCTGATCGCGGCGCTCGCCCTACTCGTCGTTGCCGTCGGTCTCGCGGTTCTTCTCAGACGCCGCGAGCAGGCGATCCTGCGCGAACGACGCGATCGGGCGATTGCGCTCAAGTTGGAGCGCATCGTGCGCGACCGCACCCGCGCCTTGAGCTTGGCCAATCGAAGCCTCGAAGCGGAAATCGTCGAGCGGCGCGCGACCGAGAACAAGTTGCGCAAGACCCAGTCCGAGCTCGTCCATGCCGCCAAGCTCGCCGGTCTCGGACAGATGGCCGCCGCGCTCGGCCACGAGTTCAACCAGCCGCTCGCCGCGATCCGGACCTATGCCGACAATGCCGATCGGTTTCTCGCCCGTGAGCGCCCCGACATGGTGTCGAAGAATCTCGGCTCGATCGCCAAGATGACCGATCGCATGGCCGAATTGTCGAAGACGCTTCTCGCCTTCGCGCGAAAGCCCGGCACCAGCGTCGGACAAGTGGCGCTCGGCCCGGTCATGGACGAGGCGATGATCCTCGTCCGGCCACGCCTGAAGAAAGCCGGCATGTCGCTTTCCATCGATCCGGCCATTCGCGACGTCGAGGTCATGGGCGGGCGGGTTCGCCTCTCCCAAGTCTTCGTCAATCTCCTCAACAATGCCGTCGACGCCAATGCTGGCCGGAACGAGGGCCATATCGCCATCCGGCTCGGCGGGCGTGAACCGCAGGACGGCGAGATCACGATCACAGTCGAAGACGACGGCCCCGGCATTCCGCCCGATATCGCGCGCACCATCTTCGAGCCCTTCGTGACCACCAAGGCGAGCGGCGAAGGAATCGGCATCGGATTGTCCATCGTCTCCAACATTCTCGCCGATTTCGGCGGCGCCATCCGGCTGGACGAGACGCGCCCGGGATGCACGCGATTTGCCATTTTCCTCGTCAGGTCCGATAGGGCTTCGATCGCTGCCGAATGACCAGGAAAGGCGCCCGATGACCGATGCCGGACAACCGGTCGTCCATCTCGTCGACGATGACGACGATCTTCGCGATGCCCTCGCCCAAGGTCTGGAGCTGGAAGGCCTGCCGGTGCGCGTCCATTCCGACGGCGCCTCGCTTCTCTCGCAGATCCGTCATGATGCTTACGCCGTCGCCGTCAGCGACATCCGGATGCCAGGGATCGACGGGCTCGACCTGTTGCGCCAGGCACTAGCTATCGACCCCACCCTCCCCGTCATTCTGATCACCGGCCATGGCGACGTGCAGATGGCGGTCGATGCCATGCGCATCGGCGCCTATGACTTCATCGAGAAGCCCTTCCCCGTCTCGCGCCTCTATACGGTGGTGGAGCGGGCGCTGGAAAAGCGCCGGCTGGTTCTCGAAAACCGCATTCTTCGATCGACGCTCGATGGCGGCGACGAAATGGCTCTGCGCCTTGTCGGGCGTTCGCTGGGTATCAAGCGTCTGCGCGAACAGGTCGGCGCGCTCGCCGATACCGATGTGGACGTGCTCGTCTTTGGCGAGACGGGAACCGGCAAGGAGGTCGTCGCGCGCGCGCTCCACGATTTCGGCGGCCGGGCCAAGGGCAATTTCGTCGCCATCAACTGCGCGGCCTTGCCCGCCGACATCATCGAATCCGAATTGTTCGGCCATGAGCCCGGTGCGTTTACGGGCGCAGCCAAACAACGGATCGGCAAGCTCGAGCACGCATCCGGCGGAACCATCTTTCTCGACGAGATCGAATCCATGCCGCTCGATCTTCAGGCCAAACTCCTGCGCGCGATCGAGACGCGATCCATCGAGCGCCTCGGCTCCAACAAGCCGATCCCGCTGGATGTCCGTTTCGTCGCCGCGACCAAGACCGATCTCGAAGACGCCGAATCCCGCTTTCGGCCTGACCTCTATTATCGCCTGAGCGTCGTCACCCTGGACATTCCGCCTTTGCGCGAGAGGCGAGAGGATATCCCGATCCTCTTCTTTCATCTGGCGCGCGAGGCCCGGGCCCGCTTTCGGCGCGAAATTCCGACGGTCGATCATCGGCTCGAGCTTCAGCTGACCGCCCATGATTGGCCGGGCAATGTCCGTGAGCTGCGCAATTACGCCGATCGTTTCGTGCTTGGCATGTGGCATGGCTTTACGCAGGAGACGGGCGGGTTTCAGGCCGATCTACCCGTCACCGGCTCTCTGGCCGATCGTCTGGCGATCTTCGAAAAGACGATCATCGAGGGGGAGCTTGCCCGCAATGGCGGCGCGCTGCGCCCGACCTATGAGACGCTACAGATTTCCCGCAAAGGCCTCTACGACAAGATGAAGCGATTGGGGATCGAAAGCCGCGAAGCGCCGGAGGATTGAGACCGATACGGGGACCGCATGAGGCGAGCCGAGTTCGTGCGCTCATAAGCAGGAGATGGGAACGCGCCAATCTCTGATTAGCCGCGTTGAAAGCTACCCATAGCAACAACCAAGATGGGTAGCGCGCGACACATCACATAAAGGGTGAGCGTTGAATGGGAAGCTAACGCGCTGCCCGAGAAACGGTTCCGCCTGCTGCGATCTTTTTTGTACTCTCACCCGTAATATTATCAAGCCATTGACGCACATACGATTTTTTTGCGAGCGCCCGATCTGACTTCCTCCACGCGGCAAGACGGCATCGGCATTTTTGGCCCGCCCCCCGTTCTTGGCACGCCGCTTGCAGAACGCTGATCATCGCGGCGACGGGAGGCGCCGTTCGGGTTCGATCGGATCTGATCTTTCGGGAGACAGGGTCCATTCGATCGAGACCGGCTCGTCCCTCCGCCGTGACGATACGCATCGCGCCCGATCCGTGGCCGATGCCCTTGATTTCAAAGGCGGACGCGCATGTCCGCCGCGGAGGAGTCCAACCCATGAAGTCCATTCTTCTCGCTGCTGCATCGGCTCTTGCCCTCGGCCTCGCCGCGACCGGCGCGAACGCTCAGACCGATCCTTGCGACGACGGCGAAATCGTCATCAAATTCAGCCATGTCGTGGCAGCCACCGGCCATCCGAAGGGCGATGCAGCCACGCGATTTGCCGACCGCGTCAATGACGAGATGAACGGCAAGGCCTGCATGCAGGTCTTCGCGAACTCGACTCTCTTCGACGACGACAAGGTGATGGAAGCTCTGCTTCTGGGCGATGTGCAGCTTGCCGCACCGTCCCTGTCGAAATTCGAGGCCTATACCCTCAAATATCGCCTGTTCGATCTGCCCTTCCTTTTCGAAAACCTCGATGCGGTCGACCGTTTCACGACCTCCGATACCGCCAAGGGCATGCTGACGATCATGGAAGACGTCGGCTATACCGGCCTTGGATATTGGTCGTCGGGCCTCAAGCAGTTCTCGGCCGACAAGCCGCTGCTCGTTCCTTCCGACGCCAATGGTCTGAAATTCCGCATCCAGACCTCCGATGTCGCTGAGGCGATGATCGAGGCCATGGGCGGCTCGGCCCAGAAGCTCGCCTTCAAGGAGGTCTATGGCGCGCTGCAGACCGGCGTCGTCGACGGTCAGGAGAACACCTGGTCCAATATCTACACCCAAAAGTTCTTCGAGGTTCAGGACGGCATCACCGAGACGAATCACCAGCTTCTCGCCTATCTCCTCGTGACCTCCACCGAATGGCTGAACGGCCTTGAGCCGGATGTCCGCGATCAGTTCGTCAAGATCGCCGACGAGGTCACGCAGGAAGCCAATGCGGCCGTCGCCGAGACGGAAATGAAGAACCGCCAGAACATCATCGATGCCGGCGGCACCGTGCGCGAGCTCTCTGCCGAGCAGCGTCAGCAATGGGTCGACACGATGAAGCCGGTCTGGGCCGAGTTCACCGACGATATCGGTCAGGATCTGATCGACGCAGCGGTCGCCTCGAACTCCTCGAACTGAGCGTCACGGGCGCGGTGAGACCGCGCCTTGCGGCCCGGCCGAGATGAGGTCCGGGCCGCACCCAGTTTTTCCGCTGTTCACAACGTCATTTCAGTCGAGACGCCGGCGGCTCGAACGCTTGGCTCGCGTCCGAGGGAGGTTTTTGCGTCATGGCCGGCATCTGGCCCTATCTGGCGATCCTTGCGCTGATCGCCCTTCTGTTCCTCTGGGAGCGCCGATCGCCCGAGGCCGTCACGCGCTTCGAGGAGAACGCGCTCGCCCTGCTCCTCGCCACGATCACGCTCGTCTCCTTCGTCCAGGTGATCGCCCGCTACGGCTTCAACACCGGTTGGTCGGGGGCTCTAGAATTCACGCGCATCCTGTTTGCCTGGATCATCCTGTTCGGCATGAGCTATGGCCTGAAGACGGGCCTCCATCTCGGCGTCGACGCGGCGATCCGCGCCTTTCCCAAGCCGCTTTTCCGTTTCGCCGCGCTGTTCGGCGCCGGCGCGACGCTGCTCTACGCGCTGATCCTCCTCAATGCCGACTGGCTTCGCATCTTCGGCGCCGATTCCTCCGGCGGCGCGGTCTTCTACTGGCAGCGCTTCTTCCAGATCGGCATCGGCCTTGATGATCTTCGCTATCCCGAATGGATGCAGGAGACCTTCGGGCTCCAGGAGCGCGTCCAGCGCTGGATCGCCTATCTGATCCTCCCCATCGGTCTCGCCCTTCTCGGTTTCCGCGCGCTCCAGGCGATCGTCGAGATCGCGACGGGCAAGCGCGAACTCATCATCGCCGGACACGAGGCTGAAGACCTCGTCGCCGAGAACAAAGATATTCTGAAGGACTGACCCCAATGGAATCGACCGTCCTTCTCGTCCTCGTTCTCCTTTTCCTCTTCATGGGCGTGCCGGTCGCGATTTCGCTCGGCCTGCCCGCCCTTATCGTCGTCGCCTTCTTCTCCTCGGACTCCATGTCCTCGGTGGCGATCCAGCTCTTCACGGCGGCGCAGAACTACACGCTCCTCGCCATCCCCTTCTTCATCCTGGCCTCGGCCTTCATGTCGACGGGCGGCGTCGCCAAGCGGCTCATCAACTTCGCCATCGCGGCGGTCGGCCATTTCCGCGGTGGCCTTGCCATGGCCTCGGTGCTCGCCTGCATGCTCTTTGCGGCGCTGTCGGGCTCCTCGCCGGCAACCGTCGTCGCGATCGGCACCATCGCCATCGCCGGCATGCAGAAGGTGGGCTATTCGAAAGAGTTCTCGGCCGGCATCATCGCCAATGCCGGCACGCTCGGCATCCTGATCCCGCCCTCGATCGTCATGGTCGTCTATTCGGCGGCGACCGACGTCTCGGTTGGGCGCATGTTCCTGGCCGGCGTCATCCCCGGCCTTCTCGCCGGCCTGATGCTGATGGGCGCGATCTATATCGTCGCGCGCTACAAGAACCTGCCGGCGGAAGAGTGGAAGGGATTCGGCGAGATCCTGTCCCACGGCAAGACCGCAGGTTGGGGCCTGTTCCTGATCGTCATCATTCTCGGCGGCATCTATGGCGGCGTTTTCACGCCGACCGAGGCGGCGGCAGTCGCCGCGATCTACTCTTTCCTCATCGCCGTCTTCGTCTATCGCGACATGGGACCGCTCAAGGGTGAGCCCTGGGTCTTGGAGAGCGACGGCGCGCGCGCCCGGATCGGCTTCAACGCCATCACCTATGGCCTCTCCTTCCTCGTCGTCGCCCTCATCATGGTCTTCTTCGCGACCGCCGGACCGGACGGCTCGACCCTGTCCTTCGGCGAGCGCATGGTGCTTTGCGGCATTCCGGCTCTTCTCGTCATGATCGCCTATGCGGTCTGGCGCTCGAAGGGCCTGATCGTGGCAGGCGCCAACGGCGGCACAATCACGGCCGGTGGTGGCTTCGGCTCCCTGCCAGGCACGCTCGCCGCGGGCCTGCCGATCTTCGGGCGCAACTTCAAGCTCATCGGCACCAAATTCGTCCCCGGCTGCTTCCATCCCGAGACGAAGAAGGTGTTGGTCGACGCCTCGAAGACGACCGTCATGCTGATGTTCATCATCGTGAACGCGCTGCTTTTCGCCCACACGCTGACGGCCGAACGCATCCCCGATGCGATCACCGCCCTGATGCTGGATTACGGCTTCAACTGGTTCACCTTCCTCATCGCCGTGAACATCCTTCTGCTCATCGGCGGCCAGTTCATGGAGCCCTCGGGCCTCCTCCTCATCGTCGCGCCGGTGGTCTTCCCCATCGCGATGGAGCTCGGCGTCGATCCGGTCCATCTCGGCATCATCATGGTGGTGAATATGGAGATCGGCATGATCACCCCGCCGATCGGCCTCAACCTCTTCGTCACATCCGGCATCACGGGCATGAGCCTCGTGAGGGTGGTTAAGGCGGCCATGCCCTTTGTCGGCGTGCTCTTCGTCTTCCTCATCCTCGTCACCTATGTCCCGGCGCTGTCCACCTGGTTGCCCTACAGCCTGATGGGGCCGGAACTGATGGTGCGGTAACGATCCGGCACTCTGCCAAGGAACGAAAAAGGCCCGGCGCAGCCATCCAGCGCCGGGCCTTTTTGTCATGAATGACGGGCTGAGACCGATCAGGTCTTGATGACGTAATGCTTGCGGGTCGGCTCGACGACCTTCCAGCGGCCCTTGAAGCCGGGCCGAATGACGAAGCTGTCGCCGGCGACGAGCTTCATCGGCTCGCCGCCTTCTTCGGTCAGGACCGAGACACCGTCGAGAATGTGGAAGAACTCCCATTCGCTATAGTCGACGTCCCATTCGCCCACCGAGGCTTCCCAGATCCCGGCATAAAGGCCGTTGCCGTCATCTTCGAGATTCCAGGTCTTGAAGCCCGGCCGGCCGCTTCGAACCTTCTCCTTGGGCGGCGTGCCCGTCTCCACGGCCACGCCTTCTTTCGCGATGCGCAGAACTGTCTCGCTCATGGCTCACCCTCCTGTCGGTCGAGGTTCCCTCGGGTCGGCGCCATATGAGGATGACGAGCCGAGACCACCAGTGGTGCAGCGCAAAAAATGCCGCATCTTCCAGCGATCAGATCTTCGCTAAGGCCTGATCCAAATCGGCGATGAGATCGGCGACATTCTCGATGCCGATCGACAGGCGCACGACGTCGGGACCAGCGCCGGCGCCGATCTTCTGCTCGTCGGCGAGCTGCTTGTGGGTGGTCGATGCCGGGTGGATCACCAGCGAGCGCGTGTCGCCGATATTGGCGAGATGGGAGAAGAGTTCGAGCGCTTCGACGAAGGTGACGCCCGCCTCGTATCCGCCCTTCAGACCGAAGGTGAAGACGGCGCCGGCACCCTTGGGACTGTATTTGAGCATATTGGCATGGGAGGGATCGTCCTCGAGCCCGGCATAGGAGACCCAGGACACCTTGTCATGGCCTTTCAGATGCTCGGCGACCGCTTTGGCATTGTCCGAATGCCGCTGCATGCGCAAGGAGAGCGTCTCGATACCGGTCAGGATCATGAAGGCGTTGAAGGGCGAGATCGCCGGTCCGAGATCGCGCAGGCCGAGCACGCGGCAGGCGATGGCGAAGGCGAAATTGCCGAAGGTCTCGTGAAGAACGATGCCGTTATATTCCGGCCGCGGCTCCGACAGCATCGGATAGCGGCCCGACTTCGACCAGTCGAACTTGCCACCATCGACGATCGCCCCGCCCATGGAATTGCCATGGCCGCCCATGAATTTGGTCAGCGAATGAACGACGATATCGGCGCCATGCTCGATCGGCCGGCAGAGATAGGGCGTCGCCATGGTGTTGTCGACGATGAGCGGCAGGCCGTGCTTGTGGGCGATTTCGGCGATGCCGGCTATATCGACCACGACGCCGCCCGGATTGGCGATCGATTCGATGAAGATCGCTTTGGTCTTGTCGGTGATCGCGGCCTCGAAGGTGGAGATATCCGCCGGATCGGCCCATTTCACCCGCCAGTCGAAGCTCTTGAAGGCATGGCCGAACTGGTTGATCGAGCCGCCATAAAGCCGGCGCGAAGCGATGAATTCCTCGCCGGGGCTCATCAAGGCCTGGAAGATGATCAGCTGGGCGGCATGGCCCGAGGCGACGGCGAGCGCGGCCGTGCCGCCTTCGAGCGCCGCGACTCGCTCTTCCAGAACCGCCTGGGTCGGGTTCATGATGCGGGTATAGATATTGCCGAACTGCTGGAGGCCGAACAGCGACGCGGCGTGATCGACGCTGTCGAAGACGAAGGACGTCGTCTGATAGATCGGCGTCGCCCGCGCCCCCGTGACCGGATCGGGCTGCGCACCCGCATGGATCGCCAGGGTCTCGAAATTCGGTCCGCTCATATCGTTTGTCTCCTTCCCTTGTCCGGCAAAGAAATTCGCCTCGCCGGCTTTCTCCTTGGAGCGACCGCCTTACCATGTGTCCCCATGGCACGGCGAGGATGGGTCAACCCGTTTTCTCGCGGTTATCAGCAATCAATTTGCTCGCATCGCGCCAAATTCGGCGAAACGACCGGCGCCGGGATCGGCCGTGCGAGATCAAGACAGGAGAGACGACTTTGCCAAGCATCGAGGGAAAGATCCGCTATGCGGTGGTGGGCGCCGGCTGGATCTCGCAAGGCGCGTTCATGCCGGGCGTCGGCCAGACCAGCAACTCGATCATGACCGCCGTCGTCACCGGCGACCCGGAAAAGGCCAAGGGCCTCGGCAACGCTTACGGCCTCGACGCCTATGGCTATGACGAATACGATAAGATGCTGAAGAGCGGCACGGTGGACGCGGTCTATGTGGCGACGCCGAATTTCCGCCACCGCGAATTCGCCGAGCCGGCGCTGAAGGCCGGCATTCACGTCCTCCTCGAAAAGCCCATGGAGGTCTCGATGGAGGATGCCGAGGCGATCGAGGCGGCGGCCAAAGCCTCCGGCGCCAAGCTGATGGTCGCCTATCGCCTCCATTGCGAGCCGGGCACGGTCGCCATGGTCGAGGCCGTGCGCAAGGGCGTCATCGGCAAGCCGCGCTTCTTCACATCGACCTTCTCCCAGACCGTCAAACCCTCCAATCACCGGGCCCAGCACGGCTATTGGGCCGGCCCTGTGCCGGATATGGGCGCTTATCCGATCAATGCCGTGCGCAATCTTTTCGAGGCCGAGCCGATCGAAGTCATGGCGATCGGCACGCGCACCGAGCGAGGCCTCGACTGCGACGACACTGTGAGCGTCATCCTGCGCTTCACCGAGGGACGGACGGCGAGCTTCACCCTGTCTTACTCGGCCGAGAGCATCGACCGGTTTCATCTGGTCGGCTCGGACGGCATCATCGAGGCGATGCCCGCCTTCGGCTTCGGCGAGGGAACGGCGATCTCCTATCGCCTCACCAAGGACGGCGAGACCAGCGAGCACAAGGCGCCCGTCGTCGACCAGTTCGGCGGCGAGACCGAGTATTTCTCCGATTGTATCCTCAACGATCGCGATCCCGAGCCGAATGGCGAAGAGGGCTTGTGCGATATGATCGTCCTCGCCGCCATCGAGCGAGCGCTTCAAACCGGCGAGCCGCAGAAGCTGGAGCCGCGCTCGCGACAGCGCCGGATTTCGAAGGACGAGAAACGCGAGCTTCCCCTCGCCAAGGTGCCGGACTTCGTCAATACGGACGTGCCGATGGAGTAATGAGCGGGACGTCCTCGCTCATCATCCTCGGCCCGTCCGGGCCGGGGATTCATCACACGAAAGCCTCTCGGTCGGACCGTATTCCTCGAAACGTCATCGTGACCCACGCATCAGGACCTCCCGCATGACCGAGCCTGAGATCATCGCGACGCTCGATTTCCTGCGCCGGGCCGAGGCGTTGAAGGACACGCTACGCAGCGGCCATACCTCGACAGGCCGGCCGGAGAGCACGGCCGAACACAGTTGGCGGCTCATGCTGATGGCGCTGGTCTTCTCCAGATCCTTCGGCGAGATCGACATGCTGAAGCTTTTGAAGATCCTCGTCGTCCACGATCTCGGCGAAGCGATCTCCGGCGACGTACCGGCGACCGATCAGAGCCCGGACGACGGACGGTCCGCGCGCGAGCGGGCCGATCTTCAGAGCCTGACGGCGCCCCTCCCGGCTCCGATGCGCGACGAGATTCTGGATCTCTGGGACGACTATGACAGCGCCGGCTCGCGCGAGGCGGTGATTGCGAAAGGCCTCGACAAGCTGGAGACGATCCTCCAGCACAATCAGGGCGCCAATCCCCCCGATTTCGACTACGGCTTCAATCTTTCCTATGGACGATCGCGCACCGACGCCGATCCCCTGCTCGCCCGTATCCGGGCGATTCTCGACGCCGAGACCCGCAAGCGCGAGGCTACCTCGAAGGCATGAGCACTTAGCGGCCTCTGATCGCCTTTTCCGCTCCCCGATAGCCGAGGATCATCGAGAAATAGGGCGCCGTGTCGCTGGCCTCAGCCAGCGGCATGACGCGCTCCTCGGCAAGGCTCACGCGCTCGCAATAGCGGCAGGAACCGGTCAGCCGCAGAGTTTCGATGAGGGTCTTCACGCGCATAAAATGTCGGCCGAGCTTGATGATGGCGAAGGCTTCCGACAACGCGATCCGTGTGGCGATCTCGCGATCTTCGAGCGGGGCCGGAATGACGGTGAAGACGTCGTTGCGGGCCGCGATCGGCCTCGCGCTCGCCGCGCCCGCCGCCATGACCGAGGAGACGCCCGGCACGATCTCAGTCGGGAATTTCGAGGCCAGACGCTCGAAGAGATACATGAAGGAGCCGTAGAAGAACGGATCGCCCTCGCACAGGACGGCGACGTCGCGCCCCGCCTTCAGATCCGCCGCGATGCGCTTGGCCGCGGCCTCATAGACCTCGGCCGCCGGAAAGCGCTCGACGCGCATCGGCACCTCGATCGCGATCTCCTCCTGCTCTTTGCGCAAGTAACCGGCGACGATCGAGCGGGCGAAGCTCTCGCCCGTGTCAGGCTTTGGATAAGCAACGACGGGCGCGCTGGTGAGGATACGATGGGCCTTGAGCGTCAGAAGCTCTGGATCGCCCGGCCCGACGCCGAGACCATAGAGCGTGGCGGGAGGAACGCTCATGCCGGGCCTTCGCCCCGGCGCAAGCTCGCGCCAAGCGGCCTTTCCACATGCCAATGAACGACCGTCATCGACGGCTTGAAGGCGTGATAGGGCCCGACCGGCGCGGCGGTCTCGACAGCGATGCGCATCAACTCGCCGCCGAAGCGGGCATGAAGCTCGATGAGGATCGCTTCCGATTCCAGCGTCACCGCATGGGCCGCGAGCCGCCCGCCGGGCCTCAAGGCCGCCCAGCAGGCCTGAAACACGCCGTCCGTCAGTCCCCCGCCGATGAAGATCGCGTCGGGGCTCGGCAGATCGGCGAGCGCTTCCGGCGCCTCGCCTTCGAGGATCAGGAGTTCGGGCGTGCCGAGGGTGAGCGCGTTCTCGGCGATCATGGCACAGCGTTCCGGGCGTGGCTCGATGGCGATGGCCGACAGACGCGTTCCGGCCCGCAGCCATTCGATGGCGATCGAGCCCGAACCCGCGCCCACATCCCACAGGCGCTGGCCCGGCAAAGGCGCCAGAGCGGAGATGGCAAGCGCGCGCAGGACCCGTTTGGTCATCTTGCCGTCATGGACGAAGGCATCGTCCGGCAGACCGGCAACGCAGGGGCGAGGCTCGGCGGCAAGTCCCGCCTTGCATTCGACGGCGACCACGTTCAGCGGATCGACATCGTCGAAATCATAGGCACCGGCGCTGGTCGTCCTCAGACGCTCGCGATAGCCGCCCATCGCCTCGCAGATGACGAGCCGGCTCTGGCCGTAGCCTCTGGACGTAAGCAGCCTGGCGATGTCGCGCGGGCCCTCCTCGCCGCCGGTCAGCACCAGAAGCCGGGCGCCCGGCAGGACACTCCGCATCAAGGCCTCGACCGGCCGGCCATGGGCGGTGAGACAGGCGACATCGGCCAGCGCCCAGCCGAGCCGCGCGGCCGCGAGTTGAAAGGCCGAGAGCCCTGGCAGGATGGTGACGGCCTCAGTGCCGAAGCGCTTGACGAGGATCGCGCCAACGCCGAACCACATGGGATCGCCCGAGGCGAGCACCACGACGCGCCGGTCTTCCCAATCCTCGATCGCGTCGAGATTGTCGGAAAAGGGCGTCGTCCAGACGAATTGCTCGGCATGGCTGCTGCCGAGCATGGACAGATGGCGCTCCCCGCCGAAGATCGCTTCGGCGCCGGCCAGCGCCATATGCGCCTCGTCGGACAAGGCCGAGAGCCCGTCCTCGCCGATGCCGACGATGGTCAGCCAGGGCTCGCCGTCCCGTGTCATTCGCCAAGCCCCGAGGCGAGCGCATTGACCGCAGCCGCCGCCAGCGCGCTGCCGCCGAGACGCCCGGGAAGGGTGACGAAGGGAACGCCGCGATCGTCGCGCAGAAGTTCGGCCTTGGATTCGGCCGCCCCCACGAAACCGACGGGCAAGGCCAGGATGAGGGCCGGCCTCGGCGCGCCTTCCTCGATCCGCTCGATCAGGCGGAAGAGCGCCGTCGGCGCATTGCCGATGGCGACGATCGCGCCCTCCATGACGTCGGTCCACAGATCGACCTGGGCGGCGGAGCGCGTCGTCGCCTCCCGCTCGGCGATGCGCCGGGTGCGCGGATCGTTGAGACGGCAGACGATCTTGTTCTGCTGCTTGAGGCCGGAAACGATGATGCCGTGGGAGACCATCTCTGCATCGGTGATGATCGGCGCGCCGGCTTCCAGCGCCGCCCGCCCGGCCGCGATCGCGCCCTCCGAGACGACGAGACTCTCGGCGATTTCCGGCATGCCGCAGGCATGGACCATGCGGATGACGAGGTCATGGGCCTCTTCGGGAAAGCGTGAGAGATCCGTCGCCTCGCGCACGAGGCGGAAACTCTCCTCATAGATGCGCGACGGCTCGCGGATATAATGAAGGCGGCGATTGGGAACGGCGATGCCGGAATTGTCGTGCTCGCTCGGCACCTCGTCCGACAGGCGATAGCCGAGGCCGACGATCCAGCCCTCTTCCATCAGGGCGGCGCGCTTGTCCTCGCCCTGGAGGTCGGCGGGAGCAGCGAGCAACGCCTCGAAGCGGCCCTCTGCGTCGAAGCGGCCAAAGGCTTCGCAGAGCGTTTCGACCTGGGCCTCGTCGAGGCAGGACTTGTCGCCCTTCTCGATCTGCGACAGGCCCGGATAGATCTCGGCAAAGGTGATCGGCGCGTCCAGCTTGTCGGCAAAGCCGGTCTCGAAGGGCCAGACGGCGATCTTGCCGGCAAACTCCTCGTCGCGGCGCAGCTGCTCCAGCCGCGCCATGCCAGTCACGGCCTGGCTGCCGACGCTGCCGACATAATGCATCTTCCAGACCGGCTGGGCTTTTCGCGCACGGTCCTCCGACAAGCGCCGCTCCGGCAGCGCGTCGGGATAGGGCTCGGGCCGGCGCGGCGGCAGGCCGGGAATGTCCTGAAATTCCGGGCGGCCCCAGAACATCGGCGCAAAAGCGAGCCGGTCGCGATTGAGCCGACCGGCGATCTCGAAGCGGTTGTTGGTGTTGGAATCGGTGTCCTGGACGCTGTCGGCGAAGAAGGACCAAAGCGCCGACCAGTCGTCGGTGCCGGCGATCGCCCCGGCCGCCCCGCGCGGATAGCCGAATGGGAAATCGAAGCCGGCAAAGACCCGCTTGTCAGCCGCCAAAGCGTCGCGGAAGAACTGGCGCAGACGCGCCATCGCCGCCGAGCGGGTCGGCGGATTGACCGTCTCGATCAGCCGGAACGTGCCCTCCTCCCGCTCGCCGAGAGCGATCCAGATCGAATCCTTGCCGGTGGTCGGCGTGTTGGCCGCCGACCAATCGACGATGGCGAAGGCATCGAAGAGAGCCATGCCCGTCCTTTAACGCATCGAACGCGGGCCCAAGGGATGGTCCGCGTGGGGATAGGGGTGGTGGTGATGCCCATGATGATGATGGGCATCATGATGACCATTGCCATGTGCGGGACTGGAATCGCCACCATGGTGGTGATGGGTATGGCCATGATCGTGGTCATGTCCATGGCCGTGTTGGTGATCATGGGCATGGCTGTCGCCATGGCCGGGATGATGATCGTGGGCGTGACTGTGTCCGTGCCCATGATGGTGATGACCGGCCGCGCTGCGGCAGGCGCCGGTACACACGTCCTGGCAAAGCGTGCAGTCGGCCGAGGAGCCGATGCCTTCCACGTGGTGATGGTGGCTTTCCTGGGCGAGCCCGACCTCGGTCTCGAAGCCCAGCACCTGCTCGCGATATTTGCACATCTGGCAATTCATCACATTGGTGCCTTCGATGATCTCGAAGAGCCGCTCGACGAAGGTTTCGACCACGAGGTCATGGGCGCCGAGATAGGGCGCCTTCAGGAAACGGATATCGGGATGGCCAGCCGCGACCACATCCGTCTGGTCGTAGATGCGGCGCACGAGAACGCCGGTGAAGAGGAAATAGGGAAAGACAACGATGCGCTTATAACCAAGGCGCGCGGCATGGCTCAGCCCCGGCTCGACCAGCGGGAAGGTGACGCCCGAATAGACCGTCTCGCCCCAGCCGAAGCCGAGCCCCTCCCAGAGCATGCGCATGACCTTGGAGACGTTGGAATTGGCGTCGGGGTCGGAGGAGCCGCGCCCGACGACGACGAGCATCGTGTCGTGGAGCGCCTCGCCTTCGCGCCAGCCATCGGCCTTCAAACATTCGCGAATGCGCTCGCCGGCCGCCCGGATCATCTTCGGATCGATGCCGAGCTCGCGGCCATAGCGGATGGTGAGATCGTGCTCGGCCGCATAGGTGTTGAGAACGGAAGGAATGTCGTTCTTGGCATGGCCGGCGGCAAACAACATGCCCGGCAGCGCCATGATGTCCCGCGCGCCCTCGCCGAGAAGCTTGTCGAGGCCTTCGCGGATGACCGGCTTGGCAAATTCCAGATAGCCATGCTCGGTACGCCAATCGGGCAGGCGCGCCTTCAGCTTTTCCGCGAGGCCGCCAAATTCCTCCATCGCGGCCTTGTCGCGGCTGCCATGGCCGCAGAGCATCAAGGCTTTGAGAGGTTGGGCATGTCCGTTCGGGGCCTGATCCATCGGGCTCCTCCTTCTCGCCGTCAGCCGGCGTCTCGAGAAATCCAGCCGGAGGAGCCGGCGCGCGACTGGAGTGTTCCCCCAAGCGGCCGGGCAGTCCGACAGTTCCGTCTTGGCCCCCGATTTGGGTCGGCCGCACCGGAATTCCTTTCAGCCCGGTCCGGCCGGGCACCGTCGTTCGAAGGGCGGGGAATAGACGCGCTGCGGGAACGGGTCAAATCCCGAAGCGGCCCGATCGGTTTTCTCTTCCCTCCGCCCACCAATTGGCCTAACCCACGGTTCTCCCTCCTGCCGCATCGGCGGCGCTTCTCCCCCGGCTCGGCCATGGACTTCGACATCATTCTGCTTCTCCTCGGCGCGGCCTTCGTCGCGGGCGCCATCGACGCGGTTGCCGGCGGCGGGGGGCTGATCACCATTCCGGCTCTCCTCCTCGCCGGTTTCGACCCCTTGACCGCCATCGGCACCAACAAGGTGCAGGCGATTTTCGGCTCCGGCTCGGCGACGATCGCCTATGCCTCCAAGGGCCATGTGAACCTCAGGAAGCAGTTGCCGAGCGCCGGCTTCGTCCTCATCGGCTCGTCGCTGGGCGCGGCGCTCGCCTTCGTGATACCAACGGAAGCGCTCGAAACGGGACTGCCCTTTCTCCTGATCGCCGTCGCCGTGTTTTTCGCGCTGAAGCCCGATCTCGGCGATCTCGATCGCGAGCGCCGGCTCTCCGAGCCCCTCCTGATCGGCCTCGTCATGCCATTGATCGGCGCCTATGACGGGCTGTTCGGCCCCGGCGCCGGCTCCTTCTACATGATCGCCTTCGTCACGCTGGCCGGCTTCGGCGTTCTCAAAGCGACGGCCCATACGAAGCTTCTGAACTTCGCCTCCAATGTCGGCGGCCTTCTCGTCTTCACCCTCAACGGCGCCGCCATCTGGTGGCTCGGCCTGATGATGGGCGTTGCGACCTTTCTCGGCGCCCGGCTCGGCGCGACGATAGCCATGCGCTTCGGCTCCAAGCTGATCCGCCCGCTTCTCGTCGTCACCTGCCTCGCCTTGGCGGCCAAGCTTCTCTTCGGATAAGGCCGGTCCCCTGACCGGTTTTGAAGGAAGAAGGCCATCCATGGCGAAGACGCCTGCCATCATGCTGCAGGGCACGGGCTCCGATGTCGGCAAATCCGTCCTCGTCGCAGGGCTCTGCCGGCTCTTTACCCGACGCGGGCTCGCTGTGCGACCCTTCAAGCCGCAGAACATGTCGAACAATGCCGCCGTCGCGCGCATCTCCGGAAGCGGCGACTTCGGCGAGATCGGCCGGGCCCAATGGCTTCAGGCGCTGGCCTGCCGCACGGCCCCGACGACGGCGATGAATCCGGTGCTTCTCAAACCCCAGTCGGAGACCGGCAGCCAGATCGTCCTCAATGGCCGGATGGCCGGCAGCGCCAAGGGCCGCGACTATCAGCGCCTAAAGGCCGGCTTTCTCGATACCGTCCTCAAGGGCTTCGAGACCCTTTGCGGCGAAGCCGATCTCGTCATCTGCGAAGGGGCAGGCTCGCCGGCGGAGATCAATCTGAGGTCGGGCGACATCGCCAATATGGGCTTTGCGACAGCTGCGAAT
The DNA here is from genome assembly GCF_900176465.1 of Fulvimarina manganoxydans. Taxonomy (GTDB): domain Bacteria; phylum Pseudomonadota; class Alphaproteobacteria; order Rhizobiales; family Rhizobiaceae; genus Fulvimarina; species Fulvimarina manganoxydans. Next base: position 106,559 of record NZ_FWXR01000009.1, read on the forward strand.
GTGCCCGTCGTCCTCGTCGGCGACATCGATCGCGGCGGCGTCATCGCCTCGCTGGTCGGCACCCATGCTATCCTGCCCGAGGCCGACAGGGCGATGGTCAAAGCCTATCTCATCAACAAGTTTCGCGGCGATGTCTCGCTCTTCGACGAGGGGCTTGCCGCGATCACCCGCTTCACCGGCTGGCCGAGCCTCGGCGTCGTCACCCATCTTCCCGCCGCGCGCCGCCTGCCGGCCGAGGATTCGGTCGCGTTGGAACGCCTGGCCGAGGAGAGGTCGGGCCCGAATGACCTGATCGTCGCCGTCCCGCGTCTCGGCCGCATCGCCAATTTCGACGATTGCGACCCGATCGCCCAGGAGCCGGGTGTCTCGCTCGTCTTCGTCGAACCGGGCGATCGCCTGCCACCGGAGGCGCGGCTCGTCCTTATCCCCGGATCGAAGTCGACGATCGGCGATCTCGAAGACTTTCGCAAAAACGGCTGGGACAAGGATCTCGCCGACCATCACGCGAGAGGCGGCTTCGTGATGGGCCTTTGCGGCGGCTATCAGATGCTCGGGCGGCGGGTCCTTGATCCGGGCGGGATCGAGAGCGACACGCACGAGGCCGAAGGCTTGAGCCTTCTCGATGTCGAAACCGTGATGGCATCGGACAAGACCGTGCAGGACAGCCGCGCCGAGACGCTGGAAGGCGAGGCGCTGGAGTGCTACGAAATCCATCTCGGCCACACCGAGGGCCCCGACTGCGGGCGCCCGCTCTGCCGGATCGACGGGCGGCCGGACGGGGCGACGAGCCCGGACGGGCGCGTCTTCGGCACCTATCTCCACGGCATTTTCGCCAATGACGGCTTTCGCCGCGCCTTTCTCTCCCGTCTCGGGCATAAGGCGACAGGCCATAGCTACCGCGCTTCGGTCGAGACCGCCCTCGACGAGATCGCCGATTCGTTGGAGCGCATGATCGATTGCGAGCGCCTCTTGGTGATCGCCAAGAACCGATAGCTGCGGCGAAGGATCGGTGGTGGCGTTGTGTCGAGCCCAAAAGACACGCTTTGGCCGCAAGACCATGTTTGCGACGACATCAGGAAGATTCTAGACTGGACCCATGAGCGACATCGCCCCCGCGCGGCCCGGCCGCTTTTCGATCCTTGCCAACCCGACGCGCTTTCTCGAGCTGTCGGGCAAGGTGCAGCCATGGCTTTACGGGCTGGCGCTTCTGGCGCTTGCGGCGGGCCTCGGCCTCGGCGTCGTCGCGCCCGACGACTATCAGCAGGGCGCCACCGTCAAGATCATGTTCATCCATGTGCCCTTTGCCTGGCTCTGCATGATGATCTGGACGGTGATGAGCGTCTCCGCGCTCGGAACGCTGGTCTGGCGCCATCCGCTGGCCGACGTCTCGGTCAAGGCGGCCGCCCCGATCGGCGCGGTCTTCACGGCCCTCGCCCTTCTCACCGGCTCGATCTGGGGCCGGCCCATGTGGGGCACATGGTGGGTCTGGGACGCGCGGCTAACCTCGGTCTTCGTCCTCTTTCTCATGTATCTCGGCCTGATCGCGCTCACTCGCGCCTTGGACGAGCCCGGCAAGAGCGCCAAAGCCGCCGCAATTCTCGTGCTGGTCGGTTTCGTGAACATCCCGATCATCAAATTCTCGGTCGACTGGTGGAACACGCTGCACCAGCCGGCCAGCGTCATGCGGATGGACGGGCCTGCGATGCCCGCCGCTTTCCTGACGCCGTTGCTTCTGTCCGCGCTCGGCTTCACGCTTCTGTTCTTCGCCCTGCACCTGACCGCGATGCGCAACGAGATCCTGCGCCGCCGGGTCGAGGCCTTGTCCCGGCTTGCCGCCCGCCGGGCCGAGACGCCTTCCAAGGAGGCGCTAGCATGACCGGACCTTATGCCGCCTATATTCTCTCGGCCTATGGCTTTTCGGCACTCGCGATCATCGGACTCGCGCTCTGGATCGGGCTCGATTCCCGGGCCCAGAAGCGCGCGCTCGCCGATCTCGAAGCGCGGGGTATCCGGCGCCGATCGGCACGGTCCGACCAGACCGCGCCCTCTTCAAGGTGATTTGCAATGAGCGGACCATCCCCAACAACGGACGATCGTGGCATGTCGGCCGATGACACGCCACAAAAGGCGCCGGTCAAACGGTTTGCGCTGGTCGCCTTGCCGCTCGTCCTGTTCGGTGCGATCGCGGCCGTCTTCGGCATCGCCCTTCATCAGAATCAGCTTGGTCGGGACATCACCGAAATTCCGTCGGTGCTGATCGGCAAGGCGGCCCCGAAGACGGTGCTTCCGCCGCTCGACGGGGTGACAACCGCCTCCGGTGCCCCGATACCGGGCCTCGATCTTGCGTCGGCGGAGGACGGTCGCCCTCTCCTCGTCAACGTCTTCGCCTCCTGGTGCGCCCCCTGCCGCCAGGAGCATCCACTTCTGATGGAGCTCGCCAAGGACGACCGCTTCCGGCTCGTCGCGATTAACTACAAGGACAAGCCCCAGAATGCGCGCGATTTCCTCAGCGCGCTCGGCAATCCCTATGAGGCCATCGGCGTCGACCAGAAGGGCTCGGCAACGATCGACTGGGGTGTCTACGGCGTGCCGGAGAGCTTCCTCGTCTCCCCCGACGGCACGATCCTCTATAAGCGCACCGGCCCGTTCACGGTGCAGTCGATCCAGGACGACCTTCTGCCGGCGGTGGAAAAGGCCATCGCGAAGCCTGCTCCGACATCCTGATCCAAAGCGCAAGCCGACAGGCGACTTTGAAGGCGCCTACCGATCCTCGACCATGATCGCCCGATGGCCGATATCGGAGCGCCAGAAGCCATTGTCCCAGCGGACCTCGCCGATGATCTCATAGGCCTTGTGGGCCGCTTCGCGGACGCTCGGCCCCATGGCGGTGACATTGAGCACCCGGCCGCCCGTCGCGACCAGCTGGCCGTCCATCTGCCCCGTGCCGGCATGAAAGATCATCGCATCGTCGCCGGTCTCGGGCAGATGAGCGATCGGCGTTCCCTTGTCATAGGAGCCCGGATAGCCGTTCGAGGCCATGACGACGGTCAGAGCCCGATCGTCGTGCCAATCGGCCTTGACCGAAGAGAGATCGCCCTTGGCCGCCGCCAGAAGGATCGGCAGGAGGTCCGATTTCAGGCGCATCATCAGCACCTGGCATTCCGGGTCGCCGAAACGGACATTGTACTCGATCAGCTTCGGCCCGGTCTCGGTCAGCATCAGGCCCGCATAGAGAACGCCCTTGAAAGGCGCGCCGGCCTCGCGCATCCCTTTCATCGTCGGCTCGATGATCTCGCGCATCGCGCGGCGAAGCTGGGCTTCACTGAGAGAGACTGCGGGGGAATAAGCGCCCATGCCGCCGGTGTTCGGCCCGCGATCCCGGTCGAAGGCGCGTTTGTGATCCTGGGCCGTTCCAAAGAAGACCGCACGCTCGCCGTCGCAAAGGCAGAAGAGGCTGGCCTCCTCGCCCTCCAGAAATTCCTCGATGACGATCTCCGCGCCGGGCCCGCCGAATTCGCCCTCGAAACAGGCATCGATCGCCGCCAGCGCATCGGCCTTGGTCTCGGCAATGGTCACACCCTTGCCGGCGGCGAGCCCATCGGCCTTGATGACGATCGGCATGCCGCGATCCTCGATCGCGGCCCGGGCGTCGGGCGCGTTGGTGAAGCGGCGGTAACGGGCGGTCGGAATGTCGTGGAGCGAGCAGAGATCCTTGGTGAAGCCTTTCGAGCCTTCGAGGCGCGCCGCCGCCGCCGAGGGTCCGAAGACGGCGATGCCGGCCGCCTCCAACGCGTCGGCGAGGCCGGCGACCAGCGGCGCTTCCGGCCCGACCACCACGAGGCCGATTGCCTTGTCCCGGCAGAAGGTCAAGACGGCATCATGATCGGCGACTTCGAGCATCGCCAAGGTCGCATGGGCCTTGATGCCGGGATTGCCGGGCGCGGCATAGAGCGTGCCGAGTTCGGGCGATTGTGCGAGCTTCCAGGCGAGCGCATGCTCTCTCCCGCCCGATCCAATGAGTAGGACATCGATCGCCATCGACTGACTCCGTCGCACAGACGCCATCCTGAAGCGACCGATTTCCAGGCCGGCGACGAAATCGCGTCTCGATTGTCTTAGAACGGATGGGAGAGCTCGCGCTTGTTCGCGCCAAGACCGCTCGGTCGATCCGTCGGGTTTTGCTGCGGCGATACGGTCAGCGGCCGCCAATGGTCAAGTGACGGTCTGCCGGGGCAAAGATAGAATTGTACAAAAATAAGGCAAAAAGGCTTGACTGCGGCGCCCCGAACACGCTCTTTCGGACCCATGGCGAATCTGAATCAGACCATCGCGGGCCAATCTGACCGCGTCGCGGATGCCCCTTCCGAAAGCTGGGTCTACCGCCTTCTGCCTCGCGGCATCTGGCCCTATGCCCAGCTTGCGCGCTGGGACAGGCCGATCGGTTGGCAACTTCTGATGTGGCCCTGCTGGTGGGCGGCGGCGCTCGCGCCGCAGGCAACGGCCTCAAGCGCGGTCCATACGGGCCTGCCGAGCTTCTGGCACCTCTTCCTCTTTCTGGTCGGCGCGATCGCCATGCGCGGTGCCGGCTGCACCTATAACGACCTCGTCGACCAGAGGATCGACGCCGCCGTGGCGCGGACCCGCTCGCGCCCCCTGCCCTCGGGCCGGATCAGCCGGCGCGACGCCAAGCTCTTCATGGTCGTTCAGGCGCTGACCGGCTTTCTGGTTCTTCTCCAGTTCAACATCTTCGCCATCCTGCTCGGCATCGCCTCGCTCGGCGTCGTCGCGATCTATCCCTTTCTGAAGCGCTTCACCGACTGGCCCCAGCTCGGTCTCGGCCTCGCCTTCTCCTGGGGCGCGCTGATGGGCTGGGCCTGTTATTGGGGCAGCCTGTCGCTCGCCTCGCTCTGCCTTTATCTCGGCTCGATCTTCTGGGTGATCGGCTACGACACGATCTATGCCCATCAGGACAAGGAGGACGACGCGCTGGTCGGCGTTCGTTCGACGGCGCGGCTTTTCGGCGAAAAGACGCGTCAGGCGATCGTCATGCTCTACGGGACCGCGCTGACCCTCTTCCTCGTCGCCTTCCTTCTCACCGGCACATCGACGGCCGGTCCGAGCTGGCCGGCCTATGCGGGCCTTCTCCTCGGCGCTATGCAAATGGGTTGGCAGATCAGAAGCCTCGACATCGACGATCCGGATCAGTGCCTGGCGCTGTTCAAGTCGAACACGGCCTTTGGCTGGATCGTCTTCTTCGGGCTCGTCTTCTCCGCGCTCTGGACGTTGAGCTTCCCCGGCTGACGCTCGGGCGGCGTGGCGGACGACACTCTGCTTGAAGCGCCTCAGTCGCGCGATAGGCCTTTCTCCCGAAGCTCGGCGAGATAGGTCTCCCAGCGCGCGTCGCGCTCCTCCGCCAGTTCGCGCAGATAGGTCCAGGTATAGATGCCGGTGTCGTGGCCGTCGGAAAACAGGATGCGCACGGCGTAATTGCCGACCGGCGTGATATTGGCGATCGTCACCTGCCGCTTACCGAAGACCGTCTTGCGATCGGCCGGCGAATGGCCCCGCACTTCGGCTGAGGGCGACAGAACGCGCAGGAATTCGGCCGAAAGCATGGCCGGCTCGCGATCCGGCCAACCAAGCGTCAGAGTTGCCCGATCGCTGGCCACTCGGATTTCGTTGGGAGGTGTCGAGGCGGCTTGCATGGCAGGTCTTTCGCGTGGGACAAATCAGCGGCCCGCCGCGCCTTTTGGGGCATTTGACGAGCCATGGGCACGATCGAATTCCGCCGAAAGGACAGAGGCTTGGTCGAAGGGGGCGGCTTGACCCACCCCACGTGAGCTTCCACATTCGTGCGACGAATATATTCTTCGAGTACCGGTCCGGCGGGTCTGCCGCAAGTCGTGCCGCCGGCAAGAGACGCGAGTTGATGACGAAAACCACCCTGTTCCGCCAGGCCGGCCTGTCCGACATCCGCACGCCATCGTCGGCGCTGACTCCTGAAATGCGGTCGGAGGCGGCTCTCGAAGCGCATCGCACGGATCTGGCGCCCGGCGAGATGGTCGATCCCTTCGGTCGCCATGTTACCTATGTGCGGATTTCGGTGACGGATCGCTGCGATTTCCGCTGCGTCTATTGCATGGCCGAGGACATGCAGTTTCTGCCCAAGCGCGACCTTCTCTCCCTGGAAGAGCTTGACCGTCTGGCGTCGACCTTCGTCGCCAAGGGCGTCAAGCGTCTGCGCCTGACCGGCGGCGAGCCGTTGGTTCGCAAGAATATCATGCATTTCATCCGCTCGCTCTCGCGTCATCTGGACAGCGGCGCCCTGAAGGAGCTGACGCTGACGACCAACGGCTCGCAACTGACGCGCTTTGCCGGCGATCTGAAGGCGGCCGGCGTCGAACGGCTGAACGTGTCCCTCGACACGCTGAATGCGGACAAGTTCAAGGCGATCACCCGCTGGGGCGACTTCGATCAGGTCATGGCCGGCATCAAGGCCGCCCAGGCCGCCGGATTGAAGCTGAAGATCAACGCCGTCGCCCTGAAGGGCTTCAACGACGACGAAATTCCGGCAATGATCGAATGGGCGCATGGCGAGGGCATGGACATGACCCTCATCGAGACCATGCCCATGGGCGAGATCGAAGAGGACCGGACCGACCGCTATCTCCCCTTGAGCGAGGTGCGGGGCCGCCTCGCCGAGCGTTGGACGCTTCAGAATATCCCTTACAAGACCGGTGGTCCGGCCCGCTATGTGGAAGTCGCCGAGACCGGCGGGCGGCTCGGCTTCATCACGCCGATGACCCACAATTTCTGCGAAAGCTGCAACCGGGTCCGCGTCACCTGCACCGGCACGCTCTATATGTGCCTCGGACAGGAGGACGCGGTCGATCTGCGCGAGCCTTTGAGAGCCTCGGAAGGCGACGAGCTCTTGTCGGATGCCATCGACCGCGCAATATCTCGCAAACCGAAGGGACATGATTTCGTCATAGACCGGCAGACGCGGGCCCCGTCCGTGTCGCGGCATATGAGCGTGACTGGAGGCTGAGCCCCATGATCCGACTGTCCAGACCTTTGCTTCTAGCCGCGCTTGTCGCGGCAGCACCCCTCCTAGCCGTTCAATCGGCCGCGGCGGAGGACGTCAATTATGTGAATGAGCGCTTCGGCACGAGCGCCACATTCCCCGGCGAACGCTTCCCGCAGCCTCTCCCTGCCCCCACCAATGGCGACGGCCTCGGCTGGACGGCGCCTAACGGGGCGGAAATCTATATCTATGGCCGCGACAATCTCGGCGGCGAGACCCCGCAGACCATCATCGCGAACCGCGCCGAGACCGACGAGGTCACCTATAAGGCGTCCGGCAAACGCTGGGCGGTGGTTTCCGGCTATCGCGACGGCAAGATCTTCTATGAGCGCTACATTCTTCGCGGCGATCTCATCCATTCCGTTGCGGTCCGCTATCCGGAAGAGGTGCGCGAGATTTACGACCCGCTGGTCGGTCCGGTGACGATGAGCTTGCGCGGCCCGTCATCGTCCTGAGCTTTTTATTGATTGAATCATGACAAAACGCCCGTCAGCTGTGCCGGCGGGCGTTTCGCATTCATCGACGTGACAAAGCCTCAGGCGAAAGCGCTTTCGCGTTCCGCCAGGCGATTGGCCGTGTCCCGGTTCTCGTCATAGGCGGCGATCACCGCTTCCGGCGTTGCCGACGCCGGCTCGCTCAATGTGTCGCTCGGCGTTGCCGGCCTCTCCACCTCGATCAGCTCATCCGCCGTGGACAAGCGGCCGAGCTCGGCCATGACCCGGCCGAAATTGGGGCTTCGCTCGGCCTCGATCGCGGCTTCGCGGGCGACATCCGAGGTCATGGCGAGAGCCAACGCTGTGTCCTCCGGGCTCGTTTCGGGCGGCGGCAACACCATGGCCGCATAGGCTGCCGACGAAATCGCCGGCTTGGTGTCGGGCGCAACCGTCGGGGGCTGGGCCGTAAACCCATCAGGCAACGCATCCTTCGGACGGGCGACGGGCTGCTCGTCCTTCTTCTGCGCGGCGACGTCGACGACGATCGGTGTCGGGACCGGAACGACGACGGGCCACGACCCGAAGCTGTTTAAGAGATTCATCCTTCGATCCTTCCCTTTGAGGGATATCCGTCAGGAAGGATGTCGGAAAAGTTCGAAAAACCCCTTTAGCCCATTCGCGCAATTGAATCGATCGCCTGACGAATTCGTGAGGCGCGTCCTTCACTCTGCCGGCGGTATCGATAACAAAGCTTACGGTCTTGCGAAAACGGAGGGGTGCTCCACCTTGATTTTCGGCGCCGAAAGGTTTGTCTTCCGGCCAAAATCCGAATCCCGTCAGGAGCCCATCCGCGTGGCTGAATCCCTCACGGCATCGCCGCCCTCCGGCGCGCGAAAGCCCATGCTCGTGACCTTGATGGTCGCCTCGGCTCTGTCGCCGCTCGCCATCAACATCTTCATCCCCTCCATGGCCTCGATCGCCGGCGATCTCGGGACAGACGGCGCGACCGCCGGGCTCGGACTGTCGCTCTATCTCGTCGCTGTGACCCTCGTTCAGCTCATCGCCGGGCCGCTGTCGGACCGCTATGGCCGTCGGCCGATCATTTTGGGAGGTCTTGCCCTCTTCATCCTCGGCACAGTGTTCTGCCTCTTTGCCGAGACCATCGGCCTATTTCTCGTCGGCCGGGTCATTCAGGCAGCGAGCGCCACGGGCATTGCCCTATCCCGAGCGGTCGTGCGCGACGTCTATTCGCGCGAGCGATCGGCGGCGATGATCGGCTATGTGACGATGGGTCTTGCCGTCGCGCCGATGATCGGCCCGGCGATCGGAGGGATCATGGACTCCGCTTTCGGTTGGGAAAGCGTGTTCTGGCTTCTCTTGATGCTCGGCCTCGTAACGATCGGCCTCGTCGCGATCGACCTGAAAGAGACCCACCCTGCCCTTGGCAGCCCGATGAGCCAGCAGATCGGAAATTACGGCAAGCTTCTGAGGGAACGCGTCTTCTGGATCTATCTCGGCATCGGCTCCTTCGTCACCGCCGCCTTTTTTGGTTTTTTGGGCGGGGCAACCTTCGTTTCCGTCGAGCTTCTCCATCTGACACCCGCCCAATATGGGCTGTGGTTCATTCTCTGCCCGCTCGGCTATGCCATCGGCAATTTCATCACCGGACAAGTGTCTGAGCGCGCTGGAATCAAGCGGATGATGGTCATCGGCGCCGCCGTTTCGACCCTTTCGACAGCGCTTCTCGGCCTCGTCGTCCTTTTAGACTGGCTGGCCCCGATCACCCTCTTCGGACCGATGATCTTGCTCGGGCTCGGCAATGGGCTGGCGCTTCCATCGGCGACGGCCGGCGGGGTGAGCGTCAGGCTCGATGCCGCGGGGGCCGCTGCGGGCCTGCTCGGGGCCGGACAGATCGGCCTCGGCGCCGTTGCCTCCTCGCTCGCGGCTCATATCGCGACCGGTCCCTTCGCAACCCTCGGCCTTTCGGCCATCATGCTCGGCTCGACTCTGATCGCGCTCGTCCTGGCTCTCGCCGCCCCGCGCCTACGTCAAAACTAGCGGAGAGGAGGCACACAGATAAGTCGACTTTGTTTCTTCAGACAATCGCGCCCTCGGCGCATTCGACGCCAGAACTGCACTTAATTCGATTGCATTAACACGAAAGACCATGGCAGCATTGCATCGATCCGCAGCATTGCCTTCTAAAGAGGCGCTTAGCCACCAATGTTGCGGCCCAAATAAAACCAAGAGGTCCTGATGCTCACCCGATCGATCCTTACTCTCATGACCGCCGGCTTTCTGGCGACAGTGCCCGCTCATGCCCAGGAAAGCGACGCCGACAAGGATTGGTCGACCGTCAGGATCGGTACCGAGGGCGCCTATCCGCCCTTCAACTATCTCGACGCCTCGGGCGAGCTGAAAGGCTTCGACATCGACATCGCCAAGGCGCTTTGCGATGCGATGAAAGTCGAGTGCACCTTCGTGACCCAAGACTGGGACGGCATGATCCCGGCGCTGCAGAACGACAATTACGACGCGATCATCGCCTCCATGTCGATCACGCCCGAGCGCGAGGAGCAGATCGACTTCACCAACAAATACTATCAGACCCCGCCGGCGATCGCCGTGCCGAAGGATTCCGATATCGCCGGCACGACCAAGGAAGACTTGTCCGGCAAGGCGATCGGCGCTCAGGTCTCGACGACCCACGCCCGTGCAGCCGAGGCCTATTTTCCGGATGCCGAGATTCGTCAGTATCCGACCGCGGAAGAGTACAAGCTCGACATCGAATCGGGCCGGATCGATGCCGTCATGGACGACGTCGTGGTTCTCACCGAGTGGCTGAACAGCGATGCCGGCGCCTGCTGCAAGCTTCTCGGCACGCTGCCCGCCGATCCGGAAATCTATGGACGCGGAGTAGGCGTCGGCCTGCGCAAGGGCAATGACAAGCTGAAGGGCATGTTCAACGACGCGATCGCCACCATCCGCGAGAACGGCACCTATAAGACGATCCAGGACCAGTATTTCGACTTCGACGTCTACGGCGGGTGACCTCTGCGCCACCTCGCCATGTCATGGCGGTGCCCGGCCAGGGAAAGGGTCGGGCATCTCTGTTTTGAGGTCGAACAAGGGCCGTAATGGGCTCTTCGACCTGTCCTTACCAACTGAGACCTTGGTCGTGGACCTTCCGCAAGACAATAAATTTCGAGACGAAGGCGTGCGAATCGCGGCGGTCAAGACGAGGCCGTGCGTCCCGTTCCCGCGCCTGCCGCGAAGACTTGCAACTCGATCGAATGCGCCGGTCTCCGCAATGCGAGGCTCGCGATGGAAAGCCTGACGCTCCTCGGCTTCGGCCCGACAGGCTGGGGCGACGAGATCGCCTGGGGCGTGGTGGTCACGGCTTCTCTCGCCCTTGCAACCCTGCCGATCGGTCTGGTCTTCGGCTTCCTTCTGGCTCTGGCCAAGCAGACAGAGGACAAGCTCCTCAAGCTTTCGGCCGATATCTATACGACGATCTTCCGCGGTCTCCCTGAGCTTCTGACGCTCTTCATCGTCTATTTCGGCGTCAATAACGCACTTCAGAGTTTTTCCCGGGCGACCGGTCTTCCCGACATCGCTCTGTCGAGCTTCGTCTCGGGCATGGTGGCACTTGGTTTCGTCTTTTCCGCCTTTGCCTCGGAAGTTTTCCTGTCGGCCTTCCGGGCCATTCCGCGTGGCCAGTATGAGGGATCGAGCGCTCTCGGCCTGTCGCGCTATCAGACGATGATCCTGGTCGTGCTCCCCCAGCTGATCCGCATCGCCCTGCCCGGCCTGGGCAATCTCTGGATGAACCTCTTGAAGGATACCGCGCTCGTCTCGGTGATCGGCCTCACGGATATTCTGCGCCAATCCCAGATCGCGGCGCGTGTCACGCGCGAGCCCTTTCTCTTCTTCGGAACAGCGATCGTGATCTATCTCGTCCTCACCCTCCTCTCCTCGGTCGCCATCGGCGGCATCGACCGCTGGACCAAGCGGGGAGAGATGGCGAAATGAGCGATGCGAGCTTCATCGAGGCCAAGGCACCGCCGCCTATCGCTAAGAAGCGACCCGGGCTCGGCGGCCTGATCTTTGCCGGTGTCTGGGCCCTGATCGCCATCGGCCTTGCGGCCTATATCGTCGGCAATTGGAATCCGGCGCTTCTCGACACCTACGCCCTTCCCTACCTTGAAGGCCTGGGAGTGACGGTCGGGCTCGTCCTGTCGAGCTTCGTCTGCGGCGCCGTGCTTTCGCTTCCCGTCGCGCTTGGACGCATGTCGCACAATCCACTCGCCCGGGGCCTTGCCTTCGTCTTCGTCTATTTCTTCCGCGGCACGCCGCTGATTGCCCAGATCTTTCTGGTATATTACGGGTTTGGCCAGTTTCGGGACTTCTTCGACACGATCGGTCTGTGGTGGTTCTTCCGCGAGGCTTGGTCCTGCGCTCTCTTTTCGCTCTCGCTCAACACCGCCGCCTATCAGGCGGAGATCTTGCGCGGAGCCATTCAGAGCGTGCCGCGCGGGCAATGGGAAGGCGGCACGTCGCTGGGGCTGTCCAAGGCCGTCATCTTCCGCAAGATCGTCCTGCCCCAGGCGATGATCGTGGCGCTGCGCCCCTATGCCAATGAGATCATCCTGATGATCAAGGCCTCGGCCATCGTCGCGATCATCACGGTCTACGACCTCTTCGGCATCACGCGCCAAGCCTATTCGCGAACCTTCGATTTCCAGACTTATGTCTGGGCGGCGCTCCTCTATCTCGCCATCGTCGAGGCCCTGCGCAATCTGACGAATTTGGCGGAAAAGCGGCTCACACGGCATCTGGTGCGGTAATTGCAGACCCCTTAGGGATCGGGCGAGGAACCCGAATTGCTCGCTTCTCTGACCTTTGCCAGATGCACCGGGCGAGCGGCGCCATGGAAAGGGCTTTCGGACTCTTCCAACAGAACGCACTTGAAAAAGAGGCGACGGCGGCGTGCCATGCGCATGATGGCGAAAAGTTGCACAACGTTTCGGGAAATATCATGCGGGAAAACAAAGAGTTAGAACGAAATCGCGAGCCCGATTTGATAATGCACGACAGGTGCGTCGAACGGCATATATCGAGGACTCGGCACTCAAAGGTCAGGCCTAGGCCTTCATCGCGCGCGTCATTTTAACCTACTGGAACAACGGACAAATTTTATTGTGAGCCGCCTTTGGGCGGTTCTTAGCCTGGAGTCTCGGTACGGTGGCCGGGAATGACGAAGCGTCGAAGCTATCGGCTTGGCGATGGAGTCGCCGACTGCGCTCGGGATTCGTGTCGTGCACTTGGAGTCCGATTGATCGCATTTCGCTTTGAGCCCTCCAAGTTTCACGTCGCGTGAAATTCGAGGAATAGGTGGCAATTCTCCTATCCCCTCAAACGCTTCCTCAACGGCTTCCTGATTGGCTGTCACATCGAGACACAAGGAAGCGGCGCCGTCGATCGAACGGCGATCCAGGCCCCTAAAAATTGCCATGGACGGCTGATGGAAGGGGGCTCATGCGACGGGGGTAGCGGGCGCAATATGGATGATCACACACAAGACTATACGCTGAACGGCCAAGTCTGGCGCAGCGACAAGACAGCGGCGTGGCAGACAAGCGCGAGCGCGCCGACCACCATCACATGGTCGATCGCCGCGTCCAATTTTGCTGGCGAAGCCTATCGCTTCGACGGTTTTCTGACCGGCTCCCCTTTCGTGAATGCCATTCGCGCGGCAATGGACGCCTGGGAAGCGGTTGCCCATATCGATCTCGTCGAATCCACCGATAGCAACGCCGTCGATATCCGCATTGGCTATGAGGCGATCGACGGGCGCAATGGCACGCTTGCGCAGACCGTCTATTGGTATGCGCGGGACACGCTGATCGAAGCCTTCATCGGTTTCGACACGGCCGAGCCTTGGGTCTCCGGCACCGGGGCTCAGGGCATCGACTTCTACAATGTCGCCCTGCACGAGATCGGCCATGCCTTGGGGCTCGGTCACGACGACCATGGCGGGGTGATGGAGCCCTATTACAGCGCCGCCGCCCGGACCCTGACCGCCGACGACATCGCCGGGATCGTCGCGCTCTACGGGGAAAAGCCCTTGGCGCTCGCAGAGACCGAGGAACCGCAGACCGAGATCGTCGAGCCCGAGCCGCAGGTCGTCGTCGAGCCGGAGCCAGAGCAGCCGGCGAACGCTCAGCCGGCAGGCCCCGCCCTTCCCGACGATCCGGGCGAGCGGGCGGTCCATCTCCTTTATGATGCGGCCTTCGACCGCACGCCCGATGCCGGAGGGCTCCTCTTCTGGGCGAATGTCCTCGATGGCTCGGATCTGATCTCGATCGCCGAATCGATGATGACCTCGTCCGAATTCGAGAGCCTTTATGGGATCGATCCCGAGCCGAGGAGCTTCGTGGCGAAGCTCTATGAAAACGTCCTTGATCGACCCGGCGAAGCAGCGGGCGAAGCCTTCTGGACGGGACTTCTGGAAGCGGGCGCCGTAACCGAGGCCGAAGTGCTGGTGGCCTTTTCCGGTTCGGAGGAGAATGTGGCCGGGGAAGCGATGCAGATTATTCCCATCGGCTGACCGAGTTTTTGAGCATCTATGAACGACGAACCGCCGGGCGCATTCAGCGTCCGGCGGTTTTTCATGTGCTGGGGTGCCATCCGGGCGGTTCCTGTCGCGGCCCGGTTTCTTTGCTCAAACGAAATCCGTTTGATCGCTTCGCGATACGGATTTTTAAAGCCGCTCAGGCTCCGCACGGGCTCCGCATCACTCGGCCGGCGCGGGCAGCGCCTCCGTCACTTTCGGATCCTGGCTCTTTCCCTTGCGCCGATCGGGCGACAGGAGACGATAGAAGAGCGGAATGAAGAAGATCGCGACGAAGGTCGCCGCCAGCATGCCGCCGATGACGCCGGTGCCGATCGAGTGACGCGAGGCCGAACCCGCGCCGGTCGAGATCGCCAGCGGCACGACGCCGAGGATAAAGGCGAGCGAGGTCATGACGATCGGCCGGAAGCGGAGCTTCGCCCCTTCCAGCGCCGCATCGAAGGCGGACAACCCTTCCTCGCGCTTCAGAACCGCGAATTCCACGATCAGGATCGCGTTCTTGGCGGCGAGGCCGACAAGGGTCACGAGACCGATCTGGAAATAGACGTCGTTATCGAGCCCGCGCAGATAGATGGCGAGCAGCGCCCCGAAGGCGGCGAAGGGCACGGCCAGGATGACGGCGATGGGCAGGGTCCAACGCTCATACTGCGCGGCGAGGATCAGGAAGACCATCAGAATACCGAAGCCGATGGCGATGCCGCCCGTCCCGCCGGCCTGAATCTCCTGATAGGCCGAGCCCGTCCAGGCGATCTGGAAACCTTCGGGGAGAGAGTTGGCCGCGATCTCCTGCATGGCGGCGAGCGCCTGGCCGGAGGAATAGCCCGGCGCCGGCCCACCCGAGATTTTCGCCGCATTGAAGGCGTTGAAACGCTCGATGAGGTCGGGACCGACGATGCGCTCCACATTCAGAAGCGTGTCGAGTGGGATCATCGATCCGCTGGCCGACTGGACATAGACGAAACGCAGATCCTCCGGCGATTGGCGGAAGTCGGCTTCGGATTGCAGCGTCACCCGGTAGTTGCGGCCAAGCAGGGTGAAGTCGTTCACATAGAGCGAGCCGAAGGTCGACTGCATGGTCGTGAAGATCGAGGAGATCGGCACGTTGAGGGCTTTCGCCTTCTCCCGATCCACCTCGATGCGATATTGCGGAACATTGGCAGAGAAGGTCGTTCTGACGCCCGCGAGTTCGGGCCGCTCGGCGGCCGCCGCGACGAGGCCATTGGCCGCTTCCAACAGGCCTTGCGAGCCCGCGCCATTGCGATCCTGCACGAAGAGATCGAAGCCGCCCGTCGTCGACAGACCCTGGATCGGCGGCGGATTGAAGGCCAGCACCATGCCGTCCTCGACGCCCGCATTCATTCCGATGAAGGGACCGACGAGATTGCGCGCGTCGAGGGAGGGGTCCTCACGCTCACCCCAATCCTTGAGCGAAATGAAGGCGACGCCCGCCGAAGACTTCTGAACGCCCGCCAGAAGATCGAAACCGGCAAAGGCCGTGACGTCCTGTACGGCCGGGTGATGGGACAGATTCTCCACCACCTCGTTCATCACCTCCGTGGTGCGCTGAAGCGAAGCGGCCGGCGGCAGGATCGCCACGGCGAAGTTGATGCCCTGATCCTCGTTCGGCACCAGCGATCCGGGAAGCGTCTGGAGGAAGTGATACGTACCGCCGAGAAGCGCCGCAAATAGGATGAGCGCCAGAATGGCCCGCCGCATGACGAAGGCGACGCCCGCCCCATAGGCCCGGGTCAAGGCATCGAACCTCCTGTTGAACCAACGGAAGGGCGCGATCGGCTTTGAGTGACTTTGCTTCAGAAGGACGCTGCACAGGGCCGGGGTCAGCGACAGGGCGACGATGCCCGAGATCGTCACCGAGACGGCGATCGTGATCGCGAACTGCTGATACATCGTGCCGGCGAGACCGCCCAGAAAGGCGACGGGCACGAAGACCGCACACAGGACGAGCACGATGGCGATGACCGGGCCGGTCACCTCGCTCATCGCCTTGGCCGTCGCCTCCTTGGGCGGCAAGCCCTCGTCGCGCATGATGCGCTCGACATTTTCCAACACGACGATCGCGTCGTCGACCACGATGCCGATGGCGAGCACAAGGCCGAACAGGGTGAGGAGATTGATCGAGAAGCCGAAGGCCAGAAGCACGCCGAAGGTGCCGATGATCGAGACCGGAACGGCCAGCATCGGGATCAGCGTCGCGCGGAAGGATTGGAGAAAGACGAAGACGACGATGAAGACGAGCACCATCGCTTCGATGAAGGTGTGGATCACCTCCTCGATCGAGGCCTCGATGAACTTCGTCGTATCGAAGGGAATGGCGTAGGAAATGCCGTCGGGAAACGACTCCTGCAATTCGCTCATGCGGGTGTTGACCGCTTCCAGCGTCGAAAGCGCATTGGCGCCGGGCTGGAGATAGATGCCGATCGGCACGGCCGGCGTGCCGTTATAGGAGCCGTTGAAGCCGTAGTCCTGGGCACCCAATTCGACCCGCGCGACGTCCTTCAGAAGAAGCGAGGAGCCGTTGGAATCGGAGCGCAGGATGATGTTCTCGAAGGCTTCCGCATCCGGCAGACGGCCCTCGGTCGTCACCGAATAGGTGAAGGCAAGGTCATTGTCGGTCGGCGGCGCGCCGAACTGGCCAGCCGCGAATTGGGCGTTCTGATCGCGGATCGCAGTCGCCACATCGGTCGGCGTCAGGCCGTAGGAGGCGAGCTGATCGGGCCGCAGCCAGATGCGCATGGAATAGTTGCGCGCGCCGAAGAGCTGCGCCTCGCCGATGCCCGGCAGACGCTTCAACTCGTCGAGCACATAAAGCAGCGCATAGTTCGACACATAGGTCGCGTCATAGCGCGGATCGTCGGACGCCATGGTGATGACGGCGAGGATCTGGGACGAGCGCTTGGCGACCGTCACGCCGAGGCGCTGAACCTCCTGAGGCAGCGAGGCCGTCGCCTGCTGGACGCGGTTGTTGACGTTGATCGTCGCCTGGTCGGGATCGGTGCCGCTGGCAAAGGTGACCGAGATATTCGCCGTGCCCGTCGAGGAATTGGTCGACTGCATATAGATCATGTCTTCGACGCCGTTGATCTGCTGTTCGATCGGCGCGGACACGGTCTGGGCGAGCGTCTCGGCGGAGGCGCCGGGATAATTCGCGGTAACGACCACCTGGGGCGGGACGAGCTGAGGATATTGCTCGATCGGCAGCGATTGCATCGCCATGAAGCCGCCGAGCGTGATGATGATCGAGATGACGGCCGCAAAGATCGGCCGGTCGACAAAGAAGCGTGAATTCATCGGTTGGCCTCGTCGGCGCCGGAAGCCGTGGCGCGGCGGGCGTCTTCCCCATCGGGCAGGGCCGCGCGCGGCACGGGCGGGCCGCCGGCCCCCTTCTCGGCGAGAGCGATCTTGCGAGGCTCGCCGGCGTCGGCCGCCTTGTCCGTCTCGCCGCGCTCTTCGGCGGGCGGCGTACCGGCTTCGGCCGCCGGAGCGGTTGGGGCAGCGGCCGCGCCATCCGGCTTTTCGTCGGACGCTTCGCCGGCGGGGCCTTCGGACGGATCTTGAGCCTCGCTCGGATCGACCGGCGTGCCCGGCCGCACCTTGACGACACCCTTCGTCACGATGCGGTCGCCGGCCTTCAGACCCGAGCCGACCACATAGCCGGCCTCGACCTGACGCTGAACGGTGATCGGGGCGACGGCCGCAACGTTCTTATCGTCCAGCGTATAGACGAACATGCCCTGCGGTCCCTGCATCAAGGCTTCGGCGGGAATGGTAATCGCATCCTCGATGGACAGGCCCGTCAGCTTCAGCCGCACGAACTGGCCCGGCAGAAGCCGGCTCGCCGGATTGGGCATGACGGCGCGAGACAGGATGGTGCCGGTCTGCGTGTCGATCGAGGTCGAGGTGAAATCGACCTTGCCGGTCTCGCCATAGGTCTCGCCGCTGCCGAAAATGATCTCGACGGTCAGGTCTTCGGGCGACGAGGCCCCTCGAAGCGTGCCGTTTTCGACGAGTTCGCGGATCGAGGCGGCCTCCTTGTCGGCGGCCGAGAAATTCACATAGACCGGATCGAGCTGGCTGATCTTGGTGAGAAGATCGCCGGTGTTGAGCAGGCTGCCTTCGGGCACCTGTTCGAGGCTGGTGATACCGCCGACGGGCGCTTCGACCGTCGCATAATCGAGGGAGAGTTCGGCGGTGCGCAGCTCCGCCTCGGCGGCCTCCACCTGCGCCTCGGCGAGCTCGCGGGCCGACAGGGCGTCGTCGAGCGCGGCTTGGCTGGAGGCGCCACGCTGGGCGAGCGCCCGTGAGCGCTCTTCGGTGCGCTGAGCTTGGGTCAATTGCGCCTGTGCCTGCACGACCTTGGCTCTCGCGAGCGCCACATCGGCTTGATAGCGGGCCGGATCGATCGTGAAGAGAAGATCCCCCTCAGAAACCCGGGAGCCTTCCTCGAATTCGCGCGTCAGAAGAATGCCGCCGACGCGCGCACGGACTTCGACTTCGCGCGAAGCCGCTATGCGCCCCGGATATTCGTAGGTGACGGGGAGATCGCGTGCCGAAACCGTCTCCACCTCCACCTTGGGCGGCGGCGGACTGCCCGCCCCCTGCGCCAAAGCGGACTGCGCGGCAAAACCGAGAGCGAAGCCGGCGGCGGCCCGCAGAATCGTACTAAACACTTGCATTGATGAGAACTTTCGCGCTGCGAAACCGAGCCGAGGCTCTTGCACTGCAACAAACATACAGGCATGTATGGGGAAGAGCAAGCACTGGGAGAGGATCGGATCGTTGCGGCGAACCAAGGAATGCGCGGCACAGACGCGGGAGGCAATCCTCGACGCAGCGGAACGCGTCTTCTTCCGCCAGGGGGTGGCCACCACGACACTTTCGCAGATCGCCTGCGAGGCCGGCCTGACGCGTGGGGCTATCTATTGGCATTTTTCCGGCAAACTCGAACTCGTCAAGGCGATGCAGGAACGGGCCTGCTTGCCGCAGGAACAGTTCTTCCAGCCCGATCTCTTCAAGACCGCCGAGGATCCGCTCGATCAGCTTCATCGGGCGACAGCCGATTTCCTCGACTTCATCCTGACCGACCGGCGCGGCAAATGCGTCTATACGATCCTGTTTCTGCGCTGTGAATATGTGGGCGAGATGCAGGAGGCGCTGAAGCGATGGCGCGAGGAAGACGCCCGCTTCAAGCGATTGGTCGAGGATGTGTTCGAACGCGCCGCCAAGGAAGGGCGACTGGCGCGCTATTGGATCCCCTCCGTGGCGGCCAATGTCTATGTCTCGGCCCTGACCGGCCTCGTCCAGGAATGGCTGCGATCCGATGAGAGTTTCGATCTGCCTGGCGATGGCAGAGCGCTTCTCGGCAGCCTGTTCCAGGGCTTCGCCAATCCTTGCAAACTGGCGCAGCAAGCAGGCAATCGAAACGAAAACGCGGCACGAAGCGCGTAAAGTCCCGTGGAAAAGCTCGAAAAGCGGACTGATCGCACGCCGGAGCCGTGCTAGGCCTGTTTCCGGCGGACCAGGACAGGCGGAAGAGGCGATCGATTGGCATCCTCGGCGGCAGGCAGGAAGATGGCAGGCATAAGCGCCGGCCAGATGGACCTCTTTGCTGCATCGGGCGAGACCTCGAAAGAGGACGCGCCCGCTCCATCGGCGGCGACCATCGTCGCCCTTCCGGCACCTGACGCAAACCCCAAGACGCTGATCGAGCGACGCGAGGCGATGGCCCGCGAATTGGAAGCCTCCGGCGATTACCGTATTCTGCGTCGGCTGACGCCGCGCCCGACATGCGGACGCCCCGATCCGTCGAACCTTGCCGACGGCAAGCGCCGCCTCGGCCTCATTCTCGACACCGAGACAACCGGCCTCGATTACCGGACGGATGAGATCATCGAGCTCGGCATGGTGCTCTTTGCCTATGATGAGAGCGGCATCGGCGAGGTGATCGACGTCTTTTCAGAATTGCGCGATCCCGGTCGACCAATCCCGCCGGAGGTCGTGCGCATCACCGGCATCACCGACGAAATGGTCCAAGGGCACAGGATCGACCCCGAGTCGGTGGCCGCCTTTATCGAGGCCGCGGACTGCGTCATCGCCCACAATGCGAAGTTCGACCGCCCCTTCTGCGAGGCTTTCGTGCCGGCTTTTACGCAGAAGCGTTGGGGCTGTTCGGTCGCCGAGATTGATTGGGCGGGCCTTGGCTTCGAAGGCTCGAAGCTCGGCTATCTGATCGGCCAATGCGGCTATTTCCACAATGGCCACCGCGCGGTCGACGACTGCCACGCGCTTCTCGAAGTTCTCGATCACCCTTGCGCGGACGGCACGACAGGCTTTGCCCGCCTCGCGCGCGCCATGGACCGGCGCTGCGCCCGGATCTTTGCGGTGGGCAGCCCCTTCGAAGCCAAGGACACGCTGAAAGCGCGCGGCTATCGTTGGAACGACGGCTCGAACGGCCAACCGAAAAGCTGGTGGATCGAGGTGGATGAGGCCGATTTCGAGGCGGAAGAACGCTTTTTGACCGAGACGATCTACCGGTCCAAAACGAAGCTCCGCATCGATTGGCTGACGGCTGTCGAGCGCTTCCGCGCCGCGTAAAATCCGAAGCCATTTCGCATTGCAAAGCCCCTCTATCGACTTATCGCTAAGGCTTTCGCGAATTTCGGCGCGCAGCCTATGCTGCATGTGCTAAGATGATCGTCATGGACGACATGACCGACATCGCCGCACGCTTCGACTGGCGCCGCGACCATCTGGGCCGTGAGGGCGGGACCTTGCCCCCTTATGCGGCAATCGTCGCCGATTTCGAATGGAATCTTCCCGCCGGGTTCAACATTGCCGCCGCTTGCGCCGATGACTGGGGCGCGATCGATCCAGCCCGTGTTGCCCTGATCGAGGACCGGGGCGACGACGCCGCGCCCATCGAGACGAGCTTCGAAGAGCTTGCGACACGCTCTCGCCGCCTTGCCGCCGGGCTTCAAAGCCTCGGCATCACGCGCGGCGATCGGGTGGCGATCGTCCTGCCCCAATGCGTCGAGGCCGCCCTCGCCCATCTCGCCGTCTATCGCCTCGGCGCCATCGCCGTGCCGCTCGCCCAGCGCTTCGGGCCGGAAGCACTGGGGTTTCGGCTTGCGGCGGCCGGCTGCCGCCTGGCCGTCGTCGACGACAGCGTTCTCGAAACGCTCGCCGCGATCGAGACGCCGCTGGCCGACATGTCGACCCTCGTTGTCGCCGATCGCGGCTCGGCCTTTCTCGGTGCGCCCCAGGCTCCTGCGGGGTTTCACCAGATCTCTTTCGCGACGGTGGAAGCGCATGGGCCCATCGAGCCGCCATGCGTGCAAACGACCCCCGACGACCCGGCGATGATCATCTTCACGTCGGGGACGACGGGCGCGCCGAAAGGCGCGCTTCACGGCCACCGGGTGCTGATCGGCCATCTGCCGGGCATGCGCTTCTTCCATGAAGGCTTTCCCCATTCCGGCGACCGGCTCTGGACGCCGTCCGATTGGGCCTGGGCAGGCGGGCTTTTGAACGCGCTCCTGCCCTCCCTTTATTATGGTGTCCCCGTCGTCTTCACGCGCGCCCGCTTCATCGCCGAGGAGGCGCTCGCCATGATGGCGCGGCGCCGGGTGCGCAACGCCTTCCTGCCGGCGACGGCGCTGCGCATGATGAAGGCGGCCGCCACCCCTGAGCGTCTCGCCGCCCTCTCGCTGCGCACCATCGGCTCGGCCGGCGAAAGCCTGCCGGCGGCGACATACGAATGGGCGCGGCAAGCCTTTGATGCACCGGTCAACGAGTTCTACGGCCAGACCGAGTGCAACATGGTGCTCGGATCGGCGGCCGGCGCCGGCGCCTCCAAGCCTGGCCGCATCGGCCCGGCCGCTCCCGGACACAAGGTTGCGATCCTCAAGGCCGACGGGATGCTTGCCGCCCCGGGCGAGGCCGGCACGATCGCCGTGAAGTCCCCCGATCCGGTGATGTTTCTCGGCTATTGGCAGAACGAGGCGGCGACGGACGCCAAATTTGCCGGCGACTGGCTTTTGACAGGCGACCAGGGCGTTGCCGACGCGACGGGCTCGATCGCCTTTCTCGGCCGGGACGATGACATCATCACTTCGGCCGGTTATCGCATCGGGCCGAGCGAGGTCGAGGACTGTCTCTTGCGCCATCCGGCGGTCAAGCTCGCCGCCGTGGTCGGTAAGCCCGACCCGGTGCGCACCGAGATCGTCAAGGCCTATGTGGTGGCGATGGACGGGCACGTCGCCGATGAGGCCCTTGGCCGGGAGATCGCGGCCTTTGTGCGCGCCAGGCTCTCGGTCCATGAATATCCGCGCGAGATCGCCTTTGTCGACGAAATGCCGATGACGACGAGTGGCAAGATCATCCGCCGCCACTTTCGCACACTCGCCGCCGAAGAGGCCCAACAGATGCGGAGCGCAACTGTCGCAAGGCCGCCACAGCGGTAGGAAGAAGCGAGCCGACGCGTTGCTTCCGCTTGCAAATCAACGGTCTTTCCGTATTCATGACGGCGCGTTCATGATTCTCACAGCGATGTGACGCGCCTGCGCATGAGTGCGCCTTGATTTCTTTGCCGGACAAGAGCATCTTTTGATCAACGACGCAGGCAGCGTCGGTTCGGCCGAAGAGCATGTCCCCCGCTTTCCCGCCGAATTCCAGAGCGAAGAGATCCTCTTCCCCCTCTCCGGGATCCTCGCTCCGTTAAAGCAAGAGAGTCGTTGCGGTGTATCCCCCTCCAGGCCGCGGCGGCTCTCTTCGCATTTTGGGTCTGCTTTTCTTTCCATCCCTTTGATGATCGCGATACCATCTCCGCCGGGGGCTGCAACTTGCCGGCCGATGGTCTAGGTCAGTCGACACGTCGCGCCGCAGTCTCGCTTTCGACCTCAGATTGAAAGGCAAGAGTCCGGCGCGAAAGACCATGATCATCCTTCGAAAGGCTTTCCCATGGCTTCGCTCGACAGCGTGCTCGCCTGCATCGATCTCAATCTAGAGCGCTCGCTCGGCCGCCTGACCGAACTCGTCCGCAT
Organism: Fulvimarina manganoxydans; assembly: GCF_900176465.1. Taxonomy (GTDB): domain Bacteria; phylum Pseudomonadota; class Alphaproteobacteria; order Rhizobiales; family Rhizobiaceae; genus Fulvimarina; species Fulvimarina manganoxydans. Next base: position 129,770 of record NZ_FWXR01000009.1, read on the forward strand.
TCCCTCCATCTCGACCGATCCGGCCCATAAGGGCGATTGCCGCAAGGCGGCCGAATTCCTGGCCGGCGACCTCGCCGCCATCGGTTTCGACGCCAAGGTCGCCGACACGAGCGGCCACCCCATGGTGCTCGCCCGTCACGAGGGCCCGGCCGGCGCGCCCCATGTCCTCTTCTATGGCCATTACGACGTTCAGCCTGTCGACCCGATCGAATTGTGGACGAGCGATCCCTTCGAGGCGATGATCGTCGAGAACGAGGCGGGCGAGAAGCGCATTGTCGGTCGCGGCACAGCGGACGACAAGGGCCAGCTGATGACCTTCATCGAGGCCTGCCGCGCCTATAAGGCGGAGACCGGCGAACTGCCCTGCGGCGTGACCATCCTGCTCGAAGGCGAAGAGGAATCGGGCTCGCCCTCGCTTCTGCCCTTTCTCGAAGCCAATAAGGACGCGCTCAAGGCCGATATCGCCCTCGTCTGCGACACCAATATGTGGGACCGCGAGACGCCGGCGATTTCCATGGGTCTGCGCGGGCTTGTCGGCGAGGAGGTCGTCGTCAAGGCGGCCAATCGCGACCTCCATTCGGGCTATTACGGCGGCGCAGCCCGCAACCCGCTCCATGTCCTCTCAGAGATCGTCGCGGCGATGCATGACGAGACGGGGCGGGTGACGATCCCCGGCTTTTATAACGGCGTCGACGAGGTGCCTCTGCAGATCAAGGCGATGTGGGACGGGCTCGGCTTTTCCGACGAGGCCTTTCTCGGCGCGGTCGGTCTGTCGATCCCGGCCGGCGAAAAGGGCTATTCGGTCCTCGAACAAACCTGGTCGCGCCCGACCGCCGAGGTCAATGGCATGACGGGCGGCTATACCGGCCCGGGCTTCAAGACCGTGATCGCGGCCGAAGCCAAGGCCAAGATCTCCTTCCGCCTCGTCTTCTCCCAGGATCCAAAGGCGATCCAGGAGAATTTCCGCAAATTCGTCCGCGACCGCATTCCCGGCGATTGCTCGGTGGAATTTCACGAGCATGGCGGCTCGCCGGCGATCCAGCTGCCCTTCGACAGCCCGTGGGTGGGGGCTGCCCGCGAGGCGCTCACCGACGAATGGCCGAACCCGGCGGTCACCATCGGAATGGGCGGTTCGATCCCGATCGTCGGCGAGTTCAAGGGCCGGCTCGGCATGGAAACGCTTCTCATCGGCTTCGGCCTCGGCGACGACGCCATTCATTCGCCCAACGAGAAATATGAGCTCTCGTCTTTCCACAAAGGCCAAAAATCCTGGGCCCGGGTTCTCGACCGATTGGGTCGCGGTGTGTGAAGAAGGAGCGGGATGTCGTTAACGGCTTCTTAAGGAGTTCGATGCGATTGTCGCGATCGAGGGACCTTGGAGCCTTCAGGCCGAGATCGAGGGGTTGACCGGCCTTCAAGGCGACATCCGAGGGGGACATGCGAGACGGGTGCGGCGCGAGGGGCGCTGCGCCCGTCTTTCGCTTTTTCGGCAGCCGCCGCTGTCCGCACCACGGCTCTTTCGCCCGTCATGCCGCCATCATCCGGGCCGAAATCTTTCGCAAATCGGCCGGTTTCATCGACAAGGCGCGGGGGAAAACCGGCACGCCGGTGTGGACAGGCGGGATGGAGCCTGATCAACTTGCTGAACTACGGGTCGCAGATGCGACTCCAGCCGGCGTGGAGACGAGCCCTTGGACGCAGTGATCGATTTCCTGAACACCATTTTCTGGGGCTATGTCCTGATCTACGGCCTGCTCGGGGTCGGCATCTATTTCACCGTCCGCCTCGGCTTCATCCAGTTCCGCCATTTCTTCGAGTTCTTCCGGGTGGTGAAGGGCAGCCGCTCGTCCGACAAGGCTGGCATCTCCCCGCTCCAGGCCCTCACCGTCTCGCTCGCGAGCCGCGTCGGCACCGGCAATCTCGCCGGCGTCGCGGTGGCGCTCTCGCTGGGCGGCCCCGGCGCGATCTTCTGGATGTGGATGGTCGCGCTCGTCGGCATGGCGACGGCCTATGCCGAATCGACCCTCGCCCAGCTCTACAAGATCCGCAACGAAGACGGGGACTATCGCGGCGGCCCGGCCTTCTATATCGCCCGTGGTCTCGGCGCGCCTTGGGCCGGCGCGCTCTTCTCGCTCGCCCTGATCCTCTCCTTCGGCCTCATCTTCAACGCGGTCCAGGCCAATTCCATTGCCGGCGCCGTCGAACAGGCCTTCGGCTTCGACCGGCTCTGGGTCGGGATCGCGGTGGCGGTTCTCGCCGGCATCATCGTCTTTGGTGGCATCCGGTCCATCGCGCGGGTGGCGGAAGTCGTCGTGCCCTTCATGGCCGTCGCCTATCTCATCGTCGCCCTCTATGTCCTCGTCGTCCACATCACGGAAGTTCCGGCCATGCTGGCGCTGATCGTGCGAAGCGCCTTCGGCTTCGAAGAGGTGACCGGGGGCGTGGCGGCCGGCCTGCTGGCGGCCATGCTGAACGGCGTCAAGCGCGGCCTCTTCTCCAACGAGGCCGGCATGGGTTCGGCGCCGAACATCGCGGCGGTCGCGACACCGGACCCGCATCACCCCTCCAGCCAGGGTCTCGTCCAGGGTCTCGGCGTCTTCATCGACACGCTGCTCATCTGTACGGCGACCGCGCTGATGATCCTTCTGTCGGGTGTTTATACGCCGGGCCAAGAGGTGGACGGCATCACGCTGACCCAATCGGCGTTGACGGCCCATATCGGCAGCTTCGGCGGCACCTTCGTCGCGATTGCGATCTTCTTCTTCGCCTTCACCTCGATCATCGGCAATCTCTCTTATGCCGAAAACGCCATGACCTTCCTCGGCGCGGGCGGGAAGGTCGGCATGACCTTCATCCGCCTCTTCGCGCTCGCCATGGTTCTGTGGGGCTCGCTCCAGTCCGTCGCCACCGTCTTCAACACGGCCGACGCCTCCATGGGCCTGATGGCGACGATCAATTTGATCGCGATCCTGGCTCTCTCAGGAACCGTCGTGAAGCTCACCAAGGACTATTTCGCCCAAAAGCGGACCGGTCTCGAGCCGACCTTCGACAACGATCTCTATCCCGAGCTCAAAGGCAAGATCGACGGCACGATCTGGACCATGCATGGGGATGTGGGCCCGCGCCGATAGGCTCCAAGGTTCCGTTTTCCAATCAAAAGCCCCGGGCGGCCGAAAGCTGCCCGGGGCCTTTTTGTTTTCGAAAGTCGTGCGGCGATATCGAAGTGCGGCTGGCCTCAAACCACCTGAAAGCCATGGGCAAACGGATCGCGATCGTCGATGAAGATGGTGTTCAGGCCGGTGAGCCGCGCCCAGCCGGCGACCGAGGGCACGATGGCGGGCCGGCCGGCGATCTCGACCGCCTTCTCGACCCGGCCCTTGAACAAGGAGCCGATGATGCTCTCATGGACGAAGTTGTCGCCGGGCTTCAATCTGCCCTTGGCCGCCCACTGCGCCATGCGGGCCGAGGTGCCGGTGCCGCAAGGCGAGCGATCGATCGCTTTGTCGCCATAGAAGACGGCGTTGCGGGCATGGGCGCCCTCCGCGCGCGGCTCGCCGGTCCACAGGATATGGCTGAGCCCCTTGATCTCAGGATGGAGGGGATGAACGAATTCGCTTTGCGCATTCAGCGCGGTGCGCAGAGAGGCGGACATTTCGACAAGCTGTGAGGCGCTGTAATCGGCGATGTCGCGGAAATTCTCCTGGGGATCCACGATCGCATAGAAATTGCCGCCATAGGCGACGTCGACGGTGAGGCGCCCCAGTGTCGGATGATCGACCTCAATCGCCTCGGCATGGAGATAGGCCGGCACATTGGTGAGGCGCACTTCCTCGATGAAGCCCCCCTCCTCGCGATATTCGATCGCGACCGGTCCGGCGGGCGTATCGAGCATCAGCCGGCCCGGCGTCTTCGGCCGCACCAATCCATGTTCCAGCGCCATGGTCACTGTGCCGATCGTCCCGTGGCCGCACATGGGCAGGCAGCCGGACGTCTCGATATAGAGGACGGCGATGTCGCAATCGTCCCGCGTCGGCGGATAGAGGATCGAGCCGGACATCATGTCGTGACCGCGCGGCTCGAACATCAAGCCGGTGCGAATCCAGTCGAATTCGGCGAGGAAATGGGCCCGGCGCTCCAGCATGGTGGCACCGTTCAAGAGCGGGCCGCCGCCGGCGACAAGCCGCACCGGATTGCCGCATGTGTGCCCATCGAGACAGAAAAAGGCGTGGCGCGCCATGGGAACAGTCCCTCTCAGGAAGACTTAGAAAAGCGCCCCGGCCGAAAGGGCGAAACGTCGATGGCCGGCTCGCGGCCCGTCAGGAGATCGGCGACGAGGCGTCCGGTGCCGGCCGATTGGGTCAGCCCCAAATGCCCGTGGCCGAAGGCATAGACGATGTCACGCGAGGCCCGCGAGCGGCCGATGACGGGCAGCGAGTCGGGCATAGAGGGGCGAAACCCCATCCATTCCGTGCCGCCCTCGTCCGACAGGCCGGGCAGGAAGGCCTTGGCTTTTTTCAGCATGGCCTTGGAGCGCGCGAAATTGGGCGCGAGATCAAGCCCGGCAAATTCCACCGCCCCGCCGATCCGCACAGCTCCATCCGCAAGGGGCGAGGCGACGAAGCCATGGCCGCCGAAATAGAGCTGGCGCTTCAGGTCGACATTCGGCCTGGGCAGCGTCGTGTTGTAGCCGCGCTCGGTGTCGAGCGGCAGCGAATCGCCGAGACTGGCGGCAAGCGGCTTCGACCATGCGCCCCCCGCGATGACGAGCGCGGATGCAGCGAGCCTCTCGCCGCCGGCGAGAATGACGGTGGCGCCGCCCTCGCCTTGCCGCGCCTCGATCCGGGCGACCTCACCTTTGCGGACCGATACGCCCTCGCCCGCCAGCCATTGGGCCAGGGCTGCGGTCAATTCGTAAGGGTTCTGGACCTGCCGGCCCTTTTCGAAAAGCATGCCATGGGTGAAGCGGGGGTTGAGACCCGGCTGCGCCTCGGCGAGTTCGGCACCCGTCAAAGGTCGCCCCTCGAAGCCGGCCTGGCCGCGCAAGGTCCATTCGTGCTGGGCGGCGCGGAAAGCCGCCTCGCTTTCGAAGAGATCGAGCGCCCCGACGCGTTTGACGAAAACCGACAGGCCCGTTTCGGCCAAGGCCGCATCCATCTCCATTTCGGCGAGGCGCATCAAGTGGCTCTGCGCTGCCAGCGCCGCGTCATAGGAGGTCTTCCCGGCGGAGCGGAAGAAACGGAAGAGCCAGGGCGCGATCTTCAAGGCATAGGCCGGGCGCACCGAAAGGGGCCCGAGCGGATCGAAGAGCCATTTCGGTGCCTGTTTCAGACTGTCCATCGACGCGAGAGGGAGGACTTCGGGAAAGGCGAGGACCCCGGCATTGCCGAAGCTCGCCCCATGTCCGGGCTCGCCGCGTTCGAGAACCGTCACGTTGCGACCGTCCTTGAGAAGCGCCCGCGCCACCATCAGACCGACGATCCCTGCGCCGATCACGATCGTCTCGGCGCCCTCTCCTGCCGCCATGTCCAGATCCCGTCCCTGTTCGATCCGTTGCCGCCGATGCGTCAAGCATCGGCGTCTCAACACTTCTTTTGGACGAGCGTCTTGGCGAAGTCGAGACGGGGGCAAGGGCCGGCTATCGATGTTCGAACGGAAAGAGACGGGACAACCTCCCGGCCGCCCCGTCCCTCGTTCAATCGCGCTCTGTCGCCTGTCGCTTCGCGGAACCAGTCATATCAGCAGCCCAAGATGCTGACGCAGCGAGCCGCCGAAAGGTTCAATCGCCACGCGGGCTGACTTGAACGGCTGCCGGTCAAAACCGGCGGCGAATCGGATCAGGCGGGCCGGGGCTCCGTCTTCGCCAGGTGACGGTCATCGGACCCTCGGCGTGTGGGAAGCGAGAAATCCGGCTTCCAGATTTCCAGGACGAGCATCAAGAAGGGGACGACGAAGATGAAATAGACGCGGTCATCGGGCAGCGGGAAGGTCACGAACTTGCCCATGAAATTCAGGATGAGCGCCGTCAAAACCATCACCTGGGGCCGCGTGCCGACCCGCCCCTTCACGGCCAGATAGGCCCAAGCGAGAAGGAGAACGCCCATGATCATCGGCCAGTTGTTGTAGCGCAGGGCGACCGAGATGCCCCGAATGATGCCCTTCAGATAGATGAGCGGATCGAAGGGCGGCGAGAAGCCGCGCATGTCGTTCTGCAATTCGATGATCGAGAAGTAGAAATGCGGCCACCAGCCGGGATGGTTCGCGGCCGCCGTGATCGGGCTGTAGAGCAGGATCGCGGCGACAAAGGTCAGGAAATAGGGCAACCGGTCGCGGCCAAAGGCGAGCGCGGCAAGCAGCAGGGCGAAAAGAAAGATGATGCCGTCCGGGCGCACCAGATACATGGCGAGAAGGAACGGAACTGCGCTCCAGGCCTTGCCACGCGAGGCGAGATACATGCCCGGAATGGCAAAAGCGGCCATCATCATGTCGGGCGTCGCAAGCAGCGCCATGTCGAAATAGCCGGCGAGCACGATGGTCGGTGTCGCAAAGAGCAGCCCTTGCGCGAAGTCGCGCCGAACAGCCCAGTAGAAGAGCGCAAGGCCGACGAAGAGCGTGGAGACCGAGGCTATGATCGCGGTCGCCATCACCGGCGATACCCAGTGATCGAGGAGCCGGATCGTCTCGGTATAGGCCACCTTCACCCGGTACATGGTCAGCTGGGAGAAGAAGTGGTCGGGATTGGCGAATTGATCGATATTGTAGGGATTGCCACGGGTCAGCTCGTAGCGCTGGCCATCGCCGACACCTTCGAGCGTCGCGTCCCATGCCGCCTTGTGAAGGGCCTCTGGGTCCGAAATCCGGTCTTCGAAGGACACCGCGATATAGGGCGCCATGTCCCAATTGTGTTCGGGGCGGATGAGACCCGTGACGACGGAGGCCAGCACGACCAGCGCGAAGGCGGCGACGGAGACCCCGGTCAGGACACGGCGCGTGAGGAGACGGCGGCCCTCTTCGACCAGTCGGCGCAGCGGCAGGGCGTCCACCGGGCTCTGATAAACCAGACTCATCGCGTGTCCTCGGCTTCGAACATGGCTCGGCGGCTTGCCGCCCGTTTCTCTCAGGTGGTGCTCCCGCCGAACGGCTTTCGGCCGGCGGAAGCAGGTATCATAAGCCTTGCTCAGCCCATCTGGGACTGAACGAAGCCCTTCACGATCGAGACGATGCCCCTGGAGAGAAGGTCGTCGAGCGCGTCGCAGAACGTGTCCACATGGGTCTCGTCGCAGATCAGCGGCGGCTCCAGGCGGATGACGTTGCGGTTGTACTCGGTGAAGGCGACGAGGACGTCGTAGTCGCGCAGGAGCGCCGCGCCGATGAAGCCCGAGAGCGAGCCCTTCAGCTTGTCGTCGAGCATCGCCACCATCGGGCGAAGGGCGAAAGGCAGGGTCTTGGAGAAGTCCTGGAACTCCAGGCCGATCATCAGGCCTTGCCCGCGCACATCCTTGATGATCTGCGGATATTTCGCCTGGATCGCCTTCAGCCGCTCGAGAAGATAGGCGCCGGTCTCGGCCGAGTTACCGATCAGGTCTTCGTCGTAAAGGACGTTCAGCCCCTCGATCGCGGTGACGCAGGCTTCGCCGATACCGCCGAAGGTCGCCTGGGCGTGGATCATGGCCGTCTTCGGGTTGCCATAGGCCTTCATATAGACGTCGCGCTTGGCGATCATCGCGCCCACGGCCGCCTTGCCGGCGCCGAGAGACTTGGCGAGCGCGGTCACGTCGGGGACGACGCCGTGATGCTCGAAGGCGTAGAACTTGCCGGTCCGGCCATAGCCGCACTGCACCTCGTCGGCGACCCAGAGCACATTGTGCTTGTCGCAGAGCGCGCGCACGCCCTGCCAATATTCGGTCGGCGCGGTGATGATGCCGCCGCCGCCCTGCACCGTTTCGAGAACCACGACCCCGATGTCGCTATCGTTCTCGATGACGCGCTTCAGGGCTTCCAGATCGCCATGGGGCACCTTGTAGGTGTTGCCGACGAGCTTGAATTCGCCCTGATAGAGAGGCGAATCGGTGATCGAAAGGACGCCCTTGGACTTGCCGTGGAAGGAGTTTTCGGCATGGACGATCTTGCAGTTCTTGCGGCCCGAAGCCCGCTCGGCCACCTTGATCGCCGCTTCCATGGCTTCCGAGCCGGTCGAGCCCAAAAACACCATGTCGAGTTCGCCGGGTGAGCAGGCGGCGATGTTCCTGGCGAGCGCCGAGGCATATTGCGACAGGAAGGCGATGGCGATCTCATGCCGGTTCTCGTCGGCGAAACGCTGACGGGCGGCGATGACGCGCGGATGGTTGTGGCCATGGGCGAGCGAGCCGAAACCGCCGAAGAAATCGAGGATCTTCCGGCCGTTCTGGTCGATGTAATACATGCCCTCGGCGCGTTCGACCTTCACCTTGTGAAAGCCGAGCAGTTTCATGAAATGAAACTGGCCGGGATTGATGTGGTCCTTGAAGAGGTCCGCCATCGTCTTGACGTCGAGGGCTTTGGCCTCCTCGACGCTCAAGAGGTCGGGTTTCACCGGGCCGCGACGCGTCGCATCCAGAGCCGGCGCTTCGATCGTGGGTCTGTCGAGCATGGGTTGAAGGCTCCTTATTCGGCCGGCTGGATCGAGGCAGCGCTCGGCGCCGGCTTGCCGGTGAGCTTGGCGCGATATTCGCTATAGGCAGCGATCAGCATGTCGCCGTCATTGTATTGGGGCACCCAGCCGAGCTGTTCCCGGCCCTTGGTGACGTCGAGGACGCACTCCTCGTCGGCGATGAGATACTGTTCCGGATCCATCAGGGGCATGTTCAGAAGATCGAGGAAGTCCAGCGTGCGCTTGACTGCCCAGCCCGGCGTCGGAACGAGGATCGACTTTGAATCGGCGTGACGGATGAGGTCGCCGAGAAGCTTTCTGACCGGCGGCGGGTTGAGCGAGCCGAGATTGTAAGCTTCGTTCGGCACGCCCGCCTTCCAGGCGAGATAGGCGGCCTCTGCGCTGTCGAAGACCGAGATGAACTGATAGGGGTTCTTGCCTGAGCCGATCATCGGAACGGGAAGATTGCGGTCGACGAGCTTGAACAGCTTTTCCAGGATGCCGAGACGGCCCGGGCCGATGATGAGGCGCGGCCGGAACAGCGAGATGTTCATGCCCTTCTTGCGCCATTCGGTCGCCAGAACCTCGGTGTCGAGCTTGGACTGGCCGTATTCGCCGAGCGGGGCGACCGGATGCTCCTCGGTCATCGGATAGGTGACCGTGTGGCCGTAGATCATGTCGGTGGTGAAGTGGACGAGGTTCTTCGCCCCGGCCTTGTCCATCGCCTCGATGATATTGACCGTGCCGTGATAGTTCACCGGATAGAAGAAGTCGTGGCGCTTGGCCTTGACCTGGATCGGCGAGAGCATCTTGGCCGACAGATTGTAGACCATGTCGTCTGCCGCGATCGGCACGGCCCGAACGCTGGCTGGATCGGTGACATCGCAATGACAATGCGTCGCGCCGGGATAGAAGGCTTTCTGATTGTCCTTGGCGATATCGGCGACGATCACCGTTTCGCCGTCGGCGAGAAGTTTCTTGGCGAGATGACGGCCGACGAAGCCGTCGCCGCCGAACAGGATGTGTTTCATCGGGAAACCTCGTGAGCGGAAGATGCGGATACCGGGAGCGCGTCGGCGAGCTTCTCCTCACCGGCGATGGACGAGCCACCCTGTGCGATGAAGAAGGTGCCGACGCAGATCAGCGCGATGCCGCCGATGCGATAGGCGTTGAGGTCTTCGTGGAAGATGAAGAAGGCGAAGACCGCGACCGCCACATAAGCAAGCGACAGGAAGGGATAGGCGAAGGACAATTCGACCTTGGACAGGACGAAGAGATGCGAGGCCATCGAGATCACGAAGGTGCAGAGCCCCAGAAACACGAAAGGGCTGAAGACGATCTGCAGGATCTTGATGAGCGGATTGACGCCCGCAAAGGTCAAGGGACCCAATTGCATCATGCCATATTTCAGCATGACCTGTGCTGCGGCGTTGGTGAACACCGTGAACAATATGAAGGGTATGTACTTTGCCATCGCGCTCCGCTCTCGCCTGTCGACGGCAACTCTTCTCATCTTTCGAAGGGCCGGCGTCCCGAGGAACGCAGACCGGAAAGTCGGAGAGTTGCTCTTTACCTCGTTGATCCTGCTTTCCTCTTGGAACACCGGTTGTCGGGCTTGATGTCCGAAGGGCAGGATTTTCTGATAAGTCTGTCTACCAAACCAACTCTCTAAAGGCGTTAAAGAGCGGGTATTTCGCTGTTCACGAGCGTGGCATCTGCCTTGAGGGTAAATGCCGGGTTTTGACTTGAATTGTACTTTTTTGCTTTCGAAACCATCGCCGGGTCCTCGGCGAGAGCCATCACGACCGTGCGACGCCAGAAGTTCGATAGAAGCGCCGGATCGCGAAACGCTTCGAGCTCGCGCCAGCGCGGAAAACTCATCGCGAAGGTCTGCGGGGCGGCGCGGGCATGTTTGTAAGGATTGATCGCCCCGCCCGCCTCGATCGTGATGCGATCGAGTTCGGCGAGGAGCTTCAAGGTCTTCTCCCCGCGATGAGGAAAATCGAGTGTCAGCGTGTAGCCGGGTCTCGGAAAGCTGGTGAGGCCAGGGCTCGCCAAAGCGCCGAAGCGTTTCAGGACGGTCAGGAACGAGCCCTGCTTATAGGTCCGGGCGGCATCCAGAAGCGCCCGCACGCCGTCGGCGCCCGCTTCTTCCGGCAACACGCATTGGTGCTGGCAGAGACCGCGCGGACCATAGAGCCGGTTCCAGCGCCCGATCCGGTCGAGCGGGAAGAAGAAGCCGTCGAAGGGAACGGTCCGCTCGCTCGTGCCGGGCCTCGCCTTGCGATAATAGAGCTCGTTGAAGGCCTTCAGACCCGGTCCGATCAGGGGGCTGACCGGCGGCGTCAGGGGAACCGTAGCTAGAGCCGGCCGTGCCGAACCCGCTCGCTCCCCGCTTTTCTCGTGATCGCCCGCAATGAGATGGCCGCGCCCGAAGCTCTTGCCGGTTGCGAGGGAATCGATCCAGGCGACGGCATATTCGTGCCGCTTGTCGGTCTCTGCTGCGAGCTCGAAATAGTCCTCCAGACGGTCGAAGCGGGTCGTCACCTCCCTGATCTGGGTGCTCGGCACGCGCATCAAGCGGATGGTCGCCTCGCGGATGACGCCGGTGAGCCCGAAGCCGGAGATCGTCGCGGCGAAGAGATCGGCGTTCCCGCGCGGAGAGCAGACCAGACGCCCCCGATCGGAGCGCTCCAGAACCAGCCGCTCCACATGACAGCCGAAACTGCCCCGCCGGTGATGGTTCTTGCCGTGAATATCGTTGGCGATCGCCCCGCCCAGCGTGACGAAGCGCGTGCCGGGCAAAACCGCGGGAAACCAGCCGAGGGGTGCGGCAAAAGCGATGATGTCAGAGAGGCGGATACCGGCCTCGGCCGTCAAAAGCCCGGTTTCGCCATCGAAGGCGAGGATGCGGTTGCGATGGCGTCCGTCGATCATGGCGCCGCCCGACAGAAGGCAGGAGTCGCCATAGCTGCGGCCATCGCCATAGGGGAGCGCAGGTGTCGTCAGGCGCGAGAAATCGAGGGTCTCGAGGGGGACGGCGACGGCGTTCTTCGCCGCTTCGCCGCCCCAGGCGGTGAAGGTCTCAGACATAGGCGGCCGTCAGGAACATCAGACCGCCGAGCGCGATCATCATCTGGCTGCGCCAGTCCTGGAGGATGAATACCACCGGGTCCTCATGCATCTCGTTGCGGCGGGCGAGGATCCAGATTCGCACGATGATGTAGAGGATCAGCGGGCAGAGCGGCCAGACGAGATAGGGCACCTGATATTGGGCCGCGACCTCCGGGCTGTTGATATAGAGCGCAAGGACGAGCACGGCGGCAAAGCCTGAGGCCATGCCGGCCTGGCCGATGGTCTCCAAATCGGCGTCCACATAGCCGCGCCCCGTCTTTTCCCGGCCCGCGCCGCCGCCGAAATCCTGGAGCTCGGTGAAACGCTTCACGAGGGCGAGCGACAGGAAGAAGAAGACCGAGAAGGCGAGCAGCCAGAAGGACGAGCCGATGCCCGTCGCCTCCGCGCCGGCAAGGATCCGCGTCGTATAGAGCCCCGCCAGCGTCAGGACGTCGATCAGGAGCATGCGTTTGAGGAAGAAGGAATAGGCTGTCGTCGCGATCATGTAGATGCCGAGGATCGCGGCATATTGGAAGGGCAGGACGAATGCGATGCCCCAGGAGATCGCCAGAAGCCCTATCGCCATCTTGAGACCCGTCGGAATGGCCAGGCGCCCGGAAGCGAAGGGCCGGTTGCGCTTGGTGCGATGGCGACGGTCGGCGGCGAGATCGAGAAGATCGTTGAAGATATAGACTGCAGAAGCCGCCGCCGAGAAGCTGATGAAAGCCAGGATCGCCGCGAAGAGAATGCCGAAATGCAGGAAGTCGTGGGCGAGGACGACCGGCACGAAGACCAGGACGTTCTTCATCCATTGATGCGGGCGCATCGCCTTGATCGCGGCCTTCAGACGGCCGGGCTCATGGTCGATCCGGTTGGAGCCGGTGCGGCCGTGCCAGCGATGGGCCGCCCTGTCCGGGGCGACGACCGTCGCCTCCGCCGCATGTTCCAGAAGACAGATGTCCTCATGGGAATTGCCGTAATAGTCATAGCCCTCGTCGCCGCAAGCGGCGCGGATCCGCTCCAGCTTGCGTTCGGCGGTCAGATTGACCGTGTCGTCGGAGGCCATGACCTCGTCGAAGAGGCCCAGATGATCGGCGACTGCATGCGCGAGCCTTTCATTCGCCCCGGTCGCCAGAACGATGCGACGGCCGGCCGCCTTCAGGGCGCGCAATTCGTTCAAGACGCTTTCGCGATAAGGCAGAAGCGCGGGATCGAAATCGATGGCCTCGGCAAGTTCGGCCTTCAGCCTGGCCTTGCCTGCCAGAATCCAGCCCGGCACCTTTCGCAGAAGGGCTGGGTCGCCGCGTGCGGTCAGGAAAAGCGATTCCCAAAGAAGGTCGGTATGGATCAGCGTCCCGTCGAGATCGACAAAGACCGTCCGCTCGGTTTGCGGAACCCTCGCATCCATCGTCCTGGCCTCCTGTGCGTCCCTTGAGCACCCGATTTCGGGCTACCCGTTAGAGATGCGCCAGAGGCATTTCTCGACGGTGAAGACGCACGGACCACCTGACGATTCCCGTCGATTTCCCTTTGGTTCGGTTAATCAACACTTCTTCGCCTTGGTAGGCGAAACCTTTCAGACCTTCGCGCCCGCTTTGCGGCTTCCATGCGGCGTGAATCCAACCGGCCAAGGTGGCCCGGCCAAGCTTTTTCGGGAAGCGAAGGCAAACCATCGAGAGACGGTGAACGCCTGACGTCAATCGCCGAGGGCGACACCCTCCCGGCGAGGATCGGCTCCGCCGAGAAGTCCCTCGTCGGTTCGGCGGATCACATGCAGCCCGGAATTCAGATCGGTCTCACTGACCTCGTAGCCGAGCGCCGTCAGCGGTGCGGCAAGATCGGTCGCCGCCGTTCCGGCCTCCACATCGAAGGTCCCGAAGCGGTTGACGAGATGGGGCATCGCGACGGCTTGTTGCGGGTCCATGTCCCAGTCGAGCATGGCGATCAGCGCTTGCGCCACATAGCCGATGATCCGGCTTCCGCCCGGCGAGCCGACGACGATGTCCGGCCGTCCCTCGCGCATGACGATGGTCGGCGCCATGGAGGAGCGCGGCCGCTTTCCCGGCGCGACCGCATTGGCGATCGGATAGCCCTTCTCGTCATGGGTCTCGAAGGAAAAATCGGTCAGCTCGTTGTTGAGAAGAAAACCGCCGACCATCAGGCGCGAGCCGAAGCCGTTTTCGATCGTCGTCGTCAAGGACACCGCATTGCCGGCTTCGTCGAGGATCGAGACATGGCTCGTCGAAGGGAATTCGATCGCGGTATCGTCGCCCCTCAATTCCGCATGATCCCAGGGCGGCGATCCCGGGGCGACCTTCTCATCGGCGAGCTTGCCCTCGCCGTCGAGAAGCGTTGCGCGATCGCGTAGATAGTTCTCGTCGACGAGACCACGCGTCGGCATGGCGACGAAGTCCGAATCGGCCATGTAGCGGCCGCGATCGGCAAAGGCGAGGCGCGAGGCATCGCCGATGAGCCGCCAGCTCTCAGGGCTCATGGGCCCGAGACCGGCAAGATCGTAGGGCGCGAGCATGCCGAGGATCTGGCCGACGGTCAGCGCGCCGGAGGATGGCGGCCCCATGCCGCAGACCTCATGGGCGCGATAGGTCACGCAGACCGGCTCGCGCTCGACGATGCGATAATTGGCAAGGTCGCTCGCCGACAAAAGGCCAGGATTGCCCGGCGCCTTGCGCACGGTGTCGACAATCGCTTGAGCGATCTCGCCCTCATAGAAGGCGTCCGCGCCGTCGGCCGCGATCGCTTCCAGCGTCTTTGCATAGGCCGGATTTTTCAGCCGTTCTCCCAGCTGAAGCGGCGAGCCGTCCTCATGAAAGAAATAGGCCCTCGTCGCATCGAAGCGCGACAGCCGCTCCTGATCCTCGGCAATGAGGCCGGCAAGGCGCGGCGTGACTTCGAAGCCGTTTCTTGCGAGATCGATCGCGGGCTGCAGCACCCTTTTCCAATCGAGCGCGCCATAGCGGGCATGGGTTTCGGCCATCAGCTTGACCGTGCCGGGCGTACCCACAGACCGCCCGCCGACCACGGCATCATAGAAGGCGAGCGGATCGCCGGCCTCATCGAGGAACAGCGTCGGAGTCGCTTCGGCCGGCGCCGTCTCCCGCCCGTCGAATGTGGTGAGTTCGCCGGCCTCGGCATCGAAATAGACCAGGAAGGCGCCGCCCCCGACCCCCGAGGATTGCGGCTCGACGAGGCCAAGCACGAATTGCACGGCGACCATCGCATCGATGGCGTTGCCGCCCTCGCGCAGCATGGAAAGGCCGGCTTCGACGGCCAGCGGATGGGCCGCGGCGACCATGAAGTTGTCCGCCTTGGTCGCCGCGCGAGGCACCGATGCGCTGTCTTCGGGCATCGAGACGCCGGTCTCCGGCTGAACAGCGTCGCTGCGGGCTTCCTGCGCGAAAGCCAGCGAGGGCCCGATCGGCGCCGCGTCCCCGAAAGCGAGAAGGGTGGCGGCCCAAAGCCCCGTGACGAGGCACAAGCGACGGGACATCGGATCATCCTTCTTGAATGGCAGAAACGATCGCGACAGTCGGCTCTCGCTCCAAAGCCGTCAAGCGCCGATCACCGGCGATATAGGACCAAAGGCCAAAACCGAGAGGGCCGATCAGGCTTCGCGTTGACGTGAAAGGGCGAAGTCCACTCTTCCCTTTTTCCGCAAATCTCGAATAGGGTCCGGCCCGCGATCCTCGCGCCCATCTGCGAGACGATCGACAAGTGGAGGATTTCAATCGTGTATCGACGTCTGTTGAGCTTTGCCGTCGCGCTTCTCATCCTACCTGCCGTGGCGCTCGCCCATGGCCCCACGCGCCAGAAGACCGCCGAAAGCATCGTCATCGACGCCCCGCCCGCCAAGGTCTGGGCGGTCCTCGGCAATTTCGCCGACATGTCCTGGCATCCGCGCGTCGCCATGACCGACGCCCCGAAGGGCAACGAAAAGGGGTCCGTGCGCACGCTCGGTTACAAGACCGGCGGATTGATGGAAGAGGAATTGTCGCGGATCGATCCCGACAAGATGCGTCTGTCGACCTTTATCGGCCATACCAATATCGATGTGATCCCGGCGACGAACTATTCGTCCAATATTGCCGTGAAGCCCGTCGATGGCGGCGCCAAGTCGGAAGTGTCCTGGAGCGCCGCCTTCTATCGGGGCTATCCGAACAACGATCCGCCGGCCGAACTCAACGACGAGGCCGCCGTGAAGGGCGTCAACGCTTATATCATGGAAGGTCTCGAGGGCCTGAAACAGGCTGTCGAAGCAGGATCGTGATGTCCCCGAGGAAGACGGCGCGCCGGCTCGTCTTCGCATTCGCCTTGGCGGGCCCCGCCATGGCGGGGCCGAGCCTCGCCTCGGCCGGTGAAACGGCTTTCGTCACCAATCAGGAGGACGAGACCGTTTCGATCGTCGATCTTGACACCATGACGGTGACCAAGACGATCGACATGCCCGGCAAGCCCGCCGGCATCGCGGCACTGCGACAGGGTTCGCGCGCCTTCGTTTCGCGCCCCGAGGCCAAATCGATCGGCATTCTGGACACGAAGACCGAGACGATGATTGGCGAGATCGAGGTCGGCGGCGGTCCGCTCGGTATCGCGGTCCACCCTTCCGGCTCCCCCGTCTATGTGGCGGATTGGTATTCCCATTCGCTTCTGATCGTCGATCCGCAAGCCGGAACGGTCACCGGCCGGTTCGAAACGGGCGAGTCGCCCTCCGGCGTCGCGGTCTTCGACGATGGCGACCGGCTGGTAACCGCCGACCGGGACTCCAACCAGATCTCCATTTTCGAGGCTGGTACCGGCAAGGTGTTGGCCCGGGTGAAGGTCGGCGAGAGGCCTTTCGGCGTCACGATCTCGCCCGATCAGAGGCGCATCTACGCGGTCAATGTGGGAAGCGACGACGTGACCGTCGTCGATGCCAAGACCTATGAGACGATCGCCAGCGTTCCCGTCGGCTCGCATCCTTATGCGGCGGCAGAGGCCAATGGCCGGGTCTTCGTCACCGATCAGTATGCCGCCACCCTGTCGGTCTTCGACGCCGCGAGCTTCGAGCCCATCGAGACGATCGACATCGGCGAATATCCCGAGGGCATCGAGGCGAGCGGCGATGGCCGTTTCGTCTATGTGGCGAACTGGTTCGACAACACCCTTGCCAAGGTGGACACGGACAGTCTTGAAATCGTTCAGACACTCGATGTGGGCAACGGCCCTCGCGCCTTCGGCCAGTTCATCGTCGACCGGCCGCAGTGAGCCCACGGCGGCGCCGACCGGCACGGACGGCCGCATCCGCCCATGGGCCCTTTGGAGGAAGATAGGATATGCACAGGATCATCGCATCGAAGGCTCTCGCCGTCCTGGCAGCGCTCGCTTTCGCTTCGCCGGCCCTCGCGCAACAAGCGGCCCCGTCGACGGAGCCGAGCGCGGCGGCCACCGCCCAACCAGGCTCGACGCTTGTCGGGGGTGCGGGGGCGAGCCCCGTTCTGCCGGGCATGACGGCGACAGCGGCGACCGCCGACTATCCGACCGTGACGGCGGCCGATTACGTCTTCGGCTGCATGGCGTCCAACGGGCAGACGCGCGTCGCCCTGGAGCGCTGCTCCTGCTCCTTCGACGTCGTCGCCTCGCTGATCTCCTATGACCGCTATGTGGAGGCCTCGACCTTCCTCTCCATGGGCCAGGTGACGGGCGAAAAAGGCGTGTTGTTCAAGACGAGCGCCGAATCGAAGGCGGCCATCGGCGACCTGCGCAGAGCTCAGGCCGAGGCCGAGATTCGCTGTTTTGAATAGGGGTCCTGTCGGCGGGGGAGCCTCGGATCAGAGGCCGCAGTCGATGACCCGGCTTTCGGTGACGATCGCTGCAAGCCTCCGGTCATGGAGCTCGGTCGGCACGCAATCAGCCTCCTGGGCATCGAAGGCAATGCCGATCAGGCGCGGGGATATGCCCTTCTCTTCAAGCCGCTCAATGGCCCGGTCGTAATAGCCGCGCCCATAGCCGAGCCGGCGACCTGCCGTGTCGAAAGCGGCGAGCGGAACCAGCATCAGCCGAGGGTCGAGAACCGCCGCTTCCGATCCGGGCGCATAGGTGCCGAAGCCCTGGGGCTCGAGCGGCGCATCAGGGCGCAGTTCGCGGAATTGAAGCTCGCCTTCAACGATCGCCGGCACGCAGAGCCGCGCGCCCTTCTGGCCGAGCGCCGCCATCAGCGGGCGGATGTCGACCTCGGAGCGGATGGGCAGGAAGCCGGAGACGACGGTGCCGGGATCGACGGACCCAAGAAACGCCTGCGCCCGATCACCTAGCATGAGCGAAGCCTCGATGCGCCACGCCTCGTCCAGCCCGTCCCGCCGCGCAAGCACCTGTCGGCGCAACTGCTGCTTGGCCGATGCGATATCGTCCTTCCCCGTACCGTCACCCATGCCGACCTCTCCATCCCTATGACGAAGCCGGGTCTATCGCTGAAATGTTGATAAGAAAACAGACATGAAGGAGGGCGACCGCGCATCCGCATCGCCTTGTGGTCATAGGATTCATGATCGGGGAAAACGGCGAGCCACCCGGCCGATGGTCGAAGTCGATCCCGGGAACCTACAAAGTAGGTGGGCGCCGTGTATCCAGGCCCACGAGCCCGGACAGGGACAGCTCCCTAGGAATGACTAAGGCCCCGAGGAAATGTTACGCCTGTCGCACCGCGCAGCCCGCCTGAGGCAGATATAGGCGAGAGGGCTTGGCGGCGAAAGGGCTTGACGGTCGCTTTTCTTTGCATGGCAAACACCCCACATCCGGCGCGAGAGATCGGCGGTTTCACGCCGGCCGGTCGAAGCATAAGGACTTATTTCATGAACGAGACGCACAAGCCCGACCAGATGTATGGCACGACCATTGTAACGGTCCGCAAGGGCGGCAAGGTGGTGGTTGCCGGCGATGGGCAGGTCTCCCTCGGCAATACGGTGATGAAGGGCAATGCCCGCAAGGTCCGCCGGATCGGCAAGAACGGCCAAGTGATCGCCGGCTTTGCCGGGGCGACAGCCGATGCCTTCACGCTTCTGGAGCGGCTGGAGGCCAAGCTCGAACAATATCCCGACCAGTTGATGCGGGCGGCCGTCGAACTTGCCAAGGATTGGCGCACCGACCGCTATCTGCGCCGGCTGGAGGCGATGATGATCGTCGCCGACAAGCAGATCACCCTGACGCTGACGGGCAATGGCGACGTCCTGGAGCCCGAGGACGGCGTCATCGCCATTGGCTCGGGCGGCAACTACGCTCTGGCTGCCGCAAGAGCCCTCGCCGACACCGACCTTTCAGCCGAGGACGTGGCGCGCAAGGCCATGAAGATCGCCGCCGACATCTGCATCTACACCAATGACAACGTCATCCTCGAAGCGATCGACGAGTAAGATCAACACGCTGTGGGTCTTGGCCGGCGGAAGGTGAGGATCAGCGCGCGTGGCGCTTGAGCCGCGCGCGAACCCCGTCTCCGCCCAATTCGCCCGTCTCCAGCCCTTGCGAAGGTTTCAGGACGTCTCTGCGCCTTGAAGCCAACCCAAGGGCAGGCGGAAAGGAGGAGCATGGAGCCAGCAGCCTGCTTCAAACACCCTGCCAGCTCGCACGAAAAAGCCCGGGAGGCGAACCTCCCGGGCTTTTCATCGTCTAAGACTGTCGGATAATCGATCAGGCGCTCTTCTTGCGCTGCTCGTCGTCGTCGACCTCTTCATAGTCGGCATCGACGACGTCGTCATTGGCCGAAGAGGAGGACTTGGCGGCATCGGCCGCGGCGTCCGTCTCGGCCTGCTCGTTCTGAGCCGCCTCATACATGGCCTGGCCGAGCTTCATCGAGGCCTGGGCGAGCGTGTCGCTCTTGGCCTTGATCGTCTCGGCGTCGGCATCTTCCTTGGCAAGCTCAGCCTTCAGATCGTCGATCGCCGTGCGGATCGCGTTGCGGTCGTCCTCGGTGACCTTGTCGCCATAGTCTTCGAGGCTCTTTTCGGCCGAATGGACGAGGCTCTCGGCCTGGTTCTTGGCTTCGACAGCCGCGCGACGCTTCTTGTCGGCATCCGCATTGGCCTCGGCGTCCTTGACCATCTGCTCGATATCGGCATCCGACAGACCACCAGAAGCCTGGATCGTGATCCGCTGCTCCTTGTTGGTGCCCTTGTCCTTGGCCGAGACGTTGACGATGCCATTGGCGTCGATGTCGAAGGTCACTTCGATCTGCGGCACGCCGCGCGGTGCTGGCGGGATGCCCTCGAGGTTGAACCGGCCGAGCGACTTGTTGTCGGCCGCCATCTCGCGCTCGCCCTGATAGACCTGGATCGTCACGGCGTTCTGATTGTCCTCGGCGGTCGAGAAGACCTGGGACTTCTTGGTCGGGATCGTCGTGTTGCGGTCGATGAGACGGGTGAAAACGCCGCCCAGCGTCTCGATGCCGAGCGAAAGCGGGGTCACGTCGAGAAGGAGGACGTCCTTCACGTCGCCCTGCAGAACGCCGGCCTGGATCGCCGCGCCCATGGCGACCACCTCGTCCGGGTTCACGCCCTTATGGGGCTCCTTGCCGAAGAAGGTCTTCACCGTCTCCTGGACCTTGGGCATGCGCGTCATGCCGCCGACGAGCACGACCTCGTCGACCTCGCTCGCCGACATGCCGGCATCCTTCAAGGCCGCCTTCATCGGGCCGACCGTGCGCTGAACGAGATCGTCGACGAGGCTCTCGAACTTGGAGCGCGTCAGCTTCATGGTCAGGTGCTTGGGGCCGGACTGATCGGCGGTGATGAAGGGCAGGTTGATCTCGGTCTGCGAAGCGGAGGACAGCTCGATCTTGGCCTTTTCAGCCGCCTCCTTGAGGCGCTGAAGGGCGAGCTTATCGTTCTTCAGATCGATGCCCTGATCCTTCTTGAACTCGTTCGCCAGATAGTCGACGAGCCGCATGTCGAAGTCTTCGCCGCCGAGGAAGGTGTCGCCATTGGTCGACTTCACCTCGAAGACGCCATCGCCGATCTCCAGGATCGAGACGTCGAAGGTGCCGCCGCCAAGATCGTAGACGGCGATCGTCTTGCCCTCGGTCTTGTCGAGACCATAGGCGAGCGCGGCCGCGGTCGGCTCGTTGATGATGCGCAGGACTTCGAGACCGGCGATCTTGCCGGCATCCTTGGTCGCCTGACGCTGGGCGTCGTTGAAGTAGGCCGGAACGGTGATGACGGCCTTCTCGACCTTCTCGCCGAGATAGGATTCGGCGGTTTCCTTCATCTTCTGAAGGATCATCGCCGAGATCTGCGAGGGCGAATATTTTTCGCCATCGGCCTCGACCCAGGCATCGCCATTGTCGGCCTTGACGATCTTATAGGGAACGAGATCCTTGTCCTTGGCGACGGTCGGATCCTCATAGCGCCGACCGATCAGGCGCTTGACGGCAAACATCGTGTCGGTCGGATTGGTCACTGCCTGGCGCTTGGCCGGCTGGCCGACGAGGCGCTCGCCATCGTCGGTGAAGGCCACCATGGACGGCGTCGTGCGCGCGCCCTCGGCGTTCTCGATCACCTTGGAATTCTTGCCGTCCATGACGGCGACGCAGGAATTGGTCGTTCCGAGGTCGATACCGATTACCTTCGCCATAGTCGTCACTCTCCTTTTCAAGCGAGCCGTCCGGTGACCCTCGTGGAGGCGTTCCGGTGGACGGCCCCTAAACTACTCTCTGGAATCTGTTCGCTTGGCCGGGCGGAGCATTGCTGCCCGGCCCGTGGCGCTGGCGGCTATATATGAACGGGTCCGAAGGCGTGCAAGGCGCGATCCTCGCGCTTTGGTGATTAGTGCGACAGGCTTGGCTCAAGCTTCTGGTGGGGCGGCCATCGACAGGCCCGGCACTTGCTCCACTTCAGGGATCGACGGCGTCCCGCCGCATCTTCCGATGAGGAGACTTTCCATGGACATCATGCGAAACGGCTCGCGCCCCTCGGTCAAGGCGCCGGCCGATTATTTCACCGGCGCCGTGCGCCAGGATCCGCTCTTTACCGGCGAGGCTCCGGCGCGGGCGAGCGCGGTCTCGGTCACCTTCGAGCCCGGTGCTCGAACGAACTGGCACACCCACCCTTTGGGCCAGACCCTTCTCATCACGTCGGGCCTCGGCTGGGTCCAGCGCGAGGGCGGGCCGATCGAGGAGGTGCGGCCCGGCGACGTCGTCGCCTTCGCGCCGAACGAGCGTCATTGGCATGGCGCGACAGCCACCACCGCCCTCACCCATATCGCGATCCACGAGCGCGACGAGACCGGGCACGTCACCTGGATGGAGCCGGTGACGGACGAGCAGTATCGCAAGGGGTGATACCGGCCGGGAAGCGATCAGGCGTGCCCCAGACGATCGGACGTCATTCCGCAAAGACCACACCGGTCGTCATCCTCGGCCCGTCAGGGCCGGGGACCCTGTGTGTTTGGGATAGTGTAGAGTGAGTGCGGGAAGGAGACCGACGGGACCCTGATCGCCCACGGGTAGATCGTGGCATGGCTCGATCCCTTC